>CAYQBN010000007.1:0-4155 GCA_964415795.1 uncultured Spirochaetales bacterium | reverse complement strand
CACCCTCGTCGGGAGTGACCGCGCCGTCACCGGTATCGCCGGTGTCGGTGACCGCGAGGGTATCGTTCCCTTCTCCTTCGTCTTCGCTTGGGGTGCACGCACTGGCAATGAGTGTCGCTCCTAGCACGACGAGAAATCCATGCACGATGTTCATGAGCATTCTCCTCCTGCACAAGGCTGAAAGGAAGTTTAGAACATTCAATTCCTTATGCAAGCATTTTTTGTCTTCTGGTCTCTAGAAGCCCGCTCCAACCGTGAGGGTGAGTGAGGGCACCCAAAAAGTGTCACCGCCGAACGATCCGGCGTAGAGGGGAAAGATCGCCTCCAGTTGGGTAAGGATGGCTACCTTGCGATCGCGGAGGAATTCCCAGCCGATCATCACGGTTGCGGCAAGTCCCGATTCGGAAGAGATGTCGTCGCCTAGCTCGAGATCGAGCGTCTCGACCGCGAGCCCACCGCCGCCGTAGAAACTCTGCCATGAGGCCGGTTCGGCGATCCAGCAAAAGGAGAGATTTGCCCACCGGGTCACGGTGATGTGCAGTTTGTTGCGTTCGTAGGGTATCTCCTCGTTGTAGTCGCGCCAATCGAGCGTCGGCCCGATCGTCTCGTTGAAGAAGGAAAGGTCGACCATGAGCATCCCCTCTTCATAGCGGTAACCGAGCCCGAACGCAGGCTCGGGGACGACACGCCGATCATCGAAAAGGAGTGCGCCGCCGATCTTGAGATAGACCCGACTCCCGTTGAGATCCTCATTTGGTTCGTCGTGGTTCGTTTTTTCCTGCGTCTCGGCGGCAAAGATTGTGCCGAGAAGACTGCACATGAGCATCATTACGAGGTATCTCATCATTCCTCCCGATAGGGGATAACCTTTTCGATGATCGCGCCGCCGAGCACCCGTTCTTCCTCGTCATAAAGTACCGCCGCCTGTCCCGGTGTTATCGCGAGTTGTGGTTCGTTGAAACGGACGGCGATCCGGTCGTCGCCCACCGTAACAAGTGCCGGTGCCTCGCGGTGCGTGTTCCTGATGCGAACGGCGGCAAGGAATCTGAGAGAGGATGGTGAAACCAACCAGTTGACCTGTGTTCCCTCGAAGCCGCGACCGAGAAGGCGGTGTTTCGGGCCCACGACGATACGGTTATGTGTGGCATCTATTGCGAGGACATAGCACGGTTTTCCTGTCGCCACTCCAATGCCGCGCCGCTGACCGACGGTGTAGTGCACAATGCCGCGGTGTCTCCCGAGCACCTTCCCGGTTTCGTCCACGATGTCCCCCGGAAGCGCCTCGTCAGGAGAAAAGAGGACGCTGTAATCGCCGGTGCCGATGAAGTCTTGGCTTTCAGCGCGATTGGCCACTGGCAGACCGAGCTTTGTCGCGATCTTTCGCACCTCGCTTTTTTTCTTCTCGCCGAGGGGGAACATGAGATGGCGCAGTCGAGCGGCGGGGAGAAAGGCGAGAAAGTAACTTTGGTCCTTAGTGTGGTCGATTGCTTTGGCGAGAAAAAGGCGTCCATTTTTTTCGATGATGCGAGCATAGTGGCCGGTGGCGAAACGGTCAAACGAGAGACCGCTCCTATGCGCCTGCTCGAGGAGAACCCCGAACTTGACTCGGTGATTGCATCGGACGCACGGGTTAGGGGTCCTTCCGGCAAGGTATTCGCGACGAACATGCTCGATGATTTCGGCACGGTAGGTTTCGCGAAGATCCACCACATGGAACGGAATACCGATCTGTGCGGCGACGCGGCGTGCCGTCTCGATCTCCTCCTCTTCACCGGGGCCCCAACAGGCGTGGCGCAGGCTTTCTTCGGGAAGGGAGACGGAGTCGTCCCAGATAGCCATAGTGAGGCCGATGACGCGGAATCCCTGTTCGCGGAGGAGGGCCGCGGCGACCGACGAGTCAACGCCGCCGCTCATACCGACGGCTATGGTGATCTCTTCGTTTCTCATGAGTAGAGTAGGTATTCCTGTCGTTCGAGGCGCCAGCGCTCCTCCGCCGCGGAAAGGTGGGCGTCTATTCCCTCGGCGGGAGCCTTGTCATAGAAGAGTTGGATGAGTCGTCTGTCACCGAGCAGCAGTTCGATAGCGGGTATGTCGCTCACGAATTCGTATGGCTTGGCGCGAAAGAACCCTTCATCGCCGAGAAAGTCGCGGAATACCTGTAGGATAGCGATATAGGCGCGGAGCGGTCGCAGGGCCGCGCGATCGGTGATCGAGAGATAGATGCCGCCGCACCGTTTGCCGGCGTGCTTCTGGAACATCGGACGGAATTCGATCGGCATGACCGAAAGGCCCGGAAGTGACAAACGGACGACTTGCTCCGCAAGTGCAAAGGGGTCTATCCCCGGCGCGCCGATGACATGGAACGGGAAGGTGGTGCCGCGTCCCTCGGAGAGGTTGGTTCCCTCGACGAGACAGCCGCCGGGGTAGAGAATGGCGGTGTCGAGCGTCGGCATGTTGGGAGAGGTCGGGATCCACGGCAGGTCGTAGGCATCGGCGAACGAGTCGCGTCGCCACCCTTCGACGGTCACCACCTCGAAGGGAAATGAGTAGGCTTTCCACCGATAATAAAAGCGTGCCGCCTCACCGGTGGTGAGCCCGTGGCGGTGCGGGAGAGGAAACCGGCCGACGAAACTTGCGTAGTGCGGATCGAGCGGCGTTCCCTCCACCGTGACGCCGTCTATCGGGTTTATGCGATCGAGCACG
The DNA here is from genome assembly GCA_964415795.1 of uncultured Spirochaetales bacterium. Taxonomy (GTDB): domain Bacteria; phylum UBP6; class UBA1177; order UBA1177; family JAKLFG01; genus CALITV01. The sequence continues at coordinate 1,452 of CAYQBN010000007.1, read as the reverse complement.
ATGAGCCTTCGAGGCTCGGCGGCAAGGGTGTCCATGAAGAGGGTAAGGCTCTGGAGATAGGTGTAGTAGCGGCTCCCGATGTCCTGTACATCGTAGATGACGGTGTCGAAGCGGTCGAGATGTGCCGTCGCCGGGGCGAGAGATGCAGGGGAATCGCCATAGAGCGAGATGACCGGTAGGGTGCCGATCTTCTGTTCCTTGCCGACCGCTTCCATGTCCTGTGCCACCGGGAAATAGCCATGTTCGAGCGAAAAGACGCAAGAGAGACGGATGCCCGCATCGCGGAGCGCAAGCGGAGTTGGTTTGCCGGTTCGATCGAGCGCGGTGTGGTTGGCAATGAGCGCGACACGCTCTTTCCCGACAAGGGCGCGGTCAAAACGGTCTATGCCCTGTCGGATCGTCGCGCAGGTCACTCGCCGCTCTCCTCGGGAGCCGGCGGTTCGTGCCGCGCCTCGAAGTGGGTGACGAGTACTCCGATGACAAAGTAGAGGAGCGGAACGACAAGGAGAAGTTCGGGGAATACATGGAAGACGATACAGGCGAGCAGACCGAAGACCGCTATCGTCTGGATGATGTTCATGAGGCGACTCTTTCGGAGTTTGAACTTGCGGTAACGGAAATTCGAGACCATGAGAATGCCGAGGATGACGAGGACCCCGCTCATGATCGTTTCATCGGTAATGAAGGGCGCGTCATACTTACGCGCGGTCAAAAAGAGCGCGGCGACCGTGGCTCCCGCCTGCGTCGAGGTGAGGCCGTAGAAGAACTCCCGGTCGTCCTTGTCGGCACAGTTGAACTTGGCGAGCCGTATCGCCGCAAGGAGGATGTAGACGGCGCATGCGCCCTTGATGGAAAGGGGAACGGCATCCATGCTTCCCTTCGTGACGCCGTTGAAGAACGAGAGAATGAGGAGCGAAGGAGCAACGCCGAACGAAAAAAAGTCGCTGAACGAGTCGAACTCGATACCGAACTCGCTGCAGGCGTCGAAGGCGCGTGCCGCGGTGCCGTCCATCTTGTCGAGTATGACACAGAGAAGAATGTACCACGCCGCACGGTCGTACTGGCCGTCCATCGCGAGCCAAACGACGACGAATCCGATGAGCAGGTTGATGCTGGTGAAGAAATTAGGGATCATCATCTTGGGGGGTGTCTTAAGGACCGGCATGCGAAAATCTCCACGAAAAATGTTTGTCTCATCATAACGATTGGTTGGGAGAAATGTCAAGGAAGGAGAAGGGAGGTCTTTCTCAGAACACCACCGAGCACCCGCAGCCGTCGCCTTTAGGCTTTTTGGTGTCGTCAGGGACGGCTATCGTGTCCTCATCGGTAAGAAGGGCGTCGCCGAGTTCATCTCCCGTCTCGTCGGTGACCGTTTCGTCTGCCGCTTCATCGGGTTGTTCGGTGTCGGCATCGGCGGCGGTGTCAGGTTTGGGTGTGTCGGTGTCAGGCTTC
>CAYQBN010000006.1:1678-155487 GCA_964415795.1 uncultured Spirochaetales bacterium | reverse complement strand
AATCGGGTCTGGTCAAGACCCCGCGCGTCGTCATCCGCGACGACGCCGTGCCGGACGCCAAAACCTACCGCTCGCGCCTCTACCACATCTACAATGACCCCGAGGTCAAAGACGACCTAAACCGCAAGGCCGAACCGCACGAACCCCTCCCCGACCTGGTGTTGAACGCCTACTACCTGCTCGGCTACGACTGGCGCGAGACGCTCAAGGCCTGGCAGGCGGCTGGTCTGCCTACGCCGCCGGTGATGATTACCGTCGCCAACCGCGTCGAAACGGCGGCGCGCGTCAAACACGCCTTCGACACTCGTCGCATTCACATTGACGAACTGTGTGACTCTCAGCGTATCCTACATATAGACTCGAAGGTATTGAAAGAAGCCGAATCTAAAGAAGAAGTGGTCGCATCTGCCACGGAGAATGAAGATGAAGGAGAAGAGAATGAGACGGATGAGACTCCGGTGAAGCGCAAACTGACAAAGACTGAGCAGGCCGAATATCTCCGCCGAATGGTGGATACGGTGGGCAAAATCGGTCAACCGGGCGAGCAAATTCAGAATGTCATCTCGGTCGGTATGCTCTCCGAAGGCTGGGATACCAAAACCGTCACCCACATTATGGGTCTTCGCGCTTTCACTTCACAACTTCTGTGCGAACAGGTAGTTGGTCGTGGTCTGCGACGCACATCTTATGAAATCCGTACCCAACCTCATCCAATCACCGGAGAACCAGTAGAACTGCTTGATCCCGAATATGTTAACATTTTCGGCGTGCCATTCACCTTTCTCCCCCACGAAGGAGGTCCCGATACTCCCCCACCACCACCCACACCGAAAACACTGGTCCATGTGGAGCCAACCAAATCTGCCTATGAAATTCGTTGGCCAAACATCGTGCGCATCGAGCACATTTTCCAGCCAAGGCTCACCGTAGATTGGTCGCATGTGCCGTCACTTGAACTGGATGCATCAAAAACCGCACAAATCGCAGAACTGGCTCCTGTTTTGGAGGGCAAACCGGATGTGACAAGAGTTGATCGCATCGAACTGGAACGCCTAGCAGCAGAATTTCGCACCCAGCGCATTATCTTCGAGACGGCACGCGATGTCTTCGTCCAGATGAGACCTGCCTGGCAAGGGGAGCAGGATCTCTTGCTGGCGCAACTCATCCGCATTGTCGAGCAGTTCATCCGATCCGACCGCATCCGCATCTCTCCACCGCTCTTCTATCAGGATGCCCTACATCGTCGGCTCATCATCACCCTCAACATGAGCCGCGTCATACAGCAGGTGCTGAATGCCGTCCGTCGGGAAAACACCGAGCGGCTTGAGCCGGTGTTTGACCGCGACCATCCCATCCGCTCGACCAGCGAGATGAATCCATGGTACACCGGCAAGCCTTGTGCTCGTACAGCCAAGTCCCATATCAATGTTTGCGTTTATGATAGCACTTGGGAGGCATCGGACGCCTTTATTCTAGATACCCACGAAAGGGTGGCGGCGTGGGCAAAAAATGATCATCTTGGCTTTGAGATACCCTATCTCTATCAGGGAATTGTACGCACATACCGTCCCGATTTTCTCGTGCGCCTTACCACTGGCGAAATGCTTGTCTTAGAAACCAAAGGCCAAGAAAGTGAACAAGATAGAGTCAAACTCCAATTCCTTGATGAGTGGGTACAAGCCGTCAACGCCCACGGTGGCTTTGGTCACTGGCGGTGGGCAGTTACCACCTCTCCTCAGAAATTACGCGATATCCTCACCCTCACTGACAGATGAGGAACCCGGCGGCGGTTATCTCGTTCTGCATGTTACCGTCAGGGGTGTTCGAGGGCAGGTAGAGCCGCAGGTTGTCCGAGGTGAACGAAAGGCGCCCTGAGGCGCCGATCATAATGTTCGCCTGCGTGATGTGGAGGGTGCCGAACCCGACGAGGACGACGCAGTCATAGTTCGGATCGGAAGGATCAACGGTGTTGTCCATCACGAGGAAGTTCGCTTCGTAATTCGATGCGATCCCCACCTTGAGCGTCGCGCCGTTTACCACGGTGCTCTGCGTCATCGCGAGGAGCGTGTAGGGAAGCGTGAAGGTCGTTCCCGCGTAGGAGTCTTGCATCACGATGACGGTGCCTTGCGTGACGATGGTGGGAATGAGGTGGTTGTCCGACTGGGGATGCGGGATCGAGTAGGTCCCCGAACTGCCGGCGGGCACTTGGGCACGGAACGCCGCGGTGCCGTACACGGCAGGGGTCGGGTTCGATTCGACGCTCGCGATGTCGGGGTAGAGGTAGGTCGTCGCGTAGGTTACTGGCTCCATGAGCGCGAGGTGCGGCCCCTGCGTGCAGGTGGTAAGATCCCAGCCGGAGCAGGTGGTGTTGCAGTAGGTCGTCCCTACCTTTTCGCCATTCGTGAGATCGCGACACGAGGCGGTGTTGCCGTCGCACACCTCCCCTTCTTCGACGATGGCGTTACCGCAGAAGGCATCGTTGTCGGTGGCCGTACCGGGATCGGGAACACTGTCGGTGGCCTCGTCTTGATCGTGGACGGTATCAGGCACATCTTTGTCGAGCACCGGTTCGGGTGATTCCCCTTCGTCTTCGTCGGGCACCGTCACCCCTTCGGCGTCGGTCCCTTTGTCAGGGAGCACGCCGTCTCCGTCGGCAATCGCCGTCTCGATGACACAGACGGCACTGCACCCGTCGCCGTCCTTGATGTTGCCATCGTCGCACTCCTCACCCTGTTCGAGGATCCCGTTCCCGCAGTATGGCAGTTCCTCGACCATACACCCGCCGGTGACGCACAGGACGACAGCGACCACTTCTCGTATGAATGACTTCCGCTCCACGGCACACTCCCTCAACCCACGAGGTAACGAAAAGGTATTGTATCGTCACCGCTCCGTTTTGGCAAGGAAGAAAAGGGACGCCTCTTTTTGCTTTTGGCCGCGAAGCGCGCTAGTATGGAGCGATCTTCTGCAACGATTGCGACGGGGAAAACGCCCATGAACACGAAAAAGAAACCGGTTGACAAAGGATTTTCGGTCGTCCGCGCCATCGCCGTCGGCGCGTTCGTCATCTTCGCCGCATTCTTCATCCGCTACCTCGCCAAACCGGAGGGGAACCGCACCATGTACCTCCTCGAGATGCTCCTCTACGATGTGCAGGTGAAGATGCTTCCCGACGACGAGCCGTCGAACCAGTTCGCTATCGCAGCGGCCGACGATGCGGCGCTCGAGAAGTACGGACGCTGGCCGTGGGACCGCGGCGTCATCGCCGACCTCATCGAGACGCTCATGGAGCGCGGCGCGAAGGGTATCGTGTTCGACATGACCTTCTCGGAACGGGTGAACCGCGACCTCGAGGCGAAGATCCGAATGCTCGACCCGAACTGGGTGCCGGGCGACGCGAAACTCCAAGCGGTGCTCGACAAGTACGGGAAAAAGGTGGTACTCGGCGCCATTCTTCAGACCCCGGAAGAGGTAAAGGACCCCGCCACCGCCGCATCGGCGATAAAAGCGGCGCAGAACAAGTCGAACTTCCTGCTCAAGCCGGTCGAGGGCGCCGCAGCGGGAAAACCGCCGCTTCCCGCGAGTTATGCCGGGCTTCTCTTACCGCTTCCCGAGTTCGTCGCGACCGGGTCCGACCTCGCGTTCTTCAATACCGTCCCCGATCTCGACGGCCCGATCCGCCACTACCTCCTCCTCGCACAGGTCCGCGACGAAAGCACAGGCGAATGGGTCCTTCTCCCCTCGCTTTCGCTCGCCGCCGCGCAACTGTATTTCGGAAAAACGGCGCGGATCGCCTACTCGACGACCGGCCTCGAGGAGGTTGCGGTCGGAGATCTTACCATCCCCGTGAGTTATGAGGGTCTCTCGCTCATCAATTACTCTGTCCGGAGCACGCGATTCCATACCTTTTCCATCGCCGACATGGCGACCGCCGATGTGAAGGACAAAGTGGTCTTCGTCGCCAACACGGCGCTCGGAACCTGGGACCAGCGCGTCACTCCGCTCGAGGAGTTCATTCCCGGCATCTTCGTCCACGCCGCGATGTTCGATAACATGCTGAGAAACCGCTTCCTCACCGCACCGGTGTGGTCGTATCTCGTCTCGTTCTTCTTCGTCCTTCTGCCGCTCTTCTTCATCCGGTTCCTCTACCACCGCGTTCCTCTCTGGCAAGGGATCGCCGGAACGGTGGTCTATTCTCTTCTCTTCTTCTTCCTCGGGTATTTCGCCCGTAAGAACGGCGTGGTCATCTACCTCGCGACCCCGCTCCTCTTCCTCTGGTTCCTCATGCTGCTCATCTACATCGGCAAGTATTTCTTCGTGGACAAACAGGCCTCCTTCATGCGGAACGCCTTCGCGAAGTACCTCGATCCGAAACTTTTGTCGCAACTCACCGGCGATCCGGAACAGATAACCCTCTACGGCCAGAAGAAGGAGATCGTCGCCCTCTTTTCCGACATCGTCGGCTTCACCACGCTTTCGGAATCGATGCCGCCCGAAGACCTCATCAAGGCGATAAACCGCCTCTTCACTCCGGCGACCGCGGCGGTGCTCGAACACAGCGGCTTTCTCGACAAGTACATGGGCGATGCGATGATGGCGCTCTACGGTGCGCCGCTCGATGTCCCCGACAAGGAGAAGGAGGCGTGCCGTTCGGCCATGAAGATCATGGAGCGGATGGACGCGGTGCGCGCCGAGTTCAAGGCCGAAGGAAAGCCCGATGTCCGCATGGGCGTCGGCGTCAATGTCGGCGAGGCGATCGTCGGCAACATGGGTTCGCAGGAGCGGTTCAACTACTCGGCGATCGGCGACGCCGTCAACACCGCCTCGCGCATGGAAGGACTCACGCGTCCCTACGGTGTCCGCATCGTCGCCTCGGAGAAGATATTCGAGCGGGCGCAGGATGAGTTCTTCTTCCGCTGGCTCGACACGGTGCAGGTGAAAGGCAAGAAGAAGGGGGTCAAGATCTACGAACTCATGTGCCGGCTCGGCGACCCGGTCGTCGCAGAGAAGCGGCGGCTCAAAGAGGAGTACGAGGCAGCGCTCGAACGGTTTATCGCCGGTGACATGGACGGATGCCTCGCGCTCTGCGCCAAAACCACCTTCCCCGAAGACAAGGCCTTCGCCTTCCTCAAAGAGCGCGCCGAGGAACTCAAAGCCTCCGGAGAGCCCTACAACGGCATCTGGGAATTCAAGTCGAAGTGAAAAAGACCCGCTAGCGATTCTTGAAGGCCTTGAGGCCGGCGAAGCGGGCGCTCTTCCCGAGGTCGCGTTCGATGCGGATGAGCTGGTTGAACTTCTCGATCCGCTCGCCGCGGCAGGCGCTGCCAGTCTTTATCTTTCCCGCGTTCACCGCCACGGTGAGGTCAGAGATGAACGAGTCCACCGTTTCGCCGCTCCGGTGCGAGACGAAGCAGTTGTAGTGGTTGCGGTAGGCAGTCTCTATCGTTTCGAGCGTCTCGGTGACGGTCCCGATCTGGTTGAGTTTGATGAGTATCGCGTTGGCAACCCCTTCGGCGATCCCCTTCTCGAGTATCTTCTTGTTGGTGCAGAAGATGTCGTCACCGACGAGCTCTATCTTTCCGCCGAGTCGCTTGGTGAGCGCCGCCCAGCCTTTCCAGTCGTTCTCGGCGAGACCGTCTTCTATCGAGATGATGGGGTAGTCCTTCACCCACTTCTCCCAGAGCGCAATGAGCTCCTCGGTGCTGAGCGCCTTCTTGGTGCTCTTGAAGAGGACATACTTTCCCTCCTCCCACATCTCGCTCGCCGCGGGATCGAGGCAGATCGAGACATCGGTACCCGGCTTATAACCCGCCTTCTCGATGCCGGCGATGATTGATTCGACCGCCTCCTCGTTCGACTTGAGGTCCGGAGCGAAACCGCCTTCGTCGCCGACGCCGGTCGAATAGCCCTTCCCCTTGAGGATACTCTTGAGCGCCTGAAAGACCTCAGACCCCATGCGTATCGCCTCGGCGAACGACGGCGCACCGTGCGGCGCGATCATGAACTCCTGAAAGTCAACATTGTTGTCGGCGTGCTTGCCGCCGTTGACGACATTCATGCAGGGAACCGGAAGAAGGTGGGCGTTCGCTCCACCGAGGTAGGCGAAGAGCGGCACTCCCATCTCACTGGCACAGGCTCGCGCAAAGGCCATCGAGACCGCAAGGATCGCATTCGCACCGAGGTTCGTCTTGTTCGGCGTCCCATCGAGTTCAATGAGCGCGTAGTCGAGTTCGCGCTGGTTCGTAAAGGTCCTCCCGACGATGAGCCGCGCGATCTCGCCGTTCACATGGCCGACCGCCTTCTGCACCCCCTTGCCGTTGTAGCGCTTCTTGTCGCCGTCGCGCAGTTCGCACGCCTCCCGCTCGCCCGTCGATGCGCCCGACGGGACCGCCGCGCGGCCGACGATGCCGCAGTCGAGCATCACCTCCGCCTCGACGGTGGGAAATCCGCGCGAATCGAGTATCTCGAGTGCACGCACCGAAGCGATCGTGTAAGCCATTGCCTTCTCCTTCTTGCAAAGTTGCTAAGAACCGTCCACTCGCGTCATCCTACGACAAAGGGAAAGGTGCGTCAAGAAACGGCGGAAACGTTCTGCTTTCATTGACAATACCTCTTGCTCCGCTATGCTTGCCCGTATCGTGTGAGGGAACTGGCAACCACGAACGGAGGAAACGATGTCAGGTCATGGCGAAGGCGGCCCGGTCAAGGGACTTCCCGAGAACGCGTATCGCGAACTGAAACCGGGCGAAGAGTACCAGCCGGTCATGCCGGCGACCGAGAATGTGCCCGAAGTGACGAACTGGTCGCTCTTCATGGGACTGCTCATGGCGGCGGTCTTCTCGGCGGCGGCCGCCTATTCGGGTCTCAAGATCGGTCAGGTGTTCGAGGCGGCGATCCCCATCTCCATCATCGCGGTCGGCGCCTCGGCGGCGCTCCGCAAGAAGAACGCGCTTGGACAGAATGTCATCATCCAGTCGATCGGCGCTGCTTCCGGCGTCATCGTCGCCGGTGCCGTTTTCACGATACCCGGCCTCTACATTCTTCAGGCGAAGTACCCTGAGATACAGGTCAACTTCTGGCAGATATTCTTCTCCTCACTCCTCGGCGGATTCCTCGGCATCCTCTTCCTCATCCCCTTTCGCAAGTACTTCGTGAAGGACATGCACGGCAAACTGCCGTTCCCCGAAGCAACCGCTACCACCGAAATACTCATGACTGGCGAGAAGGGCGGCTCGGGTGCGAAACTGCTCGTCACGAGCGGCCTCATCGGCGGCCTGTTCGACTTTGCCTTCACCTATCTCAAACTGTGGGCCGAGGAGTTCACGAGCCGCACGCTCCTCCCCTACGGCGAGGCGCTCGCCGACAAGGTCAAGATGGTCTTCAAGCTCAATGTGAGCGCGCTCATCTTCAGCTTCGGCTTCCTCGTCGGGCTCCGCTTCTCGCTCATCATCGTCGTCGGTTCGCTCCTCTCGTGGTTCGTGCTCGTTCCGCTCATCAACGAGATCGGCGCGCTCGCGGTGCTTGCCGGCGCTCCGACAAATCCCTTCGCCGCGATGTCACCTGAGGACATTTTCAAACAGCATGTCCGCCCGATAGGCATCGGCGCCATCGCGATGGCCGGCATCATCGGCATCATCAAGTCGAGCGGCGTCATCGGCTCGGCGTTCAAACTGGCGGTCGGCATGGGCGGTAAAACGGGCGGCGAAACGCAGGTGCTCCGCACCCAGCGCGATCTCAAGATGTCGCTCGTCCTCTCGCTCATCGGACTGACGCTCGTCGCGATATTCATCTTCCTCATCCTCGGCGTCAAGGTGACCCTCACGCAGGCGGTCGTCGCGCTCATCACCGTTTTCGTCATCTCGTTCCTCTTCACCACCGTCGCGGCGAACGCGATCGCGATCGTCGGCACCAACCCGGTCTCTGGTATGACGCTCATGACGCTCATCCTCTCCTCGGCGGTCCTCGTCGCGGTTGGACTCAGCGGCTGGCAGGGGATGGTCGCGTCGCTCGTCATCGGCGGCATCGTCTGCACCGCGCTCTCGATGGCGGGCGGATTCATCACCGATCTCAAGGTCGGTTACTGGCTCGGCACGAGCCCGTATAAACAGCAGACCTTCAAGTTCCTCGGCACGCTCGTCGCGTCGGCCACCGTCGGCGTCGTCATCTATGTGCTCAGCCAAGTCTTTGGCTTCGTCCAGACGCCGGAACACCCCAACCCGATGGTCGCGCCGCAGGCGAACGCGATGGCGGCGATCATCGAGCCGCTCATGTCGGGCAAAGGGGTCAGCTGGGTGCTCCTCTCGGTCGGCGCGGTCATCTCGATACTCGTCAACTGGCTCAAGGTCTCCCCGCTCGCCTTCGCGCTCGGCATGTTCATCCCGCTGCCGCTCAACACCCCGCTCATCGTCGGCGGCCTGCTCAACCACTTCTTCGGCAAGACCAAGGACGAGAAACTCGCCAAGGCGCGCACCGACCGCGGCATCCTCATAGCATCCGGTTTCATCGCCGGTGCGGCGCTCTTCGGCGTCCTCGGCGCCATCATCCTCTTCTTCACCGGCACCGAAGATTCGCTCAAGCTCATTCATTGGGACAAAATAGCGAATGGCGCCTTCATCTCGGAAGCGCTCGCCCTTGTCGCCTTCGCGGCGCTCATCGCCTACTTCGTGTGGGAATCGTTCAAAGCGAAACCAGAAGAGTAGCCACCGGTCCATGAAACTCGTCTTCGCAACCGGCAATCGCCACAAACTACAGGAAGCACGCGAGATATTCACGACGGTCGAGGTCCTTTCGATCGCCGAGTTCGTTGATGGCTTTGACCCGGAAGAGTACGGCAAGACCTTCCTCGAGAACGCGGTGATCAAGGCGGAGGCGGCGCTCGCGCACACCGGCGGACTGCCGGTCCTCTCCGACGACTCGGGGCTCATCGTGCCGGCGCTCGGCGGCGCTCCCGGCGTTCATTCGGCGCGCTGGGGAGGAGTGAACGGCGACCATGTCCGCAACCGCGCGAAACTGCGCGACGACCTGAAGGATGTCGCCGACCGGCGCGGCTACTTCCTCTGCACCGCCGTCATCCTCTTTCCCGACGGCCGGATGCTCGGCGCGAATGGTCGCGTGGACGGCCGGCTCATCCTCGAAGAGCGCGGCGCGAACGGCTTCGGGTATGACCCAATGTTCATCCCCGACGGCCACGAACGGACACTTGCCGAGATGACCCCCGAGGAAAAGAACGCCCTTAGCCACCGCGGTCGGGCGTTCCGAAGAGTTGAAGAGATGCTCCGATGGCATACCTCGAACGGCTGAAAAAAGCGGCGGGTAACGCCTGTATCTTCTCGCTTGCGGGATCGACCGAGTCGTCGCGCGAGGTGCGCCTCTTCCGCGAGACCCAGCCGATCGGCGTCATCTTTTTCAAACGCAACATCGAGTCGCTCGAGTCGCTCGAGGCGATCTGCAGCGACCTGCGCAAAAACCACGAGTCGCTCCGCATCTTCTCGCTCGATGAGGAGGGAGGCCGGGTGCGGCGTCTCCCCCCCGGCGATTGGTCGCTTCCGTCGGCTAAAGAACTCGCGACGCTCGACGAGACAGAGTTCACGAGCCGCGTGCGGCGACTCGGTCGTGAACTGAGACGCCTCGGCATCACGGTAGATATGGCACCTGTCGTTGACCTTCGCTCCGGAGAAGACGCCTCCATCGTCGGCGACCGTTCCTTTTCCGAAGATCCCGACGAGGTCATCCGCCACGCGTGGCGCTATCTTGCCGCGCTCCATGCCGAAGGGGTCGCCGGCGTCATCAAACACTTTCCCGGCCACGGCGCCACGACGATAGACTCGCACAAGGAACTGCCCCGCATCGCCAAAACGCTCGACGAACTCAAAGAAAGCGATCTCTCCCCCTACTTCGACCTTGCCGGTGAGGCACCGTTCGTCATGGCGGCGCACATCCTTGTGCCGGATGTCGATCCGCTCTTTCCCGCGAGCCTGTCGCGGGCATGGCTGAATTTCCTCCGGGACGAGATCGGCTTCACCGGCCTCATCATGACCGACGACCTCGAGATGCACGCGCTCGATCGCTGGTCTCCCGAGGAAAAGGTAAACCTCTTCCTCGCGGCGAGCGGCGACCTTCTGCTCGTCTGTTCTGGGAACGAAGAGGCGATGCTCGCGCACTGGGAAGCGCTCGTGCGCGCCGCCGAACACGATGGGGAAATCCTGCGGCGCCTCGAACGGATCGGCGAACGGGTCGAAGCGGCGCTCGCCGCGATCGTCAAACGCTAGACCTTTCCGCTTTCCTCGACGAGATTCATCCGGTAGACCCGCACCATTGCGATGAGGGCGATCGCCTGCCCGAGAAGAAGCGCACCGATCAGCGCAGGCAGTTCGTAGGTCCCAATGCGCCACGGCTCGATAGCGGCACCGATGAGGCGCGAGATCTCCGCGGCGAATGCCGCCGGAACGCCGTGGCCAAGCAACGATCCCACCACCACTCCCGCAAGGGTGACGATGAGCACCTCAAGCATGACGAGGAGCGCGATCGTCACCCGTCCAATGCCAAGAATACGTAAAAGCGCGAGTTCGCGTCGGCGCGTCTCAATCGCCATGAGCGTGATCGCGAGAATGAGCACCGCAGCGATGAGGAGCATGAGGCCGGCGAAAAAGGCGGCTACGAGCCCTGCAGTATTGAAGTACTTCTGGAACGAGCGCACGGCACTCGCAGTGTTGACCGCAGTGAGCCCCGGACGGCTGTATTCCTGCTGGAGGTCGAAAACCTGTACCGGGTTCGCGGTCCGCGCAAGGACCGCCGTGAGCATCCCCTCCGACAGGTGGTAGCGGTCGCCCTCGCCATGGTGTTCTGCTTCTCCCTTTTCGGGGTGTTCTTCTCCTCCCTCGTCGTGATGTTCGCCCTCGTGGTGAGGTTCCCCGTGCTGGTGAATCGCCCACACGGCTCGGTAGGAAACATAAACAGCGGTGTCCTCCGGGCCGCCGGTCGGCGCGAGGATCCCCTTCACCGTGTAGGTCCACTCCGCGTGCTCATCCGCCTCGTTGGCCGAGCCGCCGACCCCGTGGGTGCCAGTGAACTGCGCGCCAATGTCCATGAGCAGCTGTCGCGCTACCGTCGCCCCGAGCACCGCACTGTGCGGATCGGAAAGTGTGATATCGCCGCGATAGCCGACTCCGATGTCCTTCAAGAACTCCCCGTTCGTCCCGATGATAGGGAACACCCCTACCGAGTCGGCGACCGCGAGGGGGAACGCTGCCGTGACGCGCGGATCGCTTTTCAGTGATTCGTACGTTGCGAACGGTATCTTTCCACGCGGTTTGTCGATGTGGAATATCGTCGAGAGGATGACCTGCGTCTCGCTCGATCCCTCGGCGGCAATGATGAAGGGATATTTTCGCCCCGATTCGAACGCCTGTTGAGCGATCGCGAACGAGACGATGCCGGTCACCGCAACGACCGCGAGCGCCACAGCGACCGCGAACACGGAGACCACCGTCGCAAAGAGCCGTCCACGCAGTGACGCAACGGCAAGGGTAAGAAGCGCCCCCACCTTACGCATGAGGAACCTCCCCGCCGAGGGCGATGGTGAGATCGGGCTTCACATCTCCGAAACGGCTGTCATAGGTGGCGATGAGTATCGTCGCACGGCCGCGGAGCGAGAGGATCGCGTCCGTGACGATCCGTGCCGAGGCGTTATCGAGGTTCGCGGTCGGCTCGTCGGCAAGAACAAGCGACGGCTCGGTAAGAAGCGCCCGCGCCACCGCGACGCGCTGTCGCTGCCCCCCCGACAACTGGTACGGATACTTCTCCGCTTCGGCACCGACACCGAACTCCTCGAGCATCCGAACAGCGCGGCCCCGGATACCATCGATCGTTCCGTTGCCCGTGAGCACATGGGGCAAGACGACATTATCGAGCACCGTGAGATCGGAAAGCAGATTGAAGGTCTGGAAGATGTAGCCGACATTCTGGGCTCGCCACCGATCGCGTTTACGCTCCGAAAGTTTCGGGAGTTCCGTCCCGCCGGCCGTTATCGTGCCACTCTCGGGGAGGAGCAGTCCCGACACGAGGTTGAAGAGTGTCGTCTTCCCCACCCCCGACGGACCGGTGACCGCAACGAGGGCACCCGAAGGGATCTCGGCTGAGAGCGCGGTGATCACCTCTCGCCGTTTCCCCGCGGGATCGCGAAAGGATTTGTAAAGATCGCGCAGAGTTATCTGCATACCATCCTCTTAGTGGCCGCATCCCTGACCATGGCCATGACCGCCACATGCGCCGTCCATCGGGCGCAGTTTCTTCTGAACGACGAGATCGAGGTTCTCACGCACCGTCGGAGCGCTGCTCTTATACACAGCGATCCCCGCCGCATTCAACTTTGCGAGCGCCCCGGCACCAATGCCACCAAGTACGACGGCATCTATCTCGTGCCCCGAAAGCGCCTTGAGCGGATGACACATGCCGTGTGCATGATGCTGGTCACTGTTCTGGAGCACCTCGAATGCCATCGTATCGGTGTCCACCTTCACGAAGAGGGGCGCCGACCCGAAGTGGCTGTACACGATGCTGTCGAGACCTTTGTTCTCTTCGACCGGGAAACATACCTTCATGGTTTTTCCTCCATTGATGGTGAAATATCCTGACAATCACTCTCCGCACCACAGTATCCGCACCGCGCATGGTGACCGCCGCGCCGGTGCTCGCGCGCCGCGCCGCACCGAGGACAACGGCAGAAATCACCCTCTACCCTCACCGCACCTCCTTCAATCACAAGCGCCGCTCCTTCGACGACCGCCTGCGCAATCTTGTGACGCGCCGTTTCAATGAGCCGCGTGAAGGTCGGCCGCGAGATGTTCATCCGTTCTGCCGCCTCGGCGTGTTCGAGCCCCTCGTGATCGGCAAGCCGTATCGCCTCGAACTCGTCGAGCGAAAGGATCACCTTCTCCAGCCCTCGCCACGGAATGCCTTGCGGTTTGAATTGGACGAAAATAGGCGGTCTTTCCACCCGGCGGCATTTTCTCGGACGCGGCATCAGTGACCTATGACCTCCCCTATCACGACAATGGTAAGAATGCCGATGAGGATGAGCGGAACCTCCCATAAAAGACTCTTCACTCCCCCGCTCACCCGCCGCCCCGGCACGAGGTCAGCAAGGGCGATGTAGAGGAAACTCGCCCCCGCCACCGCAAGGAGGTACGGCACGACCGACGAAACGAACGGTAAAAGATAGTAGGCGGCAATTGCTCCCGGCAGAGAGACGGCGCTCGACAGCAGATTGTACCCGAGGGCACGCGAACGAGAGTAACCGCTCTCGACGAGGATCGCGAAATCGCCGACCTCCTGCGGTATCTCGTGGGCAATCACCGCGATCGCCGTCGTGATGCCGACCGGCACCGAGGCGAGGAACGCCGCACCGATCGCGACCCCATCAACGAAGTTATGGAGCGCATCGCCCATGAGGATCATCGAGCCGGCGCGCGTATGGACCGCACACGGATGATCATGCTCGTGACAATGACGCCACAGGGTCACCTTCTCGAGAAGGTAAAAAGCGAGAATACCGAACAACACCGTCGGCAACACCGTCGTGTTCGGCAGGTGCTCCATAGCGTGCGGTATCGTACCGAAAAGCGCCGCCCCGAGCAAGGTCCCGATGGCATAGGGTATGAGGACGCCGGTCACCGAAACGATCCGATGCCCTCTGAACAGAAGCACAAGACCGGCCATGCCGACCGAACAAAGAGAACCGAGCACCGTAAAGAGAACGATCAGGAACAGGGTCACACGCACACTCCACTCACCTTGTCAACGAGAGGCATAATATGCACTTATGTTCATAATGTCAAGTGCCATATCCAAATCGAAAAGAAAAAAAACACCTTTCTTCCCCAGATTCTTTTTGTTGCCCTTTGACACAGATATGCTATATTTTTCCGCGACGAAAGGATGAGGCGAAATGACCACCATTTGTTTCCTTCACGGCTTTGCGGCGGGCGGTGCGGTGTGGCACCGTTACCGGAGCGAATTCCCCACTGCTCTCATGCCAACCCTTCAGTTCACCGACGAAGGAACACCGCTTTTGCCCGACCTTACCGAAAAGACGCTCCTCGTCGGCTGGTCGCTCGGCGGCATGGTCGCCGTCGAAATGGCGGCACGGCAAACCGAGAAAGTCGCCGGTCTCGTGCTGATCTCGTCGGCGCCATCGTTCGTCACAAGTGACCTCTTCCCCGAAGGAAAATCGCTCTCGGCGCTCCACGAGATGCGCGATGGCATCGTCCGCAACGACCCGCGCACGCTCCAGAGTTTTCAGCGACAGCTTTTCACCGCCGAAGAGATAAAAAACGGCTGGCTCAACCGCTTCCGCCGCGAGATAGGACCGCTGATCGCGCAAGGGATGGGAAACGGGCCGGGGCGACCACGCGATGCCGCCGAGCAAGTATCGGGGAAGCGAGGCGACGCGCACGGAAGACACGGCGACTTGCCGGGCCGGGGCGACCACACGATGCCGTCGAGCAAGTACCGGGGAAGCGAGACGGCGCGCACGGAAGACACGGCGACCATCTCGTTCCTCGCCCAACTCGCCTTCCTCGAACGGTGGCACGCCCCCCAAAAACTGCCCGATCTTCCCGTCACCGTCATCCACGGCGACGGCGACACCATCGTCTCGGCCACCGCCGTTGCCGCGTGGCAGAAACTCTTCCTCCACGCGACCCCCGTCCTCGTGACGGGAGGCCACGCACTTCCTTTCACTCATTACGAAACGATCATAACTACCATTCGCTCGTTACTCGACCATGCACAATCCCATTGACAAACAAAAAATCGCCGAGAGTTTCTCTCGCGCCGCCACCACCTACAACCAAGTGGCATTCGTCCAGCGCCGCACCGCCGAACACCTCGCCACCATCATTCGGAACCACTGCTCCAACCCCGCGCGTCTCATCCCATTCCTTGAAATCGGCGCCGGCACCGGAATCTTTACCGACCTCATCTTGCAACTTGGCCTCAACCGCGGTATAGTGAGCGACATCGCCCCCGCCATGGTCTCCACCCTCCGAGAAGCCTATGGTTCTTTCCCCGGCATCACCGTCGAGTGCCTCGACGGAGAACGCCTCGCCCTTGGAATGCGCTTCAGATCGATCCTCTCCGCCTCGACCTTTCAGTGGTTCTCCTCGCTGCGCGACCCATTCCTTTCTTACTGGCACCACCTCGAGCCGGGGGGACTGCTCGCCTTCTCGATGTTCATCGACGGGACCCTCCGTGAACTGCGTTCGGTAACCGAGGTCATCGGTTGCCGGTATCCCGGTCACCCGCTCTCCGACGAACGCGCGGTGCTTACGGCGGTACTCGAAAACGGGTTCATCATAGAACACTTTTCGGTTGTCGAGACTCCTGCTTCATTCCCCGACACCCACGCGTTTCTCTCAGTTCTCAAGGCCATCGGATCGACCAACGCCACCGGGGCACCGATCGACCCTGCCGATCTGCGTCGCGTCATGAGGCATTACGACCGGGCCTACCGTAGCCCCGCCGGAGTGACGGCAACATTTCGGACCGTCTATTTTTTGGCTCGCAAACCACTATAAACACCTTCAAGGAGGAGAACATGGCTGTCAGTTACCGCGACCTCGGGCTCGTAAACACCCGGGAGATGTTCAAAAAGGCAATGGCGGGCAAATACGCCGTTCCCGCGTATAACTTCAACAACATGGAACAACTGCAGGCGATCATCCAAGCCTGCGTCGAAACTCGATCGCCGGTCATCCTGCAGGTTTCATCCGGCGCGCGCAAATATGCTAACAAGACGCTCCTCCGTCACATGGCACGCGGTGCGGTCGAGTATGCCGTTGAACTCGGCGTCGCGATCCCGATCGCGCTCCATCTCGACCACGGCGACACCTTCGAGCTGTGCAAGGACTGCGTGGACAGCGGTTTCTCCTCGGTCATGATAGACGGGTCACATCTGCCGTACGACGAGAATGTCGCCCTTACCCGCAAGGTCGTCGAATACGCTCATAAGTTCGATGTCACCGTCGAGGGAGAACTTGGCGTCCTGGCCGGCATCGAGGACGATGTGAAAGCTGAGAAGTCACACTACACACGCCCTGAAGAGGTCGAGGATTTCGTCACGAAGACGGGAGTCGATTCGCTCGCCATCTCCATCGGCACTTCGCACGGTGCGACCAAGTTCAAACCGGAACAGTGCACCCGAACCCCCGACGGCATCCTCGTCCCGCCGCCGCTCCGCTTCGACATCCTCGAGGAGATCGAGAAACGGCTTCCCGGATTCCCCATTGTGCTCCACGGTTCGTCGTCGGTACCCATCGAACAGGTACGCATCATCAACCAGTACGGTGGCAAGATAGAGAACGCGGTCGGCATTCCCGAAGAACAACTGCGCCGCGCCGCATCATCGGCCGTATGCAAGATAAACATAGATTCCGACGGTCGGCTCGCGATGACCGCGGCGATCCGCAAAGTGCTCGCCGAAAAACCCTCCGAGTTCGACCCGCGCAAGTACCTCGGACCGGCGCGCGATGCGCTCAAGGAGATATACAAGCATAAGAACATCCATGTGCTCGGTTCGGCGAACCGCGTCTGATGCAGATATATCGCTCGATAGACACCCCGGATCTGCCGCACGGACATCTCTCGCTCGTCATCGGTAACTTCGACGGCATCCATCTCGGACACCGCGCCATCTTCGACGAAGCACGAAAGGTTTCCGGAACGCTCGCCGTCGTCACCTTTTCGCCACATCCCCGAACGCTTCTCCAACCGGGGTATCCTCCGCGCATGATAACCACCGAGTCGGAACGGGTTTCCTTTCTCTCCGCACTCGGCGTGAAATACCTTTTCGTTCTGCCCTTCGAGCCGCTCCGCGACATGACGGCGATCGCGTTCCTCGATCTGCTGAATCGTACGCTTACGCTCAGCGCCATCACGGTCGGTTTCAACTTCAACTTCGGCCGTCACCAAGAAGGGAATCCTGACATCCTCCTCTGGTGGGCGAAAGGGGCCGGTATCTCGGCACGCGTTGTCCCACCGGTGCTCCACGGAGCCATGCGTGTGAGTTCGAGCGCGATACGGGAATTCATCCTGAACGGCGAAGTCGATCGCGCCGCCGAGCTTCTCGTGTTCCCCTTCGTGATCTCGGGAACCGTGCAACGGGGCAGGCGGATCGGTACCGCGCTTGGCATCCCCACCGTGAATCTCGCTCCCCCCGACAAACTTCTTCCACCCGATGGCGTTTACGCGACGGTGCTCGCGACTCGCTCGGGGCGTTGGCGTGCCGTTACCAACATCGGCACCAATCCGACCATAGACGCTGAAGCATGGGAACGGACGATCGAAACCCATGTGCCCGGAAAGAACCTGCCCGAGCTCTACGGCCAACCGGCCGCCATCTACTTTCTCAAACGGATACGGCGCGAGATACGCTTCAGTTCTCCCGAGAAACTCCGCGAACGCATCGCCGAAGATATCGCTGCGGCAGAGGCGATCCCCGATCCTCGTCCGCGCGAAACGCTTCCCGTCATCGCTCCATGAGAAGAGGCCTTCCTCCCATGAGCGCTTCAGACATTACCGCGCTTCTTTCAGACCTTACCCCTCGGCAGAAACAAGCAATCATCGAACATCTCGCCTCCTTCATCACCGCGCACAAAAGGGAACTCGTCGAACGGGTGCTCGAGTGGCGCACCGATCATCTCGCACTCGTACTCGAGGACATCTACCAGCCGCACAATGCATCGGCAACGATACGCACCTGCGAATGTTACGGCATCCAGAACATCCACATCATCGAGAACCGCAACCGATATGAGGTGAATCCCGAGGTCGTCATGGGGTCGGTCAAGTGGGTGACGCTCCATCGGTATCGGACACCGGGTATAGATAACACCACCGCATGCATTACTGCGCTGAAACAGCAAGGATACCGCGTCGTGGCAACGAGCCCACACCGTGACGGTCATACACCCGAAACTCTTCCTTTAGGCGAACCGCTAGCGATACTTTTCGGCACCGAAGAACAGGGCCTCACCGCAGGCGCCCTCGCCGCCGCCGACCTTTTCGTCCGCATCCCGATGTTTGGCTTCACCGAAAGTCTCAACATCTCGGTGAGCGTAGCGGTGCTCTTCTCGCATCTGGTGCGGAGGATGCACGCCGGACCCGGTATCCCGTGGCGCCTCACCCCTGCACGGCGCGAGGAGATCCGCCTGCAGTGGTACCGTCGCATCGTGAAAAAGAGCGATACGCTCATCGAAGAATTCCTGAAAAACCTCTGAACGCCGAACTATCTCGTCCCCGGGACCATTTCGGCGAGGTGCGCCTCGATGAGCGCCCTGATCGCCTCCTCGCTCATACCCCTTCGAAAGCCGACGATGTAGCGTTTTCCCATGAGAAAGAAGGGGACACCACGCCGCTCGATGCCGAGCTCCGTCGTCTTGCGAAGGAAAATCTCGCGATTGACCGGATGCTCGGAAACCTCCATCTCGCGGATCTCGATCTGCGGGTAGAGCTGCTTCAGTTCGGCAACGAACGGCTTGGCCTCGATGCAATGAGGACACTTATCAGAATGGAAAAAGTAGAGCACTGGTCGTTCGCCCGCCGCTGGACTATCCGACGCCTGTGTGGTGGCACAGGAAAACACACCCAGCGACAAACTAAGAAGAAAAACGAGCCAGCCTACCATACTATCGAGCATCCACATCCCTTTTCATCCTCGCCGACGAGCACCACATCGCCGCCGCTGCCGGTGTCGGTGACCGCGCCGTCCGGCTGTTCGGCCGTATCGGGCATCTCGACAGTATCGGGTAGTTCGGAGTCAACGGTCGTCTCGTCGGTGATCACCACCTCGTCGAACACCGTCTCGTCGGGCCACTCCTCGTCGGGCGTCCACTCATCGTCAACGCTTTCGTCGGGCATCACATCATCGTCGCCCGGCTCGACATTGGTGCAATCGCCGTCAAGTTCGGTGCAGAGCGTTCCCCGCCCGTCGGTCGCCCACGAAAACCATTCTTGGAAACGAACGCGGAGCGTGTCAAGACGCTCCAACTGATTGGGGAAGGGTTCGATACCCGGCTGGTTGATGATGATGAACGCGGCGGTAAAGTCATGCTGAGATTCTGCCGCCGAGGGAACACGGGGACCCATTGCGCGAATGATATCGTCCATCGTCACTTCATGCTTATACTTTCCGGAGACCGTTTCCGGAGCAGCGGTATGGGGAGTCGGCAATGCCGGGTTCCCCTCTTTGCACAGGGAAATGTCCGGATAATCGCACAGGAAAAAAAGTGGCCCGACCTCTTCGGGGGCACGAAGCCCCATGACATACTGATCGAGCGGCCCGTACTTACGCGGTTCTCCGGCATAGAAGGTGAAAGAGCCGTCACCGTTGTCCACGATATGACTGCCATACATCACGGACGGCCCCGAAGAGAAGTAATAGTTCCAGTGCTGATTGACGCTGTCATTCTCGTAACCGCGAAGTCCCGTGTTCGGTTCGGCATCGCCCTCTTTTTTGAAATCCATCGCGGCAAGCCAAAAGTGAGAGAACTCGTGCGCCAACAGTTCGACCGAGGTGAGCCCTGAAAGCGGCCAAGCCATGTTGGCATCGGGATCGTCAGGGTATTGATCGATGTGACACATACGAACGCCTCCCTTCAGGCGTCCCGCACTACCCCACTTGGAAGGCGGCCCATAGATAACGCCGATACCGTCACGGCCGATGCCTTGCGCCGCATCGACGATGGGCAACCCCTGCTGCATATTGATCGCGGGAGTGAAGGTGGTGAACACGATGACGAAATCGAACAGATCGCCATGCGCTTTGTAGAACTCTTGCGCCGCTATCTGCTCGGCCGATCCTATCGCCCCCCCTGCGATGTTCGGCCCCCCGTGCACAACGGCGATATTGCCCACATCGTATGTTTGCGCTCCCAGCGACACAACTGAGAACAAGACGAAACTCACCACCAACTTTCTCATGACACTTCTCCCTAAGCGATCAGAAAACAAGTGAACACCCACACCCGTTCTCCTCCTCGCCGACGAGCACCACATCGCCACCGCTGCCGGTGTCGGTGACCGCGCCGTCCGGCTGTTCGGCCGTATCGGGCATCTCGACAGTATCGGGTAGTTCGGAGTCAACGGTCGTCTCGTCGGTGATCACCACCTCGTCGAACACCGTCTCGTCGGGCCACTCCTCGTCGGGCGTCCACTCATCGTCAACGCTTTCGTCGGGCATCACATCATCGTCGCCCGGCTCGACATTGGTGCAATCGCCGTCAAGTTCGGTGCAGAGCGTTCCCCGCCCGTCGGTCGCCCACGAAAACCATTCTTGGAAACGAACGCGGAGCGTGTCAAGACGCTCCAACTGATTGGGGAAGGGTTCGATACCCGGCTGGTTGATGATGATGAACGCGACATTCCAGTGCTTCGGCGCCTCAGCCGAGGATGGAATGCGCGGCCCCATCGCACGAATGATGTCGTCTATCGTCACATAGTGACCGTACATGTTGGTGATCGTTTTATCAGGGGTGCTCTTGGGCGCCGGTATCGCTGGGCTTCCTTCACGGCATTGTTCGATATCGGGAGAACTGCACAGGAACAAGGTCGGCGGCACCTCTTCGGGAGCACGCAGGCCCATGACATACTGATCGAGCAGCCCGTATTTGCGGGGAAGCGAGAATACCTCGGTGAACGATCCATCGCCATTGTCCACATAGTGCTGGCCATACATTACCGAGGGTCCCGAACTCGCGTTCGCGTTCCAGTGCTGATTGGCACCGTCCTCGTAGCCACGCAAACCGGTATGGTTCTCGGCCATTCCCTCTTTCTTGAAATCGATCGCCATGAGCCAGTAGTGGCTGAACTCGTGCGCGAGCAGTTCAACCGTCGTCATACCGGCAAACGGAGAAAGTGGATTGGTGGAGATGGGAACATCGGGATCGTCGGGGTACTGATCGATGTGGCACATACGGGTACCACCGATGAGCCGTCCGGCGCTTCCCCATTTCGACGGCGGGCCATAAGGGGTGAACGCCCCTTCCCTCCCTATGCCTTTCACCGTGTACTGTACCACGAGTCCCTGCTGCATGTTCATCGCAGGAGTGAAGGTGGTGAAGACGACGAGAAAATCGAAGTTGTCAGGGTGCGTCTTGTAGAATTCCTGCCCCGCTATCATCTCGAGCGCGCCGATGGTCCCCGACGCTATGTTCGGCCCACCGTGAACCACGGCGATGTTGCCGACATCATAGGTTTGGGCGGCCAGAGACATCCCAATAAGCAGGAAAAGGGCTACGACGGGTCTTCTCATGGGGTTTCCTCCCTCGATACGATCGCGGAAGTATGGTATCCTGAACTCAAAGAAAAAGCAAAGAGAAAAAACTCATCGCTCCACGGGACGCGAGGCGAGCGCATCGACATTCTTCATGATGTCGGCGATGGTGATCTGGCGAAGAAGACGCTCCATGAGAGAGCGAACCTCTCCGGTCATATGGCGGAATTGACAGTGTTCATCTCCGCAGATAGGCGTCGTAAAGAGACAAGCCTGCTGGGGAAGCGGTCCTTCCAACGCGACGAGAAGATCATAAGCGGTGATGGCGGTCGGCTCTTTGGCTAACGTGAAGCCTCCCTTGGCCCCCCGTTTAGAGTCTATGAATCGCCCCCGGACGAGCGGCTGGAGGACCTTGGCGAGGTAGGTCTCGGAGACCGCGAGGTCTTTCGCCATCCGTTTGACCGATGCGTTCTGCCCCGCTGCTCCGATATAGGCAAGCGCGTGAATAGCGATGTTCACCCGCTCGGAGATGTTGAGCAATTTCTGCATCATGGCGATTCTCCTCCTATTGCTCCACTCACACCAGTATGTCTTCAGGTGGCAAGGTTCCCTTCTTTTCGACCAGTTGGCCTCTCACCCGGGCCATGGTCCCCGCGATTTCGGAGGGCACGGAGTCGCCGTAGAACGCTTCGATCTTCTGGACCGTCTCCTCGTACTTCTCGGCGAGCAGTTTCCATTGGAAGTTGCTCTTACAAAGCATGACCTTTATATCGATGTCGTTGAGCATCTTGAGAAATATTTTCGCGTCCATGATCTGCTATGCTTTCGATTTCTTCCATTCCTCGAACGAAGGGATGTCGAAGGCCGAAATGTAGTATTGGGTAAGGTACTCGCGGAACCGTTCCTGATCGGAGAGCACCTTGAACCCGTACTTTTTGTCGATGTACTTGACCGCCTCCATGTATATCTTATCGAAGTTGGAACGCCCGACCCGCATCTTCGCCTTGTCTATCTCCATCGAAACGAAGGTGCGGTACGACTTGGCAAGTTGCTCGTCGTCCATCGTCAGATCGGCTGCCCCGGGAGCCGTCATCTCCGGTTCAGAAGGCGCAGTGGCCGGCTCCGAATCTTCCCGACGATCGGGTTTCTTCAACTCAAGAGACGCCTTGCGTTTTCCCTTCGCTTCTCCCCCCTCTTTCGCGTCCCGAGCGGATTTCTTGGCGACCTCCTCTCGAGTCTTACCCTTTTTTGCCGCCTGCTTCCCTGTGGATCCCCCCGACTTTCCCGTCGCTCTCACTTCCGCTTTCGAAGAGGTGGCAGGCTTCTCCTCGCGAGAAAACTCAGACGCCGCAGCGGGTGATGACGCGGGATGTTCCGCCGACGCCGAGGAAGGCTCTCCATTCTCCTCCTCCTTCTTCTCCTCGACACGCCCCATGCGATCGGCATCGAAGGGAAGATAGAGCACATAGGTCGACTGGAACTCCGATATCTTCTCAAGGGCAAGAAGCCCGCGTTTTTCGAGGCGCTGAAGCAACCGTTCGAACTCGGCGGAGTCGAGATCGGCAAGTCCCACATTCTTCTTGAGTCCTGCCCCGACATACCCATAGTTCTTCCTGATGCTGAAGGAATAGAGGTAAAGTTTGAGGTACAGCGCATATTCGAGCGGCGGTAATTGCTGTATCATCCTTCCGAGATCCACCGGAACGGCGGCCTCATCGGTCCCAAGGGCTATCTGTACTTTCTCGATGGGCTTGTCGTTGAGCGGCGCTATCCACTCTTCCTTCCGGGCGACCGTTGCGACAGGCTTTCCGGTGACAGCGATCGGCTTCTGCACCGGCTCCTGCGGAGAGGGTGGCTCCGGCTTTTTGTCTGGATCGGCCGCTCGCGGAGACACGGTTTTCTGCGCGACCGGCATCTCCTTGGGTTCCGGGCGAGCAAATGGCAGCTTCTCCTCATCCTGAAGAGACATTTCGTCGCGTCCCTGTTCGCGATCCCGTCTCACCTTTTCGTCACGGTCGCGTCTATCCTGAAAATCATCGTGATACTTCTCACGGTATCTTTCGAGCCGTTCCTGCCACCGGTCGGTACGGTCGCCTTTATCGTGGGAAGCATGGTCTCGTTCGTGGCGGTCACGGCGCTCGAAACGGCCCCTGCGCTCGTTATCGACATCGCGGCGACGGCGTTCTTCCTCGCGATCGACAGAGTACCCCGACGACGCAGATTTGTGCTCGTCACGCCGGTCGACCGGCTTGGACGATTTTTCCGCCGTTCCCTTTCCCTGCTCTTCGGCTATCTTTTTGAGATATTTGACGACCTCTTCTTTCGCCTTTTCTTTGATAGCATCGCTTATCGCTTTCAGAATGCCCATGTTTCACCTCGTCAGCATACCACTCAGTAACCGTTATGGACCTATTTCTCTGGGATGTCTTCCTTCGCTGCGAATGTTTTGCAGGCAATGATCTCATCGCCCTTGTACTTACAAGCAATGAACCAGTAGTGCACCCGTTTCTCGCCTGCCGTCGAGGTAAAACGGTACACCTCTTTGTCCTTTTCCTTGGTAAACGCCTCCAGCGGAACGCTCCGGATAAGTTCTTCGGCGCTCTTGCGCAATTCGAACTTGAAGGGCGCCTTCCGGTTCATCTTGAACGGCGGCGCGATGGAGATGGTATAGTTAACGCCGGTGGCAGAACGATCGAATGAAACCTTCGCCTCCGGAACGGCGCTGTCTTGCGACACCTCGGCGACGAGCCCTTCTCCAATCACTGTCAGAATCAAGAGGATGGTCAGCGATACCCGCTTTCTCATGGGCGCTCCTGACCGGAAGAGGCACCGTCTCGATAGAGAACAACGATCTTGATCACCCCATGTTTATACGAATGTTCTATCGAAACGATATCTTGTTCGGGGCGTTCGAGCGGCACTATCTTGAGATAGTCACCGGTGCTCCGTTCTAAATGAAGATAGCGTCGGGAGGCTTGATCGGGCCTTTTCTTGAGACCGCGAAAAACGAGCATGCCCTCGCGACGCGTGATCTCAACACTCCGTTCATCGAGTGCCGGCGTCTCAAGGAAGATGATTTGGCGGTCGCCGTCAAGATAGGTGTCTGCGGCTGGCGCCACGACATTGAGACCCCGTTCGTCCTCGAGATACTCCTCGCTCACCCGCGCCACATAGTTGGCGATGACCCGCTCCATACGAACGCGCAGATCGATCAGTCTCTCCATGTTCATCGTGGTATCTCCGCACAAACAAAGGCATTATAGATAATAAGGTGCGAAAAGTCAAAAAGCCTCCATGAGATAGAAATACACCGCCCATCCCTCCTTGGTGACCCCGAGATCGGCACGCACATTCACCTTTTCATCACGATCTATGGTGAGCCGCACACCAAGGCCGCCACCGTAGGTCATCCGTTCGGGGCGGAAATCCTCAAAGCGGTTCCACACATTCCCCGCGGCGGCGAAAAAGACGGCACCGAACCGCCACACTACCGGAATGCGCATCTCGAGCTGGAGAAGCGTCATGTTCCGGTCACGGAAGCGTCCTTCGGGAAGCCCCCGTAGCTTGTCACGCCCTCCGAGTTTCGGCATCATCGTGAAGGGAACATCGCCCTCCGAAAGCACGGTGTCCCACTGAAGGGAGAAGACATAGTTCTCAGTAAGGCTATGGTACCAACGGAAGTCGAATTCGCCTTTGAGAAAATTCGCCGAACTGCCGATGTAGTGGTGGTAGGGCAGAAGCGAAAGCGTTGCGAATATGCCTCTCGATGGCCATGAGACGATGTCGCGACTATCATACAAAAGCATAGGTCCCACCGCATTGTAATATCCTCCTCTGCTTCCCGGAACGATCCCCTGACGGATGAGCGCCGGTTCGCGGGTCCCCTCGGGATCGTCATGGTTCTTGACGGTATCGAGGTCGCGCATGTCATACCCAGAGAAATTATGGACAAGGCCTACCGCAAGATCGCCCCATACCTTGTACCGCGCCGTGATGTCCACACGCCCGTACCATGCGGTGAAATCCTCTTCGGCCCACCGCGGTGTATCGTTACCGATCCCCCAGAACTTATCGGGGTATTTGCTCGCCTCGAGTCGGTAATAGAAATGCCAGCGCTGCTCGGAATCGAAATAGTTCTCTCCCCCGAAGATGAGGATTATCTGGTCCTTGACCGTATAGATGACGGTCGGCTGAACGACGGCGGGGCGCATGTCTATTCGCTGGTTCTCGGGGCGATAGTAAAAGAGAACCGACAAACCGAACGCCGCCGAAGTTTCGGGGGTATAGTAGACCGCCGGAATGATGATGTAGCCATTGCGTGGCTTTTCCTTTCGCTCTTCCCCCTTTTCGCTTTTTTCCACCTCCTTCTTTGCGTCCTCAGCTTCTTTTTTCTCTATGAGTTCCTGCGTGACGCCGGCGGGAGCCGGTTCTTTGGCCAAGAGATTCGAGGCAAGAAAAGCTGTGAGCGCTATGCAAAGTATCGCAAAACGCATGGCGTCCTGACAAAAAATCGGGTCACTATACGGAGAGAGACGCCAAAATCAAAGATTTGTCTTGGTAATCCGCGCGGCGAGAGATTCGAGCGTCGGCCACGCGATCTCCTCGATGCGGGCGTTCGGGCCTATCGAGGATTCGGCGAGCAGTTCTGCCGGGAGACTGTGCATCTTGAACACATTGGCGAGCGTCTTGCGCCGGTGTGAGAAGAGGAGGCGGAAAGCGTCGGCCATCTTCATGATCTGGTCGGGTGTCTTTTCGTGCGGCCGAATCACTATTTCGATCACCGACGAAACAATCGCGGGCGCCGGATAGAAGAGTTCGGGCGGGATGTCGAAGAGGATGTCGGCCTCGCCGAGGTGCCGGATGAGCGCTCCGAGCGGCGAAAAGAGCCGGCTTGCCGGTTCGGCGGCACATTTCTCGGCGACCTCCCTCTGCAAGAGGAACACCGCCCGCGAGATATATCGGCTCTGCGCGAGGACCGAGAACAGTATCGGTGAACTCGCCTGATAGGGCAGGTTGCCGAAGACGACGCCACGCGTACCGGCGAAGTGCGGCGCGATGTCGTAGCGGACCGCGTCGGCCTCGACGATCTCGGCTTTTCCGGTAAACCGCGTGCGCAGGATGCGGAGCATCGCCCGATCGATGTCGAGCACGGTAAGCGGCTGAAGGCCGCGCGCCACCGCCTTCTCGGTGAGCGAGCCGACGCCGCCGCCGATCTCGACATAAAAGCCGGCACTTTCGGGGACCGCGTCGGCGATCCGTTCGAGCGCCGCGTCATCGAAGAGGAAGTTCTGCGAAAGCCCCTTGCGCGGTGTAACGCCCGCATCGGCAAGCAGTGTTTTCAGTAACGCGAGATTCATTTTGTCTGGGGACGAGTGGTCGCCATCACATCGAAGTCGAGCGGCGAGAACTCGCCGCGATCGAGTTTCGGGAACGCCGCCGCCGCGACCATAGCCGCGTTGTCCTGACAGTACTTGAGCTCCGGCAGATAGAGCGGCACGCCACGCTTTGCCGTGAATTCCTGCGCCATCTTCCGCACCGCGCTGTTGGCGGCGACGCCCCCTGCAACGACGAGTGCCGTGTAAGCGCCCTCTTCCCACGCCATAGTAAGCCGCCGTTCGATGAGTTCGACGATACGCAACTGGAACGCGGCCATGAGATCGGCCACCGCAACTTTGTCACCTTCCTCATCGAGAATGCGTTTGACCGCCGATTTGATACCGCTGAAGCTAAAGGCAAGCGTATCCTTATACTTCCCGCTCCGCATAAGGTACGGGAGATCGTACCGGGAAGGATCCCCTCTCTGGGCCAGTGTGTCTATCGCTGGCCCGCCCGGATAGCCGAGGTTCGCCACCTTCGCGATCTTGTCGTAGGCCTCCCCCGCCGCATCGTCCATCGTCTCGGCGAGCACCGTAGCACGGCCCCCCTCACCAATCGCCATGAGCGTCGTGTGGCCGCCCGATATGACGAGTGCGAGATACGGCGGCTTCGGTCGCTCGTCACGACCCAGAAAGGCACTGTGGACATGCGCCTCGAGGTGGTTGACCGCGATGAGCGGCCTTCCCCACCCGATCGCGAGCCCTTTCGCCGCGCCGACGCCCACAAGGAGAGAACCGAGGAGCCCCGGATGACTGGTCACCGCGATGGCCGAAAACTCCTTGAGATCAACGCCGCTCTCGGCAATGACCTTGTCTATGGTGGGGAATATCCACGCAATGTGGTTGCGCGCCGCGATCTCCGGAATGACCCCGCCGAAGAGGGCATGCACGCTCGTCTGCGAAACCGTCCGCACCGCGAGCACACGGAAGTGTTCATCCACCACCGCCGCCGAGGTGTCGTCACAACTGGTCTCTATGCCGAAGATGTAGCGCGTCATACTGCTCTCCGCATGGTCAGCCGACGCTACCATAAAAGGGAGCATGTGTCAAAGCGTACCACCGAAGCGACCGTCGAACGAGATACCTTACAAATTTCTTGACATACCTTACAAAAAGTTGCATCATCGGTGCATACGGAGGGAAACGATGGATCTCGAACGAAAACTCGCGATACTTGGCGCGGCAGCTCGTTACGATGTTTCCTGTGCCTCAAGCGGTAGTCGGCGCGGAACGCCACGGGGGGGCATAGGCAACGGCTCCTTCCCCGGCATCTGCCACTCGTGGGCCGACGACGGGCGGTGCATCAGCCTTCTCAAGGTACTCTTCACCAATGTCTGCATCCACGATTGCGCTTACTGCGTCAACCGGCGGAGCAACGACATCCCGCGTGCCGCGTTCACGGTTGAGGAACTTTGCGACCTCACCATCGAGTTCTACCGCCGCAACTACATCGAGGGACTCTTTCTCAGTTCAGGGGTCATGCGGCATAGCGACTATACTATGGAACGCCTCATCCTCGTGGCAAAGAGATTGAGAACCGAACATCTGTTCGGCGGTTACATCCACCTCAAAGCGATCCCCGGCGCGAGCAGTGACCTCATCCGGCAGGCGGGGCTCTACGCCGACCGCGTCTCGGTCAACATCGAACTTCCTACCGAACACTCCCTCCGACGACTCACCGACAAGAAAAAAGAGGAGATCATTGTCCCGATGGGCGAGATCGCGAGCGCCATCGTCGAGAACCGCGACGAGCGCAAGCACCTTCGCTCGGCACCGCGCTTCGCCCCGGCAGGCCAGTCCACGCAGCTCATCGTCGGTGCGAGCCCCGAGAACGACCGCCAGATACTCACCCTCTCCGAAGCGCTCTACCGCCGTTTTTCGCTCAAGCGGGTCTATTACTCGGCCTTCGTACCGGTCTCGAACGATGTCCGCCTTCCCGCGGTCGCCACACCGCCGCTGCTACGCGAGCACCGGATATATCAGGCCGACTGGCTTCTCCGTTTCTACGGCTTCTCGGTCGGCGAGATACTCGATGAACGGCAGGCGTTCCTCGAGGAAGAACTCGATCCCAAGAGCGCGTGGGCGCTCCGCAACATGCACCTCTTCCCGATCGAGGTGATGACGGCCCCCTACGAACTGCTCCTCCGCGTACCGGGCATCGGCATCAAAAGTGCGCGCCGTCTCGTCGTCGCGCGGCGACAGAGCACGCTTTCGCTAGACGATCTGGCGAACCTCGGTGTCGTGATGAAACGGGCACGACATTTTCTTACGGTGGGCGGTCGGGCGGCGTTACCGGGGCCCGGCCGCTCCCCTCGCCTCATCGCGCACGACCTCGCCACACGGGCCATGTGGGAACCGGCGCGGCAACTTTCTCTCTTCGTACCGTGAACGCCATTTACCGCTACGACGGCTCTTTCCCGGGGCTTCTCTGCGTGCTCGACGAGGCACTTCGCCGCGCCGAACGCCCCTTCGCCATCGTCGCTGACGAAGACCCACAATCTCCCCTTTTCGCCGAGACACTCACCATAGAAAGCAACGATGAGCGCGCCGAACTTTTTTGGCACCGGCTCCGGGACGTCTTCGGCGACCGGACGCCCCGGCTGATCACTCGTGCCTTTCTCGCCGACCATCCTCGGCGCGATCTTTCCATTCTCGAGTATCTTTTCTTCCTCCACGACACTGGACAACGAGGAGCGGCACGACTCTCCCATCCCTCGGTCCGACTGCTCTACGACCTCGTCCGATCGGTCACCTGTGAAGCCCATCGGCTGACCGGACTCGTGCGTTTCATCAGAACAAGCAGCGGACTTCTTGTCGCACCGCTCGAACCGGACCACCACGTCCTCCCGCTCATCGCTCCCCACTTCGTCAAACGTCTGCCCAACGAGCGATGGCTCATCGCCGACCTCCGGCACGATCTCGCCTACTATTGGGACACCGTTTCACTCCACGAGGCGCGCCCAGAGGCAGAAACATTCTCGCTTCGTAACCGTCCGCCCGACGGAACGGCCGACGACCCCTACGAACGCCTCTGGCGCGGCTACTTTCACGCAATCGCCGTCGCCGAACGACGCAACCCGCGCTGTCAACGACGCTTCATGCCTGAACGCTACTGGAGACACCTCACCGAGAAACGGTAGCCCTCTTTTCTCGGGCAAAAGGAAAGGCTACTTTTTGTTGCAAAAAGGGGGCTTTTCGTTAGAGTCGTCCCCATGAAACTGGTATGAGGAGGATACCATGTACAATGTGGCGGTAAGCCTCGGGGGCGGGGCGCTCATCGCACTCATCATCGCCGCGGCGACCGGCTGGCGCTGGTGGGGTTTCGGAGTGTTCATCGGCCTGTTCCTTGCCATCGTCGCCTTCTTCGTGATCTCGCGCAAGGTAACGGCGAAACTTCAGGCGCTCTTTCTGCGGGCCAACGCCGAGATACAGCGGCAGAAAACAGACCTCGCCATAGAGATACTGAAGGAGGGATACCGGTGGGACCGGTGGGCATTCCTCGTGAAATCGCAGATAGACAGTCAGATCGGCATTATTCTCTACTCGCTCAAAAAGTTCGGCGAGGCCTACAAGTACCTTCAGCATGCCAATCCGCGACTCTATCTTGCCTACTGCCTGCTTGTCATCGGACACCTCAAGAACGGTAAACGAAAAGAGGCACTCGACGCGATGGAACTTCTCATGCGCTTCAACAAAAAAGAGGCATTCGTTTTCTCACTATGCGCCTACCTCTATGAGAACGAACTCGACGACCGGGACCAGGCAATCGCCGTTATCAAACGAGGTCTCAAGTCGCTCCCTAACAACCAAAATCTCCAAGAGCACCTCCTTGCACTCCAAAACAAGACTTCTTTCAAGATGGAGAAATATGGCGAGATATGGTACCAAATGCTTCTCGACCGCAAGGCGATAACCCGGCTCCAGCAGAAGATGGTCAAAGATCAGCAGCGCCGCATGCGGATTGGCGGCGTCGTGCGATAACTTTGAGTCTTCGAGGAGGCACGGATCTACGGAGGCACCACATGAAACGCTACCCGATCACCGTCGCCGGTTTCACGGCACTCAAGAAAGAGCTCGAGCACCTCAAAAAGGTCGAGCGTCCTGCCATCATCAAGGCGATCGCCGAGGCACGTTCCCACGGCGACCTCTCCGAGAACGCCGAGTATCATGCCGCAAAGGAGCGCCAGGCGTTCATCGAGGGACGCATTCAACATCTCGAAGGTATCGTGGCCATCGCCGAAGTCATAGATCCCAGCAAATTCTCCGGGGATCGGGTGCTTTTCGGCGCGACGGTCACCTTGTTCGACCTCGAAAAGGAAGAGGAGGTCGTCTACCAAATCGTCGGTGAGATCGAAGCCGACATCGCGAAAAGAAAGATATCGGTCACCGCCCCCATCGGCGCGGCGCTCATAGGAAAATCGGTCGGTGACGAGGTCAAGGTGGCCACCCCCTCCGGCATCCGCACCTACGAGATCGTCAGTGTTGCGTTCATCTGATCTTCCCTCAACCGAGATACGCGCATTCGCGCTGGAAAATCATGCGTCGCCCCGCGAGGTCGCCTTCATCCTCAAGGGAGAGACACGGCTCGTGCGCAGTGACCTGCGTGCGGCCCTCCCTCAGTGGACGGGGCTTTGCCACGACACGCCGATACTGGCGCTCTTCCCCATGGTCGGTCGCATTCTCGAAGGGGATCCCTCGTATTTCCTCGTCGAGGGAGAGAAACTGCTCTCTTTTTTGGGACAAGACATCGAATCGGTCGTACCGCTTCATCCGCCGCAGATCCGAAAGATAAAGAAGGAGATAGGATCGACGGTCTTCAACCTGCTCGTCGAGACGATCCCCGAACGCTACGAGACCCGGATCCTTGCTACCTCGATCCGTGGCATTGCGCCGGGAGACATTGCGACCGTCACCGGGACCGTCACCGGCTGGAAGAAAGGATGGAAAGCGACGGCACCATGGGTGCTTGACCTCGCCGTCGGCGGAGCAAAGATCCAAGTTTCCTTTTTTGGAAAAGTGGGCCCCGGCTACGCCGCGCAGTTTCCTCTCGGCACCGAGGTTATCATCTCAGGAGAAGTAAGCAACCGGACCGTTATCCCCTCTTTCACCAATCCCGAGATCTTCAAATACGATGCCGTCTGGAGGGAACTCCTCTCGGGCTATGTCCCCGTCTACCGCAAGATCCCGGGGGTCTCGCGGCTCTTTTTCCTCCGCACGGTGCGCGAGGCGGCGCTCCGCCTCATGAAGTTCAGCGGCGACTGGATACCCTCTGCGGTGCGAAGCCGCTACGAGTGGCCCGATCTCATCATGGCGATACTCAATGTACACTTTCCCGCCCCGGAAACATCCCCGGAAGAGCTCGATTCGCGCCGGACGATCCACCATCGCCGGCTCGCTTTCGACAAGATGTTCTTCTTCCAGTACGGGGCGCACCTCGAACGGGTGAGGGAAAACCGTCGCAAACCACGGACGGTGACCATCAACTCGCCGCTCGCACGGTCGGTCGAGGCCTCCCTCCCCTTCTCGCTCACCGTCGCTCAGCGCCGCGTGCTCGCCGAGATACGTCGCGACCTCGCCGCCCCTGAACCGATGATGCGTCTCCTCCAAGGCGATGTCGGCAGTGGAAAGACCATCGTCATGCTTCTCGCCGCCTGCGATGTCATCGCCTCGGGATATCGCGCCGTCATCATGGCACCGACCGAGATCCTCGCGCGACAACATTACGAAACGGTATGCCGCTGTGCTCCGTCGATCACCAGCGCGATCGTGACCGGCGGCGCGACGAGCCGCAAGAAACGCGAGATGCTCGAACAGGCTGCCGGTGCGCGTCTCATCGTCGGAACGCACGCCCTTTACGAGAACCTCGACCTCCTCGCCGACCTCGGTCTGGTTGTCATTGATGAACAGCACCGGTTCGGCGTCGCGCAGCGTATGGCGCTCATGGAAAAGGCGAACAATCCCGATGTCCTCATCGCGAGCGCGACACCGATCCCCCGCTCGCTTGCTCTTACGATCTACGGGGGTACCGAGATATCGGTGCTCAACGAGATGCCCCAGGGCCGCCTTCCGGTGAAGACCCGTGCCGTGCCATTTACGAGCCGTCCCAAGGTGGTAGAACACATCGTCTCGATCGTCCGTGAGGGGAAAAAAGGCTACTGGATCTGTCCTCTCGTCGAGGAGTCGGAAAAAAGTGCCCTTGCTCCGGTCACCGCGGTATATGAGGAGTTCCGCGCTCTTCTCGGCGATACGGTCCGCCTTCTCCACGGGCGTCTGAAGAGCGAGGAAAAGGATGCCGTCATCATGGACTTCAAAGAGGGAAATGCACGATTGCTCGTCTCCACCGTCGTTATCGAAGTCGGCGTCGATGTCCCCGACGCCTCCTTCATCATCGTCGAGAATGCCGAACGCTTCGGTCTTGCCCAACTTCATCAGATACGAGGGCGCGTCGGACGGGGAAGCATCAAGAGTTTTGCCGCCTTCATCGCGGGAGAGCAGGCATCGCCTAAGGCCATTGAGCGACTTTCGTTCATGGAGCAGGTCCGCGACGGATTCAAGGTCGCCGAGTACGATCTCAAGTTGCGGGGACCGGGTGCCCTCTCCGGCCTTGAACAGGCCGGGTTTCGAAGCGACCCGTACTATCTCCTCGCCGCACAGTACGGAATCGAGGTGCAAAAGGCCTCACAAGCGGCGCGCCGTTTCGTCAACGACCCGGAGGCATCCGAGGCGGAACGACGCTTCGTCGCCCGCGTGTTCGACACCTTTTTCCGTGACCGCTTCGATAAAGTGCGTATTGGATAGATTGTCGTAAAAGATAAGAGGTCGAGAGGGTCATCGTGAAGATTATCGAGGCACAGAGCGTTCCCGCGCTCTTTGTCGAGTCGCCCGATGCCCGGGCGCATCTCGAAGACATAATCGGCGCCGTCGCCGCTCGTTACTCACTCACCGAAGTCCACCGGGCACACCAAGTGCACGGCGACGCGATCCTCGTGGACGCCTCCGGCGAGTGTGACGGTATCATTATCACCAAGCCCGCTACCGGCGCACTCATCCGAACCGCCGACTGTTTCCCCCTCGTCGTCGCCGATGCAGAAAAGCCACTCGTCGGCATATTTCACTGTGGTTGGCGCGGCGTCGCCGCCGACCTTCCCTTCAAAGGAGTGTCGCGTCTCCGGGTCATGGGCGCCCGCACACTCAGGGCAGCGCTCTTTCCCGGCATCGAGCGGTGCTGTTTCGAAGTGAAAGAGGATGTCCTCGACCAGCTTTCGGCCGCCGGTATTCCGATCGAACACCGCGCGGGGCGCACCTTCGCCGACCTCGGCGCCGCGATCGTGGAGCGACTTGCCTACGCCGGCATCGGTGAGATAGAGGACCTTTCGCGCTGCACTGCCTGCACCCCCGGCCTCTTCTCGCATCGCCGCGGTCATGATGGCCGTCGCCATGCGACCATCGTCTGGATCCCCCGATGATTTTGCGTTTCCTGAGCGACAGTGCTAGACTCTTTCCCGCCATACCAGAGCACGGAGAGAGAGCATGAGCGAACGCACCATCACCGTGATGCTCCCGGGGGGCGTTTCCGAAAACGCCACCGTCCCGCCCGACACGAAGATCAAAACGCTCGCCGACCGCTTCGCCGACCGTTTCGATCTTCCGATCCTCGGCGCCATCACCGACAACCGTCTCGCACCGCTCGACGCGAAGATCGGCGAGGCCAGAACGATCGAATTCCTCACCATCAGGAACAACCATGGACGACAGATATTCCTTCGATCGCTCCAGTTCATTCTCATCAAGGCAGCGCGCGAGCTCTTTCCTCATGCCCAACTGCACATCGAGTATGCCATCGGTAACGGCCTTTTCTGTTTCTTCGAAGGACTCGAATGGATCCGTCTCGAAGAGGTGGCCGATCTCGAGCGGCGGATGCGCGATGTCATCGCGCAGGACATTCGCTTTCTCCATCGTCAGGTCCCTACCGAAGAGGCGGTGCGTCTTTTCGACGAAGCGGGTATGGTGGACAAGGTCCGTCTCCTCGCAACACGCGCAGAACCCCTTTCCAGCATCTATGAACTTGAGGGCACCATAGACTATTTCTATGGGTATCTCGCCTACTCGACTGGTGCGATCCACGATTTCCGTCTTCAATATCACAACCGCGGCATCGTCCTCCTCCTTCCTGATCCGAGCGATCCCACGAAGGTAGAGGCGTTCAAGGATCAACCGAAGTTCTTCAATATCATCACTGAGAACAAGAAATGGCTCGACATTCTCGACCTCGAGAATTGCGGACAACTCAACGAGGCGGTACGCCGCGGCCGAGCCAAAGAGGTCATCCTCGTACAAGAAGCGCTCCACGAAAAGAAACTGGCGTTCATCGCCGATGAGATACACCGACGGCGCGAGACGGTCCGCGTCGTCTCGATCGCCGGCCCCTCCTCTTCAGGAAAGACGACGACCGCCAAACGGCTCGCGATACAACTGCGCGTCATGGGATTCCGTCCACTCCTCATCAGCCTCGACAACTACTTCGTTGACCGCGACAAGACACCGGTCGATGAAAACGGCGTCCACGACTTCGAAGGACTCGACGCGATAGATGTGGACCTCTTCAACGAACAGGTGACCCGCCTTCTTCAGGGGAAGGGGACAAACCTCCAGAAATACGACTTCATCACCGGAAAGAGTTATCGGGGAGAGATAAAGTATCGTCTGCCCCGAAACGGCATCATCATCGTCGAAGGAATACACGGCCTCAACCCGAAGCTGTTCACCGCGGTTCCCTATCCACGCATCTACAAGGTCTATGTCTCGGCGCTCGCGAACCTCAACCTCGACAACCACAACCGCATTCCGACGACCGACTGCCGCATCATTCGGCGCGTCGTGCGCGACGCCAAGTACCGCGGCTACGAAGCCGCCGAAACGATACGGCGGTGGCCGCTCGTGCGCCGCGGCGAGGACCGCAACATCTTTCCCTACCAAGAACACGCCGACATCATGTTCAATTCCTCGCTCGTCTACGAACTCCCGGTCCTGCGCACCCATGCCGAACCGCTCCTCCGGAAGGTGACACCCGATCTGCGCGAACACATCGAGGCGCGCCGCCTGCTCAAATTCTTGACCTACTTCGAGCCGATCGAGGAGACCTTCGTCCCCTTCAACTCCATCCTCCGCGAGTTCATCGGCGGATCGGCGTTCGATTACTGAAGGCGACGGGGAACATATATGCCGCTGTTGTCCGTCATCTCGCTTACGGTCGGCTACGGAGAAACGACGATCCTTTCCGATGTCACCTTCTCGATCGAGCGAGGAGAGCGCTTCGTGGTGCTCGGCACCTCGGGATGCGGCAAATCGACGCTCCT
The DNA here is from genome assembly GCA_964415795.1 of uncultured Spirochaetales bacterium. GTDB lineage: Bacteria > UBP6 > UBA1177 > UBA1177 > JAKLFG01 > CALITV01. The sequence continues at coordinate 119,488 of CAYQBN010000006.1, read as the reverse complement.
CAAGGCGATCGTCGGGCTCAATCCACCGCGTGAAGGTGCCATCGTCTTTGACGGAGAAGAGATACGGCACCCGCTTCCCGAAGAGCACCCCTTCTACCGGCGCATCGGCGTCCTTTACCAGAGCGCGGCGCTCCTCAATTCCATGACGCTCGAAGAGAATGTCATGCTACCGATAAAGATGCATTACCCGGATTTCCCCGATGCCGATGCCCGCGATGTCGCGGGAGAAAAACTGGCGATGGTCGGGCTCTACGAACACCGCAAAAAAACGCCGCAGGAATTGTCGGGTGGCATGAAGAAACGCGGCGCGCTCGCCCGCGCGCTCGTTCTCGACCCGGAGATAATCTTCTTCGACGAGCCGCAGGCAGGACTCGATCCGATCACCACCGAGGAGCTCGATCTCACCTTCATCCGACTCAACGAACAGACCGGTGTTTCCTTCTTCACGGTGACTCATGAACTCCTCTCGATACGACGCAGCGCTCAGCGCGTGCTCATGATCGCCGACGGCGGCGTGGCCTTCCTCGGCACTTTGGACGAGGCGCTTAGGGTGAACGAGTTCCGAGTGCGCCGGTTCTTCGATGTCGGGACGCAGCGCCTATGAACAACGAGATTTTTTATCCACTCGCCCTCATCCACCATCTCTACTTTCTACCGCCGCTCATGCTCCTGTTTCTCTTCGCCTATGTGTGGCCAAAACGGAAAATCCCTGTCATGCAGGCGTTCATGGCGCTCCTCTTGAGCGGCGCGATCTACTCCTTCGCCTACGCGTTGCAGGGGTTCTGCTCCTCGTTCGAGATGATCCGCTTTTGGAACCGCGTCGAATACATCGGCATCGCAACGCTTCCTTCGTGCTGGCTACTCCTCGTGTTCCGGTATGCCGGTTACGACCAGTGGGCCAGCGGACCGATGCGATGGATCCTCTTCGGGATGCCGATACTCACCTACCTGTCCAACGCAACGACCGAATGGCTGGGCCTCTGTTATCGAACCATGGAGATGGTGCATGCCGAAGGGACCGTTCGACTCGCCTTCACGCCGGGACCTTGGTACTATGTCCACCTTGCCTATATCAACATCTCGACATTGGCCGGCGTTCTGATACTCGTCGCCATGATGCGAAAAGGAGGAACATCAAGAAGAAGTCTCAGGATCAGGACCCTCTTCATGATCGCCGGTGCCATCGCACCGTGGGGAACCCATCTGTGGTATCTTTCGGGAACGACGCCTCGGGGACTCGACATCGCCCCCTTTGGCGTCATCGTCTCCAGCATCTGCTACGCCATCGGTCTTTTCCGACTCGGGATGCTCGATCTCGTTCCGATAGCCAGAGATCAAGCCTTCGACGCCATCAGCGAGGCGGTCATCGTCTTTGATATGCGCCATCTCCTCATCGACTACAACCCCGCCGCGACGGGGCTCCTTCCTCAGCTCGCTCGAACACCGCTCGGCACGCCAGTTTCCGAAGTGCTTACGCAGTTCCCCATGCTTGTCGAGCAGGTGATCGACGGCCTGCCGGGGGTCGAATTCGAACTTCCCCATGATCAGGGGTCCCGCTATCTCTTTGCTCGGCTCGACAAGATAAGGAACCGTTTAGGCACAGAGATCGGCGGCATCCTCATGCTTTCCGACATAACCGAGCGCGAATTGCTCATGCAACGCCTCGAGGAAATGGCGGTGTACGATTCGCTTACCGGCCTTTTCAACCGGCGCGCCCTCATGGATTATCTCGAAAGCGAGATCGACCGTTCTCTTCGCCACCAACGTCCGCTCTCGCTCCTCATGATCGATCTCGATCATTTCAAGAAGATCAACGACACCTACGGACATCAAGCCGGGGATCTGGTCCTGCGATCGGCCGCCGCCGTGTGTCGCGAAACGGTGCGTTCCCATGATGTCGTCGGGCGGTACGGGGGAGAGGAGATCGCCGTTCTTCTCGCTGAAACTCGTCTTTTGGACGCGCTCGCCGTTGCGGAGCGCATTCGCGCCAATATCGCGAACATCGATATCGCCTATGGGGACGCGCACATAAAAGTCACCGCAAGCATCGGCGCCGCGGCGATCCCTGCGGGAGAAAAAACGGACAGCAACACCCTCATCAAAACGACGGACGAAGCCCTTTACCGCGCCAAGAACGAAGGGCGTAACCGCGTCTGTTCGGCGTGATCAAGAACCGATGCGAGGCACCAGCGTATCCACGATCTCCGGCGGCAACTTCACGAGATTCCCTTCTCGGGAAATAGGATACATCTCGCTTTGCGCGATGAAAACGACCGACCGCGTCTGGGGATTACGACCGGTGAAGGTAAAATAAAGGGCGTGGGACATCACCTTGTCGAGACACGGTATTACCTCGATTGAGTCACCCTCGCGACAAGCCTCGAGGTTACGGAGGTGAAGGTTGACGGTCACCATGTCTATCCCCTTGCTCGCAAGGAGATCGTCACCGGCTCCCAGCTCGTTCATGAACGCGACCCGGGTCTCGTGGATCCAATCGAGGTAGCGACGGTAACGCACCAGTCCGAAATGGTCACAGTCCTTCTGCGTGATAGTGAACACCATATCCATGTGCACCTCCTATAGCGGTTCGACGAAACGCTCGAAAAGCCGCTGCTCCTCATCGCGCTCCGCATAGCGTTTCACCCCTCCGGATCGAAAAGCGCCGACGGCATCTTTCCATTCGCCCGCAGAGACCTCTTTCCTGCCGGAGAAGCGAGAGAGGAGATGGCAACAGAACGGACTCTTTTCCTCACACCCGCGGCGAATCGCCTCCTCCGCATCGGACGACTTGATGAGCGGGACATCTTTGCGCATCCACAGGTGCCAGAGGAGGAAACACCCGAACGGCGATTTTTTCCCACAGGCAATGCGGGCATACGCGAACGCAGCGTTCTTGTCGGGCACACCGGGGTCGTCATCGAGACGCATCTTCCCCTCCGATCGGAGAAGGGCGGTCAGCGCGCATGCCGTTCCGTTACCCTGCTGGCAGAGTGGCACGAGATTCGGGATGTCCGTCGCTGTACCAAGCGCCGGCGGAGCCGGCGTGTAGAACACATAAACAAGGATCGCGCCGAGCACGATGACCGCACCGATCAGCACCAAGCGCGAAGAGACCGGCATCCGGATCCCATCAATAGAAGAGCCCGATCCCGCCCCTTTCCCTTTCTCCGCCGCATCGCCGAACGGCGAAGTTCCGCTTCCCTGCGCCTGATCGGGGGGATATCCTTGCTTCGGTTTCCTGTAGAGTTTGAGACGCATCCGCTCATAGCCTCGGGCAAATTGCGACCTTTTGTCGTCGTTCGCTCCACCCTCACCCATGAGAACCTCCCTGCCGAGCCATATCTACTTCAAACAAGTATAACCGCGCACGCACCCATGGCAACTTTTGCCGCTCACTGCCGAACACCGGCGAAAAGGACCGCTCCGTGCACCACATCCCCCGGAGAGGAGACCGTCTGCTCGATCCAGCATCGCCGAAACGAGGGATCGAGTATATTGAACAGATGAGCCGGAGAAGAGGTCATCAGATGCCATGCTCGTTCGGGGGTGATGGCGATGAAAAGATTCTCGCCGACCGAATCGGCACGGAGACCACTATGCGTCACGCTTCCTTCGCGACCTCCGTAATGGACCGCCGTGCCTCCACGAATGCGTTCCAGCGCTTTCCGTGCCATCGGGCGAAGCGTTTCATCCGCGACAAGGAGCGGAGCCCCCGTCCTCTCCCGTACCGCGTTTATCGAGGAAAGGAGATCACCCCTCCACTCGAACGGCGGGACAGGGCGGAGATCCTTTTGCCATATCACCACGGGACCGGCGGCACCGACGGCGACGATCTGAAGAGAGAGGATCGTTCCCCGATCTCGCACGGTCACCGTCCGCGTCGTCATTTCGATACGACGCACCGTCTCGCTGTCGCGCACATACAAACGGTAGGCCGACAAGGAACGATCGGGGGCCACCGTCACCGTATACTCGCCGGGAACCGCCGCACAGTGGACCGTGGAGCGCTCAAGACGGCGGAAATGGTACAGCACACCGTCCGCCGACAGACAGAATTCACCCCGCGGACAGGCGGTCACCTGCTCGATCGAGACCTGTCGGTAAAAGAAACCGGCGTTGGCCGCACGCTCAAGAAGGTCATACTCCGATATCGCATGGTACAAAAGAAAGGCAAAGAACATCGACACCATCCTCACCGTATCGCCCCAGTGTCGCTGAATCGAGGTATGAAATCAAGAATTCGCCAGTGAAAAACTCGCCTTTTGACATCAACACGCTAGAGTGTTCTCGGACGAAAGAACGGAGGCGTCACATGCCCTACGCACGATATCTTACCGCGGCGATCGCGATACCGGCGACCCTTCTTCTCATCTTTTTCGCCACTCCGTCGATCTTCCTCGCGACGACGATGATCCTCGCCTTCGTCGCCTATGCCGAGTTTCTGGTCATGTTCGGCGTTCGTACCCCGGTTGTCTCGCTGCCCGCCGCCGCCGCTCTCATGCTCACGGTGTACGCCTATCAGGAACGCCCCGACCTCTACCCGCTCTATCTCGCGGGATCTCTGCTCGCCATCACCCTCTTCTCCCTGTGGGGCAAAGAAGAGGTCTCGGTGAAGAGCGACCGCCTTTCGTATCATCTCGCCGGATTTCTCTATCTGGTCATACCCCTCTCTCTCTTCGCGGCACTCCGCGACCATCCGGCACCGGTCGAGGGAAAGAAATGGTTCCTTTTCGCGCTCGTCCTGCCGTGGGTCTGCGACAGCGCCGCCTACTTCGCCGGACGCGCGTTCGGAAGACATCTCCTCGCCCCGCAGATAAGCCCGAAGAAGACATGGGAAGGGGCAATCGCCGGTCTCGTGGCCTCTGTAGCCGCCGGCATCGCTTTCTCCTATGCGGCGTTCGATGGGAACTACCTCGTTTTCTGTCTTGTGACCTCCGCCCTCGCCTCGACGGCGGGACAGATCGGCGACCTCGTCGAGTCGCTCTTCAAACGGGGCGCCGGCGTCAAGGATTCGGGCAGACTCTTTCCGGGACACGGCGGTCTTCTCGATCGCCTCGACTCGGTGTTTTTCAGCGTGACGGTTGTGTACCTTTCTCTCAAATTCATGGCATATCATGTCTCCTAAATCGCTCGTCGTCTATGGCATCACCGGTTCGATAGGATCGAGCACCGTCAAGATACTGCGTGCATTCCCCCGCAACTTTCGCCTCGTCGGCGCGTCGGCGGGTCGCAATGTAGAGCGGCTCAACGAGATCGTTCCTCACTTCCCCGCCCTCAAGGCGGTGGCTATCGCCGATACGGCGCTCGCCGGCGATGTGCGCGGACCCTCAGCGATACGACGCCTTTCGGGAGAAACGGGACTCATGGCGCTCCTCGACCTCAATCCCGACCTCGTTCTCATGGCGCTCGGCGGCAAGGCGGGGTGGAAGATAACGCTCGAGGCGCTCCGCCGCGGCATCCCCGTCGCTCTCGCCAACAAAGAGTCGCTCGTCATCGCCGGCTATTTCCTTGGCACAGCGGTCACCCGCGATCGGCGCCATCTCATCCCTGTCGATTCGGAACACGCCGCCGTCATGCAGATACTGGCCGGCGTCATACCCTCCCACATCCGCCGTGTCTGCCTCACCGCGTCGGGCGGCGCCCTGCGCGATCTTTCCCGCGAGGAGATGCTCAAGGCCGACGCGGCGGCGGCGCTCAATCACCCGGTCTGGTCCATGGGACAGAAGGTCACCGTCGACTCGGCGACGATGGTCAACAAAGGGCTCGAACTCATCGAGGCATACTGGCTCTTTCCGCTCAAGCCGGAACAACTCGGCGTGCTCGTCCATCCCGAGGTCGGTGTTCACGCGGCGGTCGAACTGGTGGACGGGTCGTGGGTTTCGCAGGTTGCCGCCAGCGACATGGTCATCCCGATCGCCGCGGCGCTCGCTTACCCCGAGATCCTGCCGCTTACCGACAAATTTCCTCACCTGCGGTACACCTATGAGAAACCGCTTACCTTCCGGGAACCGGATCTCGAGAAATATGTACTCCTATCGCTCGCCTTCGAACTGCTCAAGCAGCACGATTACGCGGGTATGGTCGCCTATGCGATAGCCGATGAGACGGCGGTGAACGGTTTTCTCGCCGGGAAGATAACCGTCGGCGGCATCCACACAGTCGTCGAACGGTGCGTGACACACTTCCGCGGCGCTCCCGCGCCCTCCGATATCACCGCTCTTGACGAGTTCATCGGAAACATAGAGAATAGGGCCGAAGAGATCCTCCGGGAAGTGGCGCGATGAAGACTTATCGGTTTGCCTTGGTCGGTTGCGGACGCATCGCAAAGAAACACTACGAAGCGCTTAGGGAGATCCCGCAGGCCGAGATCGCAGCGGTATGCGACATCATTCCCGAGCGGGCAGAACGGGTCGGAAAACTGCTCGGGGTACCCTACTTCGCCGACTATCGCGCCATGCTCGAAAAGATACCCGTAGATGTGGTGAACATCCTTACCCCCAGCGGCCTTCACGCCGAGCACACTATCGATATCGTCCAACGCTTCGGTACCCACATCGTTTGCGAAAAGCCGATGGCGCTCCGCCTTTCTGACGCTGACCGAATGATCCATGCCTGTGACGGAAAACGGGCACATCTTTTCGTCGTGAAGCAGAATCGCTACAACCGGCCGGTACAGAAGTTGCACGAGGCCATCGAGATGGGCCGCTTCGGCCGTATCGCGCTCGGCACGGTACGGGTACGCTGGTGTCGCGACCAGAAATACTACGATCAGGACCCATGGCGGGGGACTTGGCATCTCGATGGCGGCGTCATCGCCAATCAGGCGTCGCACCACATAGACCTTCTTCTCTGGATGCTTGGCGAACCGATGTCGGTCATGGCGAAGAACGGCACCTATTTCTCGAACATCGAGGTCGACGACACCGCGGTCGCCATCGTCACCTTCCGTTCGGGCGCCCTTGGTCTCATCGAGGCAACAACGGCAACGCGCCCGGAAGACCTTGAAGGGTCTCTTTCTATCCTCGGCGAACGGGGGTCGGTGGTCATCGGCGGTTTTGCAGTGAACAAAATGGAGGTGTGGCGCTTCATTGACGAAACGCCCGAAGAGAGCGCCGCGATCGTGCGCGAATATTCCGAAATGCCCCCGAATGTCTATGGCTACGGCCACCGCCGATTCCTCGAGCATGTCATTGACTGCCTCGAACATGGCAAGCATGCGCTCATAGACGGCATCGAGGCGCGTAAGACGATAGAGCTCTTCAACGCGATATACGAATCGGTCGAGACGCGGCGAGAGGTGTTCCTCCACTTTGAACCGCGCTTCTCTCGGCTCGGCAGATAATAACAAGGAGGTGCCATGGACCGGGAACGAACGCTCGTCATCATCAAACCGGGCGCGATACAGCGCGAACTCGTCGGCGAGATCATCACCCGCTTTGAGCGCAAGGGCATCAAGATCGTCGGGCTCAAGATGATCAAGATGACCGAAAAGATCATCAACGAGCACTACGCCCATCTTCTCGACAAACCGTTCTTTCCCGACCTCAAGAAGGCGATGATGGAGACCCCCGTCGTCGTCATGGCACTCGAGGGTTACGACATCGTTAAGCGGGTGCGAACACTCGTCGGCGCCACCAACCCGCGCGAAGCGTCGCCCGGCACGATACGGGGCGACTACTCCATCTCGGTGCGCAACAATGTCGTTCACGCGTCCGGATCACCCGAGGAGGCGCTCGTAGAACTTCAACGCTTCTTCGACGAAGATGAGATTTTCTCTTACCAGCGCCTCAATGTGATGGACTTCGCGGACGAGTAGGTTTCTTCTCCGGAACGTTTTTTTTCATCTCAGGGGCTTCCGTCCACTCGAGTTCCCTGCGCATCTTCTCGATGTCGCCGGTCGGCATGCGGAGGTGATACTTCCGCAGATCGGCGTTGGTGTAGGTCGCCGGGTGGCGCGCCGGGAGTTCACGCTGTTCGTTAAGCCGCTTGATATCCTCTTCGGTATAGACCTTTTCTCCCGGCATCGGCCCGGGGTGGAGACTCTTCAGTTCAACCTTTTCGGGCGCTTCGGGCACGGCAGGTTGTTCTTCGCGCGAAGCCTCGGTCATACCGGTTGACGGAAAGATCCCTGCAACGAACTCCCGTATCTCATCGAAGCGAAGCCAGAGGAAGAAGGCAAGGCCAAGAAGCGCCGCGATGAACAGCCATTTCGCGGTGTCGCGCTGCATACTTTACTTCTTCACGCCGCGCACACACCGGACATCGGCCTTCTGGGAACGGTCGTAGTCATAGACATTGCCGTAATTGAATCCGACATCCCATGCCTTCTCGCCTTTCTTGTCGCTCTGTACCGAGGCCGACCAGAAGTACTTGCCGCTTCCCTGCCACACCCCGCTCTGCCAGTAGAAGCCGTTTTCGCCGGGCCCCTTGCCTGCCTGGCAGGCACAGTCGGGAGACCAGCACGATGAGGAAAGACAGTCCCCCCCAACCTTGCAGGCCTCAGCACCACTCTGACAGCCGACGATGAGCGTCCGCAGTTCATCGATGGAGGGTAACCGCCAGTCGTCATAACCGCCGAGTTTCAGCGATTCACAGTACTCGACCGCCTCCTTGTGCGTCACGCTCGTACCAGCGTCTTTCCTCTGCCACATAAGACCGGTCTTGGTATCGGTGACGACCTCATCCTTCACCTCGTAGGCCTTCGACTCGGGAAGCACCGGTTTCTTGGGCTCTTCCTTCTTGGCTGCCTCTTTCTTTGGTTCTTCCTTCTTCGTTTCCTTCGCGGGAGCGGCGGCAGGAGCCGCTTCGACCTTCTTGGTCTCCACCGTAGGCACCTTCTTCGCCTCGCCTGCCGACGCCTTAGGCGCATCGGCCGCAAACAAAACACCGACGACGAGCACCGCGATCATCAGTAGTGTTACACGCATGATCTTCTCCCTTAGATATCCTCCCAATCGGCACCTGTTGTTGTATTCCCTTCAACGCAAAAGGTCAACGGTTTTTATCGGTTTCTCTCAATTGGCGCCGATTTTCCCGGAGTTGTTCTTCCCAGCAGCCCGACATCGCCCCTTTTGACGACATCAGTTTGAAACGGCGCACGAGTTCGTCGGGAATGTCGCCGGGCGATTCGTGCTCCCACGGCGTGCCGGGAAGCGGCATGAAGACATGACCGCGAATGTGCGCGCCCTTGGCGAGCAGGTCATCCATCATCCGCACCGTCGCAGAAAGGTCATCGGGCGTCTCGCCCGGAAGACCGAACAAAAGGTCAACGATGGGATGCAGACCGACGGCAATGGTGTTCTCGACCGCTCGATAAATGTCGGCAACGGTGTGACCCCGGTGCATCTTCTCGAGCATCGCGTCGCTTCCCGATTGGCCGCCGATGACGATGATCGGGTTGTCACAGTATCTTTTGATCACCGCCATGTTGTCGCGGGTCACGAACTCCGGGCGTATCTCGGCGGGGAAGGTGCCGAAGATGACCTTGCGGTGCGGCCCAACGATGCGCCGAATGTCGGCAAGGAGCCGATGGATCGCCTCCGGTGTCCTGTTCCCCGGATTGTGCCACCCGAGCGCGTTCGGCGAAAGGAAGCGGTAATAGGCAAAATCATGCCGAACCAATTCCTCCACCGTCGCCGTGATCGTCTCATGGCTCCGCCACCGTTCTTTCGCGCCGTGGAAGAACGAGGTCTGACAGTAGCGGCAGGCGCTCGCACAGCCCCGTGATATCTCGATGGGTCCATGCAATACGAAGCGGTGAGCCATCATCGGAAACCCTTCGATGTCCACCGGAGCCGCGGGAGTCCCGACAAGAGCATCGCCCTCGATCCGGTAGAGCCCCTGCACATCGTCGAGCGGCCGTCCCTCCCGAACCCGTTCCCAGAGAGCGCGTACGATCTCTTCCCCTTCCCCCACCGCCGCATAATCGAATCCGGCATCAAGCGCTTCACGCGGCCGCGCCGAAGGATGCGGACCACCGATAACGAAACGGGAACGCGGGAACCGGCGACGAAGAAAGCACATCTCGGCGACCCGTTCCGGGAAATCCCATGACATGGCCGAAAAGAGGAATAGCGGAGACCCTTCAGGAGAAAGATCGTGAACCTCCCTCAGAGTTCGAACAACGCGCACCGGCCCCGGCTCGACGCCGATCGCTTCAAGAGAGGCGATCAGCGTACGAACAGCGGTACGATTTCCCGTCGTCGCGCGAAAGATGAACAACGGCGTTCCAGTCACCTGCTTCTCCCTATCGCGGGCACTATGCCGCGAGAGGCTCCCGATGTCCACTTTTACCGTCCCGCTTGCTTTTGTCATTGTTTGCTCATAGAATCAGTGCAGCTTTTTCGCGGAGGAATCCATGGCGCATACCCGATACACCAAGTGGGCGGCACTCGCGCTCTTCGTCGTCGTGACCTTGGCGCTCCAACAATCGGGGATCGCCGGAGCGCTCGCCTCCTTCGTCGCGCTCGTGCTGTTCGCGGTGCTCCATATCCTCGACGAGACAGCAATGATCCGTGAAGCCGACCTGAAGAAGATGAAAGCGGAAGAAGAGCGTCGTGCCGCAGAAGAAAAGGACAGAAAGAAACAGACAGCTCGGAAGGAGCCAGCCGCTCCTGTCCCGGGCCCCGTCGGATCAACTCCCGAACCAAACACCATAGACTTCAAATCGGTCATTTACGACCGCGCCGCCGAAGAACGCAAACTGCTCCAAGCGGCGCGCGACGGCGACCTCGCCGCGGTCACGAAACTCGTCGAACAGGGCATCTCGGTCGATGCCGAAAATCAGAACGGCCTTACACCGCTCATGTTCGCTACGCGGTTCCGTCACGCACCGGTCGTCGCGTACCTCATCGAGCAGGGAGCCGATGTCAACAGGAAGGCAAAGAGCGGTCTTACCGCGATGCGCATCGCCCGGGAGAACGGCGACCAGACGATCATCGATCTCTTGTCCGCCGGCGGCGCGCTCGACTGACCCCCCGTTCGGCCAAAAGACGCGCAACAGGGATATCCGCCGGCGCGAGATCATACGACAAAAGATCCTCAGGCATTACCCATGCCATCGCATCGTGTTCGGTGGGAACAAAACGCCCTGAGACGCGTCGGACCCGGAGAACGATGAGATGGACCACCGTCTCGTCGTAGTGATGTACGACCTCGGTGACCACCTCGCCGACCACCGCCGTCACGCCGAATTCCTCTTTCAGTTCTCGCGCAAGGCACGCCTGCGGCGTCTCCCCCGGCTCCATCTTTCCTCCCGGGAACTCCCATTTCCCGCGGAGTGCGCCCTCGTCGGCGCGACGGGCAATGAACACCTTGCCCGATCGGACAATATACGCAGCGGTCACGACAAGATACTTACCGGGCACCACCATCGCCTCCTCCAATAAAATCGTTCAGAACGATGCCTGTCCGTCGCTCCGCTTCGCGTACGGTACCGGCGCTTGCATAAGCGGCCAAGAATCGGCTCCCCGTATCGACATCGAATCTTCCCACCGCCGTTTGAAGAAGCGACTCGCGCCACGAGAACCATTCCACCGATACACGCGGAGAGATGCTTCGTACCCCGCGTTCCACGATCTCTCGAAAGCGTTCGTACTCCTTCTTTGGCATCAGCGCGCGATCGGCGAACGGGGTTCCCGGTTTTGGGCAGAACGGCGCGATGCTCAGCGAAAGGGGGATCCGTTCTTTCTGCCGCATCATTTCGCCGAGAAAGGAAACGATGGCCTCCGCCTCCTCCTGCGCATCGGTCTCCGGCAATCCCGCCATGAGGTAGAGCTTCACCTTGAAACGGTACGATCCAGCCATCGCGAGCGCTCTCCGGAACACCTCGTCCGAAAGAGGCTTTCCGATATGGCGGCGGGTCGACTCTCGCATACTCTCGGGAGCGAAGGTCACCGTTTTCACCCCTGCGTTAGAAAGACGCTGCGCCACCTCCGGCGTGAATCCCGCGATCCGGACCGAAGAAAGCGAGACATCCTTGCCCGCCGCAATGGCCCGGTCGATGAGATCGGGAAAACAGGACACGCTCTCGACAGCGGTTCCCAGAAGCGCGATCCCCTTTCCCCGCGCGAATGCCTTCTCTGCTGCCGCGAGAAGGCGCAACTGATCGGCTTCCCGTCGTGAGCCGTAGAGGTGGCGGGCCGCGCAAAAGTGGCAGTTCCCTACGCACCCGCGGTCGAGTTCGAGCACGACGCGATCGCCGAACTCGTTGCCGAACCGATCAAGAAACGGGTGACTGCTCACCGCGAACGATCCCGCAGGGGCCCGAACCGGCATCGGAATGGCGTCTTCCGAAGCTGCGTAAGGAACCGATGGCAGCCATTCAAGCGCCCCTACCGGGTCATCGAGTGCCCTACAAAGGTCATCATACATCACTTCGGCCTCCCCGCAGAGGACCGCATCACAAATGTCGAGAAGCGGTAGTGGATTCAGCGACGCGGCTACTCCTCCCGCTATAAGACACGGGAATCTTCCCTCGGGTCGGTCGCGTTTCAACACCGGTACGCCTTGAAGAGCAAGATGGCGCACGAAGGAAAGCAACCCCGTTTCGTACGAGAAACCCGCGAATATCAGCGCAAAATCGCGCAACCGTCTCCGTTCGAACAAGGACACTTCCTCGTCGGAGAACAGGAGATCGAGCTGGTACCTCGAACGGAACGCATCTACGAAGAAATGCGGGGCGAGATTGGAAAGGGCGACCTTTCGTTCGGCGGGAAAGAAGTAGGCGACGGAACGGTTTTTCACTGATGTTTATTATCGCTCTTTCCTCTGGCAGAAACAGGAACCATCTCCTTGACGGCTTCTCTCTGTTCGAGGGTATCGACATGGGGAGAGGAAACGCGCGTCTCAGGCAAAGGCGGCATCTCTTGTTGCTTGGTCGCTTCCTTCGCGCGTTGGGCGCGCATCTGCTGACGAACAACGGCTGGAACCGACAGGTCCTCGAGATCGGCAGGGTTCATCTGAGCGGGAAGTTGGAAGAGCACCCGTTCTGAAAGATCGACCTTCGCCGTCACCGGGTCGCTGTCTCTGAAACGCCCTTTCGCCTCGCTCGCCGGTGCCATCGCCGCACGAGGGGCGGGTGCCGCCGTTTCCACCTCACACGGAGGAGCGGTAGTGACCGGTGGCGCGGGAGGCTCCGCCACCTCCGGCTTCGCCGGCTTTTTCGCCGCCGTTCGCGGCTCTTTCGCCGCATCCATCTCGAACAAGAGGCTTTGCGATTCTGATGTCACATTCCGGGCACGAGGCGTTTGAAGCGGCGCGCCGGAAGCCACTGCCTCCGCAACGATAAGCGCTTGGACCGTATCGCGGGTATCGTCATAGCGGATGCCCCAGATGAACAGGGGGTTCTCGTGCAACTGTTCCGAGACGAACTGGCATGCCATGGTCATCTCTCTCATGGTGAAACGCTGAGGGGTGGTAAAGTGGAGAAGAAGGCGCCGCGCCCCCCGAATGCTCGCATCGGAAAGAAGCGGATTCCCCAGCGCCTCGCGCACCGCGGCGAGCGCCGCATTGTCTCCTGCCGCCGCGCCAACGCCGATGACCGCCTCGCCCATACCGCACATGACGGCACGCACATCGGCGAAGTCGATGTGATGAGTCGCCGGATGCTGGACAACATCGGCCATGGATCGCACCGCGCGGATGAGCACTTCGTCGGAACGCCGGAACATCTCGTCGCAGGTAGCATAGTCGTCGGCAAGGCTCACCAATTTCTCATTCGGTATGACGACTATCGCATCCACCTGCGCACGGAGCCGATCGAGTCCCTCCCGGGCAACCCGTATCCGTTGCGCGCCCTCGAACGAGAACGGGGTCGTGACCACGGCGACGGTCAACACCCCGGCACTCTTCGCCACCTCCGCGATGACCGGTGCCGCACCGGTACCGGTCCCTCCTCCCATGCCGGCGGTGATAAAGAGCATATCGAGGCCATCGATATTGTTCGCGATCTCCACCCGACTTTCCTCGGCCGCTTCTCTTCCCACCTCCGGATTGGCACCGGCACCGAACCCCTTGGTTTTGTTCGGCCCCAACTGAACTTTCACCTCGGCGCCCGACCGGTCGAGGTCCTGCACATCGGTGTTCGCCGCCATCACGAGGACACCGTGGAAGACATCCTGTTCGGACATCTGTCGTTCCTGCACCATCCGACTCACGGCGTTTCCGCCTGCGCCTCCGACACCGATGACGCCGATCTTTACCAGCGTTTGCTCACCATACCGGTTCATCTCGCCCCCCTACCGAAAGAATTTCTCGACCCATTTTCCCAAGCGACCGAACATCCCGCCATTGTTCTCCCGAACCATGCCTCGCCGCAAGTGATAGTAGACGATACCGACCGCGGCGGCACAAGCGGGATCACGGAGCAGTTCGGCGAACCCCATCCCGTCCTCGGCGATGACGGGCCGCCCGATGCGCACCGGCAATCCGAGCGTCTCTTCGGCAAGATTCTTGATATACCGCAGGTTCGCCGTGCCACCGGTAAGCACCACGCCCGAAGAGATGAAGGTATCCTTGAGGTCCTCGGCCATGCGGCGGCGCACCTGCGTAAGGATCTCGTCAACGCGCGGAGAGATGACCTGCGCGAGTATCTGGGACTTGATGAGTCGTTTCTCCTCGTCCCCGATGCACATGACCTCTATCTCTTCTTCCGGGCTCACGGAAGCCGGAACCGCGCACCCGTAACGACATTTGACCCGTTCCGCCTCGGCAGGAGGCATCCGGAGCGCAATGGAGATGTCCCGGGTAATGAATCCCCCTCCCATCGGAACCACCGCGGTATATGCGAGTCGTCCCTGTTTATAGACGACGACATCGGCCGTGCCGTCGCCGATGTCCACGAGAGCGACACCGAGTTGCTTCTCGTCCTCCTGCAGGACCGCCTCGGCAGAGGCCAATCCGTTCACCACCACCGAATCAACCTGCAAGCCCGCGTTCGTGACGCTTCTCACAAGGTTCTGCATCATGGCGACCGATGCGGTGACGATATGTATCTTGACCTCGAGCCGGCGTCCCGCCATCCCTTTGGGTTTCCTAATGCCGTTCTGGTCGTCAACGATGAACTCACCTATCTCCCAATTGACAATGTAGCGGTCGGTCGAAAGATTGATGTTCTTCGCCTGCTCGATCACCCGATCGATGTCGCTTTGGGCCACTTCGCGGCCCCGTATCGTAACGACACCATGGCTGTTGACCGACGAGATGTGGTCGCCCGACAGACCGAGCACCACCGATTTTATGTGCGCGTCGCAGATCTTGTCGGCTTCGGTAACCGCTTCGTTGATGGCACGCGTCGTCGCCTCCATGTTGACGACATTCCCGCCGATCATGCCGTCGGGATTCCGCGCCGATCCCTTGCCGACGAACTGTATCCGCCCCTCGGGAGAGACGGTGGCAACGAGCGCCGTCACCTTAGCGGTCCCGACATCGAGCGCGGTAATGAAATTCTCTCTTTTCACCATCGTATGCTCCTATTCCTTATGTTGCACCAGTCGTCCGGCAACGAGTTTCGTCTCTCCCCCATGCGTCTCGAACAGGTACTCTCCGGCGAACAACCGTTTGGCGCGCAAACTGGCGGCGGTGCGCCGGAACAATTCACCGCAGCGCGATACCACCTCGTCATCCGCCACATCGCCCAAGACGATCGTCGAGCGACGCCGATCGGGAAACTCGCACTCGAGAGAAAATCCCTCTACCGTACCATAAGAGATGCCGCGGGCGAGACAGATCCCGCGATGCTTGTTCCATTCGTCAGCGATCGCGACCGCTCGCCGAATGAGTTCCCTTTGGCGATTCGTCGAGACATCGCTCTCAACAAAGAAGAGCGGCAGATCGCTCCGATGCTCCCCGGGAAACATTTTCTTGAATACCGTTCCGTCACGATCGGCGAACCACATGCCGTAGAGCGCCTCGCCTCCCTCACCGGTCGTCTCGCGGCGGTATACCACAACGGCCGGTTCGTACTCTTCGACGAATATGCGCACTCCGTTCGGGAAGACGGTGTTCACCGCACACCGCTTCGTCCAGCCGTTCGCGCGAATGAAGAGCTCAATGCGGTGCTCGTCTATGTCGAACCAACTGACGCGTCGATCGAGCCCTGCAAGAAGCAGCATCTCGGATCGATCGAGGCGGCGGGCTCCCTCGATGACCACTCGTTCGGGGATCACCGCGAAGAAGTCGCTGTCGTGGATCGCCGCCGAAAGACGCTCGAGTCCGACAAACCCCGCGGAGACGAGAAGCGCGGTCAAATAGACGATAGCTATCAGCGCGCAAGACATCAGGAATGAAAGAAGGCGTTTCATCCTTCCAGCGCCTCCGTAAGCAGTCGTTCAATGAGCGCAAGGTATGAGATACCGCGCCGGGCAGCCGCCATCGGTACGAGCGAATGGCTCGTCATGCCGGGAAGCGTGTTTATCTCGAGCATGACAAAGCGATCGGACGCCACGATGAAATCGCTTCGCGTGACCCCGCGGCACCCGAGCGCCCGGTGGAGATCAAGGGCATGACGCCACATGGCCTCACGCATCCCCGGGTCGTAACCGGGATCAGGCACATACCGGGTATGTTCATCGAAATACTTCGCCTCGTAATCGTAGAACTTCTTCGCCGGCACGATCTCGACATCGCCGAGCACCTCGCCGCAGAGCACCGCCACCGTGATCTCGCGTCCCCTGACATACTCTTCGACGAGCATTCGTTTCCCAACGACTTTCTCGAGTGCGGCACGCCACTCCGCCTCCTCGTGCACGATGAAGACCCCCTTGCTCGAACCATTCTCGGGATCTTTGAAGACGAATGGATAGGGAAGCGGCGCGGCGATCCCCTCCTCGGCGACTACGGCGACATCGCTGGCCACCGGTATCGCGAGATGGCGCATCACCATCTTGGTAAGTATCTTGTTCATCCCTATCGCCGACGCGGCGACCCCCGATCCGGTGTAGGGGATGCCGAGGAGGTCGAGCAATCCCTGCATGCGACCGTCCTCGCCGTAGGTACCGTGGAGCGCGTTGAAGACCACATCGGGACGCGTCTTTCGAAGAACGACATCGATATCGCGCCCCATGTCTATCCGCGTGACCCGCCGATAGCCGCCATTCTCAAGCGCCTCTGCCACGAGCGATCCCGTCTGCAGGCTGATCTCCCGCTCATCGGAGAGACCACCCATAACTACCGCGATGTGCGTATCCTTCGTTAAGCGCATCGTCATATCCTTCCTCAGTCCCAAAACTTCACCTCCGGCTCGAGACGCACGCCGCATGTGCGGAAAACCCGTTTCACCGCCTCGTCCCGGAGCGCGACAAAGTCTCCGTAGGCGGCGTCGCCGCGGTTTATCACGATATTCGCGTGCTCTTCGTAGAGCGCCGCGTCACCAATGGACAATCCCTTGCATCCCGCCTTTTCGAGCAGTTCTCCCGCCGACACGCCGTCGGGATTCTTGAAGAGCGATCCTGCCGAGGGATAGGGGATCCGCAAGCGTTTTTTCGCATACGCGGAAACCTGCTTCTTCACCTGCGCAACGGTGCTCTTTCGGAGGACGAGTTCGGCGAAGAGGATGACAAAAGGCGGTTTGACCCCGGCCATCTGCCGATAGGCGAAACGAGGCACGGTCGTGAGCACGCTCCCTTCCTTCACATAGGCGATCGAACGGACGATCCCATCCCACGAGCAACCCTTCGGCGCAGCGTTTCCGGCGATCGCACCACCGACCGTCCCGGGTATCCCCGCCATGAACTCGAGACCCGAAAGACCATTGGCAACGAGGTACTCGACGAGTTGCGCCGTGCGCACCCACGCCGGCATCGAGACCACGATCTTTCCGTCCTCTTCACGGTGCGTCGAACTCTCGCCGTCGAGGAGACGAAGGCTGAGCACCGGGCGCCCCACCTTTCCGGCGATGATGTTCGATCCGCCGCCAAGAAGGTAAAAGGAATGGTGCTCGACGGTGAAGCGGACGACATCATCGACCGACTCCGGCAGGAAAAGGTCACCGACAGCGTCGCGGGGACGTATCGTAAGAAAAGAGGTGAGCGATGCCGTCTGTCGGTATTTCATCTTCCCTCCAACAACCCGAACAGCTCGTTCACGTCGCCGGCGCCCGCGGCCACCACCGCGCGGGCCCACTCGAATCGCCCCGAAGAAAGGAGCACCGCTGCCTCACCGAGGTTCTGGCAGGCATAGACGACAGACGCCCCATGCTTTTTCACCTCGCGTTCAAGATCGAAGATGCTCTTTGTGCCTTCCGGTTCGCCGGCACGGAACACCGGAAGAAGAATAAGGCCGGGTGCCGCGGCGAGAACCCGTGCGAACTCGGCGAAGAAGTGATCGAAACGCGACGAACGATGGGGCTGGAAGACGAGAAGATAACGACCATAGACTTTCGAAGCCTGTTCCATGAGCGCCCGCACCTCGGAGGGGTGGTGGGCATAGTCGTCTATGAGCGCCATGTCGCGCCAAGCTCCTTTCCTTTCGAACCGCCGGTCTATGCCGGGCAGCGTTCCCCAAAACGACGCCGGGACCGGCTCGATCTCCCGATTGACGATGCGCAGGAAGGTGTACGCGGCAAGAATCGCGGCGGCGCGGTTCTGAATGACATGGAGCGGCTCGGCCGAATCGCCGAGACTGCTTCGCACGCCGCGGAACTCAAGTATCCATTGCCCCTCTTCTCCGGTGAATCGGCATCCCGCTCCTCCCGCGATCTCGCGTTGCGACGAAAGTTCCTCCCGCGTGGGGAAGGTAAGGCCGCCGAAGTCGCCGTAAAGAATCTCACTGATCGAGAATCCACGCCCGACGACAAAGCGGCGGTGCCCGAGGAGATTAAGATATGCCCGAAAACGGCGCAACATCTCGTCGGCGTCACTATAGTAATCCACATGCTCCAATTCGAGATTGGTGAGCACGAGAACCTGCGGCCGGACCAGAAAGATGGAGCCGTCGCTTTCGTCGAGTTCAACGACCCACGGATCGCCCCCCGGCACCGCGTTTACTCCCCCTGACTTTGCGCCGGCGTAGAGCGAGGCAGCGATACCAAAACGACGCAGGAGATGCCATGTCAACCATGTGGTCGAGCTCTTACCGTGAGATCCGGCGATACCGATGACCGTACGATTCTCAAGCATTTTGGAAAGCAGTTCTCCCCGCGTCACCACCGGAATATGGCACACCTCCCGCGCCACGCGGATCTCTTCTTCGTCCTCCTTGACCGCCGACGAACGGACAAGAATATCGGCATGGTCAAGATGCGCCGGGTCATGGCCCACCGCAACGGGAATCCCCTCTTTGGCGAGCATGTCGAGGTAGGGTGTCCGACTCCGGTCGCATCCGCTCACCTCGTGACCGAACGAACGGGTAAGCAGTGCGAGTCCGCTCATGCCGCTGCCGCCGGCGCCGATGAAGTGTACCCTCATATCTCCTCCCCCGCCAGCACCTTTTCCATCATGTCCGCGACCGCCGATGCGGCATCGGCCGCTCCGGAAACGGCAAGTCGACGATCCCAGATGCCCCGTTCCCGCTCGTATCGTTCGATCGCTTCGGCAAGACGAGCCACCTTTCCCTCGAGAGGACCGGTGTCCTCGACGACCACTCCTCCCCCCTGCGCGGCAATGAGTCGTGCGTTGTGATACTGGTGATTGTCGGCCGCATGGGGAAACGGCACATAAATGGCCGCGCGGCCGAGAGCAAGCAATTCGGCTATCGTGGTGGCACCGGCACGACAGATGATGACCGCCGCCGCCTTGTAATAGCCACCAATGTTGGAAAGGAACGGCGCAACCATCGCCGAAAGCCCCCGCTGGGCGTAAAATTCCCGCATCGTCTCGGCGTCGCGTTCGCCCGTCTGATGCACGACGAAATAGCGGCCGATCATATCGGGTCGCGCCGCCGCGAGCTCTTTCACCATTTCGTTGAGCGAATGCGCTCCCTGCGAACCGCCGAACACCGCGAGCACCGGCCTCCCGCCAGACGGGATCTCAGCCACTGGCGCAGTAAGCACCGTACGGCGTACCGGATTGCCGGTCTGCCGGACGATACGCGGGTCAAAGAAATGTCTCTCATCGGGGAATGAGGTAAAGACCTTGGCGGCGAAACGACCGACGATACGGTTAGTGATACCGGGGATCGAGTTCTGTTCGAGCACGAAAACCGGT
Source organism: uncultured Spirochaetales bacterium (assembly GCA_964415795.1). Taxonomy (GTDB): domain Bacteria; phylum UBP6; class UBA1177; order UBA1177; family JAKLFG01; genus CALITV01. The sequence continues at coordinate 99,347 of CAYQBN010000006.1, read as the reverse complement.
CGCCCGCAGATGCGCGCCGCGAGCGCCGCCGGTCCGGCGGCGAATCCGCCGAGCGACACCACCGCGGCGATCCGGTGGCGAAAAATGATGGCGATCGACTGGAGGAGCGCCAACGGCAACACGAGGAGATTCCGGATGGTCTCAAGAAGATTCTTTCCCTTCAAGCCACCCACCGTGATGAACGAAAGCGGGAAACCGAGCGGAGGGACCTCGCGTTCCTCAAGGCCACCGCGGCTGCCGATGAAGCGCACTTCATGGCCGCGTTCTCGCAATATCTCGGCAACGGCAATGCCGGGGAACAGGTGCCCTCCCGTCTTGCCGCCCGCCAGAGCGATCGTATGAACCCGTTTCTCTGCGCTCATTTCAACCCCCGAACTGCGCTCGGCTCTCGCTTACCACCACATTGAGCAGGAAGCCGGCCATCATACTCGACACCAAAAGCGACGACCCTCCGTAACTGATGAATGGTAACGGCACCCCCTTGTTGGGAAGGGTGGAGGTCACCACACCGAGATTGATCGCCGTTTGTATGCCCAACATCATGACGATGCCGGCGCAAAGGTAAAGCGCGAACGGATCGCCGCGCGAGAGTACGAAATAGACCCCCGTCAGGAAGAAGACGAGGAACGCCCCGATGAGCACCACCGATCCCACGAAGCCGAACTCCTCGCCGATGATGGCAAAGATGAAGTCGGTCGAGGCTTCCGGAAGATAGCGCAGTTTGCGCTGGCTGTTGCCGAATCCGACGCCGGTCATTCCTCCACGGCCGAGGGCTATTTCCGACTGGACCTGCTGGTATCCCTGCGTCTGCCGATACTGCCACGGATCGCGCCACACCTTGAGCCGTTCGATCCGATAAGGTTTCATGAGAATGAGAACGGCCACCACCGCCGTCGCAATCGTGACCAGCGCCACGAAATATTTCGCCCGCATGCCGCCCATGAGAAAAAGGATGATCGCGGTCGCGAAGATGATGAGCGCCGTTCCCAGATCCTCGATGGCGATGACGAGCACGATGGCCGAAACAAGGCCGAAGGGATAGATGAGTTCCTGTAGAAGCCCCATACGATCCCGCTTGTTGCAGATGACCTCAGCAAGATAGAAGATGACGGTCAGTTTCGCGAACTCCGACGGTTGAAGCATCATGAAATGGAGGTTTATCCATCGCTTCGCCCCATTCACTTCGGTCCCTATGACGAGCGTCGCAAGAAGGAGAAGGATCGTAAAGAGCAACAGATACTTTATCCAAGAACGCACGACCTCCACATTCATGAGATAGGCAACGATGAAGCCGGCGCCGGCAAGGAAAAGGTTCAAAAGGAGCCCGCGGAGGACCGTCAGTGCCTGCTCTTCGGGATGGCTCACGACGAAGACCTTTATGTTGAAGACCATGACCATTCCGAACATGGCGAGAAGGAAGAACAGCACAAAATAGAATTTGACGATCGCCGGCACCGCCCTCATCGGGACTCCTCGCGTCGCTTCAGTTCAGCCACCTTGCGGACGAAATCCTCGCCACGCCTTTTGTAATTCTCGTACATGTCGAAGCTCGAACAGGCAGGCGAGAAGAGAACGACACCGCTTCCACGCGCCAGACGATAGGCCTTCGCCACCGCATCGGCCATCGAGTCGGCCCGTTCAAGCGGATGAAAATCTTCGAAATATTCAAATATCTTGGGGGCCGCCTGTCCCATGAGCACCACGCCGCGGCATTTGGTCTCCGCCAGATCGCGGAGCGGCTGATAACTGCCTCCCTTGTCCACCCCACCGAGGATGAGCACCACCGATTTGTCGGGGAATCCGACAAGCGACTTCTCGACGGCACCGACATTCGTCCCTTTCGAATCGTCTATGAATTCGACCCCGCGCACCGTTCCCGCAGGGGCCATTCGATGTGGAAGCGGGGCAAAATCGTACGCCGCATCAGCCATACGCCGCGGATCGCGCATCAAGGGAAAAGCCGATATCATAGCCGCCATGAGGTTCTCGACATTGTGTTCCCCTCGCAGACGCGTCCGTTCAATGGTCACCGGCACCCCGCGGTAGGATACCGTCCTCCCGTCCCAGAGCGCATCGCTCTGCCCTCTCGCGGAAAAATAGGCGAGCGGACGGCCAAGCCCCTCCGCCGCCCCACAGAGCGCGGCGTCGCCGCCGTTGATGACGAGCAACCCATCGGATGGCACGAGCCTGCCGAGGTGCACCTTCGTCATGAGATACTCGTCGTAGTCGGCGTATCGATCGAGATGATCGGGGCTCACATTGAGGATCGCCGCCACTGCGGGGCGCATCGATCTGAGCGTCTCTATCTGGAAGCTTGACACTTCGACGACGATGGTCTCATAGCCCTTACCCACGAATCCGATAAGCGGCGCCCCGATGTTGCCGGCGAGCGCACTCTTTCGGCCGTCACGGAGAAGCATCTCATGAATGAGCGTTACGGTGGTGCTTTTACCATTAGTGCCGGTTACCGCGACGATCTTTTCCTGCTCGAGGAAACGAGCTGCCAACTCCATCTCACCGGCGACATCAATTCCTTGTTTCTTCGCCGCCACAACGAAGGGGTGGGTGCGAGGAACCCCGGGGCTCACCACGAGCACATCGGTCCCGACGGGCACCTCTCTTCCATCAAGCACCGGGAAATCGCCTGCGTGCTCCGCCAATTTCCGCTCATCGTCATCATGGACAACGACATCCCAACCGCGGAGCGACAAGAATCGCGCCGCCTCTCTGCCCGAGATGCCCAAACCCAGTATGAGTGCCCGTTCCATCACACACCTCACCGTACCTTGATGAGCGCTATCGAAAACAGCGCGAGCAGGATCGAAAGTATCCAGAAGCGAACGATGATCTTCGGCTCTGCCGCGCCGCTCTTTATCTCGAAATGGTGGTGGATCGGTGCCATACGGAAGATGCGGCGCCCCGTCGTTTTGAAGAAAGTGACCTGAAGGATCACCGAGACCGCCTCGAGGACAAAAAGACCGTTGAAGACGATGGAAAGTATCTCGGTCTTAGTAACGACGGTGAAAGCGCCGATCAGCGCGCCGAGCGCGAGCGATCCGGTGTCTCCCATGAAGATGGAGGCCGGATAGCTGTTATACCAAAGGAACGCGAGCGCCGCGCCGACCGTCGCGCCGCCGACGACGGCGAGCTCTCCCGCACCCCGAACAAGCGGCATGTGAAGATACGCCGCGAAGCCGGCATGGCCGACAAGGTATACGACGACCGCAAGAAGGGTCATAGAAATGATCGAGGGCACAATGGCGAGCCCATCCATGCCATCGGTGAGATTGAGCGCGTTACTGGTCGCCACGATGACCAATACGCCGAAGGGTACATACCACCAGCCGATGTCGAACACCAACTGCTTGACTATGGGGACCACGAGCGTCGGATGGAACGCCCGGTTCCCGAAAAGAAAAAGCATGAACGCCGTTGCAAAGATCACTTGAAGGAGGAACTTCCAACGAGAGGCGAGTCCCTTGGGATCGCGTCGCGATACCTTCAACCAATCGTCAAGAAAACCTATGCTCCCGAAGAGTACGATGAGCAAGGTGATCGCCTGAACCCACAAATTATGCAGGAAATCGGTCCACAAGACGATGTTCACGAGCACCGACAGCAGTAGAACGAGTCCCCCCATCGCCGGTGTCCCTGCCTTGGCGAGATGGCTCTGCGGTCCATCGTCACGGATCGCCTGCCGAACGCCGATGCGTTTGAGGTAAGCGATAAAGTAAGGATAGGAGACGAGCGACAGGAAGAACGAGGTAAACACCGCCATAAAGGTGCGAAAGGTAATGTACGAGAAGACATTGAACGGCGTGAAGAACGGTAGCAGGTTCATTTTGAGGTAATAGAGCATCCCTATTCTCCTTTCATTCCTTTTTCACTCTCTCGTGGCCGGCGAACAGTGTCTCCAAGCGGTTTCGACGAGATCCTTTTACCAAGAAGCGACCTCTCTCCGGCAAGGCATCCCTTAGCTCGGCGATAGTATGAAAAAATGCGAAGCGTTTATCATCCATGAATTCGTCGCGCACCTTTTCGAATTCCTCGCCAAGCAAAAAAACCTTGTTTATCACTGTAGAGGTTTTGAGGTATTTTACAAGTTCTCTATGAAATTTCTCGGAGAATCTGCCAAGTTCGGCCATGTCGCCGAGGACGAGGTAGGAGGGCAAGTCGCGTTCTGGATCCGATCGAACAAACGATGCTATGGACTTACGCATGCTATCGGGATTTGCGTTGTAGCAGTCGGCAATGAAGATCCGATCGCCTTCCGACAAGACCTCACCCCGCAACGGCGGAAGCGGAAGCGACAGGAGGACCTTTCCCAGCGTCGCCGGATCGCGGACAAAGGGGGCGACAAGTGCCGCCGCCGCGAAAAGATCCTCGAGAAGGTAAGAGGGACGTGCCGGCGCCGCCGTAAGAAGCGGATGGCCGTACCAGCGAAGGTGTATACCGTCTTCGTCGTGTCTCTCGAAGGCGATGTGACTGTCGCGTCCTTCTATGCTGAAGGTGGTCGCTTCGCGTTCGGGGTGAGTCTCGGCCCATTCTCGGATGAACGAATCGTCGAGGTTCAGTGCGACGCGTCCTCTCGAATGTTCGAAGATCTCGAGCTTTGCCGCCGCGAGATCTTCACGCGACGCGAAGTTGCCGATGTGCGCGAAACCGATGTTGGTGATGAGCACCGCGTCGGGAGAAGCGATTCGACACAGGTACGCGATCTCGCCGGCATGGTTCATCCCCATCTCGAGCACGATCGCATCGCTGGAGAGAGGGGCATTGAGCAAGACGAGCGGCAGGCCGATATGATTGTTGAGGTTCCCTTCGGTCTCGTGGACGGTAAACCCATTCTGAGCAAGAAGCCGCCCGGCGATGACACGCGTCGTCGTCTTTCCCGACGATCCGGTGAGCGCGAGCACCTGTGTTCGCGTCGAAGCGCGGTAAAGGCGCGCGAGTTCGGCGAGAAAAGCGGCGACATCGGGAACCGGCGCATAGCCCGGGGCGGAAAGCGGCTCACTGCCAACACAAAAGACCCCGCGTGACACGAGATCGGGCACAAACGCGTGGGCATCGGTCCGCTCCCCTTTGAACGCACAGAAAAGGTCACCGGGACGAGCGGTGCGACTATCGATCGTCGCCGCCCCAAAGATCGCAGGCGCGCTCCGTATCGGCGAACCGCACCGCGCTAACGCTTCGTTAAGAACGATATGTGATATCATCGCCATTCTCCCAGCGCCTTCAGTATCTCTTCCCGATCGGAAAAGTGCCGTTTCTCGTTACCCACGATCTGATAGTCTTCCGCCCCCTTCCCCGCCACGACGACGACATCCTTCGCGCTCGCCGCCGCTATCGCGCGTCGGATCGCCTCGGCTCGATCAGGAATGTCTTCCTGCGCAACCGATGAGGGAATGCCGCTCCGTATCGCCGCGATGATGGCAAGCGGGTCTTCTGTGCGCGGGTTATCGGAGGTCACGATGACAAGGTCCGCGAAACGCCCGGCAACAGCACCCATGAGCGGGCGTTTACCCTTGTCACGGTCGCCGCCTGCCCCAAAGACCACGATGAGCTTCCCGTCGCACGCCATTTCCCTCGCTGTCATCAACACATTCTCCAGCGCATCAGGAGTATGGGCATAATCCACAAAGATGCGGCCGCGCGACCCGACGCGTTCCATGCGTCCCGGCACCGTGACCTCCGTCGCAACGGCCACCGCCTGAGAGGGAGCGACCCAAGGGCTACTGGCAAGCACTGCCGCGAGGAGATTCGAGAGATTGAATTGTCCCGGAAGCAAAGTAACGGCAGGAATATCCGCTCCACGGTGGGAAAGCATCACATCGTAGCCCACCTCGCGCGGGGTCGCCCATTTCACCCAGAGATCGGCCTCCGCATCCGAAAGAGAAAACGAAAAAAGTCGGCATCGGTGCCGGAGCATCGCCGCGAGATGACGCCCTTTCGCGTCGTCGAGGTTCACCACGGCATGTCCTTCGGCGCGGAGATATTCTTCGAACAGCCGTTTCTTGGCCGCAAAATAGGCTTCTTCGGTGCCATGATAATCGAGGTGGTCCCGGGTAAAATTAGTGAACACCGCCGCATCGAACTGCGTCCCCGCGACGCGATGCTGGTCGAGCGCATGCGAGCTCACTTCGGCGACGACGAAACGCACCCCGTCGCTCCGCATCGCGGCGAGTGTCCGGTACCATGTCCACGGGAAAGGGGTGGTGTTCTCGGCGGGGATCGTCCGTCCTCCCCACCGGTACCCGAGCGTCCCGATGAGACCAGTGCGTCCGACCGTCGAAAGCATCCGTTCGATGAGATGGGTCACGGTCGTCTTCCCGTTGGTCCCGGTGACCCCAACGAACACGAGATCCTTGTTCGGTTCTCCGTAGACGAGCGGAGAAATGACCCGGGCGACCTCATGGACATCGTTCACCCGAACATAGCCGTCGGTATCGATGATCTCGGTGCCGATGGCCGCCTCGGCGCCGCCGTCGAGCGCCGCGGTGACGAAAGCGTGTCCGTCGCAGTGAGCCCCCCTCAGAGCAAGGAACAGGGTTCCCGGCCCCGCTCGGCGGTGATCGACCACTATCTCTCTTACCTCGGCGTCGCGCCTCACCCGGTCCTCGACCATCTCATAGGCGATACGCCGCTTGATCTCCGACATCCGCATCACTCTTCTCCCTCGTTTGCGGTAGATTCCTCGGCCTCGATGAGCGCGGTGGTCCCATAGAGGACCTGCGTCCCCGCCTTCGGAGACTGACGGCGCACCACTCCGGATGCCTTTCCCGACACCACTGTATTGAGACCGGCCTGATTGAGCAGATAGGAAGCCCGACTCATCGGCATCCCCTCGACCTGAGGTACGGTGATCAGATCCACGACCGAAGGCGCAGCACCGTCATCCTCCGATGTCAGAGAAACGCTCGTCTCTTCGGAGACCGCCGAGGGTATTGTGGCGACCTCTTCCCCCGTGCGCGCCGGATAGACCCCCAAAAGAGGCAGGGTGCGGCGCGCAATCTCGCGGAATACCGGGACCGCCACGGTGCTTCCGAAGGCGCGCCCCTCGGGCTCATCGACGACGACCGCTATGACGAGCTTCGGATCCTCGACGGGAACCGCTCCCACGAACGAGCATACCTCATCATCCATGCTGTACCCGTGCAGTTCCTTCTTGTACTTCTGGCTGGTGCCGGTCTTTCCCGCTACCGTTATCCCCCGGATCATGCCGGCTTTTCCGGTGCCTTCCTCCACGACCTTTCGGAGCATGGCGATCATCTTCTTGTCCGACTGGTATTTGAATTCGATGCGTGAGAAAGAAGGGACCGTCTCATACATCACTCGCCCGGTGGAAGCGGCGATGGCACGATCGACGATGACGGGTTGCCACAGGACGCCACCGTTGAAAAGGGCCGAAACCGCGCGTACCAAGTGGACCGTATTGACCGCGAAACCTTGTCCGAACGCAAAGTTCGCCTTGTCTATGGGCATCCAACGGTCAGGAGGACGAATGCGCATCACCGCCTCACCCGGCAGGCGTATGCCAGTGCGCTTGCCGAATCCGAAGATATCCAGATACCGGAACAGCGTTTCCGACGGGATACGATCGACGATCTGGACCGTTCCAATATTCGAAGAGTACATGATGACCTCTTCGAGCGTCATCATGCCGCGCGGCTCATGGTCACGGATGCGGCGTTTGCCGTAGAAGATGACACCGCCGTGCCCGTCGAACCGCTCTCCCGGACGCACCACATTTTCGTTCATGGCCGCGAGGATGGAGAATATCTTGATGGTGGATCCAGGTTCGAATATCTCGGATACCGCGAAGTTGCGCCGTCGGTCGAGCGGATAGCGATGGTATTCCTCCGGGAAGAAACTAGGGCTGTTCGCCATGGCGAGCACCCGTCCGGTCGCCGGATCCACGACGACGGCGGCCCCCCACTTCGCCTTGGTTTTCTCGACCATCCGATCGAGTTCCTCTTCCGCTATCTGCTGAATGGCGACATCGATGGTAAGATAGAGATCGGCGGCACGATCCGTGTCCATCTCCTTTTCGAACTCGAGCATCACTTCCCCGCTTCCCGGAAGAACAAGGCGACGCACCTTGCTTTCGCCGCCGGACAGATAATCGTCGAAGGAGAACTCTATTCCTCCCTTCTCCTCCCCGCCGTCCCGGGAGATCCAGCCCAGCACATTGGCAAGCAGTTTTCCCTGAGGGTAGAGCCGCTTGAATCCGTCAACGAAGATGATCTGATTCAGGTCAGCGACGAAGCGCTGAAGCCGGCGACGCTCCTCCTCGTTCTCCCCCTCTGACCCCCGACGACGATCGAGTTCCCGTAACCGCGCCGCCGTCTTTTCGCGTATTTCATTGAAACGGTGGACCACTTCATAGGAAACGTCCTTTTTCAGGTACCGGAAGTTCGACCTTTTTTCCAAAAGGCGCAGAACTTCCTCCTCATCGAGATCCACTATTTTGGCAAGAAGGACCGCGATGCCCCGCTTGTCTCTGACCCCATTGGGATCGACGGCGAGGTCTATACGCGGTTCCGAGATGGCAAGAACCTCTCCATTGCGATCGTAAATGGCACCGCGCCGCCCCTTTATGGTGCGAATCACCTCAGAGGAGGAAGAATAACGATCGAGTTCCTCGTGACGGAGGATCTGTATATGGTAGACCCTATAAAAGATAAGAAGAAAAAAGACGGCGACCGCCGCCGCGAATAAAGCGAATATCCTTTTTTCCCGCCTCATCGCTCCACATCAGAGCGGCAGAAGCCGGTCCTTTGTTGCCGGTCGCATCTTGAGATCGCCGGCGTATCGCACCAAGGCCGGCGCCGAAACGAGACGAAGATACTGAGTCTCGAGATCGGTCTTCCGGAAGTTCTCGAATCGCGCCTTCTCCACTTGCGTCGTGATTTGCAGCGTCTGCGCGTTGCGGCAACTCTTCAGATAGGAATCGAAAGTGAAGAGCGCCGCAAGAACGAGCACCACCGCACTGAAGAGGATCACCCCCGGCGAGAACAGATCGAGCTTTGCGCGCACCCTGCGCAATTCCAACACCGCGGGGAAAGAGGCCTCCTTCTTGGTTCTGATGGGTACTGCACCTGCCATGGAATACCTCCCACATATCTCAGTTCTTAACGAGTACTCTCAATTTCGCACTGCGCGACCGGGGATTCGCCTCTACCTCTTCGGCCGTCGAAGCGTAAGGCTTCTCGATCATCACCGGACGCGGCGCCTCGCACGAGAAGGGATCGGGAAGCGGCATGAGACGACGCCGCTCATCGAAGAAGCGCTTCACGGCCCGATCCTCGAGCGAGTGGAAGGTAACAAACCCCATGACACCGCCCGGCGCAAGCGCGATATAGGAACGGAGAAGCATGCGTTCCAGCTGTTCGAGTTCACGGTTCACCGCAATACGCAAGGCCATGAAGGTCTGAGTCGCCGGGTCGGTGCGACCGCTTCGGAAACGCTTTGCGACATGGATCGCGGCCCGGAACTCGCCGGTGGTCGTCGCTCCGCGCGCCGCCGCATCCTTAAGAGCACGCGCCACCCGCCGCGATTCCCTCTCCTCGCCGTAACGAGAAAGGATCATCGCCAGTTCCTCCACCGACGAACGATTCACCAGATCGAGTGCCGTCTCCCCCTGCCCCGGATCCATACGCATGTCGAACGGACCGTCGCTCTTGAAACCGAACCCGCGCGCCGGGTCATCGAGTTGCATGCTGCTCACCCCGAGATCGGCGAAGATGTAATCGGCGCGGCGCAGCTTGAGGAGGAAGAGTATCTTGTCCACATCGCCGGCGAACCCGTGCACCACCGTGACACGCTCCATGCCGGCGAACTTCTCGCGAAGCCGTTCGACCGCCGTTCGGTCACGATCGATGAGAACGAGCCGCGCGGCGGGATAGCGTCGCGCGATCTGCTCCGCATGGCCGCCAGCACCCGCGGTGAGATCCACATATACCGCGAGCCGGTCAGGCGCTATCTGCGCCGATTCGGCGAGAAGCACCGGACGGTGGCCGCGGTACATGGTGGTCATGTCTCAGTTCTCCTTAGGGGTTGCGGCTTTCGCCTTGTTGAGAAGGGTGAATATCTGATCGAAGTCGGGCGCGCTGGCCGTTTCGGTGCGATCAAGCGCCTCCTTTGCCCATGCTTCGATGTGGTCGATACAACCAAGAAACACAAGGTCCTTATCTATGCCCGCGAACTCCATAAGGTGACGCGGCAAACGGATACGGTTCTGAGCGTCGAGTTCAACCTCTTCCGCAGTTGCCACATACCAACGAATCACCTGTTCACGAAGCGACCCTTCCGGAAAAGCCCGGTCAAAGAGAGCAAGACGCTCCTTCCACACCTGTGGCGAGTAGATCTCGAGGAACTTGTGCTCAGAGGAGAGTCCTCGTGCGGCGATGAGTTTCTCGTCACGGCGCAGATCGAGCGGCGCGAACCAATGCGGCGGGAAAGGAATGCGGCCTTTTACATCAACCTTATAAGAAATACGCCCCTGAAACTGTCCCCGACCGCTCATGGCTCCCACTTGATATATCAAAGAGTGCTCATTACTCCCACCTTTTACCACTACCTCACATAAAAATCAAGAAAAACGAAAGATTTTTTTCTCATAGTGTTCCCTGCCACTACCGATAGGGTCGAGAGAAAGAAAAGTCGCAAGATATGGCGAACTCTCCCTTCGCTCATCGTAGTTGACTTATGCTGTTCTCTTGCTACGATGCCACCAAACAATCGGATCGAGGTGACCGATGGAGAAACTGACCTTTCAGGAACTCATCTTCCGCCTGCAGAAGTTCTTTACCGACCGCGGCTGTGTGCTCATGCAACCTTACGACCTCGAAATGGGCGCGGGGACCTTTCACCCCGCCACCTTTCTCTACGCGCTCGACCCGCGGTGCATCAACACCGTCTATGTCCAGCCGTCGCGCCGACCGACCGACGGCCGCTACGGCGAGAGCCCGAACCGGATGCAGAGATTCTACCAGATGCAGGTGCTCATCAAGCCCTCTCCCGAGGATGCACAGGGGCTCTATCTCGACAGCCTGCGCGCGATCGGCGTCGAACCGAAGGACCACGATATCCGCTTCGTCGAGGACGACTGGGAGAGCCCGACGCTCGGCGCATGGGGACTCGGCTGGGAGGTGTGGCTCGATGGGATGGAGATAAGCCAGTTTACCTACTTCCAGCAGATCGGCGGCGTGGACCTGAAACCGGTGCCGCTCGAACTCACCTATGGCCTCGAACGCATTTGTATGTTCCTGCAGGATGTGGATAACATCTACGATCTCAAGTGGAACGAGAAGGTGACATACGGCGACATCCACAAGCAGGACGAAGTTGAGTTCTCGACCTTCAACTTCAAGGAAGCACCGGTCGAGGATCTTTTCCGTTTCTTTGATACCTACGAGCGCATCAGTAAGGAACTGCTCGATAAAGGTCTTCCTCGCCCTGCCTACGAGTTCTGCATCAAAGCGAGCCACACCTTCAACCTGCTCGACGCACGCGGCGCCATATCGGTCACCGAACGGCAGAGATACATTGCCCGCATCAGAGCCCTCGCCTGCGCCATCGCACAGGCCTACACCGCCTCGTTCAGCCGATAATTTTTCTATTGCCAAACGAAAACGAACGGTTATGATGAAACAGCTTTTTGCGGAGAGGGAGGATCTCATGATGCGCATCACGGCAACGTTCTTTAGCATCGGTGCGACGCTTCTTGTTTTTTCTTCCTGCACCCCTGCGGAAGAGGGAGGCGGGAAAACGGCGGGTGGCATCTGCGATATGCAGGGAGCAATTGCTTGCGACGATCAGGGAACTACACTCCTTGAGTGTTCGTGGGAGCTCGTCTGGCAGGTCAAAGAATACTGCGCGAACGGATGCACCGAGGAACTCGGCTATGCCCAGTGCATCGGCGGAGGGACCGACAACTGGGTTTCCGACTATGACAACGTCCTGCCCGACTCCGACGACACCTTGCCCGACACGGCTGAAGAGACACCCGACTTTTTCGAACAGGAACTGCCCGACCTCGCCGATGACACGAGTACCTCAGATGATGCGCCGGTGATAACCGACGATGCAGTACTGCCTGACGAAGATACTGTCACCGACGAAACAGAGACCGAAGACGATACCGTCACCGATGATACGAACGTAGCCGATGACGCGACACTCACCGACGACGCGACGGCGACCGACGAGGACACCGCCACTGACGATGCAGCGAACCCAGACGAAGATACCGTTACCGACACCGCTCCCGACACCGACACCGTCGAGGGATGCGGTATTGACTGGACTCTCAACGACACGACAGGTACCTGCTACCGCTACTTCGCCGATACCAAGAATTTTGAAGAGGCCGAAGCGACATGTGTGACCGAAGCGGGACATCTCGTCAACATCGCTTCCGCGGAAGAGAACGCGTGGGTGCGGGATAACCTCGGCATTCCCGCTGACAGCGCCTACTGGATCGGCTACACCGCAAAGGACGCAACCGGCCCCGGAAGCGGCTCAGCGAATGGGAACTCTTGCAACGCGGCCTATCTCGTGAGTCCCTCGGGAGGCACCTACTCTTTGGACACCTCCAACGCCTCTACCTTTGCCACCGGTTGCACCTGCACGGGGACAACGGGCGGAAAATTCGTCAGTTTCCGGCTCAATAACCCGACGACCGGTTACTGGGAGATCGTTGCCGACACGAACGGCGATGCCGTCATCACGATCCACGAGGATCCTGCTTGCAGTAACTGCACCGCCGACCGGGTAGCCTGCGTGGACAATGTTCTCGGCGCTGGACGGGAGGTCTTCAACAACCAATACCAGCTCAATTCTTCGCACTGGTATGTCATCATGATCACGGGAAAGAGCGCTAATGTCACCGGTACGCTTTATATTCGCCCCCCCATCACGACGAGTAACTTTGCCGATTACTATACGTGGACCGACGGCGTGAGCCACTCTTATCACAACTTCGCGAGCGGTCAGCCTGCCTATGCCAACGGCAACGAGCGATGCGCGCAGGTGGCCGCAGACGGCGTGTGGGGCGAGTGGGCCGATGCCCAGTGCTCAACATCCCTCCCCTATGTTTGCGAGAAAAATCCATAAGAAACGCTTTTCTCATGCAACTCCTCGACACCGGCAAGTGCATCGTCTGCGGCAAGAACAACCCGCATGGGCTTCAACTTACCCTTTCCGTTGACCGCGAGAAACTTACTGCGCATACCGCAGTCACCATTCCGGAGCGGTTCCTCGGCTGGGAGAAGTTCATCCATGGCGGCGTCGTCTCGATGCTCCTCGACGAGGCAATGGCCTATGCCGCGATGGCATCGGGCCGCTACTGCGTCACCGCCGAGATGAAGGTACGATTCAAAAGACCGGTGTCACCGAATGTACCGCTCGATCTTTTCGGCGAGGTGACCGCAGTGAAAGGACGCATCATCGAAACGCGCGCCGTGCTCAAGGAAGGCGACACGGTGCTTGCTGAGTCAGAAGGACGCATGGTCGTCCCACGCGAGGAACACTGATGGAAACGCTCGAACGCGTTCTCGGTGCCGTAAGTTCTTTTCTCTGGGGATGGCCGCTCATCGTCCTTCTCTTTGGCACCCACCTTTTCCTTACCCTTCGGCTCCGTTTTATCCAACGCCACCTTGGTACCGCGATACGGCTTTCATTCAGCCGGAAACACGAGGGAGCCGGCGAGATAAGTCACTTCGGCGCCCTCACCACCGCTCTCGCCGCGACCATCGGTACCGGCAACATCGTCGGCGTGGCAACCGCCGTTGCGCTCGGCGGCCCCGGTGCCGTGCTCTGGATGTGGCTGACCGGTCTTTTCGGCATCGCCACCAAGTACGGCGAAGCGGTGCTCGCCATCAAGTACCGCCGCCTCAACCACGACGGTTCAGTCTCGGGCGGCCCCATGTATGTACTCGAATACGGGCTCAAGGCGAAATGGCTCGCGGTCCTCTTCGCGCTCTTCACCGCGGTCGCCGCGTTCGGGATCGGCAACATGGTACAGGCGAACTCGATCGCCGACCTCTCCTTCACTACCTTTGGATTTCCCCGCTGGGCGACCGGACTTGTTCTCGCCACACTCACTGCGCTCGTCATCCTTGGCGGCGTCCGCTCCATCGCCAAGGTCTGCGAAAAACTCGTTCCCCTCATGGTCATCGTCTATGTGACCGGAGCACTCGTTCTCCTTGCCATCGGCTGGCGCACGATACCCGATTCCCTTCTTCTCATCGTTACCTCGGCCTTCGGCGGTCATGCCGCCGTCGGCGGATTCGCTGGCACGATGGTCAAAGAGACGGTGCGCTATGGTATCGCACGTGGGCTTTTTTCAAACGAAGCAGGGCTCGGCAGTGCCCCCATCGTTGCCGCAGCAGCGCAAACCAAAAATCCGGTGCGGCAGGCGCTCGTCTCCTCGACCGGCACTTTCTGGGATACCGTCGTCGTGTGCCTTCTTACCGGTCTCGTGCTCGTGAATTCGGGAAGATGGCAAGAAGGTCTTTCGGGTGCGGCGCTCTCCCACGCCGCCTTCTCGCACCTTGGCCTCGTAGGACCAGCGATCCTCTCGTTCGGGCTTCTCACCTTCGTCTTCTCGACGATCCTCGGCTGGTCGTACTACGGTGAGAAAGCGGTCGAATACCTGTTCGGACGCGAAATAATTCGTCCCTACCGCTGGCTCTGGGTCCTCGCCGTGATGGCCGGCTCCACCGTCTCTCTTTCGGTCGTGTGGACCTTTGCCGACATCGCGAACGCGCTCATGGCAGCACCGAATCTCATCGCGCTTCTTTTGCTGAACGGCGTAATCGTCGCCGAAACACGGAACTATCTCTGGACCCCCGGGAGACTCGATGAGAAGTGACTACACCTCTTCATCTCCCGTGATGCGGCGATAGACAGTTCGCTCCGAAATGCCGAGCATCTGTGCCGTGAGCACCTTGTTTCCCCCCGTATGGCGAAGCGTCTCTTGGATGAGATCGCGTTCTATCTCTTTGAGCGTCTTCTCGCCGATACGGACGGAGTATAGGGGTGCCCCCTCTCGATCCTTTTCTCCGTCGCCCGATCCCGGCGATCCGCCGGACGGCTCTTCATCGTTCATGAGCACCCAGCGCGCCATAGTGTGTTCAAGTTCACGCGTGTTGCCACGCCACTCGCGCTCGACGAGCCGGGCAAGGAACGCCTCGTCAGGATCTTTGACAGGGCGACCGTACTGTCGCGCCAGCCGTTCGGCAAAGAATTTCGCAAGAGGGATGATATCCTCGCGCCGTTCCCGGAGCGGCGGGACCCGAAGGGTGAAACGGGAGAGACGATAGTACAGGTCCTCGCGGAACCGCTCTCTCACGATCTCTTTTTCGAGATCCTTGTTGGTCGCCGCTATCACGCGGACATCGCACTTTATCGGAGTCGCGCTCCCTACCGGCAGATATTCGCGTTCTTGGAGAAACCGGAGGAGCTTCGGCTGGAGTTCGAGCGGCAACTCCCCTATCTCATCGATGAAGAGCGTTCCCCCTTCCGCAGCCCCGACATACCCCGGCGAATTGCGATCGGCACCGGTGAATGCCCCCTTCTTGTACCCAAAAAGTTCCGACTCGATGAGGTTCGGATGCACCGCCGCCGCGTTGAAGGCGATGAACGGCTTGCGCGCTCTGCGGCTCTCTACGAGTATGTGGCGGGCAACGAGCTCCTTACCGGTCCCCGATTCTCCGGTGATGAGCACCGTCTCGTCGGTCTTCGCGATCTCGGAGGCCGATGCAAGGAGCCGCCGCATCTTCTCCGAGACGAAGATGATGCGGTATCGGTCTTCCTGTATCGATGCGATCTCTCGACGCAGACGCTTGTTCTCCTGCCGAAGCGAGAGCGTCTCGGCCGCCTTTTCGAGTTGCTGGATAAGGACTTTGTAGTTGAGCGGCTTGGTGAGGAAGGTGAACGCCCCTTTCTGCATCGCCTTCACCGCCGTCTCGACATTGCCATACGCGGTGATCATGATGACCGGAATATCGGGGTCAAGTTCGCGTACCGCATCAAGGAGATCGAGCCCATCGAACCCGCCCGGCATGAGCAGATCGGTCACCACGAACGAAAGGTTGTTTATCTCGTGCTTGAGGATCGTCATGGCTTCGAGGCCGGTCTGGGCGGTCGTCACCTCGTAGCCCTGTTTCTCGAGTATCTGTCGCATAGTGCCGAGAAGCTCGGTCTCGTCGTCCACGAGAAGCACCCGATACATCATAAGCCTTCCATTTTCTTTTGAAAAACAACTCATTCTACCGAATTGGATTTCGAGCGCAAGGTATTTTCCGAAAAAATAGAGCCTTTACCTGCGGATTCGTTCGCGTGTCTTTTTCCTTGCGCTCTCTCGAATGGAACATATACTCACTCCGAACGAAGGATGACCGCGGATGTCAACGCAGAGCCCATGGGTCGTATGTCTCTTCCCCGACACCGTCGGTCTGTTACCCGGCGCAAAGATCCATCTTTCCCAATGCCTTGCGTGCCCTCGGGAAGGGTGCCCTCGAAAAGTAGAGATATTCATCGCATTCCTGCCCGAACACATTTCCATTGATCGCGCCGGACTCAATCGCAAGATCATGGACCTTAACGACAAACTCGATTCGGCACGCCGCAAGACCGATCTCTATTGCCCGCGAAAAGGATCGCTCACCACGAAATGCGTTGGCATCTCGACCTTCTGCCGATTCAATCTCGTCTGCGGCCGCTTCAAGGAACGAACAGGAAGAATGTTCATACGATCGCTCAGATGGAGGAGGATCATGGTGTATGTCGTGAAATTCAAGGACGGTTCGGTAAAGACCATCGAGAAGGCGGAACTGGCGGCGCTCGATGTCGATCGCGTCGAAGTGGTGTATCCGGGTACGCTCGAGGTCGAAGTGGTAACCGAACTCGTTCCACAGGGAGAAGAAGAAACGCGTTTCAAGGAAACGGTCGCGGCATTCCGTGAGAAGTACCGCGGCAAGGTGGTAAGCGAAGAAGGTCTCGTCGATTTCGAAGAGTGGTTCGCTTCGGCCTCCACCGGTGACCGGGCCCTTGTGCCGGAGCGAGTGCTCGTCCCGGTGAAGACTTACCGCATCATCAAAATAAAAGGGGAAAAGATCCCTGTGCCGAGCCAATCGCCGGTTCCCGCCGAAATCGCGACGATCGCCGCCCCCACCTCGTCGACGCCGACCGTCAAACCGGAAAGACCAAAGAAAGAGACCTTGCCGGGAAAGACTTCCGAATCGACGCCGCTGAAGGAAACGAAAAAGGAGAAAACACCGAAGAAGGATCAGAAACCGCTTTCTGCCCCGGTTCCTTCATCGAAGAAAAAGCAAGCGCCCGACTCGAGAACCGACCGGATGACCGGAAAGAAAAAGTAACGACAAGGTTGACTCGCTTCCCGGAATATGTTAGAGGCATGTCGCTCACCTTTTTTGTACGGAGGATTCCATGGCTCACAAGATCGATGCCGGCGCGTGCATCAGTTGCGGCGCCTGTGCGGCGGAGTGCCCGGTTGACGCCATCAGCCAAGGCGACAGCTCGTATGTGATAGACCCGGCGAAGTGCACCGACTGTGGTGCCTGCAAAGGGGTCTGTCCGGTCGAATGCATTTCGGCGGGCTGAAACGCAACCGTTCTCACCCCAACCAACACCCTCCGGTTCTCCGGGGGGTTTTTTGTAACGACGGTTTCTTGACGGTTGTTTCATGATCCGGTTCCACATCGAACACACTGACGGTGCGGCACGAGCCGCCCTCCTCGAGACACCGCACGGGGTCGTTCACACCCCCATTTTCATGCCGGTCGGCACGAAGGGATCGGTCAAAGGGGTGCTCCCGAGTCAACTGCGCGAACTCGGGGCCGAGATCATCTTGGGCAACACCTACCACCTTTTTCTTCGCCCCGGTCATGCGCTCGTCAGAGAAACCTTTGGGTCCCTGCATGCCATGATGAGATGGGAGGGACCGATCCTCACCGATTCGGGCGGATTTCAGGTGTTCAGCCTCGGGCCGCTTCGCACGATAACCGAGGAAGGGGTCGAATTCCGCTCACACCTCGATGGTTCAAAACAATTTCTCTCTCCCGAACTCTCCATCGAAGTACAAGAGGCGCTCGGTGCCGACATTATGATGGCCTTCGATGAATGTCCGGCGCTTCCCTGCAGTGACGAGCAGATGGCTGCAAGCATGGAGCGGACGACCCGCTGGGCCACACGAAGCCTCCGGGCGCGGCGCGGCGATGGGGCGCTCTTTGGGATCATTCAAGGAGGCGTCTCGGAATCGCTCCGACGACATCATCTCGCCGAAGTAACGGCACTCCCTTTCGATGGGTACGCACTTGGCGGACTTTCGGTCGGCGAAACGAAAGAAGAGATGTACCACATCATCGAAACGATCGCGCCGCTCATGCCGCCTGATAAACCACGCTACCTCATGGGGGTCGGGACGCCGCGCGACATCGTCACGGCGATACTCTCCGGCATCGACATGTTCGACTGCGTGATGCCGACCCGCAACGCACGCAACGGACAACTCTTCACCCGCGATGGGGTTCTCAACATCAAGAACCAATGTTTTGCACGCGATATGAGACCACTCGACGATCAGTGCGGCTGTATCGCCTGCCGATCCTTCACGAGAGCCTATCTGCACCACCTCTACCGCAACGGCGAGATCCTAGCTTCCGTGCTCAATTCCGTCCACAACCTGCAGTTCTATCTCGATCTCGTCAAAGCAGTGCGCCGCCTCATCCTCGAAGGACGAGCGCAAGAGGCTCCATCACTGGTCGCGAATTACCCGCGGTAACGGTCATGGTATCATCTTCCGGCACGACCGCCGTATGTCGTCAAGGAGATAGAGCGCCTTGGTGAGCGGCATCGAGCCGCCGCATTTTACGATGACAATGCCGTCCCCGACCGAGGTACCGAAGAAACGGTGTTCCCCGTGTTCCCAGACACCGTAGGAGGTCTCGCCGCGTTCGAGCGCCTCGTGAAGCCGTTCGATAAAAGGACCCGCCTCGGCAAGCGAGAGTCCGTCGCCCGCTACCGGCAACCCCTTGTCGTTGAGAAGGAGATACGAGGTCTTTCCGTTCTCGAGAAGGTTCATTGCTTTTCCCTCCAACGCAGTTCGGCCCACAAGGAAAGAAGAATCCGTGCCCGAGGATCCTCGGCTTGACATTTACCGATGACGGAAGGGATCGCTCTCAGCAAGGCATCGTCGGCCGCGCGATTCGCCAACTCCCGTGCGATGACGAGCGCCTGCTGCCAGTTCTTCTGCCTAATGGCAAGAAGCATCATCGTCTCGGTGACCACCGCATCTCTCCCCTCTGGACAAGAGGCTATCTTAGGGAACCGCGGACCCTTGTCAAGGAAGCGTTCGTCACGGCGTGCTCTTGCAGGTTACCGGAGGATGGATGGTGCACACATCGGTCATCGGCACATCGTTGTAGCGCTCATCGAGCCAGTCGAGTTGGTCATCGAGCGACCATAGGAATCCGTCGCTGTGACCGGCGCCGGCACACTCGCGGTACTGGATCTGGTAGCCCATTGCACAGAGATCCCCGAATGCGTCGCGTTCGATGAAAGGCACGACGAGATCGTCGTTCTCCGAGAGGATCATGAAGGCGGGGATATTGTCTATGCGGGGGATAGAACTCCGCGAAAGGGTGTTTTCATCGATGTAACAACGCCACGAGTCGAATCCCGTAAGGAACGGTTCGATTTCCGCCGCGGCGAGGAGCTCGGCAGTGAACAGTTCTTCAAGCGTGTCGACCCCTGCCGCTTCGAGGGGCCTCCGAGATCGCAACTGGTAAAGGCATAATCACGCATGGAGGTATCCCAAGGGGGAAGGAAGACCTGCGAAAGAAGGGACGGATCATCCCGATACCAGTCGTTGGCCGAGAGGAAGACGAGCGCGGTATTGCCCGAGGCGGGGACATAGTTGTTGAGAGCGCGTACGGCGTGCGCATACATGTCGGTCGGCGGGATCCCCCAGACCGCTCCTTTGATGACCAGCTCCGGCGCATAGTAAGGAGCAAGCCTCGTCGTGAAGGCGGCGGCATGACCGCCCTGTGACCCGCCCGAAATGAGGACATTTCCCGGTTTGACCTCGATACCGAAGATCTTCACCTCGGGACGCTCGAGAAACTTCGGCACGGCGCGTACCATATCCAGAGACGCGATCGCGGTCGGCTCGCCGATGAGATAGGAATGAAGCTCGGTTGAAGGAGACCCCATACTCTTAAGACCAAGATAATCGGGAGCAATCACGATGTAACCAAAGGAGGCAAAGAGAGCCGCAACAAGGGCAGTACCATTGGGTTCGCTTCCTTCGGATGCCGACGGCGCGCAGGGGTCACCAAGTCCCATCGTGCCGTGCTGAATCATAAGTATGGGCACCGTTTTGCTCGTCATCGGAAGCGCCACGATGCCGGTCGCCTCTGCCGGTTGTCCTTTGTCTTGGGTACGGTAGAGTATCCGATACACCAGCGTGTCATACTGAGGATCGCGCTGGAGGTTCACCTCGCCGTCGTTCTTGAGCTGCGTCTTGGCAAGGGTGAGCGCAACCTTGCTCGTCTTCGCGATGTCACCGATCGAGCCGAACATCTGGTCAACTTCGATGATGTTCCCCATAGTGGCCGGCGGGAGCCAATGATAGGGCGCCATGCCACAGAGCGCCGGCTCGATACGGGGATCGTAGGCGGGACCGTTATCCTCATCGGGAAGATCCTCGACAAGAAGATCGTCCCCATCGGCTTGGATCTCATCGCTCTGAGACACAGCATCATCCTCGAGAGGTTCTTCCTCTGCGTCCAGAGGCTCGTCTGCATCGGGTTCGCCATCCAGCAGTACCTCGCCGTCACTCCGGTCGGGTAAAGAAAAGTCTCCTTCCGTTGCCACAGGATCGTCGGTGAACCAATCATCGGGGATCGGCTGGTCTCGATCGTGTTTGTTGCAGGTAACGACGAACACGAACATACCCAGCGATACGAGTATCATGCGCAAAGACATGGCGAACCTCCATCTTTCGTCCGCAGACAGCACCTTCTCATTTTATCCGTATTCTTTCCTGAAACAACGCCGGAGACACATTTTCTTGTTGACATATCAGGAGAGCTCAATATACAACCAGAACAGAAACAAGCAGCAACAACTACGAGGAGGTCCACCATGCGCCCGAGTTTTATTCGAATTTTTCTCTTTTCACTTGCGCTTGTCGGTGTTCTTGAGAGCTGTTCACCCGAAGAAGACATCGTCTATTGTCTTTTCAACACTGATTGTCTTCCTTCGGAGTACTGCCTCAACGATGGCACCTTCGTTGATGAAAATGGCAATCCGATCGGTGCCTGTGTCGCCGCCGAAGCCTGCTACGGCGACACTTGCCCTCCCGGATTCGACTGTGTTGACGGCTACTGTAAACCCTCCGTTACGCCACCGCAAGATTATGACACAACGCATGACGATTATGCCCCGCCGACCGACGACCATGTGCCGCCGGTGGATGACTACCAACCGCCGGTGGACGACTCGACGCTTCCTCTCGACGACGAGGTCGTGGTCCATGACGATGAATCGCCGATCGCTGATGATGATCTTCCGACGCTTGACGATGCAGCCCCTAACGATTTTGACGATGCCTCCCCGAGCGACGAAGACTCTGTGATCACCGACGACACCGACGAAATCAGCGATGAAACTGCTCTCGATGAAGATACGGTCACCCCTGACACCGATACCGACACCGATGCGACGCCGACGACCTTCACTGCAACCTTCACAAGCCCCGGCGACGGTGCCCGAACAAAGGCGACACGTCCTGATCTCGTCATTACCTTCAGCATGCCGGTCGACGAGACGACACTGGTTACCGGTGGTGGCTGCTCCGACCCCGAATATGTGATAACCATCGCCCCTGCCGTTACCATCAACACCTCGACGAGCAGTCTCTCGGCCGACGGGAAAACGCTCACCATCAAACTTTCCCAAGACCTCGCAAACGACACGACCTACGAGATCACCGTTCCCAATACCATCGAGAGTACAAGTGGTATTCCCCTCGACCAGACCTATCACTGGACGCTCGTCGCCGACCGCACCAAGCCGACCGCTCAACTCACTGTGCCAAGCCCGACAATTAATGTAGACACCACAACCCCTATAGAGGTGACCTTCTCCGAGGCGATCGACTCGGCAACCGTCGTCTTGGGCAGTTCACTCACCATAGTCGGATCGGGCGCCGCTCCCGCCATCACCGGTACGCCGGTCTGGTCAGCAGGCAATACGAAGTGGACGCTTCAGCCCGACAGTCCGCTTGAGACCGATACCACCTATACGGTGACCATCACCACGGCGGTCGCCGATGTAGCGGGCAACACGATGGACGAGGTCGTCTTCACCTTCTCAACGACCGACACCGTTGCACCGACCGTCGTCGCGACCGACCCGGCCGACGGCACCAATTCGGCACCGGTGACCTTGAGCGCCATTACCGTTACCTTCAGCGAGAAGGTAGCCCAAGTAAACGAGGAGACCTTTATCGTGGAGAAGGAGAGCGACGGCACCCCCGTCATCGGAACAGTATCGCTTTCGACCGACGCTCTTACCGCGACCTTCACTCCCGCCGCGCCGCTCGAGGACAACACCACCTACACCGTCACACTCAATCCCGACGGCGTCAGCCCGGTGATCGCCGACCTTGCTGACAATCCGCTCGTCGGCAACAGCGGCTCTTCCTATGTATTCTCATTCACGACCGGCACGAGCATCTGCAACGACGGCTACAAGACCGGTACCGAGGCCTGTGATGACGGAAACAACGACGACGGAGACTACTGCGCCGGCGACTGCTCGGCGACAACCCAGCCGGCCAACAAGGTGCTCGTGACCTATCTCGGCGACATCAACTCCGACGGCTGGTACCCAGACACCACTGTATGTCCCGGTTATATCGATGTCTCTGGCCAAAAGTGCAGTCCGGGCAACTATGCCGAAGCGATCTTCGATTACACCATCAACGCGCGCAAGGCCTATGTGTTCTTCGACTCGGACAGCAACACGAACAAGAACGGTTTCGAGATACTTCGCAATGGACAGATCATTCTTAAATACCCCGACTCAGGAACCTATGCCGCAAACACCGAGCGGCTCTGGGTGCTCGATGCAAACAACCCCATCGGACTCCTTACCCTCCGCATTCTCCCCGACGGTATCGAGTACCACGCCTCATGTTCCTACGATTTTGTCCGTATCTCCGCCTGTCCGAACTTTACCCATGGCTCGGTGCCAGCAACGTGTAATCTTGAAGCACGTTATCAGGGGACAACACTCCCGCCGACCGTCGTGTACCCCACCAATCACCTGATGACACGCTTCCTCTCGGATGAGTCGACCGTCTACAACGGTTTCCAGCTCACCGCGAACGGTACCCCCTATCAGACCACGCCCTACAACAATTATACTAACGACATGGACCAATACCTCGATATCGTCACCGACAAACCTCCCACGACGGTGGTGTTCCAAGCCTTCGAAACCGAAATGGGCGGCTACGGCTCGAGCGACTACCCGGGCGATTACCTCTATATCTACAGCTGTCCGCTGGTTCAGTAGAGTAAAAATCTCTAAACCGTTTCTTCGAAAACGAGCGAGAACAGACGCTCCATCTGCGACGCATATTTCTTGTGAAGGAACGAAAGTCCTTGCTCTATCTGTTCTATCTTGGCAAGACGGTGAAGATCGGTCGCCGCATTGTCTATGAGACCGGCATCGAGCAGGCGGATGATCTGATTGCGTTTAGCGTCGAAAAAACGGGCAGAGAGGGTTTTGAGGCTTATCTGATAGAAGACGGCATAGCGTTTCTTGAGATCGCCCCAGAACTCATCGGAAAGTCCATATCGCTCTATGTGGGCGATGAGTGGCGCGATCCCCTTCATATTGAGGGCAAAGACCGCCTGCTCGACATCATTTCTCCGCACCATGAGGGGCAGAAACTCGAGCAGTATCACCTTCCATCCGCTCGGCGTGGTGGCAAGCTCGTAGAGGTCACCGCGAGTCTCGGTGATCTCCGCGGAATAGAGGTATTCGAACGAGAAGCGTCGGATAAGCGGCGAGCGTATCTCGGCGATACGATCGGCCGCATCCTCCGGTGTCGGGTTATAGAGCATATGGAAGCGGTGCGGCGTCGGAATTATCTCCCCAAAGCCCAGAGATTCGAGAATGCGGAGACACTCGCGCGATTCATCAATAGAATCGGGACCGTCATCCAATTGGTGAAGGAGATGGGAGTGGATGTCTATCATGCCCCGGTGCTCAGAAGATCACCGAGATGCCACCGGCAAGGTTGACCGCTTTATAGGCGTTGAAAGGAAGACCGGTCTCAATGGAGAAAGAGAAATTCGCCCGTGCGAACTTGAAGCCGATAAGCACGCGATCCACATTGAGGAACTTCGTGTCAAAGTAAAAGGAATTCCCCGCCCGATCGGCACCATAGTCGATCGGATCAGTCGGAGCGATGGGCCAGAAACCACCAAGGCGCCCCGACCACGCCCATGAAAACAAATGACTGTAGGCGAAGAAGGGCATCAGTTTTATCTCTTTCTTCGCGACGAAGGTCTTGGATATCTTAGCCCGCAGTTCGACCTGATGCATATAAAGATCGTATCCGCCGAAAAGTCCGTTATAACCCGCACCGACCGAGACATCGGGCCAGTTCTTGAGTCCCTCATTGATGACATACTCGGCGCCTACTCCCCCTGAAACCATTTCGGTAAGGACATAGTAACGAACATTTCCATAAACGACGAGACCGAACGAAAATCCCTTCTTGAAGTGAATGTCCGCTCCATTGTAGAAGGTGGGCACCTGCATATCGGTCGGTTTGTCGTTGAGCGCGTTGGTCCAATAGCGGGAATTGTAATTGATGTTCGTGAAGGTGTAGCCGAAACCGAGCTCGAACCCTTCGGCACCGCGAGACTCAGCCTCGCCATGGAACATCGGGGCGATGACGGCGGCGAACTGGGTCGCCATCTTCTCGAAATCATTCTCGCTGTCGGGATTGACCGCCGGATCACCGAGGTTGAACAGCATGAAATCCATCTTCTGGCGCGCATGGAGCGGCACCGATACCGCCAGCACAACCAAGAGAACGAAGACGCTCCGTTTCATGGCACCCTCAATAACGACAGACGACTCACCCTAACAAACAGGGATAGGGATGTCAAGAATTCGAGCAATCCAAAAAGTTCTTTTCTTTTTCAAAAACATGGGCTACGCTGTCGTCGTAGAGCAGGTGTGGAGTCAGGAGGATACCAATGACTTTCATCTATGACCGGGTAATTCGAGAACCTGAGAAGTATTCGTTCGCGATAGAGAGCCTCGGCCCCTGCACCGTGCCGACGCCGGTCAAAGGCGGGGTGTTCGTGGGTGACGACGATGAGGTGGCATTCTCCAGTCAGGTCAAGAACATCCGAAAACTGATCTCCGGCAGTCATTTTCCCGCGTTCCAAAAGGCTGGTCCTCGCGAGAAGATATATCATGATCCCGCATGGACTCGGGCAGCGATCGTTACCTGCGGCGGACTCTGCCCCGGCCTTAACGATGTCATCAAAGGCATCGTCAAAGTGCTTTGGTGCGACTACGGCGTAAGGCACATCTATGGCATTCGCTACGGCTACCAAGGGCTCGTCCCCAAATATCGCCATGAGCCGATCATTCTTACCCCAGAAGTAGTAGACAACATCCACGAGCGGGGCGGCACGATCCTCGGTTCATCGCGCGGCAATCAGGATGTCGGCGAAATGGTGGATACCCTCGTCCGAATGCACATAAACATCCTTTTCTGCATCGGCGGCGACGGAACGCTCAAAGGAGCACGCGACATCGCGGTCGAGGCACGAAAACGCAATCAACCCATCAGCGTAGTAGGCATCCCCAAAACGATAGACAATGACCTCGCTTTCGTCGAAAAAACCTTTGGATTTGAGACGGCGGTCTACCAAACCTTCGATATCATCTCATCGGCACATGCCGAGGCGGAAGGGGCCTACAACGGAATATCCCTCGTCAAACTTATGGGGCGCGACTCCGGCTTTATCGCCGCCGCGGCGACGCTCGCCAACTCGGTGGTCGATTTTTGCCTCGTTCCCGAGGTTGACTTCGACCTCGACGGCGAACACGGCCTCTGCACAGCGATCGAACGCTGTCTTGCCAAGAATCATCATGCTGTCATCGTCGTCGCCGAAGGGGCAGGTCAGAAGTTCTTCACGAACCGCGAAAAGGTCAAGGATGCATCGGGCAATGTGCTCCACCACGACATCGGACCGTTCCTCAAAGAAGCACTGGGTGCTCATCTCAAAGGAAGAAAGATCGATTTCTCCATCAAGTACTTCGATCCCTCCTACCTCATTCGCAGCGTACCGGCACAGGGAACCGACGCCATCTTTTGTTCGCTCCTCGCGGAACACGCGGTTCACGCCGCAATGGCGGGAAAGACCAACTGCCTCATCGGTCACTGGAACAATTTCTTTACCCATGTGCCGATAACGCTCGCCACCATCGAACGACGCAAGATATACCCCGAGGAAGCACTTTGGAAAGGCGTTCTCTCGGCGACGCGTCAGAATGATTACTTCGGATCCTAGACAATACCCGATGACGGAGGAGAATATGCGAAAAGAAATCTTGGCAATCCTTGCGTCCCTTCCGCTTATCGCCATTTCGTGCGTAACAAGCGGGACGCATCAAAAGGCGCTCGATGAGCTTGCCGCGCAGAAAAAGGCGAACGAGAGTCTTGTCACCGAGAACGAGGCGCTCAAGAAGGAGATAGCCGATCTTAAGGAACAAGTGGCTAAGCTGAAGAAGGAGATCGACGCGATGTCGAAGAATTTCCTCGATGCGATGGCCTTCAACGACGAACTCAAAAAGAAGATAAAGGATCTTGGTGCCTCGGTAGAGGACCTCGATGCTCAAAACAAAGAGCTCGCCGCCAAGAAGGAGGAAGAAGCGCGAAGAGCCGCTGAGGAACAAGCAAAACTCGAGGCCGAAAAGCAGGCGCTCAAGGCGGAACTCGAACAACTCCGCCGCATGAAGGAAGCAGCCGAGAAACGCAACGCCGAGTTCAATAATCTTCTCGTCAAGCTCAAGAAAATGATCGACGCCGGCACACTTTCGGTAAAGATCCGCAAAGGACGAATGATCGTTACGCTTTCATCCGACATCCTCTTCGCCGTCGGATCAACCGAACTGACCCCCGAAGGCAAAACGGCGATTGCTGAGCTTGCCGAGACCCTCAAAGAGGTCTCTGACCGGAGCTTCCTTGTCGTTGGTCATTCCGATCCGACACCGATACGAAAGAAATTCGCATCGAACTGGGAGCTCTCGGCTCAACGGGCGATCGAAGTGGTGAAACTGCTCATCGCGGGCGGCGTATCACCGACGATGCTCTCTGCGGCCGGAAGCGCCGAGTTCGACCCCGTGGTAGAGAACGACTCCCCCGAGCACATGGCGCAGAACCGCCGCGTCGAAATCATCTTCCTTCCCAAGATCGACGAATTGCCCGGATTCGCACCGGGAGAAAAGTAACGATAGGATAGATAGAGAAAATGGTGGCGAGGGAGTGACTCGAACACTCAACCCGCGGGATATGAATCCGCTGCTCTAACCAGTTGGGCTACCTCGCCACACCGGCAACGGCGATATACATAGCAGGAAGATCCGGTTTGTCAAACATTTGCTTCTTGCCCTTTTTCCGCTACACTTCCTTCGTTCAATGCACTGGAGGTTCCCGTGCCTAGGAGCGTTTCCATTCCCCTCGTTTCTTTGACGGCCCTCCTCACATCGCTTTTCGCAGGAGAGCCGGAAGGACCATGGAAAGAAGAGCGAAGCGACGAGAACATGGCTATCTACAGCCGCATGGTCCCCGGTACCGAGATCCGTGAGGTGAAGGCAACCGCTATCATGACAGGAACGATAAAGGAGGCGGTTGACATTATCTTCGACCGCGCGAATCATCCCGGCAACATGCCCTACATCATAAAATCGGTGGTCCTTTCAAAAGACGACAAGTGCGATGTCTCCTATAACATCGTGTCACCACCGCTCGCGAGCAATCGTGACTATATCGTGCGTTCTTGCGTGGAAAGATTGAGCAGTCATGAGGTAAAATTGTGGTGGGAACCGGCAACGCACCCTGAGTATCCTGAGACTGGGAAAAATGTCCGGGTAAAGATAAACAAAGGATGGTACCTCTTCAGTCAGATAGAACCTGACAAACTACTCGTCGATTACTATATCTACACCGATCCGGGCGGTTCTCTCCCCACTTTCATCAAGAACATCGCGAACCGCACCGGCGTATCCGATGTGCTCGAGGGCCTCGCTAAAACCATCAAAAAAAGGCGAAAAAAGTAGCAGGGTTACGGCGCGCAGTACTCTATCTCGCCGGGGGAACCACCTGCTTTCTCCGACGCGCAAGTGTGTCCGTCGGGAGAAATGATCACCGAATAGCCTCTTGGAGCACCGCGGAACAGACCGTTATACGAAGCAACCGTAACCATACCTCTTTCCGAAGAACAGGTGATCTGAATCGATTCGGTCGAGGTAAGGCCACCGTCGGCGATCGTGGTATCGTCAACGAAAAAGACATGGGGATGGGTGCTCAAGGAAAGGTGCACCGTACTCTCGGCACCAAGGATGAGAGCAAACTCTCCCGGCGCGATCGAAGTGTCTCCTTCGAGAAAAGGAGAGATCCTGTCTTCTCCGATCCCGTCGCCTTTATCGTCTATGGTGCACGCGGCAAGGTCAAAATCGAGGTCACCATGGTTGTAAATCTCCACGAATTCAAAATTTTTCTCAGGCGCATCCTCGGGGGTGTGCATGATCTCGCTGATCATAATATGCGGTGCCGCGGGAAGCGTCTGAACAGCGTAGGAAATGTCCCGTGCTCCATCGGTAAAAAAAAGAGAAAGGTCAAAAGTGTAACGAGTGTCCGGTGAAAGAGAATCCTGAACGATCAGGCACTGGGGGCTACATACGGTGACATCGTTTTTGACAGCAACCGCCACCAATCCTTCTCCGGATACGGTAAGCACGACACTCGTGTCGCTGACCGCTTCTAAAATGGAAGGTGCCACCGGATCCGCTGGGTCCTCTCTCAAGGACAACACTACTGGCGGCACCATTCCGGGACGCAATGGTGAAGAGAGACCTTCTACTCTCAGCGAAGAGGGCGCACCTTCGAACACGAGGAGAAGGAGATCGCCATCAAGATAGTACTTCAGGGGAGACGGCGTTACGAGGAAGTGCTCCAAGGCCTCGATGGGCCCGGTAAACTGCAAAGCGATGCTGGAGGAACGAACACTATCTCCGGGAAATACTTTCGCCATCTGTGGCAACGCGGGTCCAACGGTGAATGAGAAAGAGAAGGGAGAGGTGAGCAATTCACCATTATCGCTCAGGGTGACCAGCGGCTTATGCTCTACCGATTTGAGCGCACTGGTAAAAGTCACTGAAAGAACGGCATCGGGAAGAAGATCTTTCACGATGACGCGGTTTTCTTCCGCCAGCACGATGGTTTCATGCACCGGATCGTCCTCGTATGAAATGGTAACCGCTCCCAGCGTTCCAGCGTCCACCGCTTGGCTGAAAGTGAAAATCATCTCTTCCTCGGGGTACCATATCCTCTCCTCTTCCGGCACCTCAGTAATGGCAAAGTAGGAATAGTCGTTCTCGGGAAGCGAGAATCGTTCACAAGAACATAACCCGCAGAAAAAGACAACGATCCCTATGGCATAGCAGGTCCACATTTATCAAGCCTCATTCCAGTAAGATCATAGAACCACGCACTCAGTTTTTTGGCCGCTATTTCAGCAGGAATCATGATCTCGGGAGGAACATCTGTCTCATTGAAAGAAAGCGCCTTCACCACGGCGATGAAGTAATAAGCGTATACCATCTTTTCAATGAGTTCGGTGCGGAATTGATGTACCTGCTGTTCCTCGTTCGCGAATTTTACCGTGTCTGAGTTGTATGCCAATTGAGTAAGATCGAATTCTATCTTTCCCCCGATCTCGAAAGCATGAATGTCCCCCACCGTGGTATTGTTATCGTCAGGCCCCACCGTGATATAATCCTTGCCGACGCTGATGTTATTCTGCTGGTAAAGATAGAGGCGGGCGTCGCTCCGGTATTTTGCCCATGCCGACACCTTGGGGAAAAGACCCGCGATCCGCGCGTTCTCCCGCGACTCGCGGACCGCTTTCTCGAGATTCTTCACCTTGGCGATCCCTCGCTCAATCGCCTCGGCGATCGGGTAACAACTATAGTCCTTCTCAAGACGTTCAACCGTGATCTTTTTTCCCTTCAGGTATGTAGCAAGTCGCTCAATATTGGGCTCAGCGGCAGCCAGACCGCAAGCAAAGGCCGAGATCGTCATGCCGACGAACAGCGACAGGAAATGGTCGCTAAAAGAAAGGAAAATCTTCCGTCGATGTTCCATCGACCCCCTCCTCGATAGTGTCTTCTTCTTTTTCGAGAACCTCTTCGTCGGTATCATCGAGTATCTCCTCCAACCTATTACGCAGATACATCGTTTCCCGGATCGAAAGCGAAACCGGTGAATAGGAAGCAAGTATCGGCGGGGGAACTTTCCCTGTCGGAGCCTCGTCAGCATTGAATGAAACGCTAATAAAAACAGCGAACCATGTTCTCCCATCATTCTGAAAGGCCAATCGGAACTCTCCGGAGATAAAAAGAGAAAGGAGAGAAAAGAAGAGAAACGCACGATGCGCGATCATATAATTTCCTCACCGTCAAATCATGAGCCGTGATAACAACGGAAAAATATATTTGTCAAGAAAATCATTTCTACTATAGTTTTAATTGGGCTGAACGAAAAAATTACTCACCCCAAAGAACTTTTTTCTTTTTTAGACGGTCAATAAAGCTGTGGTGTAGAAGTGGGCTCGGAGTCTTCGGAGGAGCGAATTTGCTTGATATTTCAATAAAAATTAGGATATTATGCAAAATATGAGAAGGAACCGTTGCAATCGTATAGTACCGTGCTATAGTGAGTCCACCAATGTAAGGGTTACTTCATAAGTAATGGAGGTATAACGATGTTGAAGGACATGTTTTCCGGTGCAATGATTTTTATGGCGGCGTTTCTTATTGTCGCTTGCTCAAGCGAAGATCCTCCGGCTATTCCGACAAGCGACACCCCGGCAACCGACACCGATTCGAATGTTCAGACAGATGTCGACAACCAGTTGCCTGATACGGGTGGCACCGACACTGGCGGCACTGATACCGACAATAACCCGACGGATTTTGACACACCGGTTACTGATGTACAGCCCGACAACGACTCCACCCTCCCCGGCGATTGTGCAACCGCAAATCTCGGCAAGAACTGCAAGACCGACACCGAGTGCGGTGCATGTCTTATCTGCGTGAACGCGAAGTGTGCCGAGGGATGCCAAAGCGACAGCGATTGCAGTGCTTACAGCGGAACAACATGCAACAAAAAGCTAGCCCGCTGCGTAAATACAGTCGCTTCGAACGGCGCGTGCAATGAAACTAACTGTTCGAGCGGCTGTTGCTATGCGGAGAAGGGTTTTACGGCTCTCAAGTGCCTGAAAACAGCCGAGCTGGCAAAGTGCGGCATCTGCAAACAGGGAGAAGTGTACATGGGCGGAACGCAATGTGTTCCCGCAGCTTGCAAAGTCGGCGAAACCAAGTGCCAAACTTACAATTCCACCGAAGTTCGCGCAAAATGCTACGAGTGTAAGCAGACCGAGTACATCTGCTACGATAACCCCACCTGTAAGACCGGCTCGACGCTCATGCTCCTTAATGCCCAAGAATGTATTCCTGCGGGCGATGTGTGTTCCGAAGGAGATGTCTGCTGCTCGGGTCAACCTTGTATTCAGGGCTACTGCTACTAGTTGATAAGATTGCCCCTCTCAACCGGGGTTTGGTTCTTTGATTCTTGGTGAAAGAATTGACCGGCGGTCGGTGTGGAATATAATCGACCGCCGGTTTTGTTTTTTCAATTGCCCAATGTCACGGGAGGCTTCGCATGATGATTCGCATGGCGGGTTTTCTCCTCATCGCTTCTTTCCTTTCTTTCTCTTCGGTAGCGACGGCAGACAACATAACGGCGGGAAGCGAAAAACCTATCTTTTATTTTTTCTACTCCCAATCTTGCCCCCACTGTAAGGAAGCCCATCCCTTCATTCAGGACATCAAACGCCGTTATCCTCAGATAGAGTTTCGCGAACTTGAAATAACGACACATCCCGAAAATCGCGACCTGTTCAAAAAGAAGGCAGACGAACTTTCCATTCAAAGCCGCGGGGTGCCGACCTTCATTCTGGGGAACAAGTTCATCGTCGGCTTCAAAAAAGGAGTTCACGATCACCTTCTTGTCGAAATGGTAGAGAACTATCTCGATAAGAACAAAACATGCGGCGAAGAAGAGGAGAATCTCATCACCATCCCCATTCTCGGCAAGATCGATCCACACCTCGTGAGCCTTCCTTCATTTACCTTCATTATCGGTCTTCTCGACGGGGTCAATCCCTGTGCCATGTGGGTCCTCATGTTTCTGTTGACCTTGCTTGTCAACGCCGGAAGCCGGCGAAAGCTCATCATGGTGGGAGGGACTTTTGTGACCGCATCAGCGATCGTTTACTTCCTCTTCATGACGGCATGGCTCAATATCTTTATGTTTCTTGGCATCAAAGAATATGTGACGATAGGACTCGGTCTCGTGGCGGTGTTCATGGGCCTCGTCAACATGAAGGAATTTTTCTTCTTCAAAAAAGGGTTAAGCCTTATGATACCGGAGAAGGCAAAGCCCAAACTCTTTGACAAGATGCGTCGCGTCATGAACGAACAGAATGTCTGGCTCGCCTTTGCCGGTACCGTTGCGCTCGCCTTCTTCGTCAACCTCATTGAACTTGCGTGTACGGTAGGATTCCCCGCCATCTACACCCGCGTTCTCTCCATCCAACACATCGGAACAATAACGAAGTATTTTTACATGGCTCTTTACAATATCTATTATGTCATACCGCTCGCCGCCATCGTTCTCTTGTTCGTTTTTACGATGGGCAAGTACCGTTTTCAGGAAAAACATGCCAAGGTATTGAAACTGGTGTCCGGTGCACTCATGCTGGCGCTTGGCTTGATACTGGTGTTCAAACCCGACCTGCTGGTGTTCTCATAAGGAAATCCGGGGCTCTTTCTCCTTCCCCGACAGAGAGGAAGCACCGGCAAAATAGGGAGATTATCCTCTAGCTTCCAGTCACCACGACCACATCGTTCAAGTTGACACCGGTGTACCCGGTCCTAAGGGCACAACCATAGCGTTCAAAGAACGAATAGGCATCAAAATGATCGCGGTGCGCCGCGAGGAGCGTCCGATCAAAACGCACGCGATCGGTAGAGGTATAAACCACGCCCGCGTAAGGAGAATTGCCGTCTATGCCGTCACTTGAAAGCGCGTAAAGGTTATGGTGAACCGGCAGAGAGTCTACGAGAAGCAACGCAAGGTGCGCCATCCGGCCACCGCACCCGGGAGAAGGCACGGTCACGGCGATGGTTGGTTCTCCGGTGAGGAGAATCGCTTCTCGCGGACCAAGACGCTCTCCCTCTTTTGTGATGATATCACCCCATTCCTCGACAGTGCCGGTAAGAAAACGCCGTTCAAAAACAATCCGGTAGCCATGCTCTTTTACCAGCCCGGCACACAGTTCGTGAAGAGACGCACCATCGGCGACAGGAATCAATGTATGACGGGGATGGTGCTCCCGGTATGTCGGCATCGATCCGACGATCCGATACCCGTCAGGAGAAGGGATGTCGCTCATAACAAAGGTTATCCAAAACGCCTCGGGAAGGAGGTCGGTAAGTTTTCCTCCCTTGATGCGAGAGAGAGTTATGCGCTGTCGATTTACTTCCTGTATTGGAAGACCACTGTACAGGAGACGCCGGTTTTCAGCTATTACCGTCGCCGGGTTATCGGCATCCTCGATGAGCGCCGACGCACCTCCTGAAAGAAGCGTGATAACCGCATCAGCATATGCGGCATGACGCCGAAGGAAGTCCAAAAGCGCGCGTCCAGCGGCGAAACTTTTCTCGGTAACATGGGGATGTGTGGAACGAACGATGTCTATGTACAGAGGAAGCCCTTGATCCGGGAGACTCAGCTCTTCAGGTATCACCATATTGGTGGGAGAAGAACGATAGGAAGGATACTCTTCGAGAAAACGACGAGTCATAAAAGGGGCCGATTTCCCGATCGCAAGAAGAATGGTGCGCTCCGGCGATGGCGGTCCCGCGTGAAAGGTATAATGGAGCGAGATACGGGAGAAAAGAGCCGGATTAATGAATGGATGATTCATATTTGCATCGTCGACAGCGCGTCTATATCGCAAGTAACGGTTACCCCGCGGCGACGCGTGTAGCGTCCGATTAGGGTAGCAAGAAAGGGAGAAAGGTTACGGAAGTTGGCGGCGAAGAGCGTAATGTGCCTCCGATGGCGGTTACGCACATGCTGAAGAGGTGGGGCAATGGGAGGAAGCACTCGGATCCTTTCACGAGAAAGATGGGAAACGAGTTCGTCATATAACGCACTTGCGGTATATTCGGCGCTTTCTTCGGTCGCCGCGGTTACTTTGATCACCGCGAGACGACGATAGGGAGGCAAATCCAAGTCGTGACGCCAACGCAATTCCTCCTCAAGGAATCCTTCATAGTCGTATCGAGGAAGATACTGCCAAAGATAATGGGTAGGGGTAAGCGTTTCGGCCCAGACGGCCCCCTCCTTGTCGAAACGGGCGGCACGACCAGCGACCTGCATGATCACTTGAAAACATCTCTCTCCGGCACGGTAATCGGCGAGCGCAAGAAGAAAGTCGGCGTGTTTGATGACCACCTGCGTGAGTGCCGGGAAGTTGTGTCCCTTGCTTATCATGATGGTGCCCGCGATGAGGTCATAGTGGCCCTCCTCGATGCGTTGAAGCTCCGCTGAAAGTGCCCCCTCATCAGGAGTACTGTCGCGATCTATCGACGCTATGCGGGCAGCGGGAAACATTTCCCGAAGCGCTTCCACAAGCCGCTCGATGCCCGCTCCAGAAAGTTGCAGTGTCCCCTCGCAATGAGAGCACCGATGCGAAGAGGCATTGAATCCACAATGGTGACAGAGGAGTTTCCCTTTCTTTTTGTGATAGACGAGCGCGGTCTCACATGAGGGGCATTTCTGTATCGTCTCGCAGGTACGGCACACCGCGAGAGGAGCGAATCCTCGGCGATTCACGAAAAAGAGAATTTGTTCTTTCCTCTCAATGGCCCCGTGTACGGCATCGACAACCTCCATCGGCAAATGAGTGTCGCCACGGTAAGGAAAAAGGCGTATCGGTGGCGGCGGACGATCGTTGGCTCGTCGTGGCAATCGTTCAAGATGATATTTATGACGCAGGGCATTATACCACGAATCGGTCGAGGGTGTCGCGCTCCCGAGTACCACGGGTATGCGAAGAAGATGGGCCTTCATCACCGCAGCATCGCGGGCGTGGTAATACGGGGGTTCGAGGTTCTTATAACTGGGGTCGTGTTCCTCGTCCACAATGATGAGGCCGAGGTCAGGAAGTGGATAGAGAAGCGCCGAACGGGTCCCGACGATAAGTTTGACCGCCCCCTCAATGGCGCGCGAGAAGGCCGAGAAACGCTGCCCTGCCGGCAAATAGCTATGGAGAAGAGCAGCAGGTTCTCCCAAGCGAGCCTCGAGATGACGGAGGGTTCCAGCGGTGAGACTAACTTCGGGGACAAGATAGAGCACCTGCTTTCCTGCGGCGAAGATACGACGACAAAGCGCTGCATACACCTCACTTTTGCCGCTCCCGGTGACGCCGAAGAGGAGCACCGGTGCTCGATCTCCGGAAGACCACCGTTCCATGATATGTTCGACGACGCGTCGCTGGTCGGGCGTTAAAGATATTTCTTGGGCATCCTGTTGACGAAAAGAAGTCACCGAAGGCCGACGCAGTTTATTGGCCTTCGAGATGAAAGGACCAAATATCTGTTTGACCAGCTTGGGAAAAGGGTAAAGATAGTACTCGGCAAGCCACTGGAGAAAAGCGGTTTCATGCCGGTCACGGAACAACGGCGTGGCCGTGATGAGTCGCAACACCGGTTTGCATACAACCCCTGCCATCTCGGGAGGAAGTGTGGTGGTCGTTTCCCGCACGAGCGCCCAAGTTCTTTCGTTGCGAAGCTCTACTTCGACGATGTCGCCCGGGGCGACATTCATTTCCCCGTTGACGCGATAGAAAAGCTCGTCTATGCCGGGACGCGGTATGACGAGACGAACGAACCGATCAGCCACGCCGGTCTCTGGTCGTCTTTATGATGTTCTTTATCCAAGTAGCGAGCAGATGCTCTTTGAGAAACTGTGGCATGTCATGACAAAACTTCCCGTCAATGCGAAGAACCGAAATGTCGTTTCCCATGCGGTAGGTCGTGAAAAAAAAGACGATTTCCTCATAGGTACTTTTGATACGGTATCCGTAATCGTTGCGCTCCATAGTAACCGGGACATCTATGTCGCTGTACGGCCACGGCAGGTCGATATGCATGGTGCTTCCCTCGATACCGAGATATCGGAACTTGTTCAGGTCCTCTCCGAGAAGCGCAAGAGCGCCGTCTGGTGTCGTGTCATGGATCGCGCCGGCACCGAAGATGGCAACGCAATCACCGGAGAGGGGAGCAAATCGGTACAGGATCTCTCGTCGCTTAAGGCGCGTCTCGTCATCTGTGGGCGTGCAGGAAGGAACAAGGCAAGAACAAATCAAAGTAAGCAAGACAATGTTAGCGATATTCATTTCGCATGAATCGATAAACGACAATTTTATCCTGATCGACGATGGTGATCTTTCCCGGTAAAACGAGCGGCAATATGCTTCGGTGATATTCCTCGAAACGAACATCAAAGTCACGGGTCACGAGGCGATACGGAAGGTGATTCTGATGATAGAGAAAAAGGGCAGGGCTCGATTCAGATGTTTTTTCACGGCCAATAAATACAACGACATCCCCTTCCGGAGCAACAATCGATATGCCTTTTTTGTCGGTCGCAATACCAAGCGACGCAAGATAGGAAAGGAAGGAGGCCGCCTGATCAGTCGGTTTATCGGCACTCTTTTTGTGGAAGAAAAGCCTCATCCACGAAGGTATCTTTTCGCCGCGAAATACCAAACGCTCATCACCGACAGAAAATAAAATCTCATCCGTTACCGAGTCATACACAATCGTCACTGGGGCAGCGGTCTCTCCTTCTCGAACGCCGCTTATCTCTATGCGCGGCGAATCAACGGCGGTCATCCGCAAAAGGTCTTGTATCAATTGCATCGGAGTAGCAAAGAAACTAAAGAGCCAGAAAAATGATAAAAGGACCGTGCGCATAGAAATTACTTCATCATACGCCGTAGTTCATCGATAAAGCCGGGGATACGATGTGCGGCGAGAAAGGCGTTGGCAAAGGCGTAGCCATTCTTGTCCCCCGCATCGAAGACAAACTCGTCGTCACGGAGGATCAGCCCCAGAAACGGCTGCTTGCGGCAAAGGGTGTTGAGGGCATCAGTGAGTTGTATTTCCCCTTTGGCGCCGGGAGAGGTCTTTTCGAGAATGGGACCGAGAGCGCTGGGAAGGATATAGCGTCCGACAATGGCAAGATTCGAGTCGGTACCGTTCACGCCCGGTTTCTCGACAAGACGGTGTATCTCGAAGAAATCTCCCTTCATAACCCCTTCCGCCATACCGTAGCGGGATCGGTCTTCATCGGGGACACGCATGAGGGCAATGACCGGGACAGCATGCTCTTCGAAAAGACGCCGCATGCGCACCATCACATTGTCCCCGGACGACCAGATGAACATGTCCGGAAGCATCACAGCAAAGGGGTCGGTGGGAACGGCGCTCATGCCGCGGAGCACCGCATGGCCAAGACCGCGCTGGCTTTTCTGCCGCACCGAGGTAACTTCGACCATCTCTTCTATCCGCTGCAGATCCGCGACAATGGTGTCGGGAAGCTTCGCCTGCAGAAACTTAGGGTTGATCCGGTCGAAATAGTCAGCAACCGCTTCCTTCCCTTCTGAAGTAACCAACACTATGTTAGTTATAGCCGCCGCCGCCGCCTCCTCGGCGATATAGTGTATCACCGGGCGGTCGTAGAGAGGAAACATTTCCTTAGGAACTGTCTTGGAAGCGGGAAGAAAACGAGTCGCTAAGCCGGCGGCCGGGACGATGGCATGGGAGAGCATACGAGCTATCTCCGCTTGAGCGCCTTGTCGCGCTCTTCGCGTTCCTCCTGTTCCCGCTTGCACTCGATGCAGAGCGTCGCAACAGGACGCATTTCAAGACGCTCTATTCCGATGTCAGCGCCACACGATTCGCAGACGCCGTAAGTACCATCGTCTATCTTCTGGAGCATCTGATGTATCCGATTGATGAGCTTACGATCGCGGTCTCGGAGGCGGAGAAGACGGCTACGTTCTTCGAGAAAGTTTGCCTGATCAGCCTCGTCGCCATGAAACTTTTCCGCAGGGTCTCCGGTCTCTTTTTCCAATTCTTCAACCTTTTCACGATTGCGGTCCTCGATCTCTTTCAATTCGGCAAGGAGCCGCTTTCGAAACTTCTCCATCTGTCTTTTGGTTAACATTATGCCCTCCGGTCACTCTTGTTTCAGATAAATGGTTAACACATAGCCCTCTTTTCCCACCTTGCCCTTTTCGACGGTAAGCACCTTATGCCCGCCGTAGGCGACCATTCCTGCAGCATCGAGTCCCTCGACCGTAACTGTGTAATCCCCCGCCGGGAGATCATAGAAGGAGAATTTCCGTTCCCCTGAAAGGTCACACGCCATGGTCTGAACAAACTCCTCTTCTCCTTCTCCATCGGCGATGACTCGTACCCGTACCGTTGCCACCCCAGCGTTCTCGCAGGAGGAGATGCTTTTGCTGTCGAACTCCCACAGAACGAAAAGGTCGGAAACGACCAGTTCAAAATAGTTCTTGAGAGAAACCGCAGTATCCTGTCCCGTTGTTACTTTAAAAGGAGGAATGGACGACCGGGCACGAGGACGCTCACTATCAGAGGAGCGAAGTCCATCCACGGTGAGCACATAGGTCCCCGATTCGATATTCTGTATCTTGAATTCGCTGGCGGCGCAGGGCAAGAGGACCCTATTGATTTCTTTTTCAACTCCCCACACGATTGCGGTGACCACCTCCCCTTCTCGCTCGGCGGTGACAGCGAGATACGATATATCGAAATCATCGCAGAGCGATGTCGGCCATGAAAGAGTAATACCTCCTCGATATTCTTTCAAATCGACGGTAACGCTCTCTTCACGATCGAGGTTGACCTGTGCCGAACCCCAACTCTTTAGAGCGCCGTTCGATCCCAGAAGGGACACCGTGAGATAGTATATGCCTGCTGAAAGCTCGATCTGGGGATCTTCCGGAAGCGGACAGGGAAATTCGCATACTTTGCGGACGCCGAAGTCTTCCGAGTAAATGGTAACAGAAAACTTCTCCGCGAGATAGGTAGTGCAATCGCTCGCCTCGGTCTCGTCGAACTGGAAATGCAAGGTAAGAGGGTAGGTGCTCTCTCCGTTGCTACATCCTCCGCTCGACAGGATGATAAGCAACGCGATGAACACCGTCGATATGCTGCGTATCGCCATGCCCTCTCCTTATAGACGATATCAATGAGCCGATTATAGCGGCTGACTGCTTTTTTTCAAGAAAAGGAACGGGAACGATAGGCGATATTTCTTTTTCTAAGGATTGACAAAAACTAGTTTTCCCCTACGGTAAGACACTTGCGATACGATAGCTTAAGGATTATTTCCTCATGCGATTTTGCGCCTCGATAATGCACATTGTTCGCGCTCTTTCACTTGACATCGGTACCATTCCCTTTTTTTATGCGATCACCCTCGCCCATATCGCCCTGAAAGTCCTCCTTGGGTTCAAACTCGCGATCAGCGACAACGCTGGCTTCATGAACTTTTTTACCCCGCCGTGGGTGCTCCTCATGACCGGTGGCGACATCGCCCTCGCCTACCTTCTTGCGCTCATCGCCAAACCTATGAGGCCGATAGTGCGGCGCGTTTACGAGTTGGGCACCTTTTTCTTGGTGGCACTTTTCCTTATTGCGAATTTCACTCTCTATACCTACTACCGAAGTTTCCTCACCTTCGGCCTCCTTCTGTTCAATGGTGCTGGCTTTGGCGAGCTGTTCAGTTATTTCACCGCGGCGTTAAGTCCTTATTTCATTATCTTTCTTCTCTGTATCGTCGGTTCTTTTCTTTTTCTTTTCAAGCCACTTTACCGTGCTATTCAGCATCATCGTTTCTGGAGCCGTTCATTTGTGCCGGGAATACTGCTCCTCTATGGCTTGGTAACATGGCCAATGATAGGAGACTTTTTAAGACTTCGCTTGGAGCAGAAAGCAGAACTTATTCAAAATCCTCTTTTCCAGCTCGTCCAGACGACCGTCAAAGGGGTCTCCTTGTATCATAACATCGAGCGCCGCGATGTCCCCGAAGAATCATTCACTCCGCCCAGCTCCCCCATCGCCGGGAAATACCCGGTGTGGGATACCCTTCCGGTAATACCTCAACTTACCCGACCCGATATCCTTGTTATTATAATAGAGGCGGTCGCCTACGATTACACCCCCTTTGGCCGCCTCGGCATCAAAAACTTATCGTTCTTCGACCGACTGACTGAAGGCGGCATTCTCTTCACCAATTTCCGCACCGTGTTCCCCGCATCGAGCCGCAGTTTCCTCGCCTTCATCTGCGGAGACTATCAGAATACCGGATTTTATACCATCACCAAAATGTATCCGAACTACGATTGCCCTTCGCTTCTCGATGTCTTGAGGGCTGGCGGGTATCGTACCGGTTTTTTCCAAGCGAACCGGATGTTCTTCGACAACTTCGACATCGCCGCATTCATGAAAGGGTTCGAGGTACGAGAGGATTACTTCTCTCTCAAAGACCATGCTCGTAGCAAGATAACAGCCACCACACTCGCGGTCGAAGAGGAGATGGTTATCGATCATCTCCTCACGTTTCTCGACAAACAGAAAGATGACCCTAGACCAACCTTCGCGCTCTATTATCCCTTCTGGACCCATGCACCGTATCATCTCCCCGACCGTGACATTTCCACGCTTCCGGCATTCGAGCGTTATCAATTGACCCAGTCCTATGTGAATAAGGCGATCAACAGTCTTTTCGACGGACTTGAACGGCGTGGCCGCCTTGATACCACGCTCATCATTGTCACCGCCGATCACGGGGAAGGTTTCGGTATTCACGGGAACTACAACCATCAAGGGCACCTCTGGGAAGAAGACATCAAGATACCGCTCCTCATGAAGATCCCGGGACTTGGGGGATTCCACCGCAATCCCCGTATCGGTACCATGGTTGACCTCTCGCCCACTATTGTATCGCTCATTGGTTTTTCCCGGCCAGCGGAATGGACAGGGCAAAACCTTCTCGGCGACGATTACCAGCCCCACCCTCACCTTTTTTTCTCTCGTCTCAAAGTGTTCGGCGACGGCATCCTCGACGGCAACCTTAAATTCGT
Source organism: uncultured Spirochaetales bacterium (assembly GCA_964415795.1). Taxonomy (GTDB): domain Bacteria; phylum UBP6; class UBA1177; order UBA1177; family JAKLFG01; genus CALITV01. The sequence continues at coordinate 57,684 of CAYQBN010000006.1, read as the reverse complement.
CCGCTATCTCAACGAGGGACGACGCACCTACCTTTTCAACCTCGATGAGGATCCCGACGAAAGACTTAACATCGCGGCAGAGCACCCCGAACTCGTCACTCGTTACCAAGAACTCCTTGATGTGTGGCTCCCGTGGCACAACTCGCGGTTTATGCGCCGACTTAAACTCGAATCAGCGACATCATCGCCGGCTCCTTGACTTGCCCTCCGCTCTCCTCTAGGATGCTTTCTAAGCACGAGCATTGACAAACACATAACGGAGGAAATCATGTGGCCCATGTTAGTCGTCTTTCTCATGTCTTTTCCCATATGTCTCCTCGCGCAAGAACAACCTGCACCGTCAATTCCCGAGAACGCCACCATTGCGGAAGAAGCGCCTGCCACAGAAGTTTCCTCTCTCGAGAATCGTATAGAGCAACTTGAGGAGCGCCTCACCAAAGCCGAAGGAGAACAGAAGCGGCTTGCCGCAGAAAATGAGAATCTCAACGAAAAGGTAGCCCGCACCGAAGCAGCTCTCGAAGAGACCAAAAAGCAAAAGGAAGAAAGACCGGTCCTCTCTTTTCAGCCATACGGATTTATAGAACTTACCGGTTGGGCGAATGATTCGCTGTTCTTTGTCAATAACATGCCTCTCTACGTGGTCGACAAGGGCAAAAGCTCCATCGGCCTCACCGCACGCAGTTCGCGTATCGGCGTAGACCTCGGTTTTCCGCGTATCGAAGCGGTTTCTCTCTCTGGCAAGCTCGAAATAGACCTTGGAGCGACCATGAGCGACTCGGGGACCGCCGAGAGTTCCCCCATGTTCCGCCTCCGCCATGCCTATGCCGAGCTGAGCAAAACATGGAACGCTACGACGCTTGGCGCAAAAGCGGGACAAACTTGGGCAACCGCGACACTGCTCGTATGGCCTGCATTTATCAGCCAATCAATGGCATGGGGCATGGGAAACACATGGCAACGCTTGCCGTTGTTCGAGATCTACCTTATCCAAAAGTTCTCAGAAACCTTTTTCTTTACCGCACAAATCGCTGCTGCACGCGCAATGACCGGCGCCTCAGCGAACCGGGCAAGTGCGGTTGAGGTAAACATCGATGCCGGGGACGCTTCCGACATACCACAAATCCAGAGTCAGATCTCTCTCAAAGGAACCATTCCATCCGCGGGCATCAACCTTTTCGCCGGCGCAGCTGGCGCATGGGGACGCGAAAAGTACAAAAGCGGTGTTTACCCCAATAAAAAGGACATCAAGTACATCGGGAAAACGGTGGATGTCGGCTATGCCGTTGGCGCTCTTCGCGTCGCCCATCAGTATGCCGAGATCGCCGGAAAATTCTGGTGGGGACAGAATGTCGATGTATTCGGTTACTACGGTGGCGCACTCATCACCGAAGACATTAACGCGACCACAAAACGGGTCGTCGACAGCCAACGGGCACTTGGTTGGTGGGCACAACTGACGATGAAGCCGCTCAAGGAACTCGCGCTCCATGTTGGCTACGGCGCTGAAGACCCTGACGAAAAACAGAAAGGCGCTTCTCCGCTCTATTACGAGAACGACTCGCTGTGGGTAGCCGCTTACTACACCCTCTTTGAGCGTCTAGTGCTCGGGTTCCAGTGGACACAATTACAAACAAAGGATCTCGAACAGACAGACGGATCGCGCGTCTCGCAAACAGGGAACTCCCTTATGGGAAGCATCCGCCTCGTTTTCTAAACCAATTAAAAAAAGAGGGGGCTCATCGGCCCCCCCTCCGCGATGGAAAAGCAAAAAGCACTACTTCTTGGCTTTCTTCGCCTTCTTGACCACCTTCTTCACAACTTTCTTGGCCGGTTTTTTCACGGCCTTCTTGGCGACCTTCTTGGCGACCTTCTTGACCACCTTCTTGGCAACCTTCTTGGCGGTCTTCTTCGCCGGGGCCTTCTTCTTCGTGCACACCATGGTTTCCTCCGTTGTGCTGTTACCGGGTTACCTAATCTCCTCGAGAGCCGTTTTCGCCTTTATAAAGTATTCGCTACTCGGCATTAGGGTTTTAACGAGTATCTCGAACACTCGTTTCGCTTCGTTCTTGTTCGTATCACGAACGCCATAAGCCTTCCAGTACATCGACTTGGCCGTCGTTTCTATCGCCTTAAGTCCATCGCTCGCGGTTTGATTTTCTTTGTCGAGATAAAGAGCGTTCACAAACGCACGCCGCGCCGCAATGAGATCTTCCTTCTGAAGATACAGCAACCCCTGTCGCGAAAGAGCGTCAGCCTTGAGTCGTTCTATGGCCATGGTGATCTTCGAAGAAACTATCTCCAGCTTCGACACCTCTTTCGAGATGTCACGGAACTGCGCTTGCATTTGCGCAGTCTCTTCTTCGTTTATTTTTTTCAGTTCCTCTTCGTACCATTTTTCCACTTCGCGCTTCTTTTCGATAATGCGTTCCCGTTCGCCTTTAAGAGACTCTTCGGACTGCTTCTTGAACTGTTCCATTTCGCTTTTGCGCCGTTCCTTCTCCTCGGCCCAGCGTTTTTTCTGTTCCTCCCACTTTTCTTTCTCTTTCTTGAGGATCTCCTGCCGCGATTCCTTCCGGCGATTCTTTTCCTGCATCAGTTTCTCTATCTCTCGCTCTAGGTTTGCCTTGGCCTCCTTATTGGCGTTCTTTTCATCGGTCTCTATCTTTTCATACTTTTTGATGACCGCATCTTTCTTTTCGGCATACCCTTTCTCTAGCGCCTCGCTACGCTCTTTCCACTTCGCGAGGAATTTGTCGGATTCTTCCTGCTGCTTGTTACGAAGCGCCTCCTGGTCTTTGGCCCAAGTTGCATTTATTTGCTCTATCTTGGCCGTAATCTCCTCGATCTCCTTAACAAGCCTTTCCTTGAGCTTACGATCGGGCTCGAGTTTTCGGTCAAGCGCCTGTTTCGCCGCATCGCGATCTTTACTCCACGATTGAGCCAATTTGTCGCGTTCCTCACGCCGTTTGGCGATCTTGGCATCGCGCTCCTTCTGCGCCGCTTCGATGAGCTTTTCTATATTCCTCTTATAGGCATCCTTGTCCTTGAGGAACTTCTGGAAATTCTCCTCGTATCGCTTCTTCTCTTCCAGTTTCTTCTTACGAAAGTCATTATTAAGTTTGTTGAGGCGATCACTCTCTTTGGCAAGACGCATATCGAGCTCGGAGAACTTCTGCTCGAACTCCGCGTCGACGGCCATGAGAGCATTGGCCGCGGCATTCTCCTTTCCTTTCTCGGCCGCCGCGAGGTCAGAAGATATCTTTTTCAGATCTTTCTCTATCTTCCCTTTTTCCGTCTTCCTATCCTTTTCTATCTTGGCGATCTCCTTCTTAATGTCTCCCGGCTTATTCTCCGCCGTAAGGGCAGCCTCCTTTTCCTGCTTCATCTTTTCAGTGTCGGCATCCCAAGCGGCAATCTTCGCCTCAAGCTCCGCCTTCTTAGCCGACAACTCGTCGATCTTTGCCTTGTGCTTTGCCTCGAAATCGCTCTGTGCGGCAGACTTCTTTTCCTGATAAGCCTTCTCAAGTTCAGAACGCTGTTTTTCCACTTCCTCTTGGATCTTCCCCATTTCCTCGGCGTTCTTCGACATATACTCTTCTATTTCTTTATCGAACTTGGTTAGGTCTTCCTTTTTGATACTCTCTTTGGAATCGAACTCGGAAAGTCTCTGATTGAGTTCGTCGAACTTCTTCTGGTATTCCTTTTCGACCTCGACGAGGAACTTGCGATCCTCGTCCTCGTTCTTCATCTTGACCGTTTCATTGTCGCTTTGCTTCGCCTTGTCGGCCTTGTCGAACTCCTCCATAGCCGTTTGGATCTTTTTGTCCAACTCGACGACCTTCTCTTCCTTTTCCTTTTTTCGTTTTAAAAGGTCCGCCACTTCTTTCTCGACCTTATCTCCTCCTTTACCCAGCTCTTCTTTCTGTCTGTTCAAGAACGACTCTTTTTCTGCATCGAGCCTCTTCCGTTCATCCTGATACTTCTTGTCCACTGCGGCCAACTCATCCGCTTTTTCTTTGTCCCTTTTTTCAGTGGACACCTTGATAACGCCTTTCTCCTTTTGTTCCATCATGGTGACCTTGCTCTCAAGCGCGACGATCTGTTGCTCAAGATCACCGTCTTCCTTCTCCCACTTATATTTCATTTCGCTCACGCGCTTCTTAAGGTCCGCCTCATACTCTTTCTCTTTTTGTTCCTGCGCCTTTTCGGCATCTACCATTTCCTTTATCTTCGCCTCGCGCGCCGCGATCTTTTCGTTGAGGCCCTTTTCTATGTCGGCGATCTTTTTCGCCCGCGCCTGCCGTAATTCAGCGATCCTCTTGACAAACTTTTGATGAATCGCCTCGACCTTTTTCATGTCCACTTGGGAAGGATCCTCGTAGAGAAGACGCATCCTTTTCTCATTGGGGAAAAATCCTTCCTTATTACCGAGCGTCCTGATGCCAAGATCTCGTTTCTCTATTTCCTCGATGAGCCGGAGAGCCTCCTCATACCGCTTTTGTTCGAGATACGATTCAGCTTCGCTCTTTTTTTGAGCGATCTCTTTTATCGCAGCGGCTATTTTCTTGGCCGTCACATCGCGCTTGCCCGCCTTTTCGAAATAGTTCCGCGCCATATCAAGATCACCGTCACGATAGGCACGATACCCGCGCTCAATGGCCGTTTTGGGAGAAAGTTCCTCCTCTTCTTCTCGACTCGCTGAAGAGACGATCTCGTCTATTTCCTCGGAGGCACTCTTTTTACTTTTCTTTGCTTCTTTTCGAGGAGCTACTTCTTCCCCTTCTTCGGAGAGAGCCTTCTTGCGGGATTCTCCTTTCTTTTCGACCTTCGTTGCAAATGCTGCGACGAGCTCGACGAACTTGTTGGCTACCTTCTTGGGACTGGCAGGCCCGATTCTCTTAGCGTCCTCGACCACGCCGTTCTCATCATACACCGAAACCTCAAGGACCACTTCGTCATCATCCTCGTTGTACTTAGCAACGACCGGTATGACATAGTAGTCGGCATCGTTCTTTTTGACGGCACGATGCATACAACTAACTTCTCCTTCGCACTCACGGACATCACGACGCTCTTTTTTGGAAAGCGCATCAACATCAACGCCTTTTATAGCCGCAAGTTTCTCTTGCGATTTTTTTTCGACATCTTGCGCCGCATCTTGTTTTGTCTCGCTGTTCGCACCGATGGGAAGCACCGCTATCCGTGGCGCCGCCGCAAGAGCAGTAGCAATGAAAAACATCGTTGAATAAAATAGCATCTTCACAAGTCTCAAGGCGTTCCTCCTGTCACTTAACACACAACGGAGACGATATATACTATCTTCCTCAGACGAGGTGTTGTCAATTTTTTGGGAAAGAATCTGCAGAATTCCCGTCTCACTTATCCCCTTCATTTATCCTTGACTTTACCCTTCTTCATGTTATCGTGCCGTCGCCGTAGACAGTGTCCGGCCTTGATGGTAACAGGGTTTTGCAAGGACAGGAGGAAGTCAATGACCGCAACCAAAACGAAAAAGAAGATCATCATCATGGGCGCTGCTGGAAGAGATTTTCACAACTTCAACATGGTCTATCGGAACTGCGACTCGACACAAGTAGTCGCCTTCACCGCGGCCCAGATCCCCGACATCAATGATCGCAAGTATCCCGCTGAACTTGCAGGGCCGCTCTATCCCCAAGGGATACCGATCTATGACGAAGCGGATCTACCGAAACTCATCAAAGAGCACCAAGTGGATGAGGTCGTTTTCGCCTACAGCGATGTCCCTTACAAGTATGTAATGAATCGGAGCGCTATCGCGAATGCGCTCGGCGCCGATTTCAAGCTCATCGGCTACAATAAGACGAAACTCAAGTCGAAGAAACCGGTCATCAGCATCTGCGCCATTCGTACCGGATGCGGTAAATCGCAAACAACTCGCTTCGTGTACGACATCTTCAAGAAAATGGGAAAAAAGGTCGTGGCGGTGCGTCACCCGATGCCCTATGGGGATCTCGTCGCGCAAAAGGTACAGCGGTTCGCCGAGATAGCCGATCTCGACCGTCATCGTTGCACCATTGAGGAGATGGAGGAATACGAACCGCACATCGCCGCTGGCAACATTATCTACTCCGGAGTCGACTATGAGGCCATTCTGCGCACTGTCGAAGAAAAAGACAATCCCGATGTCATCCTTTGGGACGGCGGCAACAACGATATGCCTTTCTTCGACAGCGACCTGAAGATAGTGGTCGTTGATCCGCTCCGCCCGGGACATGAAGAGAATTACTATCCGGGCGAAGCAAATCTTCGCATGGCTGACATCGTCGTCATTAACAAAATGGATTCGGCAACGCCTGAGGGCATCAAGATCGTGAAAGACAACATCAAACGGCTTGCTCCTCAAGCGCAGGTCGTTGAAGCTGACAGCGCTCTTACCGTGTCCGGAGACATAAAAGATAAGGTCGTTCTGGTGGTTGAAGATGGCCCAACGCTTACTCACGGTGAAATGAAGATCGGTGCCGCATCGGTCGCCGCGAAGCGGTTCGGCGCCAAGAAGATGGCCGATCCGCGGCCGCATGCCGTCGGAAAAATAAAACAGACCTATGAGATCTATCCCGGCATCGGACAAGGCATCCTTCCCGCCATGGGCTACTCTGCGGAACAGAAGAAAGACCTCGAAGCAACCATCAACAATACGCCCGCCGATCTGGTACTTTCCGGGACACCGATAGACCTGTCGCGCCTTGTAAAGGTGAACAAGCCTATCGTGCGGGTTGGGTATGAGCTGAAATGCCGCCCCGGATCGGAAAACGTCATCGAAAAAGCAATTCGGGAAAAATTGTTCAAGAAATAGAGCGGGAGATTCTTCGAAGGAAAAAGGGAATATCTCTTTTTTCTTCTTGATCAAAGAAGAAGGAGGTTTTCGTGAGGGTCGTCATTGCTCTTGGCGGCAACGCACTTATAAAGCCCGGAGAGAAAGGAACCTCCGAGGAGCAATTGCGCAATGTCGAGAACTCGGTCGGAGATATCGTTTCGCTGATCGCTGAAGGTCATCAGGTCGTCGTCACTCACGGGAATGGTCCACAGGCTGGAGCACGACTGATACGCAACGAGATGGCGGCGACCGAGGTGTATCCTGATCCGCTCGTTGTCTGTGTCGCCGACACGCAGGGAAGTATGGGATATATGATCGAACAGGGCATTGTGAATCAACTCATTAAAAGAGGTCTCCGGCCGCGGGTCGCGACCCTCGTTACTCTTATAGAGGTGAATCCCGCAGATCCTGCCTTTACCAAACCGACGAAGCCGGTCGGCCCCTTCTACACGCAGGAAAAGGCTATTGCCCGCATGAAGAATGGGTGGAAAATGGTCGAGGATGCCGGACGCGGCTACCGACGCGTAGTACCATCGCCGATGCCGCTCCGCCTCGTCAATCCTGAGGCACTCACGACGCTTCTCGACAGCGGTTTTACCGTCATCGCGGGCGGCGGCGGCGGCATACCGGTCTATCGAGACAAGACGGGACATCTCACCGGCATAGATGCCGTTATCGACAAAGATCTCGCCTCGGTCATGATCGCCAAGACCATTCAGGCCGACGAGGTAGTCATCCTTACCGGCGTGGAGAAAGTGGCCATCAACTTCAAGTCAGGAAATCCGACTTGGATAGATCGCATGACCTCACGAGAGGCAAAGGCCTACCTCGCGCAAGGCGAATTCCCGGCGGGCAGCATGGGACCCAAGATACAGGCGGCGATAGACTTCGTCGAAACATTCCGTGATCGGCGCGTCATCATCACGAGCGAGACGAAGCTCGCTGCGGCGCTCGCGGGAAAGACCGGAACGGTCATCGAGAACGGTTAGCGTATGATCTCCGTCATCCAGCGCGTTTCGCGCGCTTCGGTATCTGTGGATGGCAATGTCATCGGCGAAATCGGGATGGGGCTTCTTCTGCTTGTGGGCATCGAGAAGGACGACACGGACAACGATCTTTCCTTCACGGTACGCAAGGTGATCGAACTGCGCGTCTTCCCCGACGATGAGGGCAAGATGAACCACTCGGTCGTCGATGCCGGCGGCGCGATATTGGCGGTAAGCCAATTCACGCTCGCAGCCGATATTCGGAAAGGACGCCGACCTTCGTTCGACACTGCCATGTCCCCGAATGAGGCGCGCCTTCTGTTCGATCGTTTCATACACGAACTTTCTTCTCTCGGCATCTCCGTTGCGACCGGATCTTTCGGAGCGCACATGGAGGTCTCGCTCGTGAACGACGGTCCGGTCACCTTCATTCTCGACAGTCGGAAGCGGCTTTGAGATATTTCATTAAAAAGTCTTGACAGCACCTTATCGAACGACTAGCCTTCTTCTTCAGGAAACACACCACCCACAAAAATGGAGGTTTTCCCATGTGCGGGGCAAAGATGTTTTTTATCGGATTTTCGCTTTTCTTCTTTTTCATTGGATGTGAAAATGGTGGAAAATCAAAAACCGACAATCAACCGATTTCTGACGAGACGACCCTGAGTGACGAAGTAGTCATTGACGATGTCATCACTGACAACGCTCCTGTCCCCGACGACGTCATCAACACCTGCGGCAACGGCACAACCGACAACGGCGAGGCATGCGACGGCGATGCCAAAGAATGCTCCCAGATCAATCCCGCCTACATCGGCGGTTGGGCTTCCTGTAAAGCCGATTGCTCCGGATATGATACGAGTACCTGTGTCCTCGACCCCGACGCCGACATCGTTCCCGATAACGAACCGGCCGACGATGGCACGGTGGAAACCGATGACGAGACAATCATCCCCGATAACGACCAGCCGATCGGACCGGTCGTCTTCGCCAGTACCGTCATCGATGCCGCCCCCGACAAGCCCGCCTTTGTCGGCGCCGAGGATCTCGATGGCGACGGTTACAAGGAGCTCATCGTCAGCAAGTTCGCCAACTCCGGCCCGACCGGGGCCGGCTATGTCGACATCTACAAGATGGCGACCCCCGGCAACTTCATGGCATGGAACAAGACCCGCGTAATGGAAAACATAAAATTCCCCGCGGTCACTTCCTACAAAGACATCGATGGTGACGGCGATCTCGACATCATCGTTCCGGGCGGGTTCCTTGCCTGTACCCCCGGCAGTTGTGGTCTCATGTCATGGCTTGAACAGACCCCGGGCGGCTGGGTCAACCATACGCTCGTAAGCGGACAGCAGCGTTTCTATCACCATGCCGACTGGGCCGACATAGACGGTGATGGTATCAAGGATCTGGTGGCCTGCGGTGAGGAAAAGGGTCTGTTCGGCGACGGGACGACCGAGACCCACTATTTCAAGGGCGAGAACACCGCAGACCGTTTCGCCAAAACGCCGATCAAGATATTCAGCCCCGGCCTCGGATCGATGCCCTCCCTGCACGATATCGACGGCGACAGCGATCTCGACCTCTTCTCGGGCGAGTATTTCGGCAGCACCGGATCATTTGCGTGGCTCCGTAACAAGGGAGGCAACGGCGGACAGGAGAGCAACTGGGAGAAATTCTACATCGACAATCAGCACGGTAAGGCGATCCAGTTCTCTTTCATCGAAAACCTTTGTGGAGACGGAAAACTCCGTGCGGTCGGCGCGAACCACACCAACACGATGGATACACCGACCGACCCGGTCGAGGCGGTCTACCTCTACGAGATACCGACCGATCCGACCCAACCGTGGCCCTTCACCAAAATATCGGACAACATGCAGTCGCGCAAATCGCCCTTGATGGGTCCCCAAGGAGCGCCCGGAGTCTTCGCGTGGGGCGACATCGACGGCGACGGCGACATTGACCTCGTCGTGAGCGGCGATGGCAACCCGAATTTCTTCTGGCTCGAGCAGACCGCCCCGTGCCAGTTCACCCAGAAGATATTCGCCGAGAACCTCCCGCAGGGCGGTGTAGCGATAGCCGACTTCGACAAGAACGGCCGCCCCGAGGTGGTTACCAGCAGTTATGAGGAGAACCAACTCCTGCTTTGGTATGTGCAGTGATCATGACCCGTCTTTTTTCTGCTCGCTTGAAAAAACATCTTAACAGGAGCATTTTCCCTGTTAATATAATCAAGCTTGGAGGAAAATCGTCATGTGTACCTTTTTCAGGATGTTGTATCTATTGCCGATCGTGCTCTTCATCTTCTTTTCCTGTGACAATGGTCGCACGAAAACGCCAAACGATGTCGACGATCAGGGCGATATCGGCGTAACCGACGATAACACGGTCGACAACGGGATCCCCCTCGAAGATGGGGACACCATCGTCCCGACCGACAGCGACGGTCTCATCGGCACCTGCGGCAACGGCACGACCGAGAATGATGAAGTATGCGACGGCGATGCCAAAGAATGCTCCCAGATCAATCCCGCCTACATCGGCGGTTGGGCTTCCTGTAAAGCCGATTGCTCCGGATATGATACGAGTACCTGTGTCCTCGACCCCGACGCCGACATCGTTCCCGACAACGAGCCGGCCAATGACAGCACGGTGGAGAGCGACGACGAGACCATCTCTCCCGATGAAACAGAAACCCCTGACCAAGATTCTTCTCCAACCGTCGATGTCTTCGCGCTCGGTCCTTATCAGGTCCTACAGAAAGATCTCGCCAAGAATGCTGCAGGCAACGCGATGGCGGTACGCATCTATTATCCCAATACCGCCGGCACTTACCCGTATGTCAACTTCATTCACGGCTTCCAACTCAAGAACACCTACTACGACCAGATACTGATCCATCTGGCAAGCCACGGCTTCATCATCGTTTCCGTTCAATTCGAACAGAGCCTTTTTGGCAGCGATACGACCATTCAAGAAGCCGAAAACATGATGGCCATGCTCGACGGCTGGATCATCCCGCAGTTAGGCCCCCAGACCACTCCCGCGGTACCCGATTTCACCAAGATCGGCCTTTCGGGACATTCGCGTGGCGGAAAGACTTCGTGGCGTATGATCCTCGCCAACCCCAATCGCTTCCAAGCGATCGCCGGTGTCGATCCCGTCCTTGCACCGCCGCCGATAGGAAATGACCCCAACCCCATTACGGGGCCGGTAAACTATGCGGCGCCATCCCTTCTCATCGGGACTGAACTCGGGCCGACCGGCATGCAGGCCTGTGCCCCGTCAAGCGGCAACAGTTCCTACATGTTCCCCTATCTTCCCTCGCCGACCTGGCACCTCATCGGCGCCGGCGTCGGCCACATGGACATGATGGACCCCGACGACATTGCTTCCTGCGGCATGACCTGCTCGGTTTGTGCCAGTGGCAACGACGAGCAGAGAACGACCTTCCGCACACTTACCGGTGGCCTTCTCGTCGCCTTCTTCCGCGCCTCGCTCTATGGCGAGACGACTCTCTACAACAAACTCACCGACACGGCGGTCATGCCTCATCCTATTTCCAAGGAAGAACATAAGTAACCGAGTTCTTCTCCTTTTTGACTTTCTACCTTTCACCGCGTATCTTTCCTTTCATGCGTATTCTCTTCATCAACAAAAGCGATTCGGATGGCGGCGCGGCGACTGCTATGATGCGAGTGGCTGACGGCCTCGCGAAACTCGGCGCCAAAACCTACTTCATCGTCGCCAAGCGGAAAACCGCGCTCCCGAATGTCTATGCGACCCGCGGCCGTTACGGGTGGCTCATCGAGGAGGCGCTCGACCGTATCACGCGCCGATTCGGCTTCGAAGGATTCTTCTTCCCCTTCTCAGGATCGGCGATCCGAAACATGAGCCGCGCATTGAAGCCCGACATCATCGTGCTCAATAACATTCACAGCGGCTATTTTCCGCTATCGCTCATGCCGGAACTCGCCCGTATCGCACCGATCTATTGGATCGTTCACGACCTCTGGCCGGTAACTGGACACTGTATGGCCCCGCTCGATTGCCCCAACTGGGAAAATGCATGCGGGAATTGCCCCCATCTCGGCACCTATCCTTCGCTCGGCAGTGACCGGACAATGAAACTCGCCGAACGGAAGCGGCGCATCTACGACGAGGCGAAACCGGTGTTCATCGTCGCTTCGCGCTGGATGGAAAACATCCTTCATAAAAGCCCTCTCACGGGGCACCACCGCATCGCCCGCATCCCGCACGCTATTCCTGCCGACATCTTTAGCCCGCAGGATAAGCGCACGGCGCGTAAGCGACTTGGCATCGAAGGTGAGGCCCCCGTTCTCCTCTTCGCTGCCGAGCATCTTGACAATCCACTCAAAGGTGGCGATCTTTTGCGCGACATTCTGCAGAAACTCGATGGACAACTCATCACGCCGGTCACGCTCATTGCATCGGGAAAAGGGAAACTGCCTTTTCCGACCGACTTCCGCACTATAAAAGTGCGTTCGGTCGGTTTTCTTCCCGCTAGTGAACTGCCGCACCTTTACAGCGCCGCCGACATCCTGCTGTTCCCGTCGCAGGCAGAAAGTTTTGGCCTCACGCCGCTCGAAGCGTCGCTCTGCGGCGCGGTCCCGGTCGTCTTCGGTGTTGGACCACTCCCCGAGAACATTCTCGACGGCACGACCGGCATCGTCGTCCCGCCGTTCGATACCGATTTCTTCGCGGCGAAGGTTGCGTCACTTATTCAGGATGATGAAGCACGCGCCCGCCTCTCAACAGCGGGCCGTGAGCACATCAAAAAAGAGTTCTCCCCCGAAACGGCGGCCAAGAGTTACTTCGAACTGTTCGGAAAGTAGAACTTACGGACAGGTGTTCGGCGCACCCGGCGTCGAGGGCATCACGACAAAATCAATACCGTTGTCATCTGTGTCGGCACCATTAGGACAACGACCGATCGATTGGTCCGGATTGGCACCTGTATCGGTCGGAGCGCTGGTCCCTTCTCCGACACCTGCCATCGTGCCTTCATAGTGAACACCATCCGCCAAAGTAGCGCTTACGATTATTCGCACCCCATCGGGAGCCCCATTTTGAATGTTGTCTTGCGCCAAACTCGCAGTGATGGTCAGACAACCAACAGGTGCCACCGAGGTTACCGTGGCAGCACCATAGATAAGATATTGGCCGGGACTCAGCTCAGTGGCCAATTGCGCATTTTCGGACAGAAGTTTGGTTGCATATACGGCACCACCACTCCCATTAACCAACTCCAGTGTCGCGGTCGTCAGATCGAACGGCATCTCACCGACATTAAGGATCTCCAGAAACTCATTAAAGTCCGTGCCCGGCTGGTCATAGTCGACCTCGTTGATGACCAGTTTGCCCGGCAGTTTGCAGGTATAATTCGGCTCATCGCATACCTTACCGCTGGCGACACAATCGTCGTCTGACAGGCATTCCACACACATCTGGTACAGCGGATCGTTGCTGTCGGTAACGCAGATTTCCTTTCCTTCCTCGTACACGCAATCGGCACTGCTGTCACATTCATACACCGTAAGTTTGCCTGCATCAGCGATCTGGTATCCATCATTACTGCCGCTCGAGTCGCAGTAGGTCCAGGTGTTGCCGCTGTCACCGGAGAACCGATAGGCATAGTCGTAGAGCCCACCCGGCATATCGAGAATGGGCTCCGCCATGTATTCATCGTTGTTCCCCATATCAATATTAGGGATCGCATCCATCCAGCGGTCTCCCCATGTCGTTGGATCGCTGTCGCGCGGTCCCGCCCCGAGTTGTGCCTTTACCTGAGGAAGATAGGGGGTAATGGTGTGGGTACCATTGTCAATGACGCTGAATTCGGTCACGCCTTCTATCCATAATTGCCCGTACACCGTCACTGTAGTGTTCCGTTTTCCTACGATATTCAGTGGCCACTGAGTATTGCACCAGCCGACGACCAGCGTCTCGAGACAGGCTCCCTCGCCGTCGTTCCAGTGGTAACCATCGTTGCACTCCCACGGGCACGAATCGGTCGGCGGGGTCCAGTCATCTTCGTCGGGGCCGACCCATGTCTGGGTAAGAGCACCGGTACCACCATAAGGACCAATCGCCACCCAGTGAGCATTCTGGGGAAGCGGGTTGGTGCATAGACGTCCTATTGTGTTGGGAACGCAAGAATTGCTCGAAGCAGCATAGTGTGTATCAACAGGACATTCCCACGGGCAGGTGTCTGCCGCTGGCTCCCAACTGTCGCCGTCCCATGTCTGGGTCAGATGCCCCACTCCATCATAGACACCGGTCTCTACCCACATCGCATCAGTCGGCAGAGGATTAGTGCATGAAACGGTTTGGATATTGGGGATGCAGTTCCCCGATCCGTCGTCGTGGGCATCATCGTCGCAAGAGCAGGTGTAGAACGGTGCCTCGTCACTGTCGGCGCAGACTGACTTGTTCGGTTCGTTACAGACTCCCTCGTCGCACGGGCTAGTCACGGTGAAGTGGCCGTTCTTCAGCGGGTCGTATGGATGGGCGCTATCGGTCCCGTTGTATCCTTCCGTCGCCTCGCGATTCGCGTTGCAGTAGGTCCATGTCGCTCCGCTGTCGCCCGACACGCGGACGACGAAGTCCCAGTCGCCGAGCGCTTCGCTCACCGGGCCATTATACAGGTATTCGTCATTGTCACCGATGCCGGGCGCGAGCTCGTTGTCAGGATTCGGCTCCATTGGACCCCAGTACAGCCAATCGGTCGCGCTCGTCCCCGCCTCACCCGAACCGATCTGCACGATGAGCTGCGGCGCTGTATCGACCTCCGTGGTCAGGTCGGTCAGGCCGTCCACATAGACGCGACCGTAGACCGTCACCACTTCTCCGCGGTACCACGACGCATCGGTCGGCCACTGAGTATTGCACCAGCCGATGACCAGCGTCTCGAGACAGGCTCCCTCGCCGTCGTTCCAGTGGTAGCCCTCGTTGCACTCCCACGGGCAGGTGTCTGCCGCTGGCTCCCAACTGTCACCATCCCATGTCTGAAGAAGCGTCCCTGCACCGGTGTAAGGACCTGTGTCTACCCATTGGCTATAAAGCGGTTTGGTGTTCTCACAAGGGACAAAACGGACATTAGGAATGCAATTTCCCGTTCCATCATCGTGGGCATCAGAATCGCAGGAGCAGACATAAAACGGTTCCGTTTCGGTAACGGTACACACTGTTTTATACGGTTCAGTACAGGGGTTAGGATTACACGGAGTCCCCGATGCCTCAACGGTCAGGTGGCCGTTCTTTGCAGGATCATACGGGTTCTCGGCGTTAGTCCCGTTATAGAGCGGAGAGCGATTTGCATTGCAGTAGGTCCATGTCGCGCCGGCATCCACCGAGAAACGGAAGGTATAGTCATAAAGCCCGGCCGAAAGCGTTGTGGTAATGGTAGCAATGTATTCGTCATTGTTCCCGATCTCGGGAGCATTCGCATTGTCGGGGTTCCCGGTCGCGTCTACCCAATCTCCCCACATCTCCGCTGAAGATCCCGCTGCTCCCCATCCGAACTGCGCCCGCAAGGAGGACATCGTATCGATGCCGGTGGTTTGATCGGTAAGACCTGCGATATAGACGCGGCCATAGAAGTCTCCCAGCGTCTCACCCTCGGTTATTGTCAGGTCCACGGGCCACTGGAGGTTGCACCAACCAATCGTGTAGGCCGGCGTCGTGTCCTCGTCCGGGACCGCGTTATCAGTGACCGTTTCGTCGGGCTCAACGGTCGCATCGTCGGACTCGACCGTGGCATCGTCGGGCTCAACGGTCGCATCGTCGGACTCGACTGTGGCATCGTCGGGCTCAACGGTCGCATCGTCGGACTCGACCGTGGCATCATCGGGTTCAACGGTCGCATCGTCTGGTTCAATCGTGGCGTCGTCGGTGACCACTGGGCTATCATCCTTGACGATAGGGCCGTCATCCTTGACGATCGAGCCATCGTCCTTGATCTCTTCTTCTCCCTCGGGCTCCCCTTCGTCGGTCCCCAGTTCGTCGGTAATGATGAGGTCATCATCCCCTGTCACGACATCTTTGTCATTCTTCGTCGTCTTGTCTCCGTCGCACGAAACGACGAAAAGAAGCATTGCGCACACGCTTGCTACCAGCGACACTAGTTTCATAGCTCTCCTCCTGTATTACTTGGGATGAAGGAATTATATCAAGAGCATCTCTATTTGCAAAATTTTATTCGTTTTTTTCCGAAGACTATGCTTGACGCACGAAAGAAACCGCTTTACCGTAAAAAATGTTGTCCACCGGAGGCGACACAATGGGTTTTCCTGACACCACACCAAGATATTCTCTTCTCGACTACGGCGATGGCCGAAAACTTGAGATCTTCGGCGGGATACTTCTCGATCGCCCCGCGCCACAGGCCGCCGGGCCACGGCGTTTTCCCCGCTATTGGGAACAGGCCCACGCCCGTTACCACCGCAACAGCGGTTGGGAGCGGCTTTTACCGTTCAGTGAACCATGGCAGACAAGCATAGGAGGAATCATTTTCGAACTCCGGCTCTCTGCGGGGGGGCAAGTGGGTGTTTTCCCAGAACAAAGAACAAACTGGCAGTGGATACGAAATGCTATCCTGTATGCCCGCCGCGATCTTACCATACTCAATGGGTTCGCCTATACCGGTGGCTCGACGCTTGCTGCGATAACGACCTCTACTCCCTACCGGGTCGAGGTTTGCCACCTCGATGGCGCCAAAGGCGCGGTGGCATGGGCACGAAGAAATGTTCTTTTGAATGGTAAAGACCAAGCTCCGGTCCGCTGGATCGTTGACGATACGCTCACTTTTCTCCGACGCGAGGCGCGCCGCGGACGCCGTTATGACGGCATCATCCTCGATCCACCCGCGTTTGGTTTGGGACCTCAAGGGAAGCGGTGGAAACTCGGCAACGATCTCCCTACGCTCCTTGATGCGGCAACGGCGATCCTTTCAGAACACCCGCTGTTTCTCCTTCTTTCATGGCATGACCCCGCACTGAGCGTGGAGACCGCCATCAGGGAAACCACCGATCGTGTTAGAGCCTTTTCTTCTGCAGAGAAGGCACAACTGGTTCTTCCGGGAGAGTCGACACCCCCATTGACTGCGGGATCCGCGGTGCGTTTCTTGCGTTAACCGCAACAACCGCAATCGCCGCTCGAGCAGTGCTGGTGCCTAGGCAAAGGGCATCCGATCTCAAGCAGTTCTATCTCGAAGACTATGGTCTTTCCGGCAAGCGGGTGGTTCGCATCGAGCGTTACCGTATCTCCCGATATGGCAGTGATGACCGCAGGGATCGATCGCCCCGATCCGTCGCTCAAATCGAAATGCGCCCCCAGAGCCACTTGGGCATCCTTCGGGAACTGATCGCGGCGCACGGTCAGAACGAATTCTTTCTGGTGTTCGCCATAACCGTCAGCGGGGGCCACTACTACCGTCTTCTTCTCGCCGACCTTCATGCCAATAAGCGCCGCCTCGAAACCGGGGATCACCATGTCGTCGCCGGTTTTGAAGATGAAGGGCTCGTTACGCTCACGCGAAGAGTCGAACACTTCTCCATCCTCAAAACGCCCCACATAATGCACTTTTACCGTATCACCTTTCACTACCGTCATCACTTTTGTCTCCTTGATCGCAAAGATAGTAAAAAACGAGGCATGTTACCTGCGTATTGAGAGAAACGCAACAAATATCTCTCGTTTTTTTGAATTTGCGAAAAAACCCTACTATGATTTATGCACCAGACCTAAGATAGGGAGTGATCGGCATGCGAAAAATCATTGTCATCAACGCTCTGCTCATGAGCATCATCGCCGTTTTTCTTGTTGTTAAGTATCTCCAATATCGAGATTTTCAAACAACGCCCCTTTCTCTCGAACAACCAGTCACGGTGCTCATCGAAAAAGGCATGACCTGGAAACAAGTCGCGCAAGAGCTCGCTCAAAAAGGGATCGTCACCAACGCCCGTTTTTTTTATTACCTCGTTAAAGAACGGGGATGGGACAAGGGGCTCAAGACCGGAGAATACGAATTCGTCGGTGACTTGACCCCAGAAATGGTGGCCCAAATCATCGTATCGGGCAAAGTAAAGCTGTATAGCATCACTATTCCGGAAGGCTACAACAAATACGACATGGCAAACCTTCTCGCGGGGATCGAGTGGGTCAGGGAAGGAGCCGACTTCGTGACATATTGCGATGCGCCGCGTGTTCTCCGACAACTCGGCATTCCCGAAGCGACCACTTGCGAAGGTCTCTTGTTCCCCTCCACTTACAAATTTCCGCGTGGCGTCACGGTCGAAGAGATCATCACGGCGATGGACCGCAAGATGCAGGAGGTGCTCAAACGCCATCAGGAAGCGATCCGGCAATCCGGCATGAAACCTTTGCAAGTGCTCACTCTCGCATCTATCGTCGAAAAGGAAAGCGGAGTGACGGAAGAACAGCCGCGCATCGCGGGGGTATATCTGAATCGCATCAAAAAGGGGATGAAGCTACAGGCCGATCCGACCGTCATCTACGGTCTACTTCCCGGATTCACCGGAAATCTCACCCGAGCCGACCTTGAACGCGACCATCCCTACAACACCTACCTGCGTCCGGGACTTCCTCCCGGTCCCATCTGCTTCCCCGGCGAGAACGCCATCCGCAGCGTGGTTGCGCCGGCAACAACAGAGGAGATATTCTTCGTCGCAACCGGAGACGGCACCCACTATTTTTCCAAGACCTACGAAGAGCATAGCGCTGCCGTAGAACATTATCAGGTTAAAGGACAGCGCACCCCGTTCGTGTGGAAAAAACGCTGAACGGCACCGAAGAACGACAAAACGACCTTGGGGAAGTGCAAGAAAAAACTTGACGAAACGGCATATCGCCGTTAATCCCTGTATGCTTTATTTTCGATACCACACCTTGGAGGAACCATGGCATCCTACACTAGTGACAAGATCAAGAATGTGTGCGTCGCCGGTCACGGTACTTCCGGCAAGACTACTCTCGTCGAATCGCTCCTCTTCCATGCCGGCGTCATAAGCCGACAGGGAACCGTCGAGAACGGCAATACCGTCTCCGACTTCACCGAAGAAGAGGTGAACCGCGGCATATCTATTTCGGCGGCTGTCTGCTCTATGGAATACCGCAAGAATCTTATCTCGCTTGTTGATGTCCCCGGCTATTTTGATTTTGCGGGCGAACTTGCGGCAAGTATGCCCTTCTGCGAGGCAGCGGTGCTCACCGTCAAAGGATCGGCCGGTCTCGATGTCGGGACCGAGAAGGCGTTTCACCTCGCCCGGCGTTACGGACGATCGGTCGCCTTCTTCATCAACGAAGTGGACAAGGAGAATCTCGAACCCGCATCGCTAATCGAAGATATCGAAACGACGCTGGGCATCAGGGTCGCGCCGATGAGCTATCCCACCACAATCGGGCCGGCTGTTGACGGCATCATAGACATCGTGAAGGGAAAAACTCTTCGCTATGCTGACGGCAAACGCTCCGGTGAAGAAGCTCTTTCCGGAGATATCACCGAGAAGACGGCCGCCTTCAAGACCAAGCTCATGGAAGCGATCGCCGAGTCGGACGAGGCGCTCATGGAAAAATACTTTGCGGAAGGAGCTCTTTCCCACGAAGAAATGATCTCCGGTCTCGTTAAGGCTTTTGCCAAGGGGACCGTGTTTCCTCTCTTTTTCGGTGCTCCACAGAAGGGTATCGGTACCGATCTTCTGCTTGAGGCGATTGCCGACTTCTTCCCCACGCCCGTTGACAAGAACGAAATAACCTACCCGGACGGCACGGTCTCGCTGAACCCCGACGAACCGTCGCGTGTCATCGTGTTCAAAGTCAATGTCATCCCGCAGTTCGGTGAAGTGTTCATCTTCAAAGTCCTCTCTGGGACGGTGAACGAGGCGTCCGAGCTCTACAATACCACATCGTCCTCTACCGAAAAATTCGGTCAAATCTTCATCGTACGAGGCAAGGAGCGGATCCAGACCGAGCGAGCGGTCACTGGCCAGATCGCGGCAACAGTGAAACTCAAGAACACGAAGACAGGAGACCAACTGGTCAAAGACAAGAATACCTCCCCTATCGCCTTCCGCCTTATCGAATGGCCGGAAGCCATCGTCCGCGGTGCCTTCGTCGGCGAATCGAAGGAGGATACGGACAAGATCTCGACCTCTCTCCGGAAGATACAGGTAGAGGACGCTTCTTTCCGCATCGTCCCCGACGCTGAGCTCAAACAGCTTTTCGTCGACGGCCTCGGCGAACTGCATCTCGAGGTTCTTGCGCGAAAACTACGCAACCAATACAAACTCGGCGTCAAGATCGTCGAACCGAAGATACCCTATCGCGAGACGATTCGCGGCACCAGTGAAACGAGCTACCGTCACAAGAAACAAACGGGCGGCGCCGGCCAGTTCGCCGAGGTACACATTCGTATAGAGCCCAATCCGAATGGTTTCGAGTTCGTAGATGCGATCGTCGGTGGCGTAATCTCCAATCGTTTTATTCCTGCTGTGGAGAAAGGAATTCGCGAGGTAATGGAGGAGGGCGTCTTTGCCGGGTACAAGTTCATAAATTGCAAGGTCACCCTTTTCTTTGGGAAAGAACACGAGGTGGACTCGAGCGAAATAGCATTCAAGATCGCCGCCTCCATGGCCTTCAAAGACGCCGTGATGAAGGCGAAGCCCGTGTTGCTTGAACCGATCTACCAGGTTGAGGTCGAAGTCCCGGATGAATATGCCGGTGCAGTCATCGGTGACATATCGGGACGGCGCGGCAAACCGCAGGGCATGGATTCTCGCGGCCGCAATCAAGTGGTCAAGGCACTCGTACCACTCAAGGAACTGCATGGCTACAGCACCCAACTTCGTTCCATGACCAATGGCCGCGGCATGTATACTATCAAGTTCAGCCACTACGACCCGGTACCGCCTGACATTCAACAACGCATTATGGACGAATATCAAAAATCGCGCTCTGCCCAAGGATAGAACCGCCATGGGAGAACCTTTTCCGGCGGCACGCTTCCCTGCTTTTTTTCGCCAAATATCCGCTTTGCTTTCTTTGTTGCTTTTCCTGTGGACAGGTTCTTGCAAAAAGCAAGAGAACCCTCTCCCGGAAGACACCGACAACGAAGAAACAGGCGAAGAAATATATCGAGTAACCATCGGATCTTCCCCTGTCATCGGCAACCGCAACGCGCCGGTCACCATCATCAACTTCTCTGACTTCGAATGCCCCTTCTCGAAACGAGTATTCGAGATGATGGAACGGATCCTAAAGCAACGCGGGGATGACATCGCCTATGTATATAAACATTTTCCCCTTGCGCCGCACCATCAAGCGCGCCGCGCCGCAAAAGCCGCCATAGCGGCCGATCGGCAGGGAAAGTTTCTCGAGATGCATCGTCTGCTTTTCGAGAACAATCAGGCGATAAACGAAGAGAACATCTTCCTGTGGGCGGAAAAGATCGGTCTTGACAAGGAACGATTCGAAAGAGACTTCAAAGGACCGGATAGCGATCGGCTCCTACAAGAGGATATTGTCGAGGGCAACATCTTCGGGGTACGAGGAACCCCCACCCTCTTCATTAACGGCCGCCGTCTATCAGGAGCAAATCTTTCTCAGATCGAACGCACGATCACCGAAGAAATCAACCATGGAAAGGAACTGCAGAAAAAGGGGGCAAAAGACATCTATGCGGAGATAGTCAAAAACGGGAGATCCAGATATACCCCCCCAAAACGGCCGATGCCGGTCATACCCAAGGACATCTATGCCGTAGAGCGGCCTCCGCATGCTCCGCTCTGGGGTCCCCCCGATGCCCCTATCACCCTTATCCTGTTCGCCGACCTCGAATGCCCTTTCAGCGCACGATTTTATGCGATTCTGGAGGAACTCAAGACGGAGTTCGAAGGAAAATTGCGCATCTCTTTTGTGCACCTCCCGCTCAAACTCCATCGCTATGCGGTCCCAGCCTCTCGAGCAACGATCGCGGCGGGACGACAAGAAAAATTTTGGGAATTTCTCGGGCGTCTCTTCGCCGATCAGCCGAACTGGAAGAAAGAAGACTCCAATTTCGACCAGTATCTTGACACGCTGATCCAAGCGTTCCATCTCGACGGCGCAAGGCTTCGAAAAGACATGGATGATCCTCGCACCATGGAGATCATCCATCACGATCTCGCCCTTGCCGACACACTCGGCATCCGCGGCACCCCCGGCATTTTCATCAATGGACGATATGCCAGCGGCGCCTTTCCCAAAGAAAGTTTCCAAGCGGTTATTCGCGAGGAAATGGAGCGCGCGCGACCTTACCTTGAAAAGGGACTGAAGGGAGACGCCTTATATCTCGAGCTGACAAAGAACGGGCGTCCTTCTCTCGGCACCGACCGTCTTTCCGAGGAGACGACCGATATGCTTCACAACATAAGACTGTCGGGGCACGAACCATCGCTAGGAAAGAAAGAAGCCCCGCTTCTCATCGTGGAATTCAGTGACTTCCAATGCGTTTCCTGTGCCGCTGCCGCCGCCGCGGTCGACTCACTAGGAAAAGAGTACCGCGATCAAGTGAGAATCGTCTACAAACACTTTCCCCTCTTCCAACACACGCAGGCAGAGAAAGCGGCGCGTTTTGCGATCGCCGTGAAGCGTCTTTCAGGCGACGAAAAATATCGTGCCATCCGGAAAAAGCTTTTCGAAACGCAATCTGAGTGGGGGCCCGCAAGTGACAGTAGCGCTTTTTTCGAACGATACGCGAAGGAAGTGGGTCTCGATTGGACAAAGATACAAACCGAGATGTCAACGGCCGCGACCACCGAACATCTTGCCGAGGATCGTGCCGAGGCGGCCAAGAACGGGGTGCGAAGCGTCCCGATCCTCTTCATCAACAAGCGAAAGGTGAACGCTCCTCGGACAGAAGAACACCTTCGTTCTCTTGTTACGGATCTGTTGCAGAAGCAATCGGGAAAATAAGGAAAAAACTAGTTGTTGCGCTATTCTTTGAGCGCCTTCTTGGCCTTCTTGTAGTACTTTCCGTCAGGAGAAGCGTACTTGAGAACTTCACGGAACTTCTCTTTGGCTCCTTCGGGATCGGTCTCCTTCAAGGACATCGCTTCCATGTAAAGCGTTTTCGCCTTTTCTTCGTCATAGGATCCACCTGACGAAGACGCCCCCGATGAGGCGAACTCGTCTTCCACCGCCCCTCCCTTGGAAGCGCCGCCACCGGTCGTTTTGCCGAGATTGGCCAATTCGTCCTTGAGCTTACCTCCCGATATTTGCTTGTCGAAGATCAGTGCCTTTTTGCTTTCTTTCTTCTCGTACGCCGCCTTGAACTTCTTTATTTTTTCCAAAAGGTCTTGGGCTTTCTTCTTCACTGCCGCGTCCGAAGTACCAGAAATGAGTTCCAGCTTTGTGATGGCACCATCGAAGTCTTTAGAGACATAGGTGTCGATGGCGCTCTGAATGTCATCCATCGTATAGTCGCTTTTCGCGGCTACGACCGGCTTGGGCGCCGGCGGCTTTCTCACCGGCTTGGGAGTTTCTTTTATCTTTCCTTTGCTGATGAGTTCCTGCTTGCGTTTTTCGCGCTCTGCCTCTTCCTTCTTCTTTTCTTCTTTTTCCTTTTCGACCGTACTCTTGATCGTCTGTATTTTCTGCTCACCAACCTGCATCTTGATAGAAGCCATGAGCTCGTTGGCTCGCTTATTGGCCGGATCATCCATGAGAAGCGCCGATATCTTGCGAATCGCGTCATCTATCTTATTGACCTTGATGAGGTCTTCTATATCAGTTATCTGCCATGCGATGAGACGCTCCTTGCCTACAAGCGCGACCACTTCCGGATAGAAAAGGGAATCGTCGGGGATCAACTTGAGATAGCGTGCTGCCTCGTCCATTTTGTTCTCATCAAGGAGACGCTTCCCCTGATCGAAGTTCTTAGCGTGCTCCTTCTCTTTATTGACCATCTTGAACTTTTTCGTTAGTTCTCGCTCCTTGACGCCCGGAAATTTCGCAGAGAAGTCAGAGATGGCCTTTTCCGCCTCTGAAAAACGGCGCTCTTCGATGAGCTGATCTATCTGATCAAGTTTGTCTTCCTGCTCGAGTTTCAACTGCAATTGTTTCTGCTGCTGCTGCTGAGTGTAAAAGAGATGGGCACCGCCGCCGCCGATGATCAAAATAAGCAGTATCGCCACCCATGCCACAATTGGAGAACGGGTTTTAGCGACGATCTCTCCCTCTTCGGCCGCCTTCAGCCCCTTACGAGAATACTTTTCCTTCAATGTGGAATTAAGGATCTCGAATCGAATGGTGCGCGCGCCGGCAGTGATAAGATCACCATCGAATAGAACGGCGCTAATTTCCTTCTTCCCATTTACGCGAATACCGTTCCCGCTCCCCAAATCCTCTACCTTGAAGCCATCGGTATCGCGGACGATCTTGAAATGTTTGCGAGAGACCGAAATGTCGCTGAGGACGAAGTCGTTGTCGAGGCTACGCCCCACGATAATCTCATCCCGGGTAAGATCGAGCGTCTTTCCCTCGTCCTTCCCGTCGATGACCACGATGCGCGCATCGGCACTTTGCCCCGACAATGAAGCGAGATCGATGATGGCGGTCTTTTCCGCCTCCATTCCCTCATTTTCTTCTTCGTCACTCACCGCAGATGAAGAGACCGGAGGCACCGGAGGCTTCGCCGGAGCGGACGGTGGCACCGGCGGCGGCACCGGTGACTGAGCAGCAGGAGGAACCGCGCCCTCTCTTTTCGCCTTTTCCGCCTTTATCTTCTCGGCAAGTCTCTTGAGATATTCCTTATCAATAGCCGGTTTGCCGCCTTCTACCTTCTTCTCGTCCATCACGAACTCTCCTCAATGAGAAATAACCGCTTCGTATGCCGCTTTATTTTTTCAAAAGAAATGCGATTGTCAACAATTTGCCGACAATTTATACAACGACCTCTCAGGACTTTCTAGCTCTAAAAAGAACACCCTTTTCATAGGAGAAGACCTAGTATATCTTGGTCGCCTCGGTTCCCGGATAGTATCGCCTAAGAATATCTTGATATCGCAGGCCTTTTTTCCCCAAACCGATGGCCCCCATCTGACACATACCGACTCCGTGTCCCCACCCTGCTCCTCTAAAACGCCAGAGTTTCCGTTGTTCGTCGAAGTCCACGACGAAAAGAGAACTGGGCATTTCTTCGAGCAGTTTACGGATGGTCAGCTCTCCCCACACCGCCCGTTCCCCTTTCTCGCCGACGAACAGCAGTTTCCATATCCTCCCTGAAACGCCGCGTTCGAGCGGCTGGATGTCGGTAACATGCCCGATGCCGAAAGAAGAAACCAGTTCGTCCAGTTTCTTGTCCGCGATTTCCCTTTGCCATCGGAATCGTTTATTTATCGAAATGGCGCAATCACCTGCTCCTTCTTCAAGGAACTTTCGCACCTCGGTCCCTTTCGAGAGATCGTACTTCTGGGACGTTACACTGTCCCATACGCCCCCGAGGTATGGTTTCGGTGCCGAGAACCACACATGTTCTATAGCCTCACTATGACCGCCGCAGGAAGAGGAATAGGGAGCCCGGGCAACATACAGATCCTTGTACAGAAGGATCTCCCCTTTCGTTGCGTCCACCGCTTCGCGGAACTTTGGCATGGCCACCTGCGGACGCCAGTCGAGCTTCTGACAGTGGATATCCGAACAGATGTGAAAGGGCTCGCCGACATGGCGTTTGCCGAGTTGCATGAAAATATCGGTGCGCGCAGCAACCGCTTGCGCCTTGAGTGTCTCGATGGGTACCGAAGCGAACATCTCGCCCGGCAAGATCCGATAGAGAAGCGATTCGACATCTTCTTCCACGACCAAACCGATCGACCGCTCGTCTGCGGCATAGAGAAAACGACGCGACCGAACTGGAACCTCCGTACCATTCAGAGTGAACGAGGTTCCGGAGACGATATCGATGATATCTTCGCAGGAAACGATCCCCTGCGCCGTGGTCACCGTCATGACGCTCTTCGCCGGTCTCACAAACACCGGCAAGAGGAGTATCTGACGCCCCGGATATTCGTTACGCAATCGCTCCTGCCGGGCAATCGCCTTGTCGCGGTCATCGAACTGTTCCGTAAGAACGATATAGTATTCACGGTTATCTATGCGACGATCTCCGATCGAAAAGATGCCACCGACCGAGAACATCTCAACCGGCATGCCGATCTCTTTCGCCGTTCTCTCCATGCGCGTCTTGTAGGCAGCCAACGATTCTCCCATGAGCTCCTCGACCGCCACTCGGTAGCGCACAACGGCCGGAGAAAAGGAGGTTACCGCGATGAGCGCTGTATCACCGTTCACCATGGAAGCGCCGCATGAAAAAGAGACCTTCCCCGAAACAGTAAGCGGCGCAGTAAAGGAACCCATTTGCACGCGGACAGCGGGAACACCTTCCCGAAAATTGAAAGAGGCCGTATGGAGATAGAGATATTCCTCCGCCCTCTCCGCGCCGTTCATCGTCACGAAAGCGAAAAAGAGTGCACTAAAAATCAACGATGGTCGGATCTTCTCTGACACTGAGCCGCTCCCCCAGCCGCAGGTGATAAAAGTTTCCTTCATAAAGGTAAGAGTATATCTCAAAAAACCTAGTCACTTTTTTTACATAGTTCCGTGTTTCCTGATAAGGGATAAGTTCAATGAACGACATCGTAGGCAAAGAACCGAACTGGCGATACCAGAGAGAAACACGGTCCGGACCCGCATTGTAGGCAGCAACCGCTAAGAATAAGTTCCCATCAAAGCGCTTGAGCAGCTTTGCAAGGTACCATGCCCCCGCCTTCAACGATTCATAGGGATTGAAGGGATCGTTCACTTTGATACCGCTTCGAATGGAGATTTTGCGGAAGGTAGCAGGCATAATTTGCATAAGCCCCATCGCCCCGGCAGGGGAAACAACCCAATCTCGATAGAAACTCTCGGCCCGCATAACGGCATAAAGAAGCGCCGGGGAAAGATTGAACTCCTCGGAAAGTCGCATAACCACCTCGAAATGCGGTACCGGGTAGAGGATCTTCCAGCGGTCACGATCGCCGTACTGCGGCGCATATTTCAGCGATGAACGTATCGCATCGAACAGAAGATCTATGATACGGTGATACTTCTCGGCGGCCCAATAGACCGGTAACGCCAGTTCCCGCATGATGAATGACACGGTGGGGTCGTTCCGTATACCATGGCGCGCCAAAAAGGTATCTCGATCACGAGCATATCGCTCGTAAAAGAGTAGTCCGTCAAGAATACGATGCCGCGCAAAGAAGAGCAGGCTCTCAACCGTCTCGTCGCGCCGCATGGCTGGCGAAGCCTTTTCAACGGCCGCGACCAGCGCTTCATAAGGATCATCTTCAAGGCTGCGGATCGCTTCGCGCCACCGAGCACGGCGATCATCGTTCGACGCCGCCGGGTCCGCGATTTGCACCAGATCGGGATTTGCACCGAGATGGTAATAAAGGAAATCGTAGTACGAAATGAGATCCCGCGCAGTACATTCAGGGTCCTCCTCGGGAGAACAGTCGTATTCCTTGGGACCACTGAAAAGATGATAGTTATAAAGGCGGTCATAGAACAGGGTCAGATCCGACATCGTCCTCGTGGCGTCTTTTATATCGAGTCCACGCGGAGCAATGCCGCCCCCGAACAGGAAATTCCCCCACAACAGATACGCAGAGAAGTCGTTGCCCTCCATGAGGTAAATGAGCCCAAGACGGTAAAGAGACTGGAGGAAGAAAGGACTCTTGGGGTTAGAGAATACCGTCTCCTCCAGCATCGCCCGAGCCGTTTGAGTGTCAAAAGCCTCGATGAACGAAAGTGCGGCATGGAACAGCGCACGATCGCGTCGTTGCCCTGAGAGACCGGCAGCAAGCCACTGCAGATATCTTCCGCCTGCGGCCGGCTCTCCGCGCCATGAGAGGATGCGGAACTTTTCCCATCCGTAGGCGTAACGGCATTCCTCGTTGGCGCCACACTTCGCTATCTCCCGATCGACGGTCGCCAGCGCCTCTCCGTAACGCTTCTTTCCCATGAGATAGCGCACCGCTTCCAGCGAGAGCGGGTATCCCTGCATCGTCAACTGTTCGCAAAAGAACTCGTCAGCGACCCCTTCACGCCGCATCATGGCGAACCATCGAGGGAAGAGAGGCGTTCCTTCGGCGGGGACCCCTTTCTGTCGCCGTAATGTCAGCAGCCGATTCCGCACTTTCTCGCGCAAGGTGAGATAAGACCCCTCTTCCAAGAACGCGAGATACTCTCCGATGAGCGCCTCTTGCGGCCCTTTCCCCCCCTCTTTGGCGACTAAGCGATTATATGCCGCCGCTTCATTCTTTTCCTCCCGCAGGCATCGGTCGTAGCGACTCACCGCATCGGCCATTTTCCCCTCGGCAAAGGAGATGTCCCCCTCTAAGCAGAAGAAGGCACGCTCGCGATAGAATGCCGGGTAATCACGGGCGATGCCTTCGAGTATCGCACGCGCCTCGTTCCATTTCTTCGTGGAGAAAGCGGAACGAAAAGCAAGATAACGGAACAAGAGGGTCGTCCGACGCTTCGCAGAAAGCCCTTTAAGAACATCGGCTATCTGGGCCTCACGGCCGGTGCGGTACAGGGCTAAAACACGGCGCGCCACGGCCGCCTCCTTCTCTCGAAATTCGACGCGGGGGAAGAACGCGAGGAAGGTTTCCTCGTCACCCGATTCGTAGACTTCGTTGAGACAAGCTTCGGTTACCGGTTCACGATTGATGCAGTTCGGCACCGCACCAAGGGGTGGTATACAAAACAGTAGAAGGAAGAACAAAACAGCGCGCATCCTTCACCAAGCCGATGTCTGGCGGAAGTATAACGGGCAACGATTCGATGTAAAAGATTTTTTTATTTTCGAACCCGATCGGCGACGAAATAGTGGGGTCAGGCGTTCATTGCCTTGAGGAAGTCCTCGTTCGTCTTGGTCCGCCCCATCTTGTCGAGGAGGAATTCCATCGAATCAATGACATTGAGCGGATGAAGCAATTTGCGCAGTATCCACACCTTGTTGAGCACATCTTTCTCGAGGAGCAGTTCCTCTTTACGGGTCGCCGACTTGTTGATGTCAAGACAGGGGAATATGCGTTTTTCCATGAGTTTCCGATCGAGGTGGATCTCCATGTTGCCGGTCCCCTTGAATTCCTCGAAGATGACCTCATCCATGCGCGATCCAGTGTCTATGAGTGCCGTCGCGATGATGGTGAGCGACCCTCCCTCTTCGATGTTGCGCGCTGCGCCGAAGAAACGCTTCGGCTTGTGGAGCGCGTTAGCGTCCACGCCGCCCGAGAGGATCTTTCCGGATGGCGGGACAACGGTATTGTAGGCTCGAGCAAGACGGGTTATCGAATCGAGGAGGATGACTACATCGTACTTGAACTCCACCATCCGCTTCGCCTTCTCGAGCACCATCTCAGCCACCTGCACATGGCGCGTCGCCGGTTCATCGAATGTCGAGGAGATGACTTCCGCCTTGACCGAACGGATCATATCGGTCACCTCTTCGGGCCGTTCGTCGATGAGCAGAACGATGAGTTTGATGTCGGGGTGATTAGCCGTGATGCTGTGGGCGATGTCCTGAAGGAGCACCGTCTTTCCCGTACGCGGCGGAGCCACGATGAGACCGCGCTGTCCCTTTCCGATAGGCACGAGGAGATCCATGATGCGCATGGACATGACCGAGTTCTTGCGCGTTTCAAGGTGTATCTTTTCGGTCGGGTAGAAAGGCGTGAGATTGTCGAAGAGCGGTACATGCTTTATCTTATCGAGATCGGTTTCATCGAAGATGCTATTTATCTTTTGAAGAGCGAAATAGCGTTCCCCCTCTTTGGGACTACGGATATCTCCCTCTACCGACATACCGGTACGCAGGTAGTACTTCTTTATCATCGCGGGCGGAACATAGATATCGTCAGGGCCCGGCAGATAGTTGTAGCGTGGCGATCGGAGGAAGCCAAAACCGTCGGGAAGTATCTGGAGCACCCCATCCGCCGTAATCGCCTCGTCACGGTCGGCGAGTTTTTGCAGGATCTCGAAAATGAGTTCCTGCGATCGCTTCGACGATGCGTTCTCGACGCCGAGATCCTCGGCCATCTGAACGATCGCCTCGTTTTTGAGATTTTTGAGTTCCTGAAGATTCATGTGTCATCTCCTTGCTTGGTTATCATTTTGTACATCGTTTCATATAGGAAGAAACGCTTGTGACCTAACACTCAACGGCTCTTGCCGCTTGCAACATTCAGGCGTTTGGCTTACGGGGATCTGATTTTGCACGCCGCGTGTAACGAAACCGTTATATGTTCCCACAGATTCCTGTCAAGTTTTTGACCGTTTTTTCTTCCGTCGTTATCGGGTCACGCCGCGAATGTCTCCTTCCACAGTTCGGCGGTCCGCCGTCGTCAAAAGACACCGTCGAATCACCTCTTCCGCCTGTTCCACCGGAACAATACGGATACCGTTCTTTATCTCATCGGGTATCTTCGACAGCTCTGGCACATTGTCCTTTGGAATAAAAACCTCTTCCATGCCTTCTTTCTTTGCCGCCATCAGCTTCGCCCGCAGACCACCGATACGCAGGACCGCGCCGCGCAGAGTCACCTCGCCGGTGACCGCCGTACGCGCCCTGACGGGGATGCCGCTCATGACCGATGCGATAGCCAGCGCGATGGCGACACCGGCCGACGGACCGTCCTTAGGGACCGCCCCCTCGGGAAAGTGAACATGGAGATCGCTTTTCTCCCACCGTTCATCGGGAATGCCGAGAAGACTCTGTCCCACCGAACGAACCAATGTCACCGCTATCTCGACCGACTCCTTCATGACATCTCCGAGACTACCGGTGGTCCGAATGCTTCCCTTACCGTCATACCGGACCGCTTCTATGGTAAGGACGGCGCCGCCATACGGTGTCCACGCAAGACCATTCACGACCCCCGGCATCGGCACGACCTCTTCTCGCCGCTTGGCATACGACGCGGGGCCGAGGTAATCCTCTATATTGCGTACGGAGAGACGCCGCACCGACTGCTGCGCACCCCCTTTTACGCGATCGAACGCGACCCGTCGGCAGATCGCGGCGATCTTTCGTTCGAGCTCCCGAACGCCCGCTTCCGAGGTGTATCCGTCGATGAGCCGCGCAAGCGCCTTTTCGCTCAGCTGAATGTCCACATCGGCGATGCCGTTCAGCTTCTTCTGTTTTTCAATGAGGAACCGGCGAGCAATGTTGCTTTTTTCGTAATAGGTATACCCCTCAATGCGAAGGATCTCGAGCCGGTCATGCAAGGCAGGCGGAATCGCGGCTTCATCGTTCGCGGTCGCAACGAAAAGGACCTCGGAAAGGTCGAATTCGACATCCACATAGTGGTCCACGAAGGCACTGTTCTGTTCCGGGTCGAGCACTTCAAGAAGCGCCGAAGCGGGATCTCCACGGTAGTCGTACCCCATCTTGTCTATCTCGTCGAGGAGAAACAGCGGATTTCGCACCTTCGCACGCTGGATCCCCTGTATGATGCGCCCCGGCATAGAACCGACATAGGTGCGCCGGTGCCCCCGGATCTCCGCTTCGTCGCGGACACCGCCGAGCGAGGTGCGAACGAACTGCCGTCCCGTCGCTCGGGCAATGGAGGCAGCGATGCTCGTCTTGCCAACGCCCGGAGGACCGACAAGACAGAGTATCGGTGCCTTGAGTCCTTGAGAGAGTTTGAGCACGGCAAGGTACTCAAGGATCCGTTTCTTAACCTCTTCGAGCCCGAAGTGCTCATCGTCGAGCACCGCCTCGGCCCGCGCGATGTCGATAACGGTCTCGGTCCGGCGGCGCCACGGTAAGACGAGCAAGGTGTCTATGTAGAGACGCGAGACGCTTGCCTCGGCGCTCATCGGCGGCATCATTCGATACCGCTCGAACTCCTCGCTCAACTTCTCTTTCACCGGCTCCGGCGCATCGAGGTTCCGTATCCGCTGACGCAGGAGGTCCTCATCGGGATGCATCTCACCGCGCACTGGCTGTCTGTCTCCCGGCAGGGGAAAAGGGTCCTCCGGCGATTGGGTCTGTTCGCCACCGCCCCCTTGCCACGCTCCGTAAAACTGCCTCGACCATTCGTTCCGAGCCTTCAATTCATTGGCACGCTCCTCCGCTTCCCGTTTGAACGCCTCTATGACGACGGAGAAACGCGTCTCGAGCGAAGGTTCTCCGAGTATCCGCTGGGCATGGGGAAGCGCCGAAGAAAGATAGAGGGCACAGACACGGTCCAGAAACCGTTCGTCATCCTCCTCATCGAAAAGGTCCCGGGGAGAACTGCGGTTATGATCTCGAGCGCGCACCACTTCGATGAGCACCGATTCAAGCACCGAGCGAAGACGAATGATCTCCCGTTTGCGTCCCGGAATGGTCGAGAACGGCGCTATCGTCACCCGCCGACACACACCCGCATCTATCGTCTCTCCCACACTGACGCGCGCCGCGCCTTCGAGCGACACATGGTACACCCCGCCCGGTCCCTCGATGACCTGTGTGAGACGGCAGAGCGTTCCGATATCGTAAAGTCCTTCCGCAGAAGGATGCTCCTCGTCCGCCGATCGCTGGGCCACAGCCACGATATGACGCTCCGGATCGCGAAGCGTTTGTTCGACGGATCGTTTCGAACAGTCGCGACCGACCTTGATGACCACCGTTGCGGTCGGATATACCACGACATCGCGAAGCGGCAAAAGAGGCGGCATCCCCTTTCCGGTGGCCATGATCAGGATCCCCCTCCCGCCGTCTGGGCGCTCTTGCGAAACAGGGTTATCGGCGGTTCACCGGCTGCCACCACGCCCCGGGTAATGACGATCTCCCGAAGCCGATTGCGTTCTTCGGGTGCACGATACATGATGTCGAGCATCACCTTTTCGATGATGCGTCGCAACCCTCGGGCCCCGGTTTTAAGCGCTATCGCCTGTCGCACGATCTCCTCGAGCGCATCGTCACGGAAAGTGAGAACGATGTCGTCCATCCGCAGGAGCGCCTTGTACTGCTTGACGATGGCGTCGCGCGGATCGGTGAGGATGCGAAGGAGGTCCTGTTCACCGAGATCGTGGAGATGGGCCGTTATCGGGAATCGCCCCACGAACTCGGGGATGAGACCGTATTTGAGCAGATCCTCCGGCTGGAGCTGAGCAAGCAGCTCCCCGCGGTCTTCGACAGTGCGCGCCGGATCCGCTCCGAATCCTATCTGCGCCCGCTTGATGCGTCGCGCCACGATGTCAGGAAGACCCTCGAAGGCGCCTCCTGCGATGAAGAGGATGTTGCTGGTATCTACCTTGATGTACTCCTGTTGAGGGTGTTTACGACCGCCCGTTGGCGGCACGCTGGCAACGGTCCCCTCGATGATCTTGAGGAGCGCCTGCTGGACCCCTTCTCCCGAAACATCCCTAGTGATCGAAGGGCTGTCCGACTTACGGGCGATCTTGTCTATCTCGTCGATGTAGACGATACCGCGCTGCGCCCGCTGGACATCATAGCCGCAATTCTGGAGAAGCATGAGCAGGATGTTCTCGACATCCTCGCCGACATACCCCGCCTCGGTAAGCGTCGTCGCGTCAGCGATGGCGAACGGGACACGGAGCAGACGCGCGAGCGTGCGAGCAAGGAGCGTTTTTCCAACGCCGGTAGGGCCGACGAGCAGGACATTGCTCTTCTGTATCTCGACATCCGGCGCCTTACGCGATGCGGCGGCGTTAATGCGCTTGTAATGATTGTATACGGCGACCGAAAGGACCTTCTTGGCGTACTCCTGACCAATCACATAGGCATCGAGTTCCCGTTTTATCTCGCTCGGTACCGGTAAGTCGCCATGCGGCTCCGGGAAAGACACATCCTCTCCCTCGGTGACGAGCTCGTGACACAGGATAACGCAATCACTGCAGATGAACACCCCGCCGGGACCCGCGATGATCTTGCCCCCCGCACCGATGTCGCTCTGCACCTTGCCGCAGAACGAACAGCATATCTCCCCGTCTCGACGGCGACGCTCGCTCATTTTTTGACGATCACGCTGTCTATGATGCCGTATGCCTTCGCTTCCTCGGCCGACAGGAAGAAATCACGCTCCATGTCACGGCGCAACGTCTTCTTGTCGGCGCCGGTGTGCTTTGCCATGATCTCGATGAGCCGCTCCTTGAGCACGAGTATCTCTTTGGCATGGATCTCGATGTCGGTCGCCTGCCCCTCGAAACCACCCATCGGCTGGTGAATCATGATGCGCGCATTGGGAAGAGAGAACCGTTTTCCGGGAGCGCCGGCCGCGAGGAGCAGTGCCCCCATGCTCGCCGCCTGCCCGATGCAGATCGTCGTCACCGGCGGCTTCACATACTGCATGGTATCGTAGATGGCGAGTCCGGCCGTTACCGAACCACCGGGGCTATTGATGTAGAGTTGGATGTCCTGCTGGGGATCCTGCGATTCGAGGAAAAGCATCTCGGCCACGACGAGATCGGCCATCTCGTCGGTCACCGGACCGCCGAGGAAGATGATGCGATCCTTGAGCAGACGCGAATAGATGTCGTAGGCTCGTTCTATTTGTCCTTCCTTCTCGATGACGATAGGGATGAGCGACGCGATCGTTCTTTTCTGCATTCGGATCCTCCTACTTTCCCTTTTCTTCTTCCCGCGGCTTGCGCTCGAAGACCGCTTTCTCAGCGAGACGATCGATCACGCGCCGTTCCCGGAGCGCGAACCGCCGTTCCACGAGCCGTTCCTCGCCGAGATATCGTTTATAGTGCTCGAGCGGAATGCCGTAACGGGCCGCCTCCCCCTCCAAATCCCGATTCAGCTCCTCGTCGCTTACCTCGACCGAGAGCGTCTGAGCAAAGTGGTTGAGGAGGAAGAACCGTTTCGCGGCGAACTCCGCCTCCTCGCGAATGCGCGTCTCATCCTCCGGCGTCATCTGTTCGGTGTGCCCCCGACGACGATACGCTTCGCGACGCGACGCGATCTCGGCCGTGAGGAAGGTCGGCGGAACGGTGAAGGCATGTTCGCGGACATAGCGCTCCACGAGAAGGTGTCGCTCGGTCTCCCGATTGACCTCCTCAATATAGTGCTCGATGTCGGCCCGGATAAGGTCGCGCAGTTCGCCGACCGTCTTCGCCTTCTCATGGTGCGCAGCGACGAACTCATCGGTGAGCTCTGGGACCCGCGCCTCTTCGACCGTAAGGACCTCCATTGCGAAGTCGACCGTTTTCCCCGCGACATCCTTGGCGTGGTAGGTCTCAGGGAAAACGACCGGAGCGATGAACTTATCCCCGGCGCGCCGTTCCCGGAGCGCCGCTTCGAAGCCTTCGAGGAAACGGCGTTCACCGAGCATGACCGGCACCGCTTCACCTTTTACCCCGGGGACCTCTTTCCCATCCATCGTCCCGCTGAAGGTGACCGTGACGCGGTCGCCGTCGCGCGCCGGCCGTTCGACCGGCGAGAATGTGGTGTGACGGCGACGGAACATCTCGATCTCTTCTTCGAGCATCTCCTCCTTGAAAACGACCGGCGTATAGGCAATATGATAGTCCTGAGGAGCCGCCTCGATCGGCGGGAAAAGCTCCGCCTTGAAGGAAAACGAGAAATCGGCGCCTTCGAGCAACGGACTTTTCTGCGTGACGACGGGGCGTTCGATGAGACGCAGATTCTCTTTGACGATCACCTCTTGAATGCCCGTCTCGATGAAGTGCACCTCGACCTCCTCGGCAGCCGCCTTTCCATAGAACTGCTTGAGCACCGACAGGGGGGCCTTCCCGGGACGAAAGCCCTTGAGGCTCGCGGTGCGCGCGATCTGCCGATAGACCTCGGCGAATCGTTCGGCGACCTCGGCCGCCGGAACGACTATCGAAATCTCCTTTTCCACTTCACTGATCGTCTTTACCGTGTGTTCCATGATCATTCCCTCGAGGTTACGGTTTTTGATGGTGCGAGGGGGGGGAGTCGAACCCCCACGGTTTCCCGCTGGATCCTAAGTCCAGTGCGTCTGCCAATTCCGCCACTCTCGCGCCGCATATATCGTTTGTTCGGCATGAATACCTAAAGAAATTATAGATGGTAGGCCCTGAAGGATTCGAACCTTCGGCCCACTGATTAAGAGTCAGTTGCTCTACCAGCTGAGCTAAGGGCCCACCAAAATGGGGTGGGTAATGGGACTCGAACCCATAACGCCCGGAGCCACAGTCCGGTGCTCTACCATTGAACTACACCCACCACAACTCGCAATGTGAAACAGCAACCTGGCGTGCCCGAGAGGAATCGAACCTCTGGCCTACTGATTAGAAGTCAGTTGCTCTATCCAACTGAGCTACGGGCACCGCTGGTCGGGGTGAGAGGACTTGAACCTCCGGCCACTTGCTCCCAAAGCAAGCACTCTAGCCAACTGAGCTACACCCCGTGTAGCGGAAGGCAATGTAACGAGCATCGGCAGAAAATCAAGTTTTTTGTTTGTCCTCATGCTAGGACAAACAGGGAAAGAAAAGAATCGCCATCGTTCACCCCTACCCTCTGTCCCCTTGCTTTTCTTAGGCGAGACCGATACGATGCCGCGAGCATCGAGGGGAGGCTCGTATGATACTGCGCACGGTCGTGTTTCTTCTGTGTGTCGCCGTTGCGGCGTGGCTCGCGCCTGCGTGGCGGCCGGTATTGCCACCGCTTGCCGCCATCGGTCTCGCGTTCCTCACGCGGCGGGTGGTCGCGGCGCTCTTCTGCGGGATATGGACCGGCGCGGCGCTCATCGTCCTGAAGGACGGCGGCTCGCTCGTCTCGAGTGTCGGGGGCGGCTTTTTCCGCGCCGCCGACACTTGGGTCATCAAGGGGCTCAACGACCCGTCGCACCTCCTCATCGTCGTCTTCACCTCGCTCATCGGGGGGATGACCGGCATCCTCGCGGCGTCGGGCAGCATCCACGCCTTCGTCGCTCTCATCGCGCGCACCGCGAAAAACCGCATCGGAGCACAACTCGCCGCCTACACGACCGGCGTACTCCTCTTTTTTGATGATTACTCTTCGGCTATCGTGACCGGATCGGCATTTCGGCCGCTCACCGATCGCTGGCGCGTGAGCCGCGAGAAACTTTCCTTCATCGTCGACTCGACGAGCGCTCCCATCGCGAGCGTCTCGATACTCTCCACCTGGATCGGCTACGAACTCGGCCTCATCGCCGACGCCTTCAAGCAGAACGACATCGCGCTCGACGCCTACAGCGCGTTCCTCGCCTCGATACCCTACCGCTTCTACGCGCTCCTCCTCCTCGCGATGATACCGATATCCATCTTCCTGCGACGCGAGTTCGGACCTATGTACAAAGCCGAGGAGCGGACGCTTAAGACCGGTATTCCCCACGAGCCGGGCGGCGATCTCGCCGCAAGCGCCGACGAGGCGCACCTGCCGCCGATGGAACAGCGGCGCTGGTACGATGCGGTCCTGCCGATTATAACGATGGTTGGTGCGGTGCTCGGCGGGCTCATCGTGAGCGGCCGCTCGGCTCTCGCCGCGAAGGGAGCGACCGACTTCCCGATCCGCGAGGTCATCGCGGCGGCCGACTCGTTCATGGTGCTCATGTGGGCGGCGCTCCTCGCGACGCTCGTCGCCGGCGGGCTCGTCCTTCTGCGGCGCACCCTCACGGTGGACACCCTTGCCGCGGCATGGCTCAAGGGACTTCAGATGATGCTCCCGGCGCTCATGATCCTCACGCTCGCCTGGACGCTCGGTGCGGTGACCAAGGAACTGGGCACCGCCGAATTCATCGCGCAGGGGCTCTCGGGCGTCCTTTCGGCGGGACTGCTCCCCGCCGCCGTCTTCGTCGCCGCCGCCGTCACTTCGTTCGCGACCGGCACCTCGTGGGGGACGATGGCGATACTCTTCCCCACCGTGATACCGCTCGCCGCCGGCATCGCCGCGGCGCAGGGGATGGATACCGCCGCGCTCAACGACCTCGCCATCCTCACCGTCGGCGCGGTGCTGACCGGCTCCATCTTCGGTGACCACTGCTCACCCGTCTCCGACACCACCGTCATGTCGGCGATGTACTCGGGACTGCCGCTCATGGACCATGTGCGGACGCAACTCCCCTACGCGCTCCTCTACGGTACGATCGCCGTGCTCCTCGGATACCTGCCTGCCGGGTACGGCCTCAACCCGCTCCTCTGCCTCGTGCTTCAAATTGCCGCAGCGGTCGCCGTTCTGCGCGCCATCGGGAAACCGACCGCCGCCTCCAGTTGACAGCACGCCTTTTCGGCGATACAGTCGCCGCCATGAAGAGATCCCTGCGCGACATCGCGGCACGCTTCCGCTTTCCCATCGCCATCACCGGCGCGGCGCTCACCGTCGCTCTCGCGTGGTATGCACTCCGCGATGAGTCCATCTTCTCGTTCCACGCCCTCTGTCCGCTCTCGCCCATCTGCGCCTTCTTCACCATACCGGCGCACGGCGTCGTCTGGCCGTGGGGAGTGGCCTTCTTTGGCGTGCTCGTCGTTTCGGCACTTTTCGTGCGGCGGCTCTTCTGCGGATGGCTCTGTCCCGTTGGCATCGTGCAGGACATCATCCACCTGCCGAAGCGGGCGGCTCGTCTGCCGGAACGACCCGCGACGCCGCTCCGGCGCCGCACCGCGCTGGCGGCCCGCATCATCATCCTCGGCGCGACGCTCGCCGTTCCCTTTGCAACCGGCACGATGTTCTTCACGAGATTCTGCCCAATGGTACGGATTGGCGATACCCTTTACCGTACCGACTTTACTGGTGGCTTCGCCACGCTTCTTGTTCTCGTGCTCCTGTCGCTCGCGATGGAACGCTTCTTCTGCCGCTTTGTCTGCCCGCTCGGCCTCATCCTCGGCTGGACAGGACGGCTCGGCACACGCCTCTTCCCGACACTCACGGTGCGACGCGCCTGCCGGGCCGACGGACAATGCTCGCGCTGTAGCAATGTCTGCCCGACGAAGATAGACCTCTGCGCCGCCGGCGACACGATAAACGACGCCGAGTGCATCCTCTGCCTGCGCTGTGTGAAGACCTGTCGCTGTTATACGGTGGAGATAAAGCAATGACTGCAGTACCTCAAATGCTCCTTATCGGCGCGGCATCGAAGAACGCCGGTAAAACGACGCTTGCCTGCCGCATCATCGAGCGCTTCCGCGACCGCGGCATCGTTGCGGTCAAGGCAACGATCCACCGCGGCGATCTCAGAGGCCAGTGGTCGGTGACGCACGAAACGGGTGACCACCCCGATAAGGACACCGGCCGGCTCCTCGCCGCCGGCGCGCGGGAGGTGCTCTGGCTCCGCTCCGATGAGGACTGCGTCGAACGGGCGATCGCCGAACTGCTCGCCCGCATTCCCGCCGATGCGCCACTCCTTTGCGAATCGAACACACTCCGCCGTTTCATGACCCCCTCGCTCTTCCTCATGGTGAAACGGGACGGGGACAATGAGATAAAACCGACGGCGCAGGCGGTCATCGAGAAGGCCGATCTCGTGGTCCATTCCTTCGCCGGGCAAGAAGGGGTCTCGTTCCGCCCCGATGTGCTCTCCCTTCTTTTGTTCGAAGACGGTATCTGGAGGCTTCCGTCATGATATGGTTCGAAGAGGCGCTCAAAACGGTGCTCTCCGCGGCGCGGCCGGTCACCGAACGCGAAGAGGTCCCGCTCGACGCCTGCGTCGGGCGCGTGCTCGCCCTTCCGGTCGTCGCCGATCGTCCGATCCCGCCGTACGACCGCGTCGCGGTTGACGGCTACGCCTGCCGCCGGAGCGACCTGCCGGGGCCGCTCACCGTAATAGAGACGGTCGCCGCCGGCGCGGCGCCGCAGAAGAAGATCGCACCGGGGACCTGCATCCGCGTGATGACCGGCGGCGTACTCCCGGTGGGCGCCGACACCGTCGTCATGATCGAAGACACCACCGAAACGGCCCCCGACACTGTGCAAGTGACCCGTCTCGACAAGCACACCAACATCGCCCGCCGGGGAGAGGACGCGGCCAGCGGAGAAACACTCGTTCCCGCCGGAACGCGCCTTTCCGAGAAGCACCTCGCGACGCTCGCGGCGGTCGGCGCCGTGCGGCCGATCGTCTGGCGCCGCCCGCAGGTCGCCATCGTCTCGACCGGCGATGAAGTGGTGCCCCCTGAAGAGCGGCCTCTCGATCACCAGATCCGGAACAGTAACGGGCCGATGCTCGCGGCGCTCTGCCGCCGCGCCGGCGCGACGGTCTCCTACACGGCGCTCGTCCCCGACCGGCTCGCAGAGCTCGAGACGGCCATCAAACACGCGGTAGAACGGAGTGATCTCGTCTTTCTTTCCGGCGGCGTTTCGAAAGGCGTCTTCGACCTCGTCCCCGAAGCGATCCGCCGGATCGGCGGCACGATACGCTTCGATTCGGTCGCCATAAAACCGGGGAAACCGACCACCTTCGCGCTCATCGGCGAGAAGGCGCTCTTCTGTCTGCCGGGCAACCCGGTCTCGGTCTTCGTCGCGTTCGAACTCTTCGCGCGGCCCTTCCTCGAACGGATGGGGGGCGTCACCGCGGCGCCGGCGACCTTCTCGTTCCCGCTCGGCGGGCGGTTCGAGCGGCGCTCGGGCGAGCGCGACGAGTGGATCCCCGCAACGATCCGTGCCGAAAAGGCTCATCTGCTCCCCTACCATGGGTCGGGACATTTCCACGCGATCACGAACGCCGACTGCATCATCCGCATCCCGGCGGGAGTCGTCGCGGTCTCAGCAGGAGAACTGGTGGATGCGCGACCCATTTGACCGCGAGATAACCTACCTGCGCATCTCGGTGACCGACCGGTGCAACCTGCGCTGTCACTACTGCATGCCGAAGGAGGGAGTTCGCTGGATCCCCCACGAGAGGGTACTCTCCTTCGAAGAGATCGCCGCCTTCACGCGCACCGCGGTCGGGCTCGGCGTCACGAAGGTACGGCTCACCGGAGGCGAACCGCTCGTCCGCACCGGCATCGTCTCGCTCGTCGCGATGCTCGCCGCCATCCCCGGCATCACCGACCTCGCGATGACGACCAACGGCGTGCTCCTCTCGACATTCGCCACGGAACTCCGGAAGGCGGGACTCATGCGCCTCAATGTGAGCCTCGACACCGTAGAGCGAGACCGGTTCATCGAGATAACCGGTTTCGACCGGATAGATGAAGTTTTTGCCGGCATCGCCGCCGCGCGTGCGGCCGGTTTCCCGGTCAAGATAAACACCGTCATCGAGCGCTCGCCCGACGAGCCGAACGCCCGCGAAGTGACCGCATGGGCCGCCCGCGAGGGACTGCCGGTCCGCTTCATCCCGCGCATGAGCCTCGCCGAGGGACAGTTCTTTGGCGTGATGGGCGGCACGGGAGGCGACTGCATCCGGTGCAACCGCATCCGGCTCCTCGCCGATGGGACCGTCAAGCCCTGCCTCTTTTCCGATGTCGGTTTCTCTGTGCGCGCTCTCGGCGCCGAGGAGGCGATCCGTCGCGCGATCGCCGCGAAACCGGCTCATGGGACCTGCAACACTACCGGTTCGTTCCATAGCATTGGAGGGTAACGCCATGGCAAAGAAGAACAAGATCAAGCCGCGTCAACTGAAACAGAAAGGCGCACCTCATCCCCGACCGATCGCTCTCAGCCATGTGGATAAGCAGGGAAAGGCTCGCATGGTGGATGTCGGCGACAAGGAGGTGATCCGCCGCATGGCGACGGCTCGAGGCTTCATCCGCCTTGCCAAAGAAACGATAGCGCTCGTCCGCGAGAACGGGCTCAAGAAAGGCGATGTGCTCGCGGTGGCTCAGATCGCGGGCATTCAGGCGGCCAAACTCACCCCGCAGATAATTCCGCTCTGCCACCCGCTCGAACTCACCCAGATCACGGTGACGCCGACGCTCACCACCGAAGGGGTCGAGGTGACGGCGACGGTACGAAGCGTCTCGCGGACCGGCGTCGAGATGGAGGCACTCACCGCGGTCGCGGCGTCGCTTCTCAGCGTCTACGACATGTGCAAGAAGATAGATCAGCGCATGGTCATCGAGCGGATAACGCTCGTCGAGAAGACCAAGGAGGCGCTCTCGTGAGCGGGCGCATCGTCGGCATTCACCTCTCGGAGAAGAAAGGGACGATAAAGAAACCCGTCGATAAAGCCGAGGTGACACCACTCGGCATCGCGGGCGACGCCCACGCGGGGCGGTGGCACCGTCAGGTGAGCCTTCTCGATGCGGGAGCGGTGAAGGCGTTCACCGCGACGAGGGGCACCGCCGTCGCCCCGGGCGAGTTCGCCGAGAACATCCTCACCGAAGGCATCGACCTTTCGCGTGCCGCGCCGCTCGACCGCATCTCGGTGGGCGAGAAGGTCGAACTCGAGGTCACCCAGATCGGCAAGGAGTGTCATGGCCCGGGATGCAGCGTCGCCCAGCGCGTCGGGACCTGCCTCATGCCGCACGAAGGCATCTTCGCCCGCGTCGTCACGCCGGGCACCATCCATGTCGGTGACCCGGTCCGCCTTACCGAACGGCCGCTCACCGTCCACATCGTCACCCTTTCCGACCGCGCCGCCGCCGGCGAGTACGAGGACCGCTCCGGCCCGCGGATCGCCGAACTCGTACGCGATCATTTCTCCCAGACCCGCTGGCACCTCACGGTAGAGCGCACCGTGCTTCCTGATGAGCCAGAAACGCTTCGCAGGCTACTCATCGGCGACAAGAACGCCCTCACCGATGTCGTCATCACGACCGGCGGCACCGGCCTCGGACCACGCGACATCACCCCCGATGTCGTGCGGAGCGTCGCCGACTGCGAGATACCGGGCATCATGGATCACATACGCATCACCTACGGCTCCCGGAATCCCGCCGCGCTCCTGTCGCGGAGCGTCGCCGCCGTCATGGAGAACACGCTCGTCTTCGCCCTTCCCGGCAGCGTCCGCGCCGTCGAAGAGTACTGCGCCGAGATCCTCAAGATACTCGAACACGCCATCCTCATGCGCCACGGCCTCGGCCACTAGCGAAAACTTTATTTTCCTCACCGCTCGGCTATCATCGGCGCAGGCTGTGATGAAAAGGAGGCACGAATGGCGTTCATACGCGTGTGGGCCCTCGGCGTTATCGTTGCGCTCTTTCCGGCCGCCCTCCTCACCGCGGCGATCGTGACGCCAGAGGGAGAGGTCATCGAGGATGAACCGCCACAGGAGCGTACCGGAGAAGACGCGACGACCTCCGACGACTCCTCTGCGTCGGCGCACAAGAAAAAGGCGCCCGTCACCCTTCCTTCGAAGTGGCCGCCGGCGAGATCGAAGCAGTTCGGATTGGGATTCATCCTCGGCGAGCCGACCGGGCTCTCGTTCCGCTGGTTCTTCCACGAACAGCAAGGCATCGATGCGCTCGCCGCGTGGTCATGGGGCTACGACCACCACGCCCGGATGCTGTTCCATGTGGACTATCTCTTCCGCTTCTACGATCTCATCCCGATACCGGCAGGCGACACTGCCCTTTATGTCGGCCCCGGCATGCGCATCGGTGCTTACGACCACCACCGGTGGGACGACAACGATCCCGACTGGTGGTTCCTCGTCGGTTTCCGCGTGCCCGGCGGCATCCTCTATCAGGTGAAGTCGTTCCCACTCGAGGTGCTCTTCGAAATAGCCTTCGTGATGGACATCATCCCCGAGATCTGGCCCGGATTCAACATCGGGCTCGGGCTCCGCTTCTGTTTCTGACGGAACCCGCATGACGCGACGGCTCTCTCTCGCCATCCTCCTCACCGCGCTCGCGACGCTCGCGCTCGAGACGGCGCTCACCCGCATCTTCAGCGTCACGATGTGGTACCACT
The DNA here is from genome assembly GCA_964415795.1 of uncultured Spirochaetales bacterium. GTDB lineage: Bacteria > UBP6 > UBA1177 > UBA1177 > JAKLFG01 > CALITV01. The sequence continues at coordinate 13,967 of CAYQBN010000006.1, read as the reverse complement.
ATGCTTTCATGGCGGTCTCGATCGCGATGCTCGGGATGGCGACCGGCGCCGCGACCGTGTTCGCCCAGACGTGGCACGATCTTTCCGAAGAAACGCTCGTTGCGCGCATCGCCCGATATGACCTTCTCTTCGCGGCGACGATCGTTCTCTCGCTTCTTTTGCTCCTTTCGATACCCTTCGTGCCGCGCCCGACGGGCGTCGGCATCACTTCGATCGCCCTCATCTATGCCATCGCAGCGGTTCCCTTTTACTTTTCAGGGGTGGTCGTTTCGGCGATCCTCTCGACCCGCTTCATCGCGCTCGTGAACTCGCTCTACGCCGCCGATCTCGCCGGTGCCGCCGCGGGAACGATCCTCTTCTTTATCCTGCTGCGCATCATCGACGCGGTGAGCTTCATTCTCCTTCTCGCAGTCGTGCCGGCGATCGCCGCCTTCGTGCTCACTCGCCGAAGAACGGGGTTGATCCTCGGTCTGTTCTTTGCCGGACTCGCCTTCGTCAATCAGACGACCCACTTCTTCCGCATCGAATGGCAGAAGGTAGAGACCGGTCAGATGAACATCGCGGTGGACACCGCGACCGAATGGGAGGCATGGACCCCCTTCTCGCGCATCACGATCCAGAACCACATCGACTCGGCCTTCGGCTGGGGCACCTCACCGGCCTTCCCCGAGGAGTTCCCCGACTACAAGGTTGGGCAAAAGAACCTCGTAATAGACGCCGCCGCCGCCACCATCGTCACGATGCGCGGCAAACCGGTCGAAGAACTGCACCACCTCCGCTACGACATCACCAACCTCGCCCATTTCCTTGTTCCCGACGCGAAGGTGGCCGTCATCGGCGTCGGCGGCGGACGCGACCTGCTCTCGGCGCTCCACTTCAAGCAGAAGGAGGTCTGGGGTATCGAGATAAACGAAGCGATCCTCCACGCGATAACCGGCCCCTACCGCGAGTTCACCTACCCCTTCGCCCAACTGCCGCAGGTGCACCTCATCCACGACGAGGCGCGCAGCTTCTTCGAGCGTACCGAGGAGCGGTTCGACATCATCCAAGCCTCGCTCATAGACTCGTGGGCGGCAACGACCTCAGGCGCCTTCGTTCTCACCGAGAACAGCCTCTATACCGTCGAAGGATGGAAGGTCTTCCTCTCGCGTCTCACCGATCGCGGCGTCGTCACGATGTCGCGCTGGTACTACCGCAAGCGCCCCGGAGAACTGCTCCGTCTCGCCTCGCTCGCCTACGAAGCGCTCGCCGCCTCGGGCGTCGAGAGACCGTCCGAACACATCATGCTCGCGGCGACCGCCTTTTCGGGAAACGTTCCTGACGATCTCGACCCCGCCGAAAAGCGACGGCGCGAGGAGGAGTCCTACGGCACCGGCACCATCATCGTCTCGAAACGGCCGTTCGACGGCGACGCGGTACACGCCTTTCTCGCCACCTGCGACCGCTACCGCTTCGAAGTACTCCTCGCGGCGGGCTACGAAGGAAGATCGGTCTTCCAGCACATCGTCGATCGCGATAAACGGAACGCCATGATCGCCGCCTATCCGCTCGACCTCACCGCCCCCACCGACGACCGGCCCTTTTTCTTCAACATGCTGAAACCCTCGGCACTCCTTACCTACCGCGGCATCGAGAAGGAAGGACCCCTCAACACCAACCTCGGCGCGGTGCGCAACCTCCTCATCCTCCTCGGAATCGTGACGATCCTCGCCCTCCTCCTTGTCGTCGCCCCGATCCTCGGTGCGATGAGGGAGACGCGCACTGCCATGCTCCGCCATCCGTGGACCATCTACTTCGCCGCTATCGGGCTCGGCTTCATGCTCATCGAAATAGCGCTCCTCCAGAAGTTCACCGTCTTCCTCGGTCACCCGAGTTACAGCCTTCTGGTGGTGCTCTGCACGATGCTCCTCTTCACCGGCTTCGGCAGTTGGCTCGCCGGACGGCTGAGGGAGAAGCTGAGACCGCGCGCTCTTTTCATCATCCTCCTCGTCGTCGTCACCGCAGCAGGTGGCGCGAACATGTTCGTTCTCCCGCAGCTCTCGGGGTTGCCACTCCCCGCACGGATGCTCTACAGTGGCCTCGTGATGGCGGCGATCGGCACGGTGCTCGGAATGCCCTTCCCGACCGGCATGGCGTCGCTCACCGGTGCTCAAAAAGGATGGGGCCCGTGGCTCTGGGGTATCAATGGAGCGCTCGGCGTCGTCTCATCGGTGCTCGCCGCCGCGATCTCGCTCTTCTTCGGCATATCGGTGACCTTCTTTACCGGCGTGGCGGCCTACCTCGCGGCATTCGCCGCCTGCATCGCCGCCATCGAAGTCACCCGCCGGTGACGGCGCCTGCCGTCTCTTTCTTGCCGAACACCTTTCCTAAGAGAGTGAGCGCGGCGCGCCATTCTTCGGTGTTCGTCAGGGGAAGGAAGATCCCGTGCGGCGGGATGAACTTCCCGTTCAGCCGATCGACCGCCGCAAAGAGGTCCTCGATGCTCGTCGGTTGCGCCGTCTCGGCGAAATGGAGGGTAAACGCATCTGCCGCTATCTCCATCTTGACCACCCGCGCCTTTCGGGCGAGCAGTCGCAGTTCCGCCAAGGTAAAGAGGTGCTCCACCTCAGGAGGTATCGGACCGAACATCTCGGCAAGGAGATGGCGCACCCACGCGAGTTCCTCGGAACGCTCGGTGTCGGCGAGCTTGCGGTAAAAAGCGAGCCGCGATTCGGCATCGGGGATATAGGTCTCCGGGATGAAGGCCGGGAAGGCGCTCTTCACCTCGATGTCCCGCGTCTCGCCGGTTTCGCCGCTTCGGAGGAACTCGATGCGACGGCGAAGCATCTCGAGGTAAAGGTCGTAACCGACCCCCTTTATCTTGCCGGTCTGCGCCATGCCAAGGATGTTGCCCGCGCCGCGGATGTTGAGGTCTTCGAGCGCGACATCGTAGCCGCTCCCGAGCCGGTCGAATCGTTTGATGACCGCGAGCCGATCGTAGGCATCCTTCGTGAGAGTGCGCAGCGACGGGACCATGAGGTACGCGTATGCCTCGCGGTTCCAGCGACCCACCCTGCCGCGCAGTTGGTAGAGTTGCGCGAGGCCGAAGGTATCGGCGCGATTGACGATGATGGTGTTGACGCGCGGAATGTCTATCCCCGACTCGATGAGCGAGGTCGCGAGAAGGATGTCATAGCGGCGCGCGGTGAAGTCTATCATCACCTGCTCGAGTTCCTCTTCCTCCATGCGGCCGTGGGCGACCGCTATACGCACGCCGGGGATGAGCCGTTCGAGCAGTTTCTTGATGGTCCCGAGCGACTCGATGCGGTTATGGAGGAAGTAGCTCTGACCTCCCCGTTCCATCTCGTGGAGTATCGCCTCGCGGATGACCTCCTCACTGTATTCGACGATGTGGGTCTTCACCGGTTTTCGTTCGCGCGGCGGCGTGCGGATGAAGCTGATGTCGCGCACCCCGAGGAGCGACAGCTGCAGGGTCCGCGGGATCGGCGTCGCCGGCATCGAGAGTGTCGCCACTCCCTTTTTCATCTCTTTGATCCGCTCTTTCTGGGTCACACCGAACCGATGTTCCTCGTCAACGACGAGCAGTCCGAGGTCACGGAACGCGACATCGTCCGAAAGGAGCCGGTGGGTACCGATGACGATGTCCACTCTCCCTTCGGCAAGATCGGCGAGTATCCGGCGCTGTTCGGCGGACGACTGAAGCCGCGAGAGCATCTCGATGCGCACCGGGAACGGCGCGAACCGCTCGGTGAAGGTCTGCCAGTGCTGGAAACAGAGTACCGTCGTCGGCACGAGCACCGCCGCCTGCCGCCCCGCCACGACGACCGCCATACAGCCGCGCATCGCCACCTCGGTCTTTCCAAACCCGACATCGCCGCAGAGAAGCCGGTCCACGATGCGCCCCGACGCGAGGTCATCGAGCAGTTCGGCGGCGCTCCGCGCCTGATCGGGGGTATCGCGGTAAGGAAATCCGGCAATGAATTGCGAGAGCATATCGTGGGCAATAGGCACCGGCCTCCCTGTACCCACCGCCCGTTCGGCGTACAGTTGCAGTATCCGCTCCGCCACCTTTTCCACCTCGCGCTCCATCTTGCCGCGGGTCGTCTCCCACGCGGTCGACCGAAGCGACGAGACCTTCGGGAAGTAGCCTTCCTCGAAACGGTACTTGTAGAGCAGGTGCATGTTATAGACCGGCAGGTAGATGCGATCGTCGTGCTCGTACCGCAGGGAAAGACAGTCGGTCTCGCCGATACGGCGCATTCCCTCGTAGACGGCGATCCCGTAGCGATAGTGAACGACCGGCGCGCCGGGCAGAAGTTCGTCGAGCAGCAGCGGGACCCGCGTTTCGTCCGGCTCCTGAGATACCTCCTCCCGCTGTCGTCGCCGCGGCGGCGCCTTCAGCGTAAAGAGCCGTTCATGGAGCACCGCGAGCGGCGCCTGCGGAAGAACAAGCACCGCATCGGGCGACGCCCATCCTTCTCCTTCGATGATGTGGAGCGTGCCCCGCTCAAGGTCGCGGGGGAGCGTTTCGAGCGGCAGGGCCGGGATATCGGCGGCGACGCACCGATCGCCCCAGCGGTCGCGTCCCCCGGCATCGGTGAAGAGGACGACCGGCTGATCGGCGAGCAGTTTCTCGAAGAGCAGTTCCGGATGTTCCCGTTCGTGCGGCGACGGTTGATAGTGGGTCACCGGGAACTTCTCTATCGCCTCGGCGCTCGAAAAGAAGGAACTCACCTCGACGAGCGGCGCGGCGACCTTCTCGCGGAACGAGGCCCGGAACGGGAACGGCGAAAAGACCCCTTCGGCGCGCCGGCGCTGTCGCTCCTCCTCGAAGCGCCTCATCTCCTCCTCGAGCGTCACCTCGCACCGCACCGCCTCCCAGCGGACGACGGGCGCCTCGAAGCATTCCTCGATGACAAGGTTCCCCGCCGTCAAGGGATAGAGGTCGATCGGGAGGCCGGCGCCTGCGGCGATCGCCTCTTCGATCTCCATCGTCTGCTTGGTGCCCTCCTCGGAAAGAAGCGACGCGCACCGTTCGCGCCACTCGGGAACGAGCGAGCGGCTCACGATGCGAGGGAACACCTTTATCTCTCCGACCTCGCCGAGGTTGCGCTGACTGGTGAGCGAGAATCGGTGGATGCGCTCGATCTCCTCGTCGAACAGTTCGATGCGCCACCCCTCGTCAGGCTCGGAAGAGGAGATATCCACGATGTCGCCGCGCACCGCGAACTCACCGAACGAACGAACGAGCGGAGCCGCATCGTAGCCACGCGCCGCCAGATCACGGGCAAGCGCCGACGGCGACACCGGCGTTCCGGGGACGAGGCGAAGCGCTCCGTGGGCGAGGATCGCCGGAAGCCGAAAGCGCCGCGAGAGGGGCGTTACGACGATCACCCCGCGGCCTGCACGCAGGATCCGGATGAGCCGTTGCTCCCACGAAGCATCATAGGAACCGCGCTCCATGAGAAGGAACGGGGGCAAGAACAGCTCCGCGGAAACCCCGAAGAACCCCACGGCGCGGACAAGGAGCGCCGCCTCGCGGTGATCGGGCGCCTCGACGACGAGACGACGGCGCTCCGCCGCCCACCGGGCGATAAGGAAGGGCACCGCCTCGGGCGCCGTCTCTTGGTAGCGTGTCGTGGACCGGTCACTCATCGTTCCTCGTCTCCGGAGCGCTCATTGTAGCGGCGAGTGGCCGTTTTTCCAGAAAACGAGGGGCTTCAATAAAAACGACGCCGGTTGGCTACCAAAGGGGCGCCGCGCCAAAGTTGACCGTCCCAACCGGCTGCGGTATACTGCGTTCGTCGTACGGTTCGAGCATGAGGAGAGAAAAGGAGGGACCCATGAAGCGATCCACGAAGATCCTGTTCACGATCGGTGCCATGTTCCTTCTCGCGACGGCGTGCGAGGAGACGGCGACCAGCGCCTGTGGCGGCACCTGCCGCGATGTCGCGGACGCAACGGCGCTCACCGAGGCGCTCGCCGACGGCGCGGGATGCGTCTGCCTGATCGAAGGCACCTTCAGCGGCCAATTCACCGTCACCAAGCCGCTCACGATGACCGGCCTCGGTGAGGACAAAGCCATTCTCTCCTCGAATGCCGGAAGCCCGCTCACCATCCGGTCCGGAAATGTAAATCTCTCGCGCTTCGGCATCAAAATGAGCCTTGCCGCCGCCGCCGAGACACCGGCGGTGAGGATCGAACCGACCGGAACGACGCCGATCGAGAACATCATCCTTTCGAAGATCGCGGTAAACGCCGAGAACGGCGGCGGCCTGCGCGCCGGCAAGGTGCACAACCTGACACTCTCGGATCTCACGGTCACCGCGACGGGACGCGGTATCGTGCTCGTGGACGACACGACCGCCACCGTGTCGCAGACCACCGTGAGCGACTGCGGAAAGATGGGGATCGCCTTCGCGAACGGTGCGAAAGGGATGCTAATGGGCTCGACGCTCCAGCGCAACGGCCAAACCGGCCTCTGGATACAGGAGACGGCCGAAGTGCGCATCAAGGATTCCACCTTCGCCGAGAACGCGGTCGCCGGCATCAACATCGTGAACGCCAAGAACATCCTCATCGAAGGGAACACCGTCGTGCGCGCCGCGAAGCCGGCACCCGGCAAAGAGGGGGCCGACGGCATCGTCGTCTATACGCCGGAACTCGCGGGAGACCCGATCATGGCGGGCGATCCGATCATGCAGCGCGCCTTCACGATCAAGGGGGCGTCCATCGAGGACAACCCGCGTGCGGCGCTCATCTTCGACGGCACCACCGCCTCGGCCGGTAAGGAACTCAAGAACATCCTCCTCGAAGATGTCTCCATCCTCCGCATGGCCTACGGCATCGTCTTCCAGAACGGCGTCGCACCGACCGGCTACCGCGATCAGGTGACCGAGGACTTCTCGGAATCGTACGACGCCGGGAACGACGGCGGTTCCGACAGCTCCGCAGTCGGCGCCGACGCCGAGAGTGCCGACGCCGACACGCTCGTCCCCGACACCGACGAGACCGCAAGCGAAGAACCGCTTCCCATCGAAAGCGAATCGGAATCGTTCTGAGACATTCCACGCCGGTTTGATTGCCAACCGCCCCGTTTCGCGCTAGACTGCCGCGACAGTAACGAGACAGTGAAACCGAAACGATGCTCTATTTGCAGGACCTCACCAAATCGTTCGGGGCACGGACGCTCTTTTCGGGCGTCACACTCACCCTCTCGAAGAAGCGCACCGCGCTCGTCGGCGCGAACGGATCGGGCAAGACGACCTTCCTGCGCATCCTCGCGGGACTCGACCATGCCGACCGCGGCACCATCACGGCGCCGAAAGGAGCGGTCATTGCCTATCTTCCGCAACAGGCGGCATACGCCTTCGCCGGCACCATCTACGCCGCCGCCGCCGCGTGGCGCTTGAACGACCGACTCGAACGCCTCCGCCGCGAGGAACAGGAACTGCTCGAACGACTCGAAGAGACACCCGACGAACGACTCTACGCAGCGCTCGCCGAGATCGGCGAGGAGATACACCGTCTCGAGGTGCACGAGCGGCGTAAGAACGCGGTGGAGACGGTCCTCCTCAACCTCGGCTTTCCGCGCGAGATGTGGGACCGCCCCGTCGCGGAACTTTCAGGAGGCTGGCAGATGCGGCTCGCGCTCGCCCGCCTCCTCATTCAGGAACCCGACATCCTCCTTCTCGACGAGCCGACCAACTACCTCGACATCGCCGCGATAGACTACCTCGCCGACTGGCTGGAACAGTTCGGCGGTCAGGCGCTCTTCGTCTCGCACGACCGCGACTTCCAGAACCGACTCGCCGAGGAGACATGGGAGATATTCAACGGGACGATAGACCTCTACCGCGGCAACTACGACTACTACCTCGAAGAAAAGAGACAGCGCCTCGCGCTCCTCGAAAAACAGCGCGAGAAACAGCTCGACGAACTGCGCCACCTGCAGGACTTCGTTGACCGCAACCGCTACAACGCGGCGACCGCGTCGCTCGCCCAGTCGAAACTCAAGCAGATAGAGAAGATACGGGCGGAGCTCATCGAACTGCCGCCCGAACCGCCGACGCTCACCTTCCGGCTCCCGAGTCCGCGGCGCGGCGGCGACATCGTGGCCGAACTCGCCGGCATCACCCACCGCTACGGCGACCTCACCGTCATCCGCGGCTACCGACGCATCGTCAAGCGGGGAGAACGGATCGCGGTGCTCGGCCGCAACGGGTTCGGCAAATCGACGCTCATGAACATCGTCGGCGGCGACATCGCTCCGAGCGAAGGCACGGTGCGCCTCGGCACCGACATCACCGTCTCCTTCTTCCGTCAGCACGAAACGACGCTCCTGCCTGCCGAGGAGCGGGTGCTCGACTTCGTGAGCGCCGTCTCCCCGCTCGAGATGCGCACCCGGGTCAAGGCGATACTCGGGGCGTTCCTCTTCACCGAGGACGACTGGGACAAACGGATCGGGGTCCTCTCGGGCGGCGAGAAATCACGGCTCGCCTTCATTCGCCTCATGCTCAACCCCGGCAACCTCATTCTCCTCGACGAGCCGACGACCCACCTCGACATCGCCTCGAAAGAGGTGCTCCTCCGCACCCTGCAGGAGACCGAAGCGACGCTCGTCTTCGTCTCGCACGATACCCACTTCGTCAACAGTCTCGCCACCGCGGTCGCCTACTTTCGCGCTCCGGGAGACATCGTGGACTTCCCCGGCACCTATGCCGAGTACCTCGGCGCCTACGGCCATGACTTCGTCGCCTCCGCGCCGGAGACGATGGACACCGAAAAGAAGGCACGCGACGGGCAGAACGCCTTTCTCGCCCGCAAGGACCTCCGCAACCGTCTCAACAAGGCGAAACGAGAACTCGAGCGCATCGAAGCCGAGATAGCGCGTCTCGAAGAAGAAAAGAAAACTCTCGCCGACGAACTTGCCCGCGGCGGCGACTACGGGAAGATCGGCGCACGGATGGCTGAAGCGGACAAGCGCGTCGCCACCCTCATGGAACAGTGGGAAACGGCCGTGCAGGCATACGAGGAACTTCGCCGTGAAGCAGGCGAATAGGAATAGAGCAAGACCCTACTTCGTTATCGTCACGCGCCCCATTTTGGGCTTCGCAAGTATCTTTTCTGCCTTGAGGTATTCGACGATGACGGCGGGAACCGACAGGCCGGTGAAGCGCTTGTCGCGCAGGTTCTTGAGCATCATGTAGTCGTCGCCGCCGCCCGCAAGGTAGGAGTTCATCGCGACGAGGTACTTCCGCTCCTTCTCGATCGGCTGACCATTCACGAGCGCCTCGACCACCTTCCCCTTCGCCGCCGAAATCGAAAGCCCCGAGAAGTGGAGGAAGCCGCCGGTACCGACCTTCTTGGCGACGAAGAAGGCCACGAGTTGCTCGATCTCGGCACCGGTCATCTGGGCGACGACGATGGTGTCGTTGAACGGAAAGACGCTATAGATGTCCTTCTCGGTGACGAGCCCCTTCTTGAGCCCCTGCCGGATGCCGCCGCCGTTGACGAAGGCGATCTCGGCACCGGTGCGCTGGCGCATGATGTCGGTGATGACGGCCCCCAGCTCTGCCTCCTTGAAACGGAGCAGTTCCTTTTTGCCCGAGAGCTCCATCTCGGCCTCGCCGACCGGCTGGGTCGAGAACTCGCAGTTGAAGCTCTTGAGGAGATCGAGCACCGCCGGATTCTCCTTGTACACCGGCCCGATCGGCTCGTACTTGTTCTTGCCGATCTTCTTCTTCACATTGACTGGGTAGAGTTTGTAGGAGGTCTGCACCGTCTTGCCCTCCTGCCGGTAGATGTCGAAGCGGCCGATCCATTTGCCGAGCCCCTCGGTCTGCACGATGGGAACGCCCGCCTCGACGACCGGCTGTTCGAGATGCGTCTTGGTATGACCGCCGACAATGAGATCAACAAGGCCCGAGAGGTTCTTCGCGAGCAGTTTGTCGGCCGGATAGCCGTCGAAACTGGTGTCACCCTCGTAGTAGCCGAGATTCGAGAGAACGATGACGACATCGTTTCGCGCCCTGAGGTCGGCGGCGACCTTCTTCGCCCGCGCGATCGGGTCCTCGACGACCACCTCGCCCTTGAGGCCGGCCTCGGTGATCTTCGCCGTCTCGGGCGTCGTCACCGCGAGGATGGCGACCTTGAGGCCGTTCGAGAGCTTCTTCTCGACGAACTCCGGCAGCATCGGCTTCTTCTGTCCCTTCTCGAAGAGATTGACCGAGAGGAACGGGAACGAAGCCTCCTTCTGCATCGTGCGGAAGGCCTTCATGCCGAAGTCGAACTCATGGTTGCCGACCGCCATCGCGTCGTAGCCGACGAGGCTCATCCCCTTGACGAGCGGAATGTTGCCGCAGATGTTCGAGCGCGGGTCACCCATCGTGATGTTTCCCGACGAGACGAGGACGGCATCGCCGTTCGCGACCTGCGCCTCCTCACGGATGCGGTCAACGATGGTCTTCGCCGCCGCAAGGCCGCCGACCCCCGGATTGTCGGGCTCGTCGAAGGCCCACGCCATACCGTGCGTGTCGTTGGTGAAGATGACAGTGACGAGCCGGGGATCCTCCGCGAGGACCAGCGCGGGCAGGATCGCGGCAAGAATGAAGGCGTAAAGCGTTCTCATCGAATACCCCCGTATGGTTTGAAAAAGCTACTCTTTCGGGCAGGTGCCCTCATCGGAGATGTCGCCCACCGGCGTTTCGGTCGGGTGATACAAGAGGATGTCGCTCCCGTTGAACGCGATCGAGCCGCCGCTCGGCTGGTCGGTGCTCACCGCGCTCGTCACGGTGAGCGAGCCACCGAACGAGATGGCGAGCAGACACGAGGTGTCGGGCCCCGTTTCGTTGGTGAGTGCGACGAAACCATCACTTTCGCGGGCATCCATCGAGTAGACGCCGGGCGCGATGACATCGGTGCGGAAGGCAAGGTTGATGAGCGGGTTGACGACACCGCTGCTGGTCCACACCCGGGTAATGGCGACAACCATCGCCGGGTCGGATCCCGAGGCAGGACGGTGTATCGCGAGCGAAATGGTGGTGGCGCCGACGGCGGTCGGCGGTATCGGCTTGTTCGTCGTGCCGTAACTGCCGGTGAAGACGCTCCCCATCACCACCCCTTGCGGATGCGCCTGTATCTGCGACTGGATGTCGGCCGATCCGTCGTAGATGTAGTTGAAGGTCGCGTTGACCGCGACGGTGCCGTACACGGGGGCATCCTCGACGGTGTAACAGGCAACCATCTCGTCATGGCACAGGGTGTTCACGCACTCCGAGCAGGCCTGCTGCGACTGGGAACAGGGAACATTGCACTGGGTAGAGACACAGGTAAACAGTGTCTCGAACTCTTCCTGCGCCTCCGGCGTCCCCGCCGCGATGCAGGCATCCATGCAGGCACTGTCGCCACCGCAGGCACCCACGCACTCGGCGATCTCACCGCAGGTGGCGCCGGTCACGACATCGTCGTCGGGCAGAAGGTCGTCCTCGCCGGCGACCGCGTCCTCATCGGCGAGGATCTCGTCGGTGACACCTTCGTCGGTGGCGACTTCGTCGGTGACCAGTTCATCGGTCACGACCTCATCGGTGACGATCTCGTCTGTCGCGATCTCATCGGTCGCGATCTCGTCGGTCGCGATCTCGTCAGTTACGGCCTCATCGGTGACGAGGGCATCGTCGGTCACCGTCGCATCGTCGGTGATGAGGGCATCGTTCGTCAGGTCGTCGTCATGCACGATCCTCTTCGTCGAATCGGAACAGGCGACCAACAAGACGATGGAAAACACCATGACCGCTACGCTCAGAATTTTCATAAGATTCCTCCCTTTTTTTCACTTGGTCTCGAGACGAGTTATTCTTTCACGCGGCCCATCGTTTGTCAAGGAGAGCCGTGGTCACTGCGGTCAAACCGCGCGATTTTGATATGAGCGCGAAGAAATGACCTTTGTCATACATGTCCCGCCCCCGGTTCCGCTCTCGCGGCCTTCATTTCTCACGCAGATAACGAACCAGTTCTTCGATGTTCCTACGGTCGGTGAAGTTCACAGGGATATCCATCATGGCGAGCACGCCCGCTTCGTCTTCGTTCAGTTCCTTCTTGCGGCGCAGATTCCACGCCATCAGTCTCATCGCCATCTTGAGGTGCCACGGCAGTTTTTCAAAGTCGAAGCCGCCGCGCAGGTAGAAAAAGCGGATCCTTTCGAGCTGGGCCGGGGTGAAATTGCGTGCGGTCACATCGTCTATGACCTTCTGTTTCAGCGGCGACGCGCCGGTGGCGATTCCAACGTTTC
>CAYQBN010000006.1:590-1645 GCA_964415795.1 uncultured Spirochaetales bacterium | reverse complement strand
CGATACGCCGTTGATGCCGACGGCATAAAGTCCGCCGCCATAGACGATGGCGTCATAGGGCGACAACTGCGCGACAGAGACATCGGATGCCTCGAAAAGATCGGCCCCCAGTTCCTGTGCGATCCATTCGGCATAGGTGCGGGTGAATCCAGTCCTCGAACGATAGATGACGACGGTTTTCATGATTTCCTCCGAGAGGTGTTCGAAACGGTGGGTATCAGAGGCGGGGCCACGAGTCAAGGTAATGGTGATGAATTCGGCATTAGGTTATGTCACAAGTTCAGTGCCTCTGCCCCCAGATTCTCTTTGCTTAACTTTACCATAAACGCCCTGACCCCAGAGTCCCGTAAAGAAAAGACACAAGCTCAACCGGAGCGTCCGGTTCACCCCCACACGCGTGGGGAGCACGATTTCCACAGAAGATAATAGTTGTTGTCATCACGGTTCACCCCCACACGCGTGGGGAGCACTTGTGGTCGGAGAGCCTTATATTTACTCCATTCGGTTCACCCCCACACGCGTGGGGAGCACGGGTTCAGCGTCCGCATCGATTATGTCGCCGTCGGTTCACCCCCACACGCGTGGGGAGCACCGCTTCGCAACATCTCAATTGCCTTTTTTATCCGGTTCACCCCCACACGCGTGGGGAGCACTGCATATCCTCTTAGAAAATGGCCGCTTTCACCGGTTCACCCCCACACGCGTGGGGAGCACGAAATAGTGGCCGCATATTGTATCATAGACTACCGGTTCACCCCCACACGCGTGGGGAGCACGATTCTCACTCTTCCAAGCAGCAATAGCATCACGGTTCACCCCCACACGCGTGGGGAGCACAAAATAAGGGGCGTCACATCTATCTCTTTGTTCGGTTCACCCCCACACGCGTGGGGAGCACAAAATTAGAATTCTTCGTCGAATATCTTATCTCGGTTCACCCCCACACGCGTGGGGAGCACTCTGGAAAGGCTGAATGTAAAACTTGTCCTAACGGTTCACCCCCACACGCGTGGGGAGCACGCATCCTGTAGTAGTTTGGCGAACGGCAATGCCGG
>CAYQBN010000006.1:241-491 GCA_964415795.1 uncultured Spirochaetales bacterium | reverse complement strand
TCTTTCGGTTCACCCCCACACGCGTGGGGAGCACGCATTGACATTGATGCCGCAGATTGTCGCACTCGGTTCACCCCCACACGCGTGGGGAGCACGAAGGAGAGCAAGCATACGGATGGGGCTTGTACGGTTCACCCCCACACGCGTGGGGAGCACGACTGAATAGTCCATGCGGAATGTAAAGAGTACACGGTTCACCCCCACACGCGTGGGGAGCACGGCAGGTCTTTCTTGATCCGTCGTAGAACGC
>CAYQBN010000006.1:0-180 GCA_964415795.1 uncultured Spirochaetales bacterium | reverse complement strand
TGTGGTTCCCCCCCACCCGCGTGGGGGGCATGCTACGATATCATCGCGCTCGTGTTTCCATGAGCGGTTCACCCCCACACGCGTGGGGAGCACGTTACTTGGTGTCCTCACGACGGCTATCTGCCCGGTTCACCCCCACACGCGTGGGGAGCACCGCTTCGCAACATCTCAATTGCCTTT
>CAYQBN010000005.1:58310-162556 GCA_964415795.1 uncultured Spirochaetales bacterium | reverse complement strand
CGGTGGTATAGGCCCAGTTGTCACCGTCCACAAAGGAGTAGCGGTATTCGACCGCGTCGGCGACAGCGTCCCATGTCCAAGTCGGGGTGGTGTCGTTCGTCGGGGTGTCGCCGGTAACGACGGGAGCTTCGGGCGCAGTGAGGTCCACCGTGACGGTGAACGATCCGCTTTCCGACCAGTTGCCTGCTGCGTCACGTGCTTGCACAAAGAGGGTATGATTACCCTCACTGAGTGATGTGTCAGGCGTGTAGGAGGTCTCGAAGGTCGTGGTCCACGTGGTTTCATCGAAACTCCAGCGGTACTCGACTGCGTCGGCCACCGTGTTCCATGTCCATGTCGGCGTCGTGTCGTTGGTGGGGGTATCGCCGGTGACCACCGGTGCTACCGGGGCGGTGGCATCGATGGTCCAGTGGAAGGTGGCGACGGTGCTCTCGTTGCCGAAGGCATCGCGTGCTTGTGCCTCGATGACATGGTCGCCATCGTCGAGTCCGGTAAACGCGAAGAGGGTATCGCTCGTGTAAGCCGACCAGCCGCCGTCGTCGATATCCATGTGGAAGAGACAAGAGCCTTCGTTGCAGGCAAGCGTGAAGGAAGCGTCCCTGCTGTTGACGAGACCGCCTTCCTCGGTCGGTGTTTGCGTAAAGGATACAGTCGGTGCAATCGTATCCACATCGACCGTTATCTGGGAGGAGTGCTCTTCTCCGACATTGGTCACCGATGCGGTGAGAGGCACTTCTCCCTCGGGCAAGGTGACCGGATCGAATGACGCAAGACCGCCGGTGCCGATCGTGGCGACCATCGGTTCGCTGCCGTTCACCACGAGAGAGACCTCCGTGGTATCAGAAGCGAGATTGTTCGTGCGCACGACAATAGCGCACTGAAGACCAGAGGTCACCGTGTCGGTATCGTCAGCGGCGGCGAGTTGCATGTGCATCGTCGGGACGCGGCCGCAGATCGTCTGGAAGGCAATTGTCGGTTCGTTCACATAGACCTTTATCGGTATCGAAGCGCTCGTCTCGTTGCCGACGGCGTCATGTGCCGTAACGGTAATCTCTGCTTCTTCATCGGTCTCGAGGAAGGTGATGTCCTCGATGGTGAAGTCGCCGCTTCCTGAGAACTCGCCGCGGAGAAGGTCTTGGTAATACACCCCGACATCTATTGTGTCAGAGAGGGCATCAGTTGTAGTACCAATCACTTCGATCTGAAGCCCGTCGAGCGTCTCGTTGGTATCGTCAGTCGGGAAGAAAACGGCGTCCGCGAGCGGAGAGGTCACCTCGATAGTCGGTGACGTGAGATCGACGAAGAGGCCGGTGACCGTCACCTCACCAGTCGCCGAAGTGTCGTCGTCCTTCAGCACGACGATGAGCGTGTGGGTGTCCTCTTTATCGGCGCTCTCCGGCAGGGTGATCTGCCGTTCGAGCGTCGTTCCGCCGAGCGAGGTGGTGATGGTAGGCGTATCGGTCCCCGGCGTGCGGTCAACATAGATCTCGACCGCCGATCCGGTCGAACAGGTGGTGATGTCGCTTATCACGAGCGTTTTCTGGAGGCCGCTTACTGAGTCTTCGTCATCGGCAATCCCGAACCGTTGGTTGTCCTGAAGATTGAGCATGAAGGTGCACTGAGTTCCCGTTACGGCGTCGAAGGTGAGCGTGTCTTCGAACTCGCCGACCTTCACTCGCATGACGATGTTTTCTTTGATTGGTACTGTCACCGCGGGGAACGAAGCAACATGGTCCGTGATGGTCGCCGTTCCGACGAGTGCCGGCGTCTCGGTGTCTATGAAGAGCTGTACCGTTTCTCCGTCATCGAATCCGGTGGTGACCGCCTCCATCTTTATCTGGAAGTCGGCCATTTCTTTGTCGAGATCATCGTTGTCGTCGAGCGTCGCCCCTTCGAGGACCATCGGGGTTGTCCCACCTTTGTAGTAACGCATCACGAGTGTCTGGGCGACGGTATAGTCAACGATGAGGGATACGGAGGCGGTAAAAGAGGGATGCTCGGTGAGGTACGCGGTGAGGGTGTAAGTCCCATCCTCCGGAAAGGGTATGCTGAGGAACTGCGCACGGCCGCTTACGAGGATGCCGGCGTAGGAGACGCTCTTGGCGGAGCCCTTGGGGGCGAGGGCGTCATCGTCGGTCGTCTCGCCGGCGGGGTAGGTCACCCTGAGGGTGAGCGGCATGCCATCGCGCACGCTACCGCTCGTGGCAGTGGCGGTCACCGCGATGGTCAGTTGGATCGTTCCGTCGCTTTTATCGGTGTCATCGGCGACGGTGAAACGCTGTCCCTCGCTGATGTCGGGGAAGGAGAGCGTTATCTTCGTCTCATGGCATTGGTTGTCTTCCCCGCAGGTGTAGCCCGCCGCGCAGTCGGTATCGGCGGTGCACTCATCCTTTGTCGCGCAGGATGCGACCAGAAGCAGAGTGGCTACAAACAGCACCGCGAACAAAAACATCCGTTTCATGCAAAGTCCCCCTCGGCTGTTTTTCAACGAAAACAAGGTATCATGGTAGCCCTAACGTGGTGGGCTGTCAACAATTTGCTCGAGCACCTGTCGTTCGACGAGCGAGCGGATGATCTCACAGGTATCGGCCTCGATAGTAGCCCGTTCGACCCCCTCTTCCTTGAACTGTTCGTGGAGCGTGGTGACGATCTCGGCAACGGTGCGTTTCCCGTCGAGGAGATCCCAGATCATGCCGGCGGTCTGGTTTATCGAGACGATCTTCTCGGCGAGCGGCGAGACGATGGTGACGGTGCCGTCCTTCATCTTGCGCCATGCGATCTCGTCGCGTATCCGGAAGCGTTGATCGAGCATGGTTCTCTCCTTGCCGGTAAAAAGGCGAGCACATTATAACGGGTAAAGAAGGTTTTTGCAACTGTTCGTTTCTGCGCTATACTGGCGTGAAAACGACGGAGGTGCGCGATGATAACGAAAGGACTGCTGCTCAAGCTCTACGACGCCGCTTCGATGCAACGCTGGAACGACCGTCTCCGGCCTGTGGCGCTCGTCGAACTCGACAAGCAGGCGCACAAGTTCATTACAGCCGTTCACTTCGCTAAGTTCGAGCGGACTCGACAGTCGGTGAACATGCTCGCGCTCGTCGAAGGGGCTTTTTTCGAAATGCTCCAGCGCACGGTGCTCACCGACATCAAACCACCGGTCTTTCATCGCATCCGTGAAGACCGTGACCGCTACCGACGACTCAACGAGTGGATCTACGGGCAATTGGAGAAGTATCTTGTTCCGCTCGGCGAGGATATGGCCGGCCGCTTTCGTGCCTATTTCACTCTCGGAGAGGAAACCATAGAGCGGCGTATCCTCGCGGCGGCGCACCTCTTTGCGACGCGGTGGGAGTTCGGGCTCATCGAGCGGCTCGACATCGGCTACTTCGATGTCGAGGACATCCGCCGGTCGCTCGATGAACGGCTCGCCGCCTACGGCGACCTCGCCGGTATGGAGGAGATATCGCGCCACGGCGGGAACAACAACAGCCGCCATTTTCTCGACCTCTGCGGCCAGTTGCGTTTTCAGTACCGCTGGTCGAATCTCCACATGATGCCGCGCGTCTCGGTGCTCGGACATATGCTGCTCGTCGCCCTCGTTTCCTATCTTAATTCGCGGGAAATGACCGCCTGCCCGAAACGGCTCCTCAACAACTTCCTCACCGGTCTCTACCATGATCTGCCGGAAGTGCTCACCCGCGACATCATCTCGCCGGTCAAGCGTTCGGTCGAAGGGCTTGCCGACCTCATCAAGGAATATGAAAAAGAGCAGATGGACCGCGAGGTCTATAGCCTTTTGCCCGACGCGTGGCGCACCGAGTTCCGCCGCTACACGGAAGATGAGTTCTCTGATACCGTGCTTGTTGATGGGAAGTTCGTCGCAACGACACCCGAAGAGATCTCGGCAAGATACAACGATGATCGGTTCGATCCGCGTGATGGTTCGCTCGTCAAGGCGGCCGACGAACTGTGCGCCTTCATCGAGGCCTCGACCGCGATAAAGAACGGCAGTCACGCCGACGACTTCTACAAGGTGAAGGTGCTCCTGCGCGAGAAGTACGGCGCGCGGACCATCGCCGGCATCAATTTCGGCAGGATCTATGCCGACTTTGAGTGATCACGCCTCTCCTTGACAAGGTCCTTTCTTCGGGCTACCGTCTGGGGGAGGATTCATTATCGTTCACTCAGGGAGGTCATATCATGTCGGCAAGCGAGAAGGTTTCTCTCGACTGGTCGAAACTCGGGTTCGGCTACCAGAAGATCGACAAGCGCTTTATCGCTCACTGGAAGAACGGAAAGTGGGACGCGGGGGCGCTCACCGAGGACAATGTGCTCCACCTTCACGAGGGGTCCTGTGCTCTCCATTATGGGCAACAGTGTTTTGAAGGGCTTAAAGCCTTTACGACGAAAGAGGGACGGGTCGTCATGTTCCGTCCCGACGAGAACGCCAAGCGGATGTGTCGTTCGGCCGAGGCACTCCTCATGCCTCCCGTTCCCGAGGAGATGTTTATCCGCGCCTGCGAGGAGGTGGTACGCGCCAACCTTCGCTGGGTGCCTCCTTACGGCTACGGCGCGTCGTTCTATCTGCGCCCGTTCCTTATAGGGATTGGTGAGAACCTCGGGGTGAAACCGGCGCCCGAGTATCTCTTCGTGGTCTTCGGATCGCCAGTTGGCCCTTACTTCAAAGGCGGTCTTCAGCCAGTACGATTCATCACCTCTGAGTACGACCGCGCGGCGCCCAACGGCACCGGGTCGGTCAAGGTCGGCGGCAACTACGCCGCCTCGCTCCGGGCCCATGAAATGGCGGTAAAAGCGGGATTCGCCGACTGCATCTACCTCGATCCTGCGACGCACACCTATATCGAAGAGGTCGGTGCGGCCAACTTCTTCGGCATCACCAAGGACAACCGCTTCGTCACGCCGAAGTCGAACTCGATCCTTCCCTCCATCACCAAGTACTCGCTCATGCACATTGCCGAATACTACCTCAAGATGAAGGTCGAGGAACGTCCGATACCGGTTGACAGCCTCGGTGAGTTCGTCGAGGCGGGCGCCTGCGGCACGGCCGCGGTGATCACCCCGATCGGCGAGATCGTGCACAAAGGAAAGTCCTACACCTTCTACGCCGGCGGAAAGGAGGTCGGGCCGGTCTCGCGCAAACTCTACGACCTCCTCACTGGCATCCAGACCGGCGCCGTCGAAGGGCCGAAAGGGTGGGTGCACGAGGTGAAGTAGGTCCTATGGTTCGCTAAACAGTTCGACCTGAAAAATCGATAGCTTAGTGGACTTATCCTTGTAGCAGTTCCAAGGGAGGCCTGCCTTCTGCGAACAGAGTTCACCGAGGAAGGTGTCAAGGTCCCAGCCGGTTTCCTCGGCAACCTGCGGGAGGAACACGCCGCCACGGCCGCCGTTCTCCACAATGACGCCGTCGCGCTTGAGGACAATCTTGCGGTAATCCTCTATCCGCTGCGGTGGGGTGAGAATGGATATCTCGATAGTGATGTCTTTCATCTCCTCCTTGCGTACCGGTCGGAAGCGCGGGTCGTAGAAGGCGGCGGCATGGGCGCGGTCGGCGACCGCCTGATAGAGTGGCATGACCGCCTCGAGGTGGCCGATGCACCCCCGCAAGTCGCCGTTCTTCTTGAGCGTGACGAACACGGCGCGCGGTGCGGTGAGTATCCCGTCGGCCGGTTTGGGCGGCTCGTACTGTTTTCCGGTGGCAAGGGTGTAGTCGATGCTCTTACGCGCAAGCTCGAGGAGATACTTCCGCTCTGACTCGTTCGTTTGAGACTTTGTAGCGGATGATCCCTTTGCCGGTGCCGAGGCTTTTTTCTCGAAGATGACGGCGCCGTAGCCGACCACCCCGCCGGGGCGCGATTCCTGCACTGCGTCGCCCGAGTTCTCCGCCTTGACGAGCGCACCATTCGTGACGCCATACTGTTCGAGCACCCGGCTCGCGATGTGCACGGCGTAGAAGCCGCACGCCTCGCAGGCGCCGGAGAATATCTTCTTGCGCAGGTCATCCCAGCGGCATTCGCTCATGAGGCGGAGCGTTTCACCGTCCATCTTCCGTGCCGCCTCATAGTCGTGGTAGTGCGAGAGGTCGGTACTTACCACGATGAGGACCTTCTTCTTCGTCGCCTCGATCGCCTTGACGAGTTCCTTCGCGAAGAGATCGAGGAGCGCGAGGTCATTGGTCGCGGTGAGCACCGGAACGAGGGAAAAGTTCTTGAGTTTTTTCTGCAAAAACGGCAGTTCCGCTTCGATGCTGTGTTCCGGCGCATGGATCTCGGCCGACTGAATGAAACGTTTGTCGGCTTTGGTAAGCCGCTCGGTCATCGCGCGGTCGACAGGAATGAGCCCGAGCGGCGTCCTGAACTGGTCGGCGGGCGAAAGCGCGACGACACCCGACTGGAACGAATGGCTCGTGCCGATGACGACGACCGTATCGAACTGATTCGGCTTCAGCCCGGCGAAGGCGTGCGCCGCGGTGCGCCCCGAGTAGGTGTAACCGGCGTGCGGCGCGATGATGACGAATGGGTCAATGCCGTGAACGGGATTGTCCTTCGGGACCTGTGCGAAGAGCCGCTCTACCTCGGAATCGAGCGCCTTCGGATCGGCGGGATACCACTGACCGGCACGTGCCGGTTCGCGGGTAGTTCCTGCCAGAAGAAGTACCGGGACGAGAAAGAACACGAGCAACGAACGCATGACATCCCCCGCTTCTCTTTCTCTGAGGTATTTCTAATTCGTTCGCACGAATTCGGCGCGACGGTTCTTGGACCACGCCTCTTCGTTGTGTCCGAGTTCGATCGGCCGCTCCTCGCCATAGGAAACGACACGGAGCCGCTTGGCGTCAACCCCATGCTTGAGCAGTTCGTCACGAACCGCCTGTGCGCGTCGCTCGCCGAGAGAAAGGTTGTAGTCCACGCTTCCCCGTTCGTCGGCGTGTCCTTCGATACGCACCGCCGCTTCGGGGAAGTTGACCATCCACTCGGCCATAGTCTTCACGAGCGGCAGGTCCTCGAGCCGTATCGTTGCTTCGTTGTAGTCGAAGTGTATCACCGGAAAACGCATATTCGGGTCCTTCGGATCGTATGAGACGGTCTCCTCGGTGAACCCGGAATCTTGGACACCAGCGGTCTTCTCTTCTTTCTTCTTTGCCTGAGGATTGCACTCGTCGGGGTGGGTGCGGACATACTCGGCGATCTCGTCAGCCTTCTTCTTGGCGGCAAGGAAGAGTTCCTTCGCCTTGTCGTACTGTTTGGCGTTGACCGCCTCGCGCGCCTTGTTGAGGAGCTCTTCGGCGGCGAGATAGTTCTCGCGGGCGCAGTCCTTCCCTGACAGCGCGTCACGGAACGCCTTCTCGGCGAGCATCCGCTCCTCCTCAGGCGGTTTCATGCGGCAGGCCGGAGTAGTGAGAATCGCCGCGAGGAGAGCGAGCACTATGATGATCGTCGTGTTCTTCATGGCGATCCCTCCTTATGGTACTAAGGTTACTTCAGGTGACCATGCCGGCGTGATCGCCTCACCGGGACCGCCGTAGATCTGCGTCTGACGGTCACCCGCAAGATTGGTCACCCACAGCGTGTTCTTCCCGGTGCGGTCCGACGAGAAGAGGATGAGTTTCCCGTCGGGAGAGAAGCAGGGATTCTCGTTCTTGCCCTGCTTCTGGGTGATACGGCTGATGGTGCGCGACTGGAGATCGAAGAGGAACAGATCGAACATGAAGAACTCGTCGCGTCCGGTGAAAACGATGTGACGTCCGTCAGGACTGTAATCGGGATCTTGGTTGTAGCGGCCCTGATCGGTGAGCCGCTCGACGCGCCCCGGATCGTCCACGAAGAGGCGGTAAATGTGCGGGTCGCCCGAACGGTTCGAGACGAATACGATCGCTTTTCCGTCGGGACTGAAAGAGGGAGCGGTGTCTATCGCGAGGTTGCTCGTGAGCCGCGTGAGCGCCTTGGACGCGAGGTTCATGAGGTAGATCTCGGCGTTGCCATCCTTCGAGAGCCGCAGTGCGATGCTTTTGCCGTCGGGCGAAGCGGAGGCGGAGGTGTTGAGTCCCGAATGGTCGGAGATAAGCTCCGTTCTCTGCGTTTTGAGGTCGTAGAAGTAAAGGTAGGGCTCGCCGGTCGAGTAGGCGGTGTAGAAGATCCGCCCGCCATCGGCCGACCAACTGGGAAGCGTGATTATCTTGTCGCTCGTAAGGATCGCCTTCGCGTTCGCGCCGTCGAAGTCGGCGACCATGAGTTTGTAGGTTCTTCCTTCCTTCTCGACGAAGGCGATACGGCTCGAGAGGAACTTGAGTCTCTCGCCGGTGAGCGCATAGACGAGATCGCGCACGAAGCTGTGCGCTGCGGCGCGCATCCCCGCTGGCGCCGCCTTGTACTTTTTGTGCAGGATCTTCTTGCCGTCGGCGACGGTGAAGGCCTGTGCGTCCATCTCGACGGGATCGGTACCGGAAAGCGCCACTTTCACGAGACCCTTCGCGCCGACCTGCAGCCAGTTTTTGAAGTTGATCTTCTCTGCCGGCACTTCAGGCCTTTCGATGAACGACTTCTCGTCGAGAACATCGAAATAACCGGTGAGCGCGAGGTCGCGACGCAAGACGCTGGTAAGCGTCTGCGCGAGATCGTTCTTGGCGTCGCCGCCGAAAGTGGCCGCCGGCACCGCGATCGCGTAGGCGACGAGCGCCCCGTCGCGCACTTCTCCTTTGAGCTGGGCACTTGCCGGAACGCTCCAGAACAGCGCGACACCGAGCACTGCGGCGGTTAGAATGCACTTGAGGTAAATTGCCATTGCAGTCCCTCCGTAAGGACATATTTCTTCAGTTTCTTATCGTCGGGGAGCGGAATTGTCGCAGTCAGTTTTATTGCTTCGAGCACCGAAGAGTCGAAGTGGCGATTCCCTGACGGGGTCACGATGCGCAGATCGTAGATTTCCCCTTCCGGCGTAATGCGGAAGAATATCTCCGCCTTCAGGGCGGCGAGTTCCTCCGCGGCGATGAGCGAGGGGATCCGCCAGTTGCGCCGAATGAGCACCGATACCTGCCGGATGTAGAGGTTTCCTTTTATCGCGAGTGTCGGGTCAGTTACCTCTCCCCCGGGGATGCCATCAGGGGCCCCTTCCTTGGAAACCTCGGCACGGGCGTCCTTTTTGATGTCGTCGAGAGCGCTACCGAGGAGTGAGTCGAGGTCGGTGGCTTTTTTCGGATCCTCCTGTTTCTTTTCCGGCTCCTTCTTCTCCAGTGTTGTTTTCTCCTTTCCTTTTTCCTTCTCGGTCAGCGTGTTGGCCGGACCTTTGACGGCGGGCGCCGGTACCTGTTCCTTGATTATGCGAGGGAGAAGCCTCTTGTCGCGCGGTTTCTCGCCGAACCGCACGAGGCGCGCCTCGACCGCCTCGAACTCTATCTTCGGAGAGAGATCGAGCAACGAACCCCCGAAGACGATGGCGACGACGACCACGACATGCAGAACGATCGACGCAACGGTGAACCGTTTAAGATTCCTTTGCTCTTCGGCGAACACCTGCGGCGCGAAGAGATAGGATCGGGTCATGTTCCCTCTTCTTCGAGCGGGTCGGTGACGAGATAGATCTTCGGAACGCCCGCCTTTTTTACGATGGCCATGACGCGCACCACGAACCCGTAGGAGAGCCGTCGGCTCGCGTAGAGGTAGAGTTCCTTGTCCTGTTGCAGCTTCGCGTTGGTCTTCAGTTTCGTTTCGAGTTCCTTGAGCGGGACCTCGGTCTTTTCGATGAATATCTTCTCGTTCTTGAAGACGCGGAGAATGAACTTGTCCTTCGGATCCTCGATGGGTATCGTCTCGGTCTGCGGCAGATCGAGGTCGACTCCCTGTTCGATCATCGGCGCCGCCACCATGAAGATGATGAGAAGGACGAGCATGATGTCCACCATCGGGGTGATGTTTATCTCGGCGATCGGCCGCCGCTTCTTGCCGTTTCCGGTGGTGAGGGCCATCAGACAAGGCTCCGTTTTATCGAGTTGAGGAAGTCGCTCGTGATGTTCGCCGCCTCTCCCTCGAGTTTCTGAAGGTTGCTCGTGAAATAGTTGTAGAATATCGCGGCCGGTATCGCGGCGGCGAGGCCGAAAGCGGTGGCGATGAGCGCTTCCGATATCGCCGGCGCGATGGTGCCGAGCGTCGCATTGCCGGTCTTGCCGATGACATGGAAGGCGTCCATGATGCCCCATACCGTGCCGAACAGGCCAATGAATGGCGCCGCCGACGCGGTCGTCGCGAGGAGCGTAAGCGAATTCTCGAGCAATTGGTTGCGCGTCTGCGCTTCTCGCCTCATCGCCCGTTCGATGTTGGCGACCAGTTCATCGACCTTCGAGCCGATGACGTGGATGCCTTTTGCCTCCCATGAACGCTTCGTCTCGAAGAACTCGGTGTAACCGGAACGAAACACCGTCGCGATGGGTGAATCCTGCATCTTCTCGCTCTTGCGGTAGACCTCTTGGAAATCGCTGTTCTTCCAGAAGAGATCTATGAACTGCTCTGTCGCGATGACCGCCTTACGGTGCTGGATGAACTTGAAGATGATGACTCCCCAGCAGAGGACCGAAAGGAGAACGAGGAATCCGAGAACGAGGTTGACCACGAGCGAGGAGTTGCGAATCACCTCAATAATCGAGATGCCGGTCGTCGCCGCGTCGAAAGCGCTTGCCAAAAAGGGAACTGGATGCATACCGGTGCTCCGTCGTCAAATGAATATCAACAAATAGCACTACAATAAACAAAAAGGTGAGTCAACCTTATTCCGCGAAATTTGTGTGAAAATTGAGCAAGATGGCCTATTTTTCTTCGGGGAATATCGCCTCGGACCCATTTGCCGCGATGCCGAGCGCCTCGAGGATCTTCCTCTTGGTCGCCATGCGGCAGGGATACCCTTTCTCGATGCGGTCGAGCGTCACGAGCGTGATGCCTGCCTTACGCGCGAGTTCGCTCTTGCTGATGAGATTGTTCTCGCGGTATTCCTTGAGCTTGCTCTTCTGATCGGTCTTCGTCTCGGGCGAAGTCTTCGTCGTCATGGCGCGGTTCCTTTCACCACACTGATTTCACTGTAGTCGCTGAAGAACGGGTTGTCAAGAGCAGGCGGCTTCAAATGAAAAGATTCGTGTCGGCCTGTTCGGCTTGTTCGAGGTAGGTGGCGACACCGCCGACCTCAACACCGTCGATGAGTTCCTCCTTGGTGACACCCATTACATCCATGGACATCTGGCAGGCGACGAGCCGGACGCCGCTTTTGCGCGCCGTTTCGATCATCTCTTCGAGCGAGGCGATCTGCTTGGTGCGCATACGATAGCGCATAAGCCGCGGGCCGATGCCGAGGAAGTTGAGTTTCGAGAGCGAAAGGCTGGAGGATGAGGAGGGAAGCATCCAGCCGAACATTCGGCCGAGGAGGTCTTTAGTGACCGAGGGCGTTTCCTGCCGCTTGATGACGCTGAGCCCCCAGAAGGTGAAGAACATCGTGACCTTCCGGCCCATCGCGGCGGCACCGTTCGCTATCACGAATGAGGCGAGGGCCCGGTCAAGGTCGTTCGAGAAGACGACGATGGTCTTGCCCGTCCCCCCGGAGGGAACAGAAGAAGGTGCTTGAAGGGAGCTCTCCTTGCGTATCTGGATATCGGCGATTATCTTCCCTTTCTCTTCGCTGAGCGAAAGGAGCCGGTGGCCGGTGACGCGGCACCACGCTTCGACATCGCGCCGGAAGCCGGGGTCGGTCGCCGTCACGGAGAGGCGCGTGCCGTCAGCAGCGCGGTCGGCCTCCTGTTTGAGGCGCAGGATTGGGCCGGGGCACTGGAGACCGCAGGCATCAACGGTGAGTGCTGTCGCCGTGGGGACGGGCGGCGTTTTCGTGACGATGAGGTCGTCGGTACCAATGCGGTCGGTCGCAAAGATGTCCTCGTTCGACTGTTTTTGCACCGCGTGCTCCCAGATCTTGTAGCCACCCGAAAGATTTACCGCGTTGGCAAAGCCACGCTGGCGGAGGATCCGCGTCGCAATATAACCGCGCAGGCCGACGCCACAGAAAACGACAATGCGGCGGTCGCGCGGGAGTTCGCTGAGTCGAGAGCGGAGCATGTCGAGCGGTATGTTGATGGCCCCTTCGATGGTGCCGAGTGAGAACTCCTCGGGGGTGCGGACATCGACGAGGAAAATGTTCGACCGGTCGGCGTGGAAGAGTTCATCCCAGCCAATGATATCGGTCTTTCCGTCGAGAATGTTCCGGGCGGCGAATCCGGCGATGTTGACCGGGTCCTTTGCCGAGGAGTAGGGGGGCGCGTAGGCGTGCTCGAAGCGAGCGAGGTCGTCTACCGTGTCACCGCGCTGAATGAACGCCGAAAGGATGTCAATCCGTTTATCAACTCCTTCATAACCAATAACCTGCGCGCCGAGAAGGCGGCCGGTGTCGGGCGCGAAGGTTATTTTGAGAGTGAGCGGCAGAGCGTCAGGGTAGTATCCGGCATGCGAGGATCCATGAACGATGAGAGCGCGGTGGGAGATCTTGGCGGCGCGGAGCGCTTTTTCGGAAAGGCCGGCGGCCCCGACGGTGAGGTCGAAGACCTTGGCGATCGCGGTACCAATGGCACCACGGTATGGTTCGGCGTTACCAAACACCATTGCGTCGGCGGCGATGCGCGCCTGCTTGTTCGCCGGTCCCGCAAGGTAGACGGGCGTCGGTTCTCCGGTAAGCGGACTTTTGAACTCTATCGCGTCGCCGACCGCAAAGATGGCAGGATCGCTCGTGCGCATGAATTCGTCCACGAGGATGCCCCCATGCGGCCCAAGAGAAAGCCCCGCCTTGCGGGCGAGCTGGCTGTCGGGCTTCACCCCGATCGAGAGGATCACGAGGTCGGCGCGGAGCGTGCGGCCGCTCGAGAGGGTCACCGCGAGGGTGCCGTGGTCGTCGGCGAACGACGAAACGCCGTCCTTGAGGTGGAAGGCGACCGACTTGGTCTTGAGGTGCTGGTGTACGAGAGCCGCCATCTCGGAGTCGAGCGGGGTCATCACCTGTTCCGCCGCCTCGACGATGGTGGTCCGGATGCCGCGCCGGTGGAGGTTCTCGGCCATCTCGAGCCCGATGAACCCAGCGCCGACGACGACGGCGTGCTGGGGGCGCTTTTCGGTGATGAACGAGGCGATGCGATCGGTGTCGGCGACCGAGCGAAGGGTAAAAATGCCGGGAAGATCTATGCCGGGGATACGCGGTCGCACCGGCTCGGCGCCGGGGGCGAGAAGCAGTTTGTCGTAGCGTTCACGAAAGCGTTTCCCGGTCGTGTGATCGAGTATCTCGATCTCTTTTGCCGCGCGGTCTATTGCGAGCGCCTCGTGACGCGTCTTCACCGCAAGGTTGAACCGCGAAGAAAATGAAGCCGGTGTCTGGACGAATAGATTGTTTCGGTCACGAATGGTTCCTCCGATGTAGTAAGGGAGACCGCAGTTGGCATAGGAGATGTGTTCACCGCGTTCGAAGAGAACGATCTCGGCAGTTTCATCGTTGCGCCGTAGCCGCGCCGCAGCCGAGGCGCCACCCGCAAC
Organism: uncultured Spirochaetales bacterium; assembly: GCA_964415795.1. Classification (GTDB taxonomy): domain Bacteria; phylum UBP6; class UBA1177; order UBA1177; family JAKLFG01; genus CALITV01. Next base: position 148,991 of record CAYQBN010000005.1, on the reverse strand, counting down.
GCCGCCGACGATAAGATAACGCATCATGGGTTCCTCCCGAGGAAGTAAAAAGTTGTTATCAGCAACTATAGGGACGAAAAACGGTTTGTCAATGAGCGGCCCCTGAAGAAGATGCGGAAGTTTCAGTCGAATCTTTCGTCCCAACGCCGAGATAGGCGGCGAGCGATTTGGCGATGAGCGAGAGCATGAGCGTCTCGCGGGAGTTTATCGCTGGAACGATGCCGTTCCAGTAGAGCCGCAGGAAATGATCACCATCGGTCTGGAGGTCGAGAAAGTTGACGGGGTCCTGTTCTCCCGAGGAAAAGAGCGGGGTTCCCTTTGCATCTATGAGCGCAAAACCCTTGACCGGCAGATCGAAGATGAGCGCTTCCATCTCGCGGAGCGGGAGCCGCGCGATCTGGCGTACGAGCGTCTCTTCGAGGATGTTCTCGAGCCGCCGATCGCGGTTCATACGGTAGCGGCTGAGGAGGATGTCGAGATAGCCAAGTTTCGTGATGATGACGATGACGACCACCGAAAAGGCGGCGAGAATGAGGAATGCTTCACGGTCCTTGAGGAACATCGCGAAAAGGGCGATCGCGGTGAAGAAAACGGAGAGCCCGTAGAGCGTCATCACGACACGCCGCTGATTCCACCCCTTCGAGAGGAGAAGGTGATGGATATGCTGACGGTCGGCCATGAAGATGGGCTGGCTGCGCAGAAGCCGCCGCACGAAGGCGAGCGTCGTATCGAGGATGGGAACACCCATCGCGACGACGGGAACGAGCACCGAGACGAGCGTCGAGTGCTTCGAGGCACCCTTGAGCGAGAGCACCGCGAGTATGAACCCGATGAACATCGAACCCGAGTCGCCCATGAAGATCTTGGCTGGGTTGAAGTTGTAGAGGAGGAATCCGACCACCGCGCCGGCGAGCGCCGCCGAGATGAGCGCCACGAACTCGACCATGTTGTGAAGGGCAAGCACGAAGATCGTGAGCGAAACAAAGAAGGCGATGCCCGACGAGAGCCCGTCCATCCCGTCTATGAGGTTGAAAGCGTTCACAATGCCGACGATCCAGAGGACGGTGAGCGGAAGCGAGAAGTAGCCGAACTCGACGAACCCCCACGGCGTATAGACGCGGTCTATCATGAAGCCGAGGTAGTAGGCGCCGACGGCGAGCGCTATCTGGAAAAGGAACTTCCACTTGGCCGGCACCCCCCGCGCGTCGTCGAGAAGCCCGAGTCCGCTGATGAGAAGCCCGCCGCCGATGACGACGATCGGGTTGGCGATCTCCTTGAAGAAGACCTCCGAGACATTGTTGTGGTAAAAATAGAGGAGAACGAGCGGGAGAATGGTGCCGAGTGCGATGCCGATCCCGCCGATCCGCGGGATGCGTCCGCGGTGAATGGTGCGCCGGTTGGTGACATCCACGAGGCCCCACTTGAGGCCGTAATGAATGAGGATCGGTGTCACAAACGCGACGAAACCGAATGCGATGAGGAATGCCGTGAGAAAGGTCTTCATTTATTAACTTCCCCGCAGTAGCGCTTTATCATAGCGTGTTTCACTGAAAAAGCAATCGAAGGCAGTGGTACTTGACAAACGGCAGCGAACGGTGTATTGTGGAAACGAATTTTGTTTTTTTAGTTTCCGTAGTTTCTGGAGGCAGAAGTGTACGATAATGTTCGTGGTTTGGTAATTTCCGAAGCGAAGCGGCTTTTCTTTCAGCACGGGTTCCGGCGTGTCACGATGGAGGAGATCGCCGCGAATCTGCGGATGAGCAAGAAGACGATCTACGGTCTTTTTCCCTCGAAAGAGGACCTCATAAAGGGGGTTGTTTTCTCGATCATGATGCCGAAGATAGCACGAATGAGTGAACTTATGGAAAGATCTTCGGGAGTTGCCGAACTGTTTGCCAGCGCCGTCGAGGTATTCCATACGCTCGGGCACGAGATCTCGGAGCCGATGATGAGCGATATGCGGATGATGCCCGAACTCTGGCGCGAGATCGAAGAGCGTCGTCTTGCGGTACTCTCTCACCTCGGTGAGGTGATCGAACGCGGAAAAAAGACCGGCGAGGTACGACCCGATCTCAACACCGACCTTTTTCTCCGTATCTTCATGCAAACGATAAGCCGCATTGCGAACCCCTCGATGATGCTCGAACTCAACCTCCGTCCCTCTGACCTGGGTCCGCAGATCTTTGGCATTTTCTTCCACGGGATCCTCACCGACAAAGGACGCCGGGAGGTGCGGTCATGAAAAATCTTATTTTCCTGCTCGTGGTGATGGCGCTAACCGCTTGTGCGGGGAAGGAAAACCTTTCCGAGATCGTGCTCACCGGATCGGTCGAAAGTGACCCGGTGCGAATAGCGTCGCTCGTGGCGGGGCGGCTTACCACGGTGACTGTGGTCGAAGGGACCGTGGTGCGCAAAGGAGAGGTCATCGCCCAGATAGATCCTACCGACTACGAACTGCAACTGAAGCAGGCCGAGGCGGGGGTCAAGGCAGCGGCGGCGAGACTTGCTCTCGTGAAGAAAGGGGTGCGGAGCGAAGACCTCGCTGCGGCGAAAGAACTGGTCACTCAGGCCGAGATCGCTCTCGAGAAGTTCGAGCGCGAATACCAGCGCATCGCGCGGCTTTCCGAGAACGGCTCAGCGACCGAGAAGGATCTCGACGATATAAAAACTCAGCGCGACCGGGCGAAAAGCCAGCTCGAGCAGGCGAAGAAGCAGTACGAAAAGGCACTGAACGGAGCGCAGAAAGAGGAGATCGATGCGGCGGCGGCGGCGTACGAGCAGGCACGTGCGGCGGTCGAGGTGCTCCGCAAGAAGATAGCCGACTGCACCATTGTTGCACCGAGCGATGGGACGGTGCTCCACCGGCTCGCCGAGCCGGGCGAGGTGGTCGGTGCCGGCACGTCGATCGCCGTCATCAGCGACCTGACGCGGGTCAAGATAACGGCCTTCGTCCCGGAACGGGAGATCGGATTCGTGAAGCCGGGCATGACGGTGACGGTGCGCACCGATTCGTTCCCCAACACGCCGCTCACCGCGACGGTCTCGCGCATCGCCGATACCGCCGAGTTCACCCCCAAGACGATCCAGACCCGCGACGAGCGGATAAAGACGGTGTTCCGCATAGAACTCACCGCCGAGAACGGCGAAGGTATCCTCAAGCCGGGGATGCCGGTGGAAGTGGTGATCGGGAAACTCACCCCCGGTCCCTCTCTGGGCCAGTCGTCGCACGGCTATGGCTGGGAACCGAAAAGAGGAGTGCCCGCGCGGCGGGGTGAGTTGAAAAAAGAAGCGATCCTATGACCGTACTTATCGCCGAAAATCTCCAGTTTTCATTTGGCAGCCGGCAGGCGCTCCGCGGGGTGAGCCTCTCGGTCGAACGCGGAGAGATATTCGGCCTCATTGGTCCCGACGGCGCCGGCAAAACGACGCTCATCCGTATCTTCTGCGGGCTTCTTACGCCGAGCGCCGGGACATGTCAGGTGCTCGGCTTCGACACGGTGCGCGACAAAAGGCGTCTCATTCAAAAGATCGGCTATCTCTCCCAACGCTTCTCGCTTTATACCGATCTTACGGTGTGGGAAAATCTATCTTTTTTCGGCACGGTACACGGCGTTCGGGATCTGCGGGAACGGGGGGAAGGACTCCTGCGTACCCTCGGGCTCGCTCCTTTCAGCGACCGGCTCGCTGGCGCGCTATCGGGCGGCATGCAACAGAAACTCGCGCTCGCGGTGAGCCTTATTCACACGCCGGAGGTCATCTTTCTCGATGAGCCGACCAACGGTGTCGATCCGGTGGCACGCCGCGAGTTCTGGGACATCCTCGCCGAGGTGGCGCGACAGGGAACAACAATAGTCATTTCAACCCCTTACCTCGACGAGGCGGAGCGTTGTTCGCGTGTTGCCTTCCTCTCCGAAGGGAGGCTTCTTTCGGTGGTGTCGCCGCGCGAAGCGAAGCAGAGACTGAGGGAGCAGTTCATCGAGGTTTCCGCGACGGCGCTCGGTGAGGTATGCGCCTATCTCCGCTCGCTTCCCGGTGTTCTTTCGGCGCGCATCGTGGGCGATCGGGTGCGAGCGACGCTCTCCGCCGATACCGACACCACGACGCTCCGGGCGCACCTCGAATCGGCCGCATCCCTTCGCTCCTTCCGGGTGGCTCATCCGCTCCTCGAGGATGTGTATGTGGCGCTCCTTGAGCAGGAAAAAGGGGGGCCAGTATGATAGGAAACCGGCCTGCGATCGAGGTTTCACGCTTGGAGAAGCGGTTCGGATCGTTCCGCGCGGTAAAGGGGATCTCGCTGAGCGTGGCGCCGGGCGAGATCTTCGGGTTCCTCGGCGCGAACGGTGCCGGAAAGTCAACGACCATCAAAATGCTCTGCGGTCTCTTGCCGCCGAGCGGCGGCACGGCGTTCGTGGCAGGCGTCGAGGTGACCAAGGATCCGGAGGAGGTGAAGCGGCGCATCGGCTACATGAGCCAGAAATTTTCGCTCTACCGCGACCTCACCGTTGACGAAAACCTTTCGTTTTTCGGTGGCATCTACGGGATGAGTGAATCGCGGCTCCGGGTGCGGCGGGAGGACCTCCTTACGCTTCTCGCTCTCGGCGAGCGGCGACATGACCTTGCCGGTGCGCTGCCGCGCGGCTTCGAACAGCGGCTTGCCCTTGCCGTCGCTCTGCTCCACGAACCATCGGTCGTTTTCCTTGACGAGCCGACCGCGGGAGTCGATCCGCTCCAGCGGCGCGCCTTCTGGGAGATCATGAACGACCTCGCGGCACACGGGACCACGCTGTTCGTCACGACCCACTTCCTCGACGAGGCGGAGTTCTGCCATCGGATCGCCATCATCGCCGACGGCGAGATCGTCGCGTGCGACAGCCCGACGCGTCTCAAGGGCTCTCTCGCCGAGTGGATGCTCGTAGAGGTGACCGCCGACAACGCCGCGGCACTCCTTCCGCAGGTGCGTTCCCTGCCGAATGTCCGCTCGGCGGCGCTCTTCGGTGATGCGCTCCACCTGCTTCTGCCGCGGGGTGCCGATCCGGCGGCGGTACTGTCGTCGGTAGCGGGCATCCGCGGGATAGAGGAGATCGAGCCCACGCTCGAGGACCTCTTTCTGTGGTATGCGGAGAAGCGCGCATGAGCCTTGGAGCGGTAATCGCGAAAGAATTCCGTCAGATACGGCGCGACCCGCGGACGCTTGCGGTCCTTGTCTTCGTGCCGGCGATCCTCCTTTTTCTGTTCGGCTATGTCCTTTCGTTCGATGTGACCCATATCGCCACCGGCGTGCTCGACCTCGACCACAGTGACCGCTCGCGCGAGTTCGTCGAGCGGCTGACCGTCGGCGAGTACTTCGACCTGCGCGAGGTCGTAGCCACCCACGCGGCACTCGACCGGGCAATCGAAGAGGGACGGGTGACGGTGGCGCTCGTGATACCTGCAGGCTTTGCACGGGCGGTCGAACGGGGGGAAGTAGCGAGCGTGCAGGCGCTCATTGACGGCTCCGACGGCCGCAAGGCGACGATCGTGCAGGGCTATCTACGCGCCTTCGCTGCCTCGTTCGGTCAGCGCATCCTCGCCGAAACGATGCTCCGGACCGGTCGGACGGCCATGGCGCCGGTCACACCCGAACCGCGCGTCTGGTACAATCCCGAACTCAAGTCGAGCCTCTTCCTCGTGACCGGTCTCATCGTCTTCATCCTCATGATAACCGGTACCATCTCGACGGCGCTGTCGGTGGTGCGCGAGCGGGAACGCGGCACCATGGAACAACTGCTCGTCTCGCCGCTCTCGGCCCCTGCCGTCATCATCGGCAAAACGGTTCCTTACCTCTTCGTCGCGGCGGCGAGCACGACGCTCCTCATCATCGTCGGACACGCCGCGTTCGGGCTCGAGATCCGCGGATCGCTTCTCCTCTTCATCCTCGCGGCGCTCCTCTTCATCCTCGCGGCGCTCGCCCAAGGGGTGCTCATCTCGACGGTGACCACCTCCCAGCAGGTCGCCTTCTTCGCCGCGGCGCTCTCGAGCATCCTGCCGTCGCTCCTTCTGTCGGGATTCATCTTCCCGATCGCGGGAATGCCGGCCATCATCCGGGCAATCACGGTCGTCGTGCCGGCGCGCTACTTCGTGAATCTTCTCCGTGCCGTCATGCTCCGCGGCGCCGGCTTCGAGACCGGACTGTTCGACCTCCTTGCGCTCCTTTTCTTTTCGCTCTTTCTGCTCGTCGTCGCGACGATACGGCTCAAGAGAACGAGGCTCGTCTGATGCGCCGGATGCTTGCCCGCATGATCCGTAAGGAACTTCTGCAACTGCGCCGTGACAAACGGATGTTCCCCATTCTCTTCGTCGCGCCGGTCGTGCAGCTCATCATCCTCGGGTTTGCCGTCAACTTCGATGTCGAGCGGATCCCGACGGCGGTCTGCGACTACGACAAGAGCGCCGAAAGCCGTGAGTTCGTGAGCCACTTTTTTGCCGGCGACCACTTTGTCCGCAGTGCCGACACGACCGACCGCCGCGAGATAGACCGCCTCATGGAGCGCGGCGAGGTGCAGACGGCGCTCGTGATCCCGCAGGGATTCGGCAGGAACCTCCGACGCGGCGACGGAACGACGGTGCAGATACTCGTGAACGGCTCCGACACCACCTACGCCATGAACGGACTCGCGATGGCGGTGCAGATAACTAACCGTTATTCCTCCGATATTCTCGTTTCTTCCGCGACGGTGCGCGCCCTTTCGGCTCCCGGCGGGATAGAGCTCCGCGAGCGCGTCTGGTACAACCCTGAACTGAAGACCCGCTGGTTCATGGTACCGGCGATCTTGGGACTCATCCTCATGATCATCACCATCATGCTCACCGCGATGGCGCTCGTTCGGGAAAAAGAGGCGGGGACCATCGAAATGCTCGTCGTGACACCGCTCAAGAAACTGCCGCTTCTTTTGGGGAAACTGCTTCCCTTCCTCATCATCGGGCTCGTCGAGGTGCTCCTCGTCACCCTCGCCGCCGTCTTCGTGTTCGGCCTTCCCTTCCGCGGCTCGGTAGGGCTGCTCTTTGTCGGCTCGCTCCTGTTCCTCTTCAACACGCTCGGGTTGGGACTCTTTGTCTCAACGGTCTCTCAGACCCAACAGCAGGCGATGATGACCGTCATGTTCGGTATCCTCATGCCCTTCATCTACCTTTCGGGATTCGTCTTCCCGATAGAGTCGATGCCGCCGGTGTTCCAACTCATCTCGAAAGGGATCGCGCTCACCTACTACCTCGAAATCGTGCGCGCCCTCTTCCTCAAGGGATCGGGCATCGCGCTCCTCGCCGACGAGCTTACCGCACTCGCCATCCTCGGCACCGTCACCTTTGCCGCCGCGGTGGTGCGGTTCAGGAAACATCTTTAGCGCCACCTTGTTTTTTGAAAAAACTCCGGTTAAGACAAGAGCGCACGAGAAAGGGAGGTTTCTCATGGAACGCTTTTTTGGTTTGGTTACCGTGCTCGCCCTCGTCGTCGCCTGCTCGTCGTCGAAGAACGGGAGCGCCGATGCCGATGGAATGCCGCTTCCCGATGAGGGTTCCGACTCCGTTTTGCCTGACCGCGACACCGTCGTCGCCGCTGACGACCTCGTTGACGGGGCTGAGGAAGACGAGGACGCCGTAAGCGGCGAAGATACGGCCGTTTCGGAAGAGGATACGATCCCCGACGCCGATTCCGTCGCTCCGTGCACCGGTGTTTGGACCGACCCGACGACCGGTCTCATGTGGCAGAACTGCCCCGCGCTCACACAGGGAAACTGGCAGTCGGCGATTGCCTACTGCGAGGCGCTCGAACACGCGGGATACACCGATTGGCGGCTTCCCTCGCTTTCGGAACTGCGCTCGCTCATCCGCGGCTGTCCCGACACGGTGACCGGCGGCGCCTGCAACGCGACCGACGAGTGTCTCGGCGAAACGCCGGAGGAGAACTGTCTCAACCATCCGTGCGCCGTGCCCGACTGCGACATGGGGGGCGGCCCGGCGAACGGCTGTTACCGCGACGCGGCGCTCGTCGGAGAGTGCGACTACCACTGGTCGTCGTCCGAAAGCGCCACCTACAGCGACTCGGCGTGGTATGTGGACTTCTTCGGTGCCATCATCAGCCCGACCGAGAAAGGGTGGACCGAACTGTATGCCCGCTGTGTGCGTGACGGTGAGGCGAGCGATGCCGACACTCTGCCTGCCGACGAGGATGTGACCCTCTCCGACGACGATACCGTCGTCCATACGCTCACGATAACCGAGCCGGCGAACAACTCCTCCCATTCGGCGGGAACGCCGGTCCACTTCGCCGGTACGACGACCTGCTTCCCCTCCACCGTTTCGTTCGTCGCCGACGGTCAGTGGTCTCTCGGTTCGGTCGAAACGACTAACGGCGCCTTTGCCCATGAGTATACCTTCAACACGCCGGGGCCCTCACGGGTCATCACGGCGACGGCAACGGGGAACGGCTGCACGGCGAGCGGATCGGTCACCATCGCGATAACCGCGGCCACGCCCGACAATCCGCTCGATGTCCCCTACTTTTGCCAGTACGAGAATACGCTCGATCCCGCCTCATCCTGTCAGAACACGAGCGTTGCGATGGTCCTGAAGTACTACGGTTGGAATGGCACACCCGACACGATCACCGCCGAGTGGGGGAAGGACTACGCGCAGTCGCCGAGCGGACTGGCCGAGGTCTTTAACGACTATGCGAGCAAGGCGGCGCTCGGGGTGTCGCTCACGCCGCACACCGATGGGTCGTTCGCGGGGCTCAAAGCGCTCCTTGACGCCGGGAAGCCGGTCATCGTCCATGGCTACTTCACCCAGTACGGCCATGTCGTCGTCACCGTCGGCTATGATGCGACCGGCTACTTCGTGAACGATCCGGCCGGTCAGTGGAGCGAGGTTTATCAAGGCGGCTACAGCAAGTACTGCGATTACGGCTACTCCGGCAAGGCGGTTCACTACGGGAAGACGGCCTTCGAACAAGCGATCGGCCCCGACGGCACCATCTGGTATCACGAGATAACACCGTAAAGAAGGGAAGAAAGATCCGTTCCTAGGGCAAGGTGAACTGCTTGGTCCCCAAGAGGGTGAAGTGGCCCCCGCAGAGCGCGCCCCAGCCGGAGCCCGGGATGTTCACCGCCCACGCGTAAGCGGTATGGGTGCCTGAACCGAGCGCGGACACGATGGAATCTTCGAGCGCGTAATAAAATCCGTGGTAGCTGTTGCCCCCGCACTCGGTGCCCACCGCTTCCTCGCGGAGCGTCGCGGCGCGCAACCATTTCACGACAGGGGAAACATTCGTGTTTCCGTTGGGATAGAAGGCGATTTGCACCAAGAGCGGCACACCGTAGTTATCGGCATCGCAGGTCCACCCCCACAAAACGCTTCCTGGTCCGTTGGTCACTGCATCGAAGCTACCTTTGGGGAGGGTACCGGTCGGGTGGGTGATGACAAGATCGTCCACGACGACCCCGACCTCGTTGTTCCACGAGTTGGAGGTGAACCGAAGACCGAAGGCAAAGGTGCTGGTAAGACACTCGGCAGGAAGGTTCCACTGGTGCCATCCCCAGTTCCAAGAACCATACTCACTGTCGTAGTAATAATAGGGTGAGAGAGCGCTTCCGTTTATCCATGAAGCACCACCGGTACCACTACACCGTGCGTAGAACGGATCAGGTGAATCGCCATACTCGTTGTATTCGACGCGGCCAGTGTAATAGAGCGAAACCTGCACTGTGCACGCAGCACATGGCGACATGTCATAGGTGGTTCCAAGCTGTGCTGTCTCGTCCCAATTCGCTTCGTAACAGCCGGTCCCGTACTCCCAATCGCAATAAGGACTTTGCAGGTATCCAAAACTGTAGACGCCGCTGTGTGCCGGCGTATAGTAACCTGACCGGCGCTTCCATGCGTTTGTCGTTTCCTGCCACCCTTGGAGGCCGTCCTCCCAGTCGTACAGTCCCCCGTGGGGAAGATTCCAGAGAGCGTGCTGGCAGGTGAAGCCCGCCCAACACTGCCGCGCCCCGATGTCGCATTGCTCACCGTATTGGGTGTGGCAATCGCTGTTCTGAAGGCACATGACACACTTGCGCGGCGAGACGGTGGTGTCGCAGACAGGACGATTCGGATCGCTCGTGCAGTCGAGGTTGCTTGAGCATTCGTGCGGGATGGCGACGCACTGGGTTCCATCCCATGAGAAGTCGGTCGCACAGATGAAGTGGCAGGCGGTGGTCGTCGGCGTTTCGTTGTAGATAGTGGAGCTGTCGGGCGGTGTCCAGCCGGTGCCAGTCCATGTCTGCTCGTAACTGCTTACCGTATTCCAAACGCTGTTCGCCGGCTTGTCGGAGCAAGTGAAGGTCCGCGTTGTCGGCACATCGTTGTCCACCGTCGTATCGGGGTCGGACTGAGTCGTATCATCATCCGGTGGCAGATCGGGATCGGGTGAAGTCGTATCGGTATCTACCGGCAGATCGGCAATCGGTGTGTCCATGTCGGGTTGATCGGCATCGTCGGTATCGGGCTGGATTGTGCTGTCTTGGACTGCATCGGGCGTTCCCTCGACGGCATCGTTCCCAACCATATCCTCATCCAACTCCCCCGTTCCTTCATCGATGGAAGATGCCGTATCGTCGTTTTCTTCTGCTGAATCCTCGCTCTCCGCGTCGCCTGCCCAATCGTTCGGTTCGGTCAATTCGGTTTCTTCTTCGGATGAAAGGGTTTCCTCATCGAGCACCGCGGTGAAATCGGCGTTCTCTTTGTCTTGGTCAAAGAAAGTATCTTTGTCGCGATCCACCGTTCCTTCGGCAGGATCGGTACAGAAGCCGTCCTCGCCGCAAACCTGTCCTGCGGGACAGTCGAAGGAGGTGATGCAGGCGATCTCCTCCGGAGCGGAAGAGGTGCACGAAAGGACGATAGCCGACAGGAACGATGGCGCCAGCAAAAAGCGTAGAGAACGCATGGTGCTCCTCCGTGGAAAACAACAAAAAATTATAATGACCAAAGATTTTTTGGCAAATCGTCCTTGACCTTTTGACAGTAGCAACTATTTTTTACGGTGCCGTTGAGAAAAGAAAGGTGGGTTGAATGGCTGTTTCCCTCATAGCCCTTTTCGGTGCGGGGCTCGCTACGTTCTTTACCCCCTGTGTCCTGCCGCTCATCCCCATCTATCTCGCGGCGATCGCCGGGACCGCGTCGGCTTCCCGCGGCGGAGGGACGCGGCTCTTCGTACGGGCGCTTGCCTTCTCGATTGGTCTTGTCCTCGTCTTTTCGCTTCTCGGAGCGGCGGCGGCGGCGCTCGGCGGAATACTCAAGAGCAACGAGGCCTACCTGCTTCTCTTTGGCGGCGTGCTTGTTCTCCTCTTCGGTCTCAAGTTCGTCGGGCTCATTCAGATACCGCTTCTCGATAGGGTCGTGCGGCTCGACGAGGAGCGCTTTTCGTCGCGGATCGGTCTTCTCAATGCCTTCGTCATGGGTTTTGTCTTCGGAGCCGGCTGGTCGCCCTGCGTAGGACCGCTTCTCGGCACCGCGCTCACCGTCGCCGCGGCACAGGGCACCTCGGCGCTCGCCGGCATGGGCCTTCTTGCGATCTACGGGCTCGGGTTCGTCCTCCCGTTCCTTGTGGTGGCGCTGTTCGCCGAGCGGCTGATCCCGCTTGTGCGGCGCGTCCAACAGGGTTTGCCGCTCTTCGAGAAGACGATCGGAGTCCTGCTCCTTGCCGGTGCCGGCTATCTCCTCGTTTCGGCTGTCACCCCGCCCGCCGCGAGGCCCGTGGAGCAGGCCTCGTCTCCTGCGGTGCAAGCCGTTGCGCGCGACCACTTCCCGCTTCCCGACGGTCTGCCGGCGCTCGTCGAGTTCTACCGGCCCGACTGCCCCGTCTGCCAGCGGATGGAGCCGGTGGTCCAGCGCATCTTCGAGCGGTGCGATGGCAACAAAGTGACGCTCCGCAAGGTGGACCTCTCGCGTCCCGAGAACCGGCAGTACATTACCACCTACCGCATCCTTGGTGTTCCTACTTTCATCCTCTTCGACACTGAACGCAACGAGGTCGCGCGGCTCATCGGCGCGCAAAGCGAAGAGGCGATCTATCAGGCGATAGCCACGCTCCGCGGTGAACAGTGCGACGGCGTCGGCCCCCTTTCTCCGTCACCCGAACCACTGGCTCCCGGGAGCGCCTGTACCGGCAAATAGGCGTGCAGTTCCCGGAAAGCTGTTTTTTTTCTGTCGCTTGCCTATCATAGGCTCATGAAGTACTGGCTTCTTCTTTTTCTCTGCGTGCCGCTCGTCGGGAATGCCGACGAATTCCCTTTCGAGCCGAACGATTCCCGCGACGGCGCGTTTCTTGGCGCCGGGATCGCGCTCGAAGGGGCGGCGCTCTTCCTCCAGTCGTTGGCCGATGATCCCGCGGGGGCCGTCGGCGATCGTCGAACGGTCAACCCGCTCGACCGCATCGCCACCTATCAGTGGTCGCCCGAGGCCGACACCGCGTCCGATGTTCTCGACTATACGCTCCTCGGCCTGCCGGTGCTCTTCTACTTCGACGAGCGGGTGCAGTCGCGTCCGGTGTTCTTCGCGCTTCTCTACCTCGAATCGGCCCTGCTCAACGACGGTCTCAAGAATGTAGTCAAGGAGCTCGTCGAGCGAAAGCGTCCGTTCAACTATGGCCATCGCGCGCCGATGAGCGCCCGCACCACGCGCGGCGCCGAACTCTCCTTCTACTCGGGGCACACCGCGCAGGCCTTCAACGCGGCGGTCTTCTGCGGGATGGTGTTTCAGGAACTCTATCCCGAATCGCCGTGGCGCTGGGTCGTCTGGAGCGGTGGGCTTGCCGCCGCGGCCACCGTCGGCTTCCTGCGGGTCTATGCCGGCAAGCACTATCCGACCGATGTCCTCGCTGGAGCGGTCGCCGGATCGCTCACCGGCTGGCTCGTCCCCTTCCTCGCCAAGAAACGCGACCTGCCAGTCACCATCGTCCCCGGCGGCGCCGGCGAGGTGGGACTCACCATTTCCGGAAAGTTTTAGCACTTATCCTGTTGCAAAACCTTTCTTTTCTGTTTATAGTCGCGCCGTTCAACTATCGCAACGGAGCAAAAGCAGATGCTTTCGATCCTCAAGAGCGGCGCGGTCTCGGGCATTTCGGGTTTCATCATCGAGGTCGAGGTGGACATCGCGCGCGGGATGCCCGCTTTCACGATCGTCGGGCTTCCCGACACTGCGATAAAGGAGTCGCGCGAACGGGTCCGCACCGCCGTCATCAACAGCGGCCACACTTTTCCCCAGAGCCGTCTTACCATAAACCTTTCGCCGGCGAGCATTCCCAAAGAGGGAGCCGGCTTCGATCTTCCCATCGCGGTCGCGCTCATGGCGCATGTCAACGAACTCGCGATAGATCCGGTGAAGGACTACCTCATCATCGGCGAGCTCGGCCTCAACGGCGAGGTGAAGCCGGTACCCGGCGTCCTGCCGCTCGCCATCGCGGCGCGTGACCACGGACTCAAAGGGCTCATCGTCCCCGAAAAGAACGCCCGCGAGGCGGCTGCCATCAGCGCGGTCGAGGTGGTGCCGGTCGCGCACCTCAACGAGGTGCTCGACCTTCTCCACGGCGCCGCACCGCGCCGCTTCGTCCCCGATACTCCGATCGAACCGCCGCGACGGCATCCCGATTTCTCCGATGTGAAGGGACACGAACAGGCAAAACGCGCCATCGAGGTCGCCGCCGCAGGCGGCCACAACCTCCTCATGATCGGATCGCCCGGATCGGGCAAGACGATGCTCGCGCGGCGTATCCCGTCGGTCCTGCCGCTCCTCGAGGAAGAGGAACGCATCGAAACGACCAAGATCTTCAGCGTGGCGGGGCTCCTCAGCGGAGAAGGCCTCATCGTCGAGCGGCCGTTCCGCAGTCCGCACCACACCCTTTCCGATGTCGCACTCGCCGGTGGTGGCGTCCCGCCCCGTCCCGGCGAGATATCGCTCGCTCATAACGGCGTGCTCTTCCTCGACGAGTTCCCCGAGTTCAAGAAGAACGCGCTCGAAGTCCTGCGCCAGCCACTCGAAGACGGCGAGATAACCATCTCGCGCGCCGTTCAGACGGTGAAGTTCCCCTCATCGTTCATGCTCGTTGCCTCGATGAATCCCTGCCCCTGCGGCTACCTCTTCGACCGCAAGCATCCCTGCACCTGCACCCCACTCGCCGTGCAAAAGTACCAGCACAAGATATCGGGACCGCTTCTTGACCGCATCGACATCGCCGTCGTCGTCAACTCGGTCCCCTACGACGATCTGCGCCGCAAAGGGGGTGGCGAATCGTCAGCGGCCATCCGCGCCCGTGTCGAAGAAGGACGCACCATCCAGCGCGAACGCTTCCGCGGCAAACCCTACTTCGTGAACGCCCGTATGGCCCCCGCCGACATCGAGAAGTTCTGTATCCTCACCCCCGCCGCCGAGGCTCTCCTCAAGGCGGCGATCGAAAAGATGGGCATCTCGACCCGCGGCTACGCGAAACTCCTCAAAGTGAGCCGCACCATCGCCGACCTCGCCAAATCGGAAAAGATAGATACGCCCCACATCGCCGAAGCGATCCAGTACTACAACCGCTCGGTCTTCAACCAGTAAAGTGCCCGTATGGGGGAAAGCGAAGCGGCGCACACGGAAGGTACGGCGACCTTATCGGGTCGGGGCGACCACGCGATGTCACTGATCAAGTGTCGGGGAAACGAAGCGGTGTGCACGGAAGACGCGGCGACTTCAACCGGGCTGGGGCGACCACGCGATGTCGTTGAGCGAGTATCGGGAAAGCGAAGCGGCGCGCACGGAAGACACGGCGACCTTATTTTACCGCGCCACCGCACGGAACACCGCCTCGTAGCCGTCCACCATCCGTTTCCACGAATAGTGTTCCCGTGAGAACGCCTTTCCCCGCTCGCCGAACGCCTTCAGCGCCGCAGGATCGGCGAGCAGTTCGGTGATGCGCTGTGCCCATCTCGGCGCATCGCCGGGCGGCAGGAGTATCCCGTTCTTGCCCTCCTGTATCGCATCGGTGATGCCGTCCACCGCCGAAGCGACCACCGGCACGCCGCAGAGCGACGCCTCGAGGGCCACCAGCCCGAAACCCTCCATGTCTCCTTTGACCGGCAGATTCGGCATCACGAAAAGGTCGGCGCACTTGAGCGTCTGAACGACATCGGCGATCGGCAGTTTCCCGAGCAGGTGAACACGCCCCGCAAGACGCGGATCGCGCGCCGCGCGTAGCAGATCGGGCTCATCGAGCGGCATTCCCCAGATGAGGGACAGGTGGGTTCCGATCCCGAAGGGGAGAAGCCGAAGGAAGAACCGATGAAGGCGTGAAAATCCCGAAAGCGGCCCGATGTGAAGGCACACCACCTCGGGCGGCAGAAGAGGCATCACCTCGCGCACGAGCCATGAAAAACCTTTGCGCGTCACCGGCCGTCCCAGCATGACGAGGATCTTTTTGCGCGCGAGATCGATCCCCAGCCGCTCACCGAGCACCGTGCGATAGGAAGGATCGGTCGGCACATCGCCGAACGCCGTATCGATGCCGTTGAGCACCACGCTCACCTTCGCCGGGTCGAAGCCGCGCTCGATGCAGGCGCGGGCGGTCGCGGAGCTCACCGCGATGAAGTGATCGTACTGCGCAATCCGCGGAAGAAGTTTCCGCTGGTACCACGGTGCCGGCATCACGACATCGAGGCCATGGAGCGTTACCACGATCGGCACCGAGACCACCGTCCGGATCGGGAGAGCAAATACCCCCATGAGCCCGTCGTTGAGATGAATGAGCGACAGGTCGGGGTGCTCGCTGACGATGCGACGCACCTTTTTGCGGAGTGACCAAAAGAAGCGCCACTTGCCTCGATCCTCGGCGTGAATGAGCGTAAGTACCTCGGCGCGCCCCGACATCCCACGGATGAGTTCGAAGCTTTGTTTCTGCATACCCCCGACCGAGGGGGGATATTTATGCGTAATGAAGAGGACTTTCATAATCTTCGGGAGAGAGCGGCGCCTTCTTTACGCGTCGGCGCAACATGACGAGCGAGAAGAAGAGCGTTCCCATCCCGATCCAGAAAAGCTGTCGTGCGCGGCGAACGATCGAAACGCTGATCCAAAGGTCTGCTCCCGGCGCTCCGATGAGCGAGAGCATGAGCCGGTTCGCGTATTCTTCCACACCGATCTGCCCCGGAACGAAGGCGCCCATCGCACGGAAACAGATGACGCCCACCTCCATCGCGAGGCACGAAAGGAATCCGACCTCGACGCCGAGGAACGAGAGGACGAGGTAGAGCTCGGTCGCGCCGCCGAACCAGTGAAGGAGCGAGAGGAAGTAGGCGCGGGTGAAGTCGGCGCGCCGTTCCCGATAAAAGAGGGCGAGGTCGTCGTCTATCTTGCGCAGTTTCCGTTCGAGCCCGATGAACCGTCGTCCCCGACCGGTGCGTCGAAGGAACAGGAACGGCAGGGAAAATACCGGCATTCCCTTTTGAAGAAGGAACAGAAAAAGAGCGACTGCCCCGGCAAGCGTAAGGGCGATCAGCGGGGCGAGATAGGCAAGAAAGGTCCCCGATTGAACAAAGCCGATCGAAAGGCCGAAGAGGATCACGGTGGTGCTCGAAAGAAACATGATGATGCGCGCCGTCGTAAGCGCCACGATGCTCTGGCGATACCCGATGCCGTCACGGTTGAGAAGCATCGCCTTCATCGTCTCGCCCGCAAGGAAGTTCGTCGGATTTATCTGGGTGAGACTCTCTCCCATAAGACGAACGGTGAAGAGTTTGAAGAGCCCGAACGACGGTCGTTCGAGGAAACAGCGGCGCCATGCCGCCGTCGCGAGGAGTTGACCGAGAAAGACCGGGATAAGGATTATTGCGAACCGCCACCCTATCTGCGCAAGTTGCGTGGTGATGCGGTCGAGATCGGAAGAGTCGATGAAGAGGTAGAGCAGGAAGAAGGCGGCGACGAGGAGCGCTATCTTGAAGAAGCGCATGATGATGGTGCGGACCGCCGGTTTATAGAGCGATACCATGCGTTTTCTCCGTTTCCCGTTCCTGAGCGAGCGCGATCGGGGCGAAACGCTCGACGATGCGTTCGTAGGAGGCAAACATCTCGGCACACAGCGTGTCCCACTGTTGTCGTTGCGCGTAGTCAGCCGCCGCGGCGCCCATCGTCGCGGCACGCGCGGGATCGTCTATGAGCAAGGCGATCTTTCGGTGAAAATCGGCCGGGTCCTTCGGGAGGGCATGGAACCCGGTGACACCGTCCTGCACGATGCCCTTCGGGCCACCCTGCGCCGCCACGACCGGCGGCAGGCCGGAGGCCATCGCCTCGAGGACCACGTTGCCGAAGGTCTCGGTTATCGAAGGAAAGATAAACACATCGCTCGACGCATAGATCTTTGCGAGGTCCTGCTTCACCATCTTTCCGGTGAAGACGGCGTTCGGCATAAGGCGCTCGAGTTCGCGCCGTCGCGGGCCGTCGCCGGTCACCACGAAACGAACCTGCGGATGGGTCTCGGTGAAGAGGTCGTACACCTTGGCGAGCGTGCGCAGTTCCTTTTCCCATACGAGACGGCTTACGAAGAGCACCCGTTTGGTCCCTTTCCCGCAGAGGCGGTCCATGAACTCCTCATCGCGCCGCTCGGGACGGAAGAGTTCGGTATCTATGCCGCGCCCCCAGATCACCATGCGACGGCGATCAATGCCGCAGTCGAGCAGTTCGTCCATGATGCTCTCGGTCGGCACATAGATGAGATCGCACCGATTATAGAACCAGTTCATGTAGCGGCGCCCACCAAAGTCGATGAGCCGTGAAAAGAGCGGGAAGTAGCGGAAGTAGTATTCGATATAGCTGATGAAGTGAGTATGGTAGGTCGCCACCACCGGGATACCCTGTTCTTGTCCATACGAGAGAGCATAGTTACCGAGCGTGAACGGCGTAGTAAGGTGAATGATATCGGGCTGGAAATCGTCGAGTGCTTCGCGCAGTTTTCCATTGAAGTAGGGAAGCGAGATGGGATAATCGGGGTTGGTCGGGAACGCGACCTTGGGTACGGTGATGATCGGGAACGGAAGATGCACCGTCTCGCTCGGCGGGTAACTGGTGATGAAGAGGTACTCGAAACGCTCACGTGGGATGCGTTCGATGATCTGGTAGAGCGTATTGGTGACGCCATCGAGATGCTCCTTGAGCACCTCACTGAAGAGCGCAACGCGTATCGGCCGTTTCGTGGCCATGGATGGTCGTCCTCTTTTTATCCACTAAAAAGACCCCATCCCAAGCAAAGACAGTGCCAAATATAACTTATTGAAAAAACTTGTTAAAACAAAAGAGGCGCTAAAAACAATCTTACAAACAGAGCAAGAAGTGTAAAATTATTTTACACCTTTCGCTTCTTTGTCTTGGCGGGGGTTTTGGCTCGGGCGGCGCGTTTGGCGGATGGCGCTTTTTTTGTCTTTGGCACGCCTTGGGGAGCAGGAACGGGAGCCTTTTTCAATAGATCCAGCAGACGGTCGACCCGATACTCAGACAGACACAGCGCGTCGAAGAGGCGTTGCGCGAGTTCGGTGCGCAGGATAAGTTCCTTTTTCTTTCGCGCCGGAGAAAGATCGCTCCGGAGGAGATCGAGCACGGCGACGATGAAGAGCCCCTGTATGAAGAGTTCGGCCGCTTCTTTGTTGAAGTAGCGCACGCCGCGGTATTCGTTCACCTGCAGAACGCTTTCCATGTTGGGGTCGCTGAAGACCTCACGCATGAGGTCATGGCATACCTGTTTCTCGGGATACTGCCGCCACCAGTTCTGATAGTAGACAAAGGCGCGGATGTAGCGCTGTTCCACCTCGGCGTGCCACTCGCTCCGGCCAAGCGCCCGAAACAGCTCTTGGAAGATGTCGTCAAGGAGACACTTCCGAAGAATGGTGTTCGATGTCGGCCCGTCGTTGCGTTCGAGCGCTATCTGTGACAGGCGCGCCGTGAGCGTCCAGCCGAACATCATAAGGAGGGTGTGCACATCATCGCTGATGAGTACCGAAAGCCACTTCTGCGCCGGCTGATGGAGTTTCGAGAGGTCAACGGTCGGGAGCGCGATGAACGCCGCGAGGTCATGCGCAAAGAGACCGGCGAGGATATCGGCATCTTGCGCACCTCCTTGACAGAGGCGCAGCTCTTCGAGGAATGAACGATAGTGGACCGTCAGCCGAAAAACGAGATCGCGTATGTGTGGGTCCTTCACACCCCGCGGGCGTCCAGTGCGCGCAGCAATGAGCTCTCGGAAGGTCTGCGGGTTAGCCATGCGCCGGAACGCCTCATGGAGCGGTCGCAGGGCAACGAAGGCGAGCGCGCGGCGGATGTCGGGGACACCAGCGCCGCCGAGTTGTTCACAGAGCGTTCCCCACGGTTCTTCCGCCGTGTGGACGACCTCGTGCAGATCAACGAACACATGGTACTTGTATGCGCCGAGCGTTACGAAAAGCCCTTTCTCCGCAAGATCCGTGGTGCTCCGGATGTATTCGAGGCCGGTCGCATGGTCGCGCATGACGAGGTAGCGGCCGGCGGCCGGAGTGATGCCGATACCCTCGACGAACATCTTCTGGCGGATGGTGCCGCTTTTTTTATCGAGGAAACCGACGGAGGTCCGCACCCAGCCGGCCGTTTCACGGAACTTGTTGTTGAAGAAGACGAGCACACGGTCGGCCCCGGCACCGTTCGAGTAGGCATATACATTTTCGTCGACGGTGCCGTTGGGAAGGAAGAAGTCGTAAAGGGTGAAGTGCTCGACGCCGGCAAAGAGCCGCCGTTTTCGTAACAGCGGGAAGATCTCCCGTTCGTGGCGCTCGACAAGATGATGGTCCACCGTCTCGTTCCAGTAGGCACGGCGGTACTCCATACCATACTTTTCGGTGAAGCCTTCGATCTGTCCGTGAGCGAACATCGGGAGTCCCGGCATCGTCGCCATGAGGGTGCAGACCCCGAAGTATTTGTCTTCTTTGCCGAACTGCTCTACAGCGGTCTTCTCGTCAGGGTTTGAGAGGAAGTTGACGAAACGCTGCAGGATCTCGGGATCGAACTCGAGCACATTGCGGATCGAGAGGCGCAGTTGGTCGTTCTGTTCGTCTTTGAGAAAGTTCATGAAGGCGCTGTTGTAGACCCGGTGCATACCAAGCGTTCGGACAAAGTAGCCCTCCATGAGCCAGAAGGCCTCGGCGAGGAGCAGAGTGTCGGGCGCTTCGGCCTGCACGCGATCGACGACCTCGCGCCAGAACTCTTGGGGCATCCGGCGATCGAACTCGGCGGCGGTAAGGCCATGCTCGGCCCGCGACGGGATGTCGCCGCCGGTCCCCGGTTCGGGGAACCAGAGCCGCTGATAGTGTCGCTTGGCGAGCGTCATCGCGGCGTCGAACCGTATCACCGGGAACTGTCGCGCCACATGGAGTATCGTTTGGATGACCGCCTCGCGCACCTCCGGTTTCGTGTAGTCGAGCTGGGCGGTATCGTTCCACGGGTAACTCGTCCCGTCATTGCCGTGGTAGAGGTAGCGGACATCGTTGTAGCGGAAGTCGACCCGTTTGAAGGTGACCGCGGCGTCACTCCGGTCGTAGTAGTGATCCTCGATGTAGATGCCGAGGTGCGGTTCGTTCGAGAGATTCGGACCGTTGTAGGTGTAGGAAGGGAACGGCGGTTCGCCCGTCTGAATGAACCAGTCGGGGTGATGGTGCACCCAGCGCGAATCTATCGCCATGTGATTGGGGACCATGTCGGCGGCGAGCCGGATACCATGTTTCCACGCCCGATCCCGGAGACTCGCGAGCGCCGCCTCGCCACCGAGTTCTTCGGCGATGACGTAGTCGTAGAGCGCGTAGGCCGACGCGGCCGCCTCGGGATTCCCCATCATCTGCTTTATCTTCTGGCTCGCCTTCGAACGCTCCCAGATGCCGATGAGCCACAGGCCGGTGAAGCCCCAGCGGGCGAGTTTCGCGAGTTCGTCGTCCGGTATCTCGTCGAGTCGCCGGATAGAGCGGCCATACTGTTTCGAAAGTTGGTCGAGCCACACGAAGGTGTTCTTGGCGAGCATCACGAGGTTCGGCATCCATTCGCGGTCGGGCGAGTAGGCTTCATACTCGGGATCGTGCCGCTCCGACCGACGGGTGCCGCGTCGGAGGCTCTCTGCGGTGATGACTTCACCGCGGCTGACGACCGGGAAGAGCGCCTTCTCTTCTTCGCGGATGAGATCGCCGCCGGTGAGCACCCTCATAAAGTATTCGCCGAGAAACCGCAGCCCCCATCGCTCGCGGATGAAGCGCAACTGATCGGCGAGCGACCCGGGATATGCCCGTGCTGGTGCCATGAGGAGATCCATGAGTTTCTGGCCGTCGGGGCCGAAGGCCGGCTTCTGGGCGAAAAACTCGCCGAGCGCTGCCGTCACCTCGGCGTAGCGGGTTGTCTTTCGGAGCGGTTCATCGCTGAAGAGCTCTTCGAAGGGACGGAAGGCGGGATTCTGGTTGGCGATGAAGAGCATGAGCAGTTCTTCGAGTTCGACCTCCGGCGCCGGATCGTCGCCGCAGCGCCCCGCAAGGTACTCTTCGAGACTCATCTCACCGCGATAGACCGGGAGCGGTGGGAACTCCTCGGCAAAACGGCGGATCACCTTTTCGCTCTCCTCTCCGAATCGCTCGCGGAGAAAGCCGAGCGCCTCGGTGAGGAGCGTCGGCACCACCTGTTTCCGGTAGAGCCGCACGACATGGTGGAGCACCTCGTCGATGAGCGCCATCGCGTTGAGATGGCTCGCCTTCACCGCCCGCTCGGGGTGGTTCTTCGCGTCGCGCTTCTCGTTCATCTGATGGGCGAAACGCCGCACCGCCGCATAGTCGGGGAATATCACATTGCCCGACAGGGTGAATATCCGTTCCTCGAACTGGTAGTGGTCGCGGCACCGACGCGAGACGTGGAAATGGCGCACGGTGCCACCGGGGCGTGCCCTGGGAGAGTCCTCGTACCGCGCAAGAAAAACGAGAAAAGCGTTCTGCGGTCTCTCGGTCATCGTGATCCCCATTGCAACACCATGGGATGCACCCTACCGTAAAGCGGAAGACAAGTCAATGAGAAGGAAGCGATCCTCTCGTCGTTCTCTTGACTACGGCAGTGAAGTCGATCCCGTCACGGCCGGTGAGGCGAACGGTGAGCAGGTCGCCGGGGCGTTCGTTCTCGAGATCGGTGAGTATCGTGATGCCATCTATCTCGGGTGCCTGATGGATGCCGCGGCCGATGGGAAGGCAGGCTGCCGCGTCGAACTCTTCGTAGAGCACGATCGTCGTCGTGCCGATAAAGCGGGAAAGGCGCCGCTCCATCGTCTCCTGTGCTGCTGCGCGCAACGCATCGAGCCGCCGTGCGACGGTGTCACGCCGGAGCGGAGAGAGCGCCGCTGCCGGTGTTCTCTCCTCCCGCGAGTAGCCGAAGAGTCCGATGTAGTCGAACGGTGCTTCTTCGATGAACCGGCGCAGTTCCGCGTGCTCCGCGCGCGTCTCGCCGGGGAACCCCGCGATGAAGGTGGTGCGCAGAACGGCGCGATCGCCGAACCGGGCGGCGATGCGGTCGAGCATCCGCTCGATATCGCGGCGACGGTAGCGGCGGCGCATCGTCGAAAGGATACGGTCGCTCACATGCTGAAGCGGTATCTCGAAGTAGGGGAGCACCTTCGAGGCGGTAAAGGCGTCGAGGAGTTCGTCGTCTATTCGCGATGGGTAGAGGTACATCACGCGAATGCGAAACTCGCCGGCGAGCCGATCGAGTCGCCGGAGCAAGGCCGCGAGCGAGGTGTTATGGTTGCGGCCGTAAGCACTCGTATCCTGCGCAATGAGAACGATCTCTTTTACGCCGCGCTCGACGAACCGGCGCGCTTCTTCGACGACATCGTGAGGTGTCCGCTCGCGATAAGCGCCGCGGATGGCGGGAATGGTACAGTAGGCACAATGGTTGTCGCACCCGTCGGCGATCTTGACATACGCGGTGAACGGCGAGAGTGAGAACTCCCGCTCGTACCGCGACGTTGCGATGAACTTCGGTCTCTTAATCGGCCTTGCGGCGGCCCCTTCAGCGATTGCCGCGATACGCGGGACGTCATCGATGCCGATGACGAAGTCGGCTTCCGGCAAGAGTTTTCCCATGTCAGGATGTAGCTGTGGCAGACAGCCGGCAAGGACGACCCGCGCTCCCTTCCGTTTCTGGGCATGGAGCGCAAAAAAACGCGCTATGGTCTCCTCGCGTGCCTCTTCGATGAAGGCGCACGAGTTAAGGATGATGAGATCAGCCTTCGTGGAATCGTCAGTCACATACCATCCGTCAGCGAGGAGCGCCGCAAGCATCACCTCACTGTCGACGCGGTTCTTCGGACAGCCGAGCGATTCGAGGTAGACAGTGCAGTGTTTCACCGGTCAGTACTTCTTGATGCGCGCCTCGGAGACGAGATAGGCTTCATCGGTGTCTTTCTTCTCAAGGCGCAGATAGACGACCGATTTCGGTTGGACGATGAGCAGGGCGCTCTTACGCCGATTCGATTCGTCCTCGGCATCAACCTTCTTCTTTTTCATCTTGAAGAAAGCCTTTATTTTTATTGTTCCCTTAAGCTTCGCGAACTCTCCCGCTGCGGGCGGGGTTTTGACCGTCACTTCGGCCTTTACCAAGCCGTCTATCCCCGAAAAGGAGAGAGAAACGACCTCTGCCTCGATGAATTCTCCCAAGGTCTTCTGCATCCGTTGCTCGGCGGGGGTCACGAGGTTGTCAGGAAGGTCCTTTTTTTCACGAAGAACGGCAAGCGGCTTCTGGGGAAGGGCGATTCCGACATCCACTCCGGCGATCAAATGGAGGAGTGCGTCCGCATCTATTGAGGCAAAAAAGATCTGTTCATTGCGCACCTCGACGGTCTGTTCGGGGAATTTCTCGCTCAACCGGTCCTTGAGGACGCCGAGGTCGACCCCTTTCCTTATTTTCAGGTACACGCCGCTTTTCACGGCGCTCCATTCCTCGGCAAGAACGGAGAGATATGAACCATCAGCTCCTCGCACGATAAGGGGGTCAGCGAAGAGGAACAGGGGTGTCATTAGGAGGGGAAGAAAAAGAAAAATAGCCAGAATTCCCTTCATGGCCTGTTTCCTCATAAACCTATCTCAGCGCTGCGGGTGGCCATACCGTCTCTTACGAGGCAAAGGAGATCGGGGACCGCGATGCCGAACCAATCCTCGGCGCTCCGTATCTGGTCACGATTCGCTCCTTGTGCGAAGCGCTTTTCGGCAAAGCGTTTCATCATGAATTCCACCGGCACCTCGGCGACTTTCTTCGAGGGATGCATGAGAGCGCAGGCGACGATGAAACCGGTCGCTGGATCGACGCAGTAGAGCGCGCGTCCCATGGTGCTCTCCGGCGGCACATTCCCCGAGTGCTCGAGGATCGCGCGCAGGATCTCTTCATCGTCGAAACCAAGCCCTCGCAGGATCTCGCCGGTCACCGTCCCGTGCCGGGGAAAGTCGTCCTTGGTCTTGTCGTAGTCGAGGTCGTGCAGCAGCCCCGCGAGCGCCCAGCTATCGGCGTCCCCGCCGAGCCGTGCCGCCATCGCACGCATCGCCCCCTCGACCGCCCAGCAATGCTTGATGAGGTTCTGGTTCGCAAGATGTTCTTTCAGAAGCCGTTCCGCCGTGAGTACCGTCCACTGTATCATACCGTTCTTTCCCCGTTTGCTCTGGTCTTTCGGTCCTCCGATCAACGGAGGTCATCCTATTTCGCAAAAGGCGAAAAAGCAAGCAAGAGAAATAAAAACAACTCCGCTCAAAAAAATTGACTTTCCGTGGGCTCCCGATTATGTTCGATCGACGCTTTCATTGAGCCGTGACTCATCGAGGAACTTTTTACGGAGGATGTTCCATGAAGAGACTGTTGGTTGTTGGGGTGCTTGCAGCGGCGCTGTGTGGGGCCTGCGCGCATCCGAAGTTCATCACCCACATGACTCACCGCGATAGCGACAAGACCTTCAAGGCGGTGACCTATCAGGATCAGACCTTCAGCACCCCGCTTTGGGGCGCAGTGAAGTGCAACATGGCCGATGACGGCGCGTTGTCGCAGTGCCGTGTCATGACCTTCAACTGGAACTATTAAGGAGGTCGCCATGAAGAAACTCGTTGTTCTTTTCGCAATGGTCGCGATGTTCGCGGCAACCGGCTGTTTGAAACGGAATGTGCTCGTGGTGAAGGATCACCCCGGTCGTCCCCTGACGATGGTCGAGACGCTCGATCAGTACTATGCCTTCCATCCCGCCTATGTGTTAGGCCAGTCCTATCGTTTCTGGACCTGTGTTGATCAGGGCGATACGCTCGATTGCAAGGTCGAGTGCGATGGTGAAACCGATCTCGACTGCATCGGCTACGGCTGGGGCAGTTGGTAACAGAGGAAGGAGGTACCTATGAGAATATACATTCTGCTTGCCGTTATGGCTGCGTTTCTCGCCGTCGGGTGCAAGACCCCCAATTGGCTCGTCTCCAACGATTTCCTTGGCACCGACAAGACCGTGAAGGAGTTCTACACTCCGCAAATTCAGGCCGGTCAAGTCCTTAGCAACCTTGCTGGGAAAGATGACCAATCTCAGTTTTTTAACTACACTGTCCGGGTGTGCAATGTTGATGAGCAGGGCAATCTTACCCAGTGCATGGACACGGTTGTCCTCGAGCATGTCATGCAGGACACTCTGTACAGAAACTTTGCGTATGGAATGTAGGGGGTAGCCAATGAAAAAGATAATCCTTCTTTCTTTCTTTGTGGTGCTCATGCTCGGTGCATGCACCGTTGAAAAACGGGTCGTGACAGCGAGACATTGGACCAATCCTTCCCTCTACTATGTCGCTTACTTCGAGTGGGAAGAGACCTACTTTTTTGTCTTTAACTGGTTCCATAACGATTGGTCGAAGATCAAGCGGTGCAATGTCCGCGATGATAACACCATGGCGTGCGTGGATGAACAGGAAGCCCAGATGATCCTCAACCCCCAGCACACCGGCGAAGTGGATCGCACGAGCGGTGCTCCTGCCGAAGCGGCGCCCGCCGAAGCGGCACCTGCCGAAGCGGCACCTGCCGAAGCACCTGCCGAGGCACCTGCCGAGGCAGCACCTGCTGAAGCGCCTGCTCAATAGTTATTGACGGTCTTCAGTCTCTTTTCTGCCCCCGGGAGACCGGGGGCTTTTTTTTATTGGTGCAGTACGCCTATTGCGTCGAGGTCGAACCCGGCGCTTTCGTGGGTAGGGTACGGATCGAACACCGGATAGCCATTCGAGTCGCTCATCGAACCATCCCCTTTCACATCGACGAGACGGACATGAGTAACAGCGGTAAGGTCGAGCGTATCATCCGTAATGGCGGCTTTCCCGGCAAGCGTCGCAAGGTCGAACGGTGTTCCCCATCCGGCGCGGTACTTCCCGGCAAAACCGTCGATAAGGGTGGGGTCGAGCGTGCCATATTCGCCGATCGGCGCGGTGCCCAGATAGGTGGTGTCGAAGCGGACGAAATGCTTGCCGTCGCTCGAAACCTCGACGAAGGCAAGTTCGAGAAAGGTATCGGAAAAGGAATTCTCAAACACAACCAAGTCGGGTCCAGTGCCATCAGAGAGCGGTTCCTCGAAGGCGACCGTGATGCGTCCTCCTTCTCCGAGCGACACCACCTCGGTCGTTTTTCCTTCGGCGGGACCGAGCGCTTTTGAGGTGTCTTTCCATTGAGGACTGAGGTTCTCTCCCGGTTCATAGGAAACGACGGCGCTTGCCCATGCGACGATGCGGGGATCGTCACGGGAGATGGCGGGGCAGTCGGGAGTCCCGACTGCGCCCGCGAAGGAGACCTTCGTCAGTTTGGTCCATGGAAAACCGCCACATCCTCCCTCTTCGGGGTTGCTGGGATCGGCTGCTTCGACCTCCTCGGCTTCTTTCTGTGAGGACTTGTCGTAGGCGGTCTGGCAGTAGTAGAGTGCTCCGTTGTACCAAACCCAATCGAAGCGGCTCCACTTGCCGGGGTTGTAGGCATTCTGCTCGTCGTTCTGTGCGACGAGATAATCCTTTTCGTTGTCGTAGAGGGCAATGTGATACTTGCCCATCGCACCTTGATCCCACAGATCGTCGCTGATGATGTGGGTACCGCCGTAGGGATCTTGGTAGGACCCGGCGATCTCGAGCGGTTTCTTCTCTTTGTCGTCGCCGCATCCTGCCGCGAAAAAGAGTGCCAGAAGGCCGAAGAACAGTGCACGCATCATTTACCTCCTTTCGTGCATGGGTAAGGGATCTCGTATCCAGACGCGGAGCGCCGCCGGCGCTCCGGCTATCTTTCGGGCGTCCACTATGGTTTCGCTTGTCGTATCGAGGACCGTGAGATAACTGGCGATCGCGTTCTCGACCGTTCGCTGGGTGAAGAAGTAGAGCCGGTTCGTCCGCGGGCTATAATCGAGCGGAATGGCGGCGAAGGCGTTGATGCCCGAGACGATCCGTTCTACCGTCCCGTCCCGCCGCAGTACCTGCAGGTGCCCCTTCCAATCGGCGTCGAATGCGGTGAAGTAGATGTTCCCTTCGTTGGTCACCGCAAGCGGTCCCACCTTGACATCGAGCGGTGAGAACGGTTCGGTCGTTTCGTTGAGGATCGTGGTCGCCTCAGCACTGAAGAGGTCGACCCGCACGAGGCCTCCATTGCGCGCTTGGTAAGAGCCGGCGCAGGCGACGAAAAGGTGCCGTGAAGAAAGCCGATGGTTCATCGCCAGTGGCCCCACAGGGTCGGCGAGCGGCAACGGTATCGGTTCATGCCATGATCCTTCGTCATCCCAGCGGCCGAGACGTCCGCCGCGGGACGCCCAGTCGGGACCGAGCATCTGAAGCGCCACGGTGAGCGTTCCGTTGTGGAAAAGGAGCGCGGCGGGCGAGGGTGGTATCCCTTCCGGTACCTGCGACATAAGATCGATCGTGCCGGAAAAGGTCCCATTTTCGTCAAACGAAAAGAGCACCGTCGCTTCATTGGCCGAGACGGTGTAGCGTGAGCCGTCCCACGCGGCGTCCATGAAGTTGAGGTAGCGGTCTTCCGGTGGTCGGAGCATCGTGGTCTGTCCGTGTGCCGGGTCGTAGGCCCATACGGTGTCGGCGCCGTCGCGTCCAATGACCATGAAGCGGTCGTACGCGGCCGACAGCGAAAGATCGGTGCCGTCGGGTCCGCCGAGTCGCTCGGAAAACGCTACTTCGGCGAGGCGGAAGGTGTTTTCTTCTGGTGCTATCCATACCGCTCCCGAGAACGGTACATCGTACCCACCGGTCGTCGCGATGAGAAGATCGCTCGTGCGGCAGGCGCCATCGTACCAAAAGAGCGGCGGCGTACAAAGGACATCGCCGTCGGGTGCTTCTCCGCTCACCGGTTCATAGTCGGTTGCCGTTTCATAGGCGATGTCAGCAGGCAATTCGGGGAGCGAAGGGGCACACGCCGAGGCAAGAAGAAGACTGGCGAGAAAGAGGGCCTGCCTCATGGCGCTCCTCCGATATCGAGGACAAGGCCGAGATAGCACGAGAGCCCCGGCACGCCGAACCCTTCGACCATCTCGTCATGCCGATCGAGAAGGTTCTCGATGCGACCATAGAACCGCACCTTCGGCGTCGGTCGTATGGTGACGACGAGCGAACTGAGGAGCGCGGTCGGAAGGGTCGTCACCACCGGCTCGTAGGGGTAGCGGTAGGCGATGTCACGACGCGGTCCGACAACGGTGAGTCCGGCGTTTGCGTTGAATAAACGATGAGGGTTCCAGTCGAACCACAGCGAGGCGAGGTGCATCGGGCGACGGAGGACCGGGCGGCTGTCGCGGAAGCGGCGGCCATCGTAATGGACGACATCGAACGCATCGGTTACGGTGAAGGTATAGGAACCGCTCACGGTGAGCGTGTGGTGTGGTCTTGCTGAAAAAGCGCTCTCGATGCCGGCGGCGGTGATCCATCCGCGGTTCTGATAGCGGCCGCAGAGCGTGCCGTCACAGCCGTAAGAGAACTCGATGGCGTTCTTCGTTTCCTGATAGAAACCGGTCAGTTCGATGAGGATCCGCCGTTCCCAGAGCCGTTGTTCGATGCCGCCGTCCACCGCGAAGGTCTCCTCGGCCTTCAGGAATTCGGATCCGTAGGCGCTGTAGAGTTGAAAAAGCGACGGCGGCTTGAAGGCAGTTGCAACGCTCGTACGGAGCGTGGTGTCGGTCGGTGCGATGCGATATGCGGCGGCGACGCTGTAGGTGCCGTGACCGGTAGCGACGAGCCGCTCGCCAGTGAGCACCTCGGTACCGACCGGGTCGGTCGTCGTGCCGTGCCGCCGATAGAAAAAGAGATCGCCCCGTCCGCCGAACGAGAGGGTGATGTCCTCACAGGGGGCAAGGGTATCGAAGAGGTAGAGACCGGCGTTCAGCGTCTCTCGACGCGGCAGGATCCCGAGCGTCACCGGCGCCGTTCGATCCATCTGCCACTCTGCCGCGCCGTTCCCCCAGAGGAGTGAGAGCCCCGTTTCCAATCGTTGGAGCGGGAGTGCCGTGACTTCGTGACGCCATGACAGCTCGAGCGTTTCGCCGGCGAAAAAGGTGCGCATGAATCCGCGTTCATCCTGCGTGCCGTCGGGAGGATTCCGGTCGTTGGCGGTGTGGCGGGACATCGAAAGCGCGGTCTCTTGCCGCCACTTTCCCGAAAAGAGAGATATCTCGGCGGCAACCCGCCCGAGGAGGCGCTCGGTCGCGAACGAGTGGTTGGGATCATCGCGATACGGACCGGGGCCGTTGTCGATGTCGGCGTCGCTTCCGATGCGGCGGATGAGCGCCGAAACGGCGACCGCATCGGTAGGACGCACGGTGAAGCGTCCTGTGATGGTGAGCGTGCGTGCGCGGTCTTTCTCCCGGTTGCCGTCCTGCTCGGATGCCGCCGAATAGCCGCCGGTGCCACGATACGAGGCGTCGAACCGGTAATCACCCCGCTCACGCGCGCCGCCGAGGGCGCCACCGAAACGGAGATGGTTCATCGATCCTTCCTGAGAGACGAGGTCCACAAGACCTGCTTCCGAGAAAAGGGAGAGATGTGTACTTCCTTTGCCTTCCGTTGTAACGATCCGCACGACGCCGCTCAGCGCATCGGGACCATAGAGAACCGCATGGGGCCCACGCAGGATCTCGATACGTGAAACGCCATCGGTGAGGATATCCGAGAGGTCGGCGGCGTTCTCGACCGAAAAAGGGTCGTTGAGCCGCACGCCGTCGAGGAGCACGAGCGCATGCCCCCCCTTCCCGCCGCGGAGAAAGAGCGTCGTGAGACCACCGGCACCACCCGAGGACGCGACATGGATTCCCGGGACCTCGCGGAGCAGGTCGGCGACCGTCTCTTTGCGTTTCTTCTCTATCTGCGCCGCCGGGATGACGGTGACCGATCGCCCCTCCTCGCCCTCCGGCGTCTCGCGCGAAGCCGACACAACGGTGCGGTAGGAATCCTCTGCCTCGGTTTCACCGTGTGCAACGGCAGTAACGAGAAAAAGCCATACCAGTAACGACACCAACCGTTCCCTCCGCGGGGACAGGGTTGCACAGCGCCGTCTTCCGGGTATTCTGGCTCGCGGTCATCCGGAGCACCGCGCCTTCCCGCCGGATCGGCACCCGCCTGCCAGCAGTGGCGTTATGCGGCCTCCGTCGCGCTTACAGCTGCGGGACAGCGCCGGACTTTCACCGGCTTCCCCGCAAAGACGGCCGAAGATGGTCAACCGAATAGCACAGACCTTTTTGACTTGTCAAGAGGATCTACTGTTTTTGCTCTAGTTTCGCGATCCCCAGATCGATGCGCTGGAGCGAGTCTTGCTTTCCAAGAATGTGGGCGATCTCTATCGCGCCGCCGGGGGTGAATTCCTTGCCCGAGAGTGCGATGCGGACGGGCCAGAGGACGATCGCATTCTTGACGCCGAGCGTTTCGGCGAGTTTGAGGAGCGTCGCGCGGATCGTCTCGTCGTTCCACGAAGCATCGGGTATCGCGGCGAGCGCCTCGCGGGCCGCTTTGAGGCTTGTGAGCGAATTCTCGAAGGTCGTCTTCGATTTCTTGTGAACGAAGAGTTCCGCCGGATAGTCGGGAAGGTGGTCTATGAAGTCGAGTTGCGGCGGGATGTCGGAGAGTTTCTCGGTCCGCTCGTGGAGCACCGCCGCGATCGCTGCGAGCGGCACATCCTCCCGTTTGACCGTCTGCCGGATGAAGGGGGTCGCCTTTTCGAGGAACTGATCGGGGGTAAGCGCCCGGATATATTCGCCGTTGAGCCAAGTGAGTTTGACCGGGTCGAAGATGGCGGGCGACTTCGAGATACCCGATATGTCAAATGCCTCGATGAGTTCGTCGAGGGTGAACTTCTCGCGGTCGGTGCCGGGACTCCAGCCGAGGAGGGCGAGGTAATTGATGAGCGCCTCGGTGAGATAGCCCTTGTCGATGAAGTCCTGATAACTCGCGTCGCCGTCGCGCTTGGAAAGCTTCCGCTGGGCATCGCGCATGACCGGCGGGCAGTGGACATAGATCGGTATCTCCCAACCGAACGCGGTATAAAGGAGGTTGTACTTCGGCGCCGAGGAAAGGTACTCGATGCCGCGGATGACATGGGAAATGCGCATGAGGTGGTCGTCGACCACATTGGCGAAATTATAGGTCGGCAAGCCGTCCGACTTGAGAAGGACATTGTCGTCGAGGGTGGCATTCTCGACCGTTATCTCGCCGAAGACCTCGTCCTTGAAAGTGGTTGTACCGCCGTCGGGTATCCGCTGGCGGATGACCCATGGTTTTCCTTCGGCGATGAACCTGTCGCGTTCGGCACGCGAAAGGTGTCGGCAGTAGCCGTCGTACTTCGGCTGTTTTCCTTCGGCCTCCTGCCGTTTACGCACCGCGTCAAGCCGTTCCTTGTCGCAGAAGCAGTAGTAGGCGTGGCCGCTCTCGACCAACTTCTCGGCGTATTCGCGGTAGATCGCCTTGCGTTGGCTTTGGATGTAGGGACCATGAGGGCCGCCTACATCGGGACCTTCATCCCAGAAGAGGCGTGCCTGTCGGAGCGTGTGGTAGATGAGATCGACCGCGCCGGGAACCTCACGCTCCTGATCGGTGTCCTCGATGCGGAGGATGAAGGTACCTTTGTTTTTGCGGGCGAGGAGAAAGGCATAGAGTGCGGTGCGCAGATTCCCGACATGCATGTAGCCGGTGGGACTCGGGGCGAAACGGGTGCGGACGGTCATGGGTTCTCTCCGGTGTCGTCTGGGTTGTCGTCGTCGATATCGTTGTCCTCCTGCGGCACCTCGTGCGGCCGCCGGAGCGTTTTGAAGGCGAGGAAAAGATTGATAAGAAGAAGCACCGCGAGGGTTGCGAAGATAGCTACGGCACCGGTATCGGTACGGGGATTCTCGCCGGCGCGGATGAAAAAGCCATCCTTTGCCATAGCCAGTTCATAGCGTTTTTCGAAGAAGTCGCGCGCCCGCGCTGCGCCGCCGCTCGTTTCGAAGCGGTAGATGCGGCCGATCACCGTGACCCGCGTGCCGCCGGCGTTTTTCTCTTCTTCCTTCGCCATCGGCTCGTTCACCACGAAACGGGGGGAACCGAGGAAGTAGTAGAGCATCCGCTTTTTCTTGGAAAAACCCTCTTCGAGTACGCCGCCTTGGATCGAACGGAGGCCGCGGATCTTCACATAGTCGCCGTCCTTGACCGTTGCGAGCGCCGTTTCGTTCGGCGTGAGCGCATCGCCGAGGTCGATCGGCGGTTCATTATGGAAATAGAACCGTGCACCGTCGAAGGTGAGAGAGAGTCCGTAGAGAAGCACCGCGGTCGAAATAAGGAAAAGATAGAGGTTCTTTTTGCCAAGCACGATCTTGAGTGGCATCGCTAGCCTCCGATCCGTTCGATGAGCACGACCGCCTGCGCCATGATACCCTCGCTGCGACCGACAAAGCCCAGTTTCTCTGCGGTCTTTCCTTTCACCATGACCGCCTCGACGGCAATGCCGAGGAGCGTGGCGAGCGAGCGGCGGATCTCTTCGCGGTAGGGCAGTATCTTCGGGGCCTCGCAGACGAGGACGGCGTCGCAGTTGATCACCCGCCAGCCGGCGCCGTGGAGCCGCCGGATCGCCTCTTCAAGGAGGAGCGTACTCCGAATGTCCTTGAATTTCGGGTCATTATCGGGGAACAGTTCACCAATGTCGCCAATCCCCGCGGCACCGAGTACCGCGTCGGTTACGGCGTGAAGGAGCACATCGGCGTCGGAGTGGCCGAGGAGTCCCCGTTCGTGTGGTATCTCGATGCCGCCGAGAAAGAGCGGTCTTCCCTCGGCAAAGCGGTGAATGTCGAATCCGAGCCCCACGCGGATCTCTCCCATCGGCTATCCTCCACCCGGTAAGCCCGCCGGGACCAGCATGATCGCCGATAATAGCAGGTAGAGGGCAAAGACAGCGAGCGATCTCCTGAAAGACAGGTTAGTGATGGTGCGTATCCCCATGACGAGAAGCACGCTCCGCCACACGAAGGCGATCAACCATCCGGCGACCGGCACCGCGTAGAAGAGATCGAGCGCGGCGGTGAACCCGCTCAAGCGGTAGAAATGGTGCAATTCGGTACGGGCGCCGAGAAGGAGAGAGAACGCGAAGAGCAAGAACGCCGCAATGACGATACCGGCGATCGGCGAGAGAAAGACCTGTGCAAGAATGTCTCCGGTCTGCATTTGGCCGAAGTAGTCGAGGAGCGCCGGCGGCACATAGCGCTCGAGGAGAGGTCGGTGGTGCCGGACGATCCAGAGGAGCCAGAAAAGGTTGAAAGCGGCGCCCACCACACCCACGATGACGCCGTAAAGCGGGATGAACCGCGAGGCGTTCGGCGAAAAGGTCATCGCAGTGAAGAAACGGCGCGGCGAGAGGAAAAGGTCGCGCGTCGTCTCGTAGAGCGCCTCAGTGAACCCTATCTTGTCGGCGTTGTCCCACGGCACGCCGAACATCCATGAGGATTCCCGTACCGCGCTCTGGGCTCGGCGCTCGGGGCTTGGCACCTCACCGCGGGCATGCGCGCCCTCGGCAGGCTCGACCTCGTCGAAGGCCTCTTCTTCTTCCGCCTCGTTCTCCATCGGAGGATGCTCCGGATCCTCCTCCGGCTCGCGCAGGACGCGGTTCTCCTCGTCACGCATCGGTTCGCCGACGAAGATGAGCGCATGACATTTGGGACAGGCGCGCGGCCCCGGACCCGGAACCGAGATCGGTTGATGGCAGTGTGGACAACTGGTGAGCACGAACTCCTCCGTTTATCGTGTCTCCATACCATATAAGCACCGCCGGCGCAAGAGGTTCTTGCGTTCATGTCCGAGACCGATGCGGAAACCTAAAGCAACGACCCCAGTTGTGTTCGCGAAAATACCTCGGGAAAAGGACTTTCGTTGGTTTCACCGTGCCCGGTGGAGCGCCGCTATCGGTACGAGGCGGATGCCATTAAGTTCACCGTATTCCTCGCCGCGATGGAGCAGATAACCGATGGCAGGTCGTTTGATCCCCGCAATGAATTCCCGGAGATTTGCGGTGTCGCGGCGGTCGGGCGCCCGGGTCGTCTTTATCTCGACCGCGTAGAGCGTTTCGCCGATCTCGAACACGAGGTCGATCTCGCGGCCCGAGGCGCTCTTGTAGTAAAAGAGCCGCTCAGCCGGGAGCATTCCTAACTTGCGCCGCTTCTCGAATTCGGCGAGGACGAAGTTCTCGAGCAACTGTCCTTCGGAGGGCCGCAGGCCCATGCCGGTGATGATGCCGGTGTCGGCGAAGTAGGTCTTCGCCGCTTTGACGAACCGCTTCGCGGGGCCGAACTGATAGCCGTGAAGGCGGAAGAGAAGTTCCGATAGGAAGAGCGTGTTGAGATACTTCTTGGCAGTCGGCACTGAAAGCCCCGCCTCGCGGGCGAGGTTGCTCGTTTCGAGGTGCGTTCCGAGCGCACGCCCGATGTTCGCAAAGAGCGCCGCGAGACCGTCGAGGTTTTCAATATTGGCCATCTGCATGAGATCGCGCAGGAAGTAGGTGTCGCGGTAGTTGCGGAGTATCCCCTTCTTCTCTTCAGCGTCTTGCGCGGCGACCACTTCGGGAAATCCATCGTACGCGATGCGCTCGTCGAGTTCGCGGTAAGCCTCGCGAATGCGCGGCAGAGGCAGTTCGTCGGTGAAGAAATCATGGTCGGGCTCACCCTGCTCCTCACCCCAGCAGACCGTCGGCATCGAGCGGATCTCGATCCGCCCCGCCATCGTGTCGGCGCTGGCGTCAAGGAGGCCGATGGAACTGGAGCCGGTCATGATGAAGAGGGCTCCTTCGTTGTCTATCGCATACTTCACCGCGACGGTGAGGTGCGGCAGGCGCTGTATCTCGTCGATGATGCCCCGCGGTCCGAGCGAAGCGACGAACCCCTTCGGGTCACGGCGTGCGAACTCGTAGGCATCGAAGTCATCGAGGGTGGCGTATGGTAGTCGGGGAAAGTATTTTTGAGGAAAGTGGTCTTCCCGCAGCGGCGTGGACCGATGATAAGCGTGCTTTTTCGGGTACTTATCTTCATCCATCGGGGGAACACGGACGCCTCCTTAGCACAGGGTCGTTTTCATTCTAACGCGGACAAACTGAAAATCAACTTCTATTTTTGTCCGGGGTAATGTAAAGAATTATCTGCAAATTTGAGAAAAGGAGGGACCTCTGGTAAGTCGGGTGACAAACACCATCCCCGTCAAAGAAGGTCCCGATGGATTCTAACATGGCACTGGAGATGATGAAAGCAATTTTTTTGGAAATGTGTTAGCAAAGGGAATTTGTCCCCTCTGACAGCAAAGGGAAAATGTTCCCTCTTGTTGTTGAGGAGGAGAGAGAGATGGAGGAGTGTATCCGGATGAGCAAGAAGGAGATTCACCATGCCGTGGTGTTAGAGAAAGGGATGGACGGTACTTTCAGTCTGAAAGAGGTTGCCGCTTGTCTGCAGGTGAGTTACCGGCAGGCGAAGATGCTGATGAGGATGTTTCGTGAAGAGGGGCCTGCCGGTCTGGTGCATGGGAACCGAGGTCGTGCGCCAGCCAACAAGATCAGCAAAGAGGTGCACGAGCGGATCGTTCGTCTGTCGCGAGAGAGGTATGGGAGATTCAACGACACGCATTTGTGCGAGAAGTTGCATGAAGAGGAAGGCATCAGGGTAAGCCGGGAAACTGTCAGAAAAGTATTGCGTGAAGGGGGGATAGCGCCTAAGCGACGGCACCGTCCGCCGAAGCATCGGATCAGGCGTCCCCGGGAGAAAAGCACGGAGAAACTTGTGCAGATTGATGGAAGTCCGCATCGCTGGTTTGGCGAGGAGCATCCTCCCTATGGCCTGCGACTATGGTATCCCGGAAGCCGTCTATCACGATCGACACAGTTCGTTGGTGCGTACCGATTCTCACTGGTCGCTGGAGGAACAGGTCCAAGGATATCAGTTCCCCACCCATGTCGGTCGCGTCCTCGACGATCTCGGTATCGAGTCCAAGGTTGCACGCTCCCCGAAGGCAAAAGGACGCATAGAGCGCCTGTTCCGATCGTTTCAAGACCGCCTCGTCTCTGAACTCCGTCTTCGGGGCATCACCACCATTGAAGCGGCAAACGAATTCCTTCCCGGCTTCCTCGCCGATCGGTAAGAAAATTAATGGCGCGA
Source organism: uncultured Spirochaetales bacterium (assembly GCA_964415795.1). GTDB lineage: Bacteria > UBP6 > UBA1177 > UBA1177 > JAKLFG01 > CALITV01. The sequence continues at coordinate 112,285 of CAYQBN010000005.1, read as the reverse complement.
CGACTTGCCGTTCGGTAAGCAACCTAAATGGCTTGACAGGCCTCTATTTTGTCCGCGGTAAACCGAAAAAAAGAGAAGGGGGGATGGTGAGGTACGGGAGTCGCTAATTCGCTTGACTTTCCCTTCCGCGCCGGTAGCGTCGGGTGGGAATAGACACGGAAGAAGACAGTGGAGGAAACGATGACAAGAGTGAAAGAGATGATGGTTTTTCTTGCGGTGGTGCTTTTCTTTGCCGCCTGTGACGACGGCGGCGGGAACAAGAACGATGTCGAACCGGTTTCCGACGACGCGACGGCAGGTGACGCCGATACGGCGGTAAGCGACGAACTCGTCACCGATGAGCCGGTGGGTGATGAACCGGCGAGCGATGCCGACGATCCGTTCGCCGAGCTCAACACCTTCCCCGCCTATGAGGGCACCTACGGGTGGGAGATCCTCAAGCCAACCTATGAGATAGACCCGGAGTGGGATGCCCTTTCGTTCGAGTGGGACTACTTCATGATCCACAACGAGGACGACTCGTTCAGCGGATCGGTGGGCTACCTCATCGCGAACCCGCGCAACGCCCAGATCGCCGGCGGCGCTTTCGGCAAACTGGTGCCGGGCGGCGGCAACATCGCGATCGCGGGCCGCTTCGACCATGGTGAGCCGCCGGTTGCCGACTATGAGAACTTCGACCCCGACAACGGCCATACCTTCGAGGCCTCGGGCGAGGAGCGATCCTTCTGGGTCGAGAACACGGAAAAGGGCTACTGGGGCCGCATGACGCCCGACCCGGTAACCAACACAATGCTCCTCGAGGGGAAGACGGGACACTTCGAATGGGAACTCACCGTGCGGCAGGACTGGACGATCCTCACGAGCGGCGACGAAACCTTCGTGAAGGTCACCGACGACAAGGTGGACACGCAGGTGATGGGCTTCCCGGTGTCGCAGGTGTGGAATGTGCACATGTTCTGGCCGCGCACCAAGATAACCGGCTGGATAAAGGACCTGCAGGCCGCCAAGACGATAGCGATAGACGCGCACGGCTACCGCGAAAACTCGTGGGGGCGCTGGGCATTCAATCAGGGTGGCTGGGACTTCGGGACCTGCTCCGACGCCGCGACGAAGGTGATGTTCGGCTGGCAGTCCTACCATTTCAACTCGACGCGGCTCGACTACCTCGATATGGGCTTTTTCGATGGCGATGAGTACAAACTGGTCAATTTCCGGGCCGACGCCGGCGAACTTGGCTGGAAGCACGATACTTGGAAGTTCGATCCGGTCGCCCGCCAGTGCACGCCGCACGACACGACGCTCGTTGCGCAGAACGACACCTACCGCGTCGAGGCGCAGATAACCATTGGCAACGGACAGGTGCCGATGCTCTCCGACGCGACCGAAGTGGTCAAGAAGTATGTCATCGTGATCCAGATCCCGTGGTTCGAAGGGGTCATCAAGCGAGTTTCCGACGGCTCGGTCGTCACCACCTTCCAAGGGCGCGGCGGTGGCGAGTTCTCGACCGAACGGGCTGACGAAGGGACGACCGCCATGACCGACGAGGAGTGCGCCGCGTGGGGCGCTAAGTTCTCTTCCCCGATGCCTGAGTGATATCGAGAAGATAACATCCCGGCCCCTTTTTTCTTGACAACCTTATTGCCGCGTGACTATGGTGCCAAACGATTCTGTTTCAGGAACATTTTGAGAACGGAGTATCCTATGGTGCGTCTTTCTCGCGGCGGCGCATTGTTTGCCCTGTGCATCGGAGCAGGAATCCTGCTTCTCCTTCTACCCGACCTCGCCCTTGCGGCAGGCGGCGATGTGGAACAGAAACTCACCGCGAAAGTCAACTCGGTCATCTCGATCGCGACCAATGTCGGTTACGGCCTCTGCACCCTCGGCGCAATCATCGGCGGTATCCTCTGGGGAACCGGCAATCCGCGGGGCCGCGGGGTGGTGATCGGGGCGCTCATCGGCGCGGTGGTCATCGCGCTCGCCTCGTCGCTCATCGAGATGATGAAGTAGCGCGCTTCCCGCCGGTGCCATGAAAATCTGGCGGGTCCTCGGCGCAAAAGGGGGCGCCCTGCCGCCGCAGATGGCCTTTCTCGCGGGCGGCGCGTTTCTCGTGGCGGCGGTATTCTGGCGTGGCAAAGGGCGTTTCTTTATTATGCTCGCCGTACTCCTGGCTGCTTACGGTTTTGGCTGGCTTCTCCGGCGAATCTTCGACGGACGCGATGAAGTGCTCTTTCTTTTGTGGCGCGCCCTGTCGGGAGGCCGCGGCTCTTACACGCTTCTCGAGAAGGATCGGCGATGAAGGCGGTCTTCGATCTCCTCGCGATTCGCGGCATCGAGGACGACCTCATCGTGAACGACGCGTGGCAGCGCTACGCCGTTTTCGCGGTAAGCGGCGTTGACCACTATTTTCATGCGCACCTCTTCGAGGCCGCCGAGACCTTCTTCGACCGCGAACTCGGCGAGACCGATGTCACGATCGAGTGCTTCGCGCTTGCTGGCGATCACGATCCCGAACTGGAACGGCACCGTGAGGCCACTGAGCGTCTGCTCCGGGATCGTGCCCATTTTCTTGCCACACGGCCGGTGCGGCGATTCGAGACTTATCTTGCCGTGACGAGCGACCGCGCCTCACCGAGACCGCACCCTGCCGCGCCGCGCTTCGACCGCTGGATCGCCTTCTTTGAGCTCCTTGGCATCACCGCCCGTCGCTTGACGACCTTCGAAATCATGGCGTGGTACTACCGACTCCTCCAGGGCAACGACGACTTCAGCGCCGCCGCCGACATGTCGGTGCGCGAGGCGCTCGTCCAGCGTACGGTCCGCTACTCGCCTGAGTGGGTGAAGATAGGGCCGGAGTTCGTCAAGGTGCTTACCCTCAAACATCTGCCCGAACGGCTCGATTACTTTGCGATGGACCGCATCCTCGACGAGATCGAGTGTCCGTACTGCTTCATTTCTTCATTCAGCGTGCTCGACCAGCGCACCGCGGCGGGAGCGATTTCACTCGTTCGAAACCTTTCCTACTCTTCGACGAGCGCGGTCGATGCGGCGGGGAACGCCGTGAAGCGGCCGGTCAACCATGCGGCGCTCCGGCGCTACGAGGAATCGGACGAACTCAAGAAGTACCTCGAGGAGTCGGGACACCTCATTGTGGCGACCACCCAGAAGATCATCCTGCGCGACCGCGACGAAAAACGCCTCGACGAGAAGGCGCACGCGGTGGCGACCGCCTTCAAGCGGCACGGCTTCTATTTCTTCGAAGAGGAGTTCTGCCACGACCGCGAGTTCTTTCGCTCACTGCCGGCGACCACCTTCTTCTCGACCCGTGGTCTTAAGGCGCTCACGCCGCACGGACTTGCGCTCCTGCGGCTCGGACGCCTCGCGCGCGGGGACGAAGGCGAGGAGTTCCCGCTCTACCTGCGCACCAAGTTCGGGACGCTCTTTGCATTCGATTCGTTCAGCGGCCGCCGTCAGCCGTGGAACACGATGGTGCTCGGCGCGTCGGGATCGGGCAAGTCGGTCTTCATGAACATGGTAATCCTTTCTTCGATCTACCCGCGGATCGTCCGCTACGGCGGAGTGTGCTTCGTCGTTGACTTCGCCGGCGCGGAGAATAGTTCCTACCGTAAGTGCGTGCGGCTTCTTGACGGCACGTTCATCGCGTTCGATGCGACGGCACGCCACACGATAAACCCGTTCCCGCCACGCGATCGGATGATGCAGGGGGGCGCGCTCGATGCGGCACAGATCACCTTCTTGCAGGTGATCCTCGATCTCATCGTCGGCAACCGCGGCGACGATGCGCGCGCCAACCTCGTGCGGTTTCTCATCCTGCGAGCGCTCGAGCGGCTCTATGCGGATCACGAACGACCGCGACTTGCCGATTTCGTCTCGTGCCTCGAGACGGTTCCCTTTGACGATCCGGTGCTCCGGCAGGAGACGGCAGCTCTCCTGCGCGGTTTTCTCGCGAGCCCCGAAAGCAGGCTCCTTGACGGCGAGACGACCCTCGACTACGGCGGTGCGCCGCTGGTGGTCTTCGATCTGCAGGGGCTTTCGAGCCTCACGCCGCGGATGCGCGAACTGATGACCTTCGTGGTAATCCATGAGGCGAAGAACGCCGCCTTTCGCCGGAGCGGCTACCAATCGCTCCTCTTCGACGAGGCGGCGCAGCTCATCAAGGAGCCGCGCATGGCCTCGCTCATCGAGGAGATGTACGCGACGGCGCGTAAGTACAACGCCCAGATCTACACGATCACGCAGAACTACCTTTCGTACAAGGAGTGCAACCTTTCCTCGAAGATCGCGCTCAACACGACCGCTTCGTTCATCCTCTCGCACGCCGAGGCGCCCGAAGCGAAGCGGCTCGTGGCCGACGACTTCGGCCTCAGCGAGTTCGAGCGGCGTGAGTTCGAGGCACTGAGGACGGTCAAGCGGCAGTACGCTCTCGCCCTCGCACGGCTCCAGATCGGCGACCGTCTCGAGCGGGCAACGGTGCGGATAGAACTCTCGCCGTTCGAATACTGGCTTGCGACGAGCGACCGGAAGGATAACGAACGGCTCGACGAGATAGTTGCGCAGCGTGGCTGTTCGCTCATCGAGGCGTGCGCCATTGCAGCCGGGGAGGGCACATGAAGAGTACCGCTCTCCGTATCGTCGTCGCGCTCGTCATCGTCGGCTGCGCGGTGCCCTTCGCGCTTGCCCAAACGCCCTATGCGCCGCTTACGACCTTCGAGCAGAACCTCGCGCGTCCCGAGATCGCGTGGCTTCTCACCGCGGGGAACCTTTTCCTCGGTGCCGCGTTCACCGTGACGCTCGTCGTGCAGGTAGTTCGCATCACGTTGGGGAACGCCTCGCTCTCCGCGATCTTTCGCACCATCGCGCTCTACGCCGCGCTTTTCGCGCTCTATGCCTACGGCGGTCGCGCGATGAGCGAAGCCTCAACGCTCATCGTGACGGCGACCGCCGGCCCTGCCGCGACGATGGCCGAGACCTACGCTTCGTTCGACGAGGCGACCATGCGTCTTGCCTTCGGGCCGCAGGAAGCGACGCTACCGGGTGAAAACGGAGCACCATCCACCGCATCGTCAGCGGCGCTCTTCACGCCGCCATTCCTCTGGGGCCTTGCCTTTGCCTTTTTGTTCAAGGGACTCCTCGTGCTCGCGCTTGCGGTGAAGTTTCTCTTGCTCGATATCCTCTGGCCGCTCGTACATCAGCTCGCGCTCCTCGGCTTTATCTTCGCCGTGCCGTTCGCTTCGTTCGCCGGATGGGAACCGGTGAAGCGCTTCGCGGCGATGGTCATCGAGGTGAGCGTGTGGCCGGTCATTTACACTGTCGGGTTTGGGGTGGCCGCGCAGGTGAGCCGGCCGGCGTTCGATGCCTTTGCAGCGCTCATGCGTGAAGGCGACTACGAGACGCTGGTCGGTAACCTGCTCGCGAATCTCACGACGCTCGCCCCCCTCATCGGATATTTTCTCTTCCTCATCGCGCTCGGCGCCCTCACGCCGGCGATCGCCGCGATGGTGGTGCGGAGCGAGTCGGGCACGGCGGTGGCGCAGGCGCTTTCCCAGCGCATCGGCGCGGTGATCGGGAGCCGTGGCGGAGGTGTCGCATGAAGCTCTCGGCTACGGCGCGACACCGCCTTTCCGTTGGCATGGGTTTCGGCGTGGTCGGCGTGCTCGCGTGTACTGCCGTGGTGCTTCTCGCCGCCGTCGTCCATCGCGCCGTCCAGCCCTCGACGGTGATCGTGCGGTGCGCCGCGAGCGGCGCCGTGGACATCGCCCCGGCGGTATCAGCCGAGGCACCGCGGGATGACAAGGCGGTGAAGTTCTTCCTCGAACGCTTCTTTACCGCCTACTTTGCTCGGGAGCGAAAAGACGAAGATGCATCGGTAGAGAGAATGATCTCTCCCGCCTTTACCCGCGCCGCCTCGGCCTCGTGGCAGCCGCCGCAGTGGGAGGATGAGGCGCTCAGGGCAGTGGTGACGGTGCACCGACTTTCCCGTTCGGGAGAGCCGACGGCGGGAAGAACCCTGCAGGTCATGGGAACCGCTGAGGTGCTCTTTACCCCGCGCGCACGCCTCGAGGCGGCCGATGTGCACGAAGTGAGCGTCCCCTTCTTTTTTCAGGTGACGCTCTTTGTGGAGCCGCTGAGCGAGCGGGTGCCATACGGATTTCTCGTCCACTGGGCGGATGTGCGTTTCTTCGAGAATGACGAGTTGCTCAACATCTTTCTGGAGAAGGCGGAGGTGCGATGAGCCGCGAAGGTGAGCAGTTCTTTGCTGCCTACAGTGTTGCGCAGGTTGAGGCGGCGCGCCGGGCCGCGCGTCGTGCCGTGTGGGGGGTAGCGGTGCTCCTCTTCCTCGTCGTTTGTGTGCTTGGCGGCGCCTTCTGGGCGGTCACCCTGCGTCCCGCAGCCGTCGTCGAGTACTGCGGGGTGTCCGAAGCGGCCGCTCCGGTGCCGCTGCCGCGACCGCAGGTACTCCTCTTTGTCGATCAGTTCGTTGACCGCTATTCGGCTCAACGTCCCGATGCGGCGGTTGCGATCGCCGAGGCCTACGGCATGATGACGCCGCGCCTCCAGCAGGTGCTCCTTGCCGAGCGCGCCGATGCCGGGCGTGCCGAAAAGTGGATGAACCAGAACATACGGAGCGACTTTGTCCGCGAAAAGGCGCGGATATCGAACGGTGAGGAGGGACGAGTCACCGTCGAGGTTCTCGGACGGTTCATTTTCCGGCCTGCCGTCGGTTTCGACGGCGACCAGCGTCCGTACGAGCGTTCGACGCTCTATGCCTATGTTCATGCCGCTCTCCTGCCGGTGCCCGTCACCGCGGCGACGCCCTATGGGCTCCTCGTCGATTTCTACCAGATCCGTTTCTTCGACGATGCGGGACTGCGCGACGCGTTCCTTCTCAAGCGCAACCTCGTCTTTCCGGAGGGTTCCGATGAGTGAGAGGCGTTCCGCTGCCGATGAAAAACGGGCGAAGGTCATCGGGCTTTCGATCGCCGCCGGAGGGCTTCTGGCGCTCCTTTTCATTATAGGCCGGTTTTTCGAGGGCGGATCGGCGGAGGTACGCGAGGAACCGTCGGCAGATGCGAAAAAGATGCTCGAGACACTTCGCACCGTAACGCCGCAGGAGATCCGGGGCCTTACGCGTCCGGCATCACGGGCGGCGACCGAGACCGCGGGAACAACCCCTTCCGAGACGCCGACTCAACCGTCGGTCGAACGGCCGCGCACCGTCTCTTCGCGGAGCCTCAACTACCTCAAGGACAAGGAGATCATCGAGCAGTACCGTGCGGTGAATCCCGCCGCGGCGGCCGACGACGGAAGTGCCGTTCCTTCCGGCGAGAGCGCTCTCCGTTACCGACCGCGCCCCTTTTCGGCCGGGAGTGCGCAGAATAGCCTGCAGGGTGGGGTTCGGGTGATCGGGCGCGAAGAAGGCGATCGTAAGAAGGCGATGGAGTTCCATGATCTCTTGCTCAAGGCGCGGCTCAAGTTCAGCATCCGCTCATCGGCCTCGAACGCGATCGTCGCCGAAACGACGCAAGAAGTCACCGGTATTCCGGCGGGAAGCCTCCTCTACGGTACCGGCAGTTTTGCGAACAAGCGGACCTATGTGCAGTTCCACAAGGTGCGGATCGGCGAGAACGAGTACGAGATAAAGGGCTACGCGATCAGCGGGAAGGATCCCGGCATCCCGTCGGAGGTCATCGAGATAGAGAACAACGCGAAGATAACCTTCACCTCGGGCGTCACCGACGCGGCGGGGCGCGTGCTCGACAATCTCGCCGCGACCGCGACCGGAGGCGCCATGAGCGGCGTTATCAGCGGCACCGCGGGAGAACTCAAGGAAAAGAACGAACAGGAGCGGGCCCGCTACGAGTACCGCGTCGGCGCCGGCACGATGTTCACGGTGTATATCGAGTGAGGTCTGAGGCCTGATGACGAAAAAAGGAGGCATCTGGTGAAACGGCTCTTCTTTATCGCGTCTCTCGGGTGCTTTTGTCTTTTGGCCGCCGAGGCGCCGAAGGCGGTAAAACCCGACGAACGCTTCATACCGATCACCGAGAAGGTGGCTACCGTCGAACTCACCAACAGCGACACGGTCATCTACCGAACGGTCGGCATCGCGATCGGCGAGGTGCTCGTGCTCGAATTTCCCGAGGGGGTGACCCTCGTCGGTGACCCGGTCATCGGCGATCACGCGCTCCTCAAGGCGGAGGTCGAGGTGAACCCGCTTGCCGTCAAGGTATGGGCGCTTCCGTTCCAAGGGGTCGCCGAGAACGAGATGTGGGGACTCAACACCAACCTGCAACTTAAGACCAATGTCGGCATCACCTTCATCATCAACTTCCGCGTCTCGGAGCCGGCGAAGGCATCGAACCGCGTCATCTTCACCTACCCCGAGTTCACTGCGAAACAGAGGACGATGCAGGATACCCTCATCGAACTCAAGAACAAACTGCACGAGGAGCACAAGAAGGCGATGGCGGAGGTAGACAAACTGGCCGAGCAGAGAAAACTCGAACTGCTCACCCGCGAGTTCGGCGAGTTCTTCATGTGCAACACCTACCGGACCCGCGAGGAGAAGGAACTCGTCTTCCTCTCGAGCGATCGCATCTGCAAGGTGGGACCCGAGACGATACTCATCAACTTCCTTATCAAGAACCGTTACCGTAACTACTTCTACCTCAAGGAGGTAAAGGTCTATGCGCTGCAGGGCGGCTCGGAGGTCGAGATGGATGCCTTTTACTGGGTGGACAGGTACGGCATCAAGTTCGACGAGGTGCTCAAGGGCGCTGTGGGCTTCCGCATCAAAGACTACACGCCGCAGTATGTCATCGAGGTGACCGAGGAGAGCGGCAAGCTCCGCAAGATCCGGCTCACGGTGGGGTTCTGAGATGCGTCGGCTCTTTGTTGTGGCTATTTTGTTGGGCACGCTCATCGTACGCGCCGAGGAAGGCGAGTGGCAGTTCCACCTCGGTGGCGGCGGTTACTTCCCGTTTACCCTTGAGACCGACGACCGTACCGTGGTCGTGCTCGCCTCGTGGCATATCGCGGCATCGTCGTTCTTCGGGTTCACCGACAACTTCGATCTCGGGCTCCAGTATGGGGTCACCTACCTCGCCGACATCTACGCGAAGAAGATCTTCAACGGTGTCGCCGGCAAGGAGTACTTCAACTACCTCTCGAACGGCCTCACGATCGTCGCCCGCTACAACCTCTACCCCGGCTACCCCTTCTCGCCGCACCTATTCGCCGCCGGCGGCATGCTCGTCGAAACCTTCCGTGAACGGGCGTTCTACACGAAGAGCGGTCTTGTTGTGGAGGACTTCGATGGGCCCGATTATGCGCGGGTCCAGCCGTGTCTCACCGCCGGTTTCGACCTTCAGTACCGCGTATGGGAGTGGCTGCTCCTCTCGGTGCAGATGGCCTTTTCGTGGTCGCCTGCGACGATGTTCCTCGACACCCACTTCTTCGTCGGGGCGACCTGGTTCCTCAAAAGTTACTACTTTCTGTAGGCATACGAAGAATGGAACGGAGGTAATGACATGAAACAACTGGGTATTCTTCTTGCGGTTCTCTTTGTGTTTCTCGTTTCCTGCGAGAGCAAGCGTCCGCAGGGGAACGGCTCTTTCACGGTGACGATAGAAGGTCGTTCTCTCCTCCGGGATGCGACGGTGACGGTGACGAAGGAGGGCAGCAGCGAGACGCTCGCCGAGGGAACGGCCGATGCTGACGGGCTCTTCACACTCGGTGCGGTGAGCGCGGTCGGCAACCTTCGCGTGAAGGCCTGCGGCGGGCAGTTCTTCAGCGCCGGTGCCGGGGAGCCGGTCGCCTTCAACGGGTGTCTCGAGGCGCGGACGACGGTGACCGATCAGACGAAGGTGACCGTCTTTATCGATTTCGTCTCGACGCTCGCGGCGACCTACGGCACCGAGACCGCCGAGGAGGAGGTGCGTGCGTACCTTTCCCTTTCGGCGGACTCGGCGGCGCTTGAAGAGACGACGCTCACCGACGCGACGAAGCGCTACCTTTGGCAGGAGGCTTTCGCGATCGTCGCACGCGACATCGCAGAGGCCAACGGTATCGGCGTCGAGACCTCGCTTTCGACCGAGAAACTCTGGAGCCTCGTGCTCGATGATCTTGCTGACGACCACATCATCAACGGCTCAGCGGGCGCGAAGTTCGGCCCAGCGCTCATCGTAGACGAACAGGTGCTCCGGGCGCTCGTGCCAGCGGCACTCGCGGAGGTTTCCGATGCCTTCGCGGCGAGCGACCTTGCCGACTGGGCGCACCACCTTGCGGTGACCCCTGCCGCGTTCCTCGAAGGTGGCACCGAGAACGACGGCGATGCGTTTCCCGACGAAACGGGCGACGAGACGCTCTATCCCGACTACGACACCGTCGGCAACCCGCCGGCGATAGAGATAAAAGAGCCGAAGAACAATGCGGTGCTCTTCGGTACCATCGCGATTCACGCCCAACGGACGCTCGATTCGTGCCCCCTCGTATCGGTGAGTTGCACGATGAGCGACAGCGACGGGGCGGCAGTAGCGCTCACCGACACTCATCCGCATGCCGAGATCTTCGAGACAACCCTCGATACGGTAGCGACGGAACTCGCCGATGGCCAGTATACGGTGACCTGCACCGGGTCGAACGGCATCGATCAGGCGACAAAGAGCGTCAAGATAACCCTTTCGAATCACAACCCCGTCACCATCCTCACCTATGTGACGGGTAAAGTAACGGGCATCGAGTCTGCCGAGATCTCTGATGCCGCCGGCGAGAAGGTGGCGACGCTCACCGAGGAGAACGGTGCGGTGCAGGGGGATCTGCCGCCGGGCGAGTACACGGTGAAGGTGACGGGCGGTGAGTACGAATCGGCGGTATTCACCGAGGCGAACGGGAATCCGAAGACGCTCGAACTCACGACGCCGCTCAGGAGCCGGTTCGTGGTGGAGGCGGACACAGCGACGAAGGTCTATGTGACACCGCTCACGACGGTACGCGAGATCATCTACCTCGGACTCAAAGCAAAAGGCGGTCGAACGGAGGATGAAGCGATAGACGATGCGTTCGCTCTTCTCGAGACGCACTATGGGGAAGGCATACAGCCCTACGGACGGCCGCAGGCGGGCGAACCGGGCGAAGCGGCGACCCAGCACTGGCTCGCGAATGCGGCGTTCGAACAACTCGCCGCCGACATCGCCGCGGCGCAAGGGCTCTCGAGTGGCGCGGTGCTCATGGACGATGTGCTCGATACGCTCGCTGCCGATCTCGTGGAGGCAAGCGCGCTCTTCGACGGCTACGACCAGAACGAAGAGGCGCTCAAGATAAAGGGTTTCGCGGTCGATTCTTATCTCTACCGGTATCACTACGCCGTGGCGCTCAAACGGTTCATTGAGGAGAAGACAAGTTACGCCTATCAAGATTTTCAGGCGATGATCTACCACTGCGCGATGGACACCTCGGAACTCTTCCCCGCCGACAGAAAGCCCCGGGAAGTCGTTGCCCAACCGCCCGAGATAACGGAACTTGCCTTCAAGCGACCCGATGAGGACACCTTCACGACCTACAGCGATCCCGGCGCGATACCGTTCGTGCGCGACGCTCTCGACCTTCGTTTCGGGGTAAGCCTTGGCGAGACGGCGACACTCGAGATGCTCGAGATACTGCTCGATGGGACGACCCCGCTTGCCGATCTCGGCGACCTCGGTGAGGAGGGAACGCTCTACCGTGTGAATGGCCTTGTGGTGACCGGGAGCGACGGCGAACGGAGCATTACGCTCAAAGTCTCCGACGATCAGAACAACCGTGGTCAACGGACGATGCGACTCGTGAAGGATACCGTAGCGCCTACCGTCACGGTGACCCCGCCAGTGGCCGAGGTGGTAAAGGGTGACATCACCTTCGACTTCACGGCGAGCGACGAATATCTGGCGAAGGAGTACTACACGATAACGCCGCAGGGAGACGCTCCAACGACCTATCCATACGAACCGGTGAACGACTCGGGGACGGTGGTGTTGAGCGAGATTACGGAGGATGGGACCTACAGTGTGACCTTCACGGCGGAGGACAGAGCGGGGAACAAGGGCTCTCAGAGTTTCACGCGGACGCGTGACACGACGCCGCCCGTTGCGACGGTAACGATGGAGACGCTCGAAGAGACACCGCGGGAGATACCGACGGCGACGAAGTGGGTGAATGTGAACGACTTCAAGGTGCTCTTCAGCGGGGTGAGCGACCGGCCGGAGAGCGGGATAACCTACCGGTACACGGTGAGCCGCGGAGGGGTCGTTGAGGAAGCGAGTTACCAGACGACGGTGGGTTTGTGGGAGTCAACGGAGTATCTTACCGATCTCGGCGAAAGCGACAAGAGCAACCTGTTGCAAACGAAGACCACGGTGACGGCATGGGTGGTTGACGAAGTAGGGAACGAGAGCGTAAAGCAGACCTTCGACATCTATGTGGACACCGTGCCGCCGGTGCTGACGGTTGGAGATGTGCCAACAGAACCGGTTAATGCATTCACTTTTACTTACACCGCGACTGACACGAATATGAGACGGGTATGGATTACCGACGAAGTTGGCACGGATGTCATAATTACAGAAGGAGCAGCTGGCACAAGGAACTATTCTCTTGATTGTTTAACGGGAGCCAAAGAAGGCATTCATGTGGTGACTTTCCGTGCTGAAGACGAGGCGGGAAACCAAGCACCGGAAGTAGAAAAGACACTCCGCATCGACTGCACCTCTCCTCTTTTTCTCAGCGATCCCTTTGCCGGGACACCGATTGAACAGGAGGGGGTCTTCGTGAATCTGAGCAGCCTTACACTCTTGGTCTCGCTGAGCGAGGCGGCAACGGTGCGGTACGACCTTCTCAAAGATACTGCGCCGACCTCGTGTAGCGGCGATCTTTCCTACAGTGGAAGCGGCGTTCTCCCGGTATCGTGCCCTTTTGAAGTGGGCGGAGCGGATGACGGGACCTACACCTTCATTCTCTCTGCCACCGATATCGCCGGCAACAAGAGTGTCGAGTATCGACGAACTTTTACCCTCGATACGGTTGTCCCCGTTTTTTCTAGAACTACCTCCTCTAAATCACTTCCGTGGAATCCGTTCAACGAGCCATCAAACACGACGGTGATTTTCGAAGCGCAGGACGATATCCTCGACTATTGTGTCTATCGTATGAACGACACGAATGTGTTCGACATTTCTCCTGCCTCAGTAAAGAAAAACAGCGCGGGGCAGGATACCGGAAGGCTTGAACTGTGGCTCCAAGGTCTTAACGGAGGTCACTTCCGCGGTGATGAATTCAACGAGGTGACCGCCGAATGCCACGACCGTGCCGGTAATGTTTCCACAGAAATCTTTCGTTGGTTTCACGATGTGACGATACCCACGGTAACACTGGTGAGCACTTCGCCGGAGATTCCTTCCCATGGTGTTCTGACCACCACACCGCTTACCGTGAACCTCAAAGTAACCGACAACAGTCAGGAAAGGTTTTCAAGTTCCCAAGGGTTGGTACCACGGGTGTATTGTCAGTGGAAAAGTTCGGCGACGACCGATTGGCAGTACTGTGGTGATGGCGGATCGGAAGGTAAAACGCCGACCTACATCGAAAATGGGGAAGAAAAGTACTTCGCCGTGTCGTTCTCTTTTACCGGCGGCACGCTCAATACTCTCTATACGCTCCGTTTTTTCGCGCAGGATGTGGCAAAGAATCGCGAAGAGAGCGAAACGATCGGTCAAAACTATTTTCTTACCTATCGCTTCGACAATGTGGCGCCAATACCACGCGTGATGGCCGGCCCTGCTGAGCAAATGGTTACTACTTCAGCCCGTTATATTTTAATGTTTGATACACCAATGGATGATATCGAGGGAATCAATGCTCATGCGAAGAGCGCCTCGTGGTCAACGACAGTCACTTGTTCACGGGGGTATCTTCAGGTTACGGGAATAAACTGCGTTCCCGGGCCGTTCGGCATGCCTCTCTGCACCTTGATGACCGAACAGCGTGACAATGGGTACAGCTGTTCGTTCGAAAATCTGCCGACCACTTTCGATGGCGAAGTCTTTTTCAAGGCGAAAGACATCTACGGGAACGGCGATTACGATTTCTCTAACACGACAGCATGCGCGTATGACGGTTCGAGCCCCTGTCTCAAGCGGCCGCTCAAGGTTGACGCTACTCTGCCGGAAGTCTCGGTGACGGTTGACGAGAATAGCCGCTATGTGAACGGAACGCAGAACATCAAGGTCTATGTAAATGTGACGAGTTCTTCGAACATTGTGTCGCAGAAGTGTTCGATCGCCAAAATACACCCGCCGATCTCGTATGTTGATGTCACGACGCCGTTCAGTTGTCAGAACGGGGTCGTGACGATACCGTCGAGCACGGTGAGTGGTCTCTCTGATGGGACATACTATGTGAAGGTTGTTGCGGCGAATGCTGTTGGTAATAGCGCAGGGGTAGCCCAATTCATACTGGATCGCGCAGTCCCGACGATAGAAAGTTTTTCCGTGAAGATCTCCCAGCAATACTACAGACCAGGAGAGAAGGTGCCGATTTCCATTAAGATCTCCGATGTGAGGCCGGGTATAAAGTCTCTTCTTGTCACCTTGGCGGCGGGAAGATTCAGAAGGCCTGATGGAACCATCGTTTCTTCAGGTGTCTCCTTGCCGCTTTTGTCGAAAACCTTCGCGGAAGGAAGCAATAGCGTGTCAGTATCGGAAAGTGATCTCATTCAGAGCGTAAGCGATATTTCGGGAGAGTACTACCAACTGAGAATTCTCATCACTGACTGGGCGGGGAACAGCCTCACGGAGTATAGGAATCTTTCACCGTCGCTTCGTATTCTCTCTTGTGTAGGAGGAACTTGTCCAGAGACGAAGGTGACGCTGGATCCCTATCAAAAAGCGGGAGGTGTTTTTTTAGTAAACCTCGAACGATTACCGTTAGATACCTACGATGAAGCGGTAAAAAAAGCAGAGATATGGGTAAACGGCCATCGGATAGGTCTTAGCGATTACTGGTACGACAGTACAGAAGGATATGCGCCATTTTGCTTAAACGGAAACACATTTCAGAACTACGCGTATCCCTATGAGGAAGGCACGCTCCTTCGCCAGCCTCCTAGTCAGAAAATGAGCGAGACGCAAGTCGCCGTAGCGGTTCCTCGATTTCGTTATGCGTATGGCGAAGACTATCCATCGTTTTGCGGTGGTGACTGTGTTTTCAAATATCTGTTCCTTCCTGAAGGCTCGCAAGTGAGAATTACCGACAATTTTGGCGTCGAGAAGGTTCTCTCTATCTCAGATAAAGAGACCTTTGAGCAACAGGAGTGTGGTATGCCCTATGCCTACCGACGATGTTCGTGCGTGACCAGCGGTGATCCCCCCCATCAAACGGTACTTTGTGAACTTCAGGAATACGATTCGGTAGAGAATACGATTGAAACGCTTCAAACAGGTCTTTCTCCAAGCGTCTGTTATTCGAGGCTTGATTTTTAAAAAAGGAAACGTGTATGAAGAAAACGGTTATTCTCTTTTTGGTTCTCTTTCCCGTTCTCCTCTCCGCCCAAGCGGTCGTCTCGGCGCCGGCGACCGATGCCCTTCTTGCCAAGGTCATCGCGGCGGAGGAGGTGGCCAACGCCCAGTTCGTCACCGAGTTCATCCCACGGGTCCAACAGACGATCGATCTTGCACGGCAAACGCTCGATACGAGCAAGCGGCTGTACGAGATTGGCAAGTCGGTCGCCGACTACGGTCCGCAGGCGCTCGTCGGCATCATGAAGGAGCAGTTCTGTGCCGGATTCCCCGGCGCTTGTCCGCTCGTTGAAGGGGCACTCAAGGAACTTGAACGGCTTCCCGAGGTTGCTTCGTTAGGGAAAGGACAGTTTCTTGCCTACAAAAAAAGCCTTTCGGGCGAGACGGGGCGTTTCATTAGCGGCCTTGCAGCCGGCATGGTGAAGGCCTACCGCTATCCGAAACTGGCTGATGCGCTGGCCGAGTATGTCGGCGATGGCGTCTCGGCGGTGGACGAGATATTCACCGCGGCGCTCGCGAAGAAGGGAATGGCGCAGAACCTTCTCACAAAAACGATCGAGGCGGCCTCGGTGCAGGCGGCGGTGAAGACCTTTCTCGCCGAGGCGGATCGGACCGGTTCGCTTACGGCGCAGGGGCTTGGTGTGCAGTTGGGAATCGAACAGGCGCAGGCGCAGGCTCTTGAAACGATCGCCGACATTGGCAAAAGCGACTTCGTGAAGCGCGAGGTCGAAGAGGAACTGACGCGCCAGGGACTCGACCGCTTTTACGAGGCCTACCGGAGGCGCCTCGAGGAGATGAAGAAGAACAAGGAACTGAAGAAACTACTCGAAACGAACACGGAGAAATGAAAGAAGGAGATGTTATGAAAAAGAGGTGCTGGTTTCTGTTCGTGGGTGTGCTCGGAATTATTGCGTGCACTCCTGAAGAGGAAGGAAAACCTGCAAAGCCTTTTCCTGACGAGGCAGTGATCGCCGACACCGAAAGTGCCGACGATTCCCTTGCGGGAGATGAGGACAGTGTTTTCTCAGACGAGGAGGAAATAGTCGTCAACGAGAAGGAAGAAAAAGACGACACCGCTCCTGAAGGAGATGACAGCGATTTTGTAACCCCTCTTAAGGGTACTGTTTCGGTTCTCTCCTATGTTACCACCCGCATTCGCAACATCGAATCGGCAGAGATCTTTGATGCTACTGGCGAGAAGGTGACGACGCTCACCGAGGAGAACGGTGCGGTGCAGGGGGATCTGCCGCCGGGCGAGTACACGGTGAAGGTGACGGGCGGTGAGTACGAATCGGCGGTATTCACCGAGGCGAACGGGAATCCGAAGACGCTCGAACTCACGACGCCGCTCAGGAGCCGGTTCGTGGTGGAGGCGGACACAGCGACGAAGGTCTATGTGACACCGCTCACGACGGTACGCGAGATCATCTACCTCGGACTCAAAGCAAAAGGCGGTCGAACGGAGGATGAAGCGATAGACGATGCGTTCGCTCTTCTCGAGACGCACTATGGGGAAGGCATACAGCCCTACGGACGGCCGCAGGCGGGCGAACCGGGCGAAGCGGCGACCCAGCACTGGCTCGCGAATGCGGCGTTCGAACAACTCGCCGCCGACATCGCCGCGGCGCAAGGGCTCTCGAGTGGCGCGGTGCTCATGGACGATGTGCTCGATACGCTCGCTGCCGATCTCGTGGAGGCAAGCGCGCTCTTCGACGGCTACGACCAGAACGAAGAGGCGCTCAAGATAAAGGGTTTCGCGGTCGATTCTTATCTCTACCGGTATCACTACGCCGTGGCGCTCAAACGGTTCATTGAGGAGAAGACAAGTTACGCCTATCAAGATTTTCAGGCGATGATCTACCACTGCGCGATGGACACCTCGGAACTCTTCCCCGCCGACAGAAAGCCCCGGGAAGTCGTTGCCCAACCGCCCGAGATAACGGAACTTGCCTTCAAGCGACCCGATGAGGACACCTTCACGACCTACAGCGATCCCGGCGCGATACCGTTCGTGCGCGACGCTCTCGACCTTCGTTTCGGGGTAAGCCTTGGCGAGACGGCGACACTCGAGATGCTCGAGATACTGCTCGATGGGACGACCCCGCTTGCCGATCTCGGCGACCTCGGTGAGGAGGGAACGCTCTACCGTGTGAATGGCCTTGTGGTGACCGGGAGCGACGGCGAACGGAGCATTACGCTCAAAGTCTCCGACGATCAGAACAACCGTGGTCAACGGACGATGCGACTCGTGAAGGATACCGTAGCGCCTACCGTCACGGTGACCCCGCCAGTGGCCGAGGTGGTAAAGGGTGACATCACCTTCGACTTCACGGCGAGCGACGAATATCTGGCGAAGGAGTACTACACGATAACGCCGCAGGGAGACGCTCCAACGACCTATCCATACGAACCGGTGAACGACTCGGGGACGGTGGTGTTGAGCGAGATTACGGAGGATGGGACCTACAGTGTGACCTTCACGGCGGAGGACAGAGCGGGGAACAAGGGCTCTCAGAGTTTCACGCGGACGCGTGACACGACGCCGCCCGTTGCGACGGTAACGATGGAGACGCTCGAAGAGACACCGCGGGAGATACCGACGGCGACGAAGTGGGTGAATGTGAACGACTTCAAGGTGCTCTTCAGCGGGGTGAGCGACCGGCCGGAGAGCGGGATAACCTACCGGTACACGGTGAGCCGCGGAGGGGTCGTTGAGGAAGCGAGTTACCAGACGACGGTGGGTTTGTGGGAGTCAACGGAGTATCTTACCGATCTCGGCGAAAGCGACAAGAGCAACCTGTTGCAAACGAAGACCACGGTGACGGCATGGGTGGTTGACGAAGTAGGGAACGAGAGCGTAAAGCAGACCTTCGACATCTATGTGGACACCGTGCCGCCGGTGCTGACGGTGAGTGAAAGCCCCTCGACGCCTCAAAATAATTGGCCGTTTACTTATTCGGTAACGGAAACTAATCTAGAAAAAGTTCACTATGTGTTTGCCGGGACAGGAGTGGAAGGCGATTTATCTGTTGCCAATGGCGTCATAACTGCTTCCTGTGAAGGGCCTAATGTTCTTCCAGAAGGTTTGAACTCTTTGTATGTAACGGCTACCGATTATGCTGGCCAAGGAGTGACGGTTATTCGTTCTATTACGCTCGACTGCACCGCTCCTCTTTTTCTCAGCGACCCCTTTGCGGGCACGCCGGTTGAGTAGTAAAAGGTGTTTAAAAACAGCGCATTGATTGTCCCGTGAAGTGGGGGGTCCTTTTCATTATAATACTTCTGATGGATTCGCTCGTTGCCTTGTCGCTATGCGATTTTATTCCGACCATTACTCAACAGACGGCGCGTTACCCCTATGTGGTGAACGGTGTCTCGTACCGGATACACCCCCTGCTCGTGCTTGCCGTCATCACCCAGGAGTCGGGAGGAAATCCGCAGGCGGTCTCGCCGGTCGGGGCGCGCGGTCTCATGCAGATAATGCCGCAGACCGCCGAACTGCTCGGTTGTAAAAAAGAGAAACTTGCCGATCCCGAGGAGAACATTCGGTGCGGCGTCCAGTTCTTTGCGGCGCTCCTTACCTACACGAAGGGCGACCTCGTGAAGGCGCTCTCGGGATACAATGCCGGCTCCCACTCGACCGAAAAGTCTCCGCTTTTGGGCGGCCGTATCGCCGATAACCCCGAAACGCGGACCTATGTGAAACGGGTGCTTGGCTATTTTGAAAGTTACAAAAAGAACCATCCTTGCAAATCTTGAGGAACACTATCCGCAAAAAAAGTTTGACAACACCCCCCCCCTGTGTATATTCTGCCTGCTTTTCGCTTTTTTGACAACCGAAAGAAATCGGGATGCTAGCGTAGCTCAATCGGTAGAGCCACCGATTTGTAATCGGTAGGTTGCGGGTTCGAGTCCCATCGCTAGCTCCATGCATTAGAGTATACGACCGAATAGTGGAGAGGTTCCCGAGCGGCTAAAGGGGGCAGACTGTAAATCTGTTGTCGAACGGCTACGGAGGTTCGAATCCTCCCCTCTCCACCATGCTTTGTTTTTGTGCGGGAATAGCTCAGTTGGCGAGAGCATTAGCCTTCCAAGCTAAGGGTCGCGGGTTCGAATCCCGTTTCCCGCTCCATGTTTGGCGCCCTCGTAGCTCAGACGGTTAGAGCGCGTCCTTGGTAAGGACGAGGTCGTCGGTTCAACTCCGACCGTGGGCTCCAGTTTTGATGATAAAGGATACCGAGAGAATAGGAAGAGCGCTAACAACCGACAGAAGGAGGCGGAGATGGCGAAGGAGAAATTTCAGCGGACGAAGCCGCATGTGAACGTGGGGACGATAGGTCACATAGACCACGGTAAGACGACGCTGACAGCGGCGATCACTAAGGTATTGGCGGCGAAGGGGAAGGCGAAGTTTGTACCGTTTGATCAGATAGACAAGGCGCCGGAGGAACGGGAACGCGGGATCACGATAGCGACGGCGCATGTGGAGTACGAGACGGACAAGCGGCACTACGCGCACGTGGACTGTCCGGGGCACGCGGACTACATCAAGAACATGATCACAGGTGCGGCGCAGATGGATGGTGCGATTTTGGTGGTAGCAGCGACGGATGGGCCGATGCCGCAGACACGAGAGCACGTATTGTTGGCGCGGCAGGTCGGTGTGCCGTATATCGTGGTGTTCCTGAACAAAGTGGATGCGGTGGACGATCCGGAGCTGTTGGATCTGGTGGAGATGGAGTTACGGGAACTTTTGACGAGCTACAAGTTTCCGGGGAACGAAGTACCGATCATTCGCGGCAGCGCGCTGAAGGCGCTGAACACGGACGATCCGAACAGCGAGGACGCGAAGTGCATACATGAGCTGATGAATGCGATAGACACGTACATACCGGAACCGGTGCGAGTGGTAGACAAACCGTTCCTGATGCCGATCGAGGATGTGTTCTCGATTTCCGGGCGCGGGACGGTGGTGACGGGGCGTATCGAGCGAGGGATAGTGAAGGTATCTGACAAAGTGGAGATAGTGGGGTTGCGTCCGACGCAGGAGACGGTGGTGACCGGAGTGGAGATGTTCCGGAAACTGCTGGACGAAGGGCGTGCCGGAGACAATGTGGGGTGCTTGCTGAGAGGCATCAAGAAGGAGGAGGTAGAACGAGGACAGGTATTGGCGGCGCCGGGGACGATAACGCCGCACACGAAGTTCGAGGCGGAAGTTTATGTGTTGTCGAAGGAAGAGGGTGGTCGGCATACGCCGTTCTTTGACGGGTATCGGCCGCAGTTCTATTTCCGCACGACGGATGTAACGGGGGCGTTGCGGTTGCCTGAAGGGGTTAAGATGGTCATGCCCGGAGACAATGTGCGGATCACGGTAGAGCTGATCTCGCCGATTGCGATGGAGGAAGGTCTCCGCTTCGCGATCCGCGAGGGTGGTCGCACGGTGGCCTCGGGCGTCGTTACGAAGATTGTCGAGTAAGAGGGGGCTCGATTATGGCATCGAAGAGAAAGGCGGGAAACCGCATCAAGATAACGCTCGTGTGCAGTGAGTGCAAGCGGAAGAACTACACGACGATTAAGAACAAGAAGAACACCGCCGATAAGGTCGAGCTCAAGAAATACTGTCCGCACGACCGAAAGCATACCGAACATAAGGAAGGGAAGATATAACTATGCGCGGGCGCTCACAGGTCAGTAGCTCAACTGGTAGAGCATCGGTCTCCAAAACCGAGGGCTGCGGGTTCGAGTCCTGCCTGACCTGCCATTTCTCCTGCCGGGGGAGGCAGCAATGACGATGAAGAACGGGAAGATAATCCTTGTCTGCTATGCGGTCTTTTTTGCAGCGGCGGTTTATTTCGGCGTCAATCTGAGCGATGAGGTGCTCAGTATCCGTCGCATTGATCTTGCGAATTACCTTGTTGCTGGCTTCTTCCCGCTGAAGGCGGTGTCGGGAATGATCATCGCGGTGGCAGCGACGCTTTTCCTGTGGTTCGGGAAGGGGGGACATTACCGTAATGAACTCGATGGTGTCATCGAGGAACTTAAGAAGGTTACTATCCCGACCAAGGACGAAACGCGGGTCACGACTATCTCGGTGTTTGTTTTTGTGGCTATCATGATCGTGGTGTTTTTCGTGCTCGACCTCATTTGGTCGAATGTTTCTCTTCTCTTCTATTAGAATCCGGAGCGGGTGGCGGCGATGAAGTGGTATGCGATCCATACACAAACGGGGCAGGAAAACAGATTACGAAATGCGATTCTCAAGGTCATCGCCGATCGTAAGATGCAGGACCGTTTCGGAGAGATAATCGTCCCCGAAATAGAAATCGAAGAGAAAAAAGGGGATAAGAAGCGTAAGGTCAAAAAGAATCTCTACCCCGGATATGTGTTCGTCCAGATGCACTATTCGGAGGAGGCATGGCTTCTCATCAAGAGCGTCGAGTTCATCCGGAAACCGGCGCTTGTCGGCGAACGCAAACGGTTTTCCAAAAAAGACGCCGAAATCAAACCGACTCCAATTTCCGCCGCAGAGATTGAGCGTATCAAGCGGATGATGCAAGAGGGCGAGATCAGGACTGCACGCGTCGTCACCTTTGAGAAGGGCGAAACGGTGCTCATCAAGGATGGCGCCTTCGCGGGTTTCAAGGCAGTGATCGACGATATAAAGGAAGGGAAGGAACGAATGGATGTTCTCGTGAACATCTTCGGGCGCTCGACGCCGGTCGAGCTCAGTTTCTCGCAGGTCGAAAAGATCGAGGATTAGAGTAAGGGAGAAGGCCATGGCAAAGAAGGTTATCGCAAGTATTAGATTGCAAATACCCGCCGGACAGGCGAACCCGGCACCGCCGGTCGGCCCAGCGCTTGGCCAGCACGGTGTCAACATTATGGAATTCTGCAAACAATACAATGCGCGGACGCAGAACCAGAAAGGGTTCATCATTCCGGTCATCATAACGGTGTATGCCGACCGCACCTTTTCGTTCGTGACAAAGACGCCGCCCACCTCACAGCTGTTACTGAAGGCGGCGGGAAAGGAGAAAGGGTCCGGTGAGCCGAACAAGAAGAAAGTAGGTACCGTCAGTAAAAAAGCGGTCGAAGAGATTGCCAGCACAAAACTGGCCGACCTCAACACGACTGATCTTGAAGCGGCGAAGCGGTCGGTGGAAGGGACAGCGAGGAGTATGGGCATCACCATCGAATAAGGAGCGTAAGTCATGGGACGCGTCGGCAAACGGATTGCGGATGTAAAAAAACAGTATGACAGTGCGAAGAAATACCGTTTCGAAGAGGCTTTTCGATTTGTCGCTGCTGCGGCGTCGAAAAAATTCGACGAGACGGTTGACCTCGCAATCAACCTTGGCATAGACCCGAAGAAATCGGATCAGATGGTTCGCGGGACATGTGTTTATCCGCACGGTCTCGGAAAGACCATCCGCGTGCTGGCCATTGTCCCGCCCGACAAGGTCGAGGAAGCAAAAGCGGCCGGCGCCGATTTTGTCGGAGGTGACGAGGTCATCGAAAAGATACAGAACGAGGAGTGGATAGAGTACGACACGGTGCTCACGACGCCTTCTATGATGGGAAAGGTCGGAAAACTCGGCAAGGTGCTCGGTCGCCGTGGGCTTATGCCCAACCCCAAGGTGGGAACGGTGACCAACGATATCGTGAATGCCATCAAGATGGCGAAAGCGGGTAAAGTCGAGTTCAAGGTAAGTAAAACCGGCGTCATGTGCGTCCCCATCGGAAAGGTGAGTTTCGGTGCCGGGAAGCTCTACGATAATGCGCTGGAGCTCTTCAAAAACCTCGTCAAACTGAAGCCCGCTTCGGTAAAAGGGGCTTTTATCAAGAAAATTTCGCTTTCGAGCACGATGGGCCCAGGTGTCAAGTTGGACGAGAGTGAGATGTTGGATCAGGTGAAATAACGGAGTTTCGTGTGATACTGGTCTGAGAAGGCGGGTGCCAACGGTGTTGGCTTAATCTCCTGCCGGAGACGAACTGGATTCTGTCTTCGCGGGCCAGCGGATATAGTTAGGGAGAATGCAATGGAACGGATCAGGAAAGAACAGGTGGTCGCAGAGATCAAAGGACTTCTTTCCCGAGCATCGTCCTGCATCGCTGTTGATTTCAGCGGAGTCCCCATGACGGTCTTCACGCCGATCCGAAAAGAGTGCGCGAAGAGCGATGTGAAACTCGTAGTGGTCAAGAACACCTTGGCGAAGATCGCCGTTAGAGAAACTCCCTATGCGGAGATGGCGGAATTCTTCAAGGGCATGACCGCTCTTGTCATGACGACCCGCGACGATCAGACGGTTGGCGCCAAGATTCTCAAAAAGTTCGTTGAGAAGGACAAGGCGCTCATCGTTAAAGGCGGTATGCTGGAAGGGAAGGTCCTTTCTCCGGATGATGTGAAAAGGCTTTCCGAGATGCCCGGAAAACCGGAACTGCAGGCGAAATTGCTTGGCACCTTCCAGGCGGTGCCGCAAAAATTCGTATGTTTGCTTGCAGCAGTGCCGCAGTCGTTTCTGCGGGTTCTCGCCGCTTATCGCGACAAGAAAGAACAAGGCAACTAACAACCTAGTAAGAGGAGTAACACCATGGCTACCAAGGCAGAAGTCAAAGAGTTCATTAAGAACATGTCGGTTCTCGAACTTGCTGAGCTTATTAAGGAACTTGAGAATGAGCTGGGCGTAAGTGCGGCGGCTCCGGTCGCCGTAGCGGCGGTTCCGGCAGCTGGCGGTGCGGCGGCTCCGGCGGCAGAGGAAAAGACCGAGTTTGAAGTGATTCTCAAGGCGGCTGGCGCCAAGAAGCTCGAGGTCATCAAGGAAATCCGTGCGCTCACCAACCTCGGGCTCAAAGAGGCCAAAGACCTCGTCGAGGGAGCCCCGAAGACGATAAAAGAGGCGGTATCGAAAGAGGAAGCGAACAAGATAAAGGAAAAACTGGTTGCTGTTGGTGCCGAGGTCGAGATAAAGTAGATCGGTCCGGTGCTACTTGACAGTTTTATTCGGTATGCAGGAGAGGGCGGCCGTGTTGCCGTCCCCCTTGCTTTTTATAGGGCGTGAAAGGATGTCCTCTGTGTTCAACAGACAGGTGAGAGGTCACGATGGGTATTCTCGGTCAGAGTAATTTCAGAGCACGGCGATGGTTCGGCAAGGTGACGCGTTTCGTGCAGGAGATACCTGATCTTCTGCAAGTTCAGAAACAGTCGTTCATGCAATTCCTTCAAAAAGATGTTGATCCCGCCGAGCGCACCAACACCGGGCTCGAGGCGGCCTTTCGGGCCGTGTTCCCCATTGCGAGCTTCAACAACGCGATAGAGCTGACTTACGGCGGCTATACGCTCGGGGAGCCGCTCTACGATGTGGAAGAGTGCAAATTGCGTGGCACCACTTACGAGATACCGATCAAGATAAAAGTGGCGCTCGCCTCCTACGAAATAGATCAGGATGGTCGCCGAAAGGGACTTAATGACATCAAGGAGCAAGACATCCATTTCGGTGCCATTCCCTATATGACGGAGTGGGGAACCTTTATCATTAATGGGACCGAGCGGGTCATTGTCAACCAGTTACATCGTTCTCCCGGCACCTTCTTCGACTACGACAAGATGCGATCGGCAGCGGGCAACGATGTGTTCATGGCGCGTCTTATCCCGTACCATGGAGCTTGGCTTGATTTCGAGTTCGACGCCAAGAATCTTCTCTATGTCAAAATAGACCGTAAGCGGAAGTTCCCGGCCACGATATTCCTCAAGGCTTGGGGATTCACCAAGGAAGAGATTATCGGCAAGTATTACTTCTCCGAGAGATTTGAGGTGGGGAAGGACGGGATATTCAAGGTTCTTGATATCGAGAACGATGGCGATCGCTTGAAGGAACAGAGGATCCCAGTCACCATCACCGATAAAGCGGGGAATGTCGTTGCCCAAGAGGGTAAGAATTTCTCTTCTGCGGTGTTTTCACGGCTTAAGAAGGCCGGTATCACCCGCGTCGAGATTCCTTCCTCATACCTGGTGGGGAAGCGGCTCTATAAGCCGATCTTCGACAAGAATGGCGCGATGATTGCGCAGGTGAACGATGAAATTACCGTGTCGTTGCTTGATGAGATCGTCAAGCGGGGAGTGACATATCTCGAAACTATTTATATAGAGAACCTTAAATATTCGTCACATCTTTCCGACACGCTTCGAATCGACAAGACCACCTCTCGGGAAGAGGCTCTTACCGAGATTTACAAGATCATGGTGCCGGCTAATCCGGTGACGAATGAGGTCGCGGAGAGCTATTTCCGTAACCTGTTTCTCCACGCTGAGAACTACGACCTCAGTGCGGTCGGTCGTTTGCGGATGAACTACAAGTTCGGCGAGAACATTCCCCTCACCGAGCGTCGGCTTCGCAAGGAGGATGTGCTTAACACGGTCGTGTATCTGCTGAACTTGAGCGATGGACGCGGCGTGGTGGACGATATAGACCATCTGGGGAATCGCCGCGTGAGACTCGTCGGCGAATTGCTCGAGGATCAGTTCAAGACTGGCCTTCTCCGTATGGCGCATAGCATCAAAGAGAAACTTGCCGGTTCCGCGATAGAGACGCTCACGCCGTACGAGGTAATCAGTTACAAGCAGGTAACCGCGGTACTCAAGGAATTCTTCGCGGGTGGCCAATTGTCGCAGTTTATGGATCAGACAAATCTTCTTGCCGAGATGACGCACAAACGGCGTCTTTCGGCGCTTGGTCCCGGGGGGCTCGCTCGTGAGCATGCCAGTTTCGAGGTTCGTGATGTTCATAAGACTCATTACGGACGCATCTGTCCGGTCGAGACACCCGAAGGTCCCAATGTCGGTCTTATCGTGTCGCTTACGACCTTTGCGCGTATCGACGAGTTCGGGTACATCGAAACGCCCTACCGGGTGGTGGAGAATGGACGGGTCACCAATAAAGTGGTGTATCTCGATGCGATAGAGGAGGAAAGTCATCGTATCATCCCAGCCTCGGCAAAATTGGACAAGGACGGCAATATCCTTGACGACATAGTAAGTGCTCGCGAGAAAGGAGATGTTGTCCGTATCCCGCGGGAACAGGTGACACTCATGGACCTTGTCCCCTTGCAGATCGTTTCGGTATCGGCGGCGCTTGTTCCCTTCCTTGAGCATGATGATGCCAACCGTGCCCTCATGGGTTCGAACATGCAGCGCCAGGCTGTGCCTCTCGTGCGTACCGAAGCGCCACTCATCGGGTCAGGGCTCGAGTCGTTCGTTGCCCGGGATTCAGGGTATGCCGTTTATGCGAAGCGAAGCGGGGTCATAGCCAAAGTGGATACGACCCGCATCGTGGTGCGAGTGGATGAAAAGGAAAGCGACGGTACGGTAGATGTGGACATATACAACCTCATAAAGCACCGGCGATCGAATCAGAACACCGACATCGACCAGCGTCCGGTGGTGAATGTCGGAGACCGCGTGCGTGCCGGTGATGTGATCGCCGATGGGCCGGCCATAGATCGTGGTGAGCTGGCGCTCGGGCGCAATGTGCTCATTGCCTTCATGCCGTGGAGCGGTTACAACTTTGAAGATTCCATTCTGGTTAACGAACGCCTGCTTCGGGAAGATACCTTTACCTCAATCCATATCGAGGAGTTCGTTTGTGAGGCGCGCGATACGAAGCGTGGTCCCGAGGATATAACGGCCGATATACCGAACGCTCCCGATGAGGCATTGCGGAAGTTGGATGAGTCGGGAGTCATCCGGATCGGTCAGAAGGTGAAGGCGGGAGACATCCTTGTCGGAAAGGTGACGCCGAAAGGTGACACGGTCCTTTCTCCCGAAGAGAAACTCCTTCGTGCTATCTTCGGCGAAAAGGCTGGCGATGTGAAGGATAGTTCGCTTTATGTGCCGCCGGGCGTTGAGGGCGTAGTGATCGACACGCGAATCTTTGCTCGGAAAGGAACCAAGAAAGATGCCCGAATGAAGGAGCAGGAAAAGGCGCAACTTGATGCGCTCAAGCGTGACCGGGACGATGAGGTACGCATTATAGAAAGCTGCGCGTACGAGGTTATTCGGAATCTCTTTGTGGGGAAAACGACCGATGCGGCTCTTGCGCACGAGAAAGGGCAGTCGCTGTTGAAAAAGGGAGAAAAGTTGACTGCGGAAGTGCTCAACAAGGTTCCCGATGTCTATCTTGAGCGGGTAAGCGTCTCGGATCGGGCCACGATGAAGAAGGTGCGAGAGTTGCTCTTGTCGATGCGCCGAAAAGTAGAAATGGTCAAGAAGATATATGATGGAAAGATGCGTCAGATGACCAAGAGCGATGATCTGGCGCCCGGGGTCATAAAGTCCGTTAAGGTGTTCATCGCCATCAAACGGAAACTGTCGGTTGGCGACAAGATGTCGGGACGCCACGGCAATAAGGGTGTTGTTTCCCTTTTGCTTCCTGATGAAGATATGCCGTATCTCGAAAATGGCCAAACGGTGGATATCGTTCTCAACCCGCTTGGGGTGCCGTCCCGCATGAACATTGGTCAGATCCTCGAGGTGCATCTTGGTCTCGCCGCGCGACGGATCGGAGAAAAAATAAACGAGTATCTCGAGCAACATTGGTCAAGCAAAAAGCTCAAAGAAGAGCTCAAGAGGATTCTTGAACCCGGTCCGGCAACGGCGAAACTCATAGACGAGGCCGATGACGACGACCTGCGTGCGTTCGTCCGCTCTATGAGGAAAGGTATACCCATGGCGTCGCCGGTGTTCGATGGTGCGAAGGAAGAAGATGTTCGTGAGCTTCTTTCCTATGCCGATCAGCCGGAGAACGGCAAAGTGACGCTTTTTGATGGACGCACCGGGGAGCCCTTTGAGTCGGATGTTACGGTCGGGGTCATGTACTTCTTGAAACTTCACCATCTTGTTGATGAAAAGGTCCACGCGCGGAGTACCGGTCCCTACTCGCTCGTCACGCAACAACCGCTTGGTGGCAAGGCGCAGTTCGGTGGTCAGCGTCTTGGCGAGATGGAGGTTTGGGCGCTTGGTGCCTATGGGGCTGCTTACACGCTTCAGGAGTTCCTGACGGTGAAATCGGACGATGTCGAGGGACGCAAGCGGCTCTATGAGTCGATTGTCCGTGGAAAACACAAGTACGAGATCGGTGTGCCAGCCTCCTTTTCGGTGCTTGTCAAGGAGATGCAGAGCCTTTGTCTCGACGTCACCTTGGTAGAAGAAGGTCAACAGGCGTAGGAGGATGCCGTGGTGAAGGATATTTTCAAGATCTTCGAGAAGCCGAAGAGCAGTTTCGATTTCAAGGCGATCGAGGTGTCTCTCGCGTCGCCTGAAAAGATCCTCGAATGGTCTTATGGCGAGGTAAAGAAACCGGAAACGCTCAATCACCGGACCTTCAAGCCAGAAAAGGATGGTCTCTTCTGTGCCAAAATATTTGGTCCGGTGAACGACTTCGAGTGCCTGTGCGGTAAATACAAGCGGATGAAATACAAGGGAATGGTCTGTGAGAAGTGTGGTGTTGAGGTCATTGAGTCGAAAGTGCGCCGCGAACGTATGGGCCATATCACGCTTGCTTCGCCGGTCGCGCATATTTGGTATGTGAAAACATCACCGTTCTACATCAGCACCGTGCTCGGTATCACCAACAATCACCTCAACTCAGTCATCTACTGTGAGGGATATCTCGTTCTCGAGTCGAAGATCACTGGCGTGAAGAAGGGTGATTACCTTGATGAAGAGGCATATCACGAGATTCTCGAGAAGTTCGGTGCCGACCAGATCGTGGCAGAGACGGGAGCAGCGCCAGTGCGCAAACTGCTCGAGGAGATGGATCTCATCGCAGTGAAGGCGGAACTTGAACAAACGATGGCTCAGAGCCACGATAAGAGTCTTGTCGCCAAATTACAGAAGCGCATCAATGTGCTCAACAAGTTCATCCGTTCCGGCGTGAAGCCGCAGAACATGATACTTACCATTCTTCCCGTGCTTCCGCCCGATTTGCGCCCGCTTGTTCCGCTTGACGGCGGTCGCTTCGCGACGAGCGATCTCAATGATCTCTACCGTCGAGTAATTAACCGCAACAACCGGCTTCGAAAGCTGATGGATCTTGGAGCTCCCGATGTCATCATCAAGAACGAAAAGCGGATGTTGCAGGAGGCGGTCGACGCACTATTCGACAATACGAAGGTTCATCGGCCGATCCAAAGTCCCAGCGGACGGCCCTATAAGTCGCTCTCCGATATGCTCCGCGGCAAACAGGGGCGTTTTCGTCAGAACTTGCTCGGAAAACGCGTCGACTACTCGGGACGCTCGGTCATCACTATAGGACCTGAACTGAAACTGCATCAATGCGGCCTGCCCAAGATCATGGCGCTCGAGCTCTTCAAGCCGTTCATCTACAATAAGTTACAGGAACGGGGACTCGTAAGCACGGTCAAGGGTGCTAAGCAGATGGTCGAGGCCGGAGAGGATGTCGTATGGGAAATTCTTGAGGATGTGGTGCGCGAGCATCCGGTGCTCCTCAACCGTGCGCCGACGCTTCACCGGCTGGGTATTCAGGCATTTGAGCCTATTCTCATCGAATCAAAGGCGATCCGCCTTCATCCGCTCGTCTGTACGGCCTTCAACGCTGACTTTGACGGCGATCAGATGGCGGTCCATGTGCCGCTTTCGGTCGAGGCTCAACTCGAAGCACGCGTTCTCATGATGTCGACCAACAACATCTTGTCACCTGCCTCCGGTGCGCCGATCATTGTTCCTTCGCAGGATATAGTGCTCGGTCTCTATTACCTTACCACCGAACGCCCCAACGCAAAGGGGGAAGGCAAGTATTTCTATTCGGAGAAAGAGGTGCTTGCCGCACGCGACGCGGGTGTAGTGGAATGGCAGACCATCATATTCGCTCGAGTAGAGGGAAAGATATATAGGACCACGCCCGGTCGGATACTTCTTTGGCAGTTCACTCCCCGGGAGCTTGGTTTCGAAACGGTCAACAAACAATTCAAGAAGAGTAACTGGTCCGACATCCTTGACATGAGTTACCGGGAAGCCGGCGGAAAGGCGACTGTCATCTTTGCCGATAAACTCAAGAACCTTGGCTACGAGTTCTCGACCAAGGCGGCCTACTCCATTGCACTGTCCGATATCAAGGTCCCCAAGGAAAAATGGGATATCATTGCGGAGACCGAAAAAGAGATCCGGGACATCGAACAACACTACCAAGAGGGCGATCTCAGCAAGGGCGAGCGTTATAACCAGATCGTTGACTTGTGGGATCGTGCCAACGAACGGGTGACGGCGAAGATGATGGAGGAATTGAAGGAGAAAGAAATAGAACATAAGATGTGGGGACGCATAACGATGCCTTCCGACAACCCCATCTATGTTATGGCCGATTCCAAGGCGCGCGGCAGCAAGGATCAGATCCGTCAGCTCGGCGGTATGCGTGGTCTCATGGCCAAACCCTCCGGCGAGATCATTGAGACGCCGATACTTGCGAACTTCAAGGAGGGGCT
The DNA here is from genome assembly GCA_964415795.1 of uncultured Spirochaetales bacterium. Taxonomy (GTDB): domain Bacteria; phylum UBP6; class UBA1177; order UBA1177; family JAKLFG01; genus CALITV01. Next base: position 81,224 of record CAYQBN010000005.1, on the reverse strand, counting down.
CGATTCGCTCGATTACTTCATCTCGACGCACGGTGCCCGTAAAGGTTCCGCTGACACGGCGCTCAAGACCGCGAACTCCGGATACCTCACGCGGCGTCTCGTCGACATCGCGCAGGATGTGGTTGTCGTCGAAGAGGATTGTGGCACGACGATGGGCATATGGACCGAAGCGCTCCTCAATGATTCGGGCGAGATTATCTCTCCGCTTCGGGAGCGGATACTGGGGCGTGTCGCTATGGATGATGTCGAAGACCCCGAGACTGGAGAGATTGTCGTCGAATCAGGCGAGACGATAGATGAAGAGAAAGCCGATAAGATCGTGGCACTCGGCATAGATGCGGTCTATATTCGCTCGGTGCTTACCTGTCGTTCGAGATACGGCGTCTGCGCTAAGTGTTATGGACGGGATCTGTCGCGTGGACACCTCATCAATGTGGGCGAGGCGGTCGGTTATATCGCGGCGCAGTCCATTGGTGAGCCGGGGACGCAATTAACGATGCGCACTTTCCATGTCGGCGGCGTAGCCTCACGCACTACGGAGCGTTCTTCGCACGAGGCAAAGCGCGGCGGCGTTGTTCGTTTCAAGGACATCAAACTGCTCGACAAACATCCGGACAGCAAGCCGACGGCGGCACAGATCCAGGAAGAAGGGCGGTATGTCGTTATGAACCGCAATGGCCGTATCGTTATAACTGATGAAAAAGGTAAAGAGCGCGAAAAGTACCCCGTCAGTTACGGTACCACGCTGTTTGTGGCCGAAGGGGAAAAGGTGAAAGAAGGACAGCGGCTTGCCGAATGGGATCCCTACAACACCCCGTTCATCGCCGAAGTGGACGGTGTCGTAAAGTTCGAGGACATCGATCCGGGAGTCACGGTTCGCGAGGAGGTTGATACGCAGACCGGTCTTTCCAAGACGGTCGTTATCAGTTCTCGTGATCCGAAGAAGTCACCTAAGATACTTATCACCGATGCGACACGGAAGAAGGCAAAGAAGATAGACCGTGGCGAGGCGGTGTACCATCTTCCTCTTAACGCCTATATCGAAGTGAAGGATGGTGACGAGATCGTCAAAGGAACCGTGCTGGCCAAAGTACCACGCGAAGCGCGTAAGACAAAAGACATCACCGGTGGTCTCCCCCGTGTTTCCGATCTCTTTGAGGCGCGGCATCCGAAGTCTCCTGCGGTCGTCACCGAGATAGACGGCCGCATCACCATCACCACAGACACGAAAGGCCTTAAGAACAAGACGATGATCACCGTTACCCCTGATGAAGGTGACGAGCGCATCTATCTGGTGCCCAAAGAAAAACACATCAATGTGCACGACGGCGATTTTGTCGAAGCAGGAGAACCGCTCATCGACGGTGCGATCGATCCGCACGATGTCTTACGCATCAAGGGTGAGACCGAGGTGGCGAAGTTCCTTGTGCAGGAGGTTCAGAAGGTCTACAAGTTACAGGGGGTGCCGATTAACGATAAGCATATTGAAATTATCGTTCGACAAATGCTCAGAAAAGTTCGCATCGTTGATTCTGGCGATACCACGCTGATGAAAGGCGAACTGGTGGAAAAGGAGATCCTCGACACGGTCAACAGCAACGCGGTGAAGGAGGGGAAAGAACCGGCGAAATGGGAAACGGCTCTTCTCGGCATCACCAAAGCGTCGCTCAATACCGAAAGTTTCATCTCAGCAGCTTCATTCCAAGAGACCACCAAGGTGCTTACCAATGCGAGCATTGAAAAGAAGGTCGATACCTTGCGGGGTCTCAAGGAAAACATCATCATCGGCAAACGGATACCTGCCGGCACCGGTTTTCCGCGTTACAACGAGGCGTTCTACGAAGCAGTGGCCGCAGAAGAATCTCCTGCGGTGGAGGGGGCGGAACAAAAAACGGCGCCTTCTTCTGAGTCCGAGAAAAATTAGTATCAAGCGGAAAAAAGAGTTTTTGGGGACAAGAGCGACGTTAGCGCGTCGCTCTTTTTCTTTTGTGATTACATGCGATTGTATAGCTTCAAGGAAAAATTTTTGACAGTAGGAAACCCCCCACTACAATCGCCCCCGTTTTTTGTTTTATGCAATCGATAGTAGGAGAAACAGGGGAGAACGAGAATGCCGACGATCAATCAGTTGGTCAGAAAAGGGAGAGAGGCAGCGCGTTACAAGAGCAAATCACCTGCGCTGGCATCTTGTCCGCAGCGTAAAGGAGTGTGTGTCCGCGTCTATACGACGACGCCCAAAAAGCCCAATTCGGCATTGCGGAAAGTGGCGCGCGTCCGCTTGACGAGCGGATTCGAGGTAACCTGCTACATCCCGGGAGAAGGGCACAATCTTCAGGAGCACAGCGTTGTTCTCGTGAGGGGAGGTCGTGTCAAGGACCTGCCGGGAGTCCGGTACCACATCATCCGCGGGGTCCACGACACCGCTGGAGTTGATGGACGGCGTCAGGGGCGTTCCAAGTACGGTGCCAAGCGGCCCAAATAGAAGGAGGACGATATGCCGAGAAAAGCATTCGTGACCCGGAGAGAGATTCTTCCTGACCCGAAGTATGGCGAAGTGCTCATTCAGAAGTTCATCAACAAGGTCATGTGGGAAGGAAAGAAGTCCGTCGCCGAGCGAATCGTGTACGATGCGATAGAAAAGGCAGCGAAAGGCAAGAGTGATGGGCCGGTTGAGATGTTCCGTCGTGCTCTCGAAAATGTGCGTCCCAAGGTTATGGTTAAGTCGACCCGTATCGGTGGGGCAAACTACCAAGTCCCCACGGAAGTCACGCTTGAGAAAAGCCAATCGATCGGCATGAAATGGATCATCTCCGCGGCCCGTGCTCGTTCCGAAAAAGGTATGACAGAGAGACTTGCAGCGGAACTTGATGATGCGTACAACAAGCGCGGAAATGCCTTCAAAAAGATGGATGAAACCCACAAGATGGCTGAGGCAAACAAGGCGTTCGCGCATTTCAAATGGTAAAAACATCAGGTCGAGATGGTAGTCAAGGAAAAGAACATACCGTTCGCCGACATTCGGAACATCGGCATAGCAGCACACATCGATGCGGGGAAGACTACCACGACCGAACGCATACTGTTTTACACAGGCGTTTCCTATAAAATGGGCGAGGTACACGAGGGCACTGCGGTGATGGACTGGATGGACCAGGAACAGGAACGCGGTATCACGATTACGAGCGCCGCTACCACCTGTTCTTGGCGGGGGAAGCGCATCAATATCATTGATACGCCAGGCCATGTCGATTTTACGGTCGAGGTGGAGCGATCCCTCCGCGTTCTTGACGGTGCGGTCATCGTCTTTTGTGCGGTGGCAGGGGTTCAGCCTCAAAGCGAAACGGTGTGGCGTCAGGCCGACCGCTATCATGTTCCTCGAATAGTGTTCGTGAACAAGATGGATCGTATCGGCGCAGATTTCGATGCCGTCGTTACCATGATTCGTGATCGTCTTGGTGCAAACGCGGTAGCTGTACAGGTGCCTATCGGTGCGGCAGATGGCTTTATCGGAGTAGTGGATGTTATAGAGCGTACCGCTTATTATTACGACAGCGATATCTTGGGGGCGAAATATCGTATAGAGAAAGAGATTCCCGCGCCATTGCGAGAGTCAATGGAACAAACTCGCGAGAAACTCGTTGAAGCGGTAAGTGAGTTTGATGAGGATCTTCTCAAAGCTTATCTTGAAGGCCAGGATCCGGACCCGGCGCTGATAAAGACTGCGTTGCGGAAAGGAACGATCAAGTCGGCTGTTTTCCCGGTACTCTGCGGTGCGGCATTTAAGAACAAGGGAATCCAGCCGCTGTTGGATGCCATTATCGAATATCTTCCTGCTCCGGACGATCTTCCGCCGGCGGTGGGGGTCAACCCCAAGACCGGAAAGCCGGTAGAACGCCGTGCGCAGGACAAGGAGACAAGTGCCCTTATTTTTAAAATAATGAACGACCCCTATGTGGGTGATCTGAACTATGTTCGGGTATATTCGGGGCAAATAGAAACAGGGCAAACTATCTACAATGCAACCGCCGATCAACAAGAGCGGATAGGGCGTCTTCTTCGTATGCATGCTAACAAGCGTGAGGATATTGATGTCATACGCGCCGGTAACATCGGTGCGATAGTTGGACTGAAGAGCGCTTCTACGGGAGCGACCCTGTGTGAAAAGTCGTCCCCGATAGTATTTGAGCCAATGCAGTTCCCTGAACCGGTCATCTCGGTCTCAATAGAGCCGCGAACCAAGGCTGATGAAGAACGGTTAGGTTTCTCTCTGCAGAAGCTTTCGAAAGAAGACCCGACATTCAAAATCCGCGTTGATGAAGAGACCGGGCAAACGATAATCTCAGGCATGGGAGAACTTCATCTCGAAGTTCTTGTCGAGCGTTTGCGCCGGGAATTCAAGGTTGATGCTAAGGTCGGCAAACCTCAGGTGAGCTATCGTGAAACGCCGACCAAACCAGTTCGTCATGAGTATCGTCATGTTAAGCAGACCGGCGGCAAGGGACAATATGCTCATGTGGTTTTTGAGATAGCCCCGCTCGAATCAGGAAGCGGCATAGTGTTTGAGGATAAGATAAAGGGCGGCGTGATCCCTTCCGAGTTCATTTCCTCGGTCAAAAAGGGCGTTGAAGCGGCAGCAACCAGCGGCAAGTATGGCCTACCTGTCGTTGATACCAAAGTGGTTCTCGTTGATGGCTCTTCGCATGAGGTAGACTCTTCTGACATCGCGTTCCGTATAGCCGCCTCGGCATGTTTTCGTGAGGCATTTGAGCGGACCGAGCCCCGTATCCTTGAACCGATTATGAATGTTGAGATCACAGTACCGGAAGAGTATCTCGGTGATGTGCTCGGTGATCTTCGTAGTCGCCGAGGAGAGGTGGTTGGTATGGAGGAAGGGCGTGGTACGCGGGTAAAGATCGTTCGAGCCCAAGTGCCGCTCTCGGAGATGTTCGGTTATTCGACCGATCTTCGTTCACGATCGCAGGGACGCGGCACATTTACCATGCAGTTCGCGTGTTATCGAGAACTGCCTGAGCATATCAGATCACGATTGTTCGCTTATTACTAACCGACAGAAGGAGGCGGAGATGGCGAAGGAGAAATTTCAGCGGACGAAGCCGCATGTGAACGTGGGGACGATAGGTCACATAGACCACGGTAAGACGACGCTGACAGCGGCGATCACTAAGGTATTGGCGGCGAAGGGGAAGGCGAAGTTTGTACCGTTTGATCAGATAGACAAGGCGCCGGAGGAACGGGAACGCGGGATCACGATAGCGACGGCGCATGTGGAGTACGAGACGGACAAGCGGCACTACGCGCACGTGGACTGTCCGGGGCACGCGGACTACATCAAGAACATGATCACAGGTGCGGCGCAGATGGATGGTGCGATTTTGGTGGTAGCAGCGACGGATGGGCCGATGCCGCAGACACGAGAGCACGTATTGTTGGCGCGGCAGGTCGGTGTGCCGTATATCGTGGTGTTCCTGAACAAAGTGGATGCGGTGGACGATCCGGAGCTGTTGGATCTGGTGGAGATGGAGTTACGGGAACTTTTGACGAGCTACAAGTTTCCGGGGAACGAAGTACCGATCATTCGCGGCAGCGCGCTGAAGGCGCTGAACACGGACGATCCGAACAGCGAGGACGCGAAGTGCATACATGAGCTGATGAATGCGATAGACACGTACATACCGGAACCGGTGCGAGTGGTAGACAAACCGTTCCTGATGCCGATCGAGGATGTGTTCTCGATTTCCGGGCGCGGGACGGTGGTGACGGGGCGTATCGAGCGAGGGATAGTGAAGGTATCTGACAAAGTGGAGATAGTGGGGTTGCGTCCGACGCAGGAGACGGTGGTGACCGGAGTGGAGATGTTCCGGAAACTGCTGGACGAAGGGCGTGCCGGAGACAATGTGGGGTGCTTGCTGAGAGGCATCAAGAAGGAGGAGGTAGAACGAGGACAGGTATTGGCGGCGCCGGGGACGATAACGCCGCACACGAAGTTCGAGGCGGAAGTTTATGTGTTGTCGAAGGAAGAGGGTGGTCGGCATACGCCGTTCTTTGACGGGTATCGGCCGCAGTTCTATTTCCGCACGACGGATGTAACGGGGGCGTTGCGGTTGCCTGAAGGGGTTAAGATGGTCATGCCCGGAGACAATGTGCGGATCACGGTAGAGCTGATCTCGCCGATTGCGATGGAGGAAGGTCTCCGCTTCGCGATCCGCGAGGGTGGTCGCACGGTGGCCTCGGGCGTCGTTACGAAGATTGTCGAGTAAACAGCAAATACGAGGTGGCGTCGTGAGCGACAAGATTAGAATCAAACTCAAGGCGTTCGATCACAAACTGCTTGATGGTTCGGTAGGCGAGATCATTGATACTGTCACACGGACAGGTGCTCGTATCGCAGGGCCGATCCCTCTGCCCACCAAGATTCACCGGTATTGTGTCCTCCGTTCGCCGCACGTTGATAAAAAGTCGCGTGAGCAATTCGAAATGCGTGTTCACCGAAGGATACTCGACATCCTTAATCCGACTCCTCAGACGATGGATGAACTTATGAAAACCGACCTTTCCGCCGGAGTAGAGATTGAGATCAAGCAAGACTAACTAAGCGGAATCGAGGCAAGAATGTTTGAACGGAGAGGGAAACCATGAGCGCAGGACTGATAGGAAAGAAGATTGGGATGACACAGTACTTCAATGAAGATGGCGTCTGTGTCCCCGTCACCGTCATAGAAGCCGGCCCCTGCTTCATCGTTCAGAAGAAGGTTCCGGAAAAAGATGGCTACTCGGCGGTTCAGCTTGCTTTTGAGAAAAAGACAAAGCGGATAGGTAAGCCTGAGGCAGGTCACTTTAAGGCGGCGGGGAAAGGAGTTTTTCGTCGTCTCAAGGAGTTTCGTGTTACCCCCGCTGAACTCGAGAAATTCAACTTGGGTGACGAGGTAAAGGCTGACCTTTTCAAGGCGGGCCAAAAGGTTAAGGTGACTGGTTTCACCAAGGGTCGCGGTTATACCGGTGTTGTCAAGCGCTGGAATTTCAGCGGGGGCGGGGATGCTCACGGATCAAAGTTCCATCGTAAGACCGGATCGGTCGGACAGAATGTGCATCCCGGTAAAATTTGGAAAGGCAAACGGATGGCTGGCCGTTATGGAAACGAACAGGTAACGGTCAAAAACCTTGAGGTGGTCAAGGTATACCCTGAAAAGAACCTTCTTCTCATCAAAGGAGCGGTTCCGGGGGCCAACGGTGGCGTGGTGTATATCAAGGTTAGTAAGTGAGCGGTAAAGTAAGGGAGAATAACATGCCGATGATAGATATGTTCGACCGCGACAAAAAGAAGATTGGCACTTTTGATTTGAACGAGAAGGTGTTTTCTGTTGCATGGCAAGAGAAAAAGGTGCCGGTCTATGAGGTCATCCGCATGCAAACCGCCGGATGGCGTGCGGGAACGCACGCGACCAAAACCGTTTCCACCATATCGGGCGGAAACTCAAAGCCGTTTCGTCAAAAGGGGACGGGGCGTGCCCGTCGGGGAACGACGCGTGCCGGTATCTTACGCGGCGGTTATGTTATTCTTGGTCCTCAACCTCGGGATTATTCTTATACAGTTCCGGCAAAGAAGCGTCGTCTTGCACTCAAGGCGGTTCTCTCGGAACGCTTGCAGAGCGGCAATTTGTTCGTTGTGAAGGAGTTCAAGTTCGATAAGATACAGACCAAGGCGGCGCTTTCTCTGCTTAAAAAGACATGGAACATCCCGGAAGCGCTTATCCTCACCGGAGATGGCGAGGACAATTTCTCGATGAGCGTCCGCAACATTCCGGAATATCTCGTTTTGCACTATACGCAGGTAAATCTCTTCGATATCATGGCATATCGAACGGTCATTATGACCGAGGAAGCCGCCACCTATTTTAACGAGGAGTACGCATCATGAAAAAAATAGGTTATTTTGGCGTTATCAAGCGCCCCATTATCACCGAAAAATCCACAAGACTTTCCCGAGGGGAAGAGAAGAAATATCTCTTTGAGGTGGCAATGAATGCCAAAAAAGAGGAGATAAAGGAGGCGGTGGAAAATCTCTTTGATGTGAAAGTGACCGAAGTTAACACCGTCATTGTTCGTGGAAAGGTAAAACAGGTCAAGCGTGTTACTGGCAAGCGGCGTAATTACAAAAAAGCGTATGTAACGCTTCAGAAAGGGCAGAGTATCAGTTTCATTGAAGGTGTGTAGCCACAAGAGGAAGAAGAAGGGGGAACCCATGGGCATTAAAACGTATAATCCAACTTCGGCTGGTCGTCGGAACATGTCGGTTCTCGACAGTACCGAGATCAGTGCCAAGAAACCCGAGAAACGGCTTTTGCGTCCGCTCAAAAAAACGGGGGGACGCAACGCTAACGGAAGAATTACCTCTCGTCGCCGTGGTGGTGGCCATAAACAGAAGTATCGTGTCATAGATTTTAGGCGCGACAAACTGGAGGTTCCCGGTAAAGTGGCTGCCATAGAATACGACCCCAACCGCAACGCTAGGATTGCGCTCGTACACTACGCTGATGGGGAGAAGCGCTATATGATTGCTCCAGATAAGCTGAAGATTGGCGATACTGTCATTTCTTCGGCCGCGGAAGCGGATGCTCGTCCTGGAAATGCGATGCCTCTCCGCTTCATCCCCGTGGGTACTTTCATTCATAATGTGGAACTAAAACCCGGTAAAGGTGGTCAACTCGCCCGAGCAGCGGCAGCTGGCGTGCAGTTGCTGGGTAAAGAGAACGATTATGCAACGGTTCGTATGCCGTCGGGGGAAATTCGTCTTATTCATCTCGATTGTCGTGCCACAGTGGGACAGGTCGGTAATGCCGATTTCTCTAATGTAAGAATAGGCAAAGCGGGTAAGTCACGGTGGCTTGGTCGTCGACCCAAAGTACGCGGCGTGGCCATGAACCCCATAGATCATCCGCATGGAGGTGGCGAAGGAAAGACTTCTGGCGGTCGTCATCCGGTTTCTCCATGGGGTTTGCCGACGAAAGGGTATAAGACCCGAAATAACAAGCGGACCGATCGTTTCAGGGTCCGGAGACGTGGAAAGTAAAAAGAACAATGAGAAACTGATTAGAAGACGGAGGAAGTATGCCGCGCTCAGTCAAAAAGGGACCGTTTGTGGACGAGCACCTCTGGAAGAAGGTGAACAAGGCTGTGGAATCTGGCGATCGTAAGCCGATAAAAACATGGTCTCGCCGTTCCACTATCATCCCGGAGATGGTCGGACTTACCTTTGCTGTACATAACGGTCACAAGTTCGTACCGGTGTTCATTACCGAGGAGATGGTGGGATTTAAACTTGGGGAATTTGCCCCAACCCGTGTCTTCAAAGGACATGCCGGTGAGAAAAAATAAGTTGCAAAGAAGAAGATGATGAATACACTATCCCCGCTTTATTCTTTCTAGGTGGAGAGAGACGATGGAAACGAAACGAGTGCGTGCCGTCCTCAAGTATTATAGGATGAGTCCTCGTCGGGTGCGTGAGGTGGCTGATATTATTAAGGGAAAACAGGTCGGAGCAGCACGCGACATTCTTGATTTTACCAACCGTCGTGCTGCGCCTGCTCTCAAAAAACTGCTTGATTCGGCGATAGCGAATGCCGAGAACAATTTTAATCTTGACCCCGATAAACTGGTGATTGCGAGTATCGTCGTAGACGAAGGACCGATGTGGAAGAGGTTTATTACCAAATCACATGGCCGCGCGAACCGTATCGTGAAACGGACAAGCCATGTTACGATAGATCTGGTAGAACAGAAGGAACAAGTAGTAGATTGAGGATAAGAGCGGAGGAGGTGTCGCTTGGGTCACAAAGTTAACCCCGTTGGTTTCAGAGTTGGTGTAGTAAAGAGCTGGAGCTCCGCATGGTACTCCCACCGGAATTATGCCGCATGGCTCCATGAAGATCTTGCTATCCGCGAGAAGATAAAAAAAGAGTTTTATGCGGCTGGCATAGCGGATCTCCGCATAGAACGCTCCGGCAATAAAATTAAGGTTGCTCTGTATGCGGCTAAGCCGGGACTCGTCGTTGGAAAGCAGGGTGCTGGGATCGAGAAAATAAAGCAGATCGTCGCCAAGATTGCCAAGGGAGCGCAGGAAATATTTGTGCAACCTGAAGAAGTCAAAAAGCCGGAAACCAACGCTCAGCTTGTCTCGGAGAGCATTGCTGAACAAATTGAGAAACGGGCACATTTCCGCCGTGCCATGAAGCGGGCGATGGGCAATGCGATAAAGAGCGGCGTCGAGGGAATAAAGGTGCAAGTTGCCGGACGTCTTGGTGGCAACGAAATAGCGCGCACCGAGCATTATCATGAGGGGAGAACGCCATTACACACTCTTCGCGCCAATATTGATTATGGTTACACGATCGCGCGCACTACCTATGGGACCATTGGGGTGAAGGTGTGGATATACCACGGCGAAGTCTCCAAGCAGACCGAGATCAAAAGAAGAAGCGTAAAAAAAGGTTAGCGACATTGCGATAGGGGTCTATCATGTTGATGCCCAACAAGGTGAAGTTCAGAAAGATGCAAAAAGGCCGTATGGCCGGGGTTTCCACTTCCTGCAATCGTATAGACTTTGGAGAGTATGGTCTCAAGGCGCTCGAGAGTGGATGGGTGACTAGCCGTCAGATAGAGGCAGCTCGTGTTGCCATCATGCGGTTTGCGCGCAAAGGGGGTCGTTTGTGGATACGAATTTTCCCTGACAAGCCGATCACCAAGAAACCGCTTGAAACTCGTATGGGGAAAGGGAAGGGAAATCCTGAGGAGTGGGTTTGTGTTGTTAAACCGGGCCGTGTTTTGTTCGAGGTTGGAGACCTCGATGATGTCTCGGCGCGGGAAGCGCTCCGGCTTGCCGCTTACAAGTTGCCGGTGAAAACGAAGATAATCGTACGGGGAGATGAGATAAAATGAAAAGTCGCGAGATGAAAGGGAAAAAAATAGAGGAACTGAAGGAAATGCTCTTCTCGCTTGAGGAGGAGCACTTTAACCTTCGCGTTCAGAAGGCAATGGGGCAATTGCAGAATTCTTCTCGGCTGAGGATGGTGAAGAAAGATATAGCACGCGTCCACACGCTACTCTCGGAAAAGGAAAAAGAGATCTCGGGAAAGAGGTAAAAGCATGAAACCGCGGAGTCATAAGAGAACACTGGTAGGCACCGTCGTTGCTGACAAGGTTGCAAAGACGGTTACCGTCATGGTGACGCGACGTTACCGTCACCCGTTTTACAAGAAAAGGGTGATGTCGCACAAAAAATACTTGGCGCATGACGAGCAAGACATCTACAAGGTTGGCGACCGAGTTCGCATTCGCGAGTGTGCGCCGATTAGTGCTCGGAAGAGGTGGCTCGTTGTTGAGAAGATAGAGCGAGGAGGAGAGTCATGATCCAGAAGCAAACCAGACTCACCGTCGCCGACAATTCGGGAGCCAAAGAGGTGCAGTGCATTAAGGTATATGGCGGAACAGGCCGTCGATATGCCGGTGTCGGAGATGTCATCGTTGTCGCGGTCAAGGATGCCGAACCAAAAGGCAAAGTGAAGAAAGGAGAGGTAAAACGAGCGGTTATTGTTCGACAGGCGAAGGAGCTTAAGCGAGAGGATGGCTCTTATATTCGTTTCGATGATAACGCAGTTGTTATTCTTGACGATTACTATGAGCCGGTCGGAACCCGTGTTTTTGGTCCTGTGGCTCGAGAGTTGCGTCTCAAGGGATTTATGAAGATTATTTCCCTTGCACCGGAAGTCCTGTAAAGGAGGAAATGTTCCCATGGCAAATATCAAGAAAAACGATACCGTGCGCATTATCGCTGGAAAAGACAAGGGAAAAAGCGGTAAGGTGCTCCGAGTCATTGTGAAAGAAGAAAAAGTGATAGTCGAAAATGTCAATGTGTACAAAAAACACCAAAAGAAGGGACAAAACCGAGAGGCCGGTATTGTTGATAAGGCAATGCCGATCCATATATCAAATGTTCAGCCACTGTGTCCCAAGTGTGCACAGGTTACCTCATTCCGACGCAAGGTGCTTGGGGATGGAAAGCGGGTGCGTTACTGCCGCAAATGCGGTGAGACGATAGCGTGAGACGACAGGAGAAAACGATGGCCGAGAAACAGAAATCGCCTAAAGATGGCGTTGTTGCCACAACAAAGCAGAGTAAGGCAACCAAAGAAAAAACTGTTGCTTCTCCGCAGACACCATATACGAGCCGCTTACGGATCCATTACGAAAAGGAAATTCGTCCGGCGCTCGCTAAAGAGCTGGGTATTACCAATCCCATGGCGGTACCTCGTCTTACGAAAATCGTGTTGAATATGGGAGTCGGTGAGGCAATACAGAACAAAAAATTGTTGGAAGACGCGGTAAAGGAGCTGGCCGCAATTGCCGGACAGAAACCGATTATCAACAAGGCGCGTAAGTCGATTGCGACATTCAAGGTGCGGCAAGGAATGCCGATAGGGACTTCCGTGACCCTTCGTCGTGATCGGATGTACGATTTTCTTGATCGTCTCATAACGGTGGCGTTGCCGCGGGTGCGTGATTTCAGGGGAATATCGGCAAAGGCTTTCGATGGGAGGGGAAACTATTCGCTTGGCATCAAGGATTTCCTCATTTTCCCCGAAATAGATTTTAACAAAGTAGAGACGGTCAAAGGGCTCAATATAACGATTTGTACTACCGCACGGAACGACAAAGATGCTCGGACCCTTCTCAGAATGTTTGGCATGCCGTTTGGTAATTAATTGTGGATAACATAACGAAGGAGGATGATCAGTGGCCAGACTCTCAATGAGGCTTAAGGCGAAAAAGAGACCGGCATTCTCGACACGAAGGCACAATCGGTGTCCGTTGTGTGGCCGTTCCAGAGCTTATCTCAGGAAGTTTGATATGTGCCGTCTGTGTTTCCGTAAGTTGGCGGCATGGGGACTTATTCCCGGTGTAGTCAAGTCGAGTTGGTAGGGGGCAAACATGAATGATATGATTGCCAATTATTTGACACGCGTTCGTAATGCGATACGTTCCGAAAAGGAAACGGTGGTCGGTATTCCGTCGTCGCGTCTTATAGAGGGAATTAGTCAAGTTCTCAAGGAAGAAGGGTACATCAACGATTTCCGTGTTACGGAGATCGGATCCAAACGGACGGTAGCGGTGGATATTCGTTATTATAATGGTCGCCCGGTTATTTCTCATCTTGAGCGGGTAAGTAAGCCCGGATGCCGTGTATACCTGCCGATAGCGGATCTCCCTCATGTTCGGGCGGGGCTTGGTATTTTAGTCCTTTCGACTTCCCGCGGCATTATGTCGGACCGCAAAGCGCGCGAGCTTAAAGTAGGTGGGGAAGTGTTGTGTCGAGTCTGGTAGGAAGCATGGGAAAAATGGAGGTAACGCCGTGTCAAGAATAGGAAAACGACCGATACCGTTCAGCCCTAAGGTTGAGGTCTCTTTGAAGGAAGGAATGCTCCGCGTCAAGGGCCCCAAGGGAGTCCTCGAACGAGCGATACACCCGAAGCTTACTGTGAAGGTGGATAACAACCTCATCATTGTTGAGCGAAAGGATGATGAAGAAGAGACAAGGGCGTTGCATGGTCTGTATCGGATGCTTATCAGCAACATGGTGACTGGCGTAACCGAGGGTTTCAGTAAGGTGCTCGAAGTCAAGGGGACCGGCTATAAGTTTGAGCAGAAGGGAAACAAGATTGCTTTCTCTCTAGGATTTTCTCATCCTGTGGAACTTGATGTTCCGAAAGGAATTACTGCTGAGGTAAAACAGAATGAGATTACCCTAGTATCTGCCGACAAACAGTTGCTCGGCGATTTCGCAGCGAAGATACGGTCACTTCGACCAGTAGAACCTTATAAGGCCAAAGGAATAAGTTACCGGGGAGAAGTGGTAAGAAGAAAGGCTGGTAAAGCGGCGGCTAAGTAAAGGTGAATTCAAGGAGGAGACAGCCATGAGCGGTAACATAAAACAACAGAGGCGTGAAAGAAGAAAGGCCTCGATTCGCAAGAAAATCTACGGTTCTTCCTCTCGTCCTCGATTGACGGTGTTTCGAAGTTGCAAGCACATCTATGCGCAAATAATAGACGATACCATTGGAAAAACCTTGGTGGCGGCATCCACTCTCGGAAAAGACTACAAGGGTGGAGATGGCGATAAAAAGGCCGACGCGATGCGTATAGGTGAAATTCTGGCAATGAAATGTAAGGCTAAGGGTATTCAACAAGTTGTCTTCGACAGGAGCGGCTATAAGTACCATGGGCGAGTAAAGGCACTCGCCGAAGCGGCACGAAAAGGCGGACTGGAATTTTAAAAGAGGAGAGGCAACGGTATGAAGAAAGAGAAGGTAAAACCAATCAATCCGGAAGGGCTCGACCTCCGCGAAAAGCTTATATATGTGAACCGCGTGGCGAAAGTCGTCAAGGGTGGCAAGAACTTCAGTTTTTCCGCGCTCATGGTGGTTGGTGACGGGCAAGGCCATGTGGGATTGGGTCTCGGAAAAGCCCGTGAGGTTCCTGAGGCAATTAAGAAAGGGATAGCGCGTGCTCGTAAAAGTCTTCGCCAGGTCACCTTGTGTCGTGGTACGATTCCCCATGAGGTGGTTGGCGAATTCGGTGCCGGAAAAGTATTCCTGCGTCCTGCGGCTCCGGGAACTGGGGTTATTGCTGGTTCGGCGGTGAGGTCGGTGCTGGAAGCGGCTGGCGTTACTGACATACTTACTAAGAGTATCGGATCGAGCAATCCTCATAACATGGCCAAAGCGACATTCAAGGCGCTCCTTTCTATGGAAAGTCTCGATGATATTCAGGCGAAACGTAATGTTACTGTTCCCCATTATCAAGTGCAGTCAAAGGAGTAACCCATGCATCTCCACGAACTCAAAAAGCCGGATGGCCTCAAAAAGCGGAAGATTATCGGGCGAGGCAATGGATCGGGACACGGACGCACTTCAACGAAAGGGCATAAAGGGCAAAAGGCTCGTGCCGGCCGTTCGGTGCGTATCGGCTTTGAGGGTGGTCAGATGCCGCTGATCCGTCGCTTACCGAAAAGAGGGTTCCACAATAAATTTGCCGCAAACATTGCGGAGATAAATATTCGTTATCTTGAGCACCTCGAGGCAGGCGCAACGGTAGATATCGCCACACTCGCCGAAATGGGGCTTTGCAAAGGCAACGAAAAAGTGATCAAACTCATCGGGCGTGCTGAAATAAAACATCCCATCACCGTCAAGGCACATAAGTTTTCGAAAGGGGCACGCGAATCAATAGAAAAAAGCGGTGGAAAGGCGGAGGAGTTGAGCATTGATTAGCAGGATACTTTCCAATATCTTTAAGATACCCGATCTTCGGGAAAGGATCGTCTTTACTCTTTTTATTCTTGCGGTATACCGTCTGGGTATCTTTGTTACGACGCCGGGTGTCGATAAACACATCATGGCCGACATCATGGCGACAAAGGGATCGACCACGATTCTTGGTCTCTTCAACATGTTCTCGGGCGGTGCGCTGGAGCAACTTTCTATTTTTGCCCTAGGCATCATGCCGTATATCAGTTCCTCCATTATATTCTCACTTCTTGCGGTAGTCATACCTCAGATCGGCGAAATGCAGAAAGAGGGGGAGCAAGGTCAGAAAAAGATCACGCAGTATACCCGTTACGGTACTGTGCTTCTGTGCCTGTTCCAAGGGCTTATGATGGCGAGGTTCCTCGAGAGCCTCACTGGTAAGGCAGGCGAAGTTGTCGTGCAGAATCCCGGCTGGTTTTTCCGCCTCATTACGGTTATTACGCTTACGACCGGTACGCTGTTTCTCATGTGGCTCGGCGAACAGATCGCTGAACGGGGTATCGGTAACGGTATTTCTCTTCTTATTTTCGCGTCCATTGTGGCACGTTTCCCCACCATGTTCGCTCAATTGGTCAGATATCTTCGAGAAGAAATGATAAAGCCGTTCCATCTCGCGGTATTTATTCTCGTGATCGTTGTTGCCTTCACGGTCATTGTGTTTGTTGAAAGTTCGCGCCGTAAAATACCGATACAGTATGCGCGCCGCGTCGCCGGCGGACGGACGCTTCAGAACAGCTATTTGCCGCTCAAAATAAATACCTCGGGTGTCATCCCCCCGATATTTGCTTCGGCATTGCTCGTTTTTCCGGCTACCATAGGCGGATTCATGAATGCCGATTGGATGGGGCCGCTTCAACGGTTGCTCAATTCGGGTAGTTGGCTCTATGAACTCCTCTACATTGCGCTCATTATCTTCTTTGCTTTTTTCTATACCTTTGTGCAGTTCAAGACGGAGGACATTGCTGAAAACCTCAATAAAAATGGGGGGTATATTCCCGGCATTCGTCCCGGTAAGGAGACAGTTGATTACATCAATAAGGTTCTCACTAAGGTCACTTTTGGTGGAGCCATTTACCTCTCAGCAGTGTGTCTCATCCCCGACTTGCTTCGTAACAAGATGGGGCTTCCGTTCTACATGGGAGGAACGTCGATACTCATCGTCGTCGGTGTTGCGATGGACACTGCATCGCAGATAGAGTCGTATCTTATCAGCAACAATTATGAGGGCTTTTCCATCGGCGGCAAGGGATCTCTTGTCAAGAGCAGGAGCAGAGGATGACGGCGAATCCCGCCTATCTTTACCTTTTCTTTCTTGGGAAACCCGCATCGGGTAAAGGGACCCAGATACGCCTTCTCCTCGAGAGATTCGATGGGCGTACCTTCTCGACAGGTGATGCTCTTAAAGATCATATTGCGCGCACCACCGATTTGGGAAAGCGGGTGAAAGAGATCATCAATGCGGGAAAATTGGTCTCCGACGAAATAGTCATGGACCTTTTTCGTGACGCTGCGGAGAGACTCCCGGTAGCCTCGGGAACGGCCCTTTTTCTTGTAGACGGTTTTCCCAGAACAATGGGCCAATATGAGCTCCTAAAATCTTACCTAGAAGAGAAAAGAATCCCTGCCGCGTTCCTTTATTTTATTGTGGATGATGATCTGGTTTTACGGAGACTTTCGGGGCGTCTTGTCTGTAATGGGTGCTTTGCGCCGTTCACGGCGGGAAAAAACGGAGCAACAGAGGGCAGTTTCTGTCCTCAGTGTCACAAGGGGACCCTCATTCGACGTTCCGACGACAGCGAGGCAGCCATACAGAAGCGGCTTGCCGAATATCGTTCTCTGACTGCGCCGATGATCGAACGAATTGCGTCCGAGGAAAAGGGCCGTTTTTTGAAAGTAGACGGTGCCCGTGCGGCCGATGTGATTTTTGAAGAATTAGTGAAGGAAAAACTGTTCGCCGATATAGAAAGAAAAAAAGGAAACTGAGGAAACATGGCGAAAGAGGAAGGCATCATTTTGGAAGGAACCATCGTGGATGCGTTGCCCAACGCGATGTTTAAGGTCGAGCTCGAAAATAAGCATCAGGTGTTGGCGCATGTTTCCGGGAAGATGAGAAAGTACTTTATCAAGATCCTTCCGGGCGACCGCGTGCAGGTCGAGCTTTCGCCTTATGACCTTACGCGGGGCAGGATTATTCATCGCATGAAGACTTCTGCGGAAGAGAGGTAAGCACATGAAAGTCAGATCTTCGGTCAAGAAAATCTGTTCGAAATGTAAGATCATCAAGAGAAAAGGGGTATTGCGAGTCATTTGCGAAAACCCCAAGCACAAGCAAAGACAAGGATAATGGAGTAGTGTAAATAGGAGGTGTGTCTTGGTTCGTATCGCGGGCGTGGATCTTCCTAGGAAAAAACGGATGGAAATCGCCTTGACCTACATCTATGGGATCGGGAAGTCAAGTGCGCGGGCTATTCTTGAACAGGCAGGCGTTGACATCAACGAGAAAACTGACAACATCAGCGAAGCGCAGGCGGCGAAGATACGCGATGTTATTGAAAAGAATTACACCATAGAAGGCGATCTTCGCAAAGAGACGATCATGAACATAAAGCGGCTCATGGACCTCGGTAATTACCGTGGTCTCCGTCACCGCAAAGGGCTTCCTGTGCGTGGGCAGCGAACGCATACCAATGCCCGCACGCGCAAGGGACCCCGTCGCAACATGATGAAAAAGAAGTAGTAGGAGAAAGCCATGGCCGAACAGAAGAAAAAAAAGGTTAGAAAGAATATACAAACGGGGTTGGCCTATATTCAGTGCTCGTTCAACAATACGATTGTCACGATAACTGATGTGAGCGGCAATGTGCTTGCTTGGTCGAGCGCTGGTCTTAAAGGGTTCCGCGGATCGAAGAAAAGTACTCCGTATGCAGCACAAACGGCGGCCGAGGATGCCGGGAAGAAGGCAAAAGAGTATGGCCTTCGTTCTTTGAGCGTCTATGTCAAAGGTCCGGGTAACGGTCGCGAAGCGGCAATTCGCGGGTTGGGAAACGCGGGATATAACATCATGTTGCTTCGCGATATTACGCCGGTGCCTCATAACGGATGCCGTCCTGCGAAGCGCAGAAGGGTGTAATACGAATCGCAAGCGTAAACTTTTGGCCTAAAAAAGGAGGAAGCTTTGGCGAAGTACAAGGAAAGTAGTTGTCGCGTTTGTCGTAAGGAAGGAGTGAAACTCTTCCTCAAGGGAGAACGGTGCCATTCTGACAAATGCGCGTTCGACCGCCGTCCGTACGGTCCTGGTCAACATGGTAAGGAGCGCAAACGCATCACCGATTACCGGGTCCAGTTGCGTGAGAAACAGAAGGTCAAGTTCATGTATGGCCTGCTGGAAAACCAATTCAGGCTCTTTTATGTCCGTGCTTCAAAAATGAAAGGAGCAACGGGCGAAAACCTGCTCAGCCTGCTCGAACGCCGGCTTGACAATGTCGTCTATCGCCTCGGTATGGCGACAAGCCGTATGCAGGCGCGTCATTTGGTGAATCACCGTCATTTTACGGTCAATGGACGAACGGTTAATGTGCCTTCTTATATCGTAAAAAGAGGAGATGTCATCGCTATACGAGAAAAAAGCCGCTCCAGCATGGTTTTCAAAACCGCGCTCGAACATGCCGGCGAGCGAGCACCGATCCCGACATGGCTTCAACTCGATAAGGAAGCCTTTAAGGGAGTCGTTCTCCGTGAGCCCGAGCGAGCCGATGTTCCGCCAGACATCAAGGAAAGCCTCATCGTCGAACTTTATTCCAAGTAAACTGCGAGGTGCGAGGGATGTATCGCTCGAATTGGACAACGCTTATCATGCCGAAAGAAGTGCGAGTGGTAGAGCAGAACGAGAACGGCACCTACGGAAAATTCGTATGCGAGCCGCTCATGAAGGGTTATGGAATGACCCTTGGAAATGCCCTGCGCCGCATTCTTCTTTCCTCAATCCGCGGTTCCGCCATTGTGGCGGTGAAGATTCGCGGGGTTGAGCATGAGTTTTCAACCATCTCCGGCATTAAGGAAGATGTCGTCAACATCTTTCTTAACCTCAAGCAGATTCGTTTCCTTGCTCACGAGGACAAGATGCATCATCTCGTTCTCAAGCGTAAAGGTAAGGGAAAAGTGACCGCCGGCGACATTCCTGAGACTGCCGCTCTCAAGATACTCAACAAAGATCTATACCTTTTCGAAATGGACAACAGTGCCGATATAGAGATGGAATTGCTCGTTATGTCGGGGCGCGGTTATGTCGCGTCGGAAGATCATGACCCCTCTCTCTACAGCGAAGGTTTTATCCCGCTTGATTCGTTCTTTTCGCCGGTCACCCGTGTCAACTACGCTATCACCGGTGCTCGCGTCAAAAATAGTTTCAACTACGATAAGCTCACGATGGAGATCGAAACTGATGGTTCGGTAACGGCCCGTGATGCTCTCGCTTATGCGGCGATGATCCTTCGCGAGCACACCAGATTTCTCATCAATTTCACCGTCGAGGAGCACGACGAGGCCCGCGGAAGCGAAGGAACCGAGGAGGTCAACTGGAACCTTTACAAGACGATCGACGATCTTGATCTCTCGGTGCGCGCTTATAACTGTCTTAAGAACGCAGGTATT
Organism: uncultured Spirochaetales bacterium; assembly: GCA_964415795.1. Classification (GTDB taxonomy): domain Bacteria; phylum UBP6; class UBA1177; order UBA1177; family JAKLFG01; genus CALITV01. The sequence continues at coordinate 61,197 of CAYQBN010000005.1, read as the reverse complement.
CGCTATGTCGGCGACCTTGTCAAAAAGACCGAGGCCGAGATGCTCAAGACCAAGAATTTCGGTCGAAAGTCACTTAACGAGATAAAACTGATACTGCTTAATATGGGGCTTCATTTCAACATGGAACTGCCCAATTTCCCCGATCAACGGATCATTGAACAGCTGGAAAAGAAACGGGAAAAGGAAGGCAAGTAGGAGGCGCTTATGAGACATAGGAAGGACAACCGGCGGCTGAGTCGCCCGACCGATCAGCGTGAGGCGTTGCTCACCAGTCTTTTGCATTCGCTCATTAAACACGGTCGTATCACGACTACGGTCGCTCGCGCTAAGGAACTACGGCGGCTTGCGGACCGTGTCGTCACCATAGCCAAGCGGCGTACCCACGCGGCATATGTACAGCTTACCAAGTACATCAAAGCGGAGCGAGAAACGCTTATTCCTAAGCTAATGGACGAGATTGCCCCGAAGTTTGAGGGGCGTAAGGGCGGATATACCCGACTGATAAAGCTCGGTTTCCGGCGTGGCGATGCGGCGCCGACGGCGATCATCGAGTACCTCTCCGAGGTGATCACTGGTAAGCCTCTCGATGAAGCGCCGGCCGAAGAGAAAAAACCGGTTAAGGCAAAAAAATCTTCGTCCGCTAAAGCGTCGTCGACTAAGAAGGAGACATCGTCAAAGGAACCTAAAATAAAAAAAGAGGAAAAGAAAAAGGAAGAGGTTTCTTCGACTAAGACTAAAAAGAAGGCGACGAAGAAGAAGGACGAATGAGCACTTATATCGTAACCGGTATTTTGGCGGGGGATCGGCGACGGTCCCCCGTATTTTTCAGGGGAAAGACTCGTGGTTGATCTCATTTGTACACTTGTGTTTCTTACGGCAATGCTCGCAGGCTATCTCGCGGGCGGATTCCGCGAGATCATCAAGGTGATAGTGATGGTGGCGATCATGGTGCTCTTCCTCCTGCCATCAGTGCGCGAGTTCTTCCTGATGTTCGGCGTCGCGGCGAACGGCGCCTTCATCGTCGCTTTCATCGCGGTTTATATCGCGGCGTCGTGGTTCACCATCTGGCTCATGAAGGGGCTCGTGGAGTCGCGCGAGGGGACGGTGGGAAGCATCAACAAAGGGGTCGGCATCGTCGCCGGTTTCGTGAAGGCGACGCTCCTCATGGTCTTCGCCGCCTACATCGTCCGTTTTCTCTGGTCGAAGAAGATACTTGCTGAAATAAAACCTTATCTTGACGACTCCTTCATTTTCTCAACGGCTTCAGCAATCCTCGACTTCCTGTTGTGAAGGGAAGTTCATGAACAGTTTCGGACGAATCTTTCGGGTCTCAATATTCGGTGAGTCGCACGGACCCGGTGTCGGGGTCGTCATCGACGGCTGTCCCGCCGGGCTTGACCTCGCTGAAGAGGACTTTGTCGAAGACCTTGCCCGTCGCCGTGGCGACGGCAAATTCACCACTCCGCGTCGCGAAGCGGACGAACCGATCTTCCTCAGTGGCCTTTTCGACGGCCGGACGACCGGGTCACCGCTCACCATCATGTTCCAGAATCGCGATATCCGCTCGAAGGACTACTTCACCCTCAAGAACACCCCGCGTCCCGGGCACGCCGATTTCTCCGCGCATATCAAGTCAGGCGGATGGAACGACTACCGTGGCGGAGGGCATTTCTCGGGTCGGATCACCCTCGGCATGGTCGCGGCGGGTGTCGTCGCGAAGATGCTCCTCGAAAAGGTGGAGATAGTAGCGAGCGTTGTCGAGGTGGGGGGGGTCGGGGAACCGGTCAAAAAACTGCTCGAAGCGCAGAAGAAAGGCGACTCGCTCGGCGGCGTCATCGAATGCACGATCACCGGGCTTCCTGCCGGTCTGGGGGAGCCGTTCTTCGATTCGGTCGAGTCGTTGCTCGCCCACATTCTTTTCGCGATACCGGGCATCAAAGGGGTTGAGTTCGGTGCCGGGTTCGCTGCGGCGAGGATGAAAGGCTCTGAAATGAACGATCCGATGCTCGACAAGAATGGACGAACCGCGACCAACAACGCTGGTGGCATTAACGGAGGCATTACGAACGGGAACCCGGTAGTTTTTCGGGTTGCCGTGCGACCGACGCCGAGCATCCGACTGCCTCAGCATACCGTCAACATCGAAACAGGAAGGAAGACCGAGATCGTGATCGAAGGTCGTCACGACACCTGCTTTGCCTTGCGCCTTCCGCCGATCGTCGAGGCGGCAGCGGCGATCGTGCTTGTTGATCTTATGATGCTTGAAGGTCGCATCCCTCGAGTTCTTTCTCGGTAGTCGTCTGTGGGGGAGAAAAAAAGAAGTGGTGCCCGGGGACAGAATCGAACTGCCCACGCAGGGATTTTCAGTCCCTCGCTCTACCGACTGAGCTACCCGGGCACCGACAAGAGGCGATACTATCCATCACCGCGAAGGAGTCAAGGTTTTTGTCGCCGCGACGAAGTTTGTTCACAAACGGCGCCGATTGTGCTATAGGAGCGGCAGACGACCCGGAGAGGAACAATGAAGATCATCGAGAAACAACTCGAGGAAAAGCTCGCCGCGGCAACACAGAAGGTGCTTCCGTCAGCACCGCTTGACAAACTTTTCGTGGTGAGAACTGGCGACGAACAGTTCGGCGACTATCAGACCAACTTCGCGATGTCAGCCTCACAGACACTAGGAATGAAACCGTTAGCTGTCTCTAATCAGATTGTCGATGGAGCATCTTTTCCTGAAGTAAAGGTTCTCTCGATTGCCGGCCCCGGCTTCATCAACCTGACGCTCTCGAACGACTTCATCGCCGCTGAGGTGGCGAAGATCGGTCGCGAAGAGTATGATTTCTCGTTCCTTGACCGCGTTGGAACGGTGGTCATAGATTTCTCGTCT
>CAYQBN010000005.1:0-58300 GCA_964415795.1 uncultured Spirochaetales bacterium | reverse complement strand
ATCGCAAAGCCGATGCATATCGGCCATCTTCGCTCAACGGTGCTTGGGGACAGCCTCGTTCGTATCTACCGGTGGCTGGGGTATCAGGTGATCGGGGACAACCATCTGGGGGATTGGGGTACTCAGTTCGGAAAACTTATCGTCGCTTATCGTCGCTGGCTCAATCGCGAAGCATACGAAAAAGATGCTATCGGAGAACTTGAGCGACTTTATGTGCTTTTCGCACAGGCGGCGGAAAGCGATCCTTCGCTTGAGGAAGAGGCCCGCGCCGAGCTGAAGAAACTGCAGGATGGTGATCCAGAAAACCGCAAACTGTGGCAGGAGTTCATTCGTCTCTCGATGGCGGAGTACGATCGCATCTATACGCGGCTCGGTATCCGTTTCGACACCGCATATGGTGAGTCGTTCTACCACGACCGGATGCCAGATATAATCTCTCTTCTCGTCGAAAGAGGGTTGGCGAAGGAGTCGGACGGGGCGCTTTGCGTCTTCTTCGATGAGAAGGAAGGGTTGCATCCCTGTATCGTGCGCAAACAAGACGGTGCGTTTCTCTATGCGACGAGCGACCTTGCCTGCCTCAAGTTTCGGCGCGAGCACTACCGCCTTAATCGGGTGATCTATGTCACCGACGAGCGACAACAGCCGCACTTCAAACAGATATTTCGCATTGCCCGGATGCTTGGATGGAACGAACCGCTCGACCATGTATGGTTCGGCATCATGCGCTTCGGCGACGAGGCATTCTCAACGAGAAAAGGAAATGTGATAAAGCTCGATGACCTGCTCAACGAGGCGGTACGCCGTGCGCGACGCATCATCGAAGAGAAGAATCCCGATCTGCCTGAAGAGGAAAAGGGGAAAGTCGCCGAAATGGTAGGCATCGGTGCGGTCAAGTATGCCGATCTCAGCCAGAATCGTATATCTCCTGTCTCGTTCGAATGGGATAAGGCGCTTTCGTTCGATGGCAACACCGCCCCCTATCTTCAGTATACCTATGCACGGATTCGCTCTATTGCCCGCAAGGCGGAAGAACAAGGACGTTTCGTTGATCCTTCGCCACATATTATTATGGGGACTCCTATCGAGCGCCGTCTCGCTGTTCACCTTCTTGGTTTTCCTACTGCAATTCTCAAGGCAGCAGAAGGATATAAGCCAAACCTTATCGCCGATTACCTCTTCGAACTCGGCCAGCGGTTCAATACCTTCTATAATTCAACACCGGTCCTCAAAGAAGACGATGCGATCATGCAGAGCCGCCTTGCTCTTTGTCTTCGGACCGCATGGGTGATAAAGGAGGGGTTGATGCTCCTCGGTATAGAAGCTCCGGAGCGCATGTAGCAGGACGAGTTCCTCAGGAAAGGTGAATCTTTTTACTTTTTCCCATGATGAGGCGTTATAGTAGGTGTAGTGTGTGAGGTATGGCATGTTTGGCTTGTTCGAATCGCGACGAAAGCGTGACCGAAAATTCGAAGAGCTTTTTTGGGAAAAGCAGCCGATGATGGAAGCAATCGTGCGGCGGTACGCGCAAAAAGAAGATATGGTTGACGATCTTCTGCAGGAGATATTTCTCAAGATATACCTGAATCTTCCGGCGGTACTGAAAGCGGAGAACCAAAATGGGTATCTTCGCCGACTAGCCGTGAATGTCATTGCCGACTATTTTCGAAGGCACCGTGATCGGGGACAAGAGATAACATTGTCGCCGGAACTCGAAGAGGTGCTTCCTGTTTCCGGTGATGGACATGAGGATGAAATGCTCGCCGCTCAGCGGGCCGAGGAATTCATGGGGATGGTGCAAGCGCTTCCAGAGAAACGGCGACAGGTTATCATGCTTCGCATCGTTGACGAACTTCCGTTCCGCGAGATAGGCGAGATCCTCGGTATCTCCGAGGTCTCGGCGCGGAACCTTTTCTCGATAGGGATGAGACAATTGAAAGAGCAGGCGGCACGCCGCCGGGAGGTGCGCTATGCGTGATGACGAACGGGAACGGTGGGAACGGATCTGCGCTACAGTGAAGGCGCGGGGTGCGCGAATACGCCGCCGCCGACAGATAACGGCAGGCATCGCCGGTTTCGTTGTCCTTTTGCTTCTCAGCGTGGTGCCGTTTGGAATAAAACAGGAGGAGACGGAACCGAACCAGCTGGCGGCGCTCAGTGAAGCGGATCTTGAGGTTATGCTCCTTGAGCACGACATAGTGATGGATGAAATAGGTCTTTATTAACTGGCATAAGGAGGACAATGCCATGAAAAATCTAGTTTTTTTTGTAGTCATGCTTGTCAGTGTCATCGCATTGGCGCAAGGGCCTCATCATGGAAAAGGAGGACCCGGTTTCCCCGGTGGTCCTGGACCGCACGACAAGGGGGCTCATCTTTTGAAAATGCACGACGAGATGCTCGAAGCCATCGGTGTTCCTGAATCTCAGCGGGCCGAATTCCGCGCGGCGGCGCACGAGAATCACGAGAAGATGCTCGACATCCAATTCAAAATCAGGGAAGAGAAAATTGCGATGAGGAACGAGATGGAGAAGGGCAACCCTGACAGAGCGAAGTTGCAGAAATCGGTCCAGAAGATTGCTGACCTGCGCCGTGAACAGATGCTCCTCATGGAAAACTTCAAACTTGACTTGCTCTTCAAATTGACCGCCGAGCAACGTAAGAAAGCGCTCGAGTTTATGCAGGAGCGGCGGCGAATGATGATGGAACGCTTTGGTGGTCTCGGTCCTGAGGACGACGACTAGCGCGTTTCTTTTTCTCGGAGGCGGCTTGTGCGCATGAACCTTTCAATGCGGCGGGCCGCCTCTTGTATCTCCTCTAACGGACGCGCAATGTTGAAGCGGACGAAACGGTTGCCTGCATCGGAAAAGTGGATGCCGGGAACGACAGCAACCTTTTCTTTCTCGTACAGTTCTTCGGCGAAGACGAGGCCGTCATCAGAACCGTTAGGCAGCTCAGCCCAAATGAAATAGCCACCGTCGATAGGCGGTATGCGGAACCCAAGCCTTGAGAGCATCTTCTCGAGTGTTGTGAACGATGTCTTCACCATACGGCGCAATGCCATGAGATATTCCTTTCCGTTGTCATGCGCCGCCAAATAGCGCGCGATCGCTTTTTGGAGCACCGACGGTGACGAAAGTCCGGTGTAGTCGTGGATGGTGCGGATGGCCGCCAAATGCGACGGGTGCGCCGCAAGGAATCCGATGCGCCATCCCGTTATCGAAAGCGTCTTGGAGAACGAATCGGCGTAGAACAGGCGCGGCGAGATGCGGTCGGTCGGTAGCCACGGCTTTTCGCCGAAATAGATCTCCCGATAAACCCCATCGATAATGAGCGAGAAGTCGAGTTCGTCGCTCAGCGCCGCTAGCCGTTCGAGTTCGGTACGTCGCCAGACGCGGCCGAGTGGGTTGCCCGGCGAAGCGACAAAGACGATCTTCACCCCTTCGTCGCGGACCGTTCGCCGGAATGCCGACTCGTGGGCGAAAAACCCATCCCCGATGTCAAGCGACACGAATCGGTTCCCGAATATCTGCGGCAAGTTGCGGTAACTTTCATAGACCGGTTCGAAGGCGAGCGCCGAAAAGGGACGCGCCTCACGGCGGCTAAGGTAGAGATAGGCCAGCGTGATCGCCTCGGTCGCGCCGTTCGTCACGATGAACTGGTCGCGCACCGGACCGCCGGGAAAGAGCGTCGGCAGGATATCGCGCAGATCGTTGTCGCCGCTCCCGGGGGCATACTGGTGGACCGGCTGATCGGAAAGTTCTTTCAAGATATCGGTCAGTTCCGGCGGCGGCGCGAAGCCGGGCAATCCTTGCGCGAGGTTGATGCCGCCGCCCGACTTGACTTTGTCCGACATGTAACTGATGAGCGATCCGGTGGGACGGTGGTAGCGCGACATGGTGATCTCCTTGACTTGTGACATTCGTCAGTATCGTCAGGGAGAAGGCATCGTCAAGGGCTTGCCTTTTGTCCGTCATAGGGTATAGTCGTTCGACCGGTTCTGAGAGGGATTTCATGTTCTTCTGTGTGGACATCGGCAATACGAATACCGTCATTGGCATGTGGCGCGATGATGTTCTCGTGGCGCGGTGGCGCATCGAGACCGACCGTAACGCCACCTTCGACGATCTCACTGCGAAACTGCATGTACTTATGACGGTTGCTGGGATAGAACGCGCCGAGATAAAGAAGGTCGTCGTCAGTTCGGTCGTTCCGGTGTGGGACCATGCATGGGAGCGTTTTTCCCGTGAATACTTTAGCAGAGAGCCTCTTTTCATCACGGCGAGGACCGTTACCGGACTCGTTCTTGCGTTAGATAACCCCTCTGAAGTAGGGGCCGATCGCATCGTGAATGCGGTTGCCGCGATCGAACGGTTCCCTCAGGGAGCGATAGTCGTGGACTCGGGAACCGCGATCACCGTGGATGTCGTCTCGCCCGACCGGCGCTATCTCGGCGGCGCGATCATGCCGGGCATTCTCATCGCGCTCGAGGCACTTTCGGCGCGCACCGCGAAACTGCCTCGTATCGCGTTGGAAAGGCCTTCGTCGCCGATCGGTCGTTCGACGACGACCGGTATCCAAAGCGGCATCTATTATGGTTTCGCCGGTATGGTCGATCGGGTCGTCGAAGAGATCAGGGCGGGGCTTGATTTTTCACCGCGGGTCATTGCGACCGGCGGCCTTGCCGGGAGTCTCTCGCAGATATCGCGCCATATCGAAGAGTACGATCGTGATCTCACTCTCCGTGGGATCCTTCTCATCGCGAAACGGAACTGAAAGGGGGAGAGACGTGTGGCGTAGCGCCGTAACCAGTGCTCAGAAAAAGGCAATACTGAATCAGCTTATTCCCCTGACACGAGACGATTATATCGACGCGGTAATAGCCTTTTCCGAGGATGCCGATGCGGAGGTACGGGACGCGGCGTTCGCCGAGCTGAGAAAAATTCCTCCCTCTGACCTCATGCGTCGGGTGAGCCCCGCTGCGCTGGCCCCGACGATCCGCGCGGCGATGCGTTACTGTGCCGCCGATCCGCACCCCGGTCTTATCGCGCGGCTTATGGCGTCGCGTCATGTGACGTGGTCGCTTGTCACCGAGTTATGGATGCGTCCGCAGGAGGAGCTTTGGAGAGTACTCGTTTCGAACAAAAGTTTCCTCGTGCTTTCATACAAGTTCCGCGAAGAGACGATCCGGTTCCTCAACTCTATCGGCAAGGCTCTTGCGGGGCAGTACCGTGAACAGCTCGGATGGATTACCGAAAAGGACCTCGCGGCCTTCAGCGAGCCGACAACCCCCATTGAACCGGTCCCTCCCGCGGCTTCCTCTGGCGACAAGGCCGCGGGCCGTATCCTCATCGCGGGCGTGGATACGCTCCTCGAAGAAGGAGGGGCGGAAGGGGTCGACCTTGAGAACGAGAAGGTCGTCGAGGAAGGTCAGCAGGTCGATGTGGGCGGCGCGCTCTTCGATACCGATAAGGGGGTCGTCACCGAAGAAGACGAGATCGTTGACCTCGACGCCGTCGAGCTCGATGTCCCCGATTTCATGCTGAGCGACACGGCATTCGAAGGTCTAAGTCGGGAAGAGGCGATCGAGGCGCGCCAAAAGATCTCGGAGATCATATCGAAACTCACCATGCCGAAGCTCGTGAAGCTGGCGACGGTGGGCAATATCGAAGTGCGTCGGATCCTCATCAAGGACCCGCGCCGTCTCGTGGCTATGGCGGTGCTCTCGAACGGAGGCATTACGGCCATGGAGATCGCCGCACTTGCCGGCAATCCGATGACCGCGCAGGATGTCGTCGAACACATCGCGAACAGTCGCATTCTTTCAAAGCACTATCAGGTAAAGTTCGCACTGACTATGAATCCTAAAACGCCGGTGAAATTGGCGATGCGCTATGTCGAGGTGCTTCGCCGCGCCGATCTCAAGAAGGTCGCGGACAATAAGAATGTTTCACCGCTCATCCGCAACATGGCAAAAAAGCGGATGATATGAATATGGACGGCGAGCGCATCTTCACCGTCACGGAACTCGCTCGCGCGCTTCGGATGTCTGTTGAAGCACAGTTTGGCGTCGTCGTCGTGCGTGGCGAGGCGACGAACATTCGCACCGCCCTTTCCGGCCATACCTACTTTACGCTCAAAGATGAGGAATCACAGGTGCGTTGCGTCCTCTTCCGAGGGACGAAGGCACTTGCCGAGCGGTCGTTGGCGGAGGATGCCGAATATCTCGTTTGGGGAAGACTTTCGCTCTATGAGCCGCGTACCGAGGTGTCGCTCGTCGTCAGCTTCTTTCTGCCGGCGGGTGAGGGAAAAGAGGCGCTCCGTCTCAAGGCGCTCAAAGAGAAACTGTTCAACATGGGTGTCTTCGACGAGGTGCACAAGAAGAAGCTGCCTCCGATCGTCGAGCACATCGGTGTGGTCACTGCGCCCGGCGGCGCGGCGATACAAGACATCATCCGTGTCGGGAGAGACCGTTATCCGCCTCTTCGCATCACCTTATACCCGGCGCTGGTGCAGGGGGAGGAGGCCGAAGGAACGCTCGTGCAGGGAGTCGAGACGCTTGGTGCTCTTCCCGATATTGATGCGATCATCGTCGGTCGCGGCGGCGGCGCGAAAGAGGATCTCCGCCCCTTCAACGGAGAAGGGCTGGCACTCGCGGTCATCGCTTGTCCGGTCCCGGTCGTCGCGGCGGTGGGGCACGAGATAGACAAGACGATACTGGATCTTGCGGCGAGTTACTCGGTCTCGACACCCTCGGCGGCGGCGGTGTTGTGCACCACGCCTGTCGAGGACCTCGTCGAGCGGGCAGGGACATTCTGTGCCGATATGGAGACTGCGGTCGAGCGGCTTCTCCGGGAAAAGTATATGCGCCTCGACCACCTTATGCTGGCCATTCCGCGTCCGACCGAGTGGATCCAACGCTTGATGAGCCGTCTCGTCGGCCTAACGGCGCTTCTGGAAAAGAGGGTGACGGCGGTCATTCGCCGCGATGAACAACGGGTAGCGAAGGACCATCTTTTGTTTGAGAAGTACAACCCGATCGCGCCGCTTGAACGGGGTTTCGTCGTTGTTCGCCAGAACGGTCGCGTGGTCAAACGCCGTGCCTTCTTCGATGTTCATGCCCCATTCGTGCTTCGGTTTGCGGATGGTGAGACGCCTGTGCCGTGTCGAGACGGCGGCAAGGAGAGCGCTGACCGCTAGATCTGCTCTTCGATGGAGAAGAAGCCGCTTCTTACCGAAGCGTCGAGATCGGCGAGAAGCGTTTGCATTTCTGCAGGGGCCGTATCGACAATTCGTCCTCCCGGCATCACCTGCACCGATCGGTCGCGGCCCCTCCGTTTCGCGTGGTAAAGAGCGAGGTCGGCAATCGAGATGGTCTGTTCGATGTTCAACCGTTCCGGCGTATCGAGATAGAATGGCAGGCGGGTGAAGCCAACCGAAACCGTTTTGTGGATGAAGTCGCCGTGCGTCGTCTTGAGCAGGGCGTTGCGGAGAAGCGATCGCACCTTCACCGCGAAAGCGGGCAGGTACTCCGGCACGCTGTTCCTGAGAACGATGAGGAATTCCTCGCCGCCCCAGCGAATGACGACATCATCGGCGCGTACGGCGTTTTTGAAAAGGGTGGCGATCTGGGTCAGGATGAGATCCCCGGAATCGTGACCGAATCGGTCGTTCACCTGTTTGAAATGATCGAGATCGAGCAGAAAGATACCCCACACTTTTTCGTGGTCGAGACGGCGCAGGTCATAGCCCGATACGGCATGGGACCGTGCTCGGAGGTAGCTTGCCGCTTCTCCCTTGAGTATTTCGGAGAAATATCGCCGATTGCGCAAGCCGGTGAGCGGATCAATGAGCGACATCTCGCGGAGCATCTCGTTGGCGACGGTGAGTTCGCGCGTCTTTGCGTCCACCAATTGTGAGAGACGCAGGTTCTGTGTGCGGATGGTCCGCATGCGAAGGAGGAACAGGAGGTATACGAAAACGGCGATGAGGAGAATGAGAAGCACGCGGAAAGAGGATGTCTGATAAAAGCGGGGAACAATCTCAAGAGAAAAGGAAGCTCCCTCCTGATTCCAGAGACCGTCGCTGTTCGCTGCGATGACCGAGAAGGTATAGTTGCCCGGTGGGAGATTTGTATAGAGTGCGCTCCGCTGGGTTCCGCCGGCTATCCAATCGCGGTCGAAACCGTCGAGCCGGTACTTGAAGGTGATGTACGCCGGGTTGATGAAGGAAAGCGCCGTGTAGCGGACCTCGAGGCGTTCTATCCCGCCGGTAACGGACACCGCCGCATCGGGAGAGAACGATTCTCCGTTCACGATGACCTGTTCGATACGAACCGGTGGCGGGACGGTGTTCGTCGGAAGGTTGTTCGGGTCTATGACCGCAAGACCACCGACCGTGGCGAAATACAGTTTTCCATCGTTTCCCCGAGCTGCGCTCTGCTGGGTACCGCCTACGCACTCGGCGCTTTTGAGGCCGTGGGCGGTAGTGAGGACGAGAGGATTGAGGTAGGGGACCGCACCTTTGAGATAGAGGGTCACCTCGCTTCGCTCGATGCGGAGAATGCCGCGGTTGGTTCCCATCCACACATGGTGCGACTCGTCCTCGACCATGCTGAGAACGAGGCTTGAAAGGGTACTCTCGTGAAACCGCACCGGGGTCAACAGTTCACCGTCCCACACGAATAATCCGTTGCCGTTGGTCGATATCCACACAAGGCCGGACGAATCGATAAAGATCGTTTGTATCGCTTTGGTGGGAAGAGGTTGGTTGAACAGCCGGTCGGCGAAGGTGAACCGTCCATTGCGGTACACCGCGATGCCGCCGGTCGCGCTTGCGAACCAGAGGTCGCCGTCGGCCGATTCGCGAATGAGGCGGATGAAGTTGTCGGGAAGACCGTCCTCGTCGGTGAAGTGCTCGAAGGTTTTGTCCTTCCAACGGAGGGCTCCGCCGCCGCGCACGAGGATCCAGAGCGCTCCTGAATGGTCTTCGTACACCACCGGCACCGTATCGGCGGGTATGGGGAGATCTACCCGTTGTATCGTTTTGTCAGGCTCTTTTCGAAAGACCCCTTGTCCTTGAGTAGCCAGCCACAAAGTCCCATCATGTGATTCGAGGATACCGAGGACCATAACGCGTTGAGTCACCGATCGAAGATGGTGAAGGAGGGTCAGGCGATCATCCCTGACCATTCCCACCGTTCCTTGGTAAGTGGCAAAGAAGATGTCGCCGCTCCGTCCCATCGTGACCGGGAGGATGATGTCGGTGTCGAGCCCGTTGCGAGTGGTATAGAGAGTTATCTTGTTGTCGGAAAATCGGTGAAGTCCGTTGCCCGCCGTACCAACCCACAAGTTCTTCTCGCGATCCTCGAAAAAGGCCATGACGGGGCCGATAGGATTGGTCAGCCGATTGTTGAGAAAGCGCGTTCCCGTCGAAGTTACTTTCACTATCTCGTACTCGCGGGATCCGAACCAGATGTTCCCGTTCCGGTCTTCGGATATGGTGTCGGCAAGGAGCGGGGTGTCCGCCGCAAGGTACTCCTGTTCAAGGTGGCCGTCGTCGGTTCGTCGGATCATGCGCGTATAGGTGCCCACCCAGAGATGGTTACGGCTGTCGAGGAAAAGGGTGCGGAGCATTTCTCCATAGGAAGAACAAAGCGGCGGTTTCCCCTGCGCAAGACGGCACAGGTGCGCTCGCCCCGATATGACCCACAGCGCGTTGTAGCGATCGATCTGTGGATCGCGGAAGTCGTCGTCGGGAAAGCCGTGTTCCGTTCCGTAACGAGTCACCCCGTCGTCGGAGAAGGAGAACAGTCCTCCTGCCGTCGCCGCCCACACAATGCCGTCTGCCGATTCTGCAAAGCCAAAGACGGAAAGTTTCTTGAGCAGATCGCCCCCCGGCCGCGTAAAATGTCCTTTTTCGCAGCGGACGAGGCCATTGTAGGTGCCGATCCAGAGACGCCCGCGTCGATCAACGAACAGCCGCAGGATGTGGCGACTCGGTATCTCCGGCGTATTCTCTTCGGTGTAGGTGGTGAAACGGAGACCGTCGAAACGGACGAGTCCTTCTTCGGTGGCAAGCCAGAGGTAGCCGTCAGGCGATTGCGTGATGGAGAGCACCGTGTTGACCGGGAGCCCGTGCTTGTCGAGCCACGACTCGTGGATGTACTGCGACAGATCCCGGTCCGGTGCAAGGGCGCAAAGCACCGCGGGCAACAGCGCAAGGACGCTGAAAAGCACCCGTCGCATCGAAAAACCCTCCCTGTTCAAGAAAGAATGCTAACCGGTAAACGATAAAAAGCAAGAGGGCGGTTACGAGGAGGGAGCCGGCGGATGAAGGTGTCTCTCGAACTCGCTCGCGGCGAGAGGATGGCCGAAGAAGTAGCCTTGGAATTGATCGCACCCGTGAACGACGAGGAACTCGAACTGTTCGACGCGCTCGACCCCTTCGGCGACCACCTTGAACCCAAGGCTGTGGGCAAGTCGTATAAGGGAGATGACAATCGTGACGGCCCGTTTGTCGTGCGGGACGCAGTCGATGAAACTTTTGTCGATCTTAAGCGTGTCTATCGGGTAGTCCTTGAGTTTCGAAAGAGAGGAGTAGCCGGTTCCGAAATCGTCTATCGAAAGAGAGATACCCATCTCGTGGAGTTCGTGCAGTTTGCGGAGCGCGTCTTGCTCGTTTCGGATAATGCCGCTCTCGGTGATCTCGAGCTCGAGCCACAGCGGATCGAGACCGCTTTTTTCTATCGTCTCGCGGATGCGTCGCACGAGCCCCGGGCTGCGGAACTCGAAGGGCGAAAGATTGACCGAGACCTTTTTGGGAACGAGTCCGTTTTCCTGCCACAAGCGGTTCTGCCGACAGGCGTGGTAAAGGATCCGCTCGCCGATCTCGACGATCGTGCCGTTCTGCTCCGCTATGGGGATGAACCGGTCGGGAAGGATGATGCCATCAGGGTCGTTCCAGCGAATGAGCGCCTCCATGCCGAGCAGATAACCGAAACGGTCGACCTTCGGTTGGAAAAAGGGAACGAACTCATCGCGCCGGATGGCGTCGCGCATCTTGCGTTCGATGGACACCCGTTCGATCATCTCGGTGTTCATCTTCGCGTCAAAGAAACGGTGGGCGCCGCCGCCGCTCTCTTTCACCGCGAACATGGCCGCTTCGGCTTCTTTGACGAGATCTTCAGCGGTCGTTCCGTCAAGCGGGAAGAAACAGATACCGACACTTGCTGAAACCTGCGCCTCCTGCGTTTCTATCTGGAACGGGCGCTCGATCGTTTCCCATACCCGCGGGAGGATGACGAGCATATCTTCGGGGCGGGCGATGTCCGAAAAGAGGAGCATGAATCGGTCGTCGCCGACCCGTCCGATAGTGTCGTGGTCCCGCAGGATGCTTCGGAGTCGTTCGGCGAGTCCGGCGAGGATCGCATCGCCGCCGGTGGTTCCGTACATCGCGTTGATGTGCTTGAAACGGTCAAGTCCGATGGAAACGACCCCGAACATCCATCCCCGGTTGCGTGCTCGCATGATCTCGACGCTGAGCCGCTGGATGAACGCTGCGCGATTAGGAAGGTTGGTGAGTCGATCATGGGATAGGTAGAAAGCGGCCTTTCTCTCCGTTTCCGACAACTCCTCGCGCATCTGTGCCCGGCGGGCCATCTCCTCGGAGAGGCGGGTGTTGAGCTCGGCAAGGTGCTTTTCCCGTTCGGCGAGAGTCCGACGGGCCTCCCGCTCCAAAGCGATGACCTGAGCCAATCCTTTGGTAAGGAGACCGAAACACAGGGTGACGATGGTGTCGAGCAAGAGGAAAACGATGCCGTAAAGTATCCAACGATCGAGGGAGAGGACCCCAAAGCTCCGGAGATCCATGTCGAAGTCGGCGAAGTGATATGTCGTGGCGATAAAGAGGAGCATGTTGGCGCCAAGCGACGAGAGCGCCGCGCGGAAACTCACCAATATCGCGATGAGCGGGGGAAACGAGAACAAAAAGAGATAGCCAACGAGAGGAGAACTCTGGTAGAATACGCTCGAGAAAAAGATGATAAGTCCGACCGCCATGCGTGCCCGGATAGGAACGAAGCGGAGGCTCATAAGGGTCATCGCAAAAAGGTAGGCGACGCACGCCGCTACGGTGACGAGAAACCGTTCTTCGACAAAAGCGGTATGAAGCGTGTCGGCGCATACGGCGAGCCCCACCACAAGGGCAAGCGGATAGATGACGGTAAATAGTTGCTCTCGCCACCGATCGAGGTCGTTCTCGGGATCGTACCGGTTGACCTCGACAAGATGTTTCCAGAGATCGACGAAGCGCCGGATCATTGGCTCCTCTTTTTCTTCGCTTGATCCGCGAGGTACCGATCGACGAGCATTGCCGCGTATCCGGTGTATTCTGCCGGGGTCAATGCGGCAAGCCGCGTTCGATCGGATTCGGGGACATTTGAAAGACCGGCGATAAAGCGGCGGATCTCCTCAAGGGAGACTTTCTCTCCCCGGGTCAGGTCCTTGAGCCGTTCATAGGGGCGTTCTTCGCCGTGGAGGCGCATCACCGTCTGCACCGCCTCGGCGAGGAGTTCCGGGTGTGCCGCAAGGTCGGCGGCAAGCGCCGCTTCGTTGAGCATGAGTTTCCCCATGCCGCGAAGCGTGCTGTCGATACCAACGAGAAAGTGTCCGAACGCCGTGCCGAGGGTGCGGAGGGCCGTACTGTCGCTCAGGTCGCGCTGGAAGCGGCTGGCGAGCAGTTTCGTGGAGAGGTGCTCCATGAGCGCTATGGCGACGCCCATATTCCCCTCGCTGTTCTCGAAATCTATCGGGTTGACCTTGTGCGGCATGGTCGAGGAGCCGACCTCTCCCGCGGCCTTCTGTTGCCGGAAGTAATCGAGAGAAATGTATCCCCATACATCGCGATCGAGGTCGATGACGGCCGCCGCAACACGAACAAGAATCTGCAGGATCTCGGCGATGTAGTGGTAAGGGTTGATCTGGGTCGTATAGAGAAGGGGTTCTACACCGAGCCTTTCCGAAAGGAACTTTGTCGAGACATCGATCCAGTCTACCCTAGGAAGGGCGGCGCGATGGGCGTTCCAATTGCCAGTTGCACCGTTCATCTTTGCTGCCGGACGCCACTGGGTAAGGTGCTCGATCTCCCGGTCAAGCCGGGCGGCGAACACGACAAACTCCTTTCCCACCGTCGTCGGCGTCGCCGGCTGACCGTGGGTTCGGGCCATCATCGGGACCGTACGCCATGCGGCGGCCCGTTCAACGAGCCGATCTCGAAGGGTCTCGATGCGTATCGTCAGAATATCGCGTCCTTCCCGGAGCATGAGGGCGTAGGCAATGTTGTTGATGTCTTCCGAGGTGCACCCGAAGTGGGTCCATTCGGCGATCCGGCCGAGTCCCGCTGCGGCGAGTTGTTCTTTCACATAGTATTCGACCGCCTTTACATCATGGTTGGTTCGCGCTTCTATCGCTTTGACCCGTTGGGCTGCCTCGATGTTGAACCCGTCGGCGATCGCCCGAATGGCGGCGCGGTCTCCCGCCGTCACCGGTGCAAGGCCTCTTTCACCGAGAAGGAAGTCGATCCATGCCGTTTCGACGAGGACGCGCCGTCGCACGAGGGCGTACTCGGAAAAGATGTCGCGGAGCGGTTCGGTTTGTTTGGCGTAGCGTCCGTCGAGCGGCGAAACGGCACGAAGGGCGTCCATGGAGTCTCCTTTTTATCGAAATGAAACAAAAACAATCTTAGTCTAACCCAAGCTTCCCCAAAAAGCAAAATGAGCCAACAGCATTATCTATTTGTAACATAACGATTACTTTTTCTTGACTTTCGTCTTGGGAGACCTATTCTTATCTTTACTGGCAGGTGAGGGTGAGCGATGGGGAGATGGGGTTAGAGATACAAGATGGATGGAATGGTTTAGGTGGTCTTCCACCGGGAGGAGTCATGGAGAAGAGCGGTATCTATGCTGCCATTATGGTAATGTTGCTGGGGGGTGGCCTTTTCTTCGGTTGTGAGGAGAAAAAGGAATCTCTCGATGTGAATCAGTTCCCAACGGAATGTTTGAAAAATTGTGCCCTTGCCTTCAACGGGTGCAATAAACTGGCACGTAACGAACAAGACACGAAACGGTGCCAACAGTACTTCGATCGCTGCAAAGGAGAGTGTGAACGAAAGGAGCGTGGGGGAAGCGCTCCGGCTCCTGCACCCTCGGAAGCGCCCGCGAAACAGCCGTAGTCTCTCTTTCCCATAAAACTTCCGCTCTCCGTCGTTTCGGCTATAGTAATGTGGCCGAAGAGGGAGAAGAGCGGTGAACCGTTACCATGCAGAGGTGCTCGAAGAGGCGATCGAACGCTTCGAGCGGACCCATTGGAAGGCCGATCTCCTTCTTACTGCCCTTTTCCGCGAGCGGCATGTCGGCAAGCGTGACCGGGCGATCGTCGGTGACCTTTTCTTCACCTACATCCGGCGCCGCTATCTTGTCGATCGGTTCCTCTATGAGGGAATGAATCGCGCCGATGCGGTTGCGCGCGCGCAGGAGACGACCGAGGCTCCCGAGGAGCTGTTTCACTCGTTTCCCCATCTTTATCACGATCGTGCCGTGAAACGGTATGGCGCAGAAGCACGGGCGGTGCTCGCATGGCTCAACGGGAGGGCACCGACCACCATTCGGGTTAACTGCCGGCGGGCCGGCCGCGAAGAGGTGAGAAAGCTCCTCGCCGCCGAGGGAGTACGGACGATCCCTACTTCGGTCGCGCCTCATGGGCTCGTCGTTACCCACGGCGGATCGCAGCTTACCCAAACGACGCTCTACGAAGATGGTTTTTTTGAGATGCAGGATGAATCGTCGCAGATCGCGGTGTCGCTCGTTCCGTCCGATTCCCGGACGCTTCTCGATCTCTGCGCCGGTGGCGGGGGAAAGAGCCTTGCGCTTGCCGCGGAGCGGGCTCATCTGGCGATCACCGCAAGCGATATCCGAGTGGGGCGATTCGCCGAGATCCGCCGCCGTGCCGAGCGGGCCGGTACTCCAATCGAGGCGCTCACGCCGGAACGGCTCGAAGGGAAACGGTTCGAAACGGTGCTCGTGGATGCGCCTTGCTCCGGTTCGGGGGTGCTCCGACGCAACCCCGAGGACCGGTGGCGCGTCGGGGAGAAAGAACTGCACGCGCTTCTCCACAGCCAGCAAGAATGCCTCGAGGCCGCCTATCGCTTTACCGCACCGGGCGGTGCCCTCGTCTATCTCACCTGCAGTTATTTTCCCGAGGAGAACGAGGAACAGGTAACGGCCTTCTGCGCAGCGCATACCGACCTCGCCATCGAGGAGCCTCCCCGCATGCTCACCGAGCCGGGTGGCACCGCCGATCTCATGTTCGGTGTTCGGCTGAGGAAACGGCCATGATCTTCGCGAAGATAGCTCTGCCTCTTCTTTTCATGACGCTTCTTCTTCGTTTCAAGGTGCGGCTGGAGATTGTGCTGCCGTCAGGAGCGCTGCTGCTGGCGCTTCTCTTCGGGATGTCTCTGGCCGATGCCCTCGTCCACTATGGGCTTCTTTTCGGCTCGAAGCAGTTCCTTACCTTGTTGTGCGTCATTTTCTTCGTCATGCTCCTCGGTGAACTCATGGAGCGCGGTAAACTTCTCACCCGCATGTCGGCCATTTTCCTCTCGTTACTCCGTGATAACCGCCTCGCCGCCGCCGCCGCGACCGCCTTCATCGGTCTTTTGCCTATGCCGGGAGGATCACTTCTGTCGGCCCCGTTCGTGGACAAACTCGTTCCCTCTGAACGGCCGGAACGGAAACTTCTGCTCAACTACTGGTTCCGCCACATCTGGGAGTACTTCTATCCACTCTATTCGGGGATGGCGTGGATCATCACCGTGATGAAGGCGAAGCCGCTCACGATACTTGCCGTCATGGGGCCGCTTTCGCTCATCATGGTCGCGGCCGGTCTTCCCCTCGTGCGCACGGCACGCCGCGAGGTTCTCGCGGAATTGGGCGAGCAGGAACGGCCGATAAAACTGCTCATCATCGCATGGCCGATACTGCTTGCCGTCGCCGTGTCGCTCGCGGGGGTGCCGCTCTGGCTTGCGGTTGTCATCGCCGTGACGCTTTTCACGACGGTGAACCGTCACCTTGCCCGCTTCGTCCTGCCATACCTCTTCAGTAAAAAGACGCTCATGGCGATCTTTATGGTCGCCGGCATCGTCTATTTCGAGCGCATCGTTCGTGAGGCGGGTGTCGCGGCGGCGATCTACGCGGTGTTGCGGGAAACCAATCCTGAACTTGTCGTTTTCACTCTTTCGTTCATCATCGGGCTCCTTACCGGCATCTCGATCGCGTTCATCTCGATCGTCTTCCCGATCATCGGGCCCTTCCTCATGCCGAACGGGACGCTCGATATGCCGCTTCTCGCCTTTGCCTACACCGGCGGATTCACGGGGGTCATGCTCTCGCCGACCCACCTCTGCCTCATCGTGACGACCGACTACTTCCAGACGCGGCTTACCACTGTCTATCCGCTCCTTGTCCGGACTGGAGCGGCGATGGCGGCCGGCGGTGCCCTCTACTACGGATTGCTTCGGGTGGTGACATGAGAACGATGCTTCTTGCGATCTTGTTCGTCGTTGCGTTTTCTCTGGGTGCCGCCGAGCAGGTGTACTACTACGGATTCCATGGCGAACCGGTGGTGCTGACGCGGATCGACGATGGCACTTCGCCGTGGCCGGTCGTAAGTTATGGCGCTGGTCCTCTGGTGCTCACCGGGAGGATTGGTTTCAAGCACGCGGAAAGCGAGAAGATCGCGTTCGTTGATCTTCGGCCCGGTGAGGATCCCTTTGTCGTCGCCCGAGCCCTTGCTGAGCGCCCCGACATAGTGTGGGCACAGCCCGAGTGGCTCGTGCGGGTGAAGATGCTGGCGGAGCCAAATGACCCTTATTTCCCTAACGAGTGGCACCTCTCACAGGCAAAGGTACCGGCGGCGTGGGACTTCGCGGCAGGTACCCAGAACACCACTATTGCCTTCATCGACTCGGGGGTCGATTTCACCCATCCCGACCTTGCAGAAAATCTTCTTCAGGGAAAGGATCTCACCGGGAGTGGAAGCGTCGGTTGCGACCGCCCTGAGTCGGGGGCTCTCACGAGTCTTATCGCTGCGCACGGTACCTGCGTGGCCGGCATCATCGGGGCGATCAAGGACAACGGCGTCGGTGTTGCTGGTGTGTGTCCTTCGTGTGCCCTGTTTCCCGTCAAACTTGTCCGTTATGACGAACTGCTCATTCCCGCCTCGCGCATCTACGACGCGATCGTCGCGGCGGTCGAGGCGGGTGCCGATGTGATAAACAACAGTTGGGGAGAAGAGGACACCGATGCTTCCGGGAACTGCGTGCCGGTGCCGCTCGACAGTTTTCGCGCCGAAGCGGTGCGCTATGCGAAGACCAAAGGTCGCAACGGCCGCGGTGCCCTCCTCGTGTGGGCCGCCGGCAACAGTGAATGCGACACGGCGCTCAACGAGAATTTGAAACTGGCCGACATCATCGTCGTTTCGGCACTCGATAGCAACGGGAAATTGGCATGGTACAGCAACCGAGGCGATGAGGTGACCTTCTCCGCCGGTGCCGCGAATTGGACCACCGACATCACGGGGCCTGCCGGCGTGAACGACAAACGCTACGCGACACCCGACGACACCGACTACACCAACCAGTTCAGCGGCACCTCGGCAGCCGCTGCAGTAGTATCGGGGATCGCGGGGCTTATGTATGCCGCCAATCCGCTCCTCTCGTTCGCCGAGGCGCAACGTTGTCTGCGTCTTGCGGCGGTGCGTCCGCCGACGACCACCTGCGCCGAAGGGGAATGGAGCGTCCCCGAGAACGACCCGTATGCCCCTGCCGACGGAGAACGTTCGCCGTGTTACGGTTATGGTATCCTTGATGCGGCGACCCTCGTCACCGTCGCTCGCGATGGCACCTGCGGTGCCTCGTATGACGGGTGCGCCACCGACGATGAGTGCGGGAGCGGTTTCCGGTGCGATACGGTAAGCGGCGAGTGCGTCAAAAAGCCCTTCTCTTCCGGAAGCGGCGGCGGTTGTGCGCTCATGCTCCTCGAATAGGCCATGGCGTCCGAACCGAAAAAGGTGCTTCTTCTCACTCCGCCGTTCGTCCAGATCAATGCGCCCTATGCCGCAGTTCCTTTCCTCGCCGGGACTCTCGAACATCATGGCTATCCGACTCTTCAACGCGATCTTTCGCTTGCCGTCGCTCTGCGGCTCTTTTCTCCTGAAGGCCTCAAGCGAGCGTTTGCGAAATTGCCGTTCCGCCTTCTCTCCTCTGACCGGCGCGCTGTCTATTCTGCCACCGTTTCGTCGGTCATCGCTTTTCTCCAAGGAAAAGAGCCGACACTCACGGGGCATATCCTCTCGCGCCGCTTCCTTCCCGAGGGGCCGCGGTTCCGGGTTCTCGACGAATCGCCGGCTGCGCGTCGTCTCCACGGTACGGAGCGTGCTCGCTATCTTGCGAGTCTCTACCTCGATGATCTCGTTGACCTTATCCAGCGGGCCGTTCCCTCGTTCGGTCTTTCACGGTATGCGGAGCGGCTCGCCCAATCGCCGGCGACATTCGATGCGATCCTGCGGGCGGTGTCCACCGAGGACCTCGTGAGCGAACTCCTCGTCGAGGAACTGGCGGCGCTTCCGTGGGAGGAGGTGGACATCGTGGCGGTGACCATTCCGTTCCCCGGAACGCTTCTCGGGGCGCTCCGGATCGGTCGGTTCGTCAAGGAACGCCACCCGCATGCGGCGGTCGTCTTCGGCGGCGGATATGTGAACACCGAACTGCGCGATCTCCGAGATCCCCGCTTTTTCGATTTTTGCGACCACCTTGTCCTCGACGATGGAGAGGCGCCGCTCCTCGCTCTCCTCACGGGAAGGAGAGGACACCACAGGACCACTTATCTTCGAACCTTCGTTCGTGACCGAAAAGAGGTGCGGTTCATTCCGGGTTCTGGTGAAGATGTCTGGGGCGCAGATCTGGGGGTTCCGGTCTACCACACGGGGGAACTTGACCGGTATCTCGACCTTGCCGAGACGCCCAATCCTCTCCAGCGGCTCTGGTCGCAGCGCGACACGCTGAAACTCCGGATCACCCACGGCTGTCATTGGCATCGGTGCGCCTTTTGCGATACGACGCTTCCCCACATCGCGCGTTACCGGCCGCTTGATCCAGAACTCGTCGTCGATCAGATGAAGCATCTCGTCGTGACGACGGGACGAAGTCGGTTTCACCTCGTTGATGAGGCGCTTCCGCCGGCACTCCTGCGCCGGTTTGCCGAAGAGATACTCCGCTGTGGTCTGAAAGTGTCGTGGTGGGGGAACATTCGCTTCGAGAAAGGCTTCGATGTCGATCTCTGTCGTCTTCTCAAGAAAAGCGGCTGTATCGCGGTCACCGGCGGGCTCGAAGGGGTGACCGATCGGATGCTTGCGCTCATGCGGAAGGGGATTACCCTTGCCGAAGCGGTGCGTACCTTGGCGGCGATTTGCGAGGCGGGCATTATGGCACACGCCTATCTCATCTACGGTTTTCCCGGGCAGGACGAACAAGAAACGATGGATGGCCTCGAGATCGTGCGGCAACTGTTTAAGGAGCGTTTTCTTACCAGCGCCTACTACCACCGCTTCTCCCTCACCGTTCACAGTCCCGTCTTCAGTGAACCAACGGCATTTGGGATCAACGTGCCACACCGAAAGAACCCGTTCGCGAACAACGACATCCCTTACCGCGAACAGCACCCGACGGTTGTCGATGCGTTGGGTCCCGGGCTTCACAAGGCGCTTTACAATTACCTGCACGGCAACCTTCTCGACACACCGGTGAGCCTTTTTTTCGATCGCCCGGTTCCGCATCCCCGGATCTCCCGACGTTTCGTCAGTGTTCTTCGAAAAGAATGGAGAGCATCGATCGAATAGCATTGCTTTTATCGCACAAAACCGTAAGGTGAGAACAATCGCATGCCCGAGGGAGACTCATGGCGAAAAGAAGTATGCTTATGACGTTGATGGTGGCAGGGGGCATCTTGTCTCTGGCCGCTGCGTTCGCTGGCGAAAACACCCGTGCGGGGGATGCCGCGGCTTCCGATGCGATGACCATCGCGGCACCCGACGAAGGTCCGCTCCATACGCCACGCGAAACGGTAGAACCAATTGGTCGTTACATCAACGGAAACGGCGTTTTCCTGCGAGATGTCGCCTCGAAGAATGGCAAGAAACTGCACATCCTTCAACGCGGGGACCTTGTTATCCTCACTGGAAGCGCAGTCAATAACGAGGGGATCGTCTGGCGTGAGATCACGGTAAAAACAGCGAAGGGAGCCGCCTTGCGAGGCTGGGTCGACGAAAAATATCTCGCCGAGAAAAAAGAAGACACCCTTGGTGGTCCTTCGTTCCTCAAGACGATAGACCTTTCGCCGTTCCCGAAGGTGAAGGAGCATCCCGGTAATCCCCGCGTGAAGACGCGCGGCGTCTACATCACCGTCTATTCGGCGACGCCGCAGAACATCAAACGCTATTTCGCGCTTGCCGAAAGCGGGATGATCAATACCTTCGTCGTCGATGTGAAGAATGTCGAAGGCGAGATACTCTTCAAGAGCGCCGCGGCGGAGAAGTACTTCCCGGCGGCGAACAAGCGGGTCATCTACAAGTCGACGCCCCCCTTCATCGCCGAGGCGCGCCAAAAAGGGATCTACCTCATCGCGCGGATGACCGCCTTCAAGGACAACTACTACGCGCTCGCCTATCCGGAACGAGGCATCATGGTGCCGGGCACTGACCAACTCCTGCGCGACCGCGACAAACTGGTATGGGTAACGCCGCACGACCGCCACTACTGGGAGTATCTCATCGAACTCTCGCTCGAGGCGGCGGCAATGGGGTTTCACGAGATCCAGTTCGACTATCTCCGTTTCCCCGACCTCAACGCCGAGATGGATACGCGCAACGCCCTCGGGGAAAGCCGGCCGCAGGCGATACAGAATTTCCTCAAGTACGCCTACGAACGGCTCTCGAAAGCGGGCGTCTATGTCGCTGCCGATATCTTCGGACTCGTACCGAGCGTCGCCGACGACATGGCGATAGGACAGTATTGGGAGTCGATATCGAATGTGGTGGACTACATCTGTCCGATGATGTATCCGAGTCACTACGCGACCGGCTTCGCCGCGCTTTCCGTTCCCGATGCCGATCCTTACAAAACGATAAAGCAATCGGCGACCGACGCGCTTCGACGCAATAAGCGGATCCCGACGCCGGCGATCATCCGTCCGTGGATCCAAGATTTCACCGCCTTTTGGGTAAAAGGGCATATTCCCTATGGGGCGAAAGAGGTTGAGGATCAGATCCGCGCGCTCCGTGAACTCGGCATAGACGAGTACCTCGTGTGGAATCCGCGCAATGTCTATTCGCGGATCACGGTACCGCCCAATCCCGCAAAGTCGGCGAAATAGTTTTCGTGCGCCTTCTCTTGCAGTCTGAGAGAGTGCCGGCTATAGTATGCCATCACTGACCGCAGACGAGGGCGCCCATGACAACCCGTTGGAGTCTCAAAGAATTGTATCCTGCCTTTTCTTCGCCGGCGTTCAAGCGCGATCTCGCGCGGCTTGCCGAGGAGGTCGCTTCGTGGCGTCGCTGGAGCGAACGGCGCCTTTCCGGTGCGGGGAATCTGCAGGGGATCGTCGAGGAGTACCTCGAGCGGCGCATCGCGTTCTCACATCTCGAGGAGCGGTTGGGGGTCTTCGCGAGCCTTTCGCTGTCGGTGAACACGGCTGACGCAGCGGCGCGGCGGGCGCTTGAGACGGTCGAGCGGATCGTCGCCGATGTCGCCGAGGACAAGGTGCGCTTCGCCCGGTGGCTTTCCCGGCTTACCGAACAGGATCTTGCTGCGCTCGAGAAGCGTTCCCCGCTCATTGCCGCTCATCGGTTCCACCTGCGCGAGGTGCGCGAAAATGCGCAGCACCTTTTGTCCGAACGCGAAGAGGTGCTCTTTGCCAAGATGCGGATCACCGGTTCGACCGCGTGGGCGCAACTTCAAAATACGCTCACTTCAACGCTCATGGTGTCGGTGAAAAAGGGAAAAAAGGTCGAAAAGGTACCGCTCTCGGTCGCGCGCAATATGGCCTATGACCCCGATCCGAAAGTTCGCAAGGCGGCCTACGAGGCGGAGCTCGCCGCCTACCCCGCGATCGAAGAAGCGGCGGCGGCGTGTCTCAATGCGATAAAGGGCGAGGTCATCACCACCGCCCGGATGCGTGGTTTCGCAAGTCCGCTCGAGATGACGCTCCACTACGCGCGAATGGACCATAAGACGCTCGATGCCCTGCTTACCGCGATGCGCGACAGTCTGCCCCATTTCCGTCACTACCTCCGGAAGAAAGCACTTCTTCTCGGCCATCGGAAGGGGCTGCCCTTTTACGATCTTTTTGCACCGATGGGAAAAAGCACGATGCGGTTCACCTACGAGGAGGCGCACCGGTTCATCGTCGAGCACTTCTCGCGTTTCAGCCCGGCGCTCGGCTCGTTCGCCGACAACGCGTTCAGGAAACGCTGGATAGATGCTGAACCGCGCAAGGGCAAGGTTGGCGGTGCTTTTTGCTACAATATTCATGCCATCGGAGAGAGCCGCATCCTTACGAACTTCACCGGCAGTCTCACCAATGTGCTCACCATCGCGCACGAACTCGGACACGCCTACCACGGCAATTGCTTGAAGGAAGAGTCGCCGCTGAACAGCGACTACCCGATGCCGCTCGCCGAAACGGCGTCCATCTTCTGCGAGACGCTCGTCACGCAGGCGGCGCTCGAACAGGCGTTGCGGGCTGAGCGGATCGCCATCCTCGAGGGAAGCCTTCAGACGGCGACGCAGGTCATCGTGGACATCTACAGCCGCTACCTTTTCGAAACGGCACTTTTCGCCTATCGTACCGAGACGGCGGTTCCGGTCGAAGATATCAAGGGACTCATGCTCGATGCGCAACGAAAGGCCTATGGCGACGGCCTCAACAAAGAAACGCTCCATCCCTACATGTGGTTGTGCAAGCCGCATTACTACGACGCCGATCACAACTTTTACAATTTCCCCTACGCCTTCGGTCTCTTGTTCGCGAAAGGGCTGTACGCCGAGTATCTGAAACGTGGTGACGCTTTTGTGAAAGACTATGATCGGCTCCTCGCCGAGACGGGCAAGAACGATGTCGCCTCGGTTGCGGCGTTCATGGGGATAGATGTCCGTACGCCGGCGTTCTGGCGTCGCTCGCTTGCCCTCGTTGCGAAGGACATCGAGGCCTTCTGCGCGATTTGAGCGGTACGAAAAGGAAGCGCATGAAAGACGTGCACCACCACCCTGCCGAACATGATGATACCGGCCGTATCGGTACCGCGTTCCTTCTCAACTTCTCCTTTGCGCTCATCGAAGTGGTCGGCGGTCTTCTCACCAACAGCATCGCCGTTCTTTCCGACGCGCTCCACGATCTCGGCGACAGCGTGGTGCTCGCCATGGCATGGTACCTGCAAAAGGTCTCCGAACGGGGAAGGGATCGGCGTTACACTTACGGATACCGACGGTTTTCCCTGCTCAGCGCGCTCGCGGGCAGTGGCGTGCTCGTGGCCGGATCGGTCGTCATCGTGGTCGCCGCGGCTCCTCGATTCCTCGATCCTCGACCGGTGGTGACCGAGGGGATGTTCCTCCTCGCGGCGCTCGGCATCATCGTCAACGGTGCGGCGGTGCTCCGTCTGTGGAAAGGGTCTTCCCGCAATGCGAAGGTGGTGGCGCTTCACCTGCTCGAGGATGTCCTCGGCTGGGTGGCGCTCCTCATCGGTGCGCTCATCATTCACTTCACCGGCTGGCTCTGGGTGGACCCGCTCCTCTCGATCGCTATCGCACTCGTCATCTTCGTGAGCGCACTCCGCATGTTTCGTTCATCGGCAAGAATCTTTCTGCAGCGGATACCGCAGGACATCGACCTTGCGCTGATCGAGGCGCGGTTGCTTGCCGTCCCTAGCGTCGCCTCGTTCCACGACCTTCACCTCTGGAGCCTCGACGGAGAGCAAGCAATTCTCACGGTGCACCTCGTGCTCGATGGTGCTGTGACGCAGGAGAACGCGGTGCGCATCAAGCGGGAGGTCTCTGCCGCGATGCGCGACCTCGGTGTCGGCCACTGCACCATCGAACTCGAAGGGAAAGAGGAGGAGTGCACACGCGGATGCCGGTAGCCGTTGACTTGCCTCGGGCATGACAGTAGAATCGGTTCCGAGAATAACCCGACCAAGGGATATGACCGACCGCGCGAAATTCCTCATTGCCACAGGCGCTGGCCTTGGCCTTCTGCCGCTTGCGCCGGGGACCTTCGGTGCGCTCTGGGGTCCGGCGATCCACCTCGTGGGGGTCTATCTTCTGCCGAAGGAGCTCGTTGCGCCGTGGCTGGTCGCGTGGCTTCTCGTCGTTTCGTGGCTCAACCATGTGCTCACGCCGTGGGCCGTCGAAAAATGGCGCGGCAACACCCGCAAGGATGCCGATCCGAGTCAGTTCATCCTCGACGAGATCGCCGGCTACCTCGTGGTGCCGCTCATCTTCCCGGTCGATCCGTGCGTCGCCGCGATCGCCGGATTCGTCTCGTTCCGCATCCTCGACATCGTCAAGATACCGCCGGCGCGCTGGATAGATCGGAACCTCCACGGCTCGTGGGGGATACTGTTCGACGACCTTGTGAGCGGCGCCTATGCGGGGTGCCTGCTGTGGTTCCTCGAACTTGTCGCACCGGGATGGTGCGGAGGTTTCGTGCGGAGCGTCTTCCCCTGTATCCGGTGAAGGGTATGGCTTCGGAAAAGGTTGCGCGTCACTATCATATCATCGGTCTTGTGCAAGGGGTCGGCTACCGCTACTTCACCCGCAAGACGGCTGAGATGTTGGGACTCGCTGGTTGGGTCCGTAACCTTCCTGACGGTTCGGTCGAGGCCTACGCGATCGGGTCCGAAGGACGACTTGCCCAGTTCGAATCGGCGCTCCGACATGGTCCGCGCCATGCCGAGGTCCAAGAGGTCGTTGTCGAAGATGCGCCGGTCGATCCGGTGGTCACGCTCTTCTCGGTGCGGTTCTGAAGAGCCGCTGTTCTCGATGTTCTTGTGGCAACGAGACTGTTCTTCGCGAAATGACTAACGCCAGATGAGGCCGTCAATGTCCCGAAGGGCGTTGTCGAGATTGAATACCCGATAGACGGTACCATCGCGGCCAATAAGGGCCAGCCGTGACTCACGATCGCTTCCTGATCCGGTGTATACGGTCACCGCGATGATCTGGCCGTCGGGTGAGAAGGCGAAGGGGCGGTAGTGCGAGGCGAACTGCTCTGTCGTGAGCGGGATGACGAAGGTTTCGTCGGGCGCGCGATAGCCGGTATAGGTCTCGTTCCACGGCGCGTTCACGATGTTTCCCATGATGTAGAGACCGTTCTGTACCGACGCGTCAGGCACGAAACGATAGAAGAGCAGTTCGTCGCTGTGGATCGCGGCGGAGAGTCCGCGCTGCGCGACATTGCCGTCGGTCCATGCGCCGTAAAAGGTGTAGGCGGTCATGTCGAGTCCGTTCTCGTCCTCGAAGTATATCTCGCTCGACAGTTCGTTGGGGCCGAATCCGAGGAACGATGCCATGATACGGGCGGTTCCGTGGACGAACTCGGCCGCAAGCGGTTTCATGTACATCGGGTTGCCGTCGCCGGTAGGGAGGAAGGGAGCGATATTGGCGCCGGTTGCGTCGGCGGTGAACAGTTCGATGTCGAGGATGAGGTATCCATCGGCGTCGGTCTCGTCCGTCTCATAGGTCCCTGTAAAGACGATGCGAGATCCGTCCTCGCTTACCGCCGGATTCCAGCGACCGACGGTGTACTGTTGCATGAAAGAACCATCGCCATACACATCATACTCTTTCATTTCGCTGGGGATGAGGACAACGGATTGTCCGACGATGAGACCTTGCCCATCGAGATCCACCTTCCGTATGCTTCCGAGGTGGGTGTCGCTATAGTCGGCGCTCGAATAGAGCATGAACGCTGCGTTGAGCGGAAGGGCCGGGCAGTATTCGAATTTATCGGGGGTATTGGTGATGTTCTCGATGGTAAGGCCATTCATCTCCAACCGGTAAATATCGCTGTACGTGTTTTCCGCAGGGTGGGCAGAGAAATAGATGCCTTTTCCGAGATTTTCTCCCGGCAGGTCGAGCCCCGGGTCATTGTCGAAGTCGAGCGGACCGCTCGTGTCGTTATCGGGAATGACTTCGGTGTCGCTGTCGGCGGCCATGTCGGTGTCACTCTCCGTTTCAGAGACATCGTTTTCCTCGGACGGTTCATCCGAAAACAGAGCATCCTCGTCGGGGACATGTTCGTCGGTTACGACAAGGTCGCTATCGGTCTCCGTTTCGACGATGGCATCGTCGGTGTCATCCAGTTCCGAGAAAAGATCGGACAGGTCGGGGGCATCGTCGGTGGCAAGTTCGTCGAGGTCTGGTGCTTTGTTTTGCGCGCCGGTGCAGCCGAACGCCACTAGGAACGAGAAAAGCATCAAAAAGAACATACGAGACATGGAAAACTCCTTTGATGGACACTGAACGAAGATCGATTGTAGTGAGAAGAGCCGCAAAAGCAATCGAGCGCGTCAAGTAAGCCCTGTGCGGGAGCGCTATTGCGCCGTTACCGTCACATCGTCTATCGCGACACCGTAGTAACTGCCCATGTAGTCGCTGATGAAGAGAAAACTGAGCGTCACGCTCTTGCCGGCGTAGGACGAAAGGTCGCCGGTGAAGAGGCTATAGGTATTCGGCGCGCTGTGGCCGCGGATCCCCGTCTTCGTGATATAGCCGCCGCCCGAGGGAACGCTGAAGTCACCGAGGAGCGCAGCGGTGTCCGATTCAAAGACGACCTCGCCGAGTTTCGTGGACTCCTCGTAGACCTCGACGATGAGCCCGTCGTACCACTTGTTCTGCGTCGGGTCCGAGGAACTTACGAAGTACTCGGTGTAGACGAAGGCGCGGAACGAAAGGGTCGTCGTCTTGCCGGAGGGTATCGGTATCGGCGTCGCGATGATCGCCGTTTCGGGGTAGGGGATACCCCGTACCGCCATCGAGTAAGGACCGGTGAGTTTCGTCGCGAGGACATTCTGTCCGCTGTAGGCCGTCGTGATCGTCTCGTCGCCGTTGCTGTAGTTTGGCTCCCCGATCTCCCAGTCCTTTTCGATGAGCCACTTGGCGTCACCGTTCTCGAATTGATCGGAAAAGAGGATGCCGCTCGTATTCTCCTCACAGGTGACGGTATCGTAGCCGGTGCAATCCTCGAGACAATAGGCCTTGCCGCCGCTGTAGAGGAAGGGATCTATCTCGATGCAGTTCTTGAGCCCGCCGTCGCAGACCTCCATCCCCTCGACGATGCCGTCGCCGCACTCCGATTGGATGAGCACGCAGCTGCTCGTGTCATAGCCGGTGCATGATTCGTTGCACGGTGCCGTGCCGCTCTCGTACCAGTTCGGGTTTATCTCGGTACAGGCCTTCGAGTCGCCGTCGCAGAACTCGCCTTCGCTCTTTGTTCCATCGCCGCAGTAGTCACCTGCCGTTTCGCAGGTTTCGGTGTCCCAGCCGGTGCAGTCCTCTTTGCAACGCGCCTTGCCGGCAACGAAGGCGAGCGGGTCTATGTCCACACAACTGTCTATCGTTCCGTCGCACTCCTCGGCACCCTCGACGATGCCGTTACCGCAGACCGCCGGGTTCTCGTCGCAGGTGACGGTGTCCCAGCCGGTGCAGTCGTCGAGGCAGTAAGCCTTGCCGCCGGTGAACTTCACCGGGTCTATCTCGACGCAATTCTTCATCCCGCCGTCACACGGCTCGCCGTTGTCCACGATGCCATTCCCGCAACTTTCCGAGAAGTCGTCGTCGCTCACCGTCGTGTCTTCGTCGTTCATTCCTGTTGTATCGCTTCCCGTCATGTCGGCGTCGGGTTTCGCCTTCACCGTGTTACCGCCGCACGCGGCAAAAAACACGACCATCACCACCCATGAAATCATCTGGCACATGACGAACTCCCTTTCCCTGAGTAAAGATACAAATCATTGTTGCCATTATCGGCAATTTGTCAATTTTGACTTGGTCTTACGCTTCTGCTAGCATCGCTCGTCATTGATTGCTTATGGAGCATCTCATGGTGTCTGAACGAGACATCAGTTGGGTCTACTACTTCGTCTATCCGGTGCTCCTCGCGGGGCTTGGCTACCTCATCTTCATCATCTACAAGTATCTCCGCGATCTCCGCGAATCACCGCGCGAGATATGGCTCGTCTCGCTTTCGCAGGTAACCGAGTTCATCGCTTGGGCGCTCATGCTCTCGACGCTTACCCTCTTTCTGTCGAGCGATGTCGGCCTGTCGGATGTCACGGCAAGCAACATCGTCGGCGGGTGGAATGTCTCCTACACGGTGCTCATGTTCGGCGTCGGCGCGCTCGTGGACGCGGTCGGCGTCAAACGGGTGCTCGTCATCGGCACGATCCTTGCGATCGCCTCCCGGCTCGTCTTTGCCATTACAACCAACCTTTTCACCCTCATCCTCTTCGGGTTCGCGGTGCAGGCGGTCTCGGTCGCCTTCCTATCGCCGGTCATCACCGTCGCCATCAAACGCTATACCAAATCGGATACTTCGGCGATGGGCTTCGCGATGTTCTATACCCTCATGAATGTCGGTTTCGCGATCGGCGGGTGGCTCTTTGACTATATCCGCAATACACTCGGTGAGTACGGCACGACGGTAGTGCCGGTGCTCGGAACGATGTCCACCTACCGCTTCATCATGCTCGTCGCTTTTTTCCTATCGATACCGGCGATGATCTTCATCTCCCTGCTTCGTGATGGCGTCAACCTGCATGATGACGGCCGACTCGAGATAACGCCGCCCAAGAAGAGCGAAGGCGCCTTCTTCCCGGCGCTGTGGAACACCGTGCGTTCCGCATTCACCGATGCCTACCGCATCTTCGTGGATGTCATGAAACAGCCCGCCTTTTGGAAGTTCATGCTCCTCCTCACCGTGCTCCTCGGAGTCAATTATGTCTTCTTTCATTTCCACTACACCTTCCCGAAGTATGGCATCCGCGTGCTTGGCGAAGGGGCAAAGGTGGGAAGCGTCTATGGCATGCTCAACCCGGTCATCGTCATATTCTTCGTGCCGCTCATCGCGTGGGTGACCCGCACATGGAGTCCTTACTTCATGATCACCTTCGGTTCGTTCGTCTCAGCCTTTGCCGTGTTCCTCGTGACGCTTCCCGAAAAGGTCTTCGTACCGCTCGTGGACACCGTGTTCGGTCGCCTCATCTGGCAGGTGTGGCTTGGGCTCGATCCGGCGCTTGGCGCTGAAAAATTGGCCATCTACATCGGGCTCACGATATTTGTCGGTCTCTTCACCGTCGGCGAGGCGATCTGGTCGCCGCGTCTCATGGAATACACCGCTCGCATCGCGCCGCACGGGCAGGAGGCCTCCTACATGACGCTCTCGATGCTTCCCAAGTTCATCAGCCAGCCACTCGTCGCGTGGATGTCAGGGCAACTCCTTTCGACCTATGTGCCGGTCCATGACCAGATAGGACCCGACGGCAAGCCTGTTCTCAACGAGGCAGGACAGGTGGTGCAGGTGGTCGGCGATATCTCGAACCATCGGATGGTGTGGGTCTGGATCGCACTCCTCGCCGTTACCTCGCCAATCGGGATGCTCATACTCAAGCGCTGGGTGAATCCCAAGGATCCGGTGAAGAACTAGACCCTTTTCAGATGTCTTTCCAATAACTGTACCAGATCCTCCATCGTGAATGGCTTGGACAAATGGTCGGTGAACCCGTATCGGTGCGGTTCGGCCATGACCGGATCGGCGCTGTAGCCGCTCACGACGAACAGGAGAACGGTCGGATCGAGGACTCGCATGCGGGATGCCGCCTCTAGACCGCCGACGCCTCCCGGAACGATGAGATCGAGGAATACCGCCGCGAACGGATTGCCGACCTGTTGAGCCGACAGAAACACCTCCGCTGCCGCGGCACCGTCGGCGACGCCGGTCGTTTGATATCCCGCCTGTTCAAGGAAAGAGCAAAGGAGGGCGCGGAGTGCCGGATCGTCGTCCATCACGAGTATCCGGCCGGTCCCGTGATGCCGGAACGATGGGGGGAATTTCGACTCCCTTATTTGTTCGACGGCGGCTACCGGCACATAGAGAGCGAACACGGTTCCCTTGCCCGGTTCTGACGCGACGGTCATCGTGCCGCCGTGTCGCTGGATGATCGAGTAAGAGATGGCGAGGCCAAGACCGCTCCCTTTCTGTTTGGTAGTGAAGAAGGGATCGAAGATGTGCGGTAGTATCGAGGCAGGGATGCCGATGCCGGTGTCTTGGAACGAGATGCGCAGATAGCGTCCTGCGCCGAGCGAAGGAACTTCCTGATCACGGAGAGACACTTCAGTTGCCGACACGGTAAACTCGCCGCCACCCGGCATCGCTTGGTTGGCGTTGAGGGTAATGTTGGTAATCACCTGCGCCATCTGGTCGGGGTCGTGAAGGCAGGGCGGCAGGTCGTCGGGAAGATCGAATACCGTTCGCACCGAGGATCCGCTCAAGGTGAAGGAAACCGTTTCTCGGATGAGCGGCTGGATTTGGGCGGTATGCCGGACCGGCGCGCCTCCTTTGGCGAAGGTGAGCAATTGTCGCGTGAGTCCCCGTGCCCGGTTGAGGCCGCGAAGCGCCTCTTCGAGAAAGTGTTTGGTCTGCGGTTCTTTCGTGGAGATGCGGGCAAGGTCCATGAAACCGAACAGCGCGCTGAGAAGGTTGTTGAAGTCGTGCGCGATGCCGCCGGCAAGGATGCCAAGCGCCTCAATGCGCTGGACCTTCTGTGCCTCCTCCCAGAGTCGCTTTTTCTCGGTGATGTCCACCGAAACGCCGAGCACCGCCGGCGTCCCCGAGAAATCGAACGGTATCTTTACGGTCGAAAGGAAATGAGCCACGCCGTCGGGGTAGGTTATCGACTCTTCGGGGATCCACTTCGGCTTGCCGCCGTCTATGACCGCAAGATCATCCTCCCGGAAGTGGCGTATCTCCTCTTCCGATTTCGCGAAGTCGGCGTCGGTCTTGCCGGTGAGTTCCTCGACGGTGGTGCCATAGGCATCGGCGACCGCCTTATTGACGAGGATGAAGCGGCCTTCGCGATTCTTGGCGAAGATGAAATGGGGGACGAGGTCGATCACCTGTCGGAGAAGCCGTTCGCGATCTCCCACCGTTTTGATCGCCATCTTCAATTCGGTGATGTTGCGCCCTTCGGCGATGACCTGAATGACCTTTCTCTCTTTATCGAAGATGGGAGAGAGGATGAAATCGATGTGTATCGGACCGTCTTTGGTGAGGACCTGTGCCTCTCGCCGGATCGTCTCACCCTTCGCCGCCCGTGCGATCTCCCGCCTCAACCGCTCGTGATCGCCGCCGCGCCACCAAAAACTGTCCCAGAACTTGATGCCGAGCAAGTTCTTTTCGGGTATCCCCGCCGCCTCGACCGGTGCGCGGTTGAGGTAACGGATGGTGCCGTCGGGATCGAGCAGACCGATGAACTGCGGCAGGCTGTCGAGGAGTTGCGCCATCTGGGCGGCGTCGGTCCTGACAAGCGCCTCGGCGCTGGTCTTTGTCGGTCGCGGCATCCGCTCCCCCTACAGAAGAAAAGCAAATGTTAAAAGATCCTAACTCCTAAGTAAAGTTTTTGATTTCGCGGCGTCACATGAGGATCGCGCGGGTCCATGCCACGGCGACGGCGAGGAAGGACGCCACCGTGAGAAACCATCCGGCGACGGGGCCGGCGAGTACGCCGCGTACGAGCGCCGGCAGGGCGACGATCCCGATCCCGAAGCCGGCGGCGAAACCGAAGAGATGTGCCATGACATCGGTCCTTTCGCTCGAACCGAGCATCGCGAGCAGACCCAACCCGGCCGCGAACGGTATCCAGACGCGGGTGCGCGGCAGGCGGAAGCGTGATGACAGTTGAGCCGCAGCAAGTATGCCAACGGCCGCGAAGACTGCCGTCGAGGCGCCGATCGAATGGTGCGCTGAGGCATAGAAGAGGGCGTTGAGAAGATTCCCGCATGCACCCGAAACGAGAACGAGCAGCCAGACACGCCCGGCACCGACGAGCCGCCGAAGAGCCCAGAGGACAACGCCGCCGAACACGAGATTGGAAAAGAGGTGGCCGGCATCCCCGTGGAGGGTGAGCGCCGTGACGGTGCGCCACCACTCGCCGTCGAGGATGCGGCTCGCCGAGGCGCGCCCCGCATCGAGCCAGAACGATCGGCCCGGCGGAAGATAGGTGAGCGAGTGAAAGAGCGCAAGGAGAGAAAGGGCGAACAGAAGTCCCGGTACTCGGTCTGGATAGTGCCGTTGTTCCTCGCGTTGGGCGCGCCGTTCCCGTTCGCCGGCTTCGTATTGGGCTATCTCCCGTTCGGCGCGCTCGACCTCGGCCGCCGGCACATAGAGGGTCAAGCCGTCAGGAAGGTTGAGGAGTTCGTGAGGTATCCCCTTCGACGACATGATGAGGCTGTAGCGATCGGCGGTCTTCCGGTCTCGGGTGACGCGGATAGCGATGTAGGAGGTCTCGTTAGACATTGAATCGGAAGTGAATGATGTCGCCGTCCTTCACGAGGTATTCTTTTCCTTCGAGGCGGTAGAGTCCCGCTTTCTTGCATTCGGTTTCGGATCCGTGACGGATGAAGTCGTCGTAGTGAATGGTCTCGGCCCGTATGAACCCACGTTGGATGTCGCTGTGTATCTTGCCTGCCGCCTCGACCGCCGTTGTCCCCTTGCGGATGGGCCACGCGCGCACCTCATCTTCGCCGGCGGTGAGGAACGAAATGAGCCCGAGCGTCTCGTAGGCGGCGTGGATGAACCGGGCTCGTGCCGTTTCCGAAAGCCCGAAGCCGGCGAGGAACTCCTTTTGCTCATCGGGCGTCATCTGCGCAAGGTCCTTTTCGAGCGGCGCGCAGACCGAGAAAAAGACGATGCCGTCGCTCGTCATCTCAGCGGTGAATTCAGGCGGCAAAGCGGCGCCTCCTTCCGGCTCGTTGACGAGCACCAGTCGTTTCTTGAGGGTGAGGAAATTATAGTTCGCGACGAGAAAGAGCTCATCGGCGGAAAAGGTGTCGGCGGCAGGCAGTGTCCCGTGTTCAAGCATACCGTGGAGTTTTCGAATCACCGGCATCTCGGGAGGGTTCTTGTGCTCTTTCGCTTCGCGTTCGAGACGTCGCTCGGCGGTTACAAGGTCGGTGAGAAGAAGCTCCTCCTTGAGTTTATGGTATTCCTCAGCGGGATTCGTCGGTGCGGTGGTCATCGGCGAATCGAACGCGCGGATGACGAGAATGAGGAGGTCGCTTTTTTGGATGAGGTTCTTGACCTGTGCCGGCAGGAGGGCGTCCTTCGCGGCGGCGATATTATAGTCGGAAAGGATGAACTCGGCGTAGGTCTTCTTCTTCGGCTTGTAGATCTCCGTCAATCGGTCTATCCGCGGATCGGGGACCTTGATGGTGCCCAGATTCTCCTCTTTTTTCGCTTCGGCGATGCCGGTGAGCGCCTCGAAGACGGTCGTTTTTCCCGAAAAGGGAAGTCCGATGAGCGCAGCGCGCATGAGAGCCTCCGTAAGCAAACAGGGCGCACTATACCGCACCGGCGTGAGGAGTCAAAAACAAAATGCGGGGAAACTTGTCAAACGGGACGGTTTCATACATGATGAAGCGGATCTACGCAGGGAGGTTACGATGACCCAATCACGCGGTAAACTCGGCATCATGGCCTGCAACTCGGGCCGGGCGTTCGCCGATGAGGTGGTGCGTCACCTTGGAGCGATCTATGAGCGCAAAGGAATAACCGATGGGTTCAAGTATGTGGTCTCCGAGGAGGTTCACTTCGCGAACGGCGAGGTGAAAACCGTGGTGCACGAGCCGATACGGGGCTATGACCTCTATGTGATCCAGCTCATGGACGATCCGCTCGCCCCTTACTCGGTCAACGATAACCTCATGGCGCTTGCGACGGCGATAAACGCCGCCTACAACAGCGATGTCGAGAGCGTCACGGCGGTCATCCCCCAGTTCCCCAACAGCCGGCAGGAGCGGCGCAAGGGGCGCGAGAGCCTTACCGCGGCGATGGTGGCGCAGTTCCTCGAGGAGTGCGGCGCGAGCCGGGTGCTCACGATAGACATCCACGCCGAAGCGATCGTCGGCTTCTTCCGCAAGGCGCGACTCGACAACCTCCACGCCTCGAAGGAGATCATCAAGTATCTCTATGAGAACAGCCTCATCACCCCGAGCACGGTCGTGGTTGCCCCTGATGTCGGTTCCGCCGAGACGGCGCGCTACTACAGCCGCGAACTCAAGTGCGACATGGCGATGGTCATCAAGGAGCGCGACTACTCGAAGCCGTCGACCGTCGTTTCGACGCGGCTCGTCGGGGTGGTCAAGGCTCGCGATGTGCTCATCATCGACGACATGATCGCGACCGGCGGTACTCTCATCGCCGCAGGCAAGACGCTCAAGGATTTCGGCGCACGGCGCATTGATGTCGCGGTCACCTTTCCCTTCTTCAACGGCGAGGCGGTCGCGAAGATAGATTCGGCGTGGAAGGAGGGTATCCTTACCTCGGTGGCTGGCACCAACGCGGTGTGGCGCGGCAGAAAGTTCGCCGAGGAGCACCCGTGGTACCACGAGGTCGACGTGACGCGCCTCTTTGCCGAGGTGCTCTACCGCGTCAACCACATGAAATCGGTTTCCGAACTGCTGGTATAACGAGCCGTCCATTTGAAAGGAGATCGCCATGTTGCGGATAGAACAAGTCGCCGGACACCGGGTCCTCATGGAGAGCGACATTCCATTCCTCAAAGTCTTCAAGAAGGGCAAGGTGCGCGAGGTGTATGAGATCGGCGAATATCTTCTCATCGTCGCGACCGATCGTATCTCGGCCTTCGATGTGGTTATGAAGAGCGGCATCCCGAGCAAGGGGATGTACCTCACCAAGCAGAGCGCCTTCTGGTTCCGGTTCCTCAACGAGAAGGGTTTTCTTACCCACTTCGTCACCGACGATATCGCCGAGATGGTGAAACTGACCGGCGAGAAGCGGCTTCTTGACCTGCCGTGGCTCAAGGGACGGGCGATGCTCGGCAGGAAAGCGACGCTCATTCCGGTGGAGGCGGTCTGCCGATTCCGGCTGTTCGGATCGGCGGTGCCGGCACTCAAGGAGAAGAAGTGGATCTGGGATCCTGTCGAGATAGAGGGGGAGATCAAGGAGGGGGCGCTCATAAAGAATGGTCCAGTCTTCACGCCGACCGAGAAATCGGAGCATGACGAGAAGATAACCTTCGAACAGATGGTAAAGATCGTCGGTGATCGTCCTCGTGCCGAAGAGATACGCGACAAGACGATCACCATTTTCCGGCTCGTCAACGAGCATGCGCAGAAGACCTTCGGCTTCGAGATTGCCGATGGGAAGGTGGAGTGGGGACTTCGGGACGGGAAACTCATGCTCATTGACGAGACCTTCACGAGCGATTCGGCGCGGTTCGTTCCCGATAAGTCGAAGGAGTTCTTCCGTTCGTGGCTCAAGGAACACGGGTTCAAGGGGGAGGCGATCGCTCTTCCTGACGAGGTCGCGCTCGCGGTGGCTGATCTCTATGCGGCGCAGTGCCGCGTCATGCGGGTATTATAGGGACATGTCGGTCGCACGGCGTATCGTCGAGACGCTTGCTTCACGAAAAGAGACGCTCGCGGTGGCCGAGAGTTGTACCGGTGGGCTCGTTTCCGCCGCGATCGTCGCGGTGCCGGGGGCGTCACGCGTCTTCGTCGAGGGGATCGTCGCTTATGCGAACGATGCGAAGGAGCGGCGGCTCGGCGTTCCGCATGGGGTGTTGGAGCGCTTCGGGGCGGTGAGCGAGGAGACGGTGCGGGCGATGCTCAAGGGGCTGGGCACCGATGCGCGCGTCGCGGTGTCGGGCATTGCAGGGCCTGAGGGTGGAACGCCCGGAAAGCCGGTGGGGACCGTGGTCATCGGCGTCGCGTACCGTCGTAAAGAACATATCGTCACCTGCCATTTTGCTGGTGACCGCACTGCAGTGCGCACCGCTGCTGTAGATGCGGTGCTCGAGATGCTCTCGCGCCAGATCGAGGAGGCACTCGCCCCGGTACGGTAAGGTTGCTGTGCCTTCCGTGCGCGCCGCTTCGCTTCTCCGATACTCGCTCAGCGGCATCGCGTGGTCGCTTCGGCCCGATAAGGTCGCCGCGTCTTCCGTGCGAGCTACCGATTGAGTTCCTTCGCTTCGGGTGGGGTGTAGTCGGGGTAGTCGGCGGCGGGGAGTTCCTTTTTCTTCAGCCGCAAGTAATCGAGCACGAGACAGGTCTGCCCGTGTTCGGGAGTGAGAACGAATCGGTTGGTTCCGGCGGTAAGCGTTGTGGTGAAGTGGACCGCGGCGAACGACTCGCTTTCGTCGTAAGTCGAAAAGGTGGTGACTGGTGCGCCGTTCACGGTGAGGGTGATGGAACCGCCGCAGGAAATGCCGAGGTATTCGATCGTCCCTTCATATTCTCCGGGATCGAGGATGGGAACGGTGAAGTCGTAGTAACTGTCTTTATCACGAGTCCCGAAAAGTATAGCGAGTCCTTTGTCGCCGCTGAAATCGAGGTGCTCGTCGAGCGAGGAGAAGGGGAGATTGCGCAGTTTCACGCCGGCCGCGACGCGGGTGACATAGGAGGGGCGTCCGGTGAGCGGCCGACCTTTGTGTTCCAATTCTATCCAAATATCGTTCAGACGGAACTCGGCGAGCTCTTCGACCACCGTCAGGTTTCGCTGGCGGGGATAGTAATCGATGACATAGGCGTTGCGGAAGTGTTCCTTCTCCATGTAGTAGGCCGCAGCGTAGTGGTTCTCGCGTCCGAGGTCCTTGAGAATAAGGTTTCCCCGGTCGTCGAGCGGCGGGTCCTTTTGGGTGTTGAGGAACATCACGTGGTAGGATTCGGGGACGAAGACGATGCTGTTCCGGATGTCCTCGCGGGCGATCGCCTCTTCGAACGAGCGGTCGGTCACCCAGAAGCGGTCGCTGTAGCGTTTGACCAGTTCTGGCATAATGAAGGCTGATACAAATAGCACACCGGTAATGGGGAAAGCCGCGACAAGCGGAACAAGTCGCCGGGGAAGGCGCCGCGCCGACTCGACGAGGCCGTAGGCGGCGGGAATGAGGAGAAGCATGACGACCTCGGAGAAGTAGCGCGGCCCGAAGAGGTTTCCCGGGAGGTAGAAGAAGAAATAGCCGATAAAGAAGGCGGCGAAGAATGAGAAGAGAAGGAGGGTCTTCCGGAACGCGAAGAGAAAGGCGATGGCAAGGAAGAAGAAGGGGTAGGGATGGCCGGTGACATTGAAGAGGAGAAGCGTAAGCCGCGTATAAGCGACCCAGAAGGCATACTCGAAGGTGAGTCCTTCGGGAGGAAGAAACTCTCCTTCGGTGTCGGGACATCCGGTTCCCAGTCCGAGCCGATGGCAGAAAGGGCGCGATTCGATGACCGAAAAGTAAATGTCCTGCGGGAACACGAGTGGATGGCCGGTCATAGCGAAATTATAGATAAGGAGCCCGATCCCACCCAAAACGAACGGCAGGATGAAAAGGAAAAGTCCTTTGAGATTTGTCCGCTTTATAAGAAGGAAGAGGACAAGAGGTGCGGTGACAAAGACTGCGTTCTGGGGGCGGATGAAAAGGGTAATGGCAAGTGCCGTTCCCCCGGCAATCAGGTTCACGGTGCGGGTCGGATCCCGGAATACGAACCACACGGCGACCATGACGCAGAGCAAATTGAAGGGGTGTGTCATGAAACTTCCACCCATGAAGAGGTAGAAGGAGGAGAAGGTAACGAGCGTCATGGCGAGAAAAGAGGTCTCCGCGTCGAAGATGTGTTCGGCGATCCTTCCGGTAAGCCACACCGCGAGAGCAGTACAGAGGGGAGTGAGGAACCAGCCGATACCGAGTGCGGTGAAAGGAGCGAGAAAGAGCGAAAACCCGGGGAGGAACAGCGAATAGAAACGGCCGCCGTCACGTACCATGAATGTGGCGTCTTGAAACTCGTAGAGGTCGTTCGCGGGGATGGAGACGGTTCCCTTGAGCAAAAGGCGGGCGGTCCAATCGAAGTGCGCCGCGTCTATCACATGGGGTATTCCCTGGAACACGAAGAGTGCGATAAGCACCGTCGCGATGCCGGCGATTGGCGGGAACAGACGGTACCGCCATGAGACGAGGCGATGAAATAGACGGTCGAGCGGTCGCGGCGCTACGATGACAAGGAATAAGAGAAGCGCCGCCGTCGTGCCGTAGAGGAGATGTGCCGTGGGCCAAAAAGCGGTAAAGAACAGGTGGGGCTCACCGCGCGTTCCCCAACCGAAGAACAGCGCGAGCACACAGAGTGCGGCGAAGAGGTGCGCCAGACGCTGGATCATCACAGTTTGCCGATCTTCTTGAGTTCGAAACCGAGCTGTTCGACCACCTTCACCGTGGGATCGTTGCGCACTTCTTCGCGTGCCTTGGCGTTTTGCTCTTCCTCTTCTCGCTTCTCTTCCTCGACCACCGAGCGGCTGTTTTCCGCCGGCGGAGTCGCGATGAACGAAAGTTTCTTGCCGCCGGAGAAGGCGGCGAACTGGTTTGCCACCGTCGAACGCTTCCCATCGTTGAGCATCTGGTCGAGCGTTTTGTTGACCGTTACCTCGACCCGATCGGGGAATTCCCTATACCGTGCGCTCTTCAGCGCCAGTCCAAGGAACGAATCCTCTTTCTGAAAGTGATCGAGGAACTCACGCCATCCCGCCGTCTTGTCGCTCTTGTCGCCGGGAGGGTTCGTCGCCGTTTCGACGGGCCGGGGCGCTTTTGGCGGGACAGAGGACGTGTGTGCGCCGGGGGCGGGAAATGTTGGGGAGGGTGTCCCCTTTCTCACCATGTCGAGAAAGGTGCGGATGTCCTCCATCGTAGGAAAGGATGCGGCCATGAGGGCGGAGACTTCAAAGAGCATGAGGGCGTAATCGCTTCGCACGATGAGATCGTGTTGCCGGTTCCAGAAGTCGAAGAGCCGGAGCCACTCGACGCTCCCCTGTCGTTGCGCCGTCTCTTCGATCCACCGTTTTTCCTCGTCGGAGGCGTCGAGATCGGTGGTGCTTCCCAGCGAGGCGGCGAGAGAGAGGTGGTGAATGAGGGTCAGAATGTCCTGCGATGCCCGTTCAAGCGCTTTTCCGCTCCGGTAGATCTCGTGTACTGCCGCCACTGCTCCGCGTGAGTCGCGTGTCGCCAGAGCCTCGACGAACCGGCGTACGAGGGTGCGGTCGGTCGTCCCGAGTATCAGCGAAACGACCTCTTTGGTCACCTTGCGGTCGCCGAACGCCAGCATCTGTTCAACGATCGTCTGAGCGTCGCGCATGCTCCCTTCTCCCTCGCGAGCGATGGTATAGAGGGCATCGTCGTCGTAGGGGATCTGCTCCGCGTCGAGGATCTTTTTGAGTTGCTCCACTATGGCCGAGAGGGAAAGACGGCGCAGGTCGTAGCGTTGACAGCGAGAGAGCACCGTTGTCGGGATCTTTTGGGGGTCGGTGGTCGCGAGGATGAATAGCGCGTGGGCAGGCGGTTCTTCGAGCGTTTTGAGAAGCGCGTTGAAGGCCGACTTCGAGAGCATGTGCACCTCATCGATGATATAGACCTTCCGCTTCGATTTTACCGGGGCGTAGATAATGTTTTCGCGGATGGTGCGCACATCGTCCACCGAGTTGTTCGATGCGCCATCTATCTCGAAGACATCGGGACTGCGCCCGTTCACGATCTCGATACAGTTCTCGCACTTGTTGCACGGTTCTCCGTCCGGCTCGGGAGTGAGACAGTTGACCGCCTTGACGAGGAGTCGGGCGAGCGTCGTCTTTCCGGTTCCCCGGATGCCGGTGAAGAGGGTCACCGGGGAGACCCGGCCTTGTCGAATGGCGTGCATGAGCGAGGTAACGACCGGTTCCTGTCCCACCACCTCGGAAAACCGCTGGGGACGCCACCGGCGCGCGATGACTTGGTAACTCATGATCTATGGTCCTCTCTACTGTGTTTTTCCCGGATTTGGAATGACCCCTTCCCGCATGAGGGCAAGAAAATGCCGTGCTGCCTCTTGCTCCGCCTTCTTGCGGTTGCTTCCTTCGCCGCATGCCGTAAAACCGAGGGCGCGACACTCGACGGTGAAACGCGCTTGGTGATCGGGGCCGGTCTTTTCGACCACAACATAGGTCGGCAACGGTTCTCCGAGATTCTGGAGCACCTCTTGAAGGCGGGTCTTGTAATCGCGATCTATGTGGTGGAGGAAGACGGCGATGTCGGACGAATCACCGAGGCGGGGGTTGAACAGGCGCTCGACCGCCGTGAGAACGGTTCCCCATCCGCGGGAGAGGAAGACGACCGCCATCAACGCTTCGAACGCGTCGGCGAGTATCGAATCCTTCTCGCGCCCGCTCGTCTTTTCCTCTCCTTTGCCGAGCGAAAGGAAGCGACCGAGATCTATCGATCGGGCAACATCGGCGAGCCCTTCCTCATCGATGAGGTGAGCGCGTGCCCGGGTAAGTTGCCCTTCGTCGGCGTCGGGGAATTTTCGGTAGAGGAGCGTCGAGACCGCGAGACCGACGACCTCGTCGCCGAGGAACTCGAGCCGTTGATAGTTGGGACGCCCCGGTGTGTCATCGGAGGGATGCACGAAGGCCTGCTCGAGGAGAGCGCGGTCGGGAAAGGTGCATCCGAGTGCCTGTTCAAGGGAGGCGATATCCAGAACCTTCTCACGCACCATGATCTTCTCCGAACGCGTAGAGCGCGATGCCGGCGGCGACGGCGGCGTTGAGCGATCCGATGCGTCCCGCCTGAGGGATGCGTGCCACGATGTCGGCATTGAGGATCACGAACTGACCAACTCCCTTGTCCTCACCGCCGATGACGAGCAGCAGACGGCGCGGGTGCCGGGCAGCCGCCTCCGGTAAGGTGAGGGATCCGCTTCCGTCAAGGGCAACGACGGTGAATCCTTCTTTCTTCGCCCGTTTCACATAGGTGTTCGCGTTCTCGCACCGCGCAATTCGCAGGTGCTCGCTCGCGCCGGCGCTCACTTTAACGACCGAGGGATATACCTCGGGGACGCCTTTGAGCGGCAGAAGGATGTCATGAAACCCGAAGATCTCCGCGCTTCGGAGGATCGCTCCGACATTGTGCGGGTCTTCGACATTGTCGAGCAGAAGTATGCGAT
Organism: uncultured Spirochaetales bacterium; assembly: GCA_964415795.1. Taxonomy (GTDB): domain Bacteria; phylum UBP6; class UBA1177; order UBA1177; family JAKLFG01; genus CALITV01. The sequence continues at coordinate 16,965 of CAYQBN010000005.1, read as the reverse complement.
CGGCGGCAAACACCGTTTCGAGATCGGCGTACGGGTAGGGTGCACAGCGAAGCACCGCTCCTTGGTGCTCGGTCGATCGTGACAGCTGAAAGAGACGGTCCCGTTTCACCGCAGTTACCGGTACACCTTTCTCTGCCAGATAACGGGAGAGTTTGCGGAGACGCGGGTTCTCATCGGCGTTTTCGACGAGGAATGCCTCGTGTACCCTCCGCTTGCCGCCCCGCAGAACCTCGAACGCGGGGTTGATGCCGTACAGGTATTCCCAGCGAGGTTTAGCCATTTTTTATTTCCGTCAGTATCTCTAGAAACGCCTTCTTCCGGTCGCTCGCTTGAGTCACCGGCCGCCCGACGACGAGATAGTCGGCGCCGGCGGCGATCGCCGCCGCCGGGGTGGCGATCCGTTTCTGATCCCCCTTTTCTCCGCCTGCCGGGCGAATGCCGGGAGTGAGGATCCTGAACGAGGGGCGGGTGACGCTTCGGATGACCTCTATTTCGAGCGGCGAGGCGACGACGCCGTCCATCCCCGCCTCTTCGGCGAGCCGTGCGAGCCGCGCGACCTGCTGGGCCGGCGTGTCGTGGTAGCCGATCTCACGGAGGTCCTCTTCGCCGAGGCTTGTGAGCACCGTGACCGCCAGCACGAGCGGTCGCTTGGGAAGCGCGTCGAGCGCGCGGCGCGTCTCCATCATCATCGCGCGGCCGCCGGCGGCGTGGACATTGAACATCTTCACGCCGAGCGCCGCGGCGGCGAGTCCCGCCTGCGCCACGGTGTTGGGGATATCGTGATATTTGAGATCGAGGAACACATCTTCTCCCATGGAGACGATCTCTTTGACGAGCGTCGGACCTTCTCGCGTGAAGAGTTGCTTGCCGATCTTCCACCCTGCCCCGAGACCCTTGAGTTCCCGGACGATGGCGAGCGCCTCGGCGCGGTCGGAAACATCGAGCGCGATGAATACCTTACCTTTTTCCATGATACACCTCCGGCGAAAGAATATGGCCGATTATAGTAGGGAGAAAATGGAAGGCAAGTGGGCAGAAGGGAGATTCTCGATAGCCACTTCCCCTCTTTTCTTTTGGCCTTTCGCCGGCGAAAAATTGCTTTTTGGCGGGAGCGACGATAGATTCTTTTTTCGCAAGAGCAAGAACGTGCCGAGGAGCATATGAACATCACCATCGAGCATCCGACCACTGCCGATATCGAACGACGAAAGATCCGATCGTGGCCCGTGTGGGAGAAGGAGGTTTCCACTTTTCCGTGGTTCTACGATGAACCAGAGACCTGCTATTTCCTCGAGGGTGAGGTCACGGTGACCGACACGAAGACGGGCGTCTCTTACGAGATAAGAAAGGGCGATCTCGTCACCTTTCCCACCGGTCTTTCCTGTACATGGGATATTCGGAAGCCGGTGAAGAAGCACTACCGGTTCGGTGAGCCGTGAGCACGCTGGATCGTCTCAGAATTGCCTCTTTCGAAGAGGGAATGTCAATCAATGGAGCGGCGAACTGCTACCTTCTCGTACGCCGAGCGATGCTCAAATCGGGGAAAAACAGCACGCGCTACCTCGACCTCGACCTTTTCGACGGCACGAACGGCATTAACGGCAAAGTGTGGGAGGTAGCTCCCGACATAGAGAAGGTGCTTGAGGCGGGCGTCATCGTGCAGGTGCTCAAGGGACGCGTCGCCCGCTACCAGAATGCCCTGCAACTCGTCATCGAAGCGGCCTCGCCAGTTCCCTCGGAGATGCTTGACCACTTGGGCGACCTTGTGCCGCAGTCGCCCCAGAGCGCTGAAGATCTGTTACGACGGTGGCGGACGCTCGCCGATACGCTCGACGCCCCACGGCGCGCGGTCATCGCGGAATTCGAGAAGTCAGGGCAGGTGTGGGACCTTTTCCGCACCATTCCCGCCGGTAAGAGCATGCACCACAACTACCGGCGCGGTCTCTGGGAACATTCGCTCAATGTCGCCGAACTCGCCTACGACCTTGCGCGGCGCTACGAGTCGCGCTACCCGGTCAACCGGATGCAGGTGCTCCTCGGGGCGATGCTCCACGATCTCGGCAAGGTCTTCGAGTTTCAGGTGAACGCCTCGACCTCGGTCGTGGAGCGCTATACCGACAGCGGCAAACTACTCGGCCATGTCTACATGGGAGCCGTCTTCGTCGAAAAGTTGCTCAAGAAGGCGGTTCCTGACGATGCGTCGCTTCGCATGGAGATACTTCACATCATGCTCTCGCACCATGGCGAGTACGAGTTCGGATCGCCCAAGCAACCGCAGACGATGGATGCGCTCATCGTCTCGATGGTCGACAACCTCGACGCCAACCTCGACGCCGTGCACATCGGTCTTACCGGCGAGATGGACGAGAACTGGACCAAGACGATATTTTCTCTCCAGAGGGCCTTTTACCGGACATCGGGGCCATATGAGGAATAAGTGTAAGGAGGAGACTATGGCGAAAAAGACGAGAGTTGCCATCAACGGATTCGGCCGCATCGGCCGCATGGTATTTCGCGTCGGATTCGGGCGCAACGACCTCGAATTCGTTACCATCAACGATCTAACCGACGCGAAGACGCTTGCCCATCTGCTCAAGTACGATTCGGTCGCGGGCACTTGGCACCGCGAGGTGAAGGCGACCGAGAATGCGATCGTCGTCGACGGTAAAGAGATACCGGTCACTGCGATCAAAGATGGCGCGCAGCTGAACTACAAAGACATCGATGTCGTTGTCGAGTCGACCGGCAAGTACACCAAGAAGGAGAAGGCAGAGGTGCTCCGGCAGGCGGGTGCCAAGAAGGTGCTCATCAGCGCGCCGGCCAACGATGCCGACATCACGCTCGTTCTCGGGGTCAACGATAAGGCGTATGACCCGGCGAAGCATCACGTCATTTCGAATGCCTCCTGTACCACCAACTGCTACGCACCCATCACCTACATCGTCCACAAGCACTGGAAGGTGAAAAAGGGGTTCATGACAACCATCCATTCCTACACCAACGATCAGCGCATCCTTGACCTCGAGCATAAAGATCTTCGGCGCGCTCGTGCCGGTGCCCTCTCGATGATACCGACCACGACCGGTGCCGCTAAGGCGGTCGGGCTTGTCATCCCTGAACTCAAAGGGAAGTTCGATGGTATCTCGGTGCGCGTCCCGACGCCGAATGTTTCACTCGTCGATGCGGTCTACGAACTCGAAAACAATGTTACGAAAGAAGAAGTCAACGCGAAGTTCCGCGAATATGCCGCCGGTGAACTCAAAGGCATTCTTGCCGTGTCGGACGAGGAACTTGTAAGCCGCGACTTCAACGGGAACCCGCACAGCAGCATCGTGGACGCTCCCTACACGCAAGTCATCGGCGGCAACATGCTCAAGGTGCTCGCGTGGTACGATAATGAATGGGGCTACAGTAACCGCATGGTGGATGTCATCACGACGGTGCTCGTGAAATAGCTGTCGGTCGGGAGAGATCAGGTGCCTTCAGCTGACAGGTGTCCTTCGTAATATGCGTTCACTTTTTCAGAAGTTACGCACTTGGGCGGTCAAGCTGGCCACTCAACACGCGACACCCCATGAAATAGCGCTTGGCCTCGCTGCGGGCATATTCGTCGGATGGCTCCCCATCATGGGCATCCAGATGGCGGTTGTCCTCATCCTTGTATGGCCATTTCGGGCCAATCGGTTCGCCGCTGCCTCGGGGGTTTGGATAACTAACCCCCTTACATTCATCCCATTATACGCGTTCACCTATTGGGTCGGCGCTTTCTTCTGGAGGGTCGAAAAGGTGCTCTCTTACGACGACTTTAAAACCGCTTTCACGGGGCGTGATACACTTTCGGGTTTTTTTGCCCTTCTCACGGAGGGGAAGGAATTCCTGTTGGATATATTCATCTGTACTTGGATCGGTGGCGCGATCGTAGGCGTCGTGACGGCGATCCCTACCTATTTCATTACCAAGCGAGCGGTCGCTGCCTACCGTGCCCGCCGTACGGTGTCGCCCGTTCCGCCCGAGGTGTGAACGCGCTATATTTTCCCGATCAAGGAAAAGGCGACGACGAGCGCGTAGATCACGAGCGATTCGATGAGGGCGAGCGCAAGGATAAGAAGAACGAAAATGCGTTTCCCCGCTTCGGGGTTGCGTGCCGTTCCTTCCATTGCCGCAGCCGCAGCCCTGCCCTGACCGATACCTCCCCCTATGGCCGCAAAAGCGATGGCGATGCCAGCACCGAGTGCGACAAGCCCTTTTTCGAGTCCTCCGATCGACGAGGCGGCTGTTTCCTCGGCGAGGAGCGGTAAGGTGACACAGAGCGTTCCGAGAGTTACCAGAGCTTTCTTGAACATAGTTTCTTTCTCCTTTTTATCAATGGTCTAATTCAAGCGAAAGGAGGATATAAATCGCCGAAAGCGTCATGAAAACGAATGCTTGGAGAATGGCTACGAGCAGTCCAAGGAACATGAATACCACCGGGAGACCGATGGGAACAAGCGACCCGAAGAGAGTGTTTACCGCGTGTTCGCCGCTCATGTTGCCGGTGAGCCGGAGAGTAAGCGAAAGAATGCGGGCGAGGTGCGAGATAAGTTCGATGGGGAGCATGAGAAAAGCGAGCCACCACACCGGCCCGAGGAAAATACGGATGTAACTGAACCCGTGGTGTTTGACGCCGATGTAGTTGTAGTAGATGAACACGACGAGCGCCATCGAGAGATTGACCGACATGCTGGTCGTGGGGGCGATGAGCCCCGGCACGAGACCGAGGAGATTCGAGAGGAGGATGAACGAAAAGATAGCGATGAGGAGTCGCTCGAAGTCGCGTGCGTGGTCTCCGAGGATGGATGCGATGAAGGAACGGAGCGACTCGACGAGATATTCGACTACCGCGGCAAGATGGACCCCCGTGCGCGGTACGATACCGTCATTACGACGGTAAAAGCGGCGGAGCGTGATGCCTCCCCCTACAGCGACGAGGCACACGAGGATCGAGCCGGCGATGGGTTGGAAGCGAACCGGAATGCCAACGAGATCGAAAAGGTAGCCACCATGCATGGTTAGAGGCCTCCGTCATCGTCCCCGGTATCCTTTCGTTCGACGAAATCACGGAACCGCTTGAATGTCACCCAGCACCCATAGAGCCCGGCAACGATTCCAATGCCGGCGAAAATGTTGGCGTCTGGCATACCGAATGCGGTGTCCAGCTGTTTACCGACGAAAAAACCGACGACGGTAAGAAAAGGGATCTCGAAGGCGAGCACAAGGTACACGAGCGCTTTCCAACTGCCTTTCATCTACGGGTTCTCCTCGCTAGATGGCGGAAACCATGATAGACTCGTTACTTCAAAAGTAAAGTATAGCATTTCTGCTGTTCACGCTTCTTTTTTTTCGTCTTTGGGAGCAGGGAACAGAAGCGAAACGATGACGCAGATGGCAAGAACGGCTCCAACTACAGCCAGAGAGGTCGATGTCGGTATTTCCCAGAAATCCTCCATAAGGATCTTTCCTCCGATGAAAACGAGGATCGCCGCAAGTCCGTATTTGAGGAAGCGAAAGAGAACCATCGCGCCGGAGAGCGCGAAATAGAGGGATCGGAGGCCGAGGACGGCGAAGAGATTGGAGGTGAACACGATGAAGGGATCCTGCGAGACGGCAATGATGGCGGGGACCGAATCGATGGCGAAGAGAATGTCGGTGAACTCTATGGCGAGGAGACAGACGAAAAGAGGGGTTGCGCAGAACATCTTGCCGTCCCGGACGAAGAATGCTTCGCTGGCAATGTCCCGTGTACAGGGAATGACCCGGCGCAATCTCTGGAAGAACCAGTTGTCCATGATCGAGGTCGCCTCTTCTTCGCTTCGGTGAAAGAGCAGTTTCACGCCGGTATAGATGAGGAAGGCGCCCAACAGGTAGAGCACCCAGTGAAAGCGCGATACGATTGCGATGCCGGTGAAAATGAATATCCCTCGCGTGATGATTGCGAAGAGAATACCCCAGAATAGAACGCGGTGGCGATACAGAGGAGGGACCTTGAAAAGGGAGAAGAGTACGATGAAGACGAAGAGGTTATCGACCGAGAGGGCATACTCGATGAGGTATCCGGTGAAAAAAAGGGTCATCGCTTCGGATCCGCGGATAAGATACACATAGCCGCCGAAGAGGACGGCCACCGCGACGATGATGGCGGTCATCAGGAGCGATTCGCGAATGCTGATGTGATGAGGTGTGCGGTTGACGAAGAAGAAATCAACGATGAACACTGTGGCAACCACCGCGCCGAAGACGATCCACGGAATATAAAAAGACATATTTTCCTCCGACATTATGGTATGATTCTAGCAGCGAGAGAAGTCAAAGCAAGGAAGCGGAAGGTATCCGTTCAAGTACCACGGTTCTCATCATGTTCTTGAGAAGACTCTTCTTTTGCTTCTTGACGGTGACGATACATGAGATACAGGCCTATTACCAGCGCTCCGCCCAAAGATCCGAGGGTTCCGGCGAGAGTGCCGAAACAGAGCCAGCCGATCGTCGCCGCTATGCCGGAGAAGAGAAGCATCAATATTCCCAGCGCTATCATGGCGTGTCTCCAGTCCTGTCGGATCGTTCTTCCTCTTCTCGGAGCGCCCGCTTGCGGGCCTGTTGAACGGGCATCACTTCGTACACATAATAAAAACCGGGCGCCGCGATGAGGAGGAACCCGAGAACAGCGCCGCTCACCGCTTCGTCCATCAGAATCCATCCGACATAGGAGAAAATGAGCGAGAGGATGAACACGATGGTTCCTAAGATATGTTGCAACATGCTAGTCTCCTTTTAAAAGTATTCGTTGCACTGTCTGCCCGTCTTCTTTCTGAAAACGGGACATTCTCTCAGGTCAGGAAATGTGGGGCGGCGAGATCTTGGGGGCGATGCTCAGGATATGTTCTTCCCCCGAGAGGGGGTGCTGTTCCTTTTCAAAATGTCCGGGGGAAAGCCGAATAGAAGGTTCAACTTGCTTGTAGCAACGAAAGAAAACGGGAGGCGTCGAGACATCTTGGGAAAATGTCCGGATAATGGTCTGTTCGAGAGAGATCTCTCGGGTATAGGCAAGGTCGGTCTTCCCCGGTAAGGAAACCGGCAGAAGATATTCTTCGCTTGGCGCCACGAGGGTGTTGGGAAGAAGAGAGAGGAGGGGAGACAGTTCCATGAAGAGGAAAAGCATCCCGGTGGCGATGCTTGTCACGGGATGAAGGAAGTTTCTCTCGCGTCGAGAGTTCATGTGTCAGCCGTGCTTTTCTTTCGTTTTTCGACGAAGGCGATGCGGTTTTGGGCGCGCCGGAGGAACTTGGCGCCGGCGGCATAGAGGATAGGGTCGTGCCGGTGCTGTTCCATCCATTCGCGGGCTGCGGTGAGAGCCGCGCGGGCGCGGTCGAGGTCTATCGTTTCGAGCGTCTCCGCGGCGTCGGCGAAGACGGTGAGATCATCGTTGACGAGATAGGCGCTTCCCGAGGAGATGGTGCATTCGAAAAGCGTGCCGTCGGTTCGGTGCGCCGTCACGACGCCGGTGTCGAGGAGCGTGACGAACGGGACATGACGCGGCAAAACGCCCATCGCGCCGTTCACGGCCGGGATCGTTGCTGAAACGACCTCGCCGGCGAATACCGTCTTCGAGTGGGTGATGACACGGAGATTGAGCTTCATGCGGTCATTTCCCTTTGAGCATCCGATCGCCTTTTTCTATCGCCTCTTCGATCGTTCCTACTAGGAGAAACGCTGCTTCGGGATAGCGGTCGAGCTCTCCCTCCACGAGCATCTTGAATCCGCGCACCGTTTCTTCGCGCTTGACGAATCTGCCCGGGGTCCCGGTGAACGCCTCGGCGACATGGAACGGCTGGGAGAGGAAGCGCTGTATCTTGCGGGCACGATAGACGATGGTCTTGTCCTCTTCCGACAGTTCTTCCATGCCGAGGATCGCGATGATGTCCTGCAGATCCTTATAGCGTTGCAGGATCGCCTGAACGCGGCGCGCGACGAGATAGTGCTCCTGTCCTACCACCTCGGGCGTCAGAATGCGCGAGGTCGAATCGAGCGGATCGACCGCCGGATAGATACCCATCGCAGCAAGGTCACGCGAGAGGACCGTCGTCGCATCGAGATGAGCGAAGGTCGTGGCCGGCGCCGGGTCGGTAAGGTCGTCGGCGGGGACATAGATCGCCTGTACCGAGGTGATGGATCCGTTCTGGGTTGAGGTGATGCGTTCTTGTAACTCTCCCATCTCGGTGGCGAGCGTCGGCTGATAGCCGACCGCCGACGGCATCCGGCCGAGGAGCGCCGAGACCTCGGAACCGGCCTGCACGAAGCGGAAGATGTTGTCTATGAACAACAGCACATCCTGCTTCATCGCGTCGCGAAAGTGTTCGGCGACCGTGAGTGCCGTAAGCGCCACACGCGCCCGAGCCCCCGGTGGCTCGTTCATCTGGCCGAAGACGAGAGCCGTTTTCGAGATGACGCCCGATTGTTTCATCTCGAGCCACAGATCGTTGCCCTCGCGGGTCCGTTCGCCGACACCGCCGAAAACCGAATAGCCGCCATGGTGCGTCGCGACATTGTGGATGAGTTCCTGTATGAGCACCGTCTTGCCGACGCCGGCGCCGCCGAAGAGCCCTATCTTGCCTCCCTTGAGGTAAGGGGCGAGGAGATCGACGACCTTGATGCCGGTCTCGAACGCTTCGAGCGAGACGCTTTGCTCACGGAGGGACGGTGGTTTTCGGTGAATGGGAAGGCGAATGTCGCTCGAGAGGGGACCTCCTTCATCCACCGGTTCGCCGACGACGTTCATGATGCGGCCGAGCACCGCTTCGCCGACCGGCACGGTTATCGGACCGCCGGTGTTTCTCACCTCGGCGCCGCGAACAAGGCCATCCGTCGAATCCATAGCGATGGTACGCACTCCGTTCTCGCCGAGGTGTTGCGCCACCTCGAGCACGAGGTTGAACGGTTCGTCGCTGAGCGCGGGATTGGTCACTCGGAGCGCGGTATATACCTCGGGAAGGTCGCCGGCGTGCGCGCCCTCGAAACGGACATCCACCACCGGGCCCATGACCTGAACGACTTTTCCTTTTTCGTGCATCGCTCTCCCTCTGTGTTTCGTTGTGCTACTGTCGGCCCGTGCCGAGCGCCTCGGCGCCACCGACGATGTCCATAAGTTCTCCTGTTATCGCGTTCTGCCGCGCCTTGTTGTAGGCTATGGTCAGACGACCGGTCATTTCGATCGCGTTCTTCGTCGCCGCCTCCATGGCGTTCATGCGAGCCGCAAGCTCTCCGGCAACCGATTCCATGATGTCGTGATAGAGTTCGGTCGCGGCGAAATGGGGAACGAGATAGGCGGCTATCGTCGTCACATCCGGCTCGAAGAGGCAGTCACGGTGCGCTTCGTCCCCGATGACCTCCTGTGGCGCGAAGATGTTCTCGGTGACGGGAAAGATCTGTTCCTCGGCGATCTCCTGCACCATCGTCGAGCGGAAACGGTTGAAGACGACGACGACGCGGTCATAGTCACCGCGCAGATAGCCGCGGGCGAGGAACTCGACCAGCGGCGTCACCTGTTCGGAGGTGAGCCGGTGGAGAAGATCGGTGAAGACCGTTTCCTGCGGCACCGGCAGGCGGTGGAGCGCTTCGGCCCCTTTGCGGCCGACGAAGAGCAGGTGAGGTGTTATGCCTTCGGCGGAGAGCTGCTCCATCCTTCGTTTTACCTGACGGACGATGTTCGCGTTGAACGATCCACAGAGACCGCGATCGCCCGAGACGACGACGATCATCTCGGCGCGCACCTCGGGACGCGGTGTCATGAGCGGATGGACGCCTTCGACGCGATGGGAAACGAACGCCGCGAGTTTCCGGAGTTCGTCGGCATAGCGGCGGATGGAGAGCATCGTGTTTTGCGCTTTGCGTAAACGACTCGCTGCGACCATTTTCATGGCCCGCGTGATCTTCTGGGTGCTCTTTATGCTCTGGATCCGCTTACGGATTACCTTGAGTCCTGCCGCCATGATACCCCTATCCTTTGGCGTCACGGTCGGAGGTCAGCGCGCCGACCTCTTTCGCGAAGTAATCGTCGAACGCGTCGAGCGCCGTCCGCATCATCGATTCTATCTCTTCGTCCAACTGTTTCTTCTCGGCAAGAAGCGTGAGAAGGGCAGGGTGACGATGTTCGATGAAAGAAGAGAGCTCTTCCTCGTACCGGGAAAGGTCTTCAATGCGCCATTTCTTGAGATATCCGTTCACCGCGGCGTAGAGGAGAACGATCTGACGCGTGACCGGAAGCGGTGCGTACTGTTGCTGCTTGAGCACCTCGGTGAGCCGAGCCCCGTCGTCGAGTTGTTCGCGAGTGGCGGCATCGAGGTCGCTGCCGAACTGGGCGAATGCCTTGAGTTCCCGATATTGGGCGAGAATAAGTTTAAGGCGTCCCGCCACCTGCCGCATCGCCTTTATCTGGGCGTTCCCGCCGACGCGCGAGACGGAGAGCCCTACATTGACCGCCGGACGGATGCCGGCATAGAACAGATCGCTCTCGAGGAATATCTGTCCGTCGGTTATCGAGATGACATTGGTCGGGATGTATGCCGAGATGTCTCCTGCCTGCGTTTCGATGATGGGGAACGCGGTGAGTGACCCGCCTCCCTCGGCCTCGGAAAGTTTCGCCGCCCGTTCGAGAAGGCGCGAGTGAAGGTAGAAGATGTCGCCCGGGAAGGCTTCGCGGCCGGGAGGGCGGCGAAGAAGAAGGGAAAGTTGTCGGTAGGCGACCGCGTGCTTCGAGAGGTCGTCGTAAACGATAAAAGCATGGCGTTTCGTATCGCGGAAATATTCTCCCATCGCGGCGCCGGCATACGGGGCGATGAACTGGAGGGGCGCCGGGTCGCTCGCCGTGGCGGCGATGACGATGGAATAGTCCATGGCACCGAAACGGCGGAGCTTGTCGACGACTTGAGCGACAGTCGAAAGTTTCTGCCCTATGGCCACATAGATGCAGATGACATCGCCTCCTCTCTGGTTGATGATGGCGTCGAGGGCGATCGCCGTCTTGCCGGTCTGCCGATCGCCGATGATGAGCTCGCGCTGACCGCGACCGATAGGGATCATCGCGTCGATCGCCTTGATGCCGGTTTGGAGCGGCTCTTTGACCGGCTGCCGACGGACGATGCCGGGTGCCTTCACCTCGACGGGACGATAGGCCTTTGCGGCGATGGCGCCTTTGCCGTCGAGCGGCTCGCCGAGCGCATTCACCACGCGCCCCACGAGTGCCTCGCCAACCGGGACCGACATGATGCGGCCGGTGCGGCGCACCTCGTCCCCTTCGCGTATCCGTTCGTAATCGCCCATGACGGCGACACCGACGGCGTCCTCCTCGAGGTTGAGGACCATACCGTGGAGTCCGCCTGCGAATTCGACGATCTCGCCGGCGAGTGCGTTGTCGAGCCCGAACACTTTGGCAATGCCGTCACCGGCACTGATGACGGCGCCGACCTCTCGGGTCTCTATCCGTTTCTCGAAGTTGGCGATGCGTTCACGGAGGAGCGCTCCGATCTCTCCGCTCCGGAGTGGCTTGTCAGGCATGGGGTTGTTCTCCTTTTTTCAGCGAATCGGCAAGCAGGCGCAGGTGATTCTTGAGCGATGCGTCGTATACCGTATTCTCGTGCCGTACAATGACCCCACCGAGGAGATCAGGGTCAGTGACACGGCGGATGACGAGAGATTTTCCGAACAATTTCTCGAGAGCAGGACGAAGGGTACTAAACATCTCATCGTCGAGGAGGACGGCCGAGCGCACCTCGATGTCGACGATACCCTGTGCCGACCGGTAGCGGCGCTGCGCCTCCTCGAGAATGGTGCTGAACAGAAGGGGGCGTCGTGATTCGAGGAGGGCGAGAAACAGGTTGCGCAGGGGAACGCCAAGCGCGAACCGATCGGCTATCTCATCGAACACCTGCTTCTTTTCGGGGAAAGAAAAGAAGGGGGAGATGAAGAAACGACGGAGCTCCTCGTCATCCTCGAGAAGTCCCTTGAACTGTTCACCGGCGGTAAAGAGCGAGGCGATCTCCGCGGGAGGCAAGTCGGCAAGGGTCGCCAAGAGAGCGTCGCGGTATCGGGAAACGGCTGTGCTCATCGCGGTGCCTCCGTTCGTTCGAAGAGGGCGGCGCACGATCGTACCATCGCGCGGTGTCGCTGGGTGTCGAAAGAACGCGATCGCTCGGCGAGATCGCGACTTAGCTGGTCGGCGAATGCCGAGATCGCCGCCAGAGAACGCTCGCGGGCTTCGGCGCGCAGAAGAGTTTCCGATATCTCGCGAAAGTAGGCCGCCTGCGCTCGCGCCTCATCGAGCCGGGTCGCATAGAGCTCTTCGGCGCGTCGGCGATAGTCGGCGAGCGTCCGCTCCTTCTCAGCGGCGATATCGGCGATCGCCTTCCGGAGTCGCGCTATCTCAGCCTCTGTTTTTTCGTAATCGGCGCGATAGGTCTCGAACGCGGCGCGGATGTCCGCTTCCCGTGCGGCGAAGAAGGATGCGATCGGTGCTTTGCCGAATCGTACGAGGAGAAAAAGGAACAGGGCGAAGTTCACGACCGAGGCGGCGAAAAGGGTTCCCGACGACAACTGTCCGCTTCCGCCGGCCCCGAACAGGGCCGCCGTTCCGATAACGGGGACGAAGAATGCAGGAATGCGCATCTTCATGGACGGTGTTCTCCCCACAAGCGTTCCGCCGCTGCCGCCACGAGGGTGCCATAGGACGCGGCGATCTCGTGGTGCAACGCCTTATCCTCTCTGTCGAATTCAGCGCGTGTCGCATCGCACCATTGCACAAGATCCTCCCGTGCCTGCGCAAGAAGCGCCCGAGCATCCTCCTCGGCGCGCTCTTTCGCCTCCTTGAGAAGACGCGCTCCTTCGCGGTGGACCTCTTCCATCTCGCGACGGTAGCTCTCCTTCAACTCTTCGAGCGTTCGATGTGCTTCTTCGGCGTGGGCGCCTTCTTGATTGAGCCGTCTACGGCGCCATTCGAGGAGAGGATAAACTGGTCCAAACAGGAATCGGTCGAACAGGAGCACCCCTCCCAGAAAAAGCGCGCAATGTACGAGGAATACGGTGGGATCGAACTCGAGCACGGCCTTACCTCATCCGCTTTCGAACGCGCCCTACATGATGGAAGATCAAGGGAAAAAAGCAAATTTTTGACGCATCGGCGGCGCGCAGATTCCCTTTGCCCCATCTATATCTTTGCCGAACTGCGCGGCAAGGGTTATCTGATCATTACAGGTCATGCCGTCAGGGCACTCGGCGCCGTTGTTGGCAGGATCGCAACGAACGGCGCAGACATCGGGATTGTCGGGGACGAGGTCACCGAGTTCGGTGGTGCAGAAGGTGGCGGCGCACTCCCGCCGTTTGCAGTCTTCATGGGTCACGCAGGATTCCCACATGCAAGGGAAATCCTCGTCGGATGATTCGTCGGGAACGACGAGTTCGTCACCGGTGATCGTGTCGGCATCGTCTTCCGTTTCATGATCGTCGGTTGCGCCGTCCGGTGTGGTGTCATGATCGGTGGCCGGTACATCGGCGTCGGCGAGCGCATCCTGAATGGCGGCGTCCCACGCGCCAACGATGTCGCGTTCCGGTTCTTTGACGCAACTGCTCGCCAAGAGGACTATGGAGGAAAAGACTACGAAAAAGAGCGTTCGCATCGGGTCCTCCCTAAAATCGAAGTGTCAGCGACGCGGCGGCGCCGGCGCCGTGGGGGGTGAGCGAGAACCCAAGGATCGGCGGATCCTTCACCTTTTCTTCGGTGAGAAGGACGAGAATCATTCCGGTGACCGCAAATGTGCTGGCGGCGACATAGGAGATGGTGCGTGTCGTCGCGTAACTCTTACCATCTTGAAGATAGCCGTCGGCCTTTGCTTTTTCTGCAATGGCGAGCGCGCCGTACTGATCGGGCGCGGTCCCTGACAGCCGTTGGGCGATGTAGTCGGGATCGGCGCGTTTCTTGTATTCGTCCCAGCTGTGGTCGGCGAGGGCGTTGAACACGAGACCGTTGATGAAGAAGGCACCGGCGGCGCCGAGAAATCCTACGCCGTACCAGAGATAGGGACGGATCGTTTCGGTCGTTTCCTGCTCACCGGCACTGAGCGATGGGAACACGAGAAAGAGAAGTGCGCCGGCGGCGATCATGCGGGTGAAAAGTGTGCGTCTCATGGGATCTTCACCTCGTAGTGGTCTCCTTTCTTTTCGAGGATGAGCGTTCCCCTCTGCTCTTGCGGCCGTATGAACTGCCGTTCGGCAAGCGGTTTGAGGACCGCATAGAGCGGGGTGTCGCACACCGATCGGGTCGTATAGGAGACATGCCATTCACGCCCCACTTTGCGCGGGGGTTCCACTGCGGCGACCTCCAGTGTGCAGACCGGAGCGCTGCAGCGGTTCCGTTCGCAGGAGAAGACCTTTTTCCCCTCTTCGGTCAAGGAGATGCGCGGCATAGTACGGTTCGCCTCCTTGATGAAGACCGACTCTTCGAGCACGAGGTACTTCTTGTCGGCTGAGATCGCCCGGTAGGTGGGGAGATAGGTCTCGTCGGTCATGGCCCCGACATAGACCGTCACCGAAGGCGCCGGCATCTTGGCCACGGTTTCCTTTACGAAGCGTTCCGCGGTCGCCGGATCGAGCGCTTCCTCGGTACAAGCGACGAGGAACGCACCGGTAAGAAAGGACAAAGTAGTTGCAACACGCATGACTCGCTCCAATGTCATTTTTTCTTGATATGTCCGGGATCTTCCTGCAAGAACACGACCGGGTAGGAGAAGGTCACCGTCTTGTTCTGGCTCGATGCCGGAAAGGCGATGGCACGGATGACCTCGGCGACACAATGCCCAACCTCGTCGGTCGGGAAGGTGTTCTTCACGAGGTCGGCGGCGATGACCTTTCCGTTTCCGTCCACTGTCACCGAGAGTTCGATCTCGCCTGCGGCATTCGGATCTTTCTGTAGTGCCCTGAGATAGCAGAGGCTTATCTTTTCGGCGTGCGGCCTGATGTGGACATCGAATTGAGCCGACACCCGGCCGGCGCATCCGGTGAGCATGAAAATCCCAAGAAAGAAGAGGGGGGAAAAACGCATCGAGTACCTCCAAAGGGTCTTGCGTCAGGAGATATACTCAAAAAAACGGCGCTGTGAAGAGAATACCGGGGCTCCTATTGACATTTTCCTTTCTCTTTTTTACCGTGCCCTGCAAGGCAGCCGCGAGGCGTGGACGAGAACGATGAACCGACGATAGGGAGATGTTTCATGAAACGCATCATCGAATGTGTGCCGAACTTCAGTGAAGGCCGCGATCGTGCCATCATTGACCAGATAGCGGCGGAGATTCGCCGGGTGAAGGGAGCGAAACTGCTCAATGTGGACCCCGGCTGGGACACCAATCGCACCGTCATCACCTTCGCAGGGGAACCCGAGGCGGTCCTCGAGGCGGCGTTCAACGCTGTCAAGAAGTCGCATGAACTCATAGACATGCGTAATCATCACGGCGCCCATCCTCGCTTCGGTGCCTGCGATGTCTGTCCGCTCATCCCGATCAGCGGTGTGACGATGGAAGAGTGCGTCGAACTGGCGCGACGGCTCGGCAAGCGGCTTGGGGAGGAACTCGATTATCCGATCTATTTCTACGAGTATGCCGCGACGAAACCGGAACGAAAGAATCTCGCCAATGTCCGTGCCGGCGAATACGAAGGGCTCGAGGCGAAACTGCGTGACCCGAACTGGGTCCCGGATGCCGGTCCCATGGCGTTCCGTCCGACGAAAGGCGCGACCGCCGTCGGCGCGCGCGAATTTCTCATCGCCTACAATGTGAACCTCAACACGAGCGACAAGAAGAAGGCGAGTGAACTCGCGTTGCTCATCCGCGAGCAGGGCTATCCCAAGAAAGACGAGAATGGCAAGCCCATCCTCGACGAGCAGGGAAACAAAGTGATGGTACCCGGCAAGTTCAAGAACTGCAAGGCGATCGGTTGGTATGTCGAAGACTACAAGCGGGCGCAGGTCTCGATAAATCTTACCAACTACAAGGTTACCTCGATGCACCATGTTTTCGACGAACTTTCAGAGCGGGCCCGCGAGATGGGTCTGCGCGTCACCGGCAGCGAGATTGTGGGACTTGTGCCGAAAGAAGCACTTCTCATGGCGGGGGTTCACTATCTCGAGAAGCAAGGGGCGAGCGCTGGGCAATCGGAGGAGGAACTCATCAAGATAGCGATGCAGTCGCTTGGTTTGTGCGACGCCGCACCGTTCGACCCGAAGGAAAAGGTCATCGAGTATGTCCTCAAGGAAGAAAAGGGGCTCGTTGACCTCACGGTGTCGGGGTTCTGTGACCTCCTCGCGAGCGACGCGCCGGCTCCGGGCGGCGGCAGTGTCGCGGCGCTCTGCGGTGCGATGGCCTCGTCGCTCGCGGCGATGGTGGCGAATCTTACTCACGGCAAGAAGGGCTATACCAAGCACAATGTTCTTATGAGCGAAACGGCCAAGGATGCACAAAAGCGGAAGATGGAGTTTCTCGCCCTCATCGACGAGGACACCGAGGCGTTCAACCGCATGATGACGGCGATAGGCACTAAGAAGAAGGCGGAGAAAGAGGGGACCGACGCAGAGAAGCAGAAGGCGGGCGCTGAGGAGCGCGCCGCGCTCGAGAACGCGACGCTCGTGCCGCTCAAAACGCTCGAAAAGAGCCTCGCGGTCTGTCCGCTTCTGCGCACCGTCGCCGAGAAGGGCAATGAGAACGCCGTCTCCGACGCCGGCGTTGGCGCACACCTCGTCAAAACGACCGCTCATGCCGCCGCGCTCAATGTCCGTATTAACCTCAAGAATTTCGCCGACGGCGACACTTTCAAGATCGAAACGCTCAAAAAGATGGGTGACCATCTCGCCGCCGCCGAGAAGGAGGCCGATGCCATCATCGCCCTCGTTGATAAGAA
>CAYQBN010000004.1:151519-203557 GCA_964415795.1 uncultured Spirochaetales bacterium | reverse complement strand
TACCGTCACAGTCGTTGTCCTTCCCGTCGCACAGCGTCTCCCCGTTCGCTTCGTAGGTGCCGTTCGGATTGGCCGCGTACTCGCTCTGACCGCACTCGAGCCAGCCGTTCACACCGCCGCAGGTTTTCTTCGTGCCGGCACAGACGCCGTTCTGGTTGGCGCAGTTGGGTGCGCTGGTGCTGACGCCGTCATCTATCGTCCCATCACAGTCGTCATCAATACCGTTGCAGAGTTCGGTCGTTGGGGAGCCGGCTGTTGCATCACATGCGGTTCCCGAACCGTCAACCTTACAGACATAGACGCCGGTGCGGAGACAGGCGCCGACGCCGGCCGAACAGGTCGTCCCCTTGTTGGTAAAGGTTTCGTCCGTGCTCCCGTTACAGTTATCATCCACATCGTTACAGAGTTCGGTGGTCGGCGTGCCGGGCGTCGCATTGCACTCGGTTGCCGAGCCATCGGCTTTGCAGACATAGACGCCAGTGCGGAGACAGGCGCCGACGCCGGCCGAACAGGTCGTCCCCTTGTTGGTAAAGGTTTCGTCCGTGCTCCCGTTACAGTTATCATCCACATCGTTACAGAGTTCGGTGGTCGGCGTGCCGGGCGTCGCATTGCACTCGGTTGCCGAGCCATCGGCTTTGCAGACATAGACGCCAGTGCGGAGACAGGCGCCGACGCCGGCCGAACAGGTCGTCCCCTTGTTGGTAAAGGTTTCGTCCGTGCTCCCGTTACAGTTATCATCCACATCGTTGCAGAGTTCGGTGGTCGGGGAGCCGGGCGTCGTGTTGCATTCCGTTCCGGAACCGTCAACCTTGCAGACATAGACGCCGGTACGAAGACATGCGCCGGTACCTACGGTGCAAGAAGTACTTTTGTTGGTGAAGGTCTCGTCGGTCGAACCGTTACAGTTGTCGTCCACATCGTTGCAGAGTTCGGTGGTCGGCGTGCCGGCCGTCGCGTTGCACTCGGTTCCGGTTCCATCGGCTTTACATACCTTCACGCCGGTCCGAAGGCAGGCGCCGATACCGACCGTGCAGGAAGTTCCTTTGTCAGTGAAGGTCTCGTCGGTCGAGCCGTTGCAGTTGTCGTCTATGGCGTTGCACAATTCCGAAGTCGGTGTTCCCGGAGTCACATTGCACTCGGTCCCGCTCCCATCAGTTTTACAGACATAGACGCCCGTCCGTTGGCACGCACCAATGCCAACCGTGCAGGGCGTGTTCTTGTTGGTGAAAGTCTCGTCGGTCGAGCCGTTGCAGTTGTCATCTATCCCGTTGCACGATTCGGTGTTCGGGGTACCCGGCTCCGTGTCGCATTCGGTTGCGCTTCCATCGGCCGTGCAGACGTAGACACCAGTCCGCTGACATGCACCAACGCCAACCGTGCAGGGAGTATTTTTGAGTGGGAAGCCATCGTCTATCATTTCGTCACAGTCGTCGTCCATTCCATTGCAGAGTTCGGTCGTTGGAGATCCGGGCGTTGCGTTGCACTCGGTGCCGTTTCCATCAGCCTTACAGACGTAAACGCCCGTCCGCTGGCAAATGCCAGTGCCAACGGTGCAGGGCGTATTCTTGTTGGTGAAGGTCTCGTCGGTCGAGCCGTTGCAGTTGTCGTCTATCCCGTTGCAGGTTTCCGGAGAGGGGATACCCGGCGTCACATTGCACTCGGTCCCTGTGCCGTCGGCCTTGCAGACCTTTACGCCGGTGCGGAGACAGGCCCCGACCCCCACCGTGCAGGCGGTTCCTTTGTCGGTGAAGCCTTCATCGGTCTCGCCGTTGCAGTTGTCGTCGTAGCCGTTGCAGAGTTCCTGCGCTCCCGGAACGCCGGGCTGGACATTGCACTCGGTGCCGGTGCCGTCCGCGGTGCAGACATAGATGCCGGTGTTCTGGCAGGCCCCGACGCCGACCGTGCACGGGGTGTTCTTGAGGGAGAAGCCGTTGTCTATCGTTCCATCACAGTCGTCGTCCATGTTGTTGCAGGTCTCCGGTGAGCCCGTTCCTTCGGTCACGTTGCACTCGACATCGGATCCATCGGGGGTACACACATAGAGCCCGACCCGGGCGCATATCCCGTTGCCGACGAAGCAGAGCGTGTTCTTGAGGGGGAACGCCTCGTCGGTCTCGCCGTCGCAGTTGTCGTCGAGGTCGTTGCACAGCTCCGACTCGGGGGTCCCTTGGGTCGCCGAGCAGGTGAGGCCGGTTTGGAGCGCGTCGCAAACGAGGATGCCGGCGCGGCGACAAATGCCTTCACCAGCATAACAGACATCGTTCTTGCATCGCCCATCGGCAGCGGGACACACACCGTTTACCCGTGTCCACGGTTCGTCGGTTACCCCGTTGCAATTGTTGTCGGCCTCGTCACATTTTATTTCCTCTCCGTTCTCGACATCGGCCGGGTTGGGGAGGGATGCCTGAGCATTGCAGACCGTTCCGCCGGCGCCGCACACATACACACCGGTTGCCTGACACACGCCGACGCCGTCGTAGCAGACATCGTTCTTACAGTTTTCGGTGCACCCGAAGGCGCGGTCCCATGGCTCATCTATCGTTCCGTCGCAGTTATTGTCGAGATCGTCGCAAGAGGTCTCGTTCGGAGATTCGGTAGGCGTTCCGGGAATCGCGTTGCATTCGACGCTGTGCTTGTCGAACCCGCACACCGTGATGCCGGCGCGAATGCACACTCCCTGTCCCGCGAAACATACTTTCTTCAGCGTATTCTTGAATGGTTCATCGATCTGCCCGTTGCAGTCGTTGTCGAGACCGTCGCACAGAGTTTCGGTCTCTTCGTAGGCGGCGTTGTTGGAAAGATATTGGACCGAGGAGCACGGAAGCCAGCCGGCGGTGCCGCCGCAGATCTTTCGCGCCCCTTGGCACACGCCTGCCTGAAGGTCACAGAAGGGTGGGGAATCGAGGTTGTTGTCCGGGGTGCCGTCGCAATCGTCATCCTTGCCGTTACAGAACTCCGGGGCGCCCGGATATATCGCGGGACTCGTCTCGTCGCAGTCGGAAAGGGTGCAGTGCGCGCCCATGCCGGCGTTGTCGCCGTCGAAGTTGAAACAGCAGGTCAAGTTATCGGGGGTACAGGCGGATCCGATGAGCAAGGAGTTCTCGTCGAAGACCTCGTTGCAGGTCGATCCCGTGAAACAGTCTTCGTTCCCATCGCAGGCGGGGAGACAGGTCGGGGTGTTGGTCCCCAATTTTACGCACAGGTCGGTCGGCGTAGCGCAGTCCGAGGGGCCGTTGGGACATTCGACGCACACCCATCCTGACGCCGGTAGGCAACCAAGCGTCTTATGACACAGTTCCGCCTTGCCGCAGAGTTCGTGCCGGGCGATGTGGGTGCAGACACCGCCGGTGAACAGATCTTGGGTGCAGTCTATTCCGTCGTCGCAGGAAGTGTCCACATCGGGAACAATGTCAGGGGAGGCAGTGTCTTCGTCGGAGAGAAAGAGATCAGATCCCGTATCCTCATCAAAGGCAGGGACCTCAGTCTCTGCGACGGAATCAGTTGTTTCATGTGAATCGACCTCCTCGTCATCCTCGTCGGGGATGCTCGTTCCCTCGTCCACAAGGTCCAAATCCTGCCACGGCGTCTCGTCGTCGGTTTTTTCTCCGTCCGGTATTTCGTCGTCGAGAGTAACCTCTTCGTCGGAGTTCGTTTCCTCGGGAGCGAGCTCGTCGGTGTCGTTTTCCGGCTCCTTCTCGGGAAGAACCGGTGTGTCTTTGTCGCTTTGTATCTCGTCCCCCACTGCTTCCTCACAGTGTCCGTCAATGCACACCTGCCCTTCGGGGCAGTCCTTTTCGGTTTTGCATGTCGGACCACTCGTTTTTTTCGACGAGCAGGAAAGAACACCGATGCCGCATACGAGCACCAGCGTCGTCAGACAACGGAAAAGCCGAACACCCATGATATTCTCCCTAACCTGAAACAATGACTCTCCACTCGATAGTGAAAAAATTATAGGAGAAAAAAGAAAGAATGCAATCGCTGACGCATATTATTGAATAGCGAGATGATTTGGGGTATAGTGACCTGTCAAATAAAAGAGGTGATGGAATGAAGCAGGTGCCTCCGACGCTGGGCGGTCGCGGAAAAGTGTTCGTTATTTCAGCACCTTCAGGAACAGGAAAGACCACTTTGGTCACGGCGTTGCGTTCTCGATTCCCGTTTCTCGAACAGTCGGTTTCCTGTACCACCCGCAAGCCGCGCACTGGCGAGAGGAACGGAAAAGATTATCATTTCGTTACGGAAGAGGAGTTCAGGCGCCGGGTAACGGAGGGATACTTCTTTGAATGGGCCGAGGTGTACGGGTATCATTATGGGACCCCCAAGAAGGAGATCGTGGATCGGGTGATGGCGGGGCGCCATGTCGTCTGTTCGATAGATGTCCAAGGGGCTCTTGCCGTAAAAACGCTTCTTCCCGACGATGCGGTATTGATCTTCGTTATTCCTCCATCCATCGAGGCGCTGCGCGAGCGGATAACCAACCGGGCGCTCGATGACCCGTCGGTCATCGAGCGACGCCTCGATGAGGCGAAACGCGAACTGCGACGCTATGTTCATTACGACTATGTCGTCGTCAATGACGATCTCGGCGAGGCGGTATCGCATATCGCCGCTATCGTGGAGGCGCATGTCTTTGCTTCGCGCCAGTACCATGCCCCCCGCATCGAGGAGATGCTTTCCTGATGGACATCAAACAGTTCGAATACATCGTCAAGCGGAAACCGCACATAGACCTTTTCCGCATCATCAGGCCACAAGATATCGTCCGTTCCATGCTCGATGCGCATCCTCATTATAGCGATGAGGAACGATCGAGGGCGCGTGAACAGCTGAATGCCGCCATAGTGCTTGCGACGGCGGCACATGACGGCGTTCTCCGCAAGAGCGGAGAGCCGTACATCACGCATCCCTACGCGGTTGCCTATCTTCTGGCGAAAATGGGGATGAGTCTCGAATGCGTGATCGCCGGCCTACTCCATGATACCGTCGAAGACACGACGACCACCCTCGACGAAATAGAGCGCCTGTTCGGGTCCCGTGTCGCCGCTCTTGTGGACGGCGTCACAAAACTCACCGGCTATTCTATCGGACGCGAGGAAAAACAGGCGCATGCGTTCCAGAAACTTCTTACCTATGCGGCGCATAGTGGCATCTGGGTCATTTTCGTCAAATTGGCCGACCGGCTCCACAACATGATGACTATAGACTCGATGTCGGAGGAGCAGAAGATCCGTATCGCCGAAGAGACGGCGCGACTTTTTGCCCCCCTCGCCCACCGGCTTGGCGTTTACTGGATGAAGGAGGAACTCGATGCGCTGGCGTTCTACTATACCCATCGAGAACAGTGGGAGGAGATAGACAGCTATATCCGTGCCAAGTTCCATGAGCATCCCGAAGAGGTGCTCCTTCGTCTGCAAGGGAAGGTGAAAGAGGCGATAGAAAGGAATTGTTTCGAGATCGCTAGGAAGGTGGATCAGATCACCGGGCGGATCAAATCGTATTCGAGCATCTACAGCAAGACCATCAAGCAGGACAAATCGCTTGCCTCTCTCCATGACATCATAGGCGTCAGAGTCATCATCAACACCGAGAACCCGGGCGATTGCTATCTGGTGATGGGGGCGATCCATTCGTTCCCCGAATTCACCGTGGTAGGTGGTCGTATCAAGGATTACATCGCCCGTCCGAAGGTGAATGGGTACCAGTCTCTTCACACCGTTGTGCGTCTTGGGGAGTATTCCATGGAGATGCAGATCCGCACCAGAGAGATGCATCGCATAGCCGAAGAGGGTGAAGCGTCTCACTGGGCATACAAGAACGAGATCCCCAGTGGCGACAAGGCGCGTCAGTGGCTTGAGGGCGTTCTCGGCGTATCGTCCGAGACCAGCAATCCTGTTCAGTTCGTCAAAGATATCGAGAATGAGATACGCGTCGATGAGATAGCGGTGTTTACCCCTAAAGGAGAACTCAAGAGTCTGCCCGAGGGGGCGACGCTCCTCGATTTCGCCTATGAGATACACGAGGAAGTAGGAAACGCCTGTGTCGGCGGCACCGTCAACGGTCGCAAGGTCCCTATCTACTATCATCTTTCGAATCGCGACGAGGTCACGATAGAAACTTCAAAGAAACAGTATCCCCATCCCGACTGGCTCAGCTTCGTGGTGACCCACAAGGCCAAGACATGTATCAGGCGTTTCCTGACCAAACAGGAGAAGGAAAAGACTATAGAGGCGGGAAAGGAGACCGTTCGACAGCTTTTTGAAATGGTGGGGCGGGCGAAGGACTTCGCCCGTCTCGAGACGCTCGCCGGTTTTGCGGCGATCGCCGACCGTTACTCGTTGCCGCAAGATCAGCGGATGTCGGTGTTCTTCTACAAGACCGCTACCGGCGAATTCAAGCTGAGGACCATCATCAAATACCTTTTCTCGGAAGAGGAGATCGAGATCCTTATCAAAGAATTGCCGCAAAAAGTAGGGACCCTCTTTCCCGAACGACGCAAACGCCGCGATACGGTCGAAGTGGTGCGAGGAACGGCCCCTATCTATGTGCGCGGCGCTGGAGAGGTGCGCGACTACGGCGTGGCGAAGTGTTGCGCGCCGGTCGAGGGTGACCCCGTTGCCGCCTATCTTTCGCCGACCCGCGGCTATATCGTTCACAAAGTTTCGTGTCCAACCTTGAAAAGACTTTCGCAGAGCCGTGTCCAGCAGGGGGTATTTTGGTATCATTACGCGCTCTATCGCGTTGAACTGATCGTCGAGATCCCGAACCGACAGGGAACCTTCTCCGAGGTGGTGAACGAGATATCGAAATCGGGGCTCAACATAGATAGCGCTCATCTCGATTCCAATGATGCCAGCGAGAAAAGGGGTTTTGCCTACCTCACTTTCAAGGGGAGCGATATTCGGCAGATTGAGCAACTTGCACAGGCGATGAAGAACGCGAAATCTATCCTGTCGTTCAGCATAGGGACCATTACCCGCATATAGGAGAGGAGCAATGCAGGGAGTTTATACGGCGATAGTCACTCCTTTTACCGAGAAAGGAGGTATCGATTTCCCGGCGCTCGAACGCCTTCTTGATCTCCAGAAGAAAGGCGGCGTTGCCGGCATCGTGGTCGGAGGGACCACCGGAGAGGCGGCGACCCTTTCGTTCGAGGAAAAAAAGGAACTGTACCGTTTCGTCAAAGAGCGGGCCGGAGGCCTCGATCTTGTCGCCGGAACTGGCACGAACGATACCGCCGCCTCGGTGAAACTTACCGAGATGGCGCTTGCACTTGGTTATCGACAGGTGCTTGCGGTTACCCCGTACTACAACAAGCCGACCTGCAAGGGACTTGTTCGGCACTACCGTGAACTCGCGAAAACCGGTGCCCGTATCGTGCTTTATCATGTTCCGGGGAGAACGGGACTCACCTTGCCGGCGGCATGGCTGAAGGAGATTGCCGCGATACCAGAGATCGTCGCGGTCAAGGAGGCGAGCGGGAACATGGCGCTCTTTGCCGATTATCTCGAAGCCGTTGGCACGGAGCGCTTTGTGATGCTTTCGGGTGACGACTTCACGCTTACCCCGTTTATGGCGCTTGGCGGTCGGGGGGTCATCTCGGTGCTTTCCAACATCGTGCCGGCGGAAACGGTGACATTGGTGAATGCCGCTCTCGCGGGGGACTATCGTATGGCTGCCGCGCTTCAGGTGCGGTATAATGCGCTGATACGCGTGCTTTTTGTGGAGTCGAACCCCATTCCGGTCAAAACGGCCCTTTCGCATATGGGATACTGTGGGGAAGTCTTCCGTTTGCCTCTCGAGACGATGGAAGAGAAGAATCGGTCTCTTCTCATCGAGACGATGAAACGCTACGGGCTCTCCTAGCGATCACTTCTTGGGAAAAAGATTCTCGCCGAAGAAGTCGAAGATCCTCAAGGTGTAGTTGGGGAAATCGTTGTCAGTCTGATAGGCGGTGACCGAAAGGGACCCGGCGAATGTTGCCTTCACGTTGCCGAACATGTCGATCCATCGAACATAGTTCGCATTGTCATCCAGCGTCGCAGTATATGGAACATTCGCGATGCGGGGGAGTGATATTTGGACAGCGATGCTCTCTTGTTCCGGTATCGGTGATTCGACAAAATAGGTAACCCGGAGAATGATGTTCACCGGGTTGGTGTTTATCTTTTCCACTTCGGTCGCCGTAACGAATTCGGCAGTATTGTCCTTTGAAAGCGCGACGAACGCGTAGGCGGTTACCGTCGGACTCTCTTGGTCGCTGTAATGGTATGAGAGCGACGATTTCGGGGTCGCATCCTCGCACGATCCTTCGAAAGCGACATTCATGCCGACGAGATGCGCGTTGCATTCGTCAGGGTAGGTGAGACCGTCGCACCCGCACACCGGTTCGCCCGGTCCACCCATTGCGCAGGCGGTGGGCCGTTTTTCGCAAGCGCCGCTTCCCTTATCGCATACGCCGGTCGCCTTTCTGCAGAATTCGTCACCTCCACAATCGCTGTTCGAAAGACAAACATTAGCCCCTTCGCAAGGACCTTCATGCCAAATAACAACGCCGTTTTGGGCTGCAAAGCAGGGGTGATCGTAGGTAAAGTTGTCGCAACCACATACAAGCAAAGGTGAGCCGATTCCATTGCAGTTAGTCATGAGGAGATCGCAGCGGCCCTTGTCGTCCTGATTGCACGATCCAACCGGCTTGGCGCAGTATTCTGTCTCGGTGCACTGCTTGTTTTCAGTGCACGAGAGCATCGAACCACACGGGCCGGGGTGAGCCACTCCGCTGCCAGTGCTCCGTGCCATACACTCATTTTCGTGAGTAATGCCGTCACAGCCGCAGACCGGATCGCTGACCGGCGGGCACTCGTTGTCGGGGTAAGGATGACATACCCCTTGCCCGCCGCAGAGCCCTACCGGAGGCAAACAGAAGGTTCCTTCTCCGCAATCGGTAGTGTCAAGACACGATGCTCCCGGCTCGCATGCGCCGTCATAAGCGACATTGTGGCCGCCGCGGTTGGCCTCGCACTCGTTGGGATAGGTGAGACCGTCGCACCCGCACACTGGTGCGGAGACCGCATCACAAGCGATCGGCATCGGAGCGCAGGTGCCGGGGCCGGTGCAGGCGCCGATATTGCGGCGACAGAAAAGGCCTTCGGAGCAGTCCCAGTGCTCGATGCAGACGGCATCTACGGTATCGGCATCGGGGCGTGAGGTGTCAATGTCGGATGGCGAATCGGTGTCGGTAGGCTCTTCGTCAAGAGCAAGATCGTCGGAAATGTCGAAAGAAAAAATGTCGTTTTCGGGTATGGTCGGATCATTGTCCAGACTTGTCGTGTCGAGGTCGCCGGGACGGTGCGTGGTGTTGTCGGCGCACGCGGAGAAGAGAAGGAAAACGGAGATCGCCACAAAAACGAAAAATCGCTCGAGCATGTTGCCCCCCTTCGCTGTTGTCTTGTAAGGCAAGTATCGCTCTTTGGAGAGCAAAATCAAGGGGTGGTCGTCAACCGCTGATAGTAGGCGTATCTATCGGAATAGACATCATTGTAAAGGAAACTCGACGGTGCCGTTACATCGTCGAGGAGCATACCGGCCTCCCAAGAACCAAAAACCGTGGTGGGCGGAACACTCAAATATGCGTTGTAATAACCGACGGTGTAGCTGGAACCCCACCGGGCGCCGATGTAATAATAGGTGCCCGCCGTAAGCGGTATGGCGATCGCTCCCGAGGAATAAAATCCCGGACCTGACATGGAAATGCTCTGACTGATACTTTGTACCGGATAGTAAGTGCCGTCGAGCGTAGCGGATGAGTAGACATCAAAATAAACGGTTGCCGTGCCGGAATAATCGAGATACATCTCTATCTCGGTCAATGTGCGGTCTGTCGTGCAGGAGAAGAAATTCCCGCGCATCCGGCTCGCGCCGCTAAGGCTTGTTTCGGCGGAACCGACGGTGTCCACCACTGGTGTCACGGTGTCGGTGTCCACATCCACATCGGGCATGACATCGTCGTCCGGCTCCACCGGCGTGTCGTTCGCGGCGCAGTCGTTCACCCAAGTGACGCCGCCGATCACTGTTCCGTTCAGGAGGTTTGGGCTCTGGTCATAGGCAGTTGTCCCGGCACCTTCCTCAAAATGCCATAGACCGATGGTGTCGGCGTCGTTCGAGAGTCGTTTTACCGGTGTGAAGGCGGAGGCGTATCGGGCAACGCCCGAGATGCGTATCTCGTCTATGAGACCATCGAAATAACCGGAAGTGTCCGAGGCAAAGCGTGCGCCAAAATAGAGGGGGACAGAAGAGGTGACGATGGGATTCCCCGAGGCTTGGGAGGAGCCACTTTGTTCTCCGTTAATGAATATCGCGATGGTAGTCCCACTTTTCACGAGTGCAATATGGTACCACTCGCCGGTGCTAGGAGTGTGGGTGGCATCGACGCTCGATCCACCTCCCGCAGTGTCATAGTAGTAGCCGCCATAGGGAGGGTAGTTGGATATAAAATAATAGGAGGTCCCATAGAGGTAGTACGATGGATAGGCAGTAGAGGCATTCCCTTTTCGAATGATGGGAGTGCTTTCGGGAATTGAGTTCTGTTTCACCCACGCCTCTATCGTCCAGTCCCCGGTCAGGTTGAGGACCGCCTTATGCGCCACTTCGATGTAGCCATCCGAGCCGTTGAGTTGCACCGCCCCGCACGGTAGAGCGATATCTTGATCCGGTTGGACATCGGGATCGGGTTGAATGTCTGGATCGGGTTGGACATCGGGGTCGGGCTGGATGTCGGGGTCAGGCTGGACATCGGTCGTATCGGGAACGATGTCATCGTCCTCCGTTATCTCTTCACAGGTCGCCGTGTCGTAGCCGGAGCAGTCCTCGAGGCAGTAAGCTTTTCCCGCCTTGTATTTCTCTGGGTCTATCTCGACACAGTTGGTAAGTCCCGTCGTGTCGCACACTTCAGGGTATTCGACCGTGCCGTTGCCGCACTCGTGTGCATAGGCATCGCAGGTCACCGTGTCCCAGCCGAGGCAGTTGTCGAGGCACTTCGCCTTGCCAGCGTAGTAAAGATTCGGATCTATCTCGACACAGTCCTTGAGGCCGCCGTCACACTCCTCGCCTTCGTCTACCCAGCCGTTGCCGCAGGTGGGCGGCACGATGTCCTCGTCGGGCGTCCCGGAGTCATCGTCGGTTACGACCGCGTCATCCTTCGGTCCCGAATCATCCTTGCCGAGCTGATCGCCGTCTCCGAGACCGTCACCGTCATGCGGTTCGCCGTCCTCTTCCTCATCGGGGAGAATGACGCTGTCCTCGTCGGACCACAGCCCGTCCTCATCGGTGAGAAGGGCATCGGTGTCGGCCCCTGCCTCGTCGTCTTTCGGGACGATCTTTTTCGTCCCGCTGTCGCACGCCGCAAAGAAGAAAAGAGATAAGAGAACCGTGACGCCAGTGACTCGTACCATCGTAATCATGGAGCACCCCCTTACGGAACATACTATGCCCTCGAACGACCCCCTAATATATACAGAAGAAACGCTTTTTTACAATTATTTTGAGGGGATTGTCGCATTTTTAGTTTTTGTCGCAGGGGAGTTCGGCGAGCGTACCGCACTCCATGTGCGAGGCGACCGCCGAGCCATTGCCGACATTGGTGGTTACATCGGTGCCCATCGTCGAAACGGTGAACTCTATCGGCATATAGTATTCAATGAGTTGGACAAAGGGATTGGCGGCAGGTGTGGTTCCCTCGGTATTCGTAGTGAAGCGAAGGCGCACATAGCCGCTCGGCCATGCCATAGTGTTATCGAATGGACCTAACTCACCGCTGGCGTTCGCGTTGCGTCCCGCATTCTCCATCGTGTTGCGGGAACCGGTGCCGGTCTTCAACATTGTGGGAGCGACACAGCTGTGTGTTGCCATCGTAAAAACGATAAATGACGTCGCAGAATATCTCTTCGGGGGAATCATTGTCCGGGACGACATCCGGTTCGGTGTCGGTGACCGCCTCATCGGTGTCCACTAGGGGTTCTTCGTCTTTGGCGCTCTTCTTTGTTCCACTCTCACAGGCAAAGATAATGAGGCAACGCGGTAACGCCAGTGTCATCAAAACTTTTATCATCGAAATCATGTCGCCCTCCTTTTCGTACCTGTGGATTGTTGACCCGATAATGAGAAACACGGTAGCCTTCTCCCGTTTTTGACAATCATTTCTCGGGGGATATTGAGAGAAAAGGTGTGCGAAATCGAACGCTTACCTGCGAGATCTTTGTGTAACTAGGGAAAATCCCTCTTTCGTCATGAGAAGGGCGAGAACGATGAGCGCTGCGGCGATGAAAGAAAGGATATAATCAGGATGTTCGCCCATCAGGAAGCGGTAGGTGAGAAACGAAAGTGCCGCCACGGTCACGAGGAGCATGAATATCGTCGCCCAGAGGGTGTAGCGCATCGGCTTGCCGCGGCTATAGAGATAGGCGGTGATGACGATGAGGGTAAGGGCGCCGACCAATTGGTTCGCTGCGCCGAAAAGCGGCCAGATGGTCTTCCATGCGCCACTGATGCCAAGAAGGAAGACGGGGATGATGGGGACGAGCGTCGCGATATGACGATTATTCCTCAGTATCGGTAAAGAATTTCCTGCTGTTTCGGCAGCAAGAAATCGTCCAAGACGCACGGTGGTATCGAGGGTGGTCATGATGAAAATGTTGACCATCGTGATGCCGACGAGCATACCGCCCTTCTCACCGAAGAGGAACGCGGTGAACGATCCGAATCCCTTGCCAAAAGCCCCGACAGGGCCGGCTCCTTTCATCATTGCGGTAAGACCGCCGTCGCCATGCCATGAAAGGGTTGCCGCCGCAATGATTGCGATGACGGCGATGAGCGACTCGGCGAGCATCGCGCCGTAGGAGACCGGTAGGGCGTGCCGTTCTTTGGTGAGCTGTTTTGTCGTTGTACCACCGGCGACTATGGAATGGAATCCCGATATGGCGCCGCAGGCGATCACGATGAAAAGGAAAGGAACAAGCGGGCCGACCTCGGCGTCATACCATCCCAGAAAGAGAGGAAGCCGTTCGACGCCCTCGGTCACTGTTGTAAAGTCGAGCGCCGGGTGCGACACGACGATACCGACGACAGCAAGAACGACACCGACGATGAGCACCCAACTCGAGATGTAGTCGCGCGGCTGGAGCAGTATCCATACCGGCAGAGTGGATGCGAAATAGGCGTAGAGCATAAGGAGGAGGAACCAAACGATGTACGCGATGTCGGAAGCGATCGGGAGCGAGAGGGGAAAGAGGTACCCAAGATAAATGAGAAGAACGAGGAGACCGAACGCGATGAGGGTGCGCAACCAGAGCGGACCGGCGAAGGTCCACCGGTACTGGAAGAGCCCGAAGAGCATCGCGAGGGGGATTGCGCCGAAGGTGGGGAGGACGATCTCGGGTGTCGAGAGAAACATCTGAGCGGTGAGCGCCGCGAACACGGCGACGACGAGGATGAGCGCGAGTTGGACGAAAATGAGAAAAAGCAGTCGTGCGCGCCGGGAGACATAGCGGTCGGCGATGTCGGGTATCGAGGTGCCACCGTGGCGAACCGAGAGCATGAGAGCGAGGTAGTCATGCACCGCGCCGATGAAGACTCCGCCGAGAAGCGGCCAGAGAAGCGCCGGTCCCCAGCCGAACGCCGCCGCAGCGATGATGGGGCCGACGATGGGACCGGCCCCCGCGATCGAAGAGAAGTGATGACCGAAGAGCACTAGCGGGTGAGCGGGACAGTAGTCGACGCCGTCGTTCTTCGCGATGGCCGGCGTCGCCGTCTCGTCGAGCGGCTCGGTAAGCTGCCGCTCTATCGTTCTTTTGCCGTACCAGCGATAGGCGAAAAGGAGCCACGCTGTCGCCACGGCGAGGAGAAGTACGCTGTTCATGGAACGCCTCCAAGAATGTCTCCGTGAAGCCCTATACTCCGATAGGGAGAAAGGTCAACAGAGACTTGCCTTTGTGACATTTGGTAGATATAGAGAACGATAGTGTTCGGAGGCACCATGCATAAGGCGGACTTCCATCTCAAAGCGCCATTCTTACCGGCGGGTGACCAGCCGAAGGCGATAGGACGACTTACCGAACGCTTCATCAACGGGTCGAAGCGCGAACTCCTTTTGGGAGCGACTGGTACCGGGAAAACCTTCGTGATGGCACATCTCATCAAAGAACTGGGTCTGCCGACGCTCGTGCTTGCCCACAACAAGACGCTCGCGGGGCAACTCTACGGCGAATTCAAGCAGTTTTTTCCCGAGAACCGCGTCGGCTATTTCATCAGTTACTACGACTACTACCAGCCCGAGGCCTACATCCCGACCACCGATACCTACATAGAAAAGGACTCGTCGCGCAACGACGACATCGACCGTCTCCGCCACTTCGCGACGACCCAACTGCTCGAAGGGAACGACTGCGTCATCGTCGCGTCGGTGTCGTGCATCTACGGTATCGGCAGTCCTGAAACCTACCGCGAACTGTCGGTGGAGATCATGCGCGAGATGGACCTTCCGCTGGAGCGTCTGTGCCGACAATTGGCCGACATTCAGTACGAGCGGACGCAGTTCGACCTTGCGCGTGGCAAGTTTCGGGTGAGCGGTGACATCGTCGAGATACATCCTGCTTCCGAAGAGAACTATGTGGTGCGCATCGAGTACTTCGGCGACACCATCGAGGAGATACTCATCGTCTCTCCGATCGAGAAGCGCCGGGTACGGTCACTCGACACCATAAAGATCTACCCTAAGAGCCATTATGTCGCCGAACGGGAGACGATGAGATGGGCGATCACCGCGATACGCACCGAGATGGAGGAGCGGGAAGCCTATTTCAAAACGCACGGCAAACTCATCGAGGCTCAGCGGATCCGTGAACGGACCGAGAACGACCTCGCGATGATGGAGTCGGTTGGCTTCTGCTCCGGCATCGAGAATTACTCGCGGTATCTCACCGGTCGCGGTCCCGGCGAGCCGCCGCCGACACTGGTGGACTACTTCGGCAAGGAATTCCTTCTTATCGTGGACGAGAGCCATGTGACTCTGCCGCAGGTTCGTGGCATGTACAACGGCGATCGATCGCGCAAGGAGGTGCTCGTCGAGTACGGGTTCCGCTTACCGTCGGCGCTCGATAACCGGCCGCTCACCTTCGATGAATTCGTTTTCCGTTGGGACAGGGTCCTTTTCGTTTCGGCGACGCCGGCACGATACGAGATCGAGCAGGTTGCGCAGGTTACCGAACTCATCAACCGCCCCACCGGTCTGTTGGACCCGGCAATTGAAGTAATGCCGGCGCGTGACGAGGTGCCGCTGCTTTTCGACGAGATCGTCAAGGAGACCCGATCCGGCGGGAAGGTGCTCGTGACGGCGCTCACCAAGAAGATGGCGGAGGATCTTACCGATTTCCTCACCGAACGAGGCATCCGGGCGCGCTACCTTCACAGCGACATCGATGCGATGGAGCGGCTCAAGATAGTGATGGACCTCCGGCGTAACCTCTTCGATGTGCTCGTCGGCGTGAACCTTTTGCGCGAAGGGCTCGACATGCCCGAGGTCTCGCTCGTTGCCATCCTCGATGCCGACAAGGAAGGTTTCCTCCGAAGCGGAGACGCGCTCATTCAGACCATCGGCCGCGCCGCACGCAATGAGCGGGGACGGGCCATTCTTTTCGGTGACACGGTGACCGAGGGGATGAAGAAGGCAATCGACGAAACGCGCCGGCGCCGCCACATTCAGGAGGAGTTCAACGCCGCGCACGGCATCACGCCGCGGAGCATCGCGAACAAGGCGATACTCGATATCGAGACGCATGTGCCGGGAAAAGAGCGGAGGACGCAAAAGAAATTGTCGCGAAAGGAGCTGTATCGTCGCATCGGGGAGCTCGAGACCGAAATGCGGCGCGCCGCCGAGAACTGGGACTTCGAGTACGCCGCGATCCTGCGCGACAAGATATTCGAATACAAAGGAATGCTGGGAGAGGAGTGAGGGAGAATGTCAGGGTGAGGGTTTCTACTCGTATGCGCCGGCGCGCTTGAGCAGATCGACGATATCGTAGTTCCCGGTGAACTGGGCACGCACCATCGGCGTGCGCCCCTTGTCGTCCTTGTCAGTGAGGTTCGCTCCCTTACGGATGAGAAGTCCTACCGCCTGCACGAAGCCGCGGCTTGCGGCGTAGTGGAGCGGCGTATTGAGACCCTTATCCTTGGCGTTTACCTCGGCGTTGAGATTGAGGAGGGTTAATACCACATGTTCTTCCTTTTTGGCGGTGGCATAGATGAGCGGTGTCATGCCGTCCTTGTCGCGCGCCTCGATGTCGGCGCCTGCCTGAGCGAGCATCTTGATGACTTTGCTGTTGCCGTTCATGACGGCGAGCCACAGGGGAGTCATACCATCGGCGAACCGCCGATTCACATCGACGTTCCGTTTGATGAGCGCCTCGACGATCGCGTCGTAGCCGTTCTGGCAGGCATAGGTGAAGAGTTCCTCCATCTCCTCGCGCGAGTTTATCTTGGCGCCGCGCTGGAGGAAAAGCGAAACGAGGTCGAATCGGTTGTCGCGCTTAGCGTAGATGAGCGGTGTCGCGCCGGTCACATCGGGTTTGTCTATCTCCGCTCCTTTTCCGATGAGAAGTTCGAGGATGTCGCGCGCGCCGCGCATGACGGCGATGTGCACCGGCGTCCGTTTGTCGCGGTTCGCTTTGTTGACATCGGCCTTCTGTTCGATGAGGAACCGCACGATGTCGCTGTAGCCCTTGTAGATGGCGATGATGAGCGGCGTATTGCCCATCTTGTCCTCGACATTCACCGTGGCACCGCCGTTCACCAGTACCTGCACCATCGGCAGGTTGCCCGTTGCCGTCGCAATGAGCAGCGGCGTATTGCCGTTGTCGTCCTTGAGGTTTACCTGTGCCTTGTAGCGGAGAAGGAGGTCCACCATGGCGAAATTGTTCTTCTCGATGGCGATCGAAAGAGCGGTGCGCTTCTTGTCATCGAGCAGGTTCGCATTCGCACCGTTGGCAAGGAGTATTTGGGCGAGTTCCTTTCGGTTATTCTCGATTGCCCACATGAGAATGGTGCGTCCTTCATTGTCCTTGATGTTGATGTTCGCTCCGGCGGCGGCGAGGACCTGTACCATCTCACGGTTGTTGTTGAAGGCAGCGACCCATATCGCGCTCACCCCGTCGTCGAACTTTTGGTTGACATTGCCTCCGGCATTCAGCACGACACGGACCAGTTCGGCGTCTCCGATGGCGACCCCTTTTTGAAGGAGGTAGTTCGACTCCTGCACCGAAAGGGCCGCTTTTCGCTCGATGAGACGGTTCGCAAGGTCGAACTTGCGCGTCTCAATGCAGTAGGTCAGGAGCGACTTTTTGTTCTTGTCCCTCGCCATGGGATTGGCACCGGCGGAAAGGAGCATCTCGGCGATGTCGGTGCGTCCCTTTATCGCGGCGTACCAGAGGGGGGTAAAGCCGTCTTCGTACACCGGGTTTACATCGGCAACGAAGGGGAGTAACCCGCGCAGTTTGATGATGTTCTCTTTGGCGACCGCCTCGCGGAGCATCCGTGCGGCTACCGTCTGCTCGAGTTTGAGACCATAGTTCTTGAGCATCTGGGCGACCTTCTCCATCCCGTTGTCGATCGTCCACATGAGGATGGTCTGGCCGCTGTTGTCTTTTATCGAAGTGTCGACGCCTGCCTTGACCAGCTGATCGAACATGGACCAACGCTGTTTCTCGACCGCCTGCCAGAGGATCGTCCGTCCGTGGTCATACCGGAAGTTGAGGTCTGCCTTTTGGCGGGTGAGGAGCCGCAGGAGAGGAAGGTTGTTCGTCTCGACGATCATAAGGAGGAGCGTTCCGATCTCGACATCGGTGAAACGGGCGCCGCGGACGACGAGCACCTCGGCCGCGTCGAATTGCCCTGCGAGCGCCGCGACGAGAAGCGCGCTGTAGCCGGCGGCGTTGTGGTAGTTCACATCGGCGCCGAGCACGAACAACCGTCGCATCTCCTTGATGTCGCCGTTCTTTGCCGCTTCGATGAGTTCCTCGCTCAACTGCACCTTGTCGGCGATCTCCGGGGACAACTGAACGGTGCGCGACACAGTCTTACCTTCCTCGATCCGGACCACCTCTTCGCGTGGCACGAACCCTTCCTTCTCGAAGCGAACGACATAGTCACCGGGCTCGATATCGTTGATGGTGCAGGGGATCGTGCAGGTGCGTGCCTCTTTCTTCCCTTTGGCGAAGAGCGCCGTGATGCCCGCCTGCGAACCGGTGAATGAAACGCTTCCCTTTTCTATTTTCTTAGGGGCCGGCTCTTTGGGCAATGTCGGGACCGCATAGGTTTCTTTAGAAGGGGCTTGGAAATTCGCTCCTTGATACTTTTGTTCCAGAGCGGTCGGCTGTGGCGGCACCGCTACCGAGGGAGTTTGTTGAGCAGGAGCGGCCGGCGGCTTGGCGCCGGTAAGTTTTGCGATAAGCTGTTCGGCGGCGCTCTTCATCCCGACGGCCGTTCCATTGAAGTCGGCAGCGCCGCCCTCGGTCTTTTGCTTGGACTTTACCTGCACTAAAGAAACGGTGAGCGTGTAGATGCCGGCGAAAAAGTCGACCGACGCAGTGACCACAGTATCGGCCTTGAGTGCCTCTCCCATGGCGATCTGGCATTCTGCGGTCACGCACTTCTTTTCTTTGCGGGCAGAGGCGAACTTTCTTGCTTGATCGATCGGAATGATCTGGTGCTTGCCCGTGGCACGGTAGGATTGTTCGATAAGGTCTCGTGCTGCCGAGAGGATCTCCGGTTTCAGTTGACCGGTGCGGTCCTCGATGTCGGTGACAAGCACCGTTTCGGCCCGGAGAAGTGCGCCGCCGATCAGGACGGCAAAAACAACGATGCGATACACGATTGTGTTCATACCGACACCCGGAGTGGTTCGATCTTCGTCGTCATTGGCGGTATCATATATCAGGTTCGCGTGCGAAAACAACTATTCTGGGGGGAAAGAAGAGACAAAAATGGTCGGGATGACTGGATTCGAACCAGCGGCCCCTGCGTCCCGAACGCAGTGCTCTAGCCAGACTGAGCCACATCCCGACCGTTCGTTTTTCTTATACTTCGCTTTCGGCCGATTGCAACATTTTTGAGAAAACGGTGCGGTGAGCGACTAGCGTCTCGTTGCTTTTTTCTCGAGTCCCGTTAGGATGAGAGCGTACCGCGTAGTTTGGTGTGTCTAAAAGGAGGTAACACGATGAGTAGCAAAGGATCGGTCGCCGTTCTCTGCGCCGGTGGTCCGGCACCCGGCATCAACACGGTGGTAAGTGCCCTTACCAAGGCGTTCTTGAGCGACGGCTGGCGCGTGATCGGTATCAACTACGGTTTCAAGACGATCTTTACCGACAAGCCGGATACCGTCGAGATGGATATGCTCCTTGCCGACCGCATATTCACCGTCGGTGGATCCTTCCTCAAGATGAGCCGTCATAAGCCGAAGGACACCGAATTCAAAGCCGACTTCTTTGTCAAGAACGATGTCAAACTCCTCGTCACCATCGGCGGTGACGACACCGCTTCGAGCGCGAACCGTCTTACCAAATGGCTTGGTGAGCAAAAGGTTCAAGTGCGGAACATTCATGTTCCCAAGACAATAGACAACGACCTGCCGCTTCCGGGGCGCTTGCCGACCTTTGGCTACCGGAGTGCACAGAACGACGGTGCCCGCATCGCGATGACGGTCTACGAGGACGCTCGTACGAGCGGCAACTGGTTCGTCGTTTCGATGATGGGACGCGAGGCAGGGCATCTCGCGTGGGGCATCGGGAACGCGTGCCACTATCCGCTCATCATCATTCCCGAGATGTTCACGAAGGTTGAGATAACGTTTGACCGCATGATACGGATGATGATTGGTGCCATCGTCAAGAGAAAACTCCTCGGCATGAACTACGGCGCGATCGCAGTGTCAGAGGGGGTATTCCATTTCATGACCGATGAAGAGATAAAGTCCTGCGGTGTCCAGTTCACCTTTGACGAACACGGTCATCCTGAACTCGGCAACGTGAGCAAGGCACATATCTTCAACACCCTTCTCGGCAACAAACTCAAGGAACTCAAGATAAGCGTGAAGAGCCGCCCGGTCGAGATCGGTTACGAGATACGCTGTAACACGCCGATAGCGTTCGATCTCGAATACTGCACCACGCTTGGTCTAGGCGTGAAGCTCCTTTTCGAGCAAGGGGCGACCGGGTGTATCGTGGTTGCGGGCGCGGACGGATCCGTAAAGCCGCTCTACCTCAAGGACATCGCGGGGGCTGACGGCAAGGTGAAGACCCGCATGGTGGACATTGCCACCGACGATTTCAGGATGCTCTTCGATGCGATGCATTTCCTGCGCCCTGCCGACTACGCGGCGGCCAAGAAGTATCTGCCCGATCCCGAGAACTACGATCTCGTGAAGATCCTCGGCTGGTGAGAAGCCCCCAGTTCCGTTGACTTCGCCTTATGGTTCAAATACAATTCTCTTAGAAGGGCGTGTTCCTTACCGCCATCAGGGGGACGGTGCATGATCGTGCGTGGTTCGGTGTATGTCCTTACTACTCCGGTTTCTCCAGACCTGTGCCGTATCACTTTTTCCGCTAAAAGTCCCGAACTGCGTGTCAAAGAGATGATAAGGAAGAAACCTGACCAACGTTTCATCATTGAGTATGCGGTGGTGGTGGACAATCCGCATCGGTATTGTCATGTGGCGCAAGAGAAGTTGATGGAACAGGGAAAACACGAGTGGAAGGAATGGTTTCGGTGCACTCCCGATGAGGCGGCTATCGCCATTCGCGATGCGATAGGGAGGGCTCGGATCTATTCGGAGACAGTGCGAGGCGTGGAGCGGCTGAAAAAGGAGGAGGTTGAAAGGAAAACGGTGCCGGTGGCTTCGGCCGGTCGCGGTGCCGATCAGAAAACGGCGAGCGATGTGGTCGTGACGCCACTGCAGGATGACGGAGAGCGTCGGCGTAAGGGAGAGGAGGAGGTGCGCCGTGAGACGCTGGGGATCGCCGCGGAGAGAAAAGTGGCCCCGGGACCGCTGGCCGAGACCGTAACGGCGGGAGGATCTCCGGCGGGATCCAGTGTGATGGAGGTACCCGCGGCGTCTTTGGAAATGGCAAAACAGGCCGAGAGCCCAGCGGTGGTAGAAAGCCCCGAGGTACAGAGCTTTCTTCTCAGGGAACAAGAGGAAGCGCTGAGGCAGGAAAAGGAGGAGGTTCGACTGGCGCTCGAGGAGCGGCACAAAGGCGCCAGAGAGGAAAAGGGCGAAGCAAAGAAAAGAAGACAATGGATCCCCGGCAGGGCGACCGAAGAACATGGATCGTTGTTTTGGGAGATCACCATTACTTTTCTCGCCGATATCGGTTGTCTTTATTTGGTGTTTGCGGCGAAAGGCACCTTCATTACCGTTGTTGGCATCGTGCTCGTGGTGTTTTTTACGCTTCTTCTTGTCGATAGTTTTCGGACGCTTCGGGAAAGACGGAAGCGGTCGCTCACGAAAGATTCCTAAGATCCGGGCGTATCGAATAAGGAGAATACCTTTTCTAGAAATGCGGGCGGCGGTCTCAGTGCTTGTATCTCCGGCATATCGATGAGGAGATCGGCGCGCAGAGAGGTTTTTTGGACGAAATTCCCATTCCGGTCGAGGAGACACACGATCCCCTCACTTGAGAAGTCAGGGAATCGGGAGAGCGAAAAGGCATAATGGGGCGATCTGTGCACGGCGCATAGGTGTCCCGGCGGATAGATCCCGACCGCCGCAAGGAGTGCTTCGGCGATGAAGGGAACGAACACCTTCTCGCGCCGGAGGAAGAGGATCGTTTGAAGCGTTTTGAACATACTCGCCGGAGCCTTGCGGCCTGCGAGAAGAGAAGTGCGCCGCCGCGAAGTCATTTCAAAGAACTTAGCGACATGGAGCACCTCCTCGGCAACTGTACCTCGTCGGTTCGCTTTCATCCGTGCCAGTTCGTTGTCTGCGAACAACCACGGGTGGAACGCTGCGCAGAGGGATGCGTCCATTCGCGTAAGAGAGAAGTACTCCATGCGTGAGGCGGCAAGGAAGGTGCTGCGCGAGAAATCGGCGAGTGTTTCTTCGTTCGCCGTGTCCACCTTGGGGCGGAGAAGGCCGTGGACGAGTGCCGCGGTTCCTATCCGTTTGAGGAGGGCATCGGAGACGCCGAGCGTTTTGCCGATAGCAAGCGCATAGATAAGAGTGTTTACCGTGTGGGTGGCATATTCGCGTCCGTGGAAAGCGTCGAGGGAAGCCAAGAGAAGGAGGTATTCGTAAAGATGAGGACACTCGGGTTCCGTGAGAAGGTCGATGAATATCTGGACGCGTCGGTCGAAGGTGCGGAGTGGTATCACATCGCCCGAGAGAACGCTCTGGGCGATCTCGTCGTACGAATCGACGAGCGCCCGGTAATTCTCTCGGGCCATTTCGAAATGGGTCAGAGTGGGGGAACCTCCTGATTCTTCAGGGTCGTAGGGAACAGTGGTGATATGGGTCACTTCGGAAGGTATCTTTTCCTTGAAGCGATCGTAGGAGACTTTTTTGGGCTCTCTTCCCACCGGGAAAAAGGCCATTGCACGGAAAAAGAGCAGTATCTCGTGGTTGGTCACCGCTCGGGAGAAGGTGATCTGAGAGAGGCAGAGCGAAAGGAAAAGATCGTAGAGGTCCTCGAAATATTTGTCATCCTGTCGTCTTCCCCGAATGCGTTCCTTGTCGACTTTGAAATCGATGCCGTCGAACAAGAGCGTGACCTCGTTCTGGGTAGCGAAGAAGAAATTGAGCGTTTCGCGCATCTTCGTGACACCTTCGTCAATGCGCTCGTTCTCGCCGCCGTACATTTTGGCGGTCTTCCAAAAGGTGAAGAAGTTCTTGATGAGGTGATACCGCCGCTTTCGCGGCATGTTCTCGCTTCCCGGCAGATCGCGGCGCTCTTCCATCAACTACCCCCCTTTATGCCGAACTGCTCGAGCACCGAGCGGGTCTCTTTGTTCCCCTGAGCATAGGCTTTCTCGAGCCATGCCTGCACGAATTTCACCCGGCGAAGTTTGCCAATGTAAGCGAAGACAATCTCCTTTACGGGGCGATATTGGCTGCGGCTGAATATCCCTCCCTGAAGCGTAAAGAGGTATTCGAGTGCCGGCAGGACCGTTCGTACGCCTTCTTCTCTAAGGAGGCCAATGGTCTGTTCTATCTCTTCGCGGTCAAGTGTAAGAAAATCTTTAGAAGAGACCCGCTTGGCAAGGGTGCGCCATATAGTATCGGCTGATGACATACCGTGCATTGCCTTGAGCGTCGTCATGCGAAGTTCCCGGTCAGATGAAAAGAGGTGGGCGGCGACGAGATCGAAAAATTCCTGCCGACCGGACGAGACGATGACAGAGAAAAAGGATGCGATCTCGTCGAGCGGGTAGTTGCGTATCTGTTGCGGGCGCAAGAGGCTGTCGAGAATGCTCTTCGCCTGAATGTCCTTTATACGAACCACGCTTTTCACGGCGACGAGACGAATCTCCCGCTCGGGGCTGAAGACCGCCTTTTGCCAGAATGAAAGGTTGTCGTCGGCGTTGTATTCTGAAAGGACAAGCGCCGCTTCAATGCG
The DNA here is from genome assembly GCA_964415795.1 of uncultured Spirochaetales bacterium. GTDB lineage: Bacteria > UBP6 > UBA1177 > UBA1177 > JAKLFG01 > CALITV01. The sequence goes on along the minus strand of CAYQBN010000004.1, from coordinate 179,903 downwards.
CACTTGCCGCTGAGGGTGATTCATCACATTGCGGACGAGGGGGACGAAGAGTTCATTCTTAACCGAGCGCATGAGGTAGAGGGTGTTCCGCACGACGCGCCAATCGGTATGGGCGAGCAATTTCTTCGCCATCTGAGGATCGCCGAAATCTTTGGTGATGGCGTCGAGACAGCGGAGTCGAAGCTCGCGGGAGGGTAGTTCCACAGTCCGGAGGAAAACATGTTCAAAATGAATCGGTGAGACAAGTGCGAGATAGGCGGCGAAGCTTTCATGCTCTTCAGGCGGCAGTTTGGGTGCAAGATCGAACATCTTGTCGCACCATTCGCAGGAGGTGAGGCGGGAGACTTGTCCGGCGGTCCGTTCGTGGAGGGCGTTCTTTTGCGAGGCGGTTTTTGCCGCGATTTCCGTGAGGGTGGCGAGAAAGGCGAGACCGTAGGTGAAACGGCGGGAGAGCAGAAGCGTTTCGGCATACTCGGTAAGTTGATCGGCAAAGCGCCGCAGGAGATGGGGGTCGCTTTCGGCGAGGAGAATGCGGGAAACCACCGCGAGGTAGCGCTGCACCGAATAGAGGTCGCCGTTCGTTTTCAAGAACTCCTCGAAAAGGGCGTGCCCTCCTTTGAAGACAGAGTCGAAGAGCGGAGCGATCTTGCCCATTTCCTCCAAATTTAGGGGCGCAGGAGGCGGAAGTGGCACGAAGAAGTCGGCAAAATCGGGGGCGGAAAAGGGGGCCGTTTCGCCAGTGTCTTCCGAGGAAAGGCACATGATATGCGAGATGCCGTAGTCCCAGAGGAGAGTGTTGATGTCGTGTTCTGCACCGGTATAGGAAATGGTCTTTCCGATGATAGCAAAAAAATTCCTTATTTCCTCGATGGATATGCCTTTAATGAAGGCCAGTTCCCGTATTTCGTTGGTAACGAAAAGATTGCGCAGGTCTTTCTCTCCTTCGTCGAATATCTTGAGGCGCTTTTCCATATAGTAGAAACCGACCTTTTTGATGTTGATGGCACATACGGGGAGAGAGTTGCCGATGGCGTCGAGATTGGTCTTCATCGTTTCGACGAGGTCGTCATATACCGGATCTTCGATGGGATAGAGCGTTGTGAGTTTCGCTATCTTGACCAGCTGGACGACAACCTGTCGCACCTGTCGGTAGAGCGCCTCTTTTTTCGTTGATTCAACAGCGCGAAACTGCTCAAGCAGTGCTTTTTTGAGGGCTGAATGCACCGCCTGCCCCTCAGACATATGATAAAAAATTCATAGCACTTCCATACCATCAAGTCAATGAAAGAAAAAAATGTTTCCGGTTCTTGACTTCTCTTTTAAGTAGCATATATTCGCATAAGCGGTTGTATGAAAGAGGGGATGAGGTGAAAAAGCAATCTCGGTTCTTCAAGGCTCTCGCCGACGAGACGCGTCTTCAGATACTTGCACTTCTGTCTTGGCGTCCCGAACTGTGTGTGTGCGACATCATGCGGGTCCTCGGGCTCACGCAATCGAAGGCGTCGCGCCATCTACGCTACCTGACGCAGGCGGGTATCCTCGAGGACCAGCGGATCGGTGTATGGGTCAACTACCGGGTTTCCCCTGATTTGCTACCGTTGGAGGCGGGCATCATCCGGGATGTGCAGAACCACCTCAGTTCGAAGGACTATGCCGCGCTCAGAGAGAAACTGGAGACATGGATCGCCAAGAAAGGAAATGATCGCAAGAGAGAGGCATAGAAAGAACCAATTATGAATTCGCTACTGGTTTCACTTCAATTCTTCGTTCTGATCTTCGTGGAGCTGACCGTACTGTTCCTCGGCATCAGCACGCTCGTGGGCCTGTTGTTCGAGTATGTGTCCCATGAAAAGATCAAACGGTGGCTTACCCGGGAGGGATGGATGGGTAATTTCCTCGGCGCTACACTAGGGGCCCTGACACCGTTCTGTTCCTGTTCGACCATTCCGATGACCGTGGGTTTTCTCCGTGCCGGGGTGCCGTTCGGAGCGACCATGTCGTTCGTGCTGGCTTCTCCGCTGCTGAACCCCATTATATTGACCATGTTTCTGGCGTTATTGGGATGGAAGGCGTGTCTGACTTACGGCTTGGTGACCTTCATCGCGGCCATGCTCAGCGGAGCGCTTCTGGCGAAACTGGGGTTTGAAAAACAGGTGAAGAGTGTCCGTGTCACCGGAGGTCACGTCGACCGGATGCCGCTTCCTACCTTCAAGGAGAAGTTCTTCCGCGCGTTCGCCGGCGCATGGGACGATTTTCGCGGAGTTCTGTTGTATCTTCTCATCGGTGTAGCGATAGGAGCGGCGATTTATGGGTATGTGCCCAACGATCTGGTCGTGCGGTGGGCCGGCCTGAACAATCCTTTGGCGATACCGGTGGCAGCGCTTATCGGCATCCCGTTGTATATCCGCGCCGAGACGGTCATACCTATCGGTGTGGCCCTGACCCAGAAGGGCATGAGCATTGGAGCGGTCATCGCGTTGATAATCGGCGGAGCCGGTATGAGTATCCCCGAAATGAGTATGCTTGCCAGTATATTCAAGGTGAGACTGGTGGCCATCTTTGTTTTTATAGTGTTCTCAACGGCGGTATTGGCGGGACTCATATTTAATCTATTGTAGGGAGATGGTGTTATGACCGGAGAAAAAAAGAAAGGGATCTTCTCGAGCCTTTTTGGCGGCGGTAGAAATTCCTGTTGCAATGTACAGGTGGAAGAGATCCCCGAAAAGGAGGCGAAAGCCGAAAGCGGCGTATGCGGCTGTTGCGGTGAAGAGAAGGTCGAGAAGGCGGCGGAGCCGGGAACAAGATCCGGAAAAAAGAAACTGCAAATCCTCGGGACTGGTTGTCCCAAGTGCAAGCAACTGGCGATGCTGACCGAAGAGGCGGCCAAGGAACTCGGCATCGACTACGAACTCATCAAGGTCACTGACATCAACGAAATCATCTCGTTCGGTGTTATGGCAACACCGGCACTTGCAGTCGATGGTGTGGTGAAGGTGGCGGGAAAAGTCCCGCCGGTCACCGAGATCAAGAAACTCATTTCATAGGAGGAGACGATGGCGGATGTCAACCGTTGTTCCTGTTGCGGCGGGAACACTTTTCTATTCCCCTGTTCGGGAGGGAGCAATGTCGGTGAGTACAGCGACCGCATCGCGCGTCTCCTCGGGCGCGGGCACAACGCCTCTATGTATTGCCTTGCCGGTATCGGCGGCAATGTGAGCGGTATCGTCGAGAGTACGAGATCGGCGGATAAGATCGTCGTCATCGACGGATGCCAGATAGATTGCGCAAAGAAAACGCTCGCCGAAAAGGGAATCACGAATATCATTCATTTCCGTATTACCGATTTCGGTGTTGCCAAGTACCGGGATGAGGTGCGCGACGAAAGGATTTCTTCATTCGCGGAGCGTATCGCGTCTGAAGCTCGGTTGGAAAAGCGATCCGCACGAAACACGGAGGGATGTTGCTCATGAGCGTGAAAAAGGTTGTGACTCTTTTGTTGGCTCTCTTCGCGGTGGCGGGGGTTATGTATGCGCTCATTGGCGGCGCGACAAAACAAAATGGTTCTTCGTTGGCGGTTGCGACTTCTTCTGCCGGTTCGGCCGGAACGGGAAGCGTCCCCGACGGCTTGATCGTTTACTACTTCCACACCACCTTTCGCTGTCATTCGTGTCTTACTATTGAGAGACTGACGCGCGAGACCCTCAATGAGCAGTTCGCGCCCGAACTGAAGGACGGCGCCATCCGGTGGCAGATGGTGAATTACGAGGAACCGGCGAACCAGCACTTTATTGATAAATACAAACTCTACACCAAGCAGGTCATCCTCTCGGCGGTAAAAGGAGGGAAAGAGGTCGCGTGGAAGAACCTTGAGGAGGTATGGGCCCTCAAGCGCGACGAGATGCGCTTCAAGCTTTACATTGCCGATGAGATCAAGAAATTTCGCGCGGAGAATGGGGTATGACTGTTGCGGCAATCATCGGAGCGCTCTGGTTCGGCATCCTCACTTCGGTAAGTCCTTGTCCGCTTGCCACCAACATCGCGGCGGTGTCCTACATCTCGCGGACCCTCGGCGATAAACGGTCGGTCTTTTTGTCGGCTGTGCTTTACACCCTTGGCCGGATGGTCGCCTATGTAGCAATCGCCTTCATCGTGGTGAAAAGCCTCCTTTCGATACCGCAGGTGTCGATCTGGCTCCAGATCTACATGCCGAAGCTATTGGGACCGATTCTTATCATCGTTGGGCTCTTTCTCGTCGAGCTTGTATCGGTGAACCTTCCCGGGAGCAAGACCCAGCGTGACTTCTCCAAATTCGGTCATTTCGGCGCGGTGCTGATGGGCTTTCTCTTTGCCCTCGCCCTTTGTCCCGTCTCGGCAGCGCTCTTTTTTGGGTCGCTTATCCCTTTGGCGATCCAGCAGGCATCACCGGTACTCTTGCCGCTCATCTACGGCATCGGGACGGCGCTTCCGGTCATCGCTTTTGCCGTTGCTATTTCATTGGGGACCGCAGCGCTCGCGAGCGCCTTCAACGCCGTCACCCGCTGGGAGAAACCGATACGGAAAACCTTCGGTATAATCATCATTGTGGTCGGTGTTTACCTGACCATCGTCCATGTTTTCGGCATACAGTTTATTTAAGGAGTTGGATATACCATGAATTGGAAAGAAGAACTCAAACCGCTTGGCATCATTGTTGTGGTCTTTTTCGCCGCCTTTTTCCTGCCGGTCGGTGTGCATCGGTTCGACAACGCCCTTACCGAGGCGCTCGAACTGGTGAAATGGTATGCACGGGAGCATGTCCTCCTGTGCCTTGTCCCGGCCTTCTTAATTGCCGGAGCCATCGGGGTCTTCGTGTCGCAGAATGCGGTGATGAGGTACCTCGGAGCGGGTGCTAATAAACTGGTCGCTTACCTTGTCGCTTCAGTGTCGGGGACGATACTCGCCGTCTGTTCCTGCACGATACTGCCGCTTTTCGCCGGCATTTACAAACGCGGCGCAGGTCTTGGCCCTGCCATCGCATTTCTCTACTCCGGTCCAGCGATAAGTGTCCTCTCCATCATCCTTACGGCGCGGATACTTGGTATGGAGATCGGCATCGCCCGCGCCGTCGGGGCGATATCGTTCTCGCTTATCATTGGATTCCTGATGGAGATCATTTTCAAGAAGGAGGAGGCGGCTCGTACTGCGCAGATGCAACTGCCGTCTGAAAAGGAGGCGGGGCGACCGCTCTACCAGACCATCATCTATTTCTTTTTCATGGTGGCGATACTGGTTTTTGCTAACTGGGGAAGGCCCGATGTGCAGGAGGGGGCATGGTGGGCGATATTTCAGTTAAAATGGATTATTACCGCCGTTTCGGCCATTCTGTTCGGCGTCGTGCTGGTTGTCTGGTATGCCCACAAGGTGTGGAAGATGATGCTCGTCGGCGCGGTAACGGCGCTTTTTGCGATCCTTCTGCCCGAGGTGCCAATGGTGGCGTTCGCCGCCGGTTTCATCGGCTTGACTTGGTCTGCCTCGACGGCGGATGAAGAGAATGGTTCGTGGATTTCCGCTTCGTGGAGCTTCGCCAAACAGATACTGCCGCTTCTTCTCATGGGTGTCTTTGTCGCCGGATTTTTGCTCGGACGGCCGGGAAACGAGGGAATTATTCCCAACACCTGGGTATCGGCGGTGGTCGGTGGCAATTCGTTCTTCGCCAATTTCTTCGCTTCGGTTGTTGGCGCGTTTATGTACTTTGCAACACTGACCGAAGTGCCCATTGTGCAGGGCCTCATGGGAAGCGGCATGGGGAAAGGTCCGGCGCTCGCCCTACTCCTTGCCGGTCCGGCGCTCTCGCTCCCCAATATGCTCGTCATCCGCAGTGTCATCGGAACAAAGATGACCGTAGTGTTCGTGTCGCTCGTCATCGTGATGGCGACCATTACCGGCATGGCCTACGGCGCACTATTTTAGTAACCTGAAGGGGTGCAGATACCTTTACGAACGCCATAAATGGGGCATCATGCTTGTTTTGATAGTGGCTTTTGTCATTTTCGTGGCCTCGTTCCTTTTTGCCATGCTGGGACTTGGCGGCGGAATGGTCTATGTCCCCATACTCATCTGGGCGGGGTTCGATGCGAAAGAGGTTGCCATTCCCCTTGGTCTTCTGCTGAACGGATTGAACACGCTGTTGGCTTTGATACCGTTCACGATCAAGAAACTGGTCGATTGGAAGGGGGGCGCCGCTATGGCTTTGGCGGCTTTGCTATGCGCACCAATCGGCGCCTTTACAGCGAAGCATGTGCCGACAGACATGCTCATGGTTCTTTTTTCTGTGGTGGTGGTGGCCGCCGCATTTCGTATGCTGTGGACAGCGAAGAGGGAAGAACCTGAAACGATGCTCTCTCTGGGCAAGCGATCTTTATACGGTTCGATCATTGGTGCCTTCGCCGGTTTCGCCGGTGGCCTGCTGGGGATCGGCGGCGGTTTCATCATCGTTCCCTTCTTGATTTGGATGGGCTATAAAACAAAAGAGGCAGCGGCGACCACCGCCTTCGCGGTCACCTTCTCATCGTTTTCGGGCTATCTGGGCCATGTCACCGGAGGCCGGATCGATTGGGCGATCACTCTTCCCGTGCTCTTGGCGGTGATCGTAGGATCCCAACTCGGAGCGAATTTCCTGTCGAACAAGGCAAAGCCCAAGTGGATAAAACAGGTGTATGCGGTCGTTCTGTTGGCGATCGCCATTAAACTTATTTTTAGTGTGGCGCTGTAGCCATGTTTGATGGATAGCTAAACATTTTGATGGAGGTTACGATGATCAATCCTAAGGAATGGCTCGAGTTCGGACAAAAATTCCACGGCCACAAGTGCCCTGCCATGCCCATGGGCTTACGGGTGGGAGCGGCGGCTATGAATGCCTTGGGAGTAGAACGAGCAAAGGATGGAGAACTGGTCGCTTTTGTTGATCTCGGGGAAGATCACTGTGCTACCTGTTATGGCGATGGGTTGCAGGTAATAATGGGAACCACCTTCGGCAAGGGGAACATTAAAAAAACCAATAAAGGGAAATGGGCAGTAACGCTGGTTGACAGAAGAACGGGCAAAGCGGTCCGGGTAACCCCGAAAGCCGAGGCGATGCTTGCCAATAAAAAGACCCCTTTCTTTACGGAATACCGCATGAAAGGAAAGCCGGCCAGCACTGTCCCTAACGAGGTCGTCGATCCACTGATCAACAATGTGATGAATGCTCCTGACGAGAAACTGCTTACGGTTTCTGCGGTTTTTGACTACAAACTCGAACCCCGCAAAGATAGTTTCGATGGTTTTATATGCGAGGAATGTGGCGAGATGACCGTGATGCAGTATGGCCGCATAAAAGGCGAAAAGAAAGTGTGTATCGATTGCGCCGCTAAACCTTAGAAAAGAGGAAGTGTTTTATGGTCGATTGGATAAGATCCTCGTCTCGCGAAGTCAGGGCCGTTCTCGGCCTCGATTCTTCGTTGGTGGGAGTAAAGTTTCTGTTTACTACGGAAGATATTCCGGCATCGGTTGAAAGACTTGAAGGTCACCGCTATTGCCAAGTGGTGATGAAGGCGCGGCACGGCAGCCATGTGCTCCTCGATGCCGACGGTATCGCTTGCCCGGCGGCGGCTGCGGCCTTCGGATTCAAGCCATTGCCCGATCCATTGAAAACCGGCAAGGGGTTGGTCGGTTTCGGCATTACGCAAGAGGAACATACGGGCAAAACCATGTTTGAGGGAATGACTACTTTGTCGCCGGGCTTGCTGAAGGCACTCTATCTGTTCCCGCTTGAAACGGCGACTGTCGAGCCCGAGGTCGTTGTGGTAGAAGGCGAGGTCGAAAAATTGATGTGGATTGCCCTTGCCAATCTCAATATCAAAGGCGGCCAGCGGGTTCAGGGAAGTACCGCGATATTGCAAGCGGTCTGTGTCGATGCGACGCTTGTCCCCTTTGTGCACAGGTGCTTCAACATGAGTATGGGATGCTATGGATGTCGTGACGCTACCGATCTTGGCACAGGGGAAACGGTAGTGGGGTTCCCTTTCTCCGACTACAAGTCTATCGCACAGAGCGTGATGGCCTTAGGCGCTAAAGCGATCGGGAACTCGCGTGCGAAGAACGCCTTGGCCCTGTTGAAACGCAAGGATGCGGAGCAGATCGGCGAAACGGATCCGTTTCAGGAACAGGAGAGATCCTCATGACGATCAAAAAAGTACTCTTTGTCTGCATCCATAATTCGGCGCGTTCGCAGATGGCGGAGGCATACCTCAACGCGCTGGGCAGCGGCCGTTTCGAGGCCAAGAGCGCCGGTATCGAGCCGGGGAAGCTCAACCCGGTGGTCGTCGAGGCGATGCGGCAGGACGGCATAGACATCTCGCAGAACCGAGTAAAGTCGGTGCAGGAGTTCATCGATCGAGGAGAGAAGTTCGATTACCTCATCACCGTCTGCGATGAGACGGCGGCCGAGCGGTGCCCCTTCGTTCCCGGCACCGGGAAACGACTTCACTTTGGATTTCCTGACCCGTCGGTGCTCACGGGATCGTTCGAGGAGAAACTGGCGGCAACCATTCCTATCCGTGATGCGATAAAACGAAAGATTCAAGAGTTCATAGCCACGGAGGGTCCACAATGAGCGGTCAAAGCGAAAAGCGAATGAACTTCTTCGAGCGCTACCTCACGGTGTGGGTGGCCATTTGCATGATCGTCGGGGTGATCGTCGGAAGAGCTGCTCCGGAGACGGTCGCATGGTTTCGCGGTCTCGAATTCGGTGAGAAAAGTCAGATGAACATCCCGATCGTTGTGCTCATCTGGCTCATGATCTATCCGATGATGCTCAAGATAGACTTCACAAGCATCCTCGGCGTTCGGAAGAAACCGAAAGGCCTTATGGTTACACTGTTCGTGAACTGGCTTGTCAAACCGTTCTCGATGGCCTTTTTCGGCTGGCTCTTCTTCCGCCATGTCTTTTCGGGCATGCTCTCGCCCGAGCTTGCCGACCAGTACACCGCCGGTGTCATCATCCTCGCGGCAGCCCCGTGCACCGCAATGGTTTTCGTCTGGTCCTACCTTTCCGATGGTGATCCGGCCTACACACTCGTACAGGTCGCGGTAAACGATCTCATCATGCTCTTTGCCTTCGCGCCGATCGTGAAGTTCCTCGTCACGGGCGCCTCAAACCTCGAAGTGCCGTTCGTTGTGCTTCTCTACGCCGTCATTCTATTCGTTGTGATACCGCTTTTCTTCGGTGCCCTCACGCGGACGCTTCTCATCCGGAGCAAAGGGAATGAGTGGTTCGAGAAGAAATTCCTCCCGTTCTTTCACCCAGTCACCGTTCTTGCGCTTCTCGTGACACTTGTCTTCATCTTCGCCTTTCAGTCGGACAACATGCTCTCACGGCCGCTCCATGTGCTCGTCATCGCGGTCCCGATACTCATTCAGGTCTATTTCAATTCGTCGCTCGCCTACGGACTCATGCGGCTCTTCAAGGTACCCTATGCCATTGCGGCTCCCGGGGCGCTCATCGGAGCGAGCAACTTCTTCGAGCTTGCGGTCGCGACGGCGATAGCGCTCTACGGCCCCGGCTCCGGTGCGGCGCTTGCGACGGTGGTCGGCGTCCTCATCGAGGTGCCGGTCATGCTGTCGGTCTCAAAGATATGTGTCAGGACGCGCCACTGGTTCCCCGCTGAATCGGGAACGGCGTAAAATGGAGAGTAAGGTACGGATCGGCGGAGGTAGGAGATGAAACGGTGTTTTGGTGGTGGCATGGTGCTCTGTCTCGTGATGATGGCGTGCGATCCGGGGACAGAGACGACGCCGTTCGATTCTTCCGGAATGCCAGATGATGATGCGATCCTCGGTGAGTGCCCTGATGATATGGCTCCCATTGGTAACGTCTGCGTAGACAAATATGAAGCATCGCGTAGTGATGCCACCGCAGAAAGTGCTGGCACCGATGAAACGAGGGCCTATTCGCGTGCTGGCGTCCTTCCGTGGATGGTCAATCCAATGACCGAGGCGATGCTCGAAAAGTTCAAGGCGGCCTGCGTAGCGGCAGGAAAACATCTTTGCACGGTTCAGGAGTGGATGGGGGCCTGCGAGGGATCGGAGAAGCGCGTCTATCATTTTGGGAACACCTTCGATCGAGAGATTTGCAACTGCGTAGATACCTTTTGTGACGATTACTGCGAGTCGTTCAACATTCAAACCTGCAACACCGAAGCAAACTGTGGCTATACCTATAACTGTTTCAAGGTGATGCCGACCGGATCATTCCCGAACTGCACCGCGGGAGATGGTCTCTATGATGTGAACGGCAATGTGTGGGAGGCCGTGGACAACGGATCGGGCGGCTATCTCATCAAAGGCGGCGCCTTCAACTGCGCTTCTGCCGCCGATCGGTTGAAGTGTTCGTTCGCGGCGGGTTGGAACGAACTGTATGCGGGATTCCGCTGTTGTAAGGATCGGTAATCGTGCGAATCATCGTCGGATTACTCTGCGTGTTCGTTCTCTTTCCTCTATCGGTGCGTGCCGAACTCGATGACACGGTGTTCTACTGTTTTTATTCCCCCCAGAGCGCTCGTTCGATCGAGGCGCTTTCGTTCGCGCGGGAACTGGTCCGGGCTCATCGCGATATCGTTTTCAAAGAAGTCGATGTGACCGCCTCTCCGGAGAACGGTGCGCTCTTCCGTGAGGTGCTCGAGGAGTTCGAGATCGAGCGTCCGCTCGTGCCGCTCTTTGTGCTCGGCGGGCGACATGTCGTTGGATGGGAAGGGAATGATCCTGCGTTTCGCGAGAAGGTGACGGCGCTCGTTATCGCCTACCGCGAGACTGCCGGCGACAACGCCTTCTACTTCTTCTATTCCTACAAATGTCCGCACTGCCGTAAGGCGCGTCCCTTCATGCTCGAATGGGAGCGCCGCTACCCGCAGATACAGTTCAAGTGGCTCGAGATACTTCGCAATGAGGAGAACATGAAACTCTTCCGGCGAAAGGCGGAACTGCTCGGCATCGAGGGAGCGGCCACGCCGACCTTCGTGCTCGGCGACCAGTATGTCGTTGGCTTCGAACCGGGAACGCAGGACGCTGAAGTCGAGGAAATGATCCGAAACCATTTGGCGGGTAAGGGACGCGACCGCAGTGCCGTAACGACTGTCAACATCCCGTTCATTGGAACGCTCGATGCCCGGGTTATTTCGTTACCGTCGTTCACTTTCCTCATCGGGCTTCTCGACGGGATCAACCCCTGCGCGATGTGGGTGCTCATGTTCCTTCTTACGCTTCTGGTTAACACGCGGAGTCGGGCGATGCTCTTTATGATTGGGAGCATCTTCGTTGTTTCGTCGGCAATCGTGTACTTCCTCTTCATGACGGCATGGCTCAATATCTTCATGTTCATGGGAATTACGACTGTTGTCACAGTTCTTCTGGGTATCGTGGCACTCGTCATGGGACTCATCAATGTGAAGGATTTCTTCTTCTTCAAGAAAGGGGTGAGCCTCATGATCCCCGAATCGGCGAAAGGAAAACTCTACGACAAGATGCGACGCATCATGGGCTCCCGCAATATGCTTCTTGCTTTCATCGGCACCGTGGCGCTCGCCTTTTTCGTCAATCTCATCGAGCTGGGTTGCACCATTGGACTTCCGGCCATCTATACCCGCGTGCTCTCCATCCAGCAGATCGGCACCGCGGCGAAGTATGGTTATATGGCGCTTTACAATGTTTACTATGTGATACCGCTCGCGCTCATCGTGGCGCTTTTCATGCTCTCGATGCAGAAGTTTCGCCTCGAGGAACGACATGCGCGAGTGCTCAAACTGGTGAGCGGATCGCTCATGGTGGTGCTCGGCGTGTTGCTCATTTTCAAGCCTGAGTGGCTCGTGTTTTTGTGAGGAGGTAGCGATGGACGGCAGTTTTTCCGGGTACGGCATTCTCATTGGCACCATCAAATTTCTGTCGCCGCAGGAGGCGCTCACGCTCCTTTCCGAACGAAAGGCGGTGCTTCTCGACATCCGCGACGAGTTCGAGACCAATGGTCGCACCTTCACGGTACCTGAGGTGATTCGCATTCCCCACCAGCGCCCCGAGGAGGAGTACCTCGCGCTCCCTAAGGATAGGCCGTTCATCATTGCCGACTGTGTTGGTCAACTGAGCAAGGATAAGGCCCGCTTCCTCAGTGCACATGGGTACGAGGTCGCGGTACTCAACGGCGGCATGATAGACTGGGAGCGGAGCGGTATGCCGGTCGCGATAGACCGCGACGCCGAACTCGTCGGCAGTTGCATCTGCCAGATGCGCCCGCGGCGGATGTTCCGGAAGAAAAACGACCCTGTCGATTGACAATCGCCGGTCCTGTCATATACTTCGTTTCGGTTCTTTCGTTTTTTGACAAGTGGGGACGAAGGGCTTCGACGGGAAGACGGAGCGACGCAGACTGCATGCCGAGGCGCCGCTGGCCTCGTAAAAAGCGGCAACAAAGAACTGCGAACAACGAATTCGCGCTCGCGGCATAAGCCGCCGTCCTGAGAGAGCGTTCCTGCGGCGACCTCAGGGCGCACAACAGCAGGATAGTGCCACGCCACGGTCACTGGGGCGCGGATGACACTGAAGTGACTGGGCCGATGCGATCCATGCCGGTAGGGGGAGCGCAAAGGCCGAGAGCGAAATCAACCGGCTACGCACTGTAGGATGTCGGCGTTGGTCCCTTTCCGGACGCGGGTTCGATTCCCGCCGTCTCCACCAGTCTTCGCTGAAGCTTCGGCTGGCGAGCCAGCTTCTTTACAAATCTTTCGAGAGGGGAAACGACACCCCGGTGAAGCGAAGGCTGTCCGCCGTAGTCGCAGACGAAGGAGGACTTTTTGGAATATGTCTATCTTATCCGCAGTATAAGCAAACCCAGCGAGTACCATACCGGTGTTACCGACAGCGTGCAGGAACGCCTCGCTGAACATAATGCCAGGAAGTCTCCTCACACAGCGAAGTTCGCGCCGCGGGAGGTCGTTGTCTACATTGCTCTTTCGAATGATAAGAATGCATTCGAGTTTGAACGGTATCTGAAATCGGGTTCCGGCCAGGCCTTTTCGAATAAACATTTCAGGGACTACTGAGATATTTCCCATGAACCGCATCATCCTTCGTCCGGGCAAGGACAAGTTGCCGCGCAACCGGCACCCGTGGGTCTTCTCGGGGGCCATCGAAAGAGTGGAAGGTTCTCCACGATCTGGTGAGGTGGTGGCCGTCTACGGCGCAGATGGGCAATTCATTGCCTACGGCCATTTCAACAAGGATTCGAAGATACAAGTACGGCTCCTCGAATGGGACGAGCGGCAGGAGATCACCGAGGGGTGGTACCGCGAAAAGGTACGACGCGCCGTTGCGTTGCGTGTTCCCATACTTAGTGAAGCGACGACGGCGTGCCGTCTCATTCACAGCGAATCGGATTTCCTGGCGGGGCTCGTCGTTGACCGCTTCGGTGACTTTGCGGTTCTCCAGTCGCTTTCGGCGGGGTTCGATGCGGTGAAGGAGGCTATCGCGCGGATGCTCGTGGAAGAATGCGGTCTCAAGGGGGTCTATGAGAAGAGCGACGGTGACGGGCGTAGGATGGAGGGATTGCCGGTCCGCTATGGCGTCCTCGCCGGGAAAGAGCCTCCGGAGCGGGTCGTCATCCATGAGAACGGACACCTTTTTCATGTCTCACCGGCGGGGCAGAAGACCGGTTTCTACACCGATCAGCGGGAAAACCGTCGTGTCGCCGCCTCTTACGCCCGTGGAAAGCGTGTGCTCGATCTCTGTTGTTATACAGGGGCATTCTCAGTCTACGCCCTCACGGCAGGAGCACTCGATGCGACGCTCTGCGATATCTCCGAGGACGCGCTCGAAGGAGCGCGGCGTCACCTGCGGCTCAATAACATCCCGGAAAAAAAGACCGCTTTCATCCTCGACGACGCGTTCAAGGTGGTGCGCCGCCTGTACAAGGAAGGGAAGCGCTTCGATCTCATCGTGCTCGATCCGCCCAAGTTCGTTGCGCACCCCGACGATCTCGAGAAAGGGCTCAAGGGCTACAAGGACATGAATCTCCATGCGATGCGGCTCCTTGAACCGGGAGGTGTCTTGGTGACCTTCTCATGCTCGGGAGCGGTTACCATGGAGCACTTCCGGCGCACGATCGCTTTCGCCGCAAAGGATGCGGGGTGCGAGGTGCGCATCCTCCACCATCTTCATCAAGCGGAGGATCATCCGGTGCGGGTCTCGGTCCCGGAGACCGAGTATCTCAAAGGACTGGTGTGCGTGGTAGGGTGACCGCTACCGGATGCGCATCCGATAGAACGATCGCCACACGAAGATAAGGGCGACGACGAAGAAGAATATCCCGACATAGGGCGCAACGCCGCGAAAATCTGGCGCTATCGCGATCTCCATCGCGAGGAGGCCGAACAGCGTGGTGAACTTGATGATGGGGTTCATCGCGACCGAGGAGGTGTCCTTGAAGGGATCGCCGACCGTGTCGCCGACGACGCACGCGGCGTGGAGATCGGAGCCTTTCTCCTTGAGATCGACTTCGACCACCTTCTTGGCGTTATCCCAGCAGCCGCCGGCGTTCGCCATGAAGACCGCTTGGAACAGGCCGAAGAGCGCGATGGAGATGAGGTAGGAAACGAAGAAGGAGACCGCCTCGTTGCCCGCGATGGGGGAGGACAGGAACGCGAATCCGAGCGCGAACGAGAATATCGCGATGAAGATGTTGAACATGCCGGCCTGCGCGTACTGGGTGCAGATCTTGACGACCTCTTTCGACTTCTCGGTTGAGGCCTTGAGATCGGCGTTCGGGTCGAGGTTGATGTTTTTCTTGATGTACTCGACTGCCTTGTAAGCGCCGGCGACGACCGCCTGTGCCGAGGCGCCGGTGAACCAGAAGATGACCGCGCCCCCGCAGATGAAGCCGAGGATGGTGTAGGGATTGAGTTCCGAAAGGACGATCTGAGGGTCTATGCCGAGCGTGTTCTTTATCACGAGGATGAGCGAGAATATCATCGTCGTCGCGCCGACCACGGCGGTTCCGATGAGCACCGGTTTGGCGGTCGCCTTGAAGGTGTTGCCGGCGCCATCGTTCGCCTCGAGGTAGTGCTTCGCCTTCTCGAAGTCGGGTTTGAATCCGAACTCCTTCTCTATCTGTTTGTCGGCGTCGGGAAGTGACTCGATGAGCGAAAGTTCATAGACCGACTGGGCATTGTCGGTGACGGGACCGTAGGAGTCCACTGCGATTGTCACCGGTCCCATGCCGAGCATGCCGAACGCGACGAGGCCGAAGGCGAAGATGGAGGGGAAGATCATAAGGTCGGAAAGGCCAAAGCCGCTCGCATAGTAGGCGGCGAACATGAGGCCGAAAAAGACCATGCCCTGCCAGAAAGCGCTGAAGTTGCCCGCGACGAATCCCGAGAGGATGTTGAGCGAGGCACCGCCTTCACGCGAAGAGTTGACCGTCTCGTTCACATGTTTCGATTTGGGGCTCGTGAATATCTTGGTGAACTCGGGGATGAGCGCCGCGGCGAGGGTGCCGCACGAGATGATGACCGAGAGCGTTATCCAGAGGTCGTTCGGGAGATCGCCGATCATCACATAGCTCACCGCGAAGGTAACCAGTATCGAGACGATCGAGGTGATCCAAACGAGCGTCGTCAGCGGGTGCTCGAAGTCCATGTCGTCCTTGCCGGCGTAGGTCGCCGCGGTGATCGCACGATTCAGCCAGAAAGAGACGATCGAGGTGATGACCATGAGGATGCGCATCACGAATATCCATGTGAGGAGCATGGTCTGATGTTCGACATTGGAAACGGCGAGCACGATGAAGGAGATGAGGGCGACGCCGGTGACGCCGTAGGTCTCGAAACCATCGGCGGTCGGGCCGACCGAGTCTCCGGCGTTGTCGCCGGTGCAGTCGGCGATGACGCCCGGATTGCGCGGGTCGTCTTCTTTTATCTTGAAGACGATCTTCATGAGATCGGAGCCGATATCGGCGATCTTGGTGAAGATGCCGCCCGCGACGCGGAGCGCCGAGGCACCGAGCGATTCGCCGATCGCGAAGCCGATGAAACATGCGCCTGCCGCATGACGCGGTACGAAGAGGAGGATGATGAGCATCATGATGAGCTCGACGCACACGAGGAGTACGCCGATGGACATGCCGGCGTCAAGCGGGATGTTGAGCAGTTTTATCGGCTTGCGCTCAAGTGACGCGAAAGCCATGCGGCTGTTGGCCAAGGTGTTCATCCGGATGCCGAACCACGCCACGCCGTAGGAACCGAGGATGCCGATGACCGACCAGAAGAGGATGAGGAGTACGGTCCCCACGGTGTTGTGCTGAAGGTAACCGAAGTAGAACGCGATGCATATCGCGATGAGCACCTCGAGCACGATGAGGAACTTTCCCTGCTGGAGCAGGTAGGTCTTACATGTTTCGAAGATGGTCGCCGAGACATCGAGCATCGCCTTGTGGGCGCGCAGGTTCCTTACCTTGAGGTACTGCCAAAGACCGAAGCCGAGACCGAGGAGACACACCACGAAGCCGAAGTAGAGGATCTGGTTCTGTGTCGCCGAGAGTTCGGGGATCTTGAGATCGGCTTCGCTCGCACTGCCGAGCGCCGGCACGAGGAGCGCGATGAAAAGCCACAGGTTTTTGAGCATGTTCTAACCTCCTGATATGACATGTGTTCGTCACGAAAAACGGACACACCATAGCAGTGATGCCGAAAAAGGCAAGGAAAACGGGGAGATTCTTGGTGACGAAAGGGTTGCTTTTTTGGGGGAGGAGGATAGTTTCTTTTCGTATCGTGTGTGCGTGGATAGTGGAGGAACATGATGAGAACATGGTGTGGAGCGATTATCGTAGGGATGCTTCTGTGTGCGTGCGCCGAGCAAAAGACGGCGAGCGCTACTGTTGAAGAGGTGACGACGGTGACGGAGGCATGTGTCGGCGACTGCGTGCGCGGCTGGTTCTCGCCCGATGGGGCGCTGATTGCCTACACCGGCGCGAAGTATCGAGGACTTTTTCTCTACTCGCTCGGTGACCGAACGCGTAAGATCGTTTCGAGCGCCGAGAGCGCCGGCTTCTTCCCGGTGTGGTCGCCTGATGGCAGCCGCATCGCATTCCGGGAACGGATCGCTACGCCGGCGGGCGATCGGTTCCGGGTCGTGACGGTGAGCCGGGATGGCGCTTCGCGAAGGGTGGAAGCCGATGGTCTCGAAGAGGAAATGCCGCTCTTTTGGAACGATGCGTTGAGAGCAGTGTCGCGTACCACGCTGAGACCCACGCTCTTCCACGATACCGGCATTGTGGGGCGATCTTCCTTACCGTTTGCTGTCTCGACCGAAGATGGGGTCAAGGTGCTTGCCGACGGCGGAAAGGTAACGGTGTTCCCTATGGGGAGCCACAGCCCTCGTTTTTCCCCCGACGGTCGTATGATCGCCTACCTGTCGGGGAACGCGGTACGCATCTACGATCTTCGCTCGGGGGACGATCGGAAACTCGTTGACGGGTCTCAACCGGCGTGGATGCCCGACAGTAAGAGCCTCCTCATTGCCGTGACTGAGGACGATGGACGGGATATCACCGCGTCGCGGCTCTATCTGGTAAGCCTCGATGGTACCACGCGTCCGATACGGACGGCGCCGGGGGCGATACCTCTTTATCCCGATGCGGCAGGCAAACGAATACTCTACACCGACCATGCGTCGGATAGGATACTCGTGCATACCTTGGAGATGGAGTAGGGGAGGCGGCCATGCGTACGATAGTGACCTTCTGTGTTGCGCTTCTTCTTGTCGTTTCAGCCGAGGCGTCGCTTGCCGGGAAAAAGATATGCGTGGATCCGGGTCACGGCGGGAGCGATCCGGGAGCGCTCGGTGTCAATGGCTCCACTTATCCCGACGAGGCCGATCTGGTCCTCGATGTAGACCTGCGGTTCCGAACGCTTCTCGTCAACGACAGCGCCTCGGTGCTCATGACGCGGGACAGCGATACGACGGTTTCTCTTGACAGCCGTGTGGATCAGGCGAACAGTTGGGGCGCCACGATCTTTTTGTCCACTCACCTCAATTCGTCGGACCTCGAGAGCGCAAACGGTACCGAAACTTATGCGTACCAGTCAGGCGGGTCGAGTGATACCCTTGCGCACAAGGTGCAGGAGGAGCTCATCGCTCACATGCAGCGCACCGACCGTGGGGTCAAGTATGCGGGGTACTATGTGATCAAATATACCAATATGCCAGCGATCCTCTCCGAAGGACTGTTCGTATCCAACACCGGCGATTTCACCTACATCACATCGGCGGCAGGAAAAGAGGCGCATGCCGTTGCCCTCTACCATGCGGTATGTTCCTACTTCGGCGTCACCCCTCAGGACGGCGGCGGCACGACGACTCCCGGTTCTGTCAAAGGGTTCGTTTACAATCTTTCGACCGGTCTCGGCAATGTCGAAGATAACCGCATCGCCGATGCGACCATTACGCTGGCGCCGGCGAGTGGCACTCCCCTGACGACCACCTCTTCGTCCACGGGGCTCTTTACTTTCTCTTCGGTCGAACCGGGAACCTATACTCTTTCGGTCTCAAAAAGCGGTTTCATAAGCGCCGAGAAGGTCATCACCGTTTCGAGCGGCACCGAGACATGGGCGTCGACCGGTATCGAGGAAGCGGCGGGTAATCCCACCGCAACGCTCAAGGGCTTCGTGTACGACCTTTCGAGCGGTCTGGGGAACATCGAGGAGAATCGTCTTTCCGGTGCCACCTGCCGTCTCAAGAGCGATGCTGACGGTACCGAAACGGTCGTCGAAAGCGGCATGAACGGTTTGGCAGGGTATTTTTTCTTTGCCGATCTTACTCCAGGGAACTATACACTGACGATAGAGAAGGCTGGCTATCAAACGGTGGTCCGAAGCCTCACTCTCGTCGAGGGGGACAACTGGGCATCCACCGGTCTGGAGGTGGCAGCGGGGGTTACGACCGGTGCGGTCACCGGAACGGTCTATTCGCTGACGATGCGTTACAATCAAGCGACCATTGCGGGAGCGACGGTGGTACTTACTCCGGTCGGCACTGGCGAGACACTCTCGACCGCAACCGACGCAGCAGGGTCATTTTCTTTCAGTAATGTCGAGGCTGGCGAATACACCCTCGCCGCATCGGCCGATGGTTATGAGGATGCCGAGAAGCCGGTGACGGTTATCGCGGGACAGACCGTAATGGTGAACATCGGCCTTTCCCCAACGGGATCGACCGACGAGACGATACTTGTCGAGGGAGACACCGAAACGCCGGAGGAGGACATCATCCTCCTTCCTGATGGGGAAGAACCTACTGAAGAGGATAGGGAAAATGGCACCGATGCGGTCCAACCACCGCTTGACGAAGAGGGGATCGAAGCGGTCACCGATGAGATTTCCGTTGAGGAACAGGCAGAAGACGAAAGTGGCTGCTCGTGTGCCATCGTGTGGTAAGGGAATTAGCAAAATTCTTGCCATGCTTTTGGGGCGGTAGTATAGTGTCTTTCGGACCCTTTGGAGGAGACGGGTGATGCCGGCCTTTCAGCGTCTTGAGCTGACGCTCAAGCAGAAACAGACTCTAGCGATCACCCAAGAGATGCGCCTTCGTATCGAACTCCTGCAGAAGAATGTCCTCGATATTCGTGAGATGCTCATCGAGCAGGCGCAGGAGAATCCGTTTTTGGAAATAGAGCACTGGGGCGATGAGGCGGAAAGCGATGATGCAGGGGCGGCAGGGGACGAAGATCAGCGGGCCGCGGAGGGCGTTCGTCCCGCTTCCGATCGTCAGTCACCGATAGACGGGGATGAGCGTGCCAAGACCGTTTCTGACATACTTGCCGAGTTCGATTGGGACTCGTATCATGAACACAGCGGCAATAACTTCGGAGGCATGCGCGTTCGCCGTCTCAATGACGAATCCGACGAATCCTCGTGGGAGAACATGTTTTCAGAAGAAGAGCCGCCGGCGCGACGCCTCGATGTGCAGATCGCCGCGTCGGAATACCCGGAGCCGGTCAAGGAGATCATGACCTATATGGCCTATAATCTCGACGAACGAGGATTCCTTCGCGAATCTGATGAGGAGATCGCCGAGATGCTTGATGCTCCGCCTGCGGCCGTTGCGGCGGCTCGAGCGGCGCTCCAGCAGTGCGATCCGGAAGGAGCCGGTTCCCGGGACCTCTCCGATTATCTCAGGTTCATGTTCTCGAGTCGTCATCTTGAGGGCGAAGACGGCGTTGTCGCGCTGGTGCGTCGGCTTGTCCAATCCCCTGATCTTATGGAGATGATCGCGCGCAAGGATTTCCCCCGCATTTGTCGTGAATTGGGGGTTGAAAAAGAAGCAATGGCGTCGGCGCTCGAGATCATGCGAGGCGTTCCTCCGTATCCGTTCTTTGGCTACGACCGATTCCGCGCCGAGCAGGTGGTGCCCGATCTGCGGGTGCACTTGCTCGATGGCGAGGTGGTCATCGAGATAGAACAGCGTTTTATTCCTTCGGTGCGGCTCGACCGCGAGCGATACGAACGGGAAATGGAAAGGATGGAGGACCGCAAGAAAAAAGAGTTCTTGCGGGAACGATACCGCGCCGCCGAGTGGCTCGTCAAAAGCCTTTCCGAGCGGAACAAAACGCTCTACGAAGTCGCCGCGAGCATCTTCAAATTCCAGAAGGATTTCCTCGAACACGGCGAAGAGTTCCTCCGCCCGCTCACTCTGAAAGATGTCGCCGCCGACATCAACCGACATCAGTCCACGATCTCTCGTCTCACGAACGGGAAATATGCGGTGACGCCGCACGGCATCTACGAGTTGAAGTATTTCTTCGTGAAAAAGGTCAACGACGAATCGCCGGCAACGGCGACCAACCGTTATCTCGAGAAACGCGTCGAAGAGATCATTGCCGCCGAGGACAAGACCAAGCCGCTCTCCGACGAAGACATCGCGCACATCCTTGCGCGCGAGGGGATCGATGTCGCTCGGAGGACGATCGCTAAGTACCGGGCGAAGCTCAGGATCCCTTCGGCGCAAGAACGGCGGCGCGATTTTGAATTTTCGGTAAGGGAGTGATCCGTGTGTCGCATCGCTGATCTGCTTACGGAACGCCATATCTTGTGCGGCGTGGAGGTCTCTTCCCGCGATGAACTCGTCTCTCTTCTTGCGAAGGCTACCGCGTCGGATGCCGGTGCTTCTGCCGATACCATCGTGACGGCAGTAAAGGAAAGGGAGCGATTCGGGACAACCGCTGTGGGACACGGTGTGGCGATACCCCATTGCCGTCTCAAAGGGGTCCGCGACATTACCTTGGCGGCCGCTACGACCAAGCAACCGGTTCCTTTCGACGCTCCCGACGGCGAGGGGGTGCGCCTTGTCTTTTTCATCGTGGTTCGTGAAGGGAACAATCTCCGCTATCTCAAGATACTTTCCCGCATCTCCGTATTGTGCAACGACCGGGGAGCGCGGGAGCGCCTTATGGCAGCTCCCGATGCCGCAGCGTTCTTATCTGTTCTGAGGGAGATCGCCTGATGCCTGCCGTCGCCAAGGTGACCCTTAAGCACCTTTTGCAGATCCCCGATCTTTTGCTTTCCCCCGAGAACCTTGACGAGGCGGCGATCAGCTCGCGCGAGGTCAAGGAAAATCGGGTGCAAGTGGTCGGCCTTTCGATCGCCGGGTTCACTGCACACCTGTACCGGGAGCGGATACAGTTGTTCGGTAAGAGCGAGAACGATTACCTCGCGACCCTGCCAGACGAAGAACGACGCGCTAAGACCGAGATGTTTCTCTCATGCGATCCGGTCGCCGTGATATTCACCGATCCAGTGCGTCCTCCCGATTACTTCCGGGAGATCGCGACCGCTCGCGGGGTGCCGCTCCTCTCGACGCGCATGGTCTCTTCGATATTCATCGATTTCATCAGAGAACAACTCAATCGTCTCCTTGCCGCCACCACGACGCTCCACGCCCAATTGCTCGATGTCTTCGGCGTTGGCATGCTCATCATGGGCGAAAGCGGCATCGGCAAGTCGGAGACATCGCTCGATCTGGTCATGCGCGGGCATAAGCTCATCGCCGACGACATCGTCGAGGTGCGCTTCATCCCGCCCGATCGACTTGTGGGGTCCTGCAACGAGATGATGCGCAACCTCATCGAGATCCGCGGCATCGGTCTCATAGACCTGCACCGTATGTTCGGCGTCACCGCGGTGGAGTATGAGAAGACGATAGACTGCGTTATCAACCTTATGCTGTGGGATCAGTCGAGCACCGTGGAATACGAACGGCTCGGAACGACCACCCGCTATTATGAGATATTGGGAGTGAAGCGTCCCTATTACATCGTGCCGGTCCGCCATGGAAGCAACCTTAGTTCGCTCATGGAGATCATCGCACGGGACTATATGTTGAAAATGCACGGGGTCAACAGTGCGGAGGAATTCGAGAAGAAGTTGGAGCGGAAACTCAGCGAGATGGGAGGTGTCTAATGTATTGTTTCATTGTCGTGAGTCACGCCGATCTGGCGGTTTCTTTGGTAAAGACCGCCGAGTTCATCATGAAGGCTGATTTCTCCGATCGCTATCAGGTTTTTTCCATAGATTACTCGATGCTCGCCGACATGAACCGCATCAAGGAAGAGATCGAACGGGCGCTCGACCGTTTCGTGGCGATGGGGCGCAAGGTGGTCATATTCGTCGACATCTTTGGAGGAAGCCCCGCCAATGTCTCTTTCACGCTGGTGAAGAGAGAAGAAGTCGATGTCGTTACGGGGGTGAATCTTCCGATGCTCATCTATGCGTTCGAACACTGCGATGACGCGGTGTCGGTGTCTCACTTGGTCGAGGGGATACTGCAAGCGGGGAAAGAACACCTCATCAGCGCGAAGAAACTGCTCGAGAAACAGGGAAAGGTGCCGGCATGATCGAAAGGACGGTCACGATACGGAACAGGCTCGGATTCCACGCCCGCGCCGCCGCGATGTTCGCCAAGGAGGCCGAGCGATTTTCGAGCACGGTAGAGATGGAAAAGAACGGGGTGCGCGTGAACGCGAAGAGCATCATGGGCATCCTCATGATAGTAGCGCCGTTCGGTGCGGAGATAAAACTCATAGTTGATGGGCCCGACGAGCAGGAATGCATGGAGGCGCTCGAACGGCTTGTCGAGAGCGAATTTTAGGGGAAGACTCGTATGAGGCAGCCGGTCGTTCGTCGTCTTACCGGAGAAAAGATCGTCGAGGGGATCGGCGCAGGAAAGGTCTTCTTCGTCGATCGGGAGTTCGCCCTCATACCGCACCTTTATTTGCGTGGTGGCCAAAAGGCGCGCGAAAAGGAGCGACGCCGGTTCCTCGGCGTGGTGAAGGCGTGCGACAAGGAACTTGCCGCGATCATGGAGCGCCAAGATCTGCCCAGAGAGGCTTTTTCGATCCTCGAGGCTCATCGCATGATGGTATCCGATCCCCTTCTTGCTGAGATGGTGGGCGAGCGCATCCTCGAAAAAGGCATTAACGCCGAGTGGGCGGTTCTTTCAGCGTTCGAGGAGATGACGGGGCGCTTGCAATCCGATGAGGCGGACTATTATCTTCGGGCCAAGGCGGCCGACCTCGATATAATCCGGGATAAGATACTCATGTCGCTTCTGGGTGGCGCTCATGCAGCATCCTACATTCGCAATCTTCCCGAGGAGGATTTCGTGCTCTGCGCCCACAGCCTCTCGATAGCCGACTTGAGCTCCCTTGCGAGAAATCCGCACATTCGCGGCATCGCGCTCGAGGTACCGGGGGGTGTCAGTCATCTCACCATTGTGCTTCGCTCTCTAGGTTTGCCTGCGGTCCTCGGCGTAGACGGTCTTCTTACCGAGGTCGCCGGATGCTCCGAGGTCATCGTGGACGGAGTCGCCGGCGAGGTGATCCTTGCTCCCACCGAGGAACAAAAGAACGAATATCTCCGCAAGAAGCGTCTCTACGAAGAGTACTTTGCCGAATTTCTCGCAGATGCCACTTCCTCTGCCGTTTCCGGCGACGGATCTCGCGTCATCGTGGCGGCCAATGTGGAGGGAGAGGAGGAGGTAGAACTCGCGAAGCGATACGGCGCCGATGCCATCGGGCTCTTCCGGACGGAACTCATGTTCCTCGAGAAGGGCGAGATCCCGACCGAAGAGGAGCACTACGCGGTGTATCATGAGATGCTGCAGCGGGCATACCCCATGGATGTGACCATCCGGGTCTTCGATTTCAGCAGTGACAAGGAGGGGGGGGTCCATACGACCGGGGCATTGGGGCTTCGCGGTATCCGTTTCTGTTTTCTCTATCCAGAAATCTTTTTGCCGCAGGTTCGGGCGCTCATTAAAGCCGCATCCTCCGGGAACCTGCAGATACTTCTTCCGTTCGTCTCGGCGGTGGATGAGGTGAGGGAATTCCGTGCGCTGTTGGAGGAACAGGCGCGGGACATGAAGCTCGAAAAAAACCTCAAGCGCATAAAGGTCGGAGCGATGATAGAGCTGCCGGCGACCCTTTTCATCGCCGAAATGCTCGCTCGCGAAGTCGATTTCTTCAGCATCGGTACTAACGACCTCATTCAATACCTTATCGCGGTCGATCGACGGGAAAAGGCTCTTTCGCATTACTTCTCTCATTTCCACCCCGCGGTGCTCCGGGCGCTCTACAATCTTTCGCATATCTCCAAGAAGGCAGGCATCGGACTGTCGATCTGCGGTGAGATGGGTGGAGATCCTTACTTTACGCTCCTTTTCATGGGTATGGGCGTTATGACGCTCTCGATGTCGCCGATAGCGATACCGATCGTCAAAAAGATCGTTCGATCCGCTTCGATTGAGGAAGGTAGGGCGTTCCTCAATCGTATGCTCATGGTCGGGAGCGAGAGTGAGCTGCGCGAAAAGATAGAACGAGAGATGGAAGAACGGTATCCCCATATCTTTCGTAAGGAATGGATAGAGAACCTCAGAGCAAATGGAGGCTGACATGACGCTCAAAAAACTTGATGTCTTGCTCGACATGGCGCGTGGTAAGAAAACATCTCGCATCGTAGTGGCGGCTGCCGAGGATGAGCCGGTGCTCGAGGCGGTCCGTGATGCGATGAAGGAGAAGATCGTCGTTCCCATACTCGTCGGCGACGCGGCGAAGATCAGGGAGATCGCGACAAAGATCAAACTACCGCTCGACGGGGTCGAGGTAATCGACGAGAAAGAGCCGCCAATGGCGAGCCGTATCGCGGTCAAGCTCATCCGCGAGAAGAAGGGAGACATCATGATGAAGGGGCTCGTCGGGACCGCCGATCTCCTGCGTGCGGTGCTCGACAAGGAGAATGGCCTCCGGAAGGGGGAGACCATCAGCCATGTGGCGCTGTCCCAAGTGGCCGGGTATCACAAGGTGTTCGCCGTTACCGATGCGGCACTCACTCCGGCTCCGACCTTTGCCCAGAAGGTTGACATGATTCACAACGCCGTGGAGATATTCCATCGGCTCGGCATAAGGGAGCCCAAAGTGGCGGTGCTGTGCGCCGCCGAAACGGTGAGCGAGAAGATAGAGGCATCGGTCCATGCGGCCATGCTGACGACGATGAATCGTCGCGGGCAGATAAAGGGATGCATCGTCGACGGGCCGCTTGCGCTCGACAATGCCGTGTCCAAGGAGGCCTGCGAACACAAGAAGATAAAGAGCGAGGTCGGGGGCGATGCCGACATCCTCGTGTGTCCTGACATCGAGGCGGCGAACATCCTTTACAAGGCGCTCAATTTCCTCGCCGGCGCGACGACGGCGGGCGTTCTCATGGGTGCGAAGGTGCCTATCGTACTCACTTCGCGTGCCGACACCGATCGGAGCAAGCTCTATTCGATAGCGCTTGCGGCGGCCATGGAACTGTAGGAGGGTGGTGATGCGGATACTGGCGATAAACCCCGGGTCGACTTCGACCAAGATAGCGGTATTCGAAGACATCAAAGAGGTGTTCTCGAAAAACATCAAGCATTCGGTGGAAGAACTGGCCCCCTATAAAAAGATCATCGATCAGTACAATTTTCGGCGCGATGTCATCATCAAGGAACTGGAGGCGGCGAAGGTCCCTCTTTCGAGCATCAGCGCGGTCGTCGGCCGTGGCGGTCTCGTTAAACCGATACCGGGCGGTGTCTATCGCGTAAACGACGCGCTCATCGCCGATATCAAGGCGGAACGGATGGGAGAACATGCCTCGAATCTTGGTGCGCTCATCGCGCGGGAAATGGCGCGTGCGATCGGACCACGGGTGGAAGCGTTCATTGTTGACCCGGTCGTCGTGGACGAGATGGATGACATTGCCCGTATCAGCGGCATGCCCGAACTGCCGCGCATCAGCATCTTCCATGCGCTCAACCAAAAGGCGGTCGCCCGTCGCTACGCGCGCGAGCAGAAAAAGCCGTATGAGGATATGAATCTCATCGTTGCCCACATGGGAGGAGGCGTCTCGGTCGGATGCCACTCGAAGGGAAGGGTGATAGATGTCAACAACGCTCTCGATGGCGATGGCCCATTCTCTCCCGAACGGAGTGGTGGTGTTCCCGTTGGCCAATTGGTGAAGATGTGTTTTTCAGGCAAGTACACGGTAGACGAGATAAAGAAAAAAATAAAAGGGAATGGAGGCCTTGTTGCCTATCTTGGTACCAACGATGCGCGTGAGGTTGAGGAACGTGTCAAGAAGGGCGACAAACAGGCCGAGCTCATCTATCGTGCCATGGCGTACCAGATATCCAAAGAGATCGGTGCTCTCTCTACGGTGGTGAACGGAAAAGTCGATGCCATCATTCTCACTGGCGGCGTTGCCTATGACAAGATGTTCGTCGGCTGGATTACCGAAAGAGTCTCTTTCATCGCACCTGTTGTTGTCTATCCTGGCGAAGGTGAAATGACGGCGCTTGCCGAAGGCGGGTACTATGCCTTGAAAGGGGAGCTGAAGATACAGGAATATGCATAACCTGTCGATGCCGTTCTGGGCCCTCCTGTGCGCTTGTGTCGTCGCGATGTCCGGCAGCTCCTGTGAAAGTGCGGCCTCGGCGGTCCCTCCTGCGGGAAAGCAACAGCCGGATGTCGTTATGCCGGGTGTGGTGTCGGAGCCCGAAGAGGGCGTTGTCGTCAGGGGAAGCGACCCACGGATGCTTTTCTTCAAGAAATTTCTCGAACGAAGCGGTTACGCCTGCTCGTTCGGCACCGATTCGCGGGGGCTATATGTGTTGGCGGTTCCGTCCGATGCGACCGAACGGCATCTCTTTGTTCCCTATTTGTGGGAGCACGGCGATTATGCAGAACGGATCGTCCTCGGAGGCAGCGATCGTTCTCTTGCCGAGGCGGCGACCGGCGTGCCCGCCACGGTGGAAATCCATATCCCCGGATGGGAACGGGTGCCGGTCACCCCTCTGGCGGTTGCCGGCGTGCGTGTGGTGTTTTCCCGGTCGGTCCTCTCTCTTCCTTTCGATGAGGAGTCGCTCGTCCGTTTTTTTTACGGCCTTCGGGATGCCGCGTATTTTCCGGGAGACCTCGCGGCGCTCTACAGCCCTCTTTTTTACGGCGTTCCAATCTCTGTCAGGGTTCTGTTACGTTCCGTCGAGATCGTCTTTGATGGACAAATGCCCCTTTCTCCCGAGGAGCTGTTCCTGTGGTTTTATACGACAACGCGACGCGAAGCGATCTCCGGCGACGATCTGTTCTA
The DNA here is from genome assembly GCA_964415795.1 of uncultured Spirochaetales bacterium. GTDB lineage: Bacteria > UBP6 > UBA1177 > UBA1177 > JAKLFG01 > CALITV01. Next base: position 152,187 of record CAYQBN010000004.1, on the reverse strand, counting down.
CGCCAATCTCCTTTCTCTGAAGATAGCGAAACGACTGTACACCGGGATGCCGGCCTTCCTCGGCGGCGCGGTGCTCTTTACCAACGGGGAGGGGATACCTTTCGAGGAGATACGACGACATATGCTCGTCGAAGGCGGGGTCGCGTTCGCCGGGATACCTATTCCTTATTCGTATGTATGGCGCGGCCCGCGTATCGAAGAGCAAACGGTGTCCATACCCCCTGAGCAAACGGTTCCGGTTAAGGCCTTGTTCGCTCCCCTCGAAGGATCCTCGCGTTCGATCGCTTCTCTGGTGGTGCGTTCTGCGGATGCTTTGGAAAAACGGCGTCTTGTCGTTGAAACGCTTGTAAATCGCGGACTGGTGCCTTTCGGGGAGCTGTATGAGAAGATGGGAGAAAAAGACGCGTGGGCGGCGGTGAGCGTCGTCGTTGAACCGAGTCGAGAGAAAGAACTCTTTGCTTGCTACGAGCAGGAATTCGTCCCTTTGGATAAGACATTTTCGATAGGGGTGTACCGTGTCAGAGCAGAAGAACGATAAGAAAGAGAGCACGACGCCGAAGATCGAGCTCAATTTGCCTGCAATGGAAATTGTAGGCGCTCTGTGCGCTCTGTTCGCCGTCTTCGTCTGGCTTTCGCTCGGCTCCTACGGCGAGAAGGTCCCCTCCGTT
>CAYQBN010000004.1:0-151509 GCA_964415795.1 uncultured Spirochaetales bacterium | reverse complement strand
GTCACCGGTTCTGTTGGGCGTCGCGTGGCGTCTCTCTTAACGCAACTGTTCGGATACAGCGCATTCCTTCTGCCGCTCATCGTTGCCTTTGCCGCCTTTCTTCCCTTCGCTTTCCGCGCGATGTGGCGCTATCTTCTGCTCCATGTTGTTCTGTTCATCGTTCTCATGCCGTTCTTTTCCTTTATCGGCGTTGACCCTCTCGAGTGGGGAACCAGCGGCGGATGGGCAGGGAACATGCTAATGAATCGTTTGCTCGTTCCCTCTCTGGGGAGCATCGTCAGTATCCTTCTTCTCATTGTACTAATGGCGATCTATGTCATGGCGACCTTCCATGTTCTCCTCTTCATTCCGCTCTACAAGGGAATGCGCTCGCTGTATCAGGTGCTTCGCGATTACTTGCCGGCGCTTTGGAAGCGTTTCTTCGCGAAGCGTCCCGTATCTTGCGAAGAACCGGAGCGTGGCGAGGAGTCGAAGACACCTGTTCCGGTGCCGGAGGAAGGGGAAGAAGAGAGTGAGGACGACGACGACCTTGCGGCAAAGACGTCGCCGCTTGAAGGGCAGAAAAAAGAGAAGCAGAAGATAGAGGTGCGTGTGGCTGCCGACACGAAGCCGAAGAAGGAGCCGACCAAGGCGCTCAAGAAACTCCCCAACTACGAACTGCCGCCTCTTTCGCTCCTCGTCGAGGAGGAAAAGGCTATCGAGATACAGGACCCCGAAGGGCGCGTGCAACGGACGGCGCGTACCATCGAGCAGAAACTAGGACAGCATAAGATAAAGGTCTCTGTTCGAGGTGCCTTGGTTGGTCCGGTCGTCACGATGTACGAGCTCGAATTGGGAGAAGCGGTTCGTGTCGGGCAGGTTTCGACGCTGGAGACCGACCTCGGTCTTGTCGTTGGCGGCAAACGGGTGCGTGTCGTTCCTCGTATTCCCGGAAAACCCTATATCGGGGTCGAGGTCCCCAACGATGAGCGACAGACGATACGACTTCGTGCGGTGCTGGCCTCCGATCAATTCGCGAAGCAGAAAGAGAAAGGGCTTCCCGTTGCGCTCGGTAAAAAGGTCGACGGGGATCCGATGGTCGCCGATCTCGCCAAGATGCCGCATCTGCTCGTCGCGGGGACGACCGGTTCGGGCAAGTCGGTCGGCGTCAACACCATCATCATGTCGTTTCTCTACACGATGAGCCCCGCCGAGGTCCGGTTCATCATGATTGATCCCAAGATGAACGAGTTCAACATCTACGAAGGGATACCGCACCTTCTGATGCCGGTCGTGACCGATCCGAAGAAGGCAGCGCTCACTCTCAAGTGGGCGGTGGACGAGATGGAGAATCGCTACCGGCTTCTTTCGGAAAATCAGGCCAAGGACATCGAGGCCTACAACCAGAAGGTCGCCGAGGTGAACCGGGAGACCAAGTCTCCGGAAGGAGAGGGGCTCAAGAAGATGCCCTACATCGTGGTGGTGATAGACGAGTTCGCCGACCTCATGACGGTCGCCAGCAAGGATGTCGAGATCGCCGTCTTGCGGCTTGCCCAAAAGGCGCGCGCCGCCGGCATTCATCTCATCATCGCGACCCAGCGGCCAACGCGCGACATCATCACCGGAACCATCAAGTCGAATCTGCCGACCCGCATCGCCTTCCGCGTCGCGTCGGGACTCGACTCCCGAACCATACTCGACACCGGTGGCGCCGAGCAACTGCTTGGGATGGGTGATATGCTCTACATCCCGCCGGGAAGCGCGGAGCCGGTGCGCGTTCATGGCGCCTTCGTCTCCTCCGAGGAGATCAAGAAGGTCGTGGCGTTCATCAAGGAACGCTGTCCGGCGGGGACATACGACGACCTCATCCAGATAACGACCAAACCGTCCGAATTCATCGAGTCGGCCGACGCGGTGGCAGACGAGGGAGATCAGGATCCGCTCTGGAACGAGGTGATAGAGTATCTTCGGCGCAAGCGTTCGTGCTCTGCCTCGATGCTTCAGCGCGAGTTCAAGATAGGCTACAATCGTGCCGCGCGCCTCGTGGACCAACTTGAGGCGGCCGGCATCGTCGGTCCGGGAGACGGCGCCAAGCCGCGTGAAGTCCTTATCCCGGAAGAATGATCGTCAACAACTCGTAAAGGAGAACATTCTATGTATGTCGTCACCGGCGCTTCTGGACACATCGGTAACACGCTTATCAGGATGCTTGTCGAACAGGGAAAGGCGGACAAGACCGTTGCCATGCTCCATGCGAACAGAAATCCGCGTTCGCTCGCGGGCCTGCCGGTCAAGCGGGTCTGTGCCGACATCTGCGACTACCGGACGCTCGTTCCGATATTCCAAGGAGCCGATGTCGTCTTTCACTGCGCGGCGCTCATCAGCATCGTGCCGGGCATATTTCCCGAGTTGCATCGGGTCAACCACGAGGGAACGCTCAATGTCCTGCGTGCTTGTCGCGAAGCCAAGGTGCGGCGGCTCGTCCATGTCGCCTCGATCGAGGCGATCGGTGACCTGCAGTGCGGACGACCGGTGCGCGAAGAGGACGGGTTCAACCCCGATAAGGCGATGATAGAGTACGGTGTCACGAAGGCGACCGCGGCGCTCGAGGTCGTCAGGGAGGTTCGCAACGGACTCGATGCGGTCATCGTCTCACCGGTCGGTGTCGTCGGTCCCTACGATTTCAAGCCCTCGCAGACCGGTCAGATGGTGCTTGATTTCGTCTCGAAGAAATTGCCTGCCTATCCCGACGGTGGGTTCGACTTCGTCGATGTCCGCGATGTCGCGCGGGCGCTTCTCTCGGCGGCGGAAAAGGGGAGGACCGGCGAGAACTACCTCGTGACCGGCGGTCACCTGTCGGTAAAGGAGATGATGGAGATGCTCGAAAAGGTGAGCGGCATCCGTAAGCCGTTTTTCAAACTGCCACACTGGTTCCTCACCATCGTCGCTCTCGGAAGCGAGGCGTGGTATCATATCTTCGGCGGGAATCCCATCGTGACGCGCGGTTCTTTGCGCATCCTCAAGAGCCGTCTCAAGGTGTGTGGAGAGAAGACGCGGCGTGAACTCGGCATCGAGCCCACGCCGCTCGAGAAGACCTTCGCCGATCAGATCGCCTTCTTCAGATCAGAGGGAATGCTGCCGCCGGCGTAAGTGACGGAGGAAGAGAGCGAGAACGGCGGCGACGCTCACGACGAAAGTAACGACCGTCGTCTCTTTTTCTTCATTATCCGCCACGAGCGCGCAAGAGCACCCGCCGCCGCCGCTGCTGCCGCCTTCGCAGAAGGGATTCACGCACTGATAGGCACGCGACTGGATGGGCAGTTCGATGACCTTTTTGGTGGTGTCGTTCAGGCGCACTCCTTTCGAGGGTATCTGTACCTGCGCCGTCATGCCGCTTTCGAGCGAGAAGGTGACGGCGATGGTGTAGTACCGCTGTTGCTGATTCGAGAAGGTGAAGTAGGGGTTGGACCCAACTTCGAAGGTATAGGTGTCGGTGGGCGTGGAGAATGTCCCGGAGGTGGCCGCAAGCGTGTCCCCGATGCCGTCGCCGTTGGAGTCTTCGTAGATGTCTATCGCCTGCATCCCTTCTCCAAAGAAGGTCGAGTCGCCTACCGTGCGGATGTCGATGTCACGGATCTGATTCTCTCCGTCGAGCGATTTTGCGCGGATGTGGAAGATGGTGTTGCTCTTGTTGATCTGGTTGTAGGGTGGCTCGGCAGGTTCCGTAGCCTTGGTGAAGATGAAGTAACCGGTCGATGGCTCGAACATGAACTTATTGAAGGTAAGGGGGGTGTCGCTCAAGGTGACCGACTCGTCACTCGGTGTCACGAAAGAGATGCTTCCTTCCACGCTCATCCAGAACTCGGCGTTCATCGGGATCGATGCGGCTGTATATGCCGCGTCGGTTACGACGAGAAGGTTATGGTCGGTGTTGGTGACGAAGAAACGCTGGTCAGAGGCGATGACGAAGCGGGCGTACTTGTTAGTATCAAGCGCGGCGACAGAGGAGATTACCGGTTCACCATCGTCAACGGCGCCGTTGTTGTTGGTGTCCTTGACGAGACGAAGATTGGTGAGCGCTACGCCGGTCTCGAAGTTGAACCTCGGTCGGAACATGTCGAGGTGGAACCCCTTGGGGACACCGTCGCTGCAGGTGCCGTTCAGGGCTATCTGCGCGACGACGAGGTTGGTGGAGGGAGAGGGGATAATGATGCGCGACGCTCCATTGGAAGGCGACAGGTCGCCGATACGGTATTGAACATTCGCCGTAGCGCACACCTCGCCGGTCGAGATATCGACGCACTTTCCGTCAATGCAGTCTTGGTTCGGGCCGCACTGCTCCTTGCTCGTGCATCCGCTGCTGCCACTGCTTTCGCCACCGCAGAGAGATTTCGGCGGTTCGGGGCATTCGGTGATGGGCGGGCAGGAATCGGAGATGCGAAGCGTGAGCGGCACCGAGGTGTTCGTTTGATAGGAGATACCGGTCGCATCGGCGATGTAGGCGCTGTTCTTGATAAGTTGGTGTTTGGGAAGACCGCTTTTGGGCTGAACTTTGAATCGAATGAGCACCGAGTCGGGACAGGTGAGGGCGACCGGATCGCAGTAGCCCATACCCGTAGCCCATACCTGATAGGGCGAGTTCAAGGGAAAGGCCCCGCCGTTGTCCGAGATGGGGGTCCAGTTGGTGCCATTCACGCCGTCGAAGGATGTGGCCATCTCGGTTGTTCCCGGAATGTATTCCACTTCGGGGGGAAGCGTGTCTTGTACGGTGACATTATCGGCGACATTCTCGCCCCAGTTCTGGACGCGGATCACATAGTAGAAGGGACGATCGGGGCAGACGCGGTCCGGTTCTCCTGCCGGTGCACAGGTGCAGTGATCCTTCTCGCGGCCGTTCGGCGCGAAGGTGGTTCCTTCGGGAATGTCAAAGGAAGGGGGTCTCGTGTCTATCGAAAGGACGAGGAAGTTGGTGTACACTTGGTCCTGATTGGCACCGATCTTGAGCCAGAATACCTGATCATCCTTGTGCAGGTGGTCGCTGAAAGGATAGTCCTTTGCGTTGATGAGGAAGGTGTCGACATCCATCGCGTACTCGAGCTGTTTGGTATTGATGTCGCCAACGCATACCGGCTGGGTCGCTCCGGCGGGCCATACCGACGAGATGGAGTTATAGACCTCGACATAGCTACCCAGATTCGGGTTGCAGACATCGAAGAGCGGAAGCCACGGCGCATTGGGATCGATGGGGCCGTGTAACTGGAGCCCTTCCATGTTGGGATTGGTGGCGGTGTAGAGCCCAGGATCGCCTTCACCAACGAAAAGCGTCATGCGAATGATGGCTTCGTTGGGAAGCTGGAAGCCGGAGATCATGATGTCGGCAGAGGTGAAACGGTACGCCGCGAGACCATTGTACACATAGATCTTTTTCGCATGGATCCCTTCTGCGGAGTATATGATGATGAGCGACCACCCTGCCATGAGGCCGCTCGAGGTCTTGTACACCTCGGCCGCCGAACAGGGAACGCCGCGAACGGTGTAGTTGCCGACGAGCGTGTAGCTCGAATCGAGCATGCCGAGCGCATTGCCGTCTTCTTGTATCTTGCGCAGGAAATCGGTTACCTCGACGCGGTAGGTGAATATACCGTCCTGACCGCCGCTCGGGTCTTGGGTGAGGATCCCTTCGAATTCGAAGTCCTTCGAGGAGGTCGAGGAGAGCGTTCCCGTGACGCTTGCCGTGACCTCTTGCGTGTACGACAATGCCGGCTCGGTAAGGTGCTGGAACGACAAGGTGGCGCTGTTCTTGACCGGTGCGCTCAGCTGCGTCGGGTCGACGACCGCCATCCACACGAGGAACGCCCGTTCAACGGTCGCGTTGGGAGGGATGACGCCTTCGTTCAGGGTGTAGGTGCTTCCCACATTGGGGTCTATGCACGAGTCTGCCTGCGGATTGCTGGGGCCGGTGTCCACCGATCCGTCGGTGCGGGCCACCAGCGACTTCCACATGACGAAGAAGTCGTGAGCGCCTTCCTCCCACTTGAGCTCCTCTCCTTTGTATACGGAGACATTGGGGCCGATCTGCGCTGCGAGAAAGAGCGGGACACAGAACATAAGCATCAATACCACGAAACGCATGCTCACCATGAGAACCTCCTCTATCTTTTTTATGGTTTTTGGCCGTTCTCCTTCCACACTTTAGAGCAGAGAAAAATGAAAAGTCAACCGAAAAAATGCCGAGGATCAAGAAATACGCCGGCGCGCAACGATGATTGATATTCCCCAAAGAAGGAGGGCAACGAGAGCACCGACAGGCATCGGGGAATCGTGTGCCACGACGGCACACCCGCACGCGCTTTCCTCTTCTTCACCCTCAGGTGTGATGCCACCGCCGGAGCAGGTTTCGTCGCCGACGGCGCATGATGCAGTGAAGGTGCGACTCTGGACCGGCAGTTCCGCTATGTGGGAGGTCGATGCGAGAGTAACCCCTGCTTGGGGTATCTCAAGCGTTGCCTGCTCGTTACCATCGAGAGAAAGCTCGCCATGGAGCACGAGGTACTTGGTTTCTCCCGCGGTGAACGAGACCGGTTCGGGAAGGTTTATCTCAATGAGCGCCGTCCCTTTCTCGAACGATGGCGTCGCAAGGGGGATGTCGCCCACTCCGTTGTTGTCGGCGTCGAGAAAGAGCGTTATCTTGTCGATCCCTTCGCCGAAAGCCACCGATCCAGAGATCGTTCTGAGGGAGATGCGCTGGATGGCGTTCCCCTGATCGGTCGCCGCGGCGCGTATCTGGAGGAGCGGAATGACCCCGGTCATCTGCGCTGGCGGCAGTACCGAAGGATCGTGCGGACCTTTCGTGAAGATGAAGTAATTCTGCGAGGGGTCGAAGGCGAAGGTGGCGAACTGCACATTGTTGTTCTTCACCGTCGCGTTTCCGCCCGCATCGCTTGCGAGGATATGGGTGTTATCGGGAATACTTCCCTTGAAGGTTGCGTTGAGCGGGATGGTGGCGCCTTGATAGGCGGCGTCGGCGACGACGATGAAGTAATGGAGCGTGTTCACCGCGAAGGCGCGCGAGGGGACCGGAATGAGGAAGTTTGCGTAGTTGCTGGAAAGACCGCTCGTCGAACCGATCTCGGGTTCGCCGCTGTCCCAAACGCCGTTGCCGTTCTTGTCGTGCACCAGTTTGATGTTGTTGAGATGTACTGCCTGTCCGGCGAGGTCGAACTTCACCTTGACGCTGTCGAGGTTGAATATCTTGCCGAAGACGCCGGGGAGGTTCCCGATGATGGTGAACTGTCCCACGACGAGGCCGTTGGAAGGAGAGGGGATATAGATGGGGCTGCTATTCGCCGGACTGTTCTTGCCGAGAGCGAACTCCACCTCGACCCCCGTCGCGAACTGGTCGGGATCGGCGACACAGTGGCCGTTGTCGCATTTCTTCCCGGTTCCGCACTGGTCGTTCGTCTGGCATTCGCTCGCGTTTTGCGCCTCTCCACCGCACGATGCCTTCGGCGGTTCGGGGCACTCGGCGGCAGAGGGGCAGTCGGCGAAGCGGAGGCGGATCGGCACGGTCGTGTTGGTGCGGTAGGGGACATTCATCGTATCGTTGATGGTGGCGATGTTCTCGATGACGGTGTTCTTCGGAAGACCCTGCTTCGGTTGGACCTTGAAGCGGATGAGAACGGTGTCGGGACACTCGTAGGAGATCTTGTCACAGTAGGAGAGCACATCAGCGACCTTGTAGGGCGCCGCGAGCGGGAAGGTGCCGCCGGGGCCGTCGGGTATCGCCGTCCAGTCGGTTCCCTTGTCGTTCTCGTCGAAGGCGCGCGCGATCTCGGTGGTGCCAGGAATGTAGTCCACCTGCGGCGGCAGTTGGTCCTCGACGGTGACATCCTCGCCGAGTTCATCGCCCCAGTTCTGTATCTTGATGGTGAAATAGAAGGGCCGATCGCTGCAGACGGCGTCGTTCACCGCGGAGACGCAGGAGCAGTAGTGCTTTTCGCGGCCATTCGGCGTGTGGGGGTTGGCGGGGATGTCGTATTTCGAGGCGCGGGTCGTGACACTCACCACCATCATGTTGGTGATGACGACATCGGCGTTCGCCGAGACGCGGAACTCGAACGAGGTATCGCCGCGCTGGAGGTGCTGATCGAAGGGAGCGTTCTCGGCGGAGAAGATGAAGGTGTCGAAGTCCATCGCATACTGGATGGTGTTGAGATCGATGTTTGGGGGAATGCCGCCGATGCACACCGGCGTGGTATCGTTCCAGCCGTAGAAACTCGAGATGGAGTTGTACATCTCGGTATAGTTCTGGCCTCCGGAAGAGATCGGCGGGTTGCACTCGTTGAAGATGTAGAGGACATCGGCGGCCTGTTGTCCCTTGAACATGAGCGATTCGGGGTTGGTGTAGTAGGTGAAGTCAACGAGATTGGGATCGCCCTCGTTCACGAGGAGCGATACGCGCACCTCGGGGGTGTCGGGAAGTTCGAAGCCGGTGACCGGAATGGGCGCCACTTCATCCATGTACATCTTGAATCCATTGTAGAAGTAGATCATCTTCGGCGTTATCTCTTCCGACTTATAGATGACGACGATCGCCCACCCGCCGACGATCATCGCGCCGCCGCTCCAGTAGATCTCGTCGTTGTAGCACTCCATTTCGGAGAAGGTGTAGGTGCCGAGGAGCGACAGCCCGTCGAGACCGTAGCCCTGTTCACGCCCCTTCTGGTGAATCTCATCGAAGAACTCCTTTATGCCGACGCGGTAGGTGTAATAACCGGTGTCGAATGCATAATCGCCGTCGCGGTCAAACTTCATTCCTTCGAATTCGAAGTCCTGCTGGCCGATGTTCCCCTGTTCGCCAAGGTAGCCGACGCGGCTTGCGGTGACGGTACGCGAGACGGTGAAACTGCCGTCTGCGGCGGTGAAATCGAGTTTCACCTGATTGTCGGTCGGCTTGCCGAGGTTGTTGGTCGGGTTGTTCGATATCCAGATGAGGAAGGCATCCTCGACGAGTGCGTCGGGAGGCATGTGGCTCCCGTCAACGGTGAACGAATTGGAGGTCATGCACGAGTCGGCCTGCGGGTTCTGGCCGGAGTTGTCGTTGGAAGGGTCGTTGTTCGCCACCATCGAGCGGAACATGACGAAGTAATCGTGGCTTCCCTGTTCCCATTTGAGCTCGCGTCCCTGATAGGCCGACACCTCGGGGCCGAGCGTATCGCCGGTGAATCCGGTGAGTTGTGCGTGCGCTACAAAGGGCAAGAGGAACATGAGGATAGCTACCCTTGCCGAGAAATGCCTCGTCATCATTGCCTCCATCGGTAAATGAAGCTACCGAAACATACCATACGCGGCAACCGGCGAGAAGTCAACCGACTTTTCTTTGCTGTGGGAAACCGCTCCGCAGGGCACGCTTTGTCTTGGTGAACTTGCTATTTCGGAAAAATAACACTAAAGTCACCTGTTTGATGTTCATCATCGACCCAACGGAGGGAATCTATGCAGGTTGTTGAAAAGATCGCCGCGGTGAGGGAACGGATGCGGACGCAGGGACTGGCGGCCGTCATCGTGCCCTCGACCGATCCGCACCAGTCGGAATATGTCGCTGCCCACTGGCAGACGCGGGCGTGGCTCTCGGGATTCACCGGTTCGGCGGGAACGCTCGTCATCACGATGGATAAGGCCGGTCTCTGGACCGATTCGCGCTATTTCATTCAGGCGGAACAGCAACTTGCGGGTTCCGGCATCACTCTGTTCAAGATGGGGCTCCCCGAAACACCGACTCATACCGCATGGCTTGCCGACAACATTCCCGATGGGGCACAGATCGGTATTGATGCCGCGCTCTTTTCGGTGAGCGCAGTGCGGGGACTTGAGAAGGCGCTTACGGCGAGAAAGGCATCGATCACCAACATCGGGGATTTTGTGGCGCCGCTCTGGAGCGATCGTCCGCCGCTTCCTGATGGGCAGGTCATGCTCCATGACGAGTCGTTTGCCGGAGAAAGCCGCGCTTCCAAGTTGGCGCGGGTAAGGGCGAAGATGGCCGAAAAGGGTGCCGATTGGCACATCGTCTCGACGCTCGACGACATCGCGTGGCTCTTCAACATCCGGGGGAGCGATGTCAAGTGCAACCCGGTCGTCATCGCCTATGCGGCGGTGTCGCAAAACGAGGCCTATCTCTTCGTCGATCCGGCGAAGGTCGACCGCAAGGTGAAAAAATCGCTCGCCGCCGACGGGGTGATGCTCAAGCGCTATGGCGATATCGAGAAGTTCATGAGGAAAATACGCAAGACTCGCGTTTATCTCGACCCCGATCGCACCGGACACCATCTTTTCGCGGCGCTCGGGAAGAAGGCGCAGGCCATCGAAGGACCGGTTCTGCCGTTGCCGCTCAAGGCGGTGAAGAACTCGGTCGAAATAGCCGGCATGCGGGCGGCACTCGTTCGCGACGGTGTCGCGATGGCGCGGTTTTTCCGCTGGCTCGAGGCCGCGCTCACCGCGATGCGGGTGACCGAGATCTCGGCGGCGGTGAAACTCGAGGAGTTCCGCCGGATGGGGGAGCGCTATGTTGGGCCGTCGTTCGAACCGATCGTAGGCTATGGCCCGCACGGGGCGATCGTCCACTACAGCGCCACGATAGAGAGCGATGTCGAGATCGAGCGCAAGGGACTCCTCCTCGTTGACTCGGGCGGGCAGTACCTCGACGGAACGACCGACATCACCCGCACCGTCGCCGTCGGCGAACCGACCGCGGCGATGAAGCGGCATTTTACGCTCGTGCTCAAGGGGCACATCGGGGTGGCGACGGCGCAGTTCCCGGCCGGGACCGCCGGCATGTTCCTCGACCCGTTCGCGCGGCGCGCCCTCTGGGACGACCGGCTCAACTACGGCCATGGCACCGGTCACGGCATCGGCGCGTATCTCAGCGTCCATGAGGGGCCGCAAAGTATCAGCCCGCGCGTGAACGAAACGAAACTCGAGCCGGGGATGATACTCTCGAACGAGCCCGGTTACTATCGGGAAGGAGAGTATGGTATCCGCATCGAGAATTTGGTTCTTGTCCGAGAGGCAGGCGAAAACGAAGGGATAAGATGGCTCTCGTTCGAGACGCTGACCCTCTGTCCCATAGACCTTTCTCTCGTGGATGAAACGCTTCTTGCTCCTGCTGAAAAGGAGTGGCTCAATACCTACCACCGAACGGTGTACGAGACCTTGTCGCCGCATCTTACCGAGGAAGAGCGGCAATGGCTTGGCACTAAGACACGGGCTATCTGAGGAGACAGAAAAAATGTGTGGCGTCGTTTCGATAATCTACGGGAACGAGACCGAGTTTCTGGGCGGAGAAGCCGCCGAACTGCTCCGTAAACTTGAATATCGCGGCTACGATTCGACCGGCGGCGCCTTCATCGCTGCCGACGGGACGGTGACGCTTCGCAAGAAGGTGGGCGCTCCCTCGCGCGTCATCGAAAAGCTCGAAATAGACAAACTCGGCGGTCGCCGCTTCATCGGGCAGGTACGCTGGGCGACCTACGGCTCGGTGACCGATCACAATGCACAACCGCACGAGGTCTCCTGCCGCGTGCATCTCGTCGGTGCGCACAACGGCAACATCTCGAACACCGATTCGCTCAAGGAATTCCTCCTTGCGCACGGCCATGCGGTCGTCTCGGATAACGACGGCGAGATGCTCGTTCACCTCGTCGAACATCACTACGCGGCGCTTTTGGCCACTGCCAAGGGATCTCTGGACCGCGTATCGCTCATGCGCGAGGCGATCCGCCGCGCCCAGAAGATGGTGCAGGGCTCCTATGCCGCTTGCATCACCGACCCCGAGATCCCCGGTGTTTTTGCGATGAAGAGCGGCTCTTCGCTCTATGCGGGCAAGGGGCACGACAGCATCGGCGATTTCATGGTCGTCTCCTCGGATCTTACCTCGGTCCTCTCGAAGACCCGGTTCCTCGTGCCACTCGCCGAAGGGGAGGGCATCTATTTCACGCACGACGATTATGAAGTGTTCTCGCTCACGGAGGAGACCGCCTATAAGCCGTCGCTCGTACGAAGCCGGCTCAACATTGCCGACATCGCGCTTCAACCGCGCTACAGTTTCTTCATGGAGCAGGAGATCTATTCGGCGCCGCGCAACCTCGACGCCTTGTTCCTTTACTATTTCGCCGATGCGGAGGAGGAGCCGTTCCACAACGCCTTCGAGGCGAATGTCGATGCCTGCCGTACCTTTCTCTACGATTTTCTCAAACTCTACGAAATCTTCGACCGCGCGAACCTTCTCTCCGAGTTCCGGAAGCTGAGTGACGCCGCCACCTTTGCCGGTCTCTACCGTGCGCTCGAAAAGCATGTTCCTGCCGATCGGGTCACTTACCACTTCGCTTCTGAAGACGCTGTCCTGCTCGAGGAACTCGCTGCCGCCGACAAGCGTTTGTTCCGCAAACTGGCGCTCGTCGATCGCATGCTCGTGTGGAAGAAAAAGCGCACCGTGATGAGTTGTCGTGACCGCCTGACGACGCTTCTCCGAGAGGCGAAGGAGGGCAAGGGGCGCGTCTTCATCGTCGCGGCGGGCACCAGCTACCACGCCGGACTCACCGCCGCCTACTTCTTCAACAATCTCGCGGGGCTCGCGGTGTTCCCGGCAAACCCCGGCATGTTCCGTTCGCTCTATCTCGATGCGCTTCGCGAAGGCGATCTCATCATCGGCGTCAGCCAGTCGGGCGAGACAAAGGACCTCATCGACATTTTCAACGATGTGAAGACGCGCTACGAGAAGAAGGTGGGGCTCGTCGCGCTCGTCAACAACGAGAATTCAACCCTCCCGCAGGAGAAGGTCGATTTCTATCTCCCCATTCTCTGTGGTCCCGAGATCGCGGTCGCAGCGACCAAATCGTTCATCAGCCAGATCGCGCTCTTTTACCTCCTTGCCTCTCTGGTCGTGAACGATGATCAGACGACGAGACACGGTCTCGACAAGGCGCGATACTACCTCGATTTCACGCTCAAGAATCTCGACCCGACGGTGACCGCGGTGGCGAACCGCTGGTTCCTTAAGCCCTCAATGCATATCCTCGGCACCTCGCTCTACGGCCTCGCGCGGGAGGGGGCGCTCAAGATCCGGGAAGTGGTGCTCAATCACACCGAAGGCTACGATGCCGCCGAGTTCAAGCACGGTCCGAACACGATACTCGGCGACAACACCATCTTCTCCCTTGCCGACCTCGAGCGGCTCCACACGGCCCTCGTCGAATCGTTCGAACGGATGCTCACCGCAGGGCTCACCCACGGAGAACGCTGTCCCGCCGCCGAGTATCTGACCGCGCTTCGCAACCTTCGATTCCGGCTCGACGAGATGCCGATCTTCGACGGAGCGAGTGTGACGCCGACCGTGCGCGACCGCATGCGCCGGCATTTCGAGTGGTACCGCGAACGGGTGAAATTGCGCAACTTCTTCTCGAACTATCCGCTCCTGTTCGTGTGCCCGCCCGACGAGCGCGACAAACGGATAACGATATCGCAGATACACACGCACAAGATACGCGGCGCCGACATCGTGCTCATCGCCGAGGAGGATGAGGCGCTCCGGAAAGCGGTCATGGGCAAACCCGCCGCAATCGATGCCTACTACGCCGAATACATCGTCGTGCCGGCGACCGGTGACCGCAATCTCTTCGTATTCGAGGCGGCGGCGGTTCTCCAGACGATCGCGTTCAAAATGTCGGTCGAGAAGATGAAGTATCTCAACCGGCTCCATGTCGAGAATCACGGCGTCCATCCCGATGTGCCGAAGAATGTTTCAAAATCAATAACGGTAGATTGAGGAAAGGCATGGTCCGCGCTACCCGCTTTTTCCGCCTCAAGGAAATAGGAGTCGTGCTGGCGAAGTACGACCTCATCCCATGGGTGCCCACCACCGCCCAGCGGATGCTCGGTTATGCGGGGACCGGCGAGTCGAACAAACAGAATCGGTCCCTTCCCATCGGCCGACGCCTGCGGCGCGCCTTCGAGGAGCTTGGTACGACCTACATCAAGTTGGGGCAAATACTCTCGCTCCGCAAGGACATGCTCCCGGACGAGATAACCGACGAACTTCGGCAACTGCAGGATCGGGTGAGCCCTGTGCCGTTCGACGAGATGCGCCCTCTCATCGAGCGGAATCTCTGCGCGCCGATAGGCGACATCTTCTCGGAATTCGACGAGACTCCGATAGCGGCCGCCTCCATCTCGCAGGTGTACAAGGCACGGCTCAAGAAGGATGGAGCCGCCGTGGTCGTGAAGGTTCGCAAGCCGGGTATCGTCGAGAAGATGCAGAGCGATCTCGAGGTGCTCAAGTGGCTCGCCGAGATCATGCAGAACCACAGCCAACTCGGCGAACAGTTCGATTTCGTCGGCATCGTGGACGAGTTCTTCACCACGATGGAGATGGAACTCGACTTTACCCACGAACTGAAGAACACCCGTCGTTTTGCCCAAAACTTCTCAGGCCCGGAGTGGAACTGGCTTGTGTTCCCCAAGATCTACGATGAGTTCTCGACGAAGTATCTTTTGGTCATGGAGTACATCGAGGGGCGGCGACTCGAGGAGATACACGACCCCGCCTTCACGATAGATCGCCACCTTGTCGCGAAGAACGGCGCGAAGGCGTTCATGAAACAGGTCTTCGAGGACGGCTTCTTCCACGCCGACCTGCACGCCGGGAACTTCTTCTTTCTCGACAATAACCGCCTTGCGGTGTTCGACTGCGGCATGGCGGGGACCATAGACCGCTACACGCGAGAGGTCTTCGCCGAGATGCTCATCGCGTTTGCCAAGAAGGACTATGTGTCGCTTGCATCGCTCTATGCCGAGATAAGCGACGCGCCGGTGCCGGTCAACAAGAAGCAGCTCGCACGCGACATCCGCCGCATCACCGAGAGCCTGCCCGAGACGCTGGCGCAGGTCGATATGTCGGATCTCTTCTCGCGGGTCATGAAGGTGCTCTACAAACATCGGCTCCGTATCCCGCGCACCTTCACCCTCCTCATCCGCGGGGCCTCGATGCTCGAAGGCCTCGGTCGAGAACTTGTCCCCGATTTCAACTTCATCCAAGAGTCGCAGGAGTTGGCGAGCGTCGTCATCAACGCGAAGTACTCGCCGGAGCGGGTGCGGGAGAACCTCTACTACCTCGGCATGCGTCTGCTCGACATGGGGAAGACCTTGCCGCTCAACCTATCGGAGATCATCGAGAAGCTCGAGAACGGCAACCTCAAACTCAACTGGGAGTTCTATTTCAGCGGGCGCGACCGTTTCTTCATCTCGAAAATGGTGACCCGCATCGTAAGCGCCGTCATCCTCACCGGATCGCTCGTGTCGTACGCCAGTTTCCGTGACAGTTCTCTCTTCTATGCTCTCTATGTGCCGATAACGCTCTTTGCCGCCGTGGCGTTCCTGCTCACTTTTCGTCGTGACAAGCGCCGATGAAGGTTCCGTTCATCATCCGGGAACATCTCGAGAAGATAGAGCATAATACCCTCTCACCGTATGCCGCGTTCTCCGATGCGAGCCGCGGCCGTGAGCGGCCCGACAAACGGTGCCCGATCCGTCCTATCTACCAGCACGATCGCGACCGCATCGTTCACTCGAAGGCGTTTCGTCGCCTGAGGGACAAGACGCAGGTGTTCCTCTCACCCGAAGGAGGGCATTACCGGAACCGTCTCACCCATACCCTCGAGGTCTCCCAGATCGCCCGGACGATCGCACGGGCACTTCTTCTCAACGAACAACTCACCGAGGCGATCGCGATGGGGCACGACATCGGACACACTCCCTTCGGTCACTCCGGAGAACGGGCCCTCGCCCGCCTGCTCCCGGGGGGATTTCGCCACGAGGAGCAAAGTCTCCGGGTGGTTGAAACGCTGGCGCGGCAGGGGAGGGGACTCAACCTTTCCTTCGAGGTCCGTGATGGTATCGTGCGTCATTCGAAAGGAAAGGGACGCCTTCTCAAGAAGGAGGGATTGCCGGTCACGCTCGAGGGACAGATAGTGCGTCTTGCCGACATCATCGCTTATGTCAACCATGACATAGATGACGCGGTACAGAGCGGACTTATCTCTGAGCGCGAAGTGCCCTGTGCCGACGTGCTTGGCAGGAAAACATCGGAACGCATTAACCGCCTCGTGATCGATGTCATTCAAACGACGATGGAATCTCTCCAAGCGGGAGATATCCGCGTACTGCTCAGTGAACGGGCAGCTCGCGCGGTCGAGGAGGTGCGCGATTTCCTCTACGAAAAGGTGTACGAATCGCCGCGCATCAGACACGAATTCGACAAGGCAGAGTTCATCGTGCAGTCACTCTTTCGCCACTTCAAGGAGCATTACGACGACTTGCTGCTTTACTATTCGCCGCTGGTGGCACCCGAACCGGAGCGCAACATCGCCGATTTCATTGCCTCCCTCACCGACTCGTACGCCATAGCGCTCTATCGACGTCTTTTCATCCCCGAACGCATGCCATACCCCGATCTCGACCATGTGGATGACAAGTAAGCGTCTGACCAAGTGGCTTCTTGCCGTTTCGTTTCTTCTCAATGGTCTTCTCATATTCTATTTTTTCTGGGAAAAGGTGTGGTTCAGGAAGGAGCCCTGTCCCGAGTGCCGTCTCTATCCGGCATACGAATGTTCCGTTGATTTCCCTGCGACGATGCGGGACATCAAACCCTTGTTCGAGGGATACTCGATTCGGGGAGAACCGATGCGGTTCCTCGATTTCGTCGTAAACGGGACGCTTGCCGAGTCGGTGGAGGCGAAATACGGGAAAGAGCTCCCCGCGGAGATGGTGCGCAACGCCCAAATGCTCGCCTATTTCTTTCTCGACTATCAGGTGCGTCTGGGGAGCGGCGATCGTCTTTCGCTCTTCTATCGCACCGAGGATAACAAGATACTTTATTTCCGATTACGAAGCCGCTCGTACAGTTCCCTTTTCGAGGCGTTCCTCTATCAGACCGGAATACCGGGAAGCGACACCGAACGTGAGGTGTACCTGACGGCCGATGGGGCGGTATTTCCCCCCTGTATCAAGAATGGGCCGTTCTCCGGTTGCCCGCCGGTGCGACTCGAAAAGCGGCAGGAGACCTTGGTGCCGCTGTTTCTCCTTCCCCATAACACCGAGGTCCGTATCCCCTTCGATGCGTGGATCCTTTCGATAAGCGATTTTGCGCGGACCGGTGGCGCGGTCCAGATGTTCTTTCCCGATCACGGTATCGTGGCCTCGTTCGAGTATCTCGGCTCCGTGAACCCGCAAATAAAGAAAGGTCGTCGCTACCGGGCAGGCACCCTTTTGGGGACAAGTGGTTTTGCTAAGCGCGAGGGGAAGGACGGAGTACGCTACTACCTCGAACGGCGCGATGGGACGCCAGTATCGCCGTTCTTCTTCCATCACACCTACAGCGAAACGATCCCTGCCGAGGAACGGACCAACGTCACGATAACCCAGAATTTCTATCGTAACTGGTTGAAAGAGGCCCAGCAGTTCGAACGGAACTACTATTGAGGTTATCTCGTGGAACGGAGGAGATCATGAAGCCGAGGATCCTTGTTACTTGTCCGTTGCCGGGAGCGCGATTCGAATCGCTCCTGAAGGACGACCGATTTGTCGTGATGGTGCTTACCGAGGCACAGCGGCGCCGTTTGCCCGATATCCTGCGGGAACTGGCGCCGCAGGGCATCGTCTCTCTGCTTTCGGATTCGCTCGATAGAGGTACTCTTGCCACAGCCCCCGACCTCAAGGTCATCGCGAACTACGCAGTGGGCTACAACAACATCGATGTGGAGTACGCACGCGCGAAGGGGATCGTGGTGACCAACACTCCCGATGTGCTCACTGACGCGACCGCAGACATCGCCATCTTTCTCATGTTGGCGGTGAGCCGTCGTGCGTGGGAGGCCGAGAATTTCATGCGCGCAGGAAAGTTCTCCGGCTGGCTTCCCGATCTGTTCCTCGGCGTCGGCATACAGGGAAAGACGCTCGGTATCGTCGGTTACGGCCGCATCGGGGCGGCGGTCGCCCGACGGGCTCAGGCGTTTGGTATGCGGGTGGTCTATTTTTCGCGGACACGCCTTCCCGAGCCGCGCGAGAAGGAGGAGGGGATCTCTTACCTTCCTCTAGAGCGCCTCCTTGCCGAGAGCGATGTCGTCTCACTCCACCTGCCCTATACGCCGGCGGTGCGTCATCTCATTGACGCGCGCGCCATAGCGACGATGAAACCTACGGCCATCCTCATCAATACCGCGCGCGGTCCGCTCGTTGACGAAGCGGCGCTCCTCACGGCGCTTAAGGAACGGCGCATCTTCGGGGCTGGATTCGATGTCTACGAGCATGAACCTCGCGTTGATCCTGAGCTCCTCCGGCTTCCGAATGTCTCGGTGCTTCCGCACATCGGGAGTGCGACCGTGGAAACGCGGAGCGCGATGGCGGAAATGGCGATAGAGGACTGCGTTGCGGTTCTCACCGGCGGCGAACCGCGGCACCGGGTCGTGTGAGCGCGGTCGGCTCTCTCATCGCGGCTTCGCGCCGCTTTCTTCTCGTCAATCCCCCGATCGAGGACTTCACCGCGTACAGCCTCTGGAGCGTGCCGCTCGGTCTCTTACGGGTTGCTGCTGGTCTCCGGGAAGCGGGGAAAGAGGTCATCTTTCTCGACCTTCTCGATGATCCTGACCTGAGACTTCCTGCCCCTTCGGTTCCGCCGCTTTTCCGGGACGATGGAAGACACGGTTTTTGGAAAACGCAGATCCCGAAGCCGTTGGCTCTTCGGGGCGTCCCACGGCGCTACCACCGCTTCGGCGCGACCGACGAGTGGATGGATCGCCGTCTGGAGGATCTTCCGTGGCGTCCCGATGCGGTGTTCATCGCGACCGGTATGACCTACTGGTATGGGAGCGTACTCAAGACGGTGACCGTTATCCGGCGGAGTTTCCCTGACATTCCCATTGCCGTCGGTGGGGTCGCGGCCCGACTCATGCCGGAACGATTCAGCGAGGCTGGTGTCCTTGTGGAAACAGGAGAACTCTATCCGGATGTTTCCCTTGGGTCGGTGAGCGATCTCGTGGCGCATTACCCCGTCTATCCCATCCAGTTGATCAGTGGCTGCCCCTTCAAATGCCGCTACTGTGCGGCGCCGCTTTTGTATGAAAAGATACGCTTCCATGACGGAAAAGGACAGGCTCTTCTGCTCGAACAATGGCACCGTCTTACCGGTCGGCGCGATGTGGTTTTCTATGACGATGCGCTTCTGTTCGAGAGCGGTGGTCACCTGCGCGAGTTTCTGGCGCACCTGGAGCCGGGTAAATTCCGTTTCCATGTTCCGAACGGCCTTTCGCTCGCCGGCATAGACGCCGAAATGGCTCGCCTGCTGTTCCGGTACCGGGTGACGCCGATCCGGATCGGGTACGAAACGGTAAGCGACCGTTTTGATGGGAAGAAGAGGGGGCTTGACCTCGCGTGGACGGTGGCGCTTCTCCGTGAGGCAGGTTATCATCAGCGCGACATAGGGGTCTATCTCCTCTGTGGACTGCCGGGGCAGTCCCTCGCCGAGGTGGAAGAAGCGATAGCAGAGGTCGCCGCGGCGGGAGCGCGTCCCTATCTCAACGAGTTCAGCCCGGTTCCCGGTACCCCGTTGTTCGCAGAACATCTTGCTGAAAGCGTCAATGATTTCAAAAGAGAGCCGCTTTGGCAAAACAACTCTCTTTCGGCCTACCGTTCGCCGGTTTTCACCCCGGCGACCCTGAAATACTTGAAATCGCGTCTTGCGGCGTTATACCGGGAACAAGACAAGGGAGGTGCTCATGGATATTAAGCAGGCTCCGATAGACATCAAGCGGTTCGTGGTGCTCTCGGTTTCACTCGAGGCGGTCCCGGTGCCGCCTGACCGTAAAGAGAAGCAGTTACCGCCGCTTCCGCTCGACTTCGACTTCAATGTCTTCAACAACCCAAAAGAAGAGAGGCAACTTCGCATTGTGGCTCAAATAACCGCCAACCGCGAGAAGAAGGTCCCCGGCTATGCCTTTCGCCTTGTCGCTGAAGGGTGGTTCGAGCTCTCCGGCGATGCTCCAACGGACGAGGCGGGGCGCCGGGATGTCCTTGTTCTCGCGCTCCCCCTGCTCATCCATTCGATGCGGGGATATCTCCTTAACCTGACGGCGCCCGCTCCCTACGGTCCCTTTCCTCTTCCCATGCCTGATGTCCGCGATCTCCTCGAAAAGAAGCGACTTGCCGACCTCGCCAAGAAAGGACGCGGCTCGGAGGCCTGACGGCTCATTTTTCGCTTGCAAATCGTGATGGTTGTGCTATACTGAAAGTAGATTCGGTTAGTGATACCGATTCGCTCCTTCCGACTCGATGGTATGCCTCTCCCGCTCCGCCTTCCCGGTCCCGCAGGACTACGGCGGTTCCTTCTCAACGACTGGATGCCTACTCGACGGTATGCTTCTGCTTCTGGTCCGTGACGCCGGTTCCCGCAGGAAAAAACGGTTGTGATGATCAACCGTAAGAGAAGGAGGAGGCCATGTGCACCACAACGAAAGACGATGAGACGGACCGATGGAGCCGGGTGCTGGTCTTCATCGTTGTTTCCGTCGCGACGCTCCTGCTCGAGGCAGGAGAGGTGAGGACAGCGGTCCTCAATGAAGCGGTGCGGCTCTATGCCGCCGGCGAGTATCCGCAGGCGCTCGCCGAGATCGACGAGGTGGAAAAACTCCTCGAAGGGACGCCGATGAAGGCGGAAGCGACACTGTTGCGTGCCCAGATCATCTCGTTCACCAAGATCCTCGAGAAAGTGCAGGAAGCGGTACGCGTCAACGATCCCGATGCCATCCTACGGACCATTGCCGATGCCGATGTGCTTGACCGGGCCATCGCGCCGCGCGGAAGCGGCTGGCGCGAGCAGAGCAAGAAGATCCGGGCATGGGGCTACTACCTGAAAGCGATGCGTGCCGAACGACGCGATCGTTACGCCGAAGCCGACGAATGGTACCAGAAGTGTGCCGCCGAAGACCCGGAACGCGCTGAATGCGTTGGCTGGCTTGCCGCGAAGCCCAAACTCCTGCAGAAACTTTTTCTCAAAGCGCAGCTCTATCAGGGTTATGATCCCCTGCAGGCGACGAAACTCTATCAGGACATCTGCAAGATGACCGAACTCACCGACGAGATGAACCAGAAGGCGCGCCGCGAACTCGCGCTCACCGAACGGACGAAGTAGCGGTCTTGTCTCGATCCGCCGTTCCGAGTCTCACGCGATCTTGTTGACAGGAGAAGCCTGTTCCCGTAAGGTGGAAGTCGTTTTTGCCCCAATGGAGAGGCGTATTCCCGATGCAGTTCTACCTTGCTCCCATGGCGGAGATAAGCACCGCCGCGTTCCGAAAAATGTGTTATCTCGGCGGTGCCGATGCCTGCTACACCGAGATGATATCGGCAAAGGCGGTCGTGTTCGGCAACAAGAAGACGCTCGCAATGGCGCTCGTCGAGCCCGATGAGCCGAAGACCTTTGTGCAGATATTTGGCTCGGAACCCGAGGATATCGCCGGTGCGATACAACGCATCGAGGAGATACGCGCTCCCTACGGCTTTGACCTCAACATGGGTTGTCCCATGAAAAAGGTCATCAAGGGGCGCAATGGGGCGTTCCTCATGACGAACCCCGAGAAGGTGCGGCGCATCGTTCGAGCGGCGCGCGCGGCGACGAAGCGGCCGCTCTCGGTCAAGATCCGCAAAGGGTATCTTACCGAGAATTGTTCCGAGATCGCGGCCATCATTGAAGAGGAGGGGGCTGACCTGCTCGTCGTTCATCCCCGCCTCAAGAGCGATATGTTCCTGCCGGGGACCTGCGACTTCGACCTCTCGATCCGCATTGCGGCGGAACGGCGTATCCCGGTCATCCATTCGGGCGACATCGTCGGGCCGCGCGACCTCGAACGGTTCGCCGGCTCGAAGGTCGCCGGGGTCATGGTCGGACGCGGCGCGTTCGGCAGGCCGTGGATCTTCGAAGTGATGAAAACGGGTAAAGAGCCTGCTCCGGAGCGGAAGAAGGAGTTGATAACATTGCATTTCAACCTGATTCGGCTATACTCGTCTCGTCTGTCTGAGAAGGTCATGATGAACGAACTCAAACGAAACGCGGTGTGGTATTCACGGGGGATAGCGGGAGCTACCGAGTTTCGTAATCGTCTCTACCAGACGAGGTGGAAACCGGATGATCTGCTCGCGGAGATAGGGCGTTTCTTGGGGGTGTCCCTCCCATGATCGTCGGCATAAGCCCTACCGCCGAAGCGATGCGGCGCTTCGTTACCAAGGTGCACCCGGGAAAACCGGTCCTCATCGGTGGTGAGCCGGGGGTGGGAAAGCGGCACCTTGCCCGAAAGATCGTGGCCACCTACTACAAGAACGACGGTATCCGCTCGGCTTACGCCCGCATCGTGGATGCCACCGTCGGGCTTCCCGATCCGCTCACCGATGAGATCATTCTTACCGATGAACGCTCGGTGTACGATGAACTCTCGGCGCGAGTTCCCCAGAACCTCTGGATAGCGCCGCTCCGGGAACGACTCGAGGATATTCCTCCGTTTCTCGAACACTTCATCACGCGAACCGACGATTATGAGTTTTGGTGTGCCCAAGAGAACCTTTCGAAGTTGCTCGCCTACTGGTGGCCATTCAATGTTGCCGAACTGCGACGCGTCGTGAGCACCAAGGAGGGGGCGAAGGATCTGCCATTCTTCCGCCTGCGCGAGATGCTTTCCCAGATACCCGCGAACAAACTGGTTGCGCTCAAGATGGAGGGTTTCTGGGACGAGGTGGGGAAACACACGCGTCCCGGCACCTTTTTCCGCCTTCTGCTCGAGTCCATCGAACGCGAGTTCATCAAAACGGCGCTCAAGCGGTGCCGATGGCAGATCGGCGAGACGGCGGCGCTTCTCGATATGCACCGGAACACGCTCAATCAGAAGATCCGGAAGTACCGTATCGTCAAGAAAGGCTGATGATACGCCTGTACCCCATCATCGACTTGTCGCCGGAAGAACAGGTTGATCCGCTGTTCGTCGAGGAGGTCGTGCGGCTGATACGCCCCTCATTCATCCAAGTGCGCCAAAAAGGAGCAAGTACCGAAGCGATCGCTACAAATGTCCTTACGGTGCGCGACATCGTTCGGCGAGTTAACGCTCCAACGCAGGTGGTGGTCAACGATCGCCCTGATGTCGCGGCGCGCTGTGCCGTTCCCTTCGTCCATGTCGGTGACGAGGACATGAGTCCGCCGGAGATACGACGCCGATACCCCGATCTCCAGATTGGCTTCTCGACGCACAGCCTCGATGATATCGAGCGGGCGAACGGCTGGGACCTCGCCTACATCGGGTTCGGTCCGGTGTTTCCGACTGCGACGAAGCGGAGCGGCCGTCAACCGGTGCTCGATCTCTGCGCCGAAGCGGTCGCTCGATCGCGCCATCCAGTCGTCTTCATCGGCGGCATCACGCCGGAACGAGCGGCGCTTCTTCCCCGCTCGGATCGGACATACGCGGCAGTCATCAGTTCCTTGCGCGACTTTCTTGCGCTGGTGAATAATGCCGCTCTCAGCCGGTAAGGCGCCGGCGGAACTTTTTTCGGCGGACAGGTTGACAAACGACCAAAGGACCGTATAATGCCTTCTGCCCGTGAGGTTGCGGGGTAGAGCAGATGGTAGCTCGTCGGGCTCATAACCCGAAGGTCTCTGGTTCAAGTCCAGACCCCGCGACCATTTTTTTTATCTGCTAGCGTCCTAATAGGCTTTTTTCAGTATCTCGAGCACCGCTTCTTCGCCGAGTTTTCGCCATCCGCCGACCGGCCCGAACTCGACGGCGGTCTTGGCGATGGCGGGGAGCGTCGTTTCGGGGACCCCGACCTCTCGCAATCGCGCCGGCAGGCCGAGACCGGTGAAGAATTCGCGGGTCCGTGCAATCCCTTCACGGGCTGCCTCCATGCGATCGCCGATGAGGGGGACACGCCAAACATTGACGGCAAGCGCATAGAACTTGTCGAGCGACCGTTCATCGAGGACGTACGACATCCAGTGGGGAAAGAGTATTGCGAGACCAACGCCGTGGGTTACATCGTAGTGAGCGCTCACCGCGTGTTCGATCACATGGGTGCCCCAGTCGGTTGCTTTGCCGTAGGAAAGGAGTTCGTTGAGCGCGAGGGTCGACGCCCACATGAGATTGGCTCGTGCCTCGTAGTTCTCTGGTTCGCGCACCGCCACGGGACCGCAGGTGATGCAGGTATGGAGGATCGCCTCGGCGAGTCGATCTTGAATGATGGTGCCGGGAGTATCGCTGAAGTACTGTTCCCAGACGTGGCTCATGATGTCAGCAACGCCGGCGGCGGTGTGAAGCGGCGGGACGGTGAAGGTGTAGGTCGGATCGAGGATAGAGAACTTCGGTTTGACGCAGGCATAATGTATCGCCAGTTTCTGTTTGGTCTCGAGATTGGAAACGACGCTGTTACTGTTCATTTCCGAACCGGTCGCCGCGAGGGTGAGCACCGTTCCCAGCGGAATCGCCGTTTTTACCTTTCCTTTTCCTGTGAAGAGGTCCCACGGGTCACCGTTATAGTGGGCGCCGGCGGCTATGGCCTTTGTCGCGTCGATGACGCTCCCGCCGCCGATGGCGATGAGAAAGTCTATCCCATGGTCTTTGACGATGCGGATCCCTTCCCGAACGCTTGTGATGCGGGGGTTGGGTTCGATACCGCCGAGTTCGCAGAATGAGATGCCTTTTTCGGTCAGTTGCGCCACCGCAGCGTCATAGATGCCCTGTTGTTTGATGCGCCGCGATCCGTAGCAGATGAGAGCGCGGGTGCCGCCGTGGCGTTTCACCTGTTCGCCGAGGACCTTGATCTGGCCTTTGCCGAAGAAAATCTCGGTGGGAAGTGAAAGTTTGAAGTTGAGCATGGAGCACTCCTTATCTTATCGGTTGGTTATCTTTCTCATGAATCGAGTGATCCGCCGCCGGAGACTGTGATCGAAAAAGCGGCGAACCTCTGCGATGATCCTTTCGTCCGGCTCGATATCGCGGGGAAGGGGAAGCGGAGAGAAGCGCTCATCGAGGGTGACCTCGTAGCGTTTCGTCGTGCGTACATGACGACCCGTGCCGTCACAGCCGATCGAGCGGACAAGCGAACGGACCGGCAGAACGCTGAAGGTGTTGGTACGAAAATGAGCCCAGTTGAAGCGGATCGCCCACGAGTCTATTTTTCCTTTGATCCACCGTTCGAGCATGTCCGAAAGGTCGGTGCCGGGGCGGTCGAAGGCATCGCGGACGAGAGGATCGCGCAGGAGATGTCGGTCGCGCACCTCCCAATCGACCTGTTCCCACCGGTCACGCCAAGTTGCCCATCCCCACGATGAACAGCGGGGAAGAAGAAAGACCGGATGGGGATACTCCTCTGGTATCGTGATCGGCGGCGTATACCCGGAGACTGAGAATATACGGCGGTCGTCGTGGTAAACGGCGAGCGCTGCGTTGAAATACTCGAGGAGCATCGGCGAGACTTCAAGGTCGTCCTCGAGCACAATGATGCGCTCGTGATGGGCAAGCACCTGCGAAACGCCGGTGATGATCGAGTTCGCGAGACCCTTGTTCGAAGGTGCCTCGACTATTTCGACGCGATGGAAGCCGGTGATACTCTGGAGGATGCGGCGCACCTCGGCGACCTTGGCGACCTCTTCATCGGTCCGGGGGCCATCGGAGAACGCGAAAAGGATGCTCTTTCTCGCCTGCGGATTATCGGCGAACGCCGCGATCGTCCGGCGCAGGTGGTCAGGGCGGTTGTAGGCGAAGAGGGCTATCGGTGCGTTCATGCCGTCGATTTCTCGAGGGAACGCAGGAGCGCGATCTCTCCCGCCCATTTCGTTTCGTCGGGCGTTTCGAGAATGAGCGGCATACCGTCGAGTCGCGGGTCGTTCATAATGCGCTCAAACAGCGCGATATCGAGGAGTCCCTCGCGAAGGTGCTCGTGCCGGTCAACGCGGCTGCCGAGTGCTTTCTTGGTGTCGTTGAGGTGCATACCGCGGAGGTAGGAGAGCCCCACGATGCGGTCGAACTCTCGCCACAGTGCCTCGTATCCGTTCTTGCTGTTGATATCGTAGCCGGCGGCATAGGTGTGAGCGGTGTCGAGGCAAACGCCGACGCGGCTTTTGTCTTTGACCTGCGCGATGATGGCGGCGAGGTGTTCAAAGCGGTAGCCGACATTGGTGCCCTGACCGGCGGTATTCTCGATCACGGCGACGACAGAGGTCGTTTGCGAGAGGGCGATGTTCACCGAGTCGGCGATCCGGGAAAGGCATTCTTCCTCACTTATTTTGCCAAGGTGACTCCCGGGGTGAAAGTTGAGATAGCGAATGCCGAGCAGTTCGCAACGTTTCATTTCGTCGAGGAACGCTGCGCGCGAGCGCATGAGGCCTTCCTCTTCGGGGTGGCCGAGATTGATGAGGTATCCGTCGTGCGCCAGTATCTGATCGGGGCCGAATCCGAGTTCGGCGCATGTCTGTTTGAATGCCGCAATGTTCTTTCCGCTGAGCGGTTTGGGGCTCCACTGTTTCTGGTTGCGGGTAAAGAGCGCAAAAGCATTTGCGCCGATCGCGTGGGCGTTGCGGGGAGCCGTTTCAACGCCACCCGCCGCGCTGACATGGGCTCCTACATACTTCATGTCACCCCTTCCGCCACTGTTTGTAGGTGTTGATAAGTCCGTTGGTGGAGGAGTCGTGTGAAGAGACCTTCGCTTCTCCTGTCAGTTCGGGAAGTATCTTATTGGCCAGTTGTTTGCCGAGTTCGACGCCCCACTGGTCGAAACTGTAGATGTTCCAGATGACCCCTTGGGTGAATATCTTGTGCTCGTAGAGAGCAATGAGCATTCCAAGGGTCCGCGGTGTGAGTTTGCGGCAGAGGATCGAGTTGGTGGGGCGGTTCCCCGTGAAGACGCGGTAAGGGAGCACCCGCTCTATCTCGGCATCGCTCTTGCCGGCACGGTGCATCTCTACGCGTACCTCGTCGGCCGTTTTGCCGCGCATGAGTGCCTCGGTCTGGGCGAAGAAGTTCGCGAGCAGTTTCTCGTGGTGGTCGCCGACAGGGTTGTGACTCTGCGCGAAGGCGATGAAGTCACACGGTACCAGTTTGGTCCCCTGATGGATGAGTTGATAGAAGGCGTGTTGACCGTTGGTGCCCGGCTCTCCCCAGATGATCGGCCCGGTCTCGTAGTCCACGAAGCGCCCGTTCCGGTCCACTGATTTGCCGTTTGATTCCATGTTGCCCTGCTGGAAGTAGGCAGGGAAACGGTGGAGATACTGATCGTAGGGGAGGATCGCTTCGCTGTGGGCGCCGAAAAAGTTGCCATACCAAATGCCAATAAGTGCGAGGATAACCGGGGCGTTGTGCTCGAAGGACGAAGTTCGGAAATGTTCGTCCATTACAAAGCCACCCTCGAGCAGTTCTTCGAAACGCTCGAAGCCGATGGCGCAGGCGATCGAAAGACCGATCGCCGACCAGACCGAGTAGCGCCCGCCCACCCAGTCCCAGAACTCGAACATGTTGGTGGTGTCTATGCCGAATTTGGCGACCTCGGTAGCGTTGGTCGAGACGGCGACAAAGTGCTTGGCCACGGCGCGTTCGTCCTTAAGTGCGTCGAGGAGCCACCGGCGGGCGGTGGCGGCATTGGTCATCGTTTCCTGCGTGGTGAAGGTCTTCGAAGAGACGATGAAAAGGGTCGTCTCAGGGTTCAATTTTCGAAGCGTCTCCACGATGTGGGTCGCATCGATGTTGGATACGAAGTGCGGCGTGATGGCACCATGCCAATAGGGCCGGAGCGCCTCGGTGACCATGACCGGTCCGAGATCGGAGCCCCCGATACCGATGTTCACGATATCGGTGATACGGCGACCGCTGTGGCCGCGCCACGCACCGGAGAGAAGTTTCTCGGAAAATTCCCGCATTTGTTGGAGAACACGGCGTACCTCTGGCATGACATCGCGACCGTCCACATACATTGGCCGCTCGGATCGATTTCGGAGTGCCACATGGAAGACTGCGCGGTCCTCCGTTTCGTTGATGTGTTCCCCGTTGAACAGCGCGGCGACCGCATCGGCGAGCCGGCAGTCGGCGGCAAGGCGGATAAGCAACCGCATCGTCTCGTCGGTGACGATGTTCTTCGAGTAGTCCACGAACATATCCTCGATCCTGAGGGAAAAGCGTTCTGACCGGCGGGGATCGGCGGCGAAGAGATCTTTCATTACCACATCGCGCATCTGCTCGTAGTGATCCTCCAGCGCTCGCCAAGCGGCGGTGGTACGCGGGTCGATTTTGGGGAACATGGGCACACCTCTGAAGACATGAACACGGGAACGACTATACCCTGAAAGAAATTTTATTGCAACGCCTTGACGCCTGTGATAAAACCTCTCTTGTCATCTGCAAGGAGGAGTACCCGTGTTCCACGCCGATCTCAAGAAAGTCTTCGAAGAGACGCGCACGATCGCTATCGTCGGATTATCCGATAATCCGGCGCGTACCTCGCACCGCATCGGAAAATATCTCAAGAACGAGGCGGGCTATCGCGTTATTCCGGTGAACCCGAACATCCCCGAACTGTGGGGGGAAAAGAGTTACCCTGACCTTCTCTCTATACCGAGGGAGATCACCATCGACATCGTGAATGTGTTCCGGCGTTCCGAATATCTCGAAGAGGTTGCCCGTCAGGCAGTGGAACGGGGATGCCGTTTCTTCTGGGCCCAACTGGGGATCTATGGAGAGAAGGCGGAAGAAATCCTCAAGGCGGCCGGCATTCCCTACATCATGAACCGTTGCATCTTCGTCGAACACCAGAGCATCTTTCACTGAATCTGTCATGACACCGGTCGAGGGTCGCACTGCGCGGCGGGATCGCTGGATAGTCGTGGCAATCGTGGTACTGACGGTCCTTCTGCTCGGTTATAATGTCCTCATGTTCTATGGTCCCTCTTTCCTTCTGAAAGGGAGGCGCGTGGAAACACTGACTCTCTTCAATGTGGAGCGAGGTATCGAGGAGCAGGTACCTCTGCCAGAGGGGGTGGTCTTTCTCCATTTTTGGGCGACATGGTGTTCCTCCTGTGTCGCCGAACTGCCTCTCTTGACCCCGTATGTGCATCGAGCGACCATTATTGGTATTCTCAAGGAACCAATTCGTCTCGATCACCTGCGCTCCTTTTCGGTGCCGTGGCGTAACTATCGTGGCACCGACCCGATTTTTTCCTCTTTCATGATAACCGGTGTCCCGGCGACCGTCTTGGTACGTGACCGCGTGGTACGGGCGGCTCACATGGGACCGCTCAGCCGCGAGGTGATCGAGTCGTGGTTGAACGAATCGTACTGACACTCGGCGTTGTTTGGGGCGTCCTTTTGGTTTCCTGTGAAGGGCCGCAGCGACAATGGCCGACCCCCGAGTACGGAGAACGGGAACCGAACAACACCGAAAAGGAAGCGATGCTCCTCGAGGAGGGAAGAACGCTCGAAGGAACGCTGGATCCCTGCCTTGCAGGTAAATCTGATACCGATGTGTTCTTTCTTTGGGGACACGCCGGATTTGTCTATCGCGTCGAGATAGAAACAAAAGAGGAGGGCTTTTCTCCGCTCGTTACCGTCGCCGATCGCTATCTTCCCCTGCGGACGATCTATCCTCGTGGTGGTACCCGCGTAACCGTTGACCTCTATGCGCCGTTCGAGTCGCCGCTCTACCTCGGCGTTTCCGAAAGTTCGCCGCGGAAGGCATGCCTTTCGCGCTGGGAGGATGGCCGCTACTGGTTGAGGGTCACCAAGCAGTGGCTGTGTACCCGTGCGTCGGCGGGAACCGTGACGCCAACAGCGCCAGCCACCCTCGACTTTTCCTCTTCTCCCTATGGGGTGCGGATGCTCTCACTCGACGAATGGTCTCAGGGACCTACCGGCATTGCGCTCGTTTCGGACCTTCCGACGAGCGATAAGAAGATGATGCTGGTGGATTGTCTTACCGGTGAAGTGCTTGCAGGATCGGACGACCTTGATGCCGATGCGGGGGAAAGTGATCCGTATCTCTACGAACAACTCGGCGGGGCGCACGATCTCCGCCTCGTGGCAGAGCGCACGGTCGAGGATCTGCGAAAAGAGCCTCTTCCCCCCGATCGGGTTACCGTGACGTTCACGCCCCATGCAATAGGGGAGGAACTTGAGCCGAACGACCGCTTCATCTACGCGAATCGCTTCGATTCTCTCGGGACTCGTGGTACCCTCGATACCGAGGCGAAGGTCATCGAAGGGGAGTGGCAGGCGGACCGTGACATCTTTCGCATCGAGGCGACGCGGGGGGCCGTCGTAGCGTTCTCTCTCCTGTTCGAAAAGGCAGGTGAGGTTTCGGCTTCTCTCTGGGCATCGTCCGCCGAGGCGGGCGGTTACACGCTCTTTTTGCTACGGCGCGTCTCGTTTTCGGCCAGTGCCGGAGCGACCTATCGTCTCGAGGCCTTTCTTCCGTACACCGGAACGCTCTACCTGTTGTTGCAGGGGAGCGATGTTCCATACTCCTTTTTTTATGAGGAACGGATGCCGGGGGATGAGGCGGCGGCGAGCGGTGAGACTGAAATGAGTCTCGATGCATGCGGCGGCGCCTACCTTCGTTGGTCGTTCCCCTTCCTTGTCAACGCGGTACGCATCGGGATTTCTTCGAACGAGCCGTTACCGCTCGTGCAGGTGTTCGACCACGACGAGTTGCCGTTCCTGCAGTTCTCTGCGGCAGAGGAAAGCGGCACACCGGTCTTCTATCTTACGCGTCTTTCGGAACAATCGCATCTCTTGTTGGAAGTGGTGCCGGAAAACTGTGCTGAGCCGGAAGGCAAAACAGCCATACTTGCGGTGGAACCGGTGCCGCTCGTCATAGAGGAACCCGACTTTACCGTTCCCGGCGTCGTGGTCGAGGCGGTGCCTGGGACCACCTATGTGGGGTGGATAGACACCGATGTCCCGATCATCGAAAATCGCTGGCGTTTCGTCCCTGAACGGGACGGCACGCTCTTTCTTCTTACGACACCGATCCGAGAGCGCAACGCGACCATCCTCGACACCGTCATACGGGTCTATGAAAACGAAGAATCGCTCCCGATCGCCGAGAATGACGACCTCATCGAGTCTCTCTCGTTCCATAACGAAAGTTTTCTCCGCGTGCCCGTTGCGGCGGGGCATGTCTACGAGATATCGGTCAAACCCTTCATGGACGCCGCGAGCAACATCGAGGCGATGAACATTCACCTCAACTACGGGCTTGATATCCGATTCGAGTGATCTACGGGCGCCACACGGCCTTTATGTCGTCTCCAAGGCGGTCAAGGGTATGGAGATGGAACTGGAGCGGTAAAGCAGAGCCCGGTGCCGAAAGGGGAACGCCCTCGCCGAACATCTGCGGTGCTATAAAGTGAACTATCTCGTCGGCAAGCCCCTGTTCGATGAACGAACGGTGCAGACGGGCGCCGCCTTCGACGATCACGGAGTTAAGGCGGTACTTTTCCCAGAGAAGCGAAAGCGCGGGCAAAAGATCGTTCGGGGATGAGAGCGTTTCGATGAGACATCTGCGAGCCGTGAACGGTTCCCGACGCTTCGGGTCGCTCTCTTGGGTAAAGATGATGGGAGAACGCTCGAACAGCCGGCGGTGCGGGTCGAGCGAGAGGGTTGTCGAAAAGATGATCGGCTGAGGGTCTCGGCCTTCAACGAGACGCACCGTGAGAAGAGGATCGTCACGATTCACCGTACCGGCGCCGACGGCGATGGCCATGTGCTCTGCACGGAGACGGTGCGCCTCGCGCCGTGACGCTTCTCCCGAAATGGGGAATGGGCCGCCGGCGGAGGGGGCAATGAAGCCGTCCATCGTTACTGCCATCTTGAGGGTGATCCATGGGCGTTTCTCGCGCGCCGTCTTATAGAAGAAACGGTTCAGTTCGAGAAGTTCCGCCTCGAATCCCGGAACGAACTCGGTGGGAATACCGTGTGCTGCCAAGTAATCACATCCGCCACATGCTTTTTCGGTCGGCTCATGTGCCGCGATGTAAACTTTTTTGATGCCGGCGGCCGCTAGCGCATGACTGCAGGGAGGGGTTTTCCCAAAATGGTTACAGGGTTCCAAGGTGACCGCTATTGAGAGCGCCTTGGCGTCCTTTCCCAGATTCTTGAGAGCGTTCACCTCGGCGTGATCGCCGCCACAGCATCGGTGCCATCCTTCGGCGAGGATGGTTCCTTCGTCGTCGAAGATCACCGCGCCGACCATGGGGTTGGGGTACACCGCCGGACCCCCGTTACGAGCGAGAGAGACCGCTCGAGCCATGATCTCTGAGATGCGTTCCCGGTTCATCGTTTTTTCACCTCATATTGGAGAGGCAGGTTCCTTTTCATGAACGATTCCAGTTTCATCGCGTCGTTCTGGGAAAGGGTCTCTCGTAACACCTGACATTCGAAACGGATGGTCCCTTCAGGGCCTTGTTCATAGCGGGCAATCAGCGTTCCGGTGTCGATGGATGCCGACTTCTTCGCGAGAGACCGACGGGGATCTCGTATCTCTATGAGGTACCTACCAAAAGCATCTTTGGCGGAGACGAGACGAATTCGTGGGATGCGTACTCCGGAGAATCCGTTCCCTTCGATGATCATCACCCGGTCCTTGTGAGTGTGCATGACGGCCGATTCCGCGGCGATGCCGAAAAAGCGAAGCGGATTTTTGGGTGCGTCGGAAAGGTCGGCCAATGATCCAATGTCGACCGTGAAGCGGTTGTCGCTTCCAACCGTGAGAAGAAAGAACTCGCGGAGCGGGACGACTGCTTCCCATGCTTCCTTGCGGCGTATGAATCGGGGGGTACGAACGGTTCCCGAACTGTCCGTATAGTATCCGGGCGGGATGAGAGAGAGAACAGTTCCGGTCTCGTCGCTCCCTTCGGCGAACGGCGCGGTCTCGTCGTAGAGAAGAACTCTGTCGTAGCCGTCCACAAGACGCCACGGTGGTGGTAAGGTGACTGGTGCAGTGCTTCGGGGAATGACGATGACCGTCATAGCGGGATACAGGAGAGAACCTCGTGCGCAGAGCGTTTTGCCATCGGGATGAAAAAAAGAGAAGTATCCGGTGCCAAATGCCTCTTCACCGCAGAGTGTCTGGTGCAGGATCGGCCCTTTTTCCGATACCGTTAATATGGTTTCTATCTTTATTTCAGAAGACTTCTCTCCGCCTAAGGCGCTTGAAAAAAGAAAAAGAAAAGAAGAGAGGAGGCTCGAACCGAGCCGGGGAAGGATCACTGCCAGTCGGTCTTGACCTTGATCTTCGATTCGAGACCCCGGCGCTTGCGCTGATAGTATAGTTTGCCGCGTGAAACGACGCCGCGGTTGATGAGTTCTATCTTTTCGATGAGCGGCGAATGAAGGGGGAAGATGCGCTCGACACCGAATCCGCTGGAGAACTTACGAACGGTGATGGTGGTGCGATTGTTGTTGCGACCATTTTTCACGGCGATTACATCCCCGGTAAAAACTTGAATGCGTTCCTTGTCTCCCTCAATGATGCGGCTATGCACCGAGACCTTGTCGCCGGGCTTGATATGGTAATAATCGAGGCGCATTTGCCGCTGCTCGAGTTCTCTGATGATGGGGCTCGTCATGGTACGCTCCTTCTCAAAATCGAAAAACAGGCCTTATTTGTACCTATCTCGGTGAAGTCTGTCAATAAAAATTGAAGCAGCACTCCGCACCGAGAGGTGATTATACCCGGTTCCTGGATCGATAGGCTCGGCATAACCGTCAATGATATCATCGAGTTCTTCGCTCAGACCGTCTGCGGTGCCCAACAATAGAAGAAGAGGATTGTCAAGTAAGGTGAGCACCTGTTTCCACGGAATCGTTTTTGGTCTTTTTCGCGCCGATGTGGCGAGGAGAAATGGCCGAATTCCGTGGCGTTCGGTTAGCATGGCGATCGCAATGTCGAGAGAAGGAACGATGAGCATTTTTTCCAGTGCGGCGGTGCGATCGGGTTTGAAAAGTCGCCCCGCATCGTCGAACCAGTGACTCACAAAGGTTTTTGCAAGGTTGCGCATCCCTTCGTCGGGATGGATAAGGTAGAAAGCGTCGAGCCCGTAGGTTTTCGTGAGGCGCGCAAGGTCATGAATGTCGAAATTGGTGATGGAGCTGGTGATGATGCGTCCTCCCTGACGAACCGGGTGATGAAGAAGGGCGATAGATACGCGTCCGAGCGACATCAGTCGTCGTCAAAAAAATCTGAGGGGAGAAGCGAGAGAAGATCGGGGCGATTCCGGAGCGTTCGCATGAGACTATTGCGCCGTCGCCATTCTTCGATCTTGGCATGATCGCCGGAAAAGAGCACCTTGGGGACCTTCTTCCCCATGAACTCTCGTGGCATGGTATAGTGATCGTGCTCAAGAAGGGGAAGAGAGAACGATTCGTGCTCCGCAGACTCTTCGTTGCCGAGAACTCCAGGAATGAGACGCACGACGGCGTCGACAATCGCAGCCGCCGCCGGTTCACCGCCGGTGAGCACGAAGTCCCCAAGCGAGATTTCTTCGATGCCGGTTATGTCGAGAAAACGCTGATCGATTCCCTCGTAGTGGCCGGCGATGAGTATCAATTGTGGACATGAGGCAAGATCGCGAGCCATTGATTGTGCGAACCGCTTCCCGCGCGGTGAGAGAAGAAATGTGCGATGTCCTTTTTGTTGGGGAACGGCTTGGTAGGCGTTCAGAAGCACCTCCGCCATCATGACGAGGCCGGCACCGCCGCCGTAGGGGACATCGTCGACCTGTCGTCGTTTCCCCTTGCCGAAGTCGCGAATGTTGTGAATGTGGAAAGAGACGAGACCCTTTTCGGCCGCCCGCTTCATCATGCTCACCGAGAACGGCGATGAAAAGTAGTCGGGAAAAAGGGTGAGGATGTCAATACGCATGATCCTTCTCTCGCAGAAGCACGATGTGCTCGTTCTCGAGGCGGGCGCTGTCGTGGGTGAAAGGAAGGTCGAACACGGTATGGCCCCCGCGGACCGTAAGAATGGGATAGAGCGGTGTCTCGGAGACGGCGGTGACGGTGCCGATTTCATCGCCGTTCGTGTTCGTCACGGGCAGTCCGATGAAGGCATCGAGAGTTCTCCCGATAAGTTCGTTCCTCGGAAGAGAGAATTCCTCATTCACGAGATACTCGGCCTCATAGGGTTTTTCCACTTCGGCGATGCGCACCTGAAAGCCTTGGGAAACCTTCGTGATGGAAGATACCGTGAACTCGGTCTTGAAGATGCTGTGATAGAGATGGGAAATGTGAGAGAGGAATCGGCTGTCTCGCAACGATGGTCTGAAAAGCAGGACCCCGTCTTTTTTCACGATGCGAACGAATGTCCCGACAACGAGAAAAGAATCTTCCAAAGAACCTTCTCCCTCAACAGTTCCGCGTGAGCAGGAACGATATCCCGAATCAGCGAAGGATGAACGCTATTCGATGATCTCGAGAACGCTCTTCTTGCGGTCCTTACTGGTCGATGCAGACAAAAGAACGCGCATTGCCTTGGCGATACGCCCTTCCTTGCCGATGACCTTGCCCAGATCTTCCTTGGCGACCCGTAGTTCGATGACCGTTGTCCGTTCGCCGTCGATCTCGTCGACCTGTATCTGGTCGGGATGATCGACGAGATGCTCAACAATGTGTCTGATGAGTTCTTTCATGGGAAGTCTCCTCCCTCCGCAAACAATGATATGGTTATAGGGTGCCCTTACGCCTTCTTTTGTTGCGATATCTTCTTCATCAGAGATGCGACTGTCTCGGAACATTGTGCCCCTTTCGCTATCCACTGCTGTATCTTATCGAGGTCGAGGACGATCTTGGGAGGGTTGAGGGCCGGATCGTAGTACCCCAGCCGTTCGAGATAGGCGCCATCGCGCCGCTTCCGTTTGTCGATCGCGACAACGCGGTAAAAAGGTTTCTTTTTTCCACCCTGACGGGTAAGTCTGATGCTGACGCTCATGCGTAAAGAACCTCCTAGTTCTAAGTGGTTATCGTATCCCTCGGAAGCCTTTCATAAGGGCACCGAGCCCCATGGACTGCATCCGTTTCATCATTTTCTTCATCTCGAGGTACTGGTTCATGAACTGGTTTATGTCCTGAACTCTTGTGCCGCTTCCCTGTGCGATACGGCGGCGGCGTGAGGCGTTGAGGATGTCGGGGTTTGCCCGCTCCGCTCGGGTCATCGAGTTGATGATGGCCTCTATCTTTTTGAGTTCTTTCTCGAAATCGACCTTTCCTTTTACTTGCTTGAGAGCGCTTCCCATTCCCGGTATCATACCAAGCGTGTTCTCGATCGACCCGAGCGAACGCACCATCTTCATCTGGGCGAGGAAATCGTCGAGGTCGAAACCTCCGGAGAGAAGTTTCTTCTGCATCTTCTCCGCCTTTTCGGCATCTACCTTCTCCTGCGCCTTTTCCACGAGAGAGAGGATGTCTCCCATGCCGAAGATGCGTCCGGCGATCCGTTCGGGATGGAAGAGTTCCAGTTGGTCGGTCTTCTCTCCGACGCCGATGAATTTGACCGGTGCTCCGGTGACCGCGTTTATGGAGAGGGCAGCGCCGCCACGGGCGTCGCCATCCATTTTGGTGAGGATGACACCGGTAAGGCCGAGCCGGGCATGGAACTCTTTGGAGACATCGACCGCCGTTTGCCCGGTCATCGCGTCGGCGACGAACAGTACCTCGCGCGGCTGGAGAGCCTCTTTTACGGCCGCTATTTCACGCATCATCGGTTCGTCTATCTGAGTGCGTCCCGCAGTGTCCACGATGAGAACATCGGCCGCTTCGTTGCGGGCACGATCCAGAGCGCGCGATGCGATGGCGACGGGGTTTTCGTTGACCGACGCTTCGCATACTGGGACCGCTATCGTCTCTCCGAGTTTCTTCAATTGATCGATGGCCGCGGGACGGTGTACATCGGTGGACACGAGCATGACGCGTTTGCGAGCCTTTTCTTTGAGATAACGTGCCAGTTTGGCCGCGGTCGTCGTTTTGCCCGACCCCTGAAGGCCGGCGATAAGGATGACGACCGGGGGGCGCGCTGCGAGGTCAAGGTCGTGTTTCCCGGCGCCGAGGGTCTTTACCAGTTCATCATGGCAGATCTTCACGAACTGTTGGCCCGGGGTAACCGACCGAAGGACCTCGGTTCCCAGTGCGCGCGAGGCGATCCGTTCCACAAGATCCTTGGCTACCTGGTAGTTGACATCGGCCTCGAGGAGCGAGGTGCGGATCTCGCGTGCCGCTTCTTCGATGTTCGTCGGTGTCAGTTTCCCTACGCCACGAAGGGTACGAAATGTCTTTTCAAGCCGTTCGGCGATCTGGTCGAACATATCACTCCTCAAAAAGCGGAGTTATTGTATGGGGGAAAGGAAATTCGTCAAGAAAAACCTCGGGTATCGGAAGAGGAACGGATCCCGTCACTGCGATGGTTGGCGTTCTTCGGATGGGGGAACGCTTCGGGGGTCTTTCGTTTCTTCGGGGGGTGTCGAAGATTCTTTCGGCTTCGAGGGGACGAGGATGATCTCTCCCTCTTGTTGGTGGGGAAAGGGCGGCACGGGTTGGGTCATAAGCGCCCGCATCTCTTCTTCGGAGACCAGTGGGGCCGCGATGATGGCAGCGCGTTTGCGTGCGAGGAGGTCTTCCTTGTCTCGAGCGCCTTTCACAATGACATCAAGCCATGACCCATAGTTGGCGTTGGGAAGCGCGAACCAGCGTGTTCCCCAGAAAGACGCATGCTTGACGATGAGTTGCTTGCGGGTCTCTTTTTCCATGCCGCTTACCGAAACGAAATCACCGAGGTCGTCGCCAATGAGGAGAAGGATGCGATGAGTTCTCGCGATGAAGGAACGGCGACTCTGCTTATCGGCGGTCCAGTCAGGGCGTTCGTTGAGCGAAAGAACCGTGTCGAGATTAGGGTCGAGCGTTATTCCAAGCCGCTGGAGGTTGAGGCGAGTATATCCTTCGAGACGCGCGTCGCGGTTGGTGACCAGAAAGACAGTGATCCCAGCCGCCTGTGCCGCCATGATGAACTCTTTCGCTCCCGGGATGAGCTCCGCACGGGCGCTGACGACCCAGCGGTTCCACTGTTTGAGATCGAAGTCTTCGTCGCCGAGGATCATTTGCCCGAAATAAGGGGAGTTGTCGAGCACCGTCTCGTCGATGTCGAGGATGACCGCAGGGGGCAGGGATCTCAGGTCGCCCGTTTGGGAGGTCTCGGCGCTCCACTGCGGATCTTGGAGGGCGGCGGCAAGGTGCTCGACGGCGCTTTGGAACACCTGTAGGCACACTGCCCGATATTCGGCACTATGTTGTTGGTAAAGAACGGCGTGAAGGCGATCGTGCGGTTTCGGTGGCAACGGTTGAGAAGCACATGCCGCGAAGACAAGGGAGGTGACAAGGATCGAAATGGTAAGTTTCATGAAAGTCCCCTTATGACGATGGTTGTTCTGGCGGTATCGAGCGAGGCTCTCGGACGGCCGCGAGAAAGAAAACTCCCATAAGGAACAGGGCAAAGAGGGGTATGGTGCCCCATCGTGAGTGTCCGGCCAAGTTTCCTACGACTCCCATGAGGAACGGTCCCATGATCGCCGCAAGTCGCCCCATGATGTTAAGGATACCAAAGAACTCTGCTGACTGGGTAGGAGGAATGAGGCGTGCAAAGAGCGATCGACTAAGTGCCTGAATGCCGCCCATTGAGGTGGCCACGAGGAAGGAAAGGACCCAGAAGAGCGTTGCCCGGAGGTCAGGGGACGAGATGTCGGGAAGAAAGAAGGCGATGAGGGTGATGAGGAGATAGATGGCGATCGCGAGAAAGATGGGCGGCTTTGCCGCGTAGCGCGATGCCCAGCGTCCATAAAGAAGCGCGCAAGGGAAGGCGACGATCTGTATCATGAGGATCGCACCGACGAGCGTTGTGGCGCCGAGTCCCGCGTCGATGCCGTAGGCGGCGGCCATGGCGATGATGGTGTCCACGCCATCTATGTAAAAGAAATAGGCGAGTATGAAGAGAAACGCGTCGCGATATGCCGGTGCTTGCCGAAGAGTGATGAGGATGCGGCGGATACTGTCGCGAACAGGGTATGCATCAGGTGGTCGTTCGAAGCGTTGGCGCACATCGCGGAGAAGGGGAAGCGAAAAGAAAATCCACCAGAGAGCGGTAAGGAGGAACGCGGTACGTGCCACGGTTCCGGTCACGGCACCGCCGGTACCGACGACGATCCAAAGAATGATGAGAAGGAACGGAACGGTTCCGCCGATGTAGCCGTAAGCGTACCCCCGCGCCGAGACGAGGTGCATTCGGTCGGGGGTCGTCACATCGACGAGGAACGCGTCGTAAAAGAGTGACGAGCCGCCCCATCCGATGCGCGAGAGGACAAAGAGTGCGAGCGCTATAAGCCATGCCCCCCGCGGTGGCAGGGAAAGAAGCGCAGTTGCCGCGACGCCGAGGACGAAAAACATCAGGAACAAGCGCCGCTTTTGACCGGCGCCATCGGCGAGCGGTCCGAGGACCGGGGAAAGAATGCCGATCACGAGCGCCGCGACAGCGTTGGCATAGCCCCAGTACGCCGTCGCAGTGTGAGGAGGGAGCGTCGTCGTCAGCGTTTCCTTGAAAAAGATAGGGAAGATGGCGGTAACGACGATGAGCGAATAGGCCGAGTTGGCGACATCGTAGAGTATCCAGCTGCGTTCGGCGTTCGGCGGCATCGCGCTAACGGCCATAGTAGGAGCGGTACCACGAGATGAAACGGGCTATCCCTTCGCGGATATCGGTGTGTGGACGATAACCGGTGTCACGCGCAAGGTCGCTCACATCGGCCCATGTCGCCGGTACATCGCCCGGTTGGAGAGGCAGGAGATTGCGGACCGCTTTCTTGCCGAGCGCTTCTTCGATGGCGTCGATGAAGTCGGTGAGCCGTACCGGTGCCCCGTTGCCGATGTTGTAGAGACGGTAGGGGGCCGTCGAAGAGGCAGGATCGGGATTTCGAGGGTCCCACGCCGGATCGCCGGCTGGGGGCCGGTCAAGCGTTCGGAGGACCCCTTCGACGATGTCGT
Source organism: uncultured Spirochaetales bacterium (assembly GCA_964415795.1). Classification (GTDB taxonomy): domain Bacteria; phylum UBP6; class UBA1177; order UBA1177; family JAKLFG01; genus CALITV01. The sequence goes on along the minus strand of CAYQBN010000004.1, from coordinate 111,394 downwards.
CTATATAAGTGAAGTCGCGCTGCATCTCTCCAAAGTTATACACATCTATCGGCTTACCTGACAGGATGGCGTCGGTGTAGATGAAGAGCGCCATGTCGGGGCGTCCCCATGGCCCGTACACGGTGAAGAAACGCAAGCCGGTCGTGGGAAGACGGTAGAGGTGGCTGTAGGAATGCGCCATGAGTTCGTTTGCTTTCTTGGTGGCGGCGTAGAGGCTCACCGGGTGGTCGACGGGGTGCGATGTCGAGAAGGGCATCGCGGTGTTGAGGCCGTAGACGCTGGAACTTGAAGCATAGACGAGGTGCTTCACCGGATACCGGCGACAGAGTTCGAGGATGTTCATGAAACCGACGAGGTTCGCCTCGATGTAGGCATGCGGATTGGTCAGCGAGTAGCGTACGCCCGCCTGCGCCGCAAGGTGACACACCATATCGAACCGTTCTTCGGCAAAGAGGTGTTCCAAGGCGGGCCGGTCTTCGAGTTTGAGTTGGATGAATCGGTAGCCGGGCAGCGTCGTGCTCTGAATCATTTTTCCATAGCGAACCGCCTCGCGAGCGATACCGCTCGCGGCGAGCCGTCCGTATTTGAGATTGACATCGTAGTAGTCGTTGACGCTGTCGACTCCCACTACCGTATCGCCGCGAGCGAGGAGACGGAGCGTCGTGTGGAATCCGATGAATCCGGCAGTCCCGGTCACGAGAATGTGCATGGAACCCTCACCGTATATGCTGATATCTCCCTATCAGGAAGGGGAGGAGCGGGTCAAGAAAAATCATGTGGCATTTTTCCATCGTTCCGCCTTCCGTTAATCTGGTAGCGATCCTGCGGTTTCCTCTTCGAGCCAGCGAAGGTAAGGGGCATTTCCCTTCTCGATCGGCACCGCGATGATCTGCGGAACCTCGTAGGGATGCAGTTCGATGAGCACCTGCTCGAGTCGTGGAAAGAGCGCTCGGCGTGTCTTGATGAGACACAGAACTTCGTTCGCCGTCTCGATCTTCCCTTTCCACCAGTACCTGCTCGTCATTGGACCGATGATCTGCACGCAGGCGGCGATCCGCTGTTCGAGGAGCGCCTGAAGCGCCCGCTCGGCGTCTTCCCGTTTCTCGAAGGTGGTGAACACGATGATATGTCCCGTGGGCATGATCTCCTCCCTGAGCCAGAACGGTCTTTTCACTATACCTCTACAATCTTTTCTTGCAAACATCTTTCTTTACTGTCATAGTCGTGCCGAACCGATGAGCGTCAGCATGAGTGCACCGCGTCGTCAGATACCGGCCCCGTTGTGGGTTTTTACGACCAACTTCTGTGAGGGATTCCCCTACACCGTCATCCGTGTCATCTCGAACTTCTACCTCGCCACGATGGATGTGGCGGTCCAGTACATTGGGCTCACCTCGTTCTTCGGTCTGCCGTGGACGGTGAAGTTCCTCTGGGGACCGCTGGTCGATCGGTACGGTACCAAGCGTTCGTGGATTCTCCTGATGCAGGGGCTCCTCGTCCTTGTCACCGGAGCGCTTGCCGTGGGCGCCTCGTTTCCGGTCCTTATTCCCGTCATGTTCGGACTTTTCTTCTTGGGATCGGTACTCGCCGCGACGAACGACATCGCGACCGATGGATATTACATGGAAGTGCTCGATGACGCAGGGCAGGCACGGTGGGTCGGCCTCCGGGTGCTTGCTTACCGTATCGCCATGATGACCGGTACCGGTGTCGTCGCAACAGTCGGGGCACTCTGGGGGTGGCGTCCGGCATTCCTGCTTGCGTTCGCTATCGCCGTCGCTCTTTTCCTCTTTCACCTTTTTTTACTCCCGGTCCCCTGCAAGGAGCCTGCGGCCAGTGCCTCGGAGCGTCCCTCCTATTTCGAAGCATTTACCGTCTACCTGCGGCGCGACAACATCATCGCCGTTCTCCTCTTCATCATCTTCCTGCGGGCGGGGGAGTACATGCTCCATGCGATGGTCGGTCCCTTTTTCGTCGCGATCGGCATCAAGAACCACTACGGTTGGATATCGTCGTTCGTTGGGCTTCCCGCCACCATTGTCGGTGCCCTCTTCGGTGGATGGGTGATCGCACGCATCGGTCTTGCCCGAGCCATATGGCCGATCGTTATCTTCCAGAACACGACCAACCTTCTATATAGCCTTCTCGCGCTGGGGGCACACGATGGTGCTCTTTCCTTTCCGGGTACGGTAGCGGCCGCGGCGACGGTCAATGGCATCGAGAATCTCTCCTCGGGTATGGGCAACGCGCTCCTCATAGTCTTTCTCATGCGATTGTGCCACGCAAAATACCGTTCGGCCCACTATGCGATCGGTTCGGGTCTCATGGGTTTGTCGGGGATGTTCGCGGGAGCGGTCTCCGGTTTCATCGTGAAGGACTGGGGCTTTGCGTGGATGTTCCTCGCCAGTTTCGGCGCCGCCCTGCCTGCCCTCTTTTTTATTCCGGCGCTTCGACTGTCTGACGAGAAGGCCGTAGCGTCACCGATCCACTGATCCAAGGAGGATCTCATGAACGAGCGAAAGATGCCACCGCATGCAGCGGAGGAACTCGAGGCTCCGGCGCCTCGCCGTAACCGGCGTAAGGTTTTTATGGTTGTGCTACTCGGGCTCCTTCTTCTCCTTTCAGGCTACTTTGCGCCGATGGTCTCCGGGGGGATCGACCTGCAAAAGCGGCTTTCCTCCTACGATACCGTTTCGGTGATCGTGGCCAAAGACCCCAACGATCCTGCAAAACAGTGTCGTTGTCTGCGTTTGCCTGACGAGGCGTCGTCGGTTTCCTTCCGACTGGGAATGTCCATGGCATCCGAAGGGCCGAAGCAGGAGTGTGGTCACGATGCGCTCCTTGTCTTCACCGGTGCTACGGGAACCTTCGAACTCGCCGTCAGTCGTCGCTGTGAATACATCAAGTATCCGCCTTCACCGGCGCACCCTTTCGGCGAGCCGCGTCGTTATGTGAGCTGGCTAGTAGAAGGCTATCTCATGCAGGCGCTTGCAAGCGGCGAAGATTGTGACTGTGCTGATTGAGCGAGCGATGCCGATCAGGGAAGATATGCGTTTTCGTCTATGAGCCCGTTGCAGTTGTCGTCCTTCCCGTTGTAATCCTCCCAATGATATGGGTAAATCTCGGGGTCGTTGGGGGCGCAATCGCAGTGGTCGCCCCAGCCGTCGTCATCGCTGTCGTCGCCGCAGGCCTCGCAGATCCAGTGGTAATCGTTGTTGCACCATGTCGAGTACCACAGCGCGATGCCGTTTTCATCGACAGAGGCGTAGACACAGTTCGCGCCGTCGGTAAGATCGGGATTCCCGGGGGCCCACCGGCGGTAGGAGGACTGATCGGCGCTGTCCCACCACCATTGGTTGCTGTCGAGGTCATAGTGGAGACCAATCCAGAAGAGGGGAAAACCCTCGTATCCCGACCACCGCTGGAGAACTTGTTGGCCGATCCATGCATTCTCGACAGCGTCGTTTATCGCGATGGTCATGTAGCCGTTCGGACATGAGGCGCCCTCTGCGTAATTGTCGATCCAGTAGGAGAATAGATAGGTTGTACCGTTGTTCGTCATCAGATCGCCGGGGCACACCTCGACGCCTTCGTCTATAGTACCGTTGCAGTTGTCATCACGGCCGTTGCACTGCTCGTAGGCGTCGGCGTTCGCCTGACCGTCATGCGGCTTGCAGTCGCAGGGGTCGCCCCATCCGTCTTCGTCGGCGTCCTCTTGAACGGGGTTGGCGATCTCGGGACAATTGTCCTCCATGTCGGTTTTGCCGTCGCCATCGGTATCTCTCGCACAGAAGAAATAGCCGTCATTGCCGCGAGGTAAATATCCGGGGGCACACTCTTCGCAGGTCGGGCCAGTGTAGCCTTCTGCGCAATCACAGCCGGTCCCGTTGCATTGGCCGCCATGGGCACAGAAGATGTTTTCTCCATTGCCGCAGTGGTCATAAGAGGTACCAGCCCCATCGCAGGTCTCGCCACGGGTACAAAGATCTCCGTCATCGCAGGGGTGTCCACTTGGGGCTATGACGTTCATCGGGCATACTGGTGCATCGCCGCTGCAGTATTCGGCAAGGTCGCAGGGGCCGACAGCCGGGCGGCAGAGGGTCGTGTCGGGCTTGAAGGCGTCAATGGGGCATTCTCCGGCTACGCCGGTGCAGTATTCGGCGACATCGCAAGTGCCGGTGGAGGCGCGGCAAAGGGTATTGGCTGGCTTCACGACATCGGCAGGACAGGCGGCCGTTTCTCCGTCACAGTACTCGGCGACATCGCAATCGCCTGTCATTGCGCGACAGAGTGTTCCCGCTTCTGCGAGGATATCGCCGGGACATCCTTTCGTTTTTCCGTCGCACACCTCGGCGACATCGCAGGGACCGGCCGCTGGGCGGCATTCCGTATCCATTTCTTTCATCTCGTCGAGAGGGCACGCGGCATCGGAGCCAGTGCAGAATTCCGGCTCATCGCAGGCGTCCTCGGCGGGACGACAGATTTCAGCAGGGCTTCTGAACAGATCCGTCGGGCAGTCGTCCGAAACGCCGTCGCAGTATTCGTGGAGGTCACAGGGACCGACCGCATGTCGGCAGAGCATCTGCGCATCGTACTTCATATCGGTGGGACAGAGGGCCGAGGTGCCCGTGCAGTGTTCGGGCGCATCGCATGGGCCGGCGGCATCGCGACAGACCGTTGTCGCTTTTTCCCAATTCGGGGCGCAGTGTCCTTCGCCGTCGCAAGTGTCAGGGTCATCGCACTCGGTGTCGGAGGGGTCTCCGCACGGCGTGAGCGGAGCGACTGGCGGGTATTCGCAGAGATAACCCCCTGTCACCTCGGTGCAAACATCATTCGTGCATTCGTTACGATCGTTGCAATCGAGCGGCATGCCGGAGGGGAACTGATGTATTGCACAGAGGCCGGCGGCATCGCAGGTGTCCAGCCCGTTACAATAGAGGCCGTCATTACACTTCTTGCCCTTGATGATCACGCCGGTTTCGTCGGTGCACTGATTCACGCAGTAGCGGCCGCTCGGCGTGAAGGGGGCGTCGCACTGACAGACCGGCTCTCCTGACTCGACGATGCAAGTACCGTGCCCCGAGCAGGTGATGCCGGCGCACGGATCGGGTGCCGTGTCCTCGTCGGGCGTTTCCTCCGGCTCGACCGGTGTGATGTCGCTCATATCGGCGTCCGGTTTCGCCTCGGTCGTATCGGGAGCGGTGACCGCGTCATCCTCCTCTTCGGCTTCATCGGCGTCTTCGAGCAGGTCGTCGTCGTTTGTCGGCAGTATCTCCTGAAGGTAAAGGGCAAAGTCGGTGAAGTGACCGACCGCCGCTTGATAATCAGCCCCCTGCATGATGGGATCGCCTGCCATGATGGGGTCACCCGCCATGATGGGGTCACCTGCCATGATCGGATCGCCCGCCATGACCGGATCGCCTGCCATGATCGGATCGCCCGAGTGACGGTTCTGCCACTCTCCATTGCGGTAGATAGAGGTAGTAAGGCGCCTTCCTTCGGGAACGGTCAAGGAGGAGTCAGCCTTTATCGTAAGTATCACCGCCTTTTTGAATTTGAGTCCCGATGGCTCGCAGCGGACGACACTGCTCATCACATTGCCGGAATCTGGATAGCCTTCCTTCTTGACGAGAGAAATGGTGATATAGGTATCCTCATGGAGTGCCCCGGCCGGGATGTCCATCTTCACCTCGCCCGACTCGGTCTCCACCGTTCCTCCCTCGGTTGCCGAGACTTTCGTTTGGACCGTTTCGATGACCTTTTCTTTATTTCCTCCGTCATCGCATGCGGGAGCAAAAAATAAAAGTATTCCGGGAAACAGGAGATAAAAAGTTCTTCCCCACATCTGCATGGCGGCCTCCTTATTATTTCTCGATTCGCAAAAGACAGATATAGTCTAGATATCCCTTCTAACAAAGTCAACAGCGTCGCAAGACATTTTTTTCGTTGATTTGTTTTCTTTATTGATTATCCTTCATATGGTGTCCATCATAAGGGGAGGCTTGGTGTGAAGAGCGGAAAGCTAATCGTAAGTATAGCGATTGTTTTTCTTGTCGCGTGTGGCGGCACAAAGACCAAGACCAAGGAAGACAAGGACATTGTGGCCCTCGATGACGATTCCATTCTGGTCACCGATGACGACGGTATCCTGTTCGATGATCCGGTGGCGGATGAGGAAACAGGTGACAGCGCGCCGAGCGACGATACCATTCCCGACAACTCGCTGACAGACACCGATGTGATACCGGTCACCTGCGGCAATGGTATGGTCGATACCGGTGAAGTGTGCGACAAGAGCACCGGCACGCTCGCCGACTGCGTAGACATCGACAGCGCGCTTTACAGCAGCGGCAAGGCCTACTGTCAGGACGACTGTCTCGGATGGGACACCGCTACCTGCGTAGAAGTGCCCCACACCTGTGGCAATGGGATAAAGGAAGGGCCGGAGGTATGCGACGGCGACACGATCGCCTGCACGACGCTTGATCCCCAGAAATACCAGAGCGGGACCGCCTTCTGTAACCAGTCCTGCACCGCCTACGCCGTCGAAGGGTGCGTCGAGATAGAACCCTCCGAATGCGGCAATGGAGTAAGAGAAGGGCTAGAGATCTGTGATGGCGGACTTACTAACTGCGTGGACATCGATCCGCTTGCCTTCAGTGGTGGCAAGGCCTACTGCAAGGATGACTGCACCGGCTGGGATACCTCGACATGCACCGAGGCGCCTGCCGAGTGCGAATCGGAATTGGTGATTAGCTCTAAAGACCCTTACGATTACGCCAAGGCGATCGGTCTCTGCATGGGTGTCCCCAAAGCGGAGATGCTGCTCCCGAGTGGTGCTGTTGGTACGAACGTAAACGGCCACGCGATGCTTCCGGCGCTCGGCGAGGTCATTGTGCCGCGTCAGAGCGATAAAATGCTTGCGCTTTCAAGTGGGCAGGCGCTCAACCCGCCGAACAACACCAATTTTGATCATGATACTTCTTCAGCACCGCCCGCTGACTGGTATACGGCGAACGGGAACGCTTATCCTTCCTCTCCCGTATGTGGGACCACCGGGTCCACTGGTGACACCAATGACGGCGTCATGCTCCGTCTAGAGATAGATGTCCCGCCCACTGCCCATTCGTTCGCGTTCGATATCTACTTCCTTTCCTCTGAGTACCCCAACTATGTGTGCAGTCAATACAATGATCTCTTTGTAGCACTTCTTGATAGTACCTTTACGACGACGAATGAGCAATTCAAGAATCCGCCTGATAAAAATCTTGCGGTCTTTGAGGGGAACGCCGTCGGTGTGAACCTTGCTCCGGCGGGGCTTTTCAGCCAGTGCGTGAACACGAGTGGTGACGGTTGGTCGGTGACCTCGTGCGAGGGGACCGAGGAACTTGCGGGGACCGGCTTCGCATCGAACGGCGGTAGCGGCTGGCTCACCGTGCGTGGCAATGTTGTCCCCGGAGAAACCATCGTTTTGCGTCTTGCGATATGGGACGTCGGCGATCATATCCTCGACTCGATGGTGCTCATAGACAACTTCCGCTGGGGGACGAGTAATGTCGTCCCGGGGATTCTGAAGGCGGAAGAGTAGGGGCGGGATCTCAACCGGCCTTTTTGCAGGCCTTCACGAATTCGCGAAAATCGTACTCTTCGACAATTTTTGTCAGTAAATCTTTGCCATTTTTTGTCAAAATGAAGTACATCTCACGCTTGTCGGTCTCGCCGATTTTTCGATTTACGAGCCCTTTTTTTTTTTTTTTTTCGAGCGTTCTCGACATGAGCGAGTAAGTAACGCCGAGCGCTTGTGCAAGTTTTGTACTCCGTTCGGTTCCCTGCTCAAGCATGCATAACACCATGGCTTCATTGAGACAAAGGTCGAATTTGCCAAAAAGAAAGGTCTCGAAGGCATAGATACTTTTAAGAACATCTCGCATCCCGATGAACTTGCACGCAGCAACCATCTTTTTTCCTCCATTCGTTATCCTAAAAAGGCCGACATTTCGGCACCTTTTTACCCCAAGCATAAATCGAGCCGGGAAATTGTCGTTCTTGCCATAGCGGTCGAGAGGAATTTTAATGTAGCGCAACTATTATCTTGTCCAAAAACCGGTTCCCAGAGGATGAGAACTTTTTTTTAGTTCCGATTTCTGGTATAGGCTCCTCGATGGAAACAGAACAAGAGGTTGTTCCATGCATGTCGTACGGACAGTTTCCGAATTGCGAAGGGTGAGGGCCGACCTTGGTGGCCGCATAGGATTCGTGCCGACGATGGGCGCTTTGCACGAGGGGCACCGACGACTCATCGAAACTTCAGTGCGAACGACCGATGCGACGGTGGTATCCATTTTCGTCAATCCGCGGCAGTTCGGTCCCAACGAGGATTTCGCAAAGTACCCGCGCACCGAAGCGGAGGATCTTGCACTCTGCGAGGCGACGGGAGCGGCAGTGGTGTTCCTGCCTCCGGTCTCGGTCATGTACCCCGAAGAGCCTCTCGTGCGCGTGACGGTCGATCCACGCCTTTCAGGAGTTCTCTGCGGAGCTCATCGACCGGGACATTTCGATGGGGTCGTGCATGTCGTCAGCTTGCTTTTCAACCTCGTGCAACCGACTCACTCCTTCTTCGGCGAGAAGGATTATCAGCAGTTGCTCATCATCAAGCGGCTCGTTGCGGATCTAGGATTTCCCATCGAAATAGTCGCGGTCGGTACGGTGCGGGATCCCGATGGTCTCGCCTTGTCGAGCCGCAATCGGTACCTTTCGTCTGAAGAACGGTCGAAGGCGTCGGCGATCTATCGTGTCATGCGACAGTGCCGGGAGCGCGCGGAACAGGTCCGTTTCGACCGCATTGCGCTTCCGGTCGAAAGGATCGAGGAAGAAGGAAGGGCGCTTCTGCTGAAGGAGATCCCGGAGGCGAAGATAGATTACTTCGAGATCCGTCATGCCGATACGCTCGAAAAGACCGCCTTCATCATGAATCGTTCGCGTCTTTTCGTGGCGGTGCATGTGGGGAGCACACGGCTCATAGACAATCTGCCGCTTTTCGGAGAGTAACGATGGTCCGCGTTGCCCAGCGCATTGTCTCTCAGCCGGCATATCCTTTTGCGACCATTCTTGTCCGAAAACGAGAAATGGAGGCACAAGGACATCATATCGTTGATCTTTCCATCGGTGATACCGTTATCCCGGCACCCGATGCGGCAGTGGCGGCGCTTCGCGAGGAGGCCGGGCGTCCTCAACGGCACCATTATTCCTCTTACAACGGCATCGTTCCTCTGCGGCAATCGATAGCGGTATGGATGCGTCGCCGGTTCGGTGTTGCGCTTGACCCCGATCACGAGATAACGGCGCTCATCGGTTCCAAAGAGGGGCTTTTTCGTTTTCCGCAAACGGTCCTCGATCCCGGCGACATGGCCCTCGTTCCCGATCCTGGGTACCCGGTCTATGCACAGGCAGTCACCCAGGCGGGAGGAGCGGTGGTCCCTCTTCCCCTTACGGCCGAAAAGGGCTTTTTACCGGACCTCGAGGCGCTCTCTGAAGAAACCTGTCGCCGGGTGAGACTCGTCTTCGTGAATTTTCCCGCCAACCCGACCGGTGCGATCGCCGATGCGAAATTCTTCAAGAAACTTTACCGTCATGCCGAGCGATACGATTGGGTGGTTTGTGCTGACAGCGCTTACTGTGAAATCTATGGCGAGACTCCACCGCCGGCCGCTCTTCAATTCGATCCGCGTCGTGAACGGACCGTCGAGTTCTTTTCTTTTTCCAAGACCTATGGCATGACCGGCTGGCGCCTTGGGTGGGCCTGCGGGAATAGTCGCCTCATTCAAGCGCTCGTCAAGGTAAAAGGACTGCAGGATTCGGCTCCTTTCGAACCGATCCAATATGCCGGCATCGCGGCACTCGAACTCCCCGATGCAGCGATCGCACCGTCACGCCAGTTTTACCGAGAAAACCGTACCATTCTTTCCGAGGCGCTGCGTCTGGCTGGTTTTTCCTTCTTCGACTCGGGTGCCGGTTTCTATCTCTGGGTGAGGACTCCCGGGGGAGCGGCTTCAGCAGTATTTGCCGAGAAACTGCTCGTCGAGCGACATCTTCTGGTGACTCCGGGAACCGCTTTCGGTAAACGGGGAGAGGGGTGGTTCCGGATAGCGATCACCCGCTCGCGAGAAGATACCTCCGAAGCGGCACGCCGCATTGCGCAAGGGCCGTTGCGATGAAGTACCTCCTGTCGCTTGGATCAAATATCGGCGACAAGGTCGGTATGCTTCGTGGAGCACTCCGCGAACTCGAATCACAGGGAGTCCGTACGCTTTCTTGCTCCTCTTTTTACCGCACTGCGCCGCTCGATGCGCCGCCGCAGGATGATTTTGTGAATGCCGCCGCTCTCGTCGAAGGACCGGATGACCCAGAAAAGATGTTGGCGATCGTCGCCCGAACCGAGATGCTCCTCGGGCGTCGGCGGGAAGTACGGAACGGGCCGCGCACCATAGATATAGATATCATTCTTTCCGAGACTGGGAGTTATCGTTCGAACTCTCTCGAGATTCCCCATCCCCGTTGGCGTGGGCGCCGCTTCGTCGTCGAACCGGCACGCGAGGTGGCGGCCCTTTTCGAGCCGTTTGCGCGTGAAGTGGCGTCCGTTCCTGAGACGGACCTTGGGGGACAACGGGTCGAAAAAATAGAGGAGGCAGCGTCATGAAAAATCGTCTGGTGGGACGACTGCTCGACCGGGCTCCGATACCCGACGAGCTCAAAGACATCATCGCCGATCAGCTCGACCTTTCGGCGCTCATCACGCGCGAGGTCGCCGCGCAGATCGTACAGCACGGGGGAAAGCTGAAAAATGAGGCGAAGGTCATTCTCGCCCGAGAACTTGCCAAGTTTCTTGAGAAAATCGATGTCGAAAAGGCGATCGAGGGGGCTCTGGAGAATCTTGAACTCGAGATCCGTGTCGGTTTTCGGCGGAGAGAGAGAGGGGAACGGGGGTCTCACTCTTCTTCGCGCCGCGCTTCCCGTCGCTGAACATGCGACGCCTTTGGCTTCTTCTCCGTGAATTTTTTGTCGATGCGGTGAAAACGAGCCTCATTCTCTTCCGCATCATGATACCCGTCTCCATCGTTATAAAGATCCTCAAGGAAACCGGTGTGATAGAAGTTATCGGTACCGCATTCGGACCAGTGATGGAATCTCTCGGCCTTCCCGGGGCGATGGGGCTCGTGTGGGTGACCGGGATGGTCACGAACCTTTATGGCGGCATTTTGGCCTTCGTGTCACTTTCGAACGATTATCCGCTCACTGTCGCGCAGGCGACCGTCCTTACAACGATGATGCTCGTCGCCCATTCGTTGCCGGTCGAACTGCAGGTGGCGCGCAAGGCGGGGGCATCTCTTCTCGCCATGCTCGTCTTGCGCGTTGGTTGTGCTTATTTTCTCGGCATGTTACTTGTTTTTGGCTATCGGTTGACCGGTACACTGGAAAATCTCTCGGTCATTTCGTGGGCTTCATCCAGCCCTGTTGACTCTTCGTGGGCGAGCTGGGTGTTCGGCGAACTCCGCAACTACGCCATGATATTCCTCGTTATTTGTGCTCTGCTCCTGCTCATGGCGATCCTCAAAAAGATAGGTGTGATCTCTCTCATGAATCGCCTCTTTGGTCCAGTACTTTCCTTCATTGGTATCGGGCGTGAAGTGACAGCCCTCACCATCGTCGGCATGACGCTTGGGATCTCCTATGGCGGAGCGCTCATCATCCGGGAGGCCGAGACCGGGCGCATCGCGCGGCGAGATCTTTTTTTCTCGATGGCGTTTCTGGGGCTCTGCCACAGCCTCATCGAGGACACCCTTCTCATGATGTCGCTCGGCGGTCACTGGTCGGGATTGTTTGTCGCGCGTGCTCTTTTTGCCGTAGCGGTCGTTGGAATGATCGTGCGCCTTGCCGCACGCATGGACGAACGGCATTTTGCCACGCTTTTCCTTAGTGGGAGATAGCACAGGGCTTTTCACGGTTTCCCGCTCGGCTAAAGGAGAATAATGTTGACTTTCTCCTTTTTCACGGTATGATGCCTCAAGTTGGAAGTGTGATTTCTCTCCGATGGAGGAATGGATGCTGGAAAAAGTGATGAAGCAGAATGTAATCAGCAAGTTTAAGAAGCACGATCATGATACCGGTTCCCCAGAAGTACAGATCGCGCTTCTGACTACCCGCATCAACCAACTTACCGAACATTTCAAGGTGCACAAAAAAGATAACCACGGACGGGTCGGCCTGCTCAAAATGGTCGGCAAGCGCATGAAACTGCTCAAGTATCTCAAGGACAACGATTTCGCGCGCTACAACGACCTCATCAAGGAGCTCGGGCTCCGCAAGTAACGAACAGATTCGTGTCCCACGAACATCCACACCGTCCTCATCCCCGACAACGAGGTAATCCAAATGAAAACGCATCATGCCAAGTCCATTGACTTTCAAGGTCTTCCTTTCACATTGGAGACCGGCAAGTACGCCAAACAAGCTGACGGCGCCGTCTGGTGCCGCTACGGCAACACCGTCCTATTGGCTACGGTGGTCGCCGCGAAGGGCGAAGCGCCCGCGGAGCAGGATTTCTTCCCCCTTTCGGTCGATTACATCGAGAAGTTCTATGCCGCCGGCCGTTTCCCCGGTGGATTCTTGAAACGTGAAAGCCAGCCGAACACCGACGAAAAGCTGTCGGCGCGCATCATAGACCGTCCGATACGCCCGCTGTTCCCTGACTGGTATCGCAACGAGACACAGATCATCGTGACGCTGCTCTCCCATGACGAGAACGCTGATCCCCGTGTCGCCGCGGTCACCGCCGCTTCGGCGGCCCTCATGGTCTCCGACATCCCATTCCTCGGTCCCATCGGAGCGGTCCGCGTCGTCCTAAAGGAGGGGCATTATCTTATCAACCCCTCTCCGGAACTTCAAAAGGATGCGCGCCTCAACATCGTCATGGCAGCGAACCGCGACTCTATCATCATGGTGGAGGGGGAGGCACGCGAGGCGACCGAGGCCGAGATGACCGAGGCGCTTGCCTTTGGTCATCAGGCGATCCAGCCGCTCATTACTCTGCAAGAGTCACTCGTTGCCCAAGTGGCTCCGGTGAAACGGCAGCCTCCAGAAATCAAGGATGACTCTGCCCTTCGTAACTTCATTGAACTCTTCGTCGCAGATAAGATACCGGAAGCACTTATTATTCGTGAGAAACTGGCACGCTATGCGGCGATCGATACGATCAAAGCCGAGGTCGATGCACGCATCAAAGAGGCGGTCGAGAGCGGCACCATCTTCATTGAAGGCGAAGACCTCGAAAAGACCACGGTGCGGGCGCACAAACTCTTTGAGGAGATCCTCAAGCGGACCATGCGCCGCATGATCACCGAGAAGGGGCAACGGATAGACGGCCGCGGCACTACCGATATCCGTCCGATCTGGATCGAGGTCGGGGTGCTTCCTAATGTGCATGGTTCCGCCATCTTCACTCGAGGAGAGACGCAATCGCTCGGTACGATAACGCTCGGGGTCGGTTCCGACGAACAGCGGATAGACACCGTCGTCGAGGAGACGAGCAAGAAATTCATGTTCCACTACAACTTCCCACCATTCTCCGTTGGCGAAGTAAGCCGTCTCAAGGCTCCGGGACGCCGCGAGATCGGTCACGGGAACCTCGCCGAACGGGCGCTCAAGCCGCTCATGCCCACTTCTGAAGAGTTTCCTTACACTACCCGTGTCGTTTCGGAGATACTCGAGTCGAACGGTTCCTCTTCGATGGCGAGCGTCTGCTCGGGGTGCCTCGCGCTCATGGACGCAGGAATACCTTATAAGAAGCATGTCGCCGGCATCGCGATGGGCCTCATCAAGGAGAACGAGAACTACGCGATCCTTTCCGATATCATGGGTGACGAGGACCATCTCGGTGATATGGATTTCAAGGTGGCTGGAACACGCGACGGCATCACCGCCATACAGATGGACATCAAGATACACGGTTTGCCGCGCGAGGTGATGGAACGGGCGCTTGCTCAGGCGCGGGAAGGCCGTCTCCACATCATCGGGGAGATGGAGAAGGCGCTTCCAGCGCATCGCCCGGAACTCTCGCCGCTCGCCCCCAAGCTGGTGACCATCCAGATAAATCCCGAGCGGATACGGGACCTCATCGGCGTCGGCGGCAAGAACATTAAGTCCATCATAGACAAGACCGGCGCCGAGATAGAGGTGCAGCAGGACGGTTCGGTGCTCATCGCGGCGCGCGACGCGTCGGTCCTCGAGGCCACGATCGCGTTGGTTCGTTCGTTCACCGACGAGGCCGAAAAAGGAAAGATATACGAGGGGACCGTTACCCGCATCGAGGACTATGGTGCCTTCGTCGAGGTCCTGCCGGGCGTCGTCGGGTTGCTCCATGTCAGTCGCATCGCCGACCGTCGCATAGAGGATGTGCGCGATGTCCTTTCGATAGGTCAGAAGGTCCGCGTCATCTGCGTCGAGGTGGAGCCGGGTGGAAAGTTCCGCCTGAGTATGAAGCCTTCCGATTTCGAACGCGACTTCTCCAGCGAGAGCACTGAGGAAGAGCCGCGCCGTGAACGGCACGCTGAACGCGACCGGCGCGACGGCGACCGCGAGCATTCCCGCGATCACAAGAACGATCGCCGCGAGGACAAACATCGTGACCGTAAACCGCACGGCGATGCCAAGAAACACCCTAAAGTCGGCTGACGGTATTTCCGTTAAGATAGCAAGGGCTGGTGCCGCTCTGCCGATCCCTGCCTACCAAACCGAGGGGGCGTCAGGTGCCGATGTCTGCGCCGCAACAGATGCGGTCATTCCTGCTCATGGATGGGGTGTCGTTCCGACCGGTCTTTTTTGTGAGATTCCGACGGGTTGGGAGCTGCAGGTCAGGTCGCGGTCGGGGCTTGCGCTCCGTGAGGGCATATTCGTGCTCAATTCTCCCGGCACCATAGACAGCGACTATCGCGGAGAGGTGAAAGTAATCCTCGCCAACCTTTCCGATAAGGAGTTCGTAGTGAAGAAGGGTGACCGGATCGCGCAACTTGTTCTCGCGAGGGTCGAGAAGGCGGTGTTCGTGCCTACAGAGGATCTCGCGGCGTCGGGGCGCGGTGCCGGTGGGTTCGGGCATACGGGGCGGTGACAGGGAGTCGTGCAATGCCTATTTACGAGTATGTGTGCCGGTCGTGCGGGGCCGAATTCGAGGTGACGCAAAAGATGAGCGATGCGCCGCTGACCGTATGCGAACGGTGCGGCGGTGAGCTCGCGAAGAAGGTGTCGCTCGGGGCGGTCATCACGAAGGAGGCGGCGTCGGTGTGTCCTGCCGGCGCGAAGAGGTGTTGCCCCGGTTGCACTCACGACCACTAGGCACCGTTGCCGCTTCATTTTTTTCTGAAGGAGTAATGCGTGAAACAGGTGCTTGGCGTCGATGTCGGTTCGGTGGCCGTTTCCCTTGCCGTCGTGAACGAAGAGGGGAGGGTGCTTTTCACCGCCTATCGTCCCCATGAAGGGGCGATCCGAACGGCCTTGCAGAGCCTGCTCGAGGAGATTGACATCGCTTCGGTTTCGGCGGTCGCGGCGACCCTTTCCGGCCCCGAACTGCTCCGGGATGTCCCCCGTTTTGATACGCAGGTCGCCATGATCGCGGCGGTGAAGCGCTTTCATCCCGATGTTGGCTCGCTTCTGTTCGTCGGCGGCGAGAACTTCGGTCTCATCACTTTCAATGCCGCGGGGGAATACGAACGCTTCCGATCGAACTCCTCGTGTGCCGCCGGAACGGGCGGATTCCTCGATCAGCAAGCGCGGCGGCTCAACCTGCGGAGCGCTGCGGTGCTCAGCACCGTCGCTTTTTGCAACGAAGGGCTCGCGCCGAAGATCGCGACGCGATGCGCCGTCTTCGCCAAAACCGATCTCATCCACGCCCAACAGGAGGGCTACTCGGTCGGTCAAATAAGCGACGGCCTCTGTGAAGGCCTTGCGAAGAACATCATCGACACGCTCGGGCTCGACCGAGAACTGCGTCAGCCGCTCGTTCTCGCGGGGGGTGTCGCGCTCAACAAGGCGGTGGTGCGGCACCTCTCACGGCTCCTTTCCATCGAACCGATCGTCGGCGAACATGCGCATCTCTATCCGGCGATTGGGGCGGCACTGCTTCTCTGGGAGGAGGGAAGCCTGCCGCCGATCGGAGTCGTTTCGTGGAACGATCTGTTCGTCGAGGAACGTCGTACGCGCGCCTACGCATACCCGCCCCTTCAGTTAGAGCGTTCGCCATATCCCGACTTCTCTTCGAGGGAACATCGGGTCTTCGAGCCTCAGCGTGGTCCTGCGCCGGTTGAATGCGACCTCTATGAGTCGCTTGCTCCGCACGAGGAGGTCTATCTCGGGATAGACATTGGGTCGACGAGCACCAAGGCGGTTCTCACGCGCGCTGACGGGAGGGTGATCGCCGGTTTTTATACCTATACCTCAGGACGGCCGCTGAACGCGGTGCAGGCTCTTTTCGCGGCGATCGATGACCTTGCGGCGCGGCAGGGAACTTCGTTTTCCTTCCGCGGCGTCGGGACGACCGGTTCGGGGCGCAAGTTCATCGGGCGCATCATCGCCGCCGATCTGGTAGTGGACGAAATAACGGCGCATGCCCGTGCCGCCTACGAACTCAATCCCGCCGTGGACACCATTATCGAGATCGGGGGGCAGGACGCGAAATTCACGACGATGAAGGAGGGGATGGTCACCCTCTCGGTGATGAACACCGTCTGCGCCGCCGGGACCGGCAGTTTTGTGGAGGAACAGGCGAAGCGGCTCGGCGTACCGCTTTCTGCATACGCCGATCGGGCCCTCGAAAAACCGGCGCCGGCGGCGAACGACCGGTGCACCGTGTTCATGGAACGCGATATCACCACCTATCTCATGGAAGGGTACACGACCGACGAGGTGCTCGCGGCGGTGCTCCACGCGGTACGCGAGAACTATCTTTCCAAGGTCGCGGTAGAGGCGCACATCGGTGAGAACATCTGCTTTCAAGGGGCAACGGCGCGCAACAAGGCGCTCGTGGCCGCGTTCGAGCAGCGATTGAAGAAGCCGATCTTCGTTTCGAAGTTCTGTCACCTTACCGGGGCGCTCGGGTGCGCGCTCATCCTCGCCGAGAACCGGGCGAACGGCTCTTCCTTCCGCGGGACGGGTATGTGGCGGGAGGAGATACCGCTCGAACACGAGGTGTGCGAACTTTGTCACAACCACTGCAAGATAACGAAGATCACCGTGCAGGGCGAGACGGTCGCCTTCGGCTTCCTGTGCGGTCGCGATTACGATACGCGGCGCTATGTCGGTCCCGATCGTGCCGCCTACGATCTCATCCGTGAGCGGCGCGCCGTGTTCCAGATTCCCGCCTTTTCTCCGCGGCGAGAAGCGTCGCTGAAGGTCGGCATACCGAATGCTCTCTACCTTGCCGAAGAGATGCCGTTCTGGCGTTTCTTCTTTGGCGCTCTCGGCATCGAGACCGTCACGAGCGAGAACTTCGTCGAAGCGGTCGCGGAGGGAAAACGGTTGTCGCGTGCCGAGTTCTGTGCGCCGATGCAGGCCTTCTTCGGCCATGTGGCCCATCTCGCTGACAAGTGCGACCTCATCTTTCTTCCTTCGTCGTTCGAGGCGAGAGAGAAGGATCGCGAGGTGCGCCGCTTCTACTGCTACTACACGCAGTATGCCGCCGCGCTGGTCCTTGGCGCACTCGAAGAGCCGATCCGTCGGCGTGTCATCTCGCCGGTGGTGGACCACCAGTCGTTCCAAGCGAAGATAGATCTGTTCCGCGCGCTCAAGCCCCACCTCAACCGCAACTACTGGGAGATCTACAACGCCTACGAGAGCGCACGGTCGTTCTTCGAGGAACGCAAGGGACGCCTCCGTAACATCTATGAGCGCGAGACGATGCCACGGAAGGGCAAGAACGATATCGCGGTCGTCCTTCTCGGTCGTCCCTATACGGTGCTCCAGCCTGCCATGAACAAGGGGGTGCCCGACATCTTCTCGCGTCTCGGCATTTCGGTCTTCTCGCAGGACATGCTTCCGTACCGAAAGGAGGAGATCGCCGAGATAGATCCGCTTCTCAAACGACTTCACTGGAACTATGCGGCGAAGATACTCAAGGCAGCGCTCTTCGCCGCGCATACACCGGGACTCTATCCTGTCTATGTCACCTCGTTCAAGTGTGCCCCCGACTCGTTCGCGCTCGAGTATTTCCGGCGCATCATGGAGCACTACGGCAAGCCTTACCTCGTTCTCGAAGTAGATGAGCACGACTCGAATGTCGGCTACGAGACCCGCATCGAAGCGGCGGTGCGCGCCTTCCGTAACCATGCGGTGCGCGGGACCTCAGCGCCCCACAAGCGTGAGCCGCTTCCGGTGGTCCCAACGATTGCGACGAAATTACCTCAGCGCAAGACGCTCCTGTTCCCGTGCATAGATCCCTTTGTGTCAAAATTGTACGAGGCGATCTTCATCAAGGAAGGGGTCGATGCGCGCCTGGTCCCGCTCACCGATCGGACGATCAAACGGGGGATCCGGAAACACACGGGCCAGTGCCTCCCGGTCACCATCATCGCCCAGAGTTATGCCGATTACATCGAAGATCAAGGACTCGATCCGGCAATGACCGCGGTGTGGATGTTCGAAAGTTACATTCCCTGCAACATCCCGATGTATCCGCACCTGATAAAGAGTCTTCTCGAAACATACGATGGCGGCATGGAGAAGGTGGAGGTTTATCTCGGCGAACTGACCATGAACGACTTGTCGGTACCGGCGTCGGTGGACACCTACTTCGCCAATCTCTTCGGCGGAATGCTTCGCAAAGCGGGGTGCCGGATACGACCTTATGAAAAACAGAAGGGAGAGACCGACAGGGTGCTTGCCGATGCGCTGAACCTTCTCTACAACACATTCATCGGCGGTGCCGAAAAGGAGGATGCGGTCGCGCGGATCGTTGCACGGCTCAAGGCCATTGGTACGGATGAGACCCGAAGGCGGCCTCAAGTGGCCATCTTCGGGG
This sequence comes from uncultured Spirochaetales bacterium, assembly GCA_964415795.1. GTDB lineage: Bacteria > UBP6 > UBA1177 > UBA1177 > JAKLFG01 > CALITV01. The sequence continues at coordinate 92,334 of CAYQBN010000004.1, read as the reverse complement.
ACATGTATGCCCGCGACAACGATGTCTTCAACCAGCACCTCATCCGCTGTATCGAGGAATACGGCGGCGAGGCGGTGACGACGCCGTTCACCGAACTCATCAGACTGGCGTTGCCGAGCTACATCAAGCGCTGGTTCGCCGGCGGCCACTATGGCGACATCCTGTTCGCCAAGACGGTCATGACGCTCGTCGGGCAACTTGAGAAGTCCTATTATCGCCTGTTCAGTGAACTCTTCGACGAACCGCTTGCGCTTCCCGATATCGACCACGATGCCGTGCTCAGGGAGTTCTTCCTCACGCCCCACCATGCCGGAGAATCGCTCGACAACCTCGTGAAGATAGCCGCCTTGGTGAAGCACTATCCTGACCTTGCGCTCTTCGTGCAGGTGAACCCTGCCTTCTGTTGCGCCGGCCTTGTCACCGAGGCGATGGTCCCGCACATCGAGCAGTTCGCCGGCATCCCCGTCGTCACGCTCAACTACGACGGGACCTCAAAGAACATCAACGAGAAGATCCGTCCCTATATCCGCTACCCGCGGAGACGGGGATAGGAAACGCGAAATAACATCGTATCCTCTCTGATGGACATCGCCAAGTGCAGGAACGGGATGGAGGGAAGGGGTCCGTGTTTGCTGTTTCCCACAAATAGTTTCTCCTCATCGTTGACTTCGGAGTCTCTTTTTCTAGAATGACCCCCGCAAACGAACGCGGGAGGTCGTCATGGCCGGAAACAAACACCCGTTCGACGCGGTGGTCGCCGAACTTTCCAGCATCTGCGGGTACGCTTCGCTCGCGCATCTGTCACGCAACAACCGCCCGATGCCCTCGGTCGAGCGGCTCGCCGAGATCGTTGAACTGCTTCGTCAGGTCCTTTTCCCCGGTTACTTCGGCGAAAACGATTTCACCCCCGAGACGCTCCGTTACGCGATCGGCGCGAAGTTGAACCGCGTACATGCGTCCTTGCGCGAGGAGATCCTCCGCGGGAAGTGTTTCTCGTGCGAGGTCTCCTGCGAGGAGGAATGCCGCCGGTGCGAGGAATGGTCTCGCGAAGTCGCCGAAAAATTCATCACCCGCCTTCCTGAGGTGCGGCGTTTGCTCGCAACCGATGTCGAGGCGGCGTACGAAGGCGATCCGGCCGCGACGAGCCGCGGCGAGACGATCTATTGCTATCCTTCCATTTATGCGATGACCAACTACCGCATCGCCCACGAACTCCACGAGCTCGAGGTGCCGCTCATCCCGCGCATCATCACCGAGATGGCGCACACCAAGACCGGCATAGATCTCCACCCGGGAGCGAAGATAGGGGAGAAGTTCTTTATGGACCACGGCACCGGTATCGTTGTGGGAGGAACTTCGATCATCGGCAAAGGGGTGAAGATCTATCAGGGAGTCACCCTCGGTGCCAAGTCGTTCCCGCTCGATGAGAACGGAAGACCCATCAAAGGCATCCCGCGTCACCCCATTGTCGAGGACGAGGTCGTCATCTATGCCAACGCGACGGTACTTGGTCGTATCACCATCGGACACCATGCCGTCATCGGCGGTAACACTTGGGTCACCGAGGATGTGCCTCCTCACGCAAAGGTGCACGGAGGGCACTGATCAGCATGCTTCATCGTGTTGATTGGGGACGGGTAAAAGAGAGCCTTTTGCGTGTTTTGATGAAAATCCCGTTTTCGTTTCTTGTACTGACGATCCTTTTTTGGTTCAACTACCTTTCGTTTCAGACTCGTTCCGGGGTCATCCATCCCTCTTTCACCCTCGAGGACATCGCTCTCATCGCAGGAAGTTTCGTCGGCGTGCTCCTCGGTTGGTTCGTCATCGGGTCTCTCTTTTCATGGGGGCGCCGCTCGTATCTCGTGCTGTGGGGGTTCTATGCGGCGCTCTACCACCTCTTCGCCACCTACCATTTCCGCGCCAAGATACCGTTCGACATCGCGCTTTTCCTCGATAACGCCGAGGAAACGTTCAACGAGGAGGCGCTGCTGGTCATCGTGGACAGCATCAGCGTTCATGTCCTCCTCATCGGCGTCGCGCTTATCGCCTCCGTGTGTGCCATCCCCTATCCTCGCCGCCGCGTCATGGGGGAGTGGACGGTGAACTGGAAGCGCTATATCGCGGCCGGTGCCGCGATCCCCCTCTATGTCCTCCTCTTACTTAGCTCTTACAATCTCCATGACGACTTTGGCATGTTGCTCCGTTCGTCATACGATTACCTGCGCCGCGATGAGATGTACCATCTCTCCGCCGACATCGATCCCGATTCCTACCCTTTTATAACCACCGAGAACAAGCTATTGACCTCGCGGCCGCCGGAGCGCTTCCCTTCGATATTCCTTCTGGAAATAGAGTCCTTTTCTGCGAAAGTCGTCGAGACGAAAGCGCCCAACGGCGAGATATACACCCCCTTCTTCAACGAAAAGATAAAAGAAGGGTTCTATGTTGAACGCTTCTACAGTAATTCCATTCAGTCATCGAAAGGACAGTTCGCAACGCTCTTTTCACTCATTCCCAGTTTCAAGCAGAAGGTTTTCACGAGTTACACCAACACCCATTTTCAATCGCTTGCGCAGGTTCTGCGGGACAACGGGTACTACACCGTTTTTTTCAAGGCATACAAGAACATAAATTTTGATAACACCGGGAACTTCGTCAAGAAGAACGGGTTCGATGAGGCACTCTCGGCTCTGCCGTTCCTCAGCGAGGAGGAGAAGTCGCAGATCTGGGGCTGGGGTATGGAAGATCAGGTTTTCTACCGCCGGGTGTTTGAGTATCTTGATGGTAAAAAGGAGGTTGCCGAAGGAACTAAGCCGGCATTTGTGGTCCTCCACACCGTCATGAACCACATGCGTTTCGACAAGGTCCCGGTCGAGAAGCGGCGCATTTATCCCGAAGCGAAGAACCTGCCGCAGCACTATGCGAATAGTATTCGCCTGACGGACGAACAACTTCCTGTTTTCTTCGAGGAGTTGTCAAAGCGGCCTCAGTTCAAGGACGCCATCGTCGTCGTAACCGGCGATCATAGTTATCCGCTCGGCGAACATGGCTACTTTCACAACGAGTCGGCATGGTATGAAGAGTTTTTCCGCACTCCTTTCCTTCTCATTGCGCCGGGGAGATTCAAGCCGACGCGGGTGACCGATCACGCGTTCTGCCAAATGGACATTGCGCCGACCCTCCTCGATCTTGTGGGGATTCGCCTGGAGCGACATCATTTCCGCGGAGTCTCGATGTTTTCTGCTAAGCCGCAGCAGCCGATATTCCTCATTCAGCCCTACAACGGCACCTACCTCGGCGTTCTTGAGGGGGGGCGTTGGAAGTATGTCCATCACCTCCGGAGCAACCGGGAGTATCTTTACGACCTTCGTGAGGATCCCAATGAACGCAATAACCTTGCCGGTAAGGTCGTTTCGGCGTTTCAGGAACGGCTGAAGAGCCTTCTGCAGGTCGTTTATCTCAATCAGAAATTGATAGAGGCCGACCGGATATGGAGACCGAAATGACCGAAGGATACCAGATACCTGAAGGAAAGTCCCCTCTACGGTCGAGTGTTCGGTGGCCATTCCTATTCGGGGTTGCGCTCGGTGCGTTCCTTATCCTTGCCGCAATGGTTGTTGCGACCCGTCCGGACAACGCGTCGGGTAGGGCCGAAGATGTCGTTCCTTCTCCGGATAAGGAAAATCCGGTCGCTCCTGATGATCGAGTGACCGATACCTTACCGCGCCCATCGTCACCTCCTTCTCTTCCGGCGCGGCTAGAACGCTATCGTCTTTCAATGGCCGTCAAGTCGTCGTTCTTTGATACTTTTTCGGATAACGAGGATGTCGCCCGCATTGCGCAGGAGGCAGGAATAAAAAGGCTTGCCGAGCGCCTATCGGCTCATGTGGCGCGTAACCTCGTATGGAGCCTCGACATGCGCAAGGAGGTCTATCCGGGAGACATGCTCGACCTTGTTTTTCGCATCGTTCCCAGCGAGGAACAGCAGACGCGTAAGGATCTCCCTGATGAGATAGAAATTCTCGCAATGCGTTACCGTTCGGTGCGTCTGGGAAAGGGGCTGAGCATCTATCAGTTCCATGCGTCCGATTGGCCATTCCCTGCCTACTACTATGCTGACGGGACCCGTGTCGAGCCGATGATGAAGAATGCGCCGATCAAGGGATGGATACAGATAACCTCTCTTCTCCGTGACCGTCGCCCGCGGCACGACGGCATAGATTTCAAGGCGCCGGTCGGCACGCCGGTCTATGCTCCGTGGAGCGGTGTCGTCGAACGGGTGAATTGGAAGATGCGCTACAATGGCCATTCGGTGTCGGCGCGGCTCGATACCGATCCGCCGTTGCAGATGATCCTGTTGCATCTTGACAAGGTATATGTAAAGCCGGGACAACGGTTTGGGGCAGGTATGCACATCGCCGATGTCGGCAACACCGGCCGCTCCTTCGCGCCGCATCTCCACTACCAACTCGAGCGGGTGGGACTTGGCCGAAAGGGGGTCATCGATCCTTTCAAGCATCATGGGAGCGTGAAGACGCGCATTCCTCAGCGCGATGAAGAATCTTTCCGGAAGGTGGTCGCCGATTTCGATAGACATTTGTCGGGGAGCGACTAAGTGAAACGTACCGATATCCTTGACAGGGTCTTTCTTTTGCACTAGAAGAAAGCGCGTTCACTAGGTGTGATGGCAGAAAGGGAGATTCCGGTAACTGTAAGAAAAATAAGGAGGTATGAGTCATGAGGAAAGCGGCTCTCTTTGTCGTGGTATCAGTGTTCACGATTCTGATGGTCGGTTGTAAGGGTTCTTCGGGCAGCATTGACCTTTTTCCCGCAAGCGGCGGTGAGGTCATTGCCGAGTTCGATGGCGTGAAGATAACCGACCAGTATCTCAAGGCATATATCGATCAGCTCAATCCTTATCTCAAGGCGCGGTACAACTCGCCAGAGAAGAAAGAGGAACTCGTTGCTAAGATACTCGAAGGCGAGATCCTCGCCCGCGAGGCGCTTAAGAAGGGTGCATTGAATGATCCGGTCCTCCTTACCAAGCTCAAGTCCACCATTTCGCGTCACTACCAGAGTGTCACGCTCCAGAAAGAGATCGAGAGCACGATCAAGATTTCTGACGAGGAGATGAAGAAGTACTTCGAAGAACACAAGAAGGAATATGTACAGCCTGAGAAGGTCAAGGCGAGTCACATCCTCATCAAGTTCGATAAGAGCAAGCAGGGTGATCGCGAGGCGAAACTGGCGCAGGCCAAGAAGATCCTTGTCGAGGTGAAGAAGAAGGCAAGCGATCCCAACTCGTTCAATCAGATCGCCGAGAAATACTCTGAAGATGAGGGAAGCAAGCGGCGTGGAGGCGATGTCGGTTTCTTCGAGCGGACCGAAGAAGGCGGCCGCATGGCCAAGGAGTTCTCCGATGCCGCCTTTGCGCTCAAGAATGTCGGGGATGTTAGCGACATCGTCGAGTCGCCGTTCGGTTTCCACATCATCAAGTTGACTGCACGTCGCGAAAAGAGCGAAAAGACCTTCGAAGAGGTCAAGGCGCGCATCGAGGCCACCCTCAAGGCCGAGAAGAGGAAGGGGATGAATGACGAGATGCTTGAGAACATCAAGAAGAGCCTCGGTTTCAAGTTCAACAAAGAGGCGCTCGCGAAACTTGATCTTGGTGTTCCCGAGAACATCGAGAAGAGCACGCAGGAATTCGATAAGGGCCGTCCGCCGATACCGGCGCCGAATGCTCCGGCTCCCGCGGCTCTTCCCAAGCCGGTAGCCCCGGTGCCGCCGGCAGAGAAGGCTCCTCAGAAGTAAGGGAATTGATGCCGTTCTTTGTTTTCTTCGTGACGATTTTTCTGGGGTGGGGTCCGGTCCTCGCCGGTGAGAGGTTACTCAATACCATCGCGATCATCGTCAATGACGACTTCATAACACTCTACGAGGTCAAGCGCGAGATAGCGCCCAATGCGCCGGATGGAGTCAGTGATCGAGAGATAGCAGCTCACCGCACGGATGCGGCTGACCGCCTTATTGCCGATCGTCTCGTAAAACAAGAGATAAAGCGGCGTAGCATCACGGTAGGCGACACAGAGCTCGACCGGGCTATTGAGAATGTCGCCGAGCAGAACGGTATCACGGTCGATAAATTGAAAGAGGAGATAACGGCCCAAGGGGTATCATGGGAGACCTATCGGAACGAGGTGCTTCGCAAACAGCTCGAGGTTCTCTCGCTGAAACGCGATATCGCGATGGCGACGCTCGATGTGGACGAGACGACACTTCGGGACCTCTACAAGCGTCATTTTTCGGGGGGAGTTCTCTACACGGCGTCGCACATCCTCTTGCGCGTGGACTCGCCTCAGGGCGATGCCGAGGTGTACGAGCGCATCAGCGACATATATCGTGCCATTACTGCGGGAGAATTGTCCTTCGAGGAGGCGGCGAAACGGTGGAGCGAGGATCCTTCTTCTGCTCAGGGAGGACATCTGCCGAGTTTCCGTTTCGGAGAGATGGATCCCAAGTTCTCCGAAAAGGTCGCTGAACTCGCGGCGGGACAGATCTCGCGTCCCTTCCGTACCAAGTTCGGATGGCACATCGCGCGGCTCGAAAAGGCCGAACGGAACGATCCACCGCCATTTGAGGAGGTGCGGGACAAGTTGCGATTCATGTTTTACCAGATGAATCAGAACAAGGCTTTCGAGAACTGGCTCAAGGCGCGCCGCGCCACGAGCATCATCAAGATCCTCTTCTAACCTTTCCGCAGCGAGGTGCCGATGAGGGGTGCACTCGGCCTTCTTTTGATAACGACAGCGACATTTCTCTATGCCGTCGACTTCGATTTCGACCGTCCGCTCGAACGCTTCGATGAGCGAAAGACCATCGGTGGTTCTGCCGGGTTCTCCCATGAGTACGACGATGAACTCTTTGGGGTTTCTCTCTTCGGTGACTTTCGCTGGGAGCCGGCTGGCTTCGGCTTTCTCGTGCCGCTCCGGTGGCTCGTTTACGACAAGAACGATGACACCGATACCGTAATGGGAATGCCGACCTACGATTGGGACGAGGTACGCGACTATGTTCGGCTTGTGACCTCTGCGTACTACGGTCATCCCGGCGACGAGGTGTACCTCTATTTCGGACCGCATGAAAACCGCTACCTTGGTCACGGGACGCTCCTCGGCGGCTACTTCAACGAGATACGCCTCGATCGTCCGAGCCGCGGCATCTATGCGCTCCTCCAAACCGATTGGGCAGGGGGAGAGCTGTTCACGAACGATGTCACGCCACCGGAGGTCGTCGGGGGTCGTGTCTCCCTCAAGCCGTGGAGTTTCGTCGAAAAAGAGTCGTATCTCAATAATTTTGAACTAGGGGTGACTTGGCTCTCCGATATCTTCATGCCGGAGGAGATAACGCGCGACCTCGAGGGGGATCGCCACATAGACCGTGTGTTCGATTCGGCGGTAGGACTCGATGCGTCGTTTCGCATCGCCGCCTTTCGCTGGTGGCACGCGACGCCCTATGTCGACTGGAATCTTTTGCGGTTTGCCGGGAACGGCATTCATGTCGGATTCAAAAATTGTTTCACGATACCGCTTCCCGACGATGAGATCCACCTCGATACGACACTCGAAGGACGGGTGTACGAGCGGAACTATTCTCCACAGTATTTCGGGACCTTTTACGACATAGAGCGCGAGTATTACGCCTTCGACGAGACCAAATATCGGGTGCACACCTCATCACTCCTCGGAAGCGGTCCGTGGTACACCGGTTGGTATGGCGACGCCGTCCTCCACATAACTGGCCTTTTTGCCATCGGCGGATCATTCGAGTGGAACGAATACCTCGACATTGAGGCAGGCGGCGTTCGCAAGGGCCGCTTCGGGGTGAACCTCTTTGGTGACCTCGCACTGTTCGAGCGGTTCCGTTTGTCGCTCTTCTTCACGCGGGCCGATGCGGGACACGGCGGATTCTTCGATGTCACTGGAACCCGTTCGCTCCTCTCCGCGTTACTCTCGTTTCGGATAAGCGATTATATGTCAGTGTCAGCCCGCTTGGGGAACGGCTATCGGCTCGATCGTATGGTTGGGACTCATGGAGCATATCGCTCCGAGCTTCTTTTTGGTCTCGGATTCGCGGCATCATACGGGTTTTGAGGATGCGTTGCGTACTACCGGGGGTCGTGATTTCCTTTTTCTTCTTTTTTGCACTCGATGCTGCTGAGATGGATCGTGCTAACTCTTCTCTCGGGGATATTATTGCTCAGAAAGCCGCAACGCCTCGGTTGAAGGAAATATCGTTGTATCCTTCCAAGGATGCGGTCCGGGTGGTCATCGTGCCGAGCGAGAAGGTCGAGTTCAAATATGATCTCCTCGTCGGGGAGGGGAAGGACCGCATCTATGTCGACTTACGGGGAGGAACGACCGCGGAAGGGTTCATCCTTCCGAAGATAGAGAGCGGTGGCTTTCTCAAGGGGATCAGACTGGGGAAGCGACCTGAGGGGATCCGCATCGTCTTCGACATCGGCGCGGTGGAGAAATACAATGTGATTGTGCTCGATGATCCGTGGCGCATCGTCATAGACTACATCGGTGGACCGCCGCCCGACGAGACGGTTCCTGCCGAGCCTCAGCGTCCCATCCTCATGCCGGAAAAAAAGGTTGCCGTTCCCTCCACCGCGGCTGAGCCAAAGACGGTCCCGAAGCCGTCGAAGCCGCCAAAGCGGCCGTTCGTTCTCGTGCTGGATCCGGGGCATGGCGGCAAGGATCCCGGTGCATTGCGGAAAGGGATCGCCGAGAAGGATGTCGTCCTTTCTTTCGCGCGAACGATCCGCAAACGCGCTGCGGTGCGTTATCCCGACATTACCGTGGTGCTTACTCGGAACGACGATCGCTTCGTGCCACTTGAGGAGCGGGCGATCATCGCGAATCGTCAGAATGGTGACTTGTTCGTATCGCTCCATACGAACGCCTACAGCGATCCGACGATCGGCGGGGTGGAGATCTATCACCTCGACAACCGAAGCGATGAGTATACTGACAAGCTGGCGCGGGTCGAGAACCAGATAACGAACGATAGCTCGCTTCTCAACACGATCCTCGTTGATATGACGATGAGTTTCTATACCGAGGACTCGCGTAAGTTCGCCGACGCTTTCGGGATCCGTCTCGAAAAAACGTTGCCGAAGTTTGATGTGCGCCTGCGCGGCTGGCAACGCGGCGCCCTCTTTTTTGTGCTGGTTGGTGCCCGGATGCCCTCTCTGCTCGTCGAGATCGGTTATCTCAGCAACCCGAAAGAGCGCGATCTGATGCGCAAGCTCGCTTATCAGGAGGCGCTTGCCGACGCCCTCCTCGATGCGATCGTCGAGGTGCGCCGGACCCATACGCTCGCCAAGGAGCGGCCATGACCGTTCCACATCTCGTCGCCTTGGTGCTCTTCCTCCTTTTTTCTGTGCTGTTCGGCATGTTCGGAGTAGGTGGTGGCGCGGTCTATACACCGATACAGCTGTTCATGGGAGTCTCCTTCAACGAAGCGGCGACGGTGAGCCTTTTCCTCATCGCGGTCACGTCGATCTCGTCGGGGATAGTGTATCTGAGGGCGGGGCTGATAGACTGGGTGGTCGTGGGAACGATCGCTTTCTTCTCTTTCATAGGAAGTATGCTCGGTGGATGGAGTGCCGGGCTTATTCCCGAACCGGTGCTCCTTGGTCTCTTTTCGTTCTTTTTGCTCATCAATGGGATGCACCTTGCCTTTTCCGACATTCGCGAGGGCTGTTACGAGTCTCCTTTCATCGGCCGTCGGTTGTGTTTCGAACGGACGATAGCAGGGGAACGGGTTGTCGTCGATCTGCCGCTTGCGGTGCCGATCGCGTTTCTTTCGGGTCTCTTTGGGGGCATGGTAGGGATCGGTGGTGGTATCGTGATGCTTCCGCTCATGGTGGTCATCCTTCGATTCCCTGTCAAGGCGGCTATCGCGACAAGTTCTTTCCTTGCCTTCGCGACCGGCATCGGCGGTTTCACGAGCCGCCTTTCTCACGCGAGCGTTCCTTGGAATTTCATGCTGTTAGGCGCTCTCATGGCGGCACTTGGCTCGATGGTCGGCGCCCGCTGGACGGTCCAGAGCCACTCCAACCGTATCCGCCGCCTTCTTGGCCTCTTCTTCGTCGGCGTCGCGCTCCTGCTCTTTATCCGGGGATATTGACGGTCACTTCACCTTTGCGGCGACCGTCTTCTCGATGAGTTCTTCGTTAGGAACAAAGGGGAGGGTGATATGGTCGAGGCCCGCATTCTCGCGGTTGTAGAGGATGCTCGTCTCTATGGCATGCTCATTGCGGGCCCACGCACGGCGCGCGACGCCCCCCATGACATCCCACGGCATCGCCGTTTTGAGGATGTTATCCACTCGCTCCGAGCCGTCGAGCACCATGCCGAAGCCGCCGTTTATCGATTTGCCGATGCCGACGCCGCCGCCGTTGTGGAGCGCGACGAGGCTCATGCCGCGCGCTGCGTTCCCGGCAAAAATATGGGTCGCCATGTCGGCCATCACATTCGACCCGTCCTTGATGTTCGAGGTCTCGCGGAACGGGCTGTCGGTGCCGCCGGTGTCGTGGTGATCGCGTCCGAGCATTATGGGGCCGACCTCGCCCTTGCGCACCATCTCGTTGAACTTGAGAGCGATCGCGGTGCGTCCCCACGCATCCTGATAGAGTATCCGTGCCTTGGTGCCGACGACCAGTTTGTTCTTCATCGCGTCGCGTACCCAGAGGTAATTGTCGCGATCCTGATAGCGGAGCGGGTTGCGGCAGTTCTTGATATATTCCGCCGCCGCCGCGTCGGTCTTGACGAGATCTTCTTCCTTCCCTGACAGGCAAACCCAGCGGAAGGGGCCGTAACCGTAGTCGAAAAGTTCCGGTCCGAGGATATCCTCGACATAACTGGGCCAGATGAAGCCATCGTAGGTATTGATGCCGTTGCGTGCTATCTCCTTCACCCCCGCGTCGAAGACCGCCTTCATGAACGAGTTGCCGTAGTCGAAGAAGTAGGTGCCGCGTCCGGTGAGCGTTTTGATGAGCTCGAAGTGGCGGCGGAGGCTCCGGTTCACCATCTCGATGAACTTCGGCTTGTCCTTTCCAAGCAGTTCGGTGCGTTCCGCGAAGGTGAGTCCCTGCGGACAATAGCCGCCCTCGTACACCGCGTGGCACGAGGTCTGGTCAGAAAGGAGATCTATCGCGACCTTTTCTTTTACCGCGTATTCGAGGAGGTCGACGATGTTCCCGTGGAACGCTATCGCCGCTCGTTCCTTTTTCTTCGTCATGCCAATCGCCAGATCGAACGCCTCTTTCGCCGTTCCGGTGACATGGGTGACCCATCCCTGAGAGTGGCGCGTTTCGATGCGGCTCTGGTCAACTTCGGCGATGACGGCGACGCCGCCAGCGATCCAACAGGCCTTTCCCTGTGCCCCGCTCATCCCGCCGAGTCCCGACGAAACGAAGAGTTTCCCCGAGAGATTCTCATCGCTTGGTACGCCGAGTTTGAGCCGTCCGGCGATGAGTAGCGTATTGTAGGTGCCGTGCACGATGCCTTGCGGCCCGATATACATCCAGCCGCCGGCGGTCATCTGGCCGTAGTTGGCCACCCCGAGCGCTGCGGCGCGGTTGAAATCGGCAGGGTTATCGAACAGTCCTACCATGAGGCCGTTGGTCGTGATGACGCGCGGGGCGTCGGGTTTCGACTTGAAAAGACCCAGCGGATGCCCGCTGTGGATGACAAGCGTTTGTTCGCGCGTCAAGACCTCGAGGTACTTCTTGATGAGTCGGTACTGCATCCAGTTCTGGCAGACTTGCCCGGTTTCGCCATAGGTGACGAGTTCATAGGGATAGAGGGCGATCTCGAAGTCGAGATTGTTGTCTATCATTACTTGAAAGGCCTTCCCTTCGATGCAGTTGCCTCGGTATTCCTCTATCGGTCTTCCCCAGATGCGTCCCTGAGGACGAAAACGGTAACCGTAGATGCGGCCTCGAGTGAGCAGTTCGTCGAGGAATTCGGGTGCGAGCGTCTCGTGCAGTTCCTCCGGTACATAGCGAAGTGCGTTCCTGAGGGCAAGGGTGATCTCTTTCTTGCTGAGGGTAAGCTCACGCTTGGGGGCACGCCGGATACGTGGATCAAATGTGGGCGCAGACGGCAGTACCGCGTCCAACTGCACCGTCATGGCGCTTGCGATCTCTTGGTTACTCATCATGATGCTCTCTCCTCTGTTCATGGACACTCACCCGGCACTTATAGCGGGGAGCGAACGACTTTGCAAGGAGTAAAAGCGAGGAAAAAGAAGTGGTGGAGCTGACCGGGATCGAACCGGTGACCTCTAGAGTGCGATTCTAGCGCGCTCCCAACTGCGCTACAGCCCCACGCACTTGCGCCCTTTTATAGCGAGGAATGCGCCGTTGTCAAACAAATCCTATTTCTTTACCTTCCAATCGAGGGCACCGACCGGGCATTCCTCGATGCATTTCCCGCAATCGCGGCAGAGCGGCGAGGGGAGCGGGCGTGAGAAGGCGGTGTCGATGCGGGTCGCGAAACCGCGGAACTTGAAACCGAGGAGGTTTTGGTTCACGACCTCGGAACACACCTTGACACAGATGCCGCACTTGATGCATTTGCCACGGTCGAGGATGATCTCGGGGTGACGCGCATCGTAACCGAACTTCGGCTTTTCTCCAACGATCGCCTCCGGTTTGGCGACATAGGTCTCACTGTGCTTCTTGAGCAAACAGTCACCCTTGGCGGTGCAGGAACATTCGATACAGCGTTCGCCCTCCTTTTTGATCTCTTCAGGCGTGAAGGTGAAGGCGACCTCTTTGAAGGTGGCAGTTCGTTCTTTTATCGGGATGAGCCGTTGCGGTGTCCGTTTCCGTTCGGGCGGTTCTTTGAGGAACACAAGATCGTCTTTCGCGAGGCTCTGCCATTTGCCGCGGGAGACATTGAGAAGATAGGGTTCCTTGAAAGGCTGTCCCGCGAGGTGCGCAAGGATCGACAACGCCGTCCGCCGTCCGCCGGCGACCGCCTCGACGACCGTGGCCGGGCCGCTCACGCAGTCGCCCGCCGCGAAGACCGCTCCCTCCATGCGGCAGTCATCCTTGTTGACCTCCACATCGCCCCACTTGGTCGCCTTGATGCCGAGAGGAACCACCGTTTTTTGGCCGATCGCCGCAATGACGGTGTCGGCGACGGTATCGAACTCCGACCCGGGGATCGGTATCGGCTTACGGCGTCCTGATGCGTCCGGTTCACCGAGTTTCATCCGTTGGCTCGTGAGGACGAGTCTCCCGTTCTCGCGGCGCAGTCTTACCGGCGCGACGAGGAACTCGAACTTTACTCCTTCCTCCTTCGCCTCGTGGATCTCTATCTTTTCGGCAGGCATCTCGGCCTCGGTGCGGCGGTAGAAGCAGGTGACATCCTTCGAGCCGAGGCGGACCGAGGTGCGCAGACAGTCCATCGCCGTGTTGCCGCCGCCGATGACGATCGTCTTGCCGGGATTGTCGCCTTTCCAGCCGGCGCGGGCTATCTTTTCGAGGAACTGGATGCCGCCGATGGTGAGTTCCTCTCCCTCAACCCCGGCCGCGCTCGATTTCCATGAGCCGACGGTGATGGCGATCGCGTCGTATTTCTTTTTGAGGTCGTCCAGAGAGAGGTCTTTCCCGATCTTTTTGTTGAATATGAACGAAATGCCACCCATTTTGGTGAAATGAGCGATCTCCTTGTCGAGGATCGCTTTGGGGAGGCGGTACTCGGGGATACCGTAGCGGAGCATGCCGCCTGCCGCTGGCATCTTGTCGTAGAGGTCGCTTGCCACGCCGTTCAGACGCAGGAAATAAGCGACCGAGAGACCGGCGGGACCGGCGCCGACCACAGCGACCTTTTTGCCGGTAAGCGGCGGCAGATCCTCGAGGTACGAATCATAGTGGAGGTCAGCGGCGAGCCGCTTGAAGTCATTGATGGCGACCGCCTCTTTGTCGACGACATTGCGGCGGCAATCTTTCTCGCAGAAACGCGGGCAGACGCGGCCGATCGAGAGGGGAAGCGGGATGCGCTGTTTGATGATCTTAAGCGCCTCGAGAAAGTTTCCCTTACGCCCTTCGCGAACATACTCTTCGACCTGAGCATGCGCCGGACAGGCTATCGTGCAGGGTGCTTCGCAGTCGCCGCGATGCTCCGAGAGAATGAGATTGAGCGCCGTGAGCCGCATTTCGCGAACTTCCGGTACGTCGGAGGCGACTTCCATGCCGTCGGTCACCTCCATGGCGCAAGAGGGGACGAAGCGTCCTGTCTTGAGGTCTTTGACGACACACACGAAGCATGCGGTGTTCTTGGTGACCTTCTCGCTGAAACAGAGCGTCGGAATGGCGATGCCGTTCCGCTCGGCGACTTTGAGAATGGTCTCGCCTTTTTCGGCGGTGAATCTCTTGCCGTCTATCGTTATCGTGATGCTCATTGTGCGCCTCCTTTCGTGCCGTAGAACCCCGTTCCTTTCTTCACCCGGCTGATCGCTTTCTTGGGACATACCTCGATGCAGGAGTTGCATCGAGTGCAGATGGCGTTGTCTACGACGAAATCCTTGCTTATCGCCTTGACTGGGCAGGTTTTGACGCACAGTCCGCACTTCACGCATTTCTCGAGATCGATGGAGACATCGGAAAGGGCGTTGCACTGGAGCGCCGGACATATGCTTTCCTTGGTGTGAGCGTCGTATTCGTGCCGGAAGTAGCGGAGCGTCGAGATGACCGGATTCGGCGCCGTTTGGCCGAGGCCGCAGAGCGATCCCCTGATGACCTTGGGACCGAGATCGGCGAGGAACGCGACATCTTCGTCGGTGCCTTTTCCCTGCGTTATCTTCTCGAGCCGTTCGAGCATTCGTTTGGTGCCGATGCGGCAGAAGGTGCACTTGCCGCATGATTCGCGCGTCGTGAACTCGAGGAAGTAGCGCGCCGTCTCCACCATACAGCGGTTCTTGCCGATGACGATGAGACCGCCGGAGCCCATGATGGCGCCGAGGCTTTTGAGCGAGTCATAGTCGACGACAGCGTCGAACTTTTCGGCGGGGATACAGCCACCTGACGGGCCGCCGATCTGAACCGCCTTGACCGCGTCGCGGTCGGCGCCACCGATCTCGTAGACGATGTCGCCGATGGTGACCCCCATTGGGACCTCGGCGAGTCCCGGATACTTGACATCGCCGGCGAGAGCGAACAGTTTGGTGCCTTTCGATCCGGCGGTACCGAGTTTCGCGAACTCCTCGCCTCCTTCGCGCAGGATAAGGGGAATGTTGCCGAAGGTCTCGACATTGTTTATCGCGGTGGGATATCCGTGGTAGCCGCTGTCGGTCGGGTAGGGGGGACGGAACCGCGGCGTGCCGCGTTTTCCTTCGAGCGAATGGATCATCGCCGTTTCTTCGCCGCACACGAAGGCACCGGCTCCTTCCTTCAGTTTGAATTCGACAATGCGACCATTGAGGTCATTGAGCTTCCGTTCGTAGATTTGGGAGATGGCGATCTTAAGGTTTTTAATTGCAAGTGGGTACTCGGCGCGGCAGTAGATGAAGAGTTTCGTTGCGCCGGTCGCCCATGCGCCGATGAGCATGCCTTCGAGGACCTGATGGGGTACCGATTCCATGAGGGAACGGTCCATGAACGCCCCCGGGTCACCCTCATCCGCGTTGCAGATGAGCACCTTCTCCGGTGCCTGTTTCGCCGCGAGGAACCCCCATTTCGTTCCCGTCGGGAATCCGCCGCCGCCGCGGCCACGAAGTCCCGATTTTTTGACTTCCTCCACGATGTCGGCCGGTTTCATGGCGAGCGCCTTTTTCAGGCCTTGGTAGCCATCGTGTGAAATGTACTCGTCGATCGAGGTCATTGCGATGCGCCCCGCGAGCGCGAGCACTTTTATTTTCTCCCGCTCGGTGCGCTGAGATCGCATGGTAAGGCGTCCTTCATCCTTCAGGCCGAGGATGCGGTCGAGGTGTTCTTTCTTGGGGAGGACCTTTTCATAGAACACCGACCCCTTGTCGGTCACCACCTCGACGAGCGGCTCGGCGTAGCAGTGACCGATGCAGCCCACTTCGACGATGGGAATGTCGGTTATCTCCTTCTTGAGGAACGCGGCCGTTTCACTTGCGCCGGCGGCGATACCGCACGAACTGACACCGATGTTGATGCGACGAATGGTCATGCGGCACCTCCCTTTCGGTAGTCTTTGAGGATTTTCAGTACTGTCTTGCGTTCAAGGTTGCCGTACACTTTCCCGTTGATCGAGATGACGGGCGCGAGGCTGCAGCAGCCGAGGCAGGCCACCACCTCGAGTGAGAAGAGCCCCTCCTTGTCGGTCTCGCCTCCTTTGATGCCGAGTTCTTCGGTGATCCATCCCGAGACGAGCGTTGCCCCTTTGATGTGACAAGCGGTACCGTCGCAGACCGAGATGCGGTACTTCCCCGGTTTTACCCGCTTGAATTGGGCGTAGAAACTAACGATACCCTCGACCTCGACCGGTGCGACGGAGAAGTGGCGAGCTATGGCCTCGATGGCTTCGTCGGACACATAGCCGACATCTTCTTGCACCGTCTGTAATGCCTTGATGAGGTTACTTCGATCGGGCTCGATCTTTTTGAGCAGGTCGGTCGTGTGGCTCATGGTACCTCCGTTGATGAAAGGTGATAAAACTCCGTACCTCTCTCTCCTCCATATTCTTGGCCTCCCTTTCCCGTCAAAAGTCAAGACGAATTCCCAACAGTCTCGAATCTCTAACAAAATGCTAAAAACGACCGATGATATGCAATTTTTGACTTTTAGGTGCCCTACACTATAATGCCACAGAATTTTTTGAGCGGCGATCTTCTGTGGCACTCGTGGACGCAAACCGTATCGTAGAGGAGCGCGTCAATATCGTCGATGTAGTGCGTCGCCATGTGAAACTCCAGCAAACTGGACGACGGTATGTGGGGCTCTGCCCGTTTCATAAAGAGAAAACCCCCTCTTTCTCGGTGAACGAGGAACGGCAGTTCTACCACTGCTTCGGGTGTGGTGCACATGGCAACGCGATCACATTCCTGATGATGATCGAATCGCTTTCGTTCCGCGAGGCGGTTCGTAAGATCGGATCCGAGTTCGGCGTTCGCGAACTGTTGGAGGAGACGACGACACCGGCTGCGGGCCGCGCGGAGGAGGAACGGCGCCTCATCATAGCGGCGAACCGACTCGCGGCTCTTTTTTTTCACCGCAAACTCGCCACAGCGCCGCAGGTGTCATCCTATCTCGAGAGCCGTGGTGTCACATCGGATGCGGTTAAGCGATTCGGCCTTGGCTGGGTCGGTGACGGTGACGAACTGGTTTCTTTCCTGAGGTCAAACGGCGTCTCCGGGGAGACAATGGAACGGGGAGGACTTGCACGCATCGATGCTAGCGGTCGAATACGCTCTTTTTTCTATAATCGCATCATGATACCGGTCGTCAATCAGCGACGGCAAGTTATCGGCTTCGGCGGGCGTATCCTTGGCGATGGTGAACCGAAATACCTCAATACGCCGGAGACTCCGGTGTTCTCCAAGCGATCCAGCCTGTTCGGCATCAACCTCGTCCGCGAGGGACTCAAAGAGCATCGCTACATCATCGTCACCGAGGGGTACTTCGATGTCATCTCGTTGCATGTCCATGGGTTTTCCACCGCGGTCGCGGCGCTTGGTACGGCGGTTACCGAGGAGCATCTCGCCTTACTTGAGCGCTTTGGTGTGCCGGTCGTGATGCTTCTCGACGGCGATGCGGCAGGGCGTGCCGCGATGCGTCGCGTATTGGAACTCAAGAGACCGGAGAAGATGGATCTCCGCGCCGCCTTTATCGAGAGCGGCGATGAAAAGGAAGACCCTGATTCCCTTGTTCGGCGTCCCGATGGGCGGCGACGGATCGAAGAGATCCTCTCCGGGGCACGGAGAGACATCCTCCAACATTATCTCGCCGACTTGACCGCCCGGGTGTTCTCGGCGGATCCCATCCCTGAACGGGAGGCGGCGAAGATCGAGATGGCGCGCCTTTTACGATCGGTGCTCCCCTATAGGCGCGAAGAGTATCTTGGTTTCGTCGAAAAGGTCGCGTCCACGCATTCCTCTGTTAAGGCGGGGGAGGCAAAGCAGCTGGTGCGCCACCTGCAGGACCTTATGCGGAAGGAACAAGGCGGGCTCGCGCGTGGGGGACGGTCGGAGGATGCGGCGCCGGATCGGAAGGGACCAGAAGACGATCCCGCGGCGGGTTATCGTGAGTTGCTCCTCGTCGTTGCGACGCATCCGGTCCTTATTCCGGCTCTTGACAGCCGCGAATGCGCCTTTCTGGGGAAGTATGACAAATCGCAGTTGCGTGCCGCGCTCCTTGCGGCGCACGACGCCGACGATGCCGAAGCGTTGCGGGCGGTGATAGAGCGTCTGTCGTCGGACGGTGAGGAGGCCGCGGCGTTCGCGCGGATGGACGATACTGCCGCTCGGCGTCGCTTCCACCTGCTTCTTTTGAATATGAGGATAGCGGACATCGACCGGACGGTGAGCGATCTCTCCTCCGATGGGTCGCCCGAGGCGATCGCCGAAATACAGCGGCTCAAACAGGAGAAAAAGAGATTGCGGGAAACGCTTATCGAGAACACCACAGGCAAATGACCGTGAGGAGAAGAATGCCGACAAGACGGGACCGAGATTTTCTGAAACGACGGAAAAAGATGCGTATGCGCCTCGATGGGCGCCCGGAGACTCCCCGGGAGAACAAAGGGGAGGCAGTAGATCGCAGGAGGATCATCGAAGCGATCAAAAGGGTCGGCGGGGACGATCTCAGCAATCCCCAATTGGTTGATGTCATTGACGCCATCATCAAAAGCAGCGGCGATATCACCTATGAAGAGATAGATGCGCTTTTCCCCGACAATGTGGATTTCTCGGTTGACGACATGGACCTTCTTTTCAATGTCCTCGACGAGTTCAAGATCCCGGTCGTCACTGAGAAGAGCGATGAAGAAACGATTCTCACCGATCTGCCGGTCGTTAAGAAGCCGGTAGTGCCGGCCGAACGGGGACGCAAGGATCCTCTCCGTATGTACATGCTGACCATCGGATCGGTACCACTGCTCACGAAGGAAGGCGAGGTCGCCATCGCACAGCGCATCGAAGAGGGCGAGAAAGAGATCATTCGCACTCTGTTGTCGGTGTTCATTACTTTCAAAGAGATCGTTGCAATCCCCGAGAAGCTCATGAACGAGCAGGTGACGCTCAAAGAGGTCATACGGGAAAGTGATGAGGACCTCGGCGAAGAAGAAGGTGACGAGTCCGAAGAAGAGGTCGAGGAGGAATCCGAAAAGGAAAGCGAGGAAGACGAGATCCTTGCGGATATGGAGAGGGCGGACGAAGGGGAGGACGACGAAGAAGACGAGGGCGAAGACGATGCCGATGAAGATGACGAAGTGACGGTCGATCGCGAGGAGACGGGGAAAGAGGGCGCCGCGGTCGTTGCCGACATGTCGGCGGAACGGAGGTCGGAAGAACCGGGAGTGGATCCTGCCGTCGAGAAGGTGCGCCTCGCTGTCGAAGGATTGTCTCGCCACATAGATAAACTTAAGCAACTGAGCCGCGAGCGGGAGCGGCTGCTCAAGCAGGCTGCGACCGTCCGTAATCCCGAGCCGAAGCAGAAAGAGGCCGCCGAGATACTCGAACGAATGGTTGGGGTTATCATGGACATGCGCCTCAACAAGAATTACCTCTACACGCTCGGGGAGCGTCTCAGGGGCTATCAGGAGAAGGTCGATCGGCTGGAGCAGAACATAGATCAGATCGAACGATCTTTCGGGATGAGTTTCGGTGAGATGAACGCCGTTTTGTCGAACCCGCGCAAGTTCCCGTTGCTGGATCGTCGGAGAATGAGCGAGGTCCAGGAAAAGTACACGCTCATAGCGCAAACCCGACGAAGCATCAAGAAGCTTGAAGCGGAAACTGGTCTTTCGCGTGAGGATCTTCGGGCGGCGGTAGAGCGGCTCAAGTGCGCCGAGGAGACGGTTCGCTCCGCAAAGAACAAACTTATCCAAGCGAATCTTCGTCTCGTCGTTTCCATCGCGAAGAAGTACAACAATCGCGGCCTCGACTTCAAGGACATCATCGCCGAGGGGAATATCGGCCTCATCAAGGCGGTCGACAAGTTCGAGTATAGCCGCGGCTACAAGTTCTCGACTTATGCAACGTGGTGGATCCGTCAGTCCATTACCCGTGCCATCGCCGATCAGGGCCGGACGATACGTATCCCGGTCCACATGATCGAGATGATGAACAAGATAAACAAGACCATCAAGGAACTCACCAACAAGAATGGATACGAGCCGAGCATCGCCGATGTCGCGAAGGCGATGAACATCCCCGAAGACAAGATCCGCAAGGTGTGGCGATCGGCCCGCGAGACGATCTCGCTGGAGACCCCTATTGGTGAGGACGAGGACAGCCAGCTGCAGGATTTCGTCGAGGACCCCAAAACGATGGGGCCAGAAGAGTATGCTGCGCGGCAGAACATGGCCGAGATCATCCGAGATCTCTTTTCGGGACTCACGCCGCGCGAGGAGAAGGTCATCCGTATGCGGTTCGGCATTGGTGAGCCGGAGACCTACACGCTCGAGGAGATCGGGAAGGATATGGGGGTCACCCGCGAGCGTATCCGCCAGATAGAAGCAAAGGCGGTGATGAAACTTCGCAAGATGCTCAAACAGAAGCAGACGCGCTGGGAGGACTTTTCCTCCTAAGCCGCGTCAGGGGATGAGCGCGCAGGCGCAGCCGCTCTCTTCGTCTTCCCAAATGATATCGTCGTCAAGCGATCCCGAGGGATCGGCGTTTTCCCATTCGTTCTCGACATTCTCTGTATCAGGAATGCTTGAGTCCTCGTCGGTGACGCTATCGGTGTCCGGGACCTCCCCGCAGGTGGTGCCGGTGGGATAGGGGTCGGTGATGGTGTCGGGGCACGACTGGTCGAGGAAACTCCGCAGCGCAAGCCCTTGATTGGAACGGTAGGCCGCTCCTTCGCCCAGCACGGCGTCCCAGATAAGGGCAGTGTTTTGGAAGAGCGCGTTCTTGGGAAGCCCGTCGAGCGGACGCACCTTGAATCGGAGAATCACCCGCGGGCAGTCGCTCGCATCGTGGCAGATGCCGAGCGATTCGGCGACGAGCATGCCGCTGAACAGGGGCGATTCTCCATTTATGTCGGCGACCGGCTCGAAGCAATTCCCGGTTCCGGTGCGATCTATCTGCGTCGTTCCGGCGACATATTTGAGTCCTTCGGGAAGTGGATCACGTACCATGACCATCTGTGCCGTTTCCTGCCCGTGGTTCTCTACCCATATCTCGTAGGCGCTGTCGCGGTCATGACATAGGTGAATGGGGGAGAGAGAATTGGTGCGAAGGAACTTCTCATCCATGCCGGGTATGTCGAATGCCGGCAGTTTGGTATCCACCGACATCATCACGTAGTTGGTGAGGACGATGTCGGACCCAGTGCCGATCTGGAAATCGAAGGCGGTGGTACCGACCTTGATGTGCTCGTTGATGAGTCCCTGTGTGTCGTTCGGATCGTATTGGAGCAGAAAGGTGTCGACATCGTACGAAAGTTCGATGAGGCAGTCGGGAGAAGGCTCTTTCTTGTAGTTGTAGTTGAGGAACTTGTTGTTGAAGGGAAAATCGGGCGGGTTGCAGGGATCGGCGAGCACGAGGTAGGTGTTGGTCGTCGCGTTCCCTTTGATTCGGAGGAACTCCTTGGCGGTCTCGACATCATCGCCGTCGCTCGTGACCACCGACAGTTTCACTACCGCCTCTTCGGGCAGTTCGAAGCCGGTGATGTGGATGGTGAGCGGGTTGGTCATCGTGCTCGAACTCCACTCCATGCCGTGATAGAAGTAGATCCTTTTGCGCGCTATCTGTTTTGAAGAGTAGACGAGAATAAGTTGCCAGCCTCCCACCATCGATGCGGACGAGCAGTAGACATGGCCCTCGTTCGCAAGGCAATCGTAGATGTCGTCGACTCCTTTGACCGTATAGTTGCCGGTAAGCGATTGGGAAACGGAAGGATCGGGACTGTCGGCCTGATAGGTTTTCAGGATGTCGGTGACATCGGTGCGATAGAGGTAGTAGTAGTAGCTGCCGCTCGCGTAGGCCTCGAATTCGAGTGAGGGGGGCGTCGCACTGTTTCCGGCGAGAGGTGCCGTGACGAGGTGTTCTTCGCCATCGGGGGTCACGAGGGTCACCATTTGGTCGCCGACGGCGTTCTTGTCAGAGCTGTCTTTCGAGACGACCCAGACAAGGATCGCCCGCTCAACCAAGGCGTCGGGTGGCACATCGTCGGCGCCGAGCGTCGCGGTGGTTCCAGAGACGCCGAGAGAGGTATCTCCTTGAGGTACGCGTCCCTCTTTTTCATACGGCTGGCTTTGGTTGTCGGCGAGGAGCGACTTGGAGAGGATGAAGTAGTCGTACGCCCCCTCGTAGGTGAAGGCTGGTTGGTCGTAGAAGGCCTGCACTGATACCGACAACAGGAAGATCGTGGCAAGGATCATCGCTGTTCTCATCGATCTCCTCCACTACTGATTATTTCTCGGTGCATCACTTTGATGAGCTCCATGGCGAGAAGCAGAAGCGTCATGCTGTAGTACACCCAGAGAATCGCCGCGGCGAACCATGTCGCCGACCCGTAGATGATGCTGTATGAAGAGAGCTTCGTGATATAGATATTGAAAAGATATTTCGCACCGTTCCAGAGGCCTGAAAAGGTTAGTGCCCCCAATAGAATGGGCAGGAACGATATCCGTATGCCGACAGCAAAGAGGCGGAGAAGGAGAATGAAGAGGCCGATGATGAAAAGGGTGATGAGCAGCATACTCCAGAGAAGACCGTTGCCGGTAAGGAGGGAAAGCGCTTCTTGGAAGTAAGGAAAGCGGTCTTGCACGATAGCGATGAGAGAAAAAGCAAGCGCCGCGAAGTAGTGGAGAAAGAAAAGGACGATGGTGACAGCCACGATGATCACGACACCGATGAGGCGCGTAAGCACGAAATTCACCGACTTCGTTCCGAAGATCCGGGCGATGGTGGTGCTCAGGGTTGAAAAGAGAAGAGAGGCCGATATCGCGAGAGAGACGAGACCGATGGTGGAGAGACTTGCCGTGTGACGCGATAGCGAGAGGAAACCGCGTAAAAGGTCGTCCTGCAGGTAAGGGATGATGGCCTTCAGGTACTCTTTGACCGATTCGAGAAGGTCGGACGGTTGAGCGGTTCCTGCGAACCGGTCTATGACGATACCGATGATGGCGCCAACGATGATGAGAAATGGTATGAAGGAGAGGAGGGCGTAAAAGGCGAGCGCGGCGGCGTTGTCGAGGCACCCGTCGTCGATGAAGTCGTTCCCCGTTCGCCAGAGGATGCGGAGCGGGCGGCGTGCGTCGATGTAGGAGAGCAGTTTTTCGGCAAGGCGGCGGAACCGTTCGATGACTCGGTTCATCGGTTTCCCCGCTTGAAGGAGATCTTTACCGGGACGCCGGTATAGTCGAATGAACGGTAAAAGCTGTTGAGAAGGTGCCGCTCGTAGGAGAAGTGGACCTCGGACGGACGGTTGACGGTGATGAGGAGCACCGGGGGTCGTGTCGAGGGCATTGTTGCCCGTGAGAAGAGAAGCGGCTTGTGCGATCGCCCGAGCGGCGGTGGCGTGTGGGTGACGGTGCGCAGGAGCCAGTCGGTGAGCGTTTCCTCGTCAACGGCGTGGGTGTAGCGATCGAAGGTCGTTTCCACAAGCGAAAGCAGTCGTTCGATGCGCAGCCTTTCGAGCGCCGAGATGGAGACGATAGGGGCATAGGGGGCGAACCGGATACGACCGCGAAGGTCCTTTACGAGACGGTCGAAGGTCTTTTCATCCTTCTCGACGAGATCCCATTTGTTGACGACGATGATGAGGCCGCGGTTCTTCTCGTGGACCATGCCGAGTATCCTGAGATCCTGATCGGTCCCGATCTCGGTAGGGTCCATGAGGAAGAGGACGATGTCGCTTCGGTCTATCGCCGCGAAGGTGCGGATGACCGCCGCTTTTTCCATGGTGTGGACGATGTTCTTCTTCCGTCGGATGCCGGCGGTATCCACGAGCCGAAAGATGCGGTCGCCGTGACGAAAGAGCGAGTCTATCGGATCCATCGTCGTGCCCGGGATCGGCGAAACGAGCATTCGTTCCTCGCCGAGGATGGCGTTGACGAGCGTTGATTTGCCGACATTGGGGCGGCCGATGACGGCGACGCGTATCTCGTCGGCGGGGGGCGGGAGTTTCTCGGCGATCTCTTTGCGGGTCCAGAAGTCTTTCGTCACATCGTCGAGCAGATCGCGGATGCCGTATCCCGTCTTGCCGGATACGGGCCATACCTCTTCGACGCCGGTCTGGTAGAACTCGGCGCTCTGTGCTTCGAGATGCTCGCCGTCTACCTTGGTGACGACCATCCAGTGGCGTATCTCGTCGCGGCGGAGGATATCGAGGATCTCACGATCGCTCGGGTGAAGGCCGGCCATGCCATCGGCGACGAGCATGACGCCGTCAACCGAAGACAGAACTTCTTCTATTTGGCGACGAATACCGATCGTGATGGCGTCTCCTTCCTCATCTATGTGGAAACCACCGGTGTCTATGAGCGTGAAGGGCTTGTCATCGTAGATCATCTCTTCGTAGTGGAGATCGCGGGTGACGCCGGGTCGGTCGTCGACGATGGCGGCGTTCTTGCCGAGCAGCTGATTGAACAAGGTCGATTTGCCGACATTGGGGCGTCCGATGATGGCGATAATCGGTTTTATGTTGTTAGGGGCGCGTTTCATGGGCGAGCCGGTTCCGAAAGAATGGGGTAACGGTCTTTTATGAGGTCGAGGCGTCGTTTCATTTCGGCGGCGTCTTGAACGATGCCGGTGAGCAGTTCTTTGATGACGAGGGGTTGCGGTTTTTTCTTCGCGGACTCGTTCATGGCGATCATGTGCCGGTTCCACCAGAGGAGCGCATCGTGGATATCGAGAAGCGCCAGCTTATAAAGGTTGATATAGAAGGATCGGGTGTCGGCCGGCATCTTTTCTTTCTGGAAACGGGGAAAGTCTTTTTTGGTGATCTCGGCGGCACGGTCGTCGTCGAGAAGAGAAAAGGCCTCACAGATGGGGACGGCAAGGACGCTTGCCTCGTTCATGCGCATCTTGGCTATGTCGACGGCCGCCTTGTCGTCGGGATGCGACACTTTCTTGTCGAGGGCGGTATAGAGATCAAGGTTGCTTTTCATGATAAGCACCGTTTCCGCACATATCTTTCGTGCCTCGTCACGGGTCGCGATGACCCGTTCGTAGAAACGGATCTCCGCTTCGCTGGGGCGTCCTGTGGTCTGGGCGTCAGCGAGGAGTGCATCGAAAAGCATCGCAAGAACGAGAAGAGGCGTCATCCTCATGGTTCTTCCTCGAATCCCATCTTGCGCAACAGACGCTCGTTGTCGAACCATTTTTCTTCTACGCGAACATGGAGATGGAGAAAGATCTTCTTCCCGAAGAGGTGTTCCAACTCCTCTCGGGCAAAAGAGCCTATCTTCTTGAGCATGCTACCCTTCTCGCCGATGACGATAGCCTTCTGCGACGAACGAGCGACATGAATGGTGGCGCGGATGATGAGTATGTCGGGACGCGTTTCATGATCGGTTATCTCTTCGACGGTGACCGCGGTGTGGTAGGGAAGTTCTTGGTGAAGGGTGAGGAAGATCTTTTCGCGAATGATCTCTGCGGCGAACTGTTCATCGGGGAGGTCGGAGGAAACATCGGCCTCGAAGTATTGCGGGCCTTCGGGGAGGTGCTCGATGACCCTCGTGAGGAGCGACGGTATCCCATCGCCGGAGAGCGCGCTGATGCGAAACGATCCGGCAAAGGGGTATGCTTTTGAGAGCACGGCAATGGTGTCATCGACACGCATCTTTTTGACAGCGTCGCATTTGTTGACCACAAGGTAGATCGGCGCCGAGGTCGTTATCTTTTCAAGGGCTGCACGGTCTTCTTCAATAACTCCTTGTTCGGGATGCTGAAGAGTGGCGTCTACAAAAAAAAGGACGAGATCGGCCTCCTTGGCGCGCGCCGTTGCGGTACGGTTCATCCAGCGGTTAAGTTCTTTGCCGAGATCGGTGGGAGTGATGCCGGGGGTGTCCACGAAGACAAGTTGCGCCTCTTCGGTAGTGTAAATGCCGCGGATCGGCGTTCGCGTCGTTTGCACCTTGGGCGAGACGATAGTCACTTTCTTTCCAAGTACCGTATTGATGAATGTGGACTTCCCCGTGTTCGGTGCGCCGACGACGGCAACGAATCCGCTGTGGGAAAGCCGTTCCTTCAGCATGGTTCTTCCGACAATTCCCCGGCGATAGCGGTTGTCATGAACTTACGTATCTTTTTAAGGTCGGTGCCGAATCTCCCGAGAGCGACCATCAATTTGACGAGGGTCGTTTCGCGCGTCATGTCAGCGGCGGGGATGAGGCCGTAGAACGATGCCTTCGATGCTGCCTCGTAGAGGCCAAGGTCAACGCGTCCCGCCGGTGACTGACTGCAGACGGCGATGGGGAAGCGGTGGGCGGCTGCCTCGCGGAATATCTCGTCGAGCGCCGGGTTGTTGGCGGGAAGATTGCCGGCACCATAGGCCTCGAGTACGATGCCATGAATCCGTTCGTCGCGGATGACCGGCAGTATCATCGAAATGTCGAATCCGGGGAAGAGAGGGACAAGGAGCACCTGTTCGTCGAGCGCGGTATTTGTCGTGAAAGTTTTTCGCGGCTTCGGCAGGAAGAGGCGTCCTATCCGCTCCATATCGATGCCAAGTTTGATAAGGCGCGGGTAGTTCGGACTATGAAAAGCGTCAAAATCCCATGTGTCGCGTTTTTTTATGCGATTCCCGCGGAACACTGAATGGTGAAAGACCACGACGACCTCGTTGAGCCCGCCGTGGAGCGCCACCTCGATCGCCGCAAGGAGGTTCTGAAGCGCATCGGAACGGCGGTCTTTGAGTGGTATCTGCGATCCGGTAAGGATGACTGGCTTGCCGAGGTTTTGAAGGAAAAAGGAGAGCGCCGCCGCGGTGTAGGCCATCGTGTCGGTGCCGTGGATGATGATGAATGCGTCGTAAGCGTGGTAAAGTTCGGTGATCTTTTCGGCGATCATCTTCCAGTGGTTGGGAGTGAAAAGGGAGGAATCAAGGTTGAAGAGACGGTATTGGCGGATGGTGTCACTGTAGAGCGGATATACCGAGCGCTCGATGTAGGAAAAAGCGTATTCGCCCGGCCGCAATTTGCCTCCTGAGTCCTTCTCCATGGCGAAGGTGCCGCCCGTGTGGAGGATGGCGATGGTGGCCATTCGTTTTTTTCTCCATCCCGTTTGCAACGATATGGTTCTATCGGCAAGAAGGGAAGAAAGCAAGAAAGCAGATGAAGGAATAGAAGAAAAAAATCTTCCAAGAAATTCAAACATTTTAGTCCTAAATAAAGAAAATCTACTCCTAATTATTGACTTTTTTGTTTTTCTCCGTAAATTAGACTTCGGAGTCCGTAATGGAGGAATCAATGGCAAAACGAAAGATTATCAAGATAGACGAAGCGAAGTGTAGTGGTTGCGGCCTATGCGTTCCCAACTGTGCCGAAGGTGCCTTGCAGATCATCGATGGCAAGGCGCGGCTCATCAGCGATCTGTTCTGCGATGGTTTGGGGGCATGCCTTGGTCACTGTCCCGAGGGTGCCATCACTGTCGAGGAGCGCGAGGCTGAGCCGTACAATGAAAGAAAGGTGATGGAGAAGAACATCATGCCGGCAGGACGCAACACCATCCGTGCCCATCTTCTTCACCTCCGTGACCACGGTGCGATGGATCTTTTGCAGGAGGCTTTTACGGTGCTTCGGGAGCACGGAATGGACCCGAAGGAGATCGTTCACGGGGAAGCAGACGGCGACGCCTGCGGTTGCGGTGACCATGGCAAGAAGGATCCCCACGGCCATCATCACGGTGGCGGATGTCCCGGTTCGAAGGTAGTTGATCTGAAAAAGGTGATGCATGGTGGGGAAGGAGTTGGGCAACCGCCGTTTCCCCATACGGAGAAAGGGGGATCGGAATTGAGAAATTGGCCGGTGCAGATCCATCTTGCCAATCCCTATGCGCCATACTTCAAGGAGGCCGATCTTACGGTCATTGCCGACTGCGTCGCCTATGCCTATGCGAACGCCCATGCCGAGTTCATCAAGGATCGCGTGGTTCTCATCGGATGTCCCAAACTCGATGATGCGGCGGCTTATGTGGACAAGATGAGCGAGATCATTCGCGTCGGTAAGCCTAAGAGCATCAAGGTGGTGCGCATGGAGGTCCCGTGTTGCGGTGGCATCGTCGAGATCGTAAAGCAAGCGATAAAGAATGCGGGAGAGGTGATGCCGTTCGAGGTGGTCACCATCGCTATAGACGGTAACAAACGATAGGAGGAGATCATGGGTATGTTCTGTCATCAGTGTCAAGAAACGGCTCGTAATGTCGGTTGCGACAAGGTCGGCGTGTGTGGTAAGAACGAGAAGGTGGCCAATCTGCAGGACCTTCTCATCTACACCCTCAAGGGGATCGGTTTCTATGGTCATGCGCTCGCCAAGAAAGACTTTTACGACGAGGCGGGCGCCTTCTTCGTCATCAAGGGACTGTTTGCGACGATCACCAACGCCAATTTCGATGAACATGATTTCGTCCGCTGGATCAGGGAAGGTCAGGAGATAAAGCGTCGCTTTGCTACCGAATGCGAAAAGCAGGGCGTAAAGCTCGCGACCTTACCACCCGAGGCGGCGTGGAGCCCGAAAAACGATGAAGAAATCAAGGCGGCGGCCGCATCGGGACGCGGCGGCTGGCTTACCATCGAGAACGAGGATGTCCGGTCGCTCCGGGCCATCATCCTTTACGGCCTCAAGGGGATCGCGGCCTACGGCGAGCACGCCTATGCACTCGGTTTTCACAGGCGGGAGATCTTCGAGTTCGTGTTCGAGGCGCTCACGACGATCATCGATGACACCAAGTCTGCCGACGAACTCACCGCCTTCGTGATGAGGACCGGTGCGATGGGGGTGCAGGTGATGGCTCTCCTTGACGAGGCGAATACGACGACCTACGGCCATCCTCAGATGACCGAGGTGTTCACCGGTGTACGCAATAACCCGGCTATCCTCATCAGCGGCCACGACTTGCGCGACCTGCACGATCTGCTCGAGCAGACAAAGGGGACCGGCATCGATGTCTACACTCACTCCGAGATGTTGCCGGCGCACTATTATCCGTTCTTCAAGAAGTACGACAACCTCGTCGGCAACTACGGCGGTTCGTGGTGGCACCAGAGGGAGGAGTTCGAGAAGTTCAACGGCCCGATACTGCTCACCTCGAACTGTCTCGTTCCGCCGAAGGATTCGCTCAAAGGGCGCATCTTCACGACCGGCGTC
Organism: uncultured Spirochaetales bacterium; assembly: GCA_964415795.1. GTDB lineage: Bacteria > UBP6 > UBA1177 > UBA1177 > JAKLFG01 > CALITV01. The sequence goes on along the minus strand of CAYQBN010000004.1, from coordinate 62,815 downwards.
GTCGGCTTTGATGGGTGTACGCACATCCCTGACCGGAAGCCGGGACAGATGAAGGACTTTTCGCAGATCATCGCCCTTGCCAAAACCTGCAAGGCGCCCGAGAAATTGGAAGATGGAAAGATCGTCGGTGGCTTTGCCCGCAACCAAGTGCTCGCGGTCGCCGACAAGGTGGTCGGCGCGGTGAGATCGGGTGCGATCAAGCGGTTCATCGTGATGGCGGGCTGCGACGGTCGCCACAAGGAGCGCGACTACTACCGGCAGGTCGCCGAGAAATTGCCGCAGGATACAGTGATCCTCACTGCCGGCTGTGCGAAGTACCGCTACAACAAACTGCCGCTCGGCGACATCGGTGGCATTCCGCGCGTTCTCGACGCCGGTCAGTGCAACGACTCTTACTCGCTTGCGGTCATCGCGCTCAAACTAAAGGAGGTCTTCGGACTCGACGACATCAACAAACTGCCCATCAGTTTCGACATCGCGTGGTACGAACAGAAGGCGGTGCTCGTGCTCCTCGCGCTCCTTCATCTCGGCGTGAAGGGTATCCGGCTCGGGCCGACGCTTCCCGGGTTCCTCTCACCCTCGGTCGCCAAGGTGCTCGTTGAGCGGTTCGACATCAAACCGATGACGAATCCGGAAACCGACATCGTCGCGATGCTGGCGGGGAAGTGAGATAATGGTGCTTACTCACACGACACTTGACGATGCCCCAGTCGTTTTTTCGCAGGAGGGTATGATCGGAAAAGGACTGGCGACTCACCCGAAGGCCGAAGTCGTCCACCTTACCATTCAGCCAAAGCGGAGGCTTCCGCTTCACACGATGCCGATGCCGGTCCTTTTCTTCGTCATTGAAGGGACTGGCACGCTTTGCACCGCCGGCGGCGCCGATCGCTACACGGCGGGAACACTCGTTGAATGTCCTGCCGGCATCGAGCGCGGTTGGGCGAACGAGTCGAGCGAAGTACTTCGGGTGCTTGTCGTCAAACTGAAGAATTGAGTTCCGTCGTCTCCTTTCGCCAGCCACGTTTCCGGAGGAACTCGTCCACCATCGAGTATATGCTTGGGACGAGTATCAGCGTAATCAGCGTTGAAAAGGTAAGGCCGAAGACGACGGCGATACCCATCGGATTGAAGACCTCGTGCGATTCTCCGCGCATGATGGCGAGCGGTATCATGCCGAAGATGGTGGTGGTCGCGGTCATGAGAATGGGGCGGAGACGGCGCGCGCCGGAGAAAATGAGCGCCTCGTCGGTGGTAAATTTGTGCTTTTCCCGCTGTATCTTGGTGTAGTCTATCAGGACGATGGCGTTGTTGACGACGATACCAACGAGGATGACCATGCCGAGGAAGGCGGGGACCGAGAGCGAGTAGCCGGTCATGAGAAGTCCGAGGAGAACGCCGCTTATGGCAAAGGGTATCGAAACGATGATGACGAGGGGGTCAATGAGCGACTCGAACTGCGCCGCCATCACGAGATAGACGAGGAGAATGCCGAGCAAAAGCAGACGCAAAAGGTCGCCGGTCGTTTCCTGTTCCTGTTTCAGGTTTCCTCCGTATAGTATTCCGACATCGGCGGGTATCTTGGCGCGGGAGACCGCCTTTTTCACCTCCTGCGCCACCTTGCTGATAGGTGTATCGCCTTCGAGTCGTGCGCCGACGGTCACGATTCGTTCCCGATTCTGGCGGTTGATGACGAGAGAGGTTATCCCTTCGGTTACGGTGGCGACGTCCTTGAGTTTGACGGTGGTGCCGAAGAGCGTCTTCAGTTCGAGCTCCCTGAGTTGCTCGAGGTTCGTCCGGTCCGATTTCTGATAACGCACCATGATGTCGAACTCGTCGCCTTCTTTGCGAAACACCGACGCGGTATCGCCATAAAAGGCGCTTCTCACCGCGCTCGCGATCATGGCCGTCTTGAGACCGACCTGACTTGCGCGTACGCGGTCTATCTTGATTTCTATCTGTGGTTTGAACGATTCGGCATCGTTCGAGAGATCGATAAGTCCCGGTATCTTGCTCAGTTCCAATTGAAGACGCTGTGCCGATTCGGAAAGTTTGTGGAAATCCTTATGGGTCAGTTTGACGGTGATCGGCTTTTCGCCTCCCCCGGCGATGCCTGACATAATGGGAGAGGTAGTAACGATATCAAGTTTCTCGATGCCCGGTATCTCGCGGGTAATTCGTTCGCGTATCCGTTGAGCATAGTATTTGACGCTCCGGTCCCGCTCCGATTGAGAGACGAGTTTTGCGCCCGCGGTTCCCGAATTGGTGTCTTGCACCTTCTGGGCGAAACCCGAATCGTCGGGACCTCCGCGAAGGAATGTCCGTACAAGATGACGCGCGGGTATCTCCTCGCGAATGATGCGTTCGATGCGTTGGCCGACCGCGAGGGTCTGTTCGCTTCGGGTGCCGAGCGGCAGTTCAAAGTCTATCTGAAGGAACCCTTCGTCCGATTCCGGGATGAAGTCGGTACCGATCACGGGGATGAGGAGAAGCGAAAGAACGAATATGGATGCCGCCGCCGCGATGGTCTTCTTGCGGTGGCGAAGCGCCATTTCGATGAGGCGGGTGTAGATGCTCTCCGCCCTGTCGAGAAAGCGTTCGCCGAACCGGAAGAACCAGTTGTCGGTGCGTTGCGTGTTTCCCGAGATATCGAGGATGCGCGAACTCGTCATTGGAGTGAGAAGGAGGGCGCAGAGGAGCGATGCCGAGAGAGTGAGGATGATGACGCCGGCGAGTTGTCCGAAGAGCACGCCGACGAGGCCTTTTACGAAAAAGAGCGGTGTGAATATCACGATGGTAGTGAGAGTCGAGGCGAGGATCGCGCTTCCCACTTCATTCGTGCCGTTCACCGCTCCATCCATCTTCGATGCGCCACCCTCGATATGGCGCGTGATGTTGTCGAGCACGACGATCGAGTTGTCCACCACCATGCCGATCGCGAGAGAAAGGGACATGAGGGATACCATGTTGAGTGTATAGCCGAATCCGTAGAGGAAGGCGAAGGCGATGATCATCGAGGCAGGTATCGAAAGGAGGACGATGAAGCTCGATCGGAACCGTCGGAGGAAAAAGACGACGACGACAAGCACGAAGAAACATGCGGCAATCACGGCGTTGGAGAGGTTTTTCACCATCTTGACGATGAACTCCGAGGTGTCGAGGAGAATGGTCACCTTGAATCCCTCGGGAAGGCGCGGTTCTATCTCGGCGAGCTTCTTCTTTACGGCGTCGGCGATGGCGACGGTATTGGCGCCCGACTGTTTTTGGACCATGCCGAAAACCATGTACTCGCCATCCTTGAGAGCAAACTGGCGGCTGTCCTCGCTTCCCCAGAATACCCGCGCGACATCCTTTATCCTGATGAGACCGACGGGGGTGCTCGCGATGATGGTTTCCTCTATCTCTACCGGGTCCTTGTACTCGCCGGGAACCCGTATGGTGTAATCGATGTCACCGATCTCGATGTTACCAGCGGGGAGCGAAAGATTCTCGGCGCGGATGGTGCTCGTGATGTCGCTGAGAGAAAGATTGAGGGCCGCAAGTCGCTGCTTGTCGATGGAGACGACGATCTGCTTCTCCATTTGGTTGAAGGTCATGACCGAGCCGACGCCGGGGATCCGCTCGAGGGGGCTGATGATGATGTCGTCTATCTCATCGAACTTGTAACGGATGTCTTCGGTCGATGAGGTGACCGCGAGAAAGACGATCGGCATCATGCTGAGGTCGAACTTGAAGATGAGAGGATCGTCGGTACCGTCGGGAAGGAACCCCTTCGCCATGTTGAGGACATCCCGAATGTTGTTGGTCGCCTCGTCAAGATTGGTCCCGTAGGAGAACTCGCAGGTGACGGTAGAGACATTCTCCAAAGAGCGGCTGTAGATGTTCTTCACGCCGGAGGTCGAGGAGAGGGCTGCTTCGATCACCTTGGTGACCTTCTCTTCCACCTCCTCGGAGCCGGCACCCCGATAGACGGTGATGACCGAGATGTAAGGAGCCTCGACATCGGGCATGAAGTCTATCGGAAGATCGATGAGCGAGTAGATTCCGAAAAGCGCCATTATGGTGAAGATGACCGAAACGAGGACCGGTCGCCGAACGGCGAAGCGCGGAAGATTCATGATCGCCTCCCTATTTGCCCAAGGTCGCCGGTGTGACGACCGTAACCTTCTGTCCCGTTTCGAGCCGCCGGCCGCCGCCGACGACGATCTCTTCGTTTCCCGTAAGTCCGCCAGCGACTATCGCGAAGCCCTCGACGCCGCCACCGAGAAAGATGTCCTTGGGGAACACACGGTCCTCGGCGTCCTTCACATAGACGACCCCCGCTTCGTTGTCTCGGGTAAAGACGGCGTTGCGCGGGATGACAAGATACTCGCGTTCGGGCAATGCGATACGGACCCTCACCGTCATGCCCGGTTTGAATTTCATGTGGGGATTATCGACAAGCAACTCGACCTTTACGCTCTTGGTTGTCGGGTCCACCTTGCTGTTGATGAAGTTGACCTTCGCGGAGACCGGATCGTCAGGGAATGGATCGAAGATCACTTGAGCGGTGGTCTCAGGAGATATGCCGCCGATCTCGAGCTCGCTGACGAATATCTGTATCCTCAGTTTATCGGCTTGGACGATCTCGAATAGGGGGCGCGGACTCGCGGGGGATGCCATCTCTCCGATCTCCCCGTTGCGCGCCGCGACATGGCCGGAGAAGGGGGAGGTGATGGCGGTGTACCTCATCTGGCGAAGGTTTCCCTCGAGCGCCGTTGCCGCCACATTGCGCTGGGCCTTGGCGAGCGCGAGTGCCGCTTGGGCTTGTTGATAGCCGGTTTTTACCTGTTCAAACTCACTTTCGGAGACGTTGCCGTTCTCGTGCAGTTTTTTGAATCGCTCGTAGTCGGCGCTTATCTTAGCAAAGGCGGCCTCTGCCTGCTGAACGCCGGCATCAGCCGCTTCGAGTTGCGATCGTGAGGCGTTCACCGCGACGGCATAATCGCTTTCATCGAGCTGCGCGAGCAATTGTCCTTCTTTGATGGGATCACCCTCTTTGACGAGGAAACGGCGTATGGTCGCCGGAACCTTCGGATTGAGGTATGCGGTGCGGAACGCCATCGCCGTCGAGGCGGTCTCGAACGAGCGGCTGAACTTTTTCTTTTCGGGTTTTGTGATGACGACCGCCGGTGCGGGAGAGCCATTCTCGGCTGATGCTTCGGTCGAGCAGGCGAATGAGGAGAGGGCAAGAGCCGCTCCACACAAAAGGACGATGAGGGGGTAATTGCTCGTTTTCATGGATTGATCCTCCGTTGATCTTGGGAACGAAACGCCTCTCCCACCACGCCGGTCGCCAAAGTCTCGGCAAGAAAGGACGCGATATCGGCATCACCGACGATCTCACGGACATCGTCCGCCGTGTGCGCTACCGAGGCGACCTTTCGACTCATGTAGAGAAATCCTTCGATGAGCAGGAACAAGAGCGATGCGCGCCGCCGTATCTCTGCTTCAGGGATGCCGCGCGGAACGAGTATCGGTGAAAGCAGTTGTTCCAGATAGCGTTGCTCGGATCGGTGTATTTCGGTCATGCGCGCGACGAGTGCCGGAGAACTGAAGATGAATCGCTCTATCTCTTCCATCATGTCAAGAGAACAGTGGGACAGGAACGACAGGCCGAGCGATTCGTCGGAGAATATCTCCACCTGCAGGGTGATGAAGTGATGGATCTTGGCGATGGGATCGGCGATCGGCTCGATATCTCGTTCGACGATCTGCCGTATCTTCGTGTAGACCGTATTGAGCGTCTCGAGAAAGAGCCCTTCTTTCGAATCGAAGTAGTAGTAGAGCCCCGATTTGGTGAGGCCGCTCCGCTGGGCGACATCGGAGAGTGTCACCCGGTTGATGCCGTACTCCTGCACCAGTTTGATGAAGTTGGCGATGATGAGGTCCTTCTTTTCGGAAAGGTCGTTCATCGTTCACCTCCCTTGTTCGATGCGCCGGTGAGCCGTTCGACCGGAACGCCAATGACGGCGGCGAGTTTCCAGAGCGCTATCTTGTACTGGAAGACCGCGGTGATGTAGGAGGTCTTCGCCTGCCGCTCCTGCAGGTTCGCCGCGAGGAGGTCGGTCTCGGTGGTCATCTTCTCCTGATACTTCGCCTCTTCGATGCGGAGGTTCTCCGCCGCCGCCTCGATGGAGGCCTGTGCGATGGCGATCTCCTTTTCCTTGACCATGAGGTCGCTGTGGAGACTCGACAACTGGAGGTCCATCTGCTTGCGGGCGTCGATGTTGGCGAGCAGGGTTGCGGTCTTCTCGCTCCGCGCCTTGCGGTAGGCGGCGATGTTCTTGAGGGTGTCGAAGCCGAAGTTCCACGAAAGGACGGCGCCGACGAAGAAGGTGCCCTCCGGGCTCACGAGCGACGAGTCGAAGTTGTGCCGGTAGCCGCCGGTGAGCGCCACGGTTGGCACGAGCGGCTGTACCGCGATGTCGGAAAGGTCGTCCGCGATCCGGTCGAGCCGTTCGAGCATCCGCAGTTCGGGGCGGTTCTTCTTCTGAAGAGCGGTCAGTTCCGTCCGGTCGATGGCGAGCGGCACGAGATCGGCCTCGTGATACTCGAGTTCGAAACTCTCCTCGGCGCGGTTCATGAGCAGTGCGAGCGCGCGCCGGACGAGCGCCTTGTTGCCGCGCACCTGCTCCTTCTCCTTGGCGAGTTTCGCTTTCTCGATGGAAACCTTGAGCACCGCCCGTTTGTCGGTAAGGCCGGCGTCCACGAAGTTCTGCGCCTGCGCGGCGTAGCGGTCAAGTTGCTTTTCGCTTTCGGCGATGAGCGCCTCGAAGCGTTCGAGCATGAGATAGGAGTAAAAGTACTCCGCGGTCTGCGCGGCGATCTGGGCGGTGGTCGCCTGCTGTTTGAAGGCGGCTATCTCGGCGGCCAGTCGTTTGGCGTCGTGTCCCTTCCAGACGCTCCAGAGCGGCGTGACCGGTTGGGCCACCGTGATGTCGAGCGTGCGGTTCCATTCGGGGATGTCGAAGGCCCCCGAAAGACCGTCGGTCACTCCGGGGATGCTCGGTATCTCTATCTTTTCCGGCTCAGGCTCGAAGTAGAGTTTGAGGTAGTTGACGCTGATCGAGGCGGTAGGGAAGTAGTTCCAGAAGGTGGCGTCGGCGTCGAACTGCGCCGCTTCTTTCGAGACGGCGGCGGAGCGGAGCGTTTCGCTTTCCCGCGTGACGATGGCGATGCACTGGTCGAGACTCAGGCGCTCTTGAGCGAAAAGAGGCATAGCTAGTCCGCACAGGGCGACCAGCATTGGTAGGCAAGATTTCTTCCAACGCATGGATACCTCACAACGATTATAATGAAAGACCAAAAAAATAAAAAAGTCGGTAAGACTTATAGTCTAATGGTGGACAAAAGTCAATCGGGGAATTGTAAAAATTTATAACTATCTGTTATTTATAGCCTTTTGATTTCAGTAGCGGAGCATACTGTTGGTCGGCTATCCGGATGTGCTTCCGGAGCCAGTCGTTGAGAAATGCGGCAATTTCAAGAGAAAGCGTATTCTTTTTTCCTTTTGCCGATTCGGTCATCATCTCTCTTACTTGGCTAATGAACTCGCGGTGGGCGACCCGGTGTGCCGAAAGGGCGGCATACTTCGCTTCTTTCATCATTCCTTCTTCCACCGAGAAGTGCTCTTCGGCGTAGTCGCACAGTTCTCCGAGGATCTTTTCGGCCTCTTCGCGGCCTCTGCCTTCGGCGACGGCGGCTCGCAGGCGTTCGATCATGTTGAAGAGTCGCTCATGGTGTTCGTCGAGCACCCTGATGTTCACGCGATACTCTTCGGAAAGCGGTACGGACATCGTTTCCTCCCTTGGTCAGGTAAGAAAAGGAGTGGTGGGCGATGCAGGACTCGAACCTGCGACTTCCTGCATGTGACGCAGACACTCTACCAGCTGAGTTAATCGCCCACGCACAGACCCTTACTACCCGAAGAGAAAGCACTTGTCAAATCTTTTCGGCGCTACCGCTTCAACCCCTCGAACGGACACACCCCTTCCTTCGCGCAGTAGCAGTCCATGTCGCGCAGAATGAGCGGGGAGTTGTTCTGCTTTTGGTAGAGAAACCACTTGCCTTCAAATTCGGCGTCACCATAAGGATAAACCACCGTTCCGTCCGAGTACTGCTTGTCATCTTCCATCTTGTTCATGCAGTACCGTTTCTTCGTGTCCAAACGATAGAAGCAGGCACGGCCTCCATAGGTGTCGCCACCGTAGAAATAAACCTCGGTGTACGACAGCACATCACCTCTCAGCATGTTTACGATGAAACCCAAAAAATGCTCCGCTTTCCCCGTGTAGTCCGAAAACAGTTCCGTGCGTTCCATCGGATCCTTGTCATATCGTACCAAAAATACCGTGCTGAGATTCGTATAGGCCGCTATCCCATCACGCTCCTTATCGAACACGATGTCTCGTGCCGGTTCGCCTTCACGATTCACCTTCCGACAAGATTCCACCGAGGTCGGTTTCTGGGATAAATCGCAAATATACCCCCCTTCTCCGCTGTCGTAAAAACCGAGCATGTCTCCTTTTACATCGGGATAATATGCCACCCCTTGCCCCAGCGCCGTCCACTTCCATTCGCCCACCTTCGCGTAGTACATCGTCGAGGTACCGTTCTTCACGAAATTGATGTTCGCAAACGCCCACTTCTCGTTCAAAGCAGGCGTGTAGAGTATCGAGTAGATCGGCTTGTCGAATACCACCCGGTAGGTGCCGTCTGTGCCGAAATAACCAACATATATGTAGGGAAAACCCAGTTCAAAACTTCGGCTGTCTCTGAAATAAAGAAGGGCTTTCCCATTTTGATAAACGAAACCCTTCTCGCTGGGACTTATCACGGAATATTTCGTGGATGAGGTATCATAGAGAAAGAATTGGTCCGCTATGGCATACTTGGTTATATCCACTTCCATCCTGTCATCCATCAAGAACCCTATTTTCCCGCCGCTCAGGTTCCAGTGCTTGATTTGACCACCGGTCGAGTCATTGACCCATCCGTACTCATTAAGCATTAAATCGCATTCATGCATGGAATAGGTGGTGTACACCGCTTCTACTTCCTCTTTCGTCATCGAGGTAATAGATGGCATCTCGCACGGATAGGGGTAACAGCTGACATCAGGATGATCATGCGCTAGTTTTTGATTTAACTCCCTCCAGAGATTCTGCACGCACTGCGGATCCTTCTCGGTCGGTGTGTCACACTTCCGGCAGAAGTGGATCGTCCCATCCTCGCGGTAGAACGGAAACTGCGCCTCGAGAAGCGGCGGACAGTCGGGATCGTAGGTGTCACGGTCAGCATCGGGATGTTCGTCTTTCTCTTCGTCAGGGGAAGATTCTTCCTCACTCCTCCCAACACTCTCGCTCTCATTCCCCTCAATCTCCACGCAGTAGCCCTTCTCGTTGCAGGCGTATCCGTAGCCGCACGGACCGCACTGAACACCCTCTGCCATCCCGCACCGTCCAGCGCATACCGACGCGCTCTCGTCGGTCGTCGTCGGTTTCGTCGAAGAACAGGCAACGAGGAACAAGAAGAGCAAAATCCCCCATCCGAACTCACCCCGCGTTCCGGGGAACCGCTTCCCCTCTCTTGCCAAGAGAGGGGCTTGGGGTGAGTTGGGGGCGGCATCGCCGCCCCCGCGTATCATGTTCCTTTTCATCATTTAGCATCCTCCCCAGTAGCAGTTAGTCGTATTGTAGCCGGTGCAGGTCGAGTTGCAAGTCGCCGTGCCGCCGTTCCACTGGTTCGGGTCGAGTTCGCCGCAGGCAATACTGTTCCCGTCGCAGACCTCGCCCGGCTCCACGATCCCGTTCCCGCAGATGCTCGGAACCGCGCTATTCGTCGAGAGTTTCACCTTGTTCCCGTCTGGGATGTAGACCCACCCGTTGTAGAGGTGGTTCTCCTGCATCTCGCGCCAGTCGCCGTCGAGCGGGTAGAAGTCAATGTAGGTGTCGGGGCGTCCCGCGAAGCGGTACTCGTAGTTGTCGCAGGAGAGGTAGAATGCCCCGTGGTCGGTCGTCAGTTCTCCGCTCGAGCAGTACCCATACTCCCACGCCTTGAGGGCAAGGTTCGCGACATTCCGTATCTGCACCCCTTCGTCCCAGAAGACGTACCAGTAGAGCGCTATCTCCCCGTTCGCTATCGCAAAGTCAACTACCGAGCCAAAGTTCACATAGGCGAGCCGCGCGAAGGTGTCCTTGTCGCGGATGTTGATCCCGTTGTCATCGCCCACATAGAGCTTCCCGTCGTAGTACTCGAGCCGGTACTGGTAGTTGTACGGGGTGCTCAGGAACTTCTCTTGGACGAGGGTGTCGGGGTTTGCGATGCTGAACTTGTAGAGACCGCCGCTCGTCGCCGCGTAGAGGGTGTCACCCACCACCTCGAGGTCATAGACCCGCTTGTTGGTCGTGAAGGTGTACTTGAGGGTGAGCGCGTTCGGGTCGGAGATGTCGTAGATGCGGATCGTGGAGTTCGTCCCGACATAGAGGCGGCTGCCCTTGCCGGCGACGCTGTAGATGGTCGTGCCGACCGAGAAGGACTGGTACCACGGGTGGGTGAAGGGCTGGCAGAAGCCGCCGATGCGCGTGCCGCCTTTTACGAGTCCGTCGTTCTCGTCGAGGCAGTAGGCGCTCTCGCCTGCCGGAGAGAGACCGAAGACCTCGACGGTGTCCACCGTCACATTACTCCCGATCGGCGCGGTGAGGTCAACGGTCACTCGACTGGCAATGTTCCCTTCGACGAGCGCTTGATTGACGAGGATGAGGCTGTTCCCCGAAACGCGCATGAAGGTCTTGAAGAGGTCGCTACTGACATTGTCGGCCAGTTTCACCCAGCCGGCGCCCGCGGTGTAGCGCCAGATGTCCTTCGGGTAGGTCACGATGTCGCCCGACTTCTTCCCGCCGGCGAGGTAGAGAGCGTCGCCGGAGGCGTAGGCGTTGTAGAAGTCGCGGGTTGGCGGCACGAGCGCGCCCGTCACCGCCACGAGGTTGCCGCCGTCGAGCCGGTAGAGTTTCATGCCCGATGGGTCGCTACCGAGCACATGGAGCGTCTCTCCCAGCCAGTGGATCGTCGGGCTTGTGAGCGCCGCCGGCACCGCCGCAAGCGTCGCAAGCGTCCACTCGCCCGTCTCGGGGTCGCTCAGCGTCGCTTCAACGAGCGCTGGCGCGCCCGCCTCCTTGAGGATCGCATAGAAGGCCTCCCCGTGCTGGGCCGCGGTGAGGAGTTCGTAGTCGGTGTGCGGCAGGGTGAAGACGCCGATCGGCTCCCAGTCGCCTGTGCTCGTCGGCAGGTTCTGCACGATCCAGAAGGTCGCCGGCGTCTCCGGATCGTCGTCGGGACGGATGCCGTAGGTGATGCCATCATCGCCCGCGATGAGCGTGAGCATCTTTTCGTCGTGGTACTTCGCGAGGGCGACGATGCTGTTCTCCACGAGATCCCAGCGACGGGCGGCTGAATGGTCAAGCCCGGGATCACGGGAAAAATCAATAAGTCCAAGGTAACGCCATTTCGCTTTGAAGTGATCGTAATAAATGGGTGGTTGAAGAAACGCTGAAGAGTCAATGATGAATTGCCGATACGAGATGCCTATCGGTTCGCTCTGGAGCCGGATGCTCCGTGCATACTGCTTGAGCGGCAGCGGAAGATAATAGGGGCCACCCGTCGTTTCGGTCGAATTGAGCCGGAAATAGAATTCGTTTACCTTGGCATTGCCGGGAAGGTTCTCCGGTTTGAGATAGTTCAGGGCCGAATCCTCGTCGCGCGGACCGGTCGAGAAGGCAAAGAAAAAGTCGTTGTCGGCAAGGTTGAAGATGTGGTAGGGAGGCTCGTAGAAGGTATGCTCCGGATCGAATTCTTCATCAACAAGGTTTGCTGCGTAATCTTCTCTATCTTTTACCACATCTTCCCTCCAATTCCAGTGGAGTTGCACGATCGGCGCGGCAAGGTTGAGAGAGAACTTACCCCACTGAATACTGCTCTTCCCGAGGAGTATGGAATAGAAAGAAGCAGGGAAGTTGTCCTGATTGTCACCACGACTCACCGTCGTCGCCTGACCGGGATCGAATGTCCACGACATCTCGTGCCAAACGGGCTTACCAAGACGCACAGGTTCTATCTCGCTCCCATGGCTGTAGCCGAACGAGCGCCCTGCCTGCCAGACGAACGGCTTGCCCGGTTCCGGTTCCGGCCTGTAGACCGAACAGTAGCCGGGGGTGCCCCAGAGACCTCGGAGATATTCGTTCTTCGTAATCCAGCAATAGCGGTTGGTGCTTGGAACCGACTTCTCCTGCGTGGTTGTCGCCTGCACCTTGAGCGTGAGGTATTCGTTCGCGATGTAGGTGCGCGATGAGTCGGCACCCTGCTTCATCGGCGGAGAAACCACCTCGAGCGGCTTCACATACGCCGTATCGGGATCGCACGCGTCGCCCACCCCGTCGAGATCGTGGTCAGGCTGCCAGTAGTAACTGGGAATTCCGAACTTCCCCCACACCGTCTTCGTGTGCTTCCGCGTCTTCGGATTGAACAGCGCCCCGTTCGAATAGTCGTCAGGCCCGTTGTACCCGAACGCCACCTCCCCCATCGCGAGCACCATCGGGTTGCGGATGGTGGGGCAGTTGTCACAGGCATCGGGCACACCGTCGCCGTCGGCGTCTTGCGAGAACAAGTACCCTGCGTAACAGTAATTGTCAGTCACGATATGATCTTCATGGACGGGATCGTTATAATGCGGATCGTTCTTATCACCGATATACCGCGGATCATCGGGGGGAAGATTTCCCCGAGTCGCAAAAATGAGATTGAGGCGCTCTTGCGGAATGGCAAGCGGACCGCTCTGGTAAGAAGAGTCTATTTGATATCTCTCATCACGGAGAAACAACCGCTTCCGGTAAGGGGTCCATACATACCCTTCGCCATATCCGTTCCAGATGGCAAGGCTAATTCCCGCGGTATTAAAAAGGAACGCGAGTGCCGCATTCCGCTCACGCCATGAAGGGTTGTCACCGAAGACATTGAATACTGATGGAGACATTGGTGCACGCCAGCGATCATCAAAACCGGGAATCACATTAACCACGAGAGGAACCCTATTTCCCTCCGTAGGTGATTTCCATTCGCTCACCCACTGCCACGCCTTATTCATCAGATGATCTTCTATTGGTTCATCTATTGGTTCAAGAGGACTGGAAGAAGACGAGGCCCAAGTAAGAACTTTGTCTCGAATGGTGAGATGTTGAGCGAACGGCAGTCCGAACGGAGACACGGCAAGAAGACTTGAAATGCGAAGATATTCATCAATCGATGGAGTATGCATATTTTCGTATTGATAGTCTGGCCCCAGCGCGGTAGGATCAAGAATAAATCCCACAGAGAACTCTTCCGCAAGGCTGTCAAGAGCATTGGCGTAGTCCTCTTTACCAATCACTATATCAACCCCATTCTCTCTATAAATTCCAGGCCTTATCGAAAGTGCCTGTAAAAGATAAATGGCTTTGCGGGGATACCCCTCCTTGTCATAAAGGTAAAGCCAGTTAGGGTGATCACCATATTTGGTAAGAAGTTGCGAAATTCTCTTCCGAATAGGCGCAAGATTGTGAGGAAATTCGTAGAGAAAATAGTGAAAAGGATCGTATTCCATGACGGGGACTACCAAAAGCCCCGCATCAACGGCCGCTTTGAACATCTGGTCTATGACATCATACCGTCTTCCGTGGGTATTGATGCCGCTCTGTTGATAGTCCGCTTCGCTAAATGGTTCATAACAAGAAGTTTCTTCAAAATAGGGGAAGTGTTGGCAAAAATTTGGCTCGCAGTAGCCCTCCACACAAATTTCTTGGGCAGGACAATCTGTTGGCTGATTAGTACAGCGTTTCTTGCATATGTTCTCCACTATGTTTTCCACACAGTCTTCACCAGGGGAGCAGTCTGCCGCAGAGATACACTTTCTTTTGCAAAGGAGATTGAAATAACAACTCATATTCTCATCGCCACAAAAAAACTCGCCCTTGTTTGGATTCCATTGGCACTGTGAACAGAACCCATACCAGCATAAGGGGTTATTTTCGCAGGAGCACTGACATTCACACGGAGATCTCTTGAGTATCCCCGGATTCTCTTCCGATGCCGGGGCATCAAAACGGAGTCCTCCCGTGATTTGTGTGCAAAAATTCTCAGCAAAGCGTAGTTCGTACCGGCAAGTCTTAGGCAATGTGGGCGCAGAATATATCTTCCAGTAATTGTCCGGAATTCCTACAGGTGCAGAGGGGAATTCCTCGGAGATCTCCTCTTCAAGGTCTCCCCACCAAGTGAACATGATGATATTCACACCCGCAGCCTTTATTTCCTGAAACAACATTGCGATACCTTCGGGAGAAGACCAGTACTCTTCGAGAGGATTAGCGGGGCCTTTGGTGTCGATATTGTCTTTTCGTGAAATAATAATTGGAGCATTTTGCGGGAGGTAAAGTAAGCGCCCATGCTCGATGATAAATAGAGGAAAAAGAGGAGAAACATCGGCTACCGGATAACTCATGGTCATGTTTTCTTCAATAATCCGCGGACCAGCGTAAAAGTAAATCGCCCGTTGTTCTTCTCCCCAATGGGGCCCCGAATTCGCAATCCTCCCCCAAAGAGAACGCGTGTTGGCAGGATTGTAGGTAACCTGTGTCGTCGCCCCCGGCACGGCTGACCACATACCGTTCGGTTTTTGTTCCTGAAGAGTTATCGTGCAGGGGCCACCTGTTCCCAGAGGAACTCCATGGGCATAATATCCGAAAACCTCTTTCGTAATGCGGATGACCCGATCAACATACACCGGCGAAGAGAAGCACCCGCTTACGGCAATGCGAAGAGGTCTTTCCCCCGAATAACTTCCGCGCACCACTACCGAAGAAACGCCTACCTCGTTGTCCACCGGTGCGGGCACTATCTCTATCGGAGAAAGCGTTGGGGCTGAAAAGAGATTTACAGGCCATGTTCCGAGCAAGACAAAGAGCGTCACCAGCAGAAAAAGAGAAGTGTTTACGCCAATCTCGCTAGTCCTCACCCTGCGATGCAACCACGATGCAAGACGACGCATGATGCCCTCCGTCGAAAAAGTTGATGAACGCCGCTTATCGTGCGTAGGCACTGTTTCTACCGGTCATTGTTCCCTTGATGAAATCACGGTATGCGAAACGAAGATGAATTGCAAGAGGAAAAAGTTAGAAAAATGGCGGTTAAGAGATACGATGTGGTTCCGGTGGCTGTTAACTCTGGTATTGACAATCGGTTGCCGATATTCGAGAAAAAAGTGGGGAGCATCAAGTTGCTTGTCTTGATGTCGGTTTGCTTTCTGAGTGTAAGGAGGTGTCCGATGTTCCGCGTCGCGTGGCGGGTTGTTCTTGCGCTTCTCGCGTTGTTTCTCTTCTCATGTGAGAGTTCCTCGAAGCAAAAGAGCGACGAGGATGCGCTCTCCGTCGTCGAAGAGGATGCTATCGCCTCCGACGAAGATATGCTCCTTGCCGACGAGGAATCCGAGGAAAGCGGCGATGACGCCGATGCCTTCTTGCCCGATGTCGAGACGATTCCGGGTGATTTCGCGGGGGAGAGCGGATTCATTACCATCGAGCCGGTGACCTATTACCTCCGCACGACGCCCGGTACTTCCGGAGCGAAGTATGTGAGCGACGAGGCGCGGCTCTGGTACGCCTTCGTGCCGGCAGAGGAGAAGATGGAGGAAAGACCGCTCGCCGTCTTCTACAATGGGGGTCCCGGGTCGGCGACGGGGCTTTTGCTTACCTTCAACACCGGCCGCCGGAGCATGGACGAGAAGTTCAACGGTGGTCTGCCGGTCGGCGAAAACCCTGCCGCGTGGACCCGCTTCGCCAATGTGCTCTACATCGATGCGCGCAACACCGGTTTCTCCTACAGCATCATCGGGACGCAGAAGGGATTTTCGACCCGCAACTTCAATCCCTTCCTCGATGGCGCCGATTTCGTGCGGGTGATCCTGCGGTTCCTCGCGGAGCATCCGGCGATCCGCGGCAATCCGGTCATCTTCGCGGGCGAGTCCTACGGCGGCACCCGCACCATCGTGATCCAGAACCTTCTGCTCAATCCGGAGCGGTATGCGGGGAAGGGGGGATACTACACCGACGAGGTGCTGGCGGCGGAGATCGCGGCGCACTACGCGGCCGTTTTCCCCGAGGAAGAAATGACGCCAGCGAAACGGGCGAAGCAGTTCGGCTATGCGGCGCTCATTCAGCCGCTTCTCTTTGGTGAGGCGCAGAACATCGCGTCGGGCGAACTGCTCGAACAGCCCGGTTCGGTGGTCTATCAGATAGCGGCGGAGGAGGGGGCGACCTTCACGCCGTGCGACCCGAACGACGCCGAGTGCGACAAGTACTACAACGCGATCCTCTTCGTGAACGGTCTGGGGCGCGACCTCTACAAGTACGACGAGGAGGATGGCTGGATGAACGGCCTCATGACGCCGATCGTCCCGCGGCTTCTCACCCGCACGAACTATGTCGCGCTCATCGGCCATGACCCGGTGCTCATCGCGCCGATGTATGCCAAGGAGCGCGAGAATGCCTATAAGATCGCCTCACCGGTCATGTCCATTTCGCCATTCTCCCTGATTTCTCCGGAACCACTTTCGCCGTGGGCGCACCGACAGATATGGCTTCTCCGTCTTCTTTTTGCGCCGAGCGAGGATGACCCCGAGGAAGAGTTTCGCTCCCTGTTTGGCACACTTAGCGACTACGATACCTATTATGCAAGTCTTAATGAAAAGGTGACCGAGGCCTTCTACCGCCACACCATACACCCATTCAACAACCTCTTCGGCGAGCTGTTCCTCGAGAACCTTCTCGTGACCGAGACTTTCATCACGCAGGCCGCGCTCGATCTCGTCATTTTTTCGCCTGCGATACCCGAAGCGGCGAAGATGTTTCCGCAAGTTTCCGGTGTCGAGGTCGGAGAGGACTCTTTCACTATCTCCTATGTGTCCGGCTCTTTCGAAGGGGTAGGCGAGGGGGTGACCCGCACGGTCGTTTGGCCACGCTACGAAAAGGCAGGTCACTCGGTAACCGTGAGCGAGCCTGACAAATACGCCGCCGATGTCGAGGCGTGGTATAAGTCACTGGGAAGGTAAAGGATTTCGCCGGCCGTTTTTTTTGCAAGCGGTGCCGCTTAGGATATAATCCTCTGCTATTTGAGAAGTGGAGCCGCTCGAGCGATGTTCAATGTGGTGCTCGTAAGTCCCGAGATACCGCCGAACACGGGCAATGTCGCGCGTAGCGTTTTCGCCACCGGCGGGAAACTGCACCTCGTCAAACCGCTCGGTTTCTCTCTCGACGACTACCACTTGCGGCGTGCCGGTCTCGACTATTGGGAGGATATCGCGGTGAACCTTTGGGAGTCGCTCGACGAACTGATACGGGACCTCTCCGTCGAGACGATACATTTCTTCTCGACCCGCGGAGCGGTCCGATATGACAAGGCTCTGTATCGTCCCGGCGATTGGCTCGTGTTCGGCAACGAGTCAAGGGGGCTTTCTCCCGACCTGCTCGACAAGTGCAAGGAACGGACGCGGTACATCCCGATGAAAAACCTTCTCGTGCGCAGTCTCAACCTTTCAAGTGCCGCGGCGGTCGTCCTTTTTGAGGCGCTTCGGCAAAACGATTTCGGAGCGTCGGCATGAGGTTCTTTTTCCGCCTGCTCAACATTCGTGAGGAGGAACAGGGGCGGGCGATTCAGCTCTTCTTCTATAATTTCCTCGTCGTCGCTACTTATGTGCAGGGGCGCATCATCCGCGATACGCTATTCCTGAAGCGCTATGACATCACCCAATTGCCGCTTATGTACATTCTGGTCGCGCTGAGCGTATCGGTGCTCACTTGGTTCTATACGCGTCGCAGCTCGCTCTACCGTCTCGATACCCTCATCCGCGCGGTCCTCTTTTTGAGCATAGCGCTGACGCTCATATTCGTTGCCCTTATCCATGCGGGGTTTCGATTCAGTTATCCCGGCCTCTATGTGCTCGTGGAGGTCATCGGGGCATTCATGACCTTCCAATTCTGGAGTTTCACCAACGAACTCCTCGATTCACGGGAGGCGAAGCGGACGCTTGGTTTCATCGGGGTAGGGGGTATCATCGCAAGCCTCGTTGCCGGTTATTCGGTGAAGTGGCTGGTCCATGTAGTACGGGTCGAGAACCTTCTCTTCATCAATGTGCTGTTCATGGGGCTCTGCATCTATCTGGTGTATCGCATCGGTGCCGTATACAAGTCGAAACTACAACGGAGCGTCGTGATACGCTCGGTGCAAAAGACGAAAGCGTACACGCCGGTCCGCCTCTTCGACCAGCCCTATTTCCGCCATATTGCGCTCATCACCATTCTCACCTTTACGCTGGTGAACTTCGTGGATTACCAGTTCAAGATGGAGGCGCGCGAGCACTTCAGCGAACAGGAACTTGCCGGTTTCTTCGGTATGGTGTACGCCTTCGCAAGCGGATTCTTCTCGCTCTTTTTCCAAGTGGTCGCGACCTCGTGGCTCCTGCGCTGGAGCATTTTCCTCAGTCTGCTCATCCTTCCCGCCATGATCACCGGTTTCTCGACACTTTTCCTCGTGATGCCAGGCATCTGGTTCATCACGATGGCGCGTGCTTCCGATTTCGCGTTCCGCTACACGGTGAACGACGCGGCGGTGCAATTGCTCTATATCCCCGTCGATCAGAAGTATCGAAGCCGTGCCAAAGCGGTCATTGACGGCATGCTCAAACCGCTCGTCGCCGGTGTGGCCGGTCTCATGATCTACACTTTTTCCTATTTCGGCGTCGCGCACCGCTACATCAGCATCGTCGTGGTGCTCGGCGGCATATTGTGGGGAGTCGCCATATTCGTTCTTCGGAAGGAATACCTCGCCGTTCTTCAGGACAACATCAAGAAAAAGCGTATCGGCAGCGACGACATGGTCGTGAAACAGACGATGATCGAATCGGTCATCGTCGAAGCGATGACCTCGGAGAACGAGGACGAGGTGCTCATGGCCCTCGATCTCATCGAAAAAGGACGCCACTTCTACCTCGGGCGCTATTTCCTGCCGCTCCTTTCGGAGAATGTTTCGGTGAAGGTAAAGACCAAGATACTGCGCATCCTCCGCACCATGGAGTCGCGGTTCTACACCTACGACATCCTTCGTCTTATGAAGAGCGAGGATGAGGAGGTCGTCAAGGATGCGATCCTCACCTATGCCTACATGCAAATGGAGAAGTCACACAAGGTCGTCTCATCTTTTCTTGAAAGCGAGAGCCTGCCGATACTTTCTTCGGCCATCATCGCGCTCATCAAGTACTGCGGCATCACCGGTGTCATGACCGCGGCGCCGTATCTCAAAAAACTTGCCGAATCGCCACAGCCGGAGCGACGCAGTGCTGCCGCCTATATCCTCGGCGAAATCGGACAACAGAACATGCAGCAGCAGGTATTCGAGTTCCTCAATGACCGCGATCCGCAGGTGCGCCGCGAGGCGGTGAAGGCGGCGACCAAGGTAAAGGCCGAAGGGGTCATCCCTAAACTGTTGTTCATGCTTACCGACCGTGCGGTAAGTCTCGACGCAGCAAAGGCGCTTACCTCATTCGGAGATAGGGTTATCCCTCCGGCGAAGAGCATCCTCGAGAACAACCTCGAGAACTTCGAACTCAAGGTGGCAGTCGCCAAGATGCTCGGTGACATCCCTTCCCGGGAAGTGGTACCCCTTCTCATGGAAAATTTGTACAACCAGTCCGACGAGCTGCGGAGCGCATTGCTCGAAAGTCTCAAACGGATCATGGCCCGTACCGAATATGCGGTCCTGCTCGATCAGGCATTGCTACGCCGTTATCTTTACCGCGAATTCTATCTCTATTTCCAGCATCTCTACTACAAGGAGAAGATCAGGGCGGGAAGCCGTTACCGCTATCTCGTCGATGTTATGGAGTCAAAGCTCCTCTCGTGCATACACCGTATATTCTCTCTTCTTTCCATCATCTACGGCCAGAAATTGTTCGACTCGATATACTTCAATCTTTCGCAGAAGAATGTTTCGAAGGAACAGCGTTCGGCGGCGGTCGAACTCATCGATAACATCGTCGACAAGGACATACGGCGCATCCTCGTGCCGCTCGTCGAGGCGATCGACGAACGCGAGAAGCTCGCGCAGGGATTCGCCTCGTTCAAGATAAAGACCTATAATTACCACGAGATTCTCGAAATATGCCTGACCGACGACAACGATTGGGTACGCGCGGTGACGCTGTACCTCATCGCCACGGAGGGGATCACCGACATGGCCGACAAAGTGGGCATCTTCATGTACGACCCGTCGCCCATCGTGCGGGAAACGGCGCTCTATGCGGCCGCTCGCCTGAAGAGCGAAGTCTCGGAAGAGGATGTCAACTTCCTCTTGAGCGATAGTGCGGCTAATGTTTCTTCCTATGCGGCGTGGTATGTGGCATCGCTTCGAAGCGGAATGAGTACGGAGGCGCATTATGCTTACGACGGTTGAGAAGGTTCTCGCGCTCAAGAATGTCGAGCTGTTCAGCGACATTCCGGGCGATGTGCTGGCCGATATCGCTTTCGTCATCGAGGAGGTGACTTACGATCGTGGTACCTATATCGTTCATGAGGGGGAGCTGGGGCGTGAACTCTTCATCATCGTGAAAGGCGAAGTCGAAGTGGTTTCGGGGAACCGCAAGATAGACACCATCCGCGAGAATGGCTACTTCGGCGAGATGGCGATACTTGATTCACAGCCGCGTTCGGCCGATGTGGTGGCGATCACCGATGTGACTTTGCTCAAGATAGAACGGGACGACTTCTATGAGATCATGAAACAGCGCGACGAGGTCGCCATCGGCATCATCAAGGTGCTCAACCGCCGCATTCGTAATCTCACGCGGCGGCTCGTGGAATATGAAGGCAAGGAGGCCTCATGAAAAACTTCTTTCGTAAACCGGGGCGGTGTTGTTTGTTCGCCGCCGCGGTATCTCTGCTTATGGCCGGTTGCTTTCAGACGCAGGTAAAGTTCTTCAAGGACGGGACCGATCCGCTGGGAGAATATACGCTCGAGGGATCGGGGCGCGATAAGATAGCCCTCATCCGTGTCGAGGGGGTCATAACCGATCAGCCGGATAAAGGGATTCTTCGTTCGATGCCGAGCGTCGTGCAGGAGACGGTCGCGCAACTCGCGCTCGCCGAGTCGGACCCGGCGGTGAAGGGGGTGCTCCTCGTCGTTGATTCGCCCGGCGGCACCGTGACGGCGAGCGACTTGCTCTACCACGAGATAAAACGGTTCAAAGAGCGTTCCGGCAGGAAGGTGGTCGTCGTCATGATGAACATGGCGACTTCGGGCGGCTACTTCATCTCGCTTCCGGCGGACAAGATCGTGGCGCACCCATCCACGGTGACCGGGTCGGTCGGCGTCATCTTCATGCGGCCGAAACTCCACGGACTCATGGAGAAGATCGGCGTTGCGGTCGAGGTGGACAAATCGGGCGACGCGAAGGACATCGGCTCGCCGTTCAACCCGACGACGCCCGAAGAGAAGGCGTTTTTTCAGCAGATCGTGGACGAACTCGCCGCCGATTTCTATGCGAAGGTGGCGCTTCACCGGAAACTCTCCGAGGAGGCGATGAAGGAAGTAAAGACCGCGGCGGTCTTCCTGCCGCGGCGGGCCAAGGAACTCGGTCTCATTGACGAGATAGGTTACCTCGACGAGGCGGTGGCACTTGCGCGAAAGATAGCGGGTGCTGGTGACGACGCGCGCCTTGTCGTCTATCGCCGGGAACGGTATGCGAACGATTCCTACTACAACAACAGCGTGAGCCGCGACGGCGCGGTGCCGCACCTCATCAACGTCTCGCTCGCGGGACGCGATTCCCTCCCCGCCGGCTTCTACTACCTCTGGCCGCTCTTCTCGATGGAATAGGAGGCGTTATTTCTTCGGTATCGGCTTCGTGTCGGAGCCGGTCACTTCGTACACATGAATGCGATCGGGTCTAATGAGAAACAGTGAGACGCGGGCGGTCACCCATGCCTTCTTGAGACAGTAGCCGCCGGCGACCTGCTCGTAGAGGTATTGCACCTCGAACTCCTTCATCGCCCAGTGCGGCTTTGCCGGTCTTCCCTTGATCATGAGGAGATCGTACGTCTTCGGATCGATGAAGGCTTGCCCTTTGAAGTGACGGTAGTCTTCCTTCTTCGGGATCACATCGAGCACGAGGGCAGGCTTCTGGAGCAGATCCTTTGAGCCCGGGGCGTATTCTCCTGAGACGCGGAACTCGTAGTGCTCGGTGCTCCGGTCGTCGAAGAGCGGCCAGAAGGGGTCTATCTCGGTGGTGTCGTAGTCATCGGGGTCTTGCGGCTTGCCATCCTTCTCATACCGGATGACCGTGCTCTCCGGCGCCTTGTAGAAGTATTCCTTCTTGCGGACGACAGTGTGCTCGGCGAAGAGGAGTTTTTTTGTTTCGGGGTCATAGGTCTTCGTGGTGAAGTCGCGCGTCGTCTCGAAACCGGCATATTGCCGATAGATCGGGGCATACTTCGCCCGCAGTTTTGCCACGACCGTCGTCGTGTCGGGCAGGCCGTCCGATCCATCTTCTGCCGCGAGCGGCAGGCAGAACATCCCGATAAAGAGCAGCGCTGTAAGCCTGATCATCGAACTCCTCCGCCACTGATCGCGGCAAGTATAATGCGGCTCTTTTCGCGGGCAAGAAAAGTGTTCATCTATTGACAATGAGGTGTGGCGGTCGTATCGTTCATCAGGTAAGAGGAGATTCTCTATGCGTTTCTTGGGCGCATCGCTATTCTTTGGGGTGTTTCTCGTTATCTCCTGTGAAAAGGGCACCCCTTCACAGCCACCCGAAGATGGCGACACGGTGCTTTTGCGCGATGAAGGGGAAGTCCCTTACGACAAAGATGAGTTCGCGATCGAAGAGATCGAGGGGAAAGAGACCGATGATGCCCTGTTGTTTCCCGATGTTTCTTCGGAAGGCGAAACGGCAAACGATGAAACTTCTCCGACCGAAGATGAGGCATCGGAGGCGGATGCACTCGTGACCGACGGCGATGAGGAGAGCATCGAAGAGAAGGATGAGCTCTCCATCGTGCTCAACGACAATCCCCGTGTTCCGCTGGCTGCGGTGGGGACGCTGAAGACCGCCGAACCGGTGACGCTCCGGGTGACCATCGTTTCATCCGAGGGAACGCGCTCAGCCGAGATACCTTCGCCGCCGGCCACGTTCCACCGCTTTCCGGTGCTCGGCCTTTTCCCCGGCGTTGCGAACACTATTTCCGTCGAGAAGAAAAAAATCGGAGGGGCATACGAACCGGTGGGGGAGCCGGTGACGCTCGAAGCACCGACGCTGCCGGACGATTTTCCCCCTCTTACCATACGAAGCACCGATCCGGCCGCGATGGAACCCGGGTGGACGCTTCTCAACATCTCGCGGTCTCCCGGAAGTGCCCAGACCGACAAAAATTATGGATGTCTTCTTGTCGCCGTGGATACGGAAGGGCGCGTCGGCTGGTATTTTCGGGACAGCGGTGATTGTTATGATTTCTCGCTGCTTCCCGATGGTCGTCTCATGATCCAGTTCCTCTACCGCCTCATTGTCACCGATCTGCTCGGTGAGACGCAACAGGCGTGGCACCCCAAGAATCATTTTCCCTTGGAAGAGGGGAGCATTCCCGTCGCGGTCGATGTGTTCCATCACGCCGTGACCCTGCTCCCGTGGGGGAATTGGCTGTCGCTCGATACCGACCGGCGCATGATAGAGAACTGGCCGACGAGTGAAACCGATCCGTCGGCGCCGCTCGAGACGACGGTGGTCACGGGAGACGAGGTGGTCGAGTTCACGCCGGCCGGTGAAGTGGTGAAGCGGTGGAATTTCTTTGACCTTCTCGATCCCTATCGGATCGGTTATACTTCGATACGGATGTTCAAACAGTGGACGCACGCAAACGCGGTCTATTACGACGAAAGCGACGACACGATCGTGGTATCGCTCCGAAACCAGTCGGTTATCGTGAAGATAGGGTACGATGACGGCATATTGCGTTGGCTTCTCGGGCCGCATGACTACTGGAAGGAACCGTGGAGCGCCCTTTTGCTGACGCCGGTTGGTCTTCCCTTCCAGTGGAATTACTATCAGCATGCCCCGAAACGACTATTCGATGGCACGATCCTCATGTTCGACAACGGCGCCTATCGGGCATTCCCCTACGATCCGATGTTCCCTGCTGAGGAGAACTGGAGCCGGGCCGTTATCTTCGCGGTTGACGAGCACGCGAGAACGGTGTCTCAGGTGTGGGAGTGGAACGGCGGTGGCGAGAAGATCTATGCTCCGTATCTCAGCGATGCCGATCTTCTGCCGGTGACCGGCAATGTGCTCATCGTGTTCGGCGGCATCACGACCGATGAGTACGGCGTACCGACCGATGATCTCTGGCACTGTAAGGTGTCGGCGCGTGTCATCGAGGTGACCCGCGGCGAGACGCCGGAACGGAAGGTGTTCGATCTCGAAGTTGTCGATCCGGCGCCCGACCTCAACGGGTGGCGCATCTACCGGGGCGCGCGTCACGCCTCGCTTTACGGAGGAGGAATGTGAATCTCATTGAACGGATGGCCTTTCTGGCGATTTTTTTTATAGCGATCTCCTGCGAAAAGCATGAAACAAGCCTCGGCACGATGGAAGGACAGAACGCCATCGTTTCCTCGGACCTGCTCCTCGTTGCCGGCGCCGACCGCGCACGGCGTGATATCGAGGGAGAGGATTTCTCTTGTCCCGAGGCGATGACCTACTGCCGCCGTGCGATAGCGGCGCTTTATGACGACTCATTTCGACGCATTGCTCTTTTTGAAAAAGACTTTCCTGCGGTGGATCTCCGCGTATCGGCGTATAGACGCGGGGCGGGCGGTTACTACCTCGTCGCCGTAGATGAACGGTGGTTTGATGTCCCAGCGCGCACGGGAGACACGGCGGCATTATTGGCCACAACCGAGTCCCGTCCCTTTTTCCATGTCACCGTGGTGACGCTTTCGGCGGCGCTCGACGAACTGGGGGCCGTTTCCTTCCCGTCAATAGCCGGCCGCGAGATCCATGCCGCGTTCGTCACCGCCGCCGGTGACCTCTACCTTGCCGGCCTCGATGATACCGGAGCCCTTTTTATCGAACGGCACGATGCCGAATCCGAGGATGAAGGAGCGCGGTGGCCATATCCTGCCGAGAAAGAAGGCCGCGTGGTTTTTCTTTCGGGGATCGGCGGCACAGTGCACCTCGTACGGAGCACCGGCGAGGGCGGCTATCGCTATCTTGTCATCAACGGCGAGGGAGCGGTGACGAATGCCGTGTCGCTCGACGACGGCGATACGATCGACCCTGACCCGGAAACGGGTGCACGTGGCATCGCGGCGGTGCTCCGCGAGGATGGCCTCTATTGGTTCGGCGAAGACGATAATCTCTACCGCCTTGCTTCCGTCGCTGGCGCCGTCACGCTCGAAACGCTCGCGACGCTCGATACGAGTGAGGGGATCTCCTATCAGCGCGATGTGCGTTTTGTGGAGGGAGACCTCTACCTCATTGGCGCCAACGACCGCGCCGTTCACGGGAGCGGGTGCGGGTACGGTGAGATAACGACCCATGAAACCGAACTGGTCATCATGAAATTCGATGCGTCGTTCGCGCGTCTTTGGGAGGACCGCGAGACCGAAGGAGCCGATTACCACGCTCTCGAAGTCGTTGCGTGGGATAAGGAACGCTACTTTGTTTTTCAGAAGAACGATCGGGTGCTTATCCGCCCGACCGACTGAACCTCAGTCGAACACGCGTCTGCCCATGAAACGCAGTTTCCACACCCCGAAGAGCGCTTCCTTGAATATCTTGCCACTCATCTTTGAGACCCCCTTTTCGCGGTCGGGGAAGACGATCGGGTACTCTTTTATCTTCGCTCCCACCAGTTTGGTGCGGAACGACATTTCTATCTGAAAGCCGAACCCCGATAGTTTGAGATCTCCGACAATGACCTTCTTGAGCGTTTCGGCACGCCAACACTTGTAGCCAGCCGTCACATCGTGCTGGTTGAGGCAGAGGATGATGCGTGAGTAGAGACTGCCGCCGCGCGAGATGATGCGCCGGAGAAGGTTCCAGTTCTCGGTGCCACCGCCCTTCACGTAGCGCGAGCCGATAACGACATCGGCACCCTTGTCGATCTCTTCGATGAAGTGGGGGAGATACTTCGGCTGATGCGAGAAATCGGCATCCATCTGGATGATGATGTCGTAGCCGGCCGCGATGAGCCGCTGAAAGCCATCTATGTAGGCCGCTCCAAGCCCCTTCTTCTCCTGCCGCACATGAAGTTTGAGCCACGGGTGTTCCTTCTGGAACTCGCGGACGATGTCGGCGGTTCCGTCAGGCGAGTTGTCGTCCACGACGAGAATGTCGGCCGTCGGGAGCGCCTCGCGGACCGCCTGCGCGATGGCGAGGATGTTCTCCCGCTCGTTGTAGGTCGGGATGCACACCGCGATTCGGTGGGTGTTCATGATCGTTTCTCCAACAGTTTATGAGCCGCTTTCAGATTCTCTTTTGACTCGGCGTCGCCCATCATGCGGGCGAGTTCACGAACCCGTTCGTCACCGGAAACCTCACGCAACCGGGTCTCGACCGGCTGACTTCCCCGTTCGGAAACCTTTTCGACGACGATGTGGGTGCCGGCACAGGCCGCCGTCTGTGGGAAGTGGGTGACGACGAGGATCTGGTTGCGTATAGCGCTCTCGCGCAACTGCTCGGCCGCATGTGCCGCCGTTTCGCCGCCGATGTTAGCGTCTATCTCATCGAAAAGAATGAATTTTCCTTCCTCTTGGTCAACAAGTTTCAGGGCGAGGAGAAGCCGCGACAGTTCGCCGCCGGAAAGGGTCTTTATATCCCGGAGGTCTCCGGTACCGATGGTGTTGACCAGAAATCGCACCGTGTCGAGGCCCTGTGATGAGAGTTCCTCCTGCGGTGTTACCGCGACACGGAACACGACCTCCGGCATACCGAGCGTCTTGAGATGGCTAGTAAGTTTCTTTTCAAGTTTTGGCGCCGCTTTCATTCGGGCCTCGTGGATGGCGGTTGCCGTTTCATGTGCTACCGTAAGAAGTGCGCGTTCCTTTTCCTCGAGCGCAGCGATGCGGGCAGGAGTCTCGGCAAGGTCAGAAGCCTCTTTTTCGAGCGACCGCCATACGGCGATG
This sequence comes from uncultured Spirochaetales bacterium, assembly GCA_964415795.1. GTDB lineage: Bacteria > UBP6 > UBA1177 > UBA1177 > JAKLFG01 > CALITV01. Next base: position 35,527 of record CAYQBN010000004.1, on the reverse strand, counting down.
AGTTCTGCGGCGTCGCGGGTACCGTGTTTGAGGAGGAGGCGATTGAGGGTGTCATAGCGGGTGCGCAGTTCCTCCTCGTCGTCGGCCGCTGTGAGGCGTTGGGCAAGATCGGTAAGCGTCCGTGAGATGTCGCGGCACTCGATGAGGATCGCGGCAGTACGGCTGGAAAGGTCTTTCAGATCGGTGATCCGCGCCATCTCGCTGAATGCGCGGTCGGCGGCAGTGAGCGCTGTGTCGGCTTGTGCAAGCGCCTCGTCGGCGCGGGAGGCGAGCCCTTCCAGTTTCTTGCGGTTCTCGGCGATGCGGATGCGCTGTTCGAGGTCGGCGTCCTCTTCCTCCTGCGGGTTGAACGCAGCGAGTTCCTCGATCTGGAAGGCAAGATAATCACGACGCCGCGGGTCGTCGAGCGCCCGGAGACGGGCCAGTTCACTCCGTATCTCTTGGAGATCGCGCCACTGCCGTTCATAGGTCGAACGGAGCTTCTCGGGAACGCCAAAGGTGTCGAGGACCGCGGTCTGGTAGTCGTTTCGGTAGAGCTCGCGGTTCTCGAACTGGGACGATATCTCGATCCAATCGCTAAAAAGATCGGCGAGTTTCTGTGCCGGCACGGGCGATGCGTTGAGAAAGGCGGCGTTCCGTTCTCCGATGACGCGGCGTACCACGATACAGTGATCTTCATCCGGTTCGATGGCGAGATCCCGCAGGAATGCGATCAGAGCGGCGTCGCGCGGTGAGATCTCCATGATCGCCGATGCCTCGCCGGTCGTTCCCCACGGGCCGACGAGAGAGCGGGTACCTCGTCCGCCGAGGAGCAGGCGAATCGCCTCGACGAAAAGACTCTTGCCGCTCCCCGTTTCGCCAGTGATCGCGGTGAATCCGGCGTTGAGTGAGACGGTACTTTCGCGAATGATAAGGAAATTCTTGAGGTGGATGCTCCGGATCTTCATGGTTCCCCGTTCGTCGAGCGATGACGAGTCATTCTAGGGTCTCGGGTGGCAAATGCAAGTCTTCAGACAGACGGACTCCTCTCGGCGTTTCGAGAAAGGCGAGGAATCGCTCGACCATGAAGAAACTGCCGGTGACGAGGAGCGTTGCATCGGGTTCGACGAGCGTTCCGAGTGCCATTGCAATGGTGTCGTCGATCGTCGTTCCCCACCTCATCTTTCGTCGGGCAGATGCTGGAGCACGCGTAACGATCTCTTCGACGGTGGCTCCGCGGTCGCCGTCGGCAGTGAGATGCACCGGAAAGATGTCGCCGACCTTGGGAGCGATGGCGTCGAGCGTTCGGGTGATGTCCTTGTCTCTCATCGCGCCGAAAAGGAGGGAAGGGCGTATCCCGAGTGTGGTGAGGTGGCGGGCGAGCGCCTCCATCGCCGGTGGATTGTGGGCGACATCGAGGATGATGCGGTTGCGGAACCGTTGGAAGCGCCCCGGTACCATGAGTTCAGAAAAATCGGCCGGTATCGGTCCTTCGTTTATTGTTACTGCAGTATGCGCGATCGCGAGATTGGCCATCTGCTCAGCCGAGAGGGACATCATATGGGGGGCGACGAATGGCGCCGGCGGGAGTGACGGTGCCACGATGACCTCGGAGGCTCCCCCTTCCAGAGCCTTTTGTTGTATGTGTGCACGGAGACCGGCAGAGATGGTCGCTCCTAGAACGAGGTGATCCCTGTGGTGCACGATACCCAGTTTTTCCGACGCTATCTGTTCGACAGTGTCGCCGAGAATGTGCGTGTGATCATGTCCGATGGAGGTGATGATGGCCGTCTTGGGCCAATCGATCACATTGGTGGCGTCGAGCCGTCCGCCGAGGCCGACCTCGACGACCGCCTGTTCGATCTGCTCCTCTTCCCACCAGCGCCACGCTATGAGAAAGGTCACCTCGAAGAAACTGAGAGCGGCGAAATCGGGGATCTCTCGTTCAAGGTCGTGGTAGATCCGCCCGACGACAGTATCGGGTATGTTCGTGCCGTCCATCAATATGCGCTCATTGAATTCACGAATGTGGGGAGAGACGAAACAGCCGGTATGGTGCCCTTTCTGGCGGAGGAGATGGTCTATCGCATAGACGGTGGTCCCTTTACCGTTGGTGCCGGCGACATGATAGACAGGGATCTCGCGTCGCTTGACGAGGGGGAAGGCGGCAGCGATGCGCCCGAGTCCTAATTTTATGCCGCCACGGCGCTGATAGAGATCGGCGAGGAAGGAAAGTTTCATACGGGGTAATGCGATGCCGCCTCGTCGAGCGTCTCGAACGAGAAGCCTTTTTCCAGAAAGCGCTCTATCGTGCGGGAAAGACGGCGCAGTTTACGCTCGACCGGACGGGAGAGATCGGGCTGTTTGCCGAGGAGCGGACGCAATTCGGGATCATCGTCGGCTTCGACGAAATCTATGGCGTGGAGTTCGATGACGACGATCTCTTTCCTGAGCGCCCGAGATACCATGAGGTGAACGAGCGGTGCCGGAAAAGTGACGAGTGCCGTGCCGATGAGAGGAAGCCCTACGATCGGTAGTACCGTAGTGATAGGCAACTCTAATGTGCCTCCTGCGGCGAGGCGATACGGATCTCGTGGACCACAAGAATCGCGGAGCGACGATACGAACGAGACCGAACGGTGACCGGTGGCCCGCTTCATCCAAATGATCGCCTGCTTGGCAGTGTGGTAGAAGAGAGAGGGAAGTGCCGAAGAATCGTAGCGATATCCGAGGGCAGCGACAGCCGAGCGAAGGGCGGGCGAAGTGTTGTACCCGGGGGCGCGGAAACCGACAGGGGAAGCACCGGTGTATTCCCGGATCACGAAGGCGTTCCGTCGAAGATCTGTTTCAATGTCCTCTTGGGGGCGCAACGAAAGACGATAGTCATGCGAGAAACTGTGGTCAGCGAGCTCGCATCCCTTCCCGGCAGCGGTCCGGAGGAGGCTCCACTCTTCTTCACCGATGAACGATCCGGTCACGAAAAGCGTCGCTGGTATGTGATATTCATCGACGAGATTGAGAAAACGACGGATACCCAACTTGAGGACGGGGTCGCCGGATGGCGGTGTTGAGAGGCCATGAATGGCGTAATATGCTGAGAGCGGATCGAGGTCTATGGTGAGTGCGACGGTCGGCATCTTACATTTTCTTGATGCGAATGGCCCAAAAAAGGTAGGCGAGGTTGGAGAGGACCCGCGGCACCCGCTTGAGGAGGCGGATCGACGGGGCCCGTTTTTCGTCGAGCGATATGGGGATCTCGCGGATAATGATACCGGCTCGCTCGGCGCGGATGACGAACTCGCTTGCAAAGATGTCCTTCCCCACAAGGCATTTATCGAGCACCGGCAGGAGCGGTTCCCGCAGGAACGCCTTGACGCCGTGGGTATCGGTTCCCTTGAAACCGAGGAATATCTTGAGAAGGAGGTTCAGAACGAAGGTCGCCAGTCGTCGTTTGAACGGGCGTTCGTCTTTGGCTCCTTTCATCGCTTTCGAGCCGACGACCATCTGTGCCGCGTTTTCCTTGAAGATGGCGAGCGCTTTGTCATAGAACTCCGGCAGGCAAAGATCTATCTCGTCACAAACGACGATCTCGCCTTTTGCACGACGGATCCCTGCCTTGAGGGCATTGCCGTAATCGGGCTCAGGGTGGTGAAAAATGGAAAGGCCGGGAAGTCGGTTCGCCAGCTCTTGTCCCTTAGCGATAGTGCCATCAGAGGATCCGTTCTCGGCGAGTATCACCTCGAAATCGAAGTCGTCCCGATATCGTTCGAGAAGATGGAAAAGGTCGCCGAGCGCCGTTTCGAGGATCTTTTCTTCGTTGTATACCGGGATAACGATGGAGACGAGTCGCTTGCTCATATCGGTTCCTCTAACAGGGAAACATCATAATCGGTGAGGAGATAATTTCAACAAGAGAGGCCCTCTTTCATAGAGTGTGGTAGATGAGATCGGCTATTCGTTCAAGGCCATTGGCATCATTCTCGTCAAAGGCATCGAGGACCACCGCGTCCACATCGAGGACCGCCGCGATCTTCCCTTCATGATCACGCACCGGGACGGCGATTTCGCTTTTCGACCGGCTGTCGCAGGCAATATGTCCCGGAAACTTTTCGACATCAGGGACGATAACCGTCTCCCCGCGATCTGCCGTTGCCCAGCAGACGCCGGTATGCCGCGCAAGAACTTGGCAGGCAAGAGCTCCTTGGTAGGGACCGACAATGAGGTCCTCTCCGACGACCCGGTAAAAGCCGACCCAAAAGAAGTGGTTCATCTTTCCCTTGAGCAATGCCGCTGCGGTCGCCATGCGGGCGATGGGGTCCGATGTCTTCTTGAACAGTTCTGCCAGCTGGGCGGCGATGCGGCCATAACGCTCTTCTTTCGACATGCCTGAAGGCATGAAGTACTCCTGCACCTTTCAGTTCGATGTCTTCTACCATAGAGTGACCGGAGAGGCAAGAGTTTTGTGGGAGGGGTTACGCCTCTTGACAGGTCTCTTCTTTGCCGACGCCGAGGCCGATGAGGTAATGCGCAACCGCGTACTGCCGTTCGCGCTGGGCATAATCGAGCATGGTGAGTCCCCGTTCGTCGCGGATCGCGGGGTCCACGGCCGTGTACCGGAGGATGGTGTCGACCGCTTCGACATTGCCGGTCCGGGCCGCGTAAAAGATCAATTCTCGCATCTCTTCCTCGGAGTAGTTCTCCCAAGAGATCTCATCCGGTCCTTCGACGATTCGAGCCAGCAGATGCTCGTAGTGACGCAGGATGTGATGAATGCCGATAGGAGCGGCCTCTCCGTCGTCGATCCGTTTGGCGGGGATCCCTTCATCAACGCGGCGTATGGTCTCTTGCAACAAGTCGAATATCCGATCGGCCACAAAGGCAGGTGAAAAGCGTTGAAGTGTCATGGCGTTCTCCTCCCATCAAGAAAACAACCAGTTACGGAATGACCTTATCGAAGACTTTAGCGATTGTCAAGAAAAATAGACTGACATGTCAGTTCAAAAAATAACATTTTGTAATTATTAGAATAAAATTTCTAGAACACCAATTGCAACAATTCGATTGTAGTTTACCTGAGAGGATGAAGTTCTTTTGTTGCATCGCTACGGCGCAGCACATATAATCAACACTGACGAAATATCTAGGAGGATAAGTCTATGAAACAGGTTTTGGGGCTTCTTGCCATCGCTTTTGCCATGGTTTCTTTTGCGGGTGATTGGTCACCGGTGCCTCGGCTTCGGAGTCCACTGGAGCTCATCGGGGCGATCGAACCGTGGAATTCGGAGGAAAAAGATCCGTACATCGTCAATGGTCAGGCGACGAACTATCAGATCTATAAGAGCGCTGTCGCCATCATGTCGGGAGGATCGCTGTGTACGGCGAGCCTCATAGATCCGGAAGTGCTCCTTACCGCAGGGCATTGCGTCTATCTCAAGGAGAATGGACAGCTAGTGATGGATGCCGTTTCTGATCCTTCTTCCATAACGGTGCGCAACGGTGCGAATGTGTATTGGGGGGGAACCACCATCGCCTACGGCCAGGAGGTGGTGAAACATTCGACTTGGACCGGAGACATCAATACCTGGAATGCGGTGGACCTAGCTCTTATTCATCTTGACCGGAAAGTGACCTCGATCGATTCGTTCCCGGTCCGGGTGGCTCCCAATGAAGCAGAGGGATCAACGGGGGTCATCGTCGGATACGGTATCACCAGCACCGACGCTTCGGATTCGGGAGTTCATCGGTACGGCAATACGACGATACTCAACATCGGCAACATCTTGGGGAAACAACTTATAGAGGTGGGCAATCCGGCGGGCGCCTGTCAGGGCGATTCGGGCGGCCCGTTCCTTACTCAGCAGTTCGGTAAGGATGTCGTCTCGGGGGTTGCCTCGTTCGTGACCGGCCAGTGCTCGGCGACGAGTGGCAGTTATTACACATGGGTACTTCCTTACCGCGATTGGATAGAATCCATCGTCGTGCAGTTCACTGGGCATGGCTTTGTCAATGAGGAGGTATGTGGAGATGCCAATGATGTGTGTTCGCCTGGGGAAACGAAGGATTGCCATCTCATAGACGAACATTACGCTTCGGAAACAAGTGCCGCGTGCAACGATGGATGCTACTGGTGGGACACCTCGGTGTGCACCCCGAACTGTGGCGACGGTTATGTGCTTTCTCCCGAGGTCTGCGACAGCGATGTGGAGGACTGCCAAGCGCTTGGACAGTATCTTCCCGGAACGAACGCTCCCTGCAAGAGCGATTGCTCCGGTTACGACACCTCGGTGTGCACTGCGACGGTATGCGGGGACGGCAATAAGGAGGGGAACGAATTCTGCGATACCCAGATAACGAGTTGTGCCACGCTCGGTTCGTATCCCGAAAACTATTATGCCCGGTGCAACGATACCTGTGACGGCTACCTTCTCTCCGATTGCGAAAATGCGGTCATCGTTTGCGGCGACGGCTCTATTGACCCGTTCGAGGAGTGTGACGACGGGAACACCGCTTCGGGCGACGGCTGTTCCTCGAAGTGTAAGAACGAGGCGAAACCGGACAACGATACCGTTCAACCCGACACCGTCGAGCCGGACAGCGATACTGCTCTGCCCGATGTGAGCGACGAGACGCAAACCGACACGACCGCACCTGACGAGGCAACCTCGGACAGCACCGTTCCCGACGAAACGGCCTCCGATGAGGAGACGCCCGATGTCGCGGTGCCCGACGAGCCTATGGCGGTATGCGGTAACGGCATCCTCGAAGAGGGAGAACAATGTGACGATGGCAATCTCATCCCCGGCGACGAATGCAATCCCGATTGCCACCTGCCGGGGAGCGTCAGTGAGAACTGCGGGAACGGCGTCGTCGATTCCGGTGAGGAGTGCGACGATGGGAATTTCATCCCCGGCGACGGGTGCAACCCCGACTGTACGATCCCGACGACCGACAAACCGCTACCGCGTGCCTCGAGCGATGGCTGTTCTTGTGCACTGATTCTCTAAAGGGCCGTTCATGGTACGCGATAGTTGCTGTGATATTCTCTCGGTCATTGCCGAACGATGGTCGGCGCGGGCGCTTTCCGAAAAACCGATACCCGCTGAGGATATTCGGGCGATTTGTGAGGCGGCTCGCTGGGCCCCTTCGTGTTACAACGATCAGCCGTGGCTTTTCATGGTGGCGACCGGCCCCGACGATCTGGCGAAGTTTCGCGCATTCCTCGTTCCCAAGAACCAACGGTGGGCGAACCGAGCGCCGGCGCTTCTTTTGATTCTTGCGAGAACACGGTTTCGTCACAATGGCGCCCCGAACCGCTGGGCGATCTTCGACACCGGGACCGCGTGGGGTTATCTTTCGCTCGAGGCGTGGAGACGCGGCATCGTAGCTCACGCGATGGCCGGTTTCGACGCCGACAAGGCGCGCAAGGAACTAGCGCTTCCTGCTGAAGTGGAGCCGCTTGCGATGGTGGCCTTAGGGTATCTTGATGCGCCGCAGGTGCTCGCCGAAGAGTTTCGTTCTGTCGAAAGACCGGGTGAGCGTCGTTCGCTTGACGAAATGATCTTAGCGCCTGATCATTTCCTGAGAGGATAGCCCATGTGCCCGCTTCGGACACCGGCGAACATCGCGCTGCTTGTGTCGCTATTTGTCCTCATGATAGGGGTCGATATCGCGAAGCGGTTCGTCAAGGATGCCACTGCACGAAAGGTTCTTCACTATGTGGACATGGCGCTCTATGTCGCGGCGCTGCTCTTTGTCGGTTCTCTGCTGGTGAGACGGTTCCTTCTCTGATCGCTTTACCACTTCTTGAAGATAAAGAACACGGCCAGTACGATGAAGATGAATCCGACCAGATAGTTCCACTTGAACTCCTCGCGCAGGTAGACCACCGAAAAGACGGAAAAGACGATGAGGGTGATGACCTCCTGTATCGTTTTCAGTTGCGCGGCGGTGAATGTGCCGTGGCCGAAGCGATTTGCCGGTACCTGAAAACAGTATTCGATGAAGGCGATGCCCCAACTCGCGAGAATGACGATCCAGAGCGGTTTCTCTTTGAATTTGAGGTGCCCATACCATGCGATGGTCATGAAAATGTTCGAGATGGTAAGCAGAGCGATAGTTTTCATGAAAAGTCTCCCGTAGGATTAAAGAAAATGTTTGCAGTATGTTTCGAACGATTCTCGTTCGATGCGGTATATGAGGGCGAGCGGTTCATTGAGATCGGAGCGTCCTGCGGCAAAGACGCCATGACCGCGGACGATGGCGGCGCCAGAGCGGGAGACGGCGAAGGGAAGGATGCGTGCGAGATCGGTACCGGGCATTCCCTCGACGACCGGAATGGTGAACAGTGTCGGTGTGGCCTCGGCGAGTGACCAGATGACCGTCCAGCGAGGATGGGCGTGGAGCACGCACCGGTAGAGGGTTTCTTTCAGGATACGCCGGTGCGAGGGATATTCCACCGAAGCACCGAATGGCTTTCCGTCATCGGCGTCAAGAGGACAGGAGACGATACCTGCCTCGAGTCGGTCGAGCGCTGTGCCGGTACGGCTGATAAGGATCGTTTCGCCTACGCGGCACGAGAGGTTGCCGAAAATGGCGTCCACGAGGCCCGTGTTGACGAGTGTTTTTCCTGCTTCGACAAGGGCGTTCCGAGTTCTTTCGATGTCGTCGATCTCTCCCCGGAGCCGCGGGAGGAGGGGGAGAGAATGACATACTGCGAGAAGGTCACGGACGCTCCGTTTCTCCGAGTCGGTAATCTCTCCCGCGCGTTGTCTCGCCAGCATCTCTCCGAAAAAGTGGACGAAGAGGGCGAATCGACCGACGGCGGCGCGTATCTCCGCCTGTTCTTTCGTCTCGGCGCGCGCCAAAAAGGAGCCGTTGTCCATGAGAAAGAGAGAGCGGTCGGGGAGCAGAAGTGGCGAGGAGTCTGGATCGTTCGCCGCGATGACCGGGATGTCACCGAGAAAGAGACGCGTCTCGGAGTCCTGCGGCGAGATGCGTCGCGCGCCGCTCGCGAGGAAGAACCGTACTATCGTGCGGTAGGGTTCGTCGCTGAGCGGGAAGGGAAAGAGCGGCGTGCTCATCGGGGAAATGGCTATCCTTTCTTGGCGATGCGTATACGGGCATCAACGGCAATGACCTGATCGCCCTTGCCGAGAAGTGGATTGAGATCGAGTTCGGCGATCTCGGGAGCGGCGGTCACGAGCGCCGATAGACGAACGACCACCTCTGCCAATTTCTCTTCGCTCACCGGCTGTTGGCCGCGGGCTCCTTTGAGCACCTTGTAACCCTTGAGTGAGCGGATCATCGCGAGCGCCTCCTCGGTGGTGAGCGGTGCGAGACCCGACGCGACATCCTTGAGCACCTCGATGAAGATGCCGCCGAGGCCGCAGAGCACCATGTGGCCGAACTTCTCTTCGTACTTCGCGCCGGCGAAGAGTTCGACTCCCGAGAGCATCGGTTGAAGGAGTATCGCGGTGGTATCCTTTATCTTCATCATCCGGTCGAACTCCTTTTCGACCGTCGCATCGTCCTTCACCCCAAGGACGACCCCGCCGACATCAGATTTGTGGACCGGGCCGACCACCTTCATGACGACCGGATAGCCGAGTCTCTTAGCGGCGGCGACCGCGTCGCTCTTTTTCGTCACTACAGCCTCGCCGGCCCGCGGGATACCGGCGGCGTCGAGGAGCGCCTGAACCGCGGTGGGCGGGAGATAACCGTCGGCCGCCTCGGCGACGACCTTTCGTATCTTCGCCTCGTCGACTGGTGGCAAAGACACCTTTTCGGGGGCCGGCTTGGGCGTGAAGAAGACCTTCGCGAGCGCGTTGCCGAGCACCACCTCGTCAGGGAAGTTGATGCGCCCTCTCGCAAGGAAATCCTTTATTTCTTCTCCTGCATTGATGATGGAGGGAAGCACCGGAAAGATGGGCTTGCGACAGGTCTTCATCTTCTCGTCGAGAAGGCGGTAGACATCGTACACCGGGAAGAGGCCCGGAGAGCCGAATATCACCACCATCCCGTCGATGTTGTCGAACTTATGCTCGCAGGCGTCTATGATCTCGCCGAGTTGCTGTGCGGTGCCGGTCGCGAGGAAGTCTATCGGGTTGGCGACCGAAGAACCGGGGTGGAGTTTCGTGAGGAGTTCCTGTGCGGCGGGGCCTTCGAGATGTGGGATGGAAAAACCGTTGTTGGAAAGAGCGTCGGTGAGCATGACGGCGGGGCCGCCGGCGTGGGTGATGATGGCGATGTTCTTGCCCTGAAGTTCCTTGTGCATGAAGACCGAGGCGACGGCGACCAGTTCCTCGCGTCCCGAACAGCGAACGATGCCTGCCTTCCGGAAGAGCGCCGAGACCGCCTCGTCGGGAGAAGCGAGCGCGCCGGTGTGCGACGATGCGGCACGGCTACCCGCTTCGCTGGAGCCCGACTTTATCGCGGCGATGCGGCATCCTTTGCGGATGAGGCTCCGCGCGTGCTTGAGGAGCATCGCGGGCTTCTTCACATTCTCTATGTAGAGCAGCTTCACCCGGGGACTCGTCTTCGGGTCGAAGGTCTCATCGAGGTAGGCGAGCACCTCCTCGACACCGAGCTGTGCCGAGTTGCCGACCGACCAGATGGAGTTGAACGAAAGCCCCTTGGGCATGCCTGCTTCCATGATGAAGACCGCGGTCGCGCCGGATCCGGAGATGAAGTCGCAGCCCATCGGATCGAGCCGTGGAATGGGAGTGGTGAAGACGCCGGCGTAATGGGTGGTGAGCACGCCGATGCAGTTGGGGCCGATAAGCGAGCCGCCAACCGATTCTATTTTTTTCACGATCGCCTGCTCGAGCTCACGACCCACCGCGCTTTCTTCGCTGAAGCCGGCCGAGAGGATGATGAAGGCTTTGGTCCCTTTCTTCTCGGCAAGGATGGTGACCGTTTCAAGGCAGAACTTCGCGGCAATGGCGATGATGGCGAGATCCACCTGCGGCAAGTCAGCGACGCTTGCGTGACAGACGATTCCCTGCACTTCCTTTTCTTTCGGGTTCACCGCATACAGTTGTCCCTTGAAACCGGCATCTTTGAGGTTCTTGAGGACCTTGCCGCCCGGCTTGGCAAGTTCGTTCGATGCACCGACGACGACGATGCTCTTCGGTGCGACCATCTCGCGGGTGATCATGATACGCTCCTTTAGGAAGGGTTAGTGAACAGCCTCGTGCCATCCTAAACAGATTTGAGGGACCTCGTCAAGGGCGATCTCCTCATTTGTCCCATAAATCCTAACGGGTATCTTGGGAGCAGCATGATATCCATGGGGGATGCCCCCTCCGTTTCACTTCCCAATGGTTGGTGCCGAAATATCTTGACAGACTTCCCTATCTCCCTAAAATGCCTCCGCCGTTGCGCGGTAGCGCACCGGTAAAAAAGAGAAGGAGGTGTTTCGAGTATGTCAAACCAACAACAGGCTAACCAAGGGCAGGATTTTGCGAGCCTGCTCAACGAGTATCTCCCGAGCGAAAAGCAGTTCTCGGGGGAAGAGATCATCCGCGGCGTCGTGCGCGCCATTTCGAAAGATTTCATCCTAGTTGATGTCGGCCGCAAATCGGACGGAGTGGTCCAGTCATCCGAGTTCACTCCGGAGGAGCTCAAGCACTTGCGGGTGGGCGATCAGGTCGAGGTCGTCATCGAGCGGTGGGAGGACGAGCGCGGGAACATTTGTCTTTCACGACAGAAGGCGGCAACGCTTCGCATTTGGGAAACGGTCGGGCGTGCCTATGACACCGGCGAACTGGTCCGCGGTACCATCGTGTCACGGGTGAATGGCGGTCTGCAGGTTGACATTGGCGTCAAGGCCTTCCTGCCCAACTCGCAGGTGGCACTTCGCCCCATAAAAAATCTCGACGAACTCATCGGCAAGACCTTCGACTTCAAGGTCATCAAATACGATCCGAAGCGTGGCAACATCGTGATAAGCCGTCGCGACCTTCTCGAAAAGGAGCGCGAGGAGCTCAAAACGAAGACCTTGGAACGGTTGCAAGAAGGTGCGGTCGTCAAAGGGCTTGTCAAGAACATCACCTACTACGGTGTATTCATCGATCTCGGGGGGATCGACGGTCTTCTCCACATTACCGACATGAGTTGGGGGCGTGTGAACCATCCTTCCGAGATGTTCAAGATCGGTGACGAGGTCGAGGTGAAGGTGCTCAAGTTCGACCGCGAGACCGAACGGGTGAGCCTTGGCTTGAAACAGATATCGGAGGATCCCTGGCAGCATGCGGCCGAGAAGTATTCTTCCGGCAAGATAGTGCGTGGCCGCGTGGTCGCCCTCGAAGATTACGGTGCCTTTGTGGAGCTTGAAAAAGGTATCGAGGGGCTTATCCATATCAGCGAGATGAGTTGGACCCGCCGCGTGAAACATCCGAGCAAGGTGGTGGCCATCGGCGACGAAGTCGAGGTGAAGATCCTCGAGATAGATGTTCCCAGCAGACGCATCAGTCTCGGGATGAAACAGACCGAGCCCAATCCGTGGGAACAGTTGAAAGACAAGTATCCCGTCGGATCGAAGGTGAAGGGCGTCGTTCGTAACATCACTGACTTCGGATTGTTCGTCGGTGTCGAGGATGGCATAGATGGCCTTGTGCGGACGAGCGACATCACTTGGGACAGGAAACTCAAACATCCGAGTGAGTACTATAACAAGGGAGACGAAGTGGAAGCGGTCGTTCTCAATATAGATGCAGAGAAACAGCGCTTCAGTCTGGGCATCAAGCAACTCACCGAGGATCCGTGGAAGATGTTCCGCGATACCTACAAGGAAAACGACCGTGTGGAGGCTGAGGTCGTGAAATCGACCGACTTCGGCGTCTTCGTGAAACTGTTCGATACCGTCGAGGGCCTTGTTCACCGTACCGAATTCGATGATCCAAACAAGGTATATCAGGTCGGTGACAAGATTTCGGTGATCATCAAGTCCATCAATGATTCCGAGCGCAAGGTTTCTCTTTCCGTTAAGGCGATCGGTGAAGAGGAACAACGTCGTAACATCGAGGAAGCGAAGAACGCCGTGGGCGTGGTACCCGAAAAGATCGGGTCGATCGCGGATGCCCTCAAGAACCAGAATCAACAATAGATTCGATGCGCCATGTCGGAGTACGACTTGGCGATATTCCCAGCATTTTTCATCGTCGTCTCTTCAATAGCGGTTTGGTGATTTGTGACGAAGGAGCAGTCTCATGAAGAAGAGCATCTTGGTGATAGGAGCAACGGGACAAATCGGAACGGAATTTACCCGTAAGTTGCGGGCCATTCATGGGGTGTCGAAGGTCGTGGCGTCGACCGTACCCGGTGCGATCGGCGGACTTTCTCCGGATGAGGGTCCCTTCGAGTACTTCGATGTCCGCGATCGCGCGGCACTCGGAGTAGTGTGTGATAAGTACGGTGTCACCCACATCGTCAACATGGCCGCGATACTCTCGGCTACCGGCGAGAAGAATCCGATGCTCGCGTGGGACATCAATATTAACGGCCTTCTCAATGTCTTGGAAGTGGCGCGCGAAAAGGGGCTAAAACAGGTTCTCGTGCCCAGTTCCATCGCCGTTTTTGGTCCCGATACTCCCCGCGAGAATACTCCGCAGGAGACGGTGCTCCGTCCGACGACGATGTACGGCATCACGAAAGTAACGGGAGAATTGCTCGGTGACTACTATGTGCGCAAGTATGGGCTCGATGTTCGCGGCCTTCGTTATCCCGGCATCATCAGCCATGAAACGCCTCCTGGCGGCGGAACGACCGATTATGCCGTTGCCATCTTCTATGAGGCGATCCAACATAAGAGGTATACTTGCTTTCTCAAAGAGGACACGCGATTGCCCATGATGTACATGCCCGATTGCCTCAAGGCGACGATAGATCTCATGGAGGCCGATTTCTCGAAACTGAAGCACCACAGTGACTTCAATGTCTCGGCCATGAGTTTCACCCCCGCTGAACTTGCTGCGGAGATCAAGAAACATATTCCTGATTTCATCATTGAGTATCGGCCTGACTTCCGGCAGGCGATCGCCGACTCGTGGCCTGCCTCGATAGATGATTCGGCGGCGCGAAAAGAATGGGGATGGAAGCCGTCCTACGATCTTGGCGCGATGACGAAGGACATGATAGAGAATCTCAGGAAAAAACTACTCAAGTAAGGAGAAACGCCATGGCATCGAAACTTAACCCGGCGCTTGATCGTTATGTCGCCGATCTGCGCGAAAAGGGAACTGCGAAGGGCGACGAGATGGTCGTTACGGCGATCATTCCGCCGAAAGATGACCGTGGACCACGCTATCGCGTGGAAGGGTATTCGCAGGAATTTATCAGGATGAACTCGAACTCCTACTTGGGACTTTCGATGAACCCCGAGGTCATCCGTGCCGAAGAGGAAGGAACTCGTACCTTCGGTGTTGGCCCCGGGGCAGTGAGGTTCATCTCGGGAACCTACAAGGCCCATAAGGACTTGGAGCGGCGGCTTGCTAAGTTCCATGGACGCGAGGCGGCAATGCTCTTTTCGAGCGCCTATGTCACCTCGATGGGGGTCATTGTTCCTCTCACGACCACCGAGACGGTCATCGTGAGCGACGAGCTCAACCACAACTGCATCATCAATGCGATGAAACTGGCCCGCCCTGCTGCGAAGTTAATCTACAGGCACAACGACATGAACGACCTTGAGTCGAAGATGAAGGAGGCGGTCGGCAAAGGGAAACGGTGCGTCGTCGTGACCGATGGCGTCTTCTCGATGCGTGGTGACTACTGCCCGTTCGACAAGTTCGTGAGGGTCGCAAAAAGTTTTGATGATAAGTTCGAAGAGGGGGTCGTGACCATCGCGGACGATTCGCACGGTATCGGTGCTTATGGGGCCACGGGGCGCGGCACCGAAGAGGTGACCGGAATGAAGGTGGAGATTCTCATCGGCACGCTCGGTAAGGCGTTCGGGGTGAACGGTGGTTATGTCGTTGCCGATCGATCGGTCACCGAATTCCTTCGGCAGACGGCACCCATGTACATCTACTCGAATCCGATCACCGTCGGTGAGACGAACGCCCTGCTCAAGGTGCTCGACATTCTTGAAAGCGACGAGGGAAAACGGCGCCTTAAACACCTTGCCGAGATGACGGCGCGCTTCGAGAAGGGGCTTGTGGACAATGGCTATGAAACGATACCGGGGCCGCATCCAGTAACGCCGCTCATGGTCCGCGACACGAAGCGTACCGCCGAGATCGTGCGGTGGCTCACTGACAACGGTGTCCTTGCGACCGGCCTCAACTACCCAGTGGTGCCGAAAGGCGACGAAGAGATCCGTTTCCAGATAAACGCCGACCACACCCCGGCCGACATAGACTATGTCATTGATGTCCTGAAGCGGTTCAAGAGCCGGTAATCAGATTCCCTTCGCATCTTTTTTCCGTTGCGCGGTACGCCGCGACGAGAAGCCATCCATACAGTAATGTGTATGTCCCCGAAAAAATGCCAATGGTGAATGCGGCACTTTGCAGCGCCCATCCTGCGCAAAGTGCGGCGATGGTAGCGCAGAGCAGGATCGTTTGCCAGAGGAGGTAGAAGTTCTGTCTCTCGGCTATGACGATCGTGAAGCTGAGTGGAGATGCGATGAAGCGCATCGCATACATCGGGGCAAGAAGTTGGGCGTAACGACCCGCTTCGCGCCAAGGTTCGCCGAAAACGAAAGCAAAAAGCGGCGGCGCGAAGAAGAAAAGGATGAAGAAGGGGGGGGCAGAGAATAGGCTCGTTGCCCACAGCGTCTTTACGAAGATCGGGCGGCAGGATCCAGTACGGTGATAGTCTTCACTTGCTCTCTGGCGGAAGACATCGGTGAATGCATCGGCAAGAAAAGAGAGCGGTGTGGCGAGTACCCGGCGGGTGAGCGCGTAGAAACCGGCTGTCAAGGGACCGAAGAGGGCGATGAAAAGGATGGAGGGAAGTTGATTCGCTACGATGTTGAGGAGGTGTGCCGGCAGGTTCTTGAAAGGGAACTCGCGGTAGCGGGTCGTGATACGGCGGAGATTCTCCCAACGGGATGCGGCTCGGGCATAGTGGACCGCGTCTTGTCGCGCGACCGCGAAGAACCAGAGCGCACCGGTGGCGGTCCCGGCGATGAGTCCGCCGATGAGACCCCACGATCCCGGCGGAAGGTGGTTGACGCCGGATGCTATCTGGGATCCTGTGGTGATGCCGTTCTGAACGATGCGCCGCGAGGCGATGCCGGCGAATCGACTGCATCGGGTGAACCAGTAGTGGCCTATCTGCACGAGCGCAAGCCAAAATCCAAGAAGGGGGAGGAGGAGAAAGAAAAGCGGCCCTTCTTCGATGCGGAAGAGAGCGCTCAGTTGGGGGTGAAACAGGAAACCGCCTATCGCCGCGACGATGCTTACCGCTCCCGCGATCGTCGTGGCGGCGACCACGAGCGAGAAGGCGTCTTGGTCGTTTTCGGGAAGCATGATCGCAAGTTCATACCGGGCGCTGGCAATTACCGCGAGGATGGCGGCCGCTCCGGCGAAGAGTTCGTATGCCCCGAAGTCCTGTGGGGTGAAAAGGCGCGCGAGGAAAGGCGCGGCGGCAAGAGGGATCGTTTGAGCTATCAGCGATCCCGAAAAAAGGGTGATGAGATTGCGGACGAACGGAGAATGCGCGGTGGGAACGATACGGTCTTTCATGGACGAAATGCCGCCGCGATAGCCTCGAAAACTTTTCGTTGCTCTTCTTCCGAAAGGAAGGCGCTCATCGGCAGGCTGAGCACCTCGCGAGCCGCCTTCTCGGCGCACGGAAAGTCACCGGGGCGGTATCCCAAGGAAGAAAAGACTTCTTGAAGATGCAAGGGAACGGGGTAGTGAATGCCCGTTGCGATCCCGGCGGCAGCCAATCGTTCCATGAGGAGGGCGCGGCGGTCGCTTCGAATCACATACTGTGCCCATACCGATTGACGCCCTTCGTGGATGACAGGCAGTTTTATCGGGAGACCGCTGAGCAGGTGACGGTAGCGTTCCGCTATCTGTTGACGCCGATCAATTTCTTCGGGGAAATGAGACAATTTTACGAGGAGCACCGCTGCCTGCAGCGTATCGAGCCGACTGTTCATTCCAATGTGTCGGTGGTGATAGCGTTGAGTCTGCCCATGAAGACGGAGAGAGGCGATATGCTCGGCCATTGTGCGGTCGGTGGTGAAGATAGCCCCTCCATCTCCATAGCAACCGAGCGGTTTTGCGGGAAAGAAGCTGGTGGTGGCGAGCGGGGAAAGCGAGCAACTCCGTTTGCCGCGATAGAAAGCTCCGAAACTTTGAGCGGCGTCTTCGATGACCGTCAAACCATGTCGTACTGCGATTTGGTTGATAGCATCCATGTCGGGACACTGGCCATAGAGACTCACCGGAATGATGGCGCGGGTTCGGGGAGTGATGCGTTTCTCTATAAGCGCGGCGTCGATGAGGCCGGTATCCTCTTCGATGTCAACGAAGATCGGTGTCGCTCCGACCGCTGCGATCGCCTCCGCGGTGGCAATGAACGAAAAGGCACTCGTGATGACCTCGTCACCGGGGCCGACACTCAGGGAGCGGAGGGCGAGAATGATTGCGTCGGTTCCGTTGGCGCAGGTAACGCAGAAGGAAGCGCCGCAGAAAATCGCTAAGCGCTCCTCCAGTTCGGTGACCTCGGGGCCCATGATGAAAGAGGCACGCTCACATACCCGCTGGATCGCGGTGTCTATTTCTCCGCGATAGGTCTGATACTGGGCCGCAAGATCGATGAGCGGTATCCTTTTCACAGTGGTCTCACTATGCCGTTTTCGAGGAGATAACGCGACCCGTCGAAAGGATCGGTCGCCGTGTCGTTGGGGCCAAAGGAAAGCTTGTTCCCGGCGCGGCTCACCCAGCCACGCTGTCTTGCCGGGTTTCCATACACGAGCGCATATGACGGCACATCGCGGGTCACCACGCTGCCCGCCCCTACCATGGCGTACTCCCCAATGGTGATGCCACAGACTATCGTCGCATTGGCGCCGATGGAGCACCCCCGTTTGAGGAGTGTCTTGCGGTATTCATGTTTGCGCGGAATGAAGCTTCGCGGATTGATGACATTGGTAAAGACCATCGAAGGACCGAGGAATACATCGTCTTCGATGACGACTCCTTCGTAGATGCTTACATTGTTTTGGACCCGCACATTGTTCCCGATAATGGCTCGCGGTCCGATGACGCAGTTCTGTCCGAAGGAACAGTTACTTCCAATGCGTGATCCGGCGAGGATATGGCAGAAGAGCCAAATCTTTGTTCCTTCGCCGATAACCACATCATCGTCAATGTAAGTCGTTTCGTGAATAAATGGTTGTCCCATCGTTAGGATCTCAGCCACCCGTGAGTACGATACCATGATACGGTTTCGGCAAGCGCATTGTCAAGGGAATATCGGGGATACCATCCTAACGCTTCTTTGATGGCGCGGTTGCTGCAGACCCACGCTGGTTGCTTCATTTCGATGACCTTTTGCTCGTTGACGGGCAAGGCTCTGCCGAACCTCCTTCCTGCACTGCCGGCGAGGCGCCCGATCGGTGCCGCGAGCGCTTCAGGGATTCTGATACGGAAAACACGAGTTTTGCCCATGGCTCGTTGAATAGCCTCGGCAAGTTCTTTCCAAGAGACCGGTTCGTCGTTCGCGACGAAAAAGGCGCGTCCCCGGAGGGGACTCTCGGCCGCCCGAAGTATCGCGTCGCAGAGATCCTTGACATACACGATCGATATCCGTTTCGTGCCGTCACCGAGAAGGAGAAGGATACCTCGTTCCATGAACTTGAAGTAGGTGAAGATGTCCTTCTCGTTCGGCCCGAAGACCGAGCAGGGACGAAGGATGAGGTAGTTGTCGCCGTTCCGGCAGCCCCAGCGTCGCACCGCCTCTTCAGCGGCAAGTTTCGACTTACCGTACCAAGTCAACGGGCGCGGGTGATCTTCTTCCGTGATCGGTCGTCCCTCGGTACTGGGGCCGGCGGCGGCTTGAGAGCTGAGGAAAATGAATCGCTGGTCCCCCGACAGGTGCGAAAGTATCGCTTCGGTGAAACGACAATTGTCCTTGAGATAGTCGGCCTCGGTCAACCGTTTGGTCGCTCCGGCAACATGGATGACCGTGTCGCAGCCGGTGACCGCTTCCCGGAGAAATCCCCCGTCCTGCCAGTCGCCGACGAGGGCTCGCGCTCCCTGTTGGACGAATGAGGAAATGTCGGGTGTGTCGCGTCGAACGAGGAGCCGTGGGAGAATGCCGCGCGTTAGGAGCAGTGCGGCGAGGTGTCCTCCGACGAAACCGGTGGCACCGGTGACGAGCACTTCCTTCATGCGGGATTCCCGAGCGGTTTGGCAAGGATGAGGTAACGCTGATATATCCGGGCTCCCATGTGGGCCGCGGCGTGGTTCATGGCTTTGTTCGATTCGAGTATCCATGACATCTCGACGGTGCGATAGCCTGCTGCCTTGGCGTCATGGAGAAGCCGATGGTACATGAGCGCATCGAGTCCGAGAAGACGATATCTCTTCAGTGTTCCCATCAGCAGGACGCGAAATCGATCAATGTAATTCTTGCGGTTGAAGACAAGGCGGAAGAAGTGGCGGCTGAGAACCGAACCGTTGCGGTTCTGGACGAGTATCTGGTTGATGTCGGGCATCGCGACCATGAATGCCGCCGGTTCTCCGTCGAGGAAGACGAGATAGGTTATGGGGAGGTCGACGATGAGCCTCAATTCGTCGGCCATGGCCGTTATCTCACGGTCGGTCATCGGGACATAGCCCCAATTCTCGCACCACGCCTCGTTGAATATCCTGAGGATGATGTCGACATCGCGGCGCAGGTTCTTGAGATCGATGTGGCGTACCGTGAGCCGGTCACCGTATTTGGCGCACAGTCTCTCGTCACGGTTATGGAATTCGGGTGGCAAGTCCTCCGGTTCCTCGAGTATCCAGCTGTTGAGCAATTGTTCGTCCTCGTAGCCGGCGTCACGGAAGAAGGAGGGGTAGTAGGGCATGGTGTGAGGGTTCATGAGGACGGGAACGACCTGTTGTCCCTCAACGGTAAACCCGGGAGAATCGTGATTCGTGGTGAAATTCATCGGTCCGATGATCCGTTCGTACTTTCGTGCCATGAGCCACTTCTCGGCCGTTTCGATAAGTGATCGCGCCGCTTCGGGGTCGTTCTCGCATTCGAAGAAACCGAAAAAGCCGTGGCGTGTCTTGTGGTACGCATCGTAGTTATGGTCGATGTGAGCGGTGATGCGACCGACCGGTCTGTCGTCACGGTAACAGACGAAATAGTCGGCCTCACCGTGCTCGAAGAAGGGGTTCTTTTTCCGATCGAAGAACATCTTTCGTTCGATGCGGAGGGGTGGTACCCAGTGAGGATCGTCGCAGTAGAGCCGATAAGGAAGATCGAGAAAATGCCCCATCTCGCGGCGGCTGGAAACGGCGCGGACTTCGATCATGAAACGAGACCAATCTCGCGGCCTACCTTATGGATGGTGTCGAGTGCGAAGGATATCTGTTCTTCGGTATGGTTCGCCATGAGGCTGATGCGGATGAGCGCCTGATCCTTGGGAACGGCCGGGCTTATTACCGGATTTACGAAAATGCCTTCCTCTTCGAGGCGCATGCGCATGAGGAATGCCTTCATGTCCTCTCCGACGAAGAAGGGGATGACCGGCGTTTCCGATATGCCGGTGTCGAATCCTCGTTTCTGGAGCCCTTCCCGCATGAGGGTCGTGTTGCGCCAGAGATGATCGATTCGCCACGGTTCCCGCTTGATGATGCGGACTGCCGCGAGTGCCGCCGCGGCTGAGGCGGGGGGCATCGAAGCGCTGAAGATGAGCGCGCGGCTATGGTGTTTGAGATACTCTATCGTTTGGGCATCGGAGGCGACGAAACCGCCGATGCTCGCAAGCGATTTGCTAAAGGTCCCCATAATGAGGTCAACTTTCTCCGTGAGGCCGAAGTGTGCCGCAGTTCCTTCGCCGTGAGGTCCGAGCACGCCGAGGGCATGAGCATCGTCCACCATAACGACGGCCTCATACTTTTCGGCAAGTTCTACTACTCGCGGCAGTTTAAGAATATCGCCGTCCATCGAGAATATACCGTCGGCGACGATGAATTTGCCTTTCTCCGGAGGCACGGCGGCGAGTGCCTTTTCGAGGTCATCCATATCGTTGTGTTGGTAACGCCGCACCGTCGCGAACGAGAGGCGTGCGCCGTCTATGATGGAGGCGTGGTTGAGCGAATCCATAAAGATGAAATCGTGGCGGCCGGTGAGCGTTGAGATGACCCCCTGATTGGTACCGAAACCGGTCGAATAGAGAAGGGCTGCCTCTTTGCCGACGAAGGCGGCCAGTTCCGCCGCAAGTTCCTCGTGAATGTCGAGGGTGCCGTTAAGGAACGGCGATCCGGCGCAGCCGGTTCCGTATTTCTCGATGGCCTTGCGTGCCGCCTCTTTCACTTCAGGGTGATTGGTGAGGCCCATGTAGGAGTTCGACCCGAGCATGAGCACCCGACGGCCGTTCTTGAGTGTCACCATCGTATCCTGCTCTGAGGCAATGGTCTTAAAATAGGGATAGTAACCCTCGCGCTTGGCGATGATGGTGCGTTGATACGCGTCGCATTTTCCGAAGATAGATTGTGCCCTCACGAAAAGCTCCTTTTATTATGACATATTGATTTCACTTGTTCTTTTATCAATATGCCGGTGCTCTTGGTCCTTGTTCCTCTCATAGCGCCATCTTGTAGCACAGCGTTGAAGAATAAGCAATTTTTCAGAGCAGTTTCGTGCGCTTTCGCACGCCGGGAAAAGTTGAAATCAGGGGAGAGGAAACTTATATTGCCGCTGTTTTTGAAAACTGGGATCAGGAGAAAAAAGAGATATGCGCAACTACGGTATCGACATCGGCACGACATTTCTGACGATTCACGATCTTGCCACGGGAAAGACGGTTGTGCGTCTTCGACACGGAGGAAAGATATTCGAGAAGATAACGTCGTTCGTTGCTGAGTGCGGGGAAGAGAGCCATTTTTCGTTCACGGGTAAAGGGGCGAAGGAATTCTGCGCGGCGGCGGGCGGTGTGACGGTGGAAGAGAGTTTCGCGGTGGCGAAAGGACTCGAGCGAGCGGGGATCGATCGGAGCGGTTTCTTACGGGTGCTCGACATCGGCGGATCGTCGTTGACGCTCTATTCGTTCCGTGACGGAAAGATCGGAGATATGATCCAGAACGCTCTGTGTGCAGCGGGGACCGGATTGTTCCTCGAGGAACAGGCGGAGCGATTGGGGGTGGATATCGAGACGGCGGGAGAGATGCACATCGATGAGCCGCCGACGGTGGCGTCGCGGTGTACGGTGTTCGCGAAGAGCGACATGATCCATCACCAGCAGGAGGGACGAAGCCGCGAGGAGGTGTGGGCGGGGTTATGCCGCGCGCTCGTGGTTTCGGCGATGAATACGCTGTTCCGTGGGGAGGAGGTGTACGGAAGGATCGTGCTCATTGGTGGTGTCGCACTGAACGCCGAGGTGGTGAAGTGGCTGCGGCGTCTTTACCCTCGGGTCGAGTGGGTGATGCCGAAGGATCCCGCCGGTTTTATGGCGATGGGGGCGGCGCAGGTTCCGGGGAGCGCGAAACGGGAACTCGACCTTACGGCGAAGGGTCTCAATCGTTACACGAGAAAGATGCCCCCGCTCACCCTGCACCGGAGCGCGTATCCCCGCTTCGTGGCGCCACACATAGATGCCGACGGGAACGAGGTGCGCATCCATGAGCCGGTCGACGGGGTATCGGCGGTGGCTGTGGGGATCGATATCGGTTCGACCTCGACGAAACTCATGGCGCTCGACGCGGCGACGAAGAGACCTCTGTTCGATCTCTATCGGAAAACGGCCGGCGATCCGATCGGGGCGACGCGGCGGGTTTTCGCCGGTTTTTACCGGGTACTCGGCGGCCGTTCGGTTGAGGTCTCTGCGCTCGGGACGACGGGAAGTGGGCGGAAACTGGTAGGTGAGGTGTTCGGCGCCGACACGATAGTGAACGAGATAACGGCGCACGGGACCGGTGCCGTCTTTTTCGATCCGTCGGTGGAGACGATTTTCGAGATTGGGGGACAGGATTCGAAATATATCCGCATAGAGGATGGCTTCGTTGCCGATGTAAACATGAACTATGTATGCGCGGCAGGTACCGGCAGTTTCGTGGAAGAGCAGGCGCGGAAACTCGGCTATCGACTCGACGAGATCGGGAAGGTGACCGAGCACATCGCTCCGCCGGTAACGAGCGACCGGTGCACCGTATTCATGGAGCAGGACCTTCGTGCCATCCTGAAGCAGGGGTACAGCAAGCAGGAAGCGCTCGCGGCGGTGCTCTATTCGGTGATACAGAACTATCTCACCAAGGTGGTGGGAAACCGCGCGGTAAGTAGGAGCCGTGTTCACTTTCAAGGAGCGACGGCACGAAACAAGGGGCTCGTCGCGGCGATAGAGAACCTTCTTGGGGTGGAGGTCGTCGTCTCGCCGTTCTGCCATGTCATGGGATCGATCGGAGCGGCGCTTATCGCGCTTGATGAGGTGCGCGAGAGGGATGCGAAGAGCCGTTTCGTAGGTCCTGCAGCGCCGACCATCGAGGTGACGACCGGCAGCGAGACCTGCCGCCTCTGTCTCAACTATTGCCGGATCAACACGGTAACTCGCGGCGATGGCGTCCGTGTCTCGTGGGGCTACATGTGTGGCCGAGAACCGGGCGAGGAAAAGCGCCGCGATCTACCTCAATACGAGGCGTTTCGCCGGCGCAACGCCATTTTTCACCGCAAGGGGGAGCAGGATACTCCGTCTGCCGTGAAGGGAGTCGTCCATGTTCCCCACACCCTTGCCAACCATACCTACTATCCGCTCTGGCGCCGCTTCTTTGCACTTCTCGGTTACGAGGCGCGGTTGTCGGCGCCTTACACGACCGCCGCAGTGCGCGCCGAAGCGGCCCGTCTTGCCACCGGTGACTTCTGCTATCCGGCGAAGGTGGCGATCGGTCACGCGGTGACCCTCTTTTCCCAGAATGCGCTCGTGTTCCACCCTTATTACATCAGCGAGAAGCAACACCTCTCGACCGCTTTCAGTTTCTTTTGCCCCTATGTGGAGAGCAATCCGTCGGTAATCCGGTCGTTCGCCGAGCGGAGCGGCCGAGGAGATCTGCGGTTCATGACGCCGGTCGTCGACCTGCGCCTATCCCCCGAACGGATCGCTCGAATGCTCCATGAAGCTATCGGCGGTGAAATGCCGGTGAAGCGGAAAGAGGTCGAAAAGGCCTTTGTCGCAGCCCGTGCGGCGTGGGAAGAACTCTCTGCGGAGATGCGACGAGAAGGGGAACGGTATGTGGCGGAGCGTCTCGGGAAAGAGAGCCCGCTCTTCGTCATCGTGGGACGACCGTACAACATTCATGACCGCGGCGTGAATCTTGGCATTCCCGAGGCGATCGCGGCGATGGGATACGATGTCGTGCCGATAGACGCGCTCGAACTCGATCTTGCGGCGCTGGCCGAAACCAATTATTTCAATGTGTTCTGGAACTACGGGCAGAAGATCGTCGCGGCGGCGAAACGGGTGAGGGCTACCGACGGCATGTATCTCATCTACCTCTCGAACTTCAACTGTGGTCCCGATTCGTTCCTGCTCAGCTATGTCGAAGAAGAGATGAAAGGGAAACCGATGCTCGTGCTCGAATTCGACGAGCATGATTCGGATGGAGGTTACCGCACTCGTGTGGAGGCGTTCATGGATGTCGTGCGCTCGTTCGAGAAGCGCCGTCGCGTCATGAAACACGCCGGACGCCCCACCATGCCCGATGTGTTCACCGCGCAACGAAAGGTGGACCTCTCCAAAGGAACACTTTGGATCCCGCCGATGCATGAGGCTACCTCGCGGCTATTCGCCGCCGCTTTTCGTGCTGCCGGTGTCGATTCCTTCGCTCTTCCGGCGGAGGACGAAGAGGATCTTCTCTTGGGAAAACGCTTTTCGCGGGGATGCGAGTGCCTTCCCATGACGCTGACGCTCGGAGCCATGATGAAGAAGGCGATGAACGGAGGAGGTCGAAACGATCATATTCTTTTCATGCCGACCGCCGAAGGACCATGTCGTTTTGGCCAATACAACCTCCTTGAGCGCAAGGCCTTCTGGAATGCCGGTTTCGATGCGATGGAGATACTGGCGCCCTCTTCGCTCAATAGTTATCAAGGGATTGACGAGGAAACGCGCCGCATGATGATGCATGGAGTGCTCGCCGGTGACATCCTCATGAAACTCACCACGAAGGTGCGGCCGTATGAATTGACATCCGGCGACACGGATGAGGTCTTTGAAAAAAGTTTGTGTCTCCTTGAGAAAGAGATGGAGTCTGGGCGCGATCTGCGACATGTCTTGCCAGCGGTAGTCGACGATTTCGCTCGTATTCCCCGCGTTCATGAACAGCGCCCGCTCGTTGGTATCGTTGGGGAGATCTATGTGCGTTGCAACCGGTTCGCCAACGGTGATCTCATCCGTGTGATAGAACGAAGCGGCGGAGAGGCATGGCTCGCGCCCATTCATGAATGGATAGCCTACACGATGTATCTCCAACACTACATGGCGAAACAGCAAGGCTTCTCGCTCTTCGGACAGGGTGAGTCGCTCGTCAAGAACCTCTATTTCCATCAGGTCGAGAAAAGTTACTACCGAGCGGCGGAGCGTTTGCTCGCTGATCGTCATGAGCCCCCGATGCGGGAAGTGATAGCCGAAGGAAGCCGCTATCTTCCGATAGATTTCTCCGGTGAAGCGATCCTCACGGTGGGGCGCACCATCCTCTTTGCCCGCCAAGGTGCCCGTATGGTGGTGAACACGGCACCCTTCGGCTGTATGCCGGGTACCATAACCAGCTCCCTGTTCCTTGAGCTCAAGGATCTCCTCAACATACCTATCGTTACGCAGTTCTACGACGGCGATCTCGACATCAACGAGAAGGTGAGCGCCCTGCTGAAGACCATTTCTCTGAACGATGTCAAGGCCGTAGATGAAGAGGACGAAGAAAAGACGACGACGGACGCATGAGAAGGTATCGTGCGATCCATCGTCCCGATTTTTTCTTTGAAACTTCGCCGCTTTTGGTAATATAAGCCGCTTGTGTTATCTGGTCGAAATGAAATGAGAGTACCAAGAGAAAAAAAGGAGTGAGTGATGGTGCATGTTATGGTGTTCATCGATGACGATTGGTTGGAGCGGGCGGCCTCCGCGCTCTCCCTTTCTACCGAGGGAGTCGATCTGGACCGTCGTCGCCTTGCAAAGGTAGTAGGCGAAGAAGCGGCGTTTTTCCTCCGCACTGATCGGAGCGACCTCGTGAGAACATTCGTGTTCCGTACCGTTACGCCCGAGGAGCGTTCGGCAGGACAGCCTCCATTTGCTACCCGGTTTTACGGAGAGACCTTCCTGGGGTCGAGCCGGGGAGAGACCTGTGCCGCGTTCGCCGCATCGCTCTGCGGTTATGCGGCGGTTCCCTATGCCTACGACATTGCCGTTGCGGTCACCGGGAACGCCGATCTTGTTCCAGCACTTCGCCAAGCGCGTCGCCTGGGAAAACGGGTGGTCGTGGCGAGCGTCGAAGACCTGTGCGACGCGGTTTACCGTGAGTTCTCCGTTGAGCCGATTCGGGATGCCGATATCATATGGCTCGCCGACATCGTTCCTCAAGTAAGTGCCTCTTCTGAACGATACGCCGCGGAATGTCAGTCGCCACTTCATCAAGGGTCTCGTAAGGTATGGACCGAGTATCCTCCGCGCAAAGGGCGCCCCTTTTACTGCGATGATTGCCGCCGCCGCTTTGCCGAACAGCAGCGGGGAGGAACCGGTGAGTCTCCCATGGTCTCGCGACGAGACAACGGGGGAGATCCCGCCTTCTCGGAACAGATGGGAGAGATGCTTGCCGGAGAGATATGTAAAGTCGTCAGGGATAAAGGGTATGGTTTCGTCAAGGGGAGCGACGGCCGCGAGTTCTTTTTTCATCTGAGCGACCTCCATGACCTTTCATGGGAAGAGATCGACGCCGGGATGAGGGTCTCTTTTTTCGTCAAACGTGAGCCGGAAGCGGGACGCGCCGGTGCCGCTGGTAGAGTGATGAGGGCCGGTTCCCAAGAACCCGAGGTGTTCTCCGAAGAAAAAAAGATGGTTCAAGATGCAAAGGAAGAAGAAGTTCCTCTTCCTTCCGTTGGATGATCGCCGATGCCCTCTGATCTTTCTTCTTTGATCTTTTACGCCGCAGGAGCGATATTCTTCCTTCTGATCGGTGCCTTTCTCGTCGTCGTGTATCTTTATCTGAAGAGGCGCTGGTCGGATAAAGAAGAAGGTGGGCGGGACGCTCTCCTCGTCGAGTACCCAGCTCAGCGGGAAGAGCCCGTCCCGATAGGGCGTTACGACCAGAAAACACCTTCTTCGGACAGGGAATTCCAGTCGCTGGTGGAGAGCATGCCGGTTGGTGTGTTCAGAATGAACCTCGCCAACGAAATATCCTATGCCAATGAAAAGTTCTTTGAGATATTTGGGATCCCCTTCGAAGAAGAACGCGTTCCCGCAGACTGGATCTCGTTTATTTTGGAAGAAGATCGCGACAGGGTGCTCTCTGCGATCGACGAGACGAAACTCAAGTTTCGCGAAACGAAGGCGATAGCGCGAATCCGTACGATCGGCGGTGCGACGCGCCAGATATCTTTTATTTTCTCGGCGGCCATCTCCGATACCGCGGTGCATTTCGTGGGGGTGGCGAACGATCTGGATGATGGCGCGTTGCCCGCTGGAGAAGGGGAACGGAGCGAGGAGGAGAAAGCACCGGTCTCTACGAAAATGTCTCAGGAATCCGAATCCAGAACGACGGGAAGAGTGCTTCTTGCCGAGGACAGTGCCGTCAATCAAAAGATCGTTCGCCGGATGATCGAGTCTCTCGGGTTGTCGTGCGATGTCGCGGATAACGGTATTGATGCGGTCGAGATGTGGAAACGAGGTGCATACGAGTTGGTGCTCTTGGATTGTCAAATGCCACATATGGACGGGATCGAGGCAGCCCGCCTTATCCGCCGTATGGAGGACGGTCTTCGCCGTACGCCGATCGTTGCTCTCACTGCGCAGTCCTTAGGGGATGACCGCGAGCGCTGTCTTGCTGTCGGGATAGACGATTGCATCCCTAAGCCGGTGACGATGGAACGGTTACGATTGGTGATCGAAAAGACCGGTATAGGTCAGGCCGCCAAAGGACAGGGAGAGATGACGGAAGGAGCGGACGGATCTCCGGTGCTCGATCTGGAAACGCTTCGGCGCTCCTCGGGGCATGACCGCCATTTGGAAAAAGAAAGGCTCGATCTGTTCGTTACCGATACCCATCGCCGTTTGGAACGAATAGCCTCGTTGATCGCCGGTCAGCCGGATCTTTTCTCCGTGTGCCGTGAGGCAGACGCGATCAAGGGGGCGTCTGGTGTCGTCGGCGCGGTCGCATTGAAAAATGCCGCATATCGTCTGGAGAAGGCGGCCGCCGAAGGAGATGTCACCGACATCAGGGCGCTGTATGATACCCTTCGGTACGAGTTCGATCGGGTCAACGACGTTGTGGCGAGATACCGCCGCACCGTGCTTTCCGAAACAGGGGCGTGAAACCATGAATGGGTTCGGTAATCATCTGAAAGCGCTTCTTGGTATCGTGGTGACCTGCTTTCTGTTCTGGTTGCTGTTTCGCAAGATAGATATGCTCCTTTTCTTCGAGTATCTTGCCGGAAGCCGCCTCTCGTATGTCGTCGCCGGTATCGCGCTATACCTTTCTTCATTCATCGTGAGAGGACTACGCTGGCGGGCATTGTTGCTTCATCTGAAAAGACTTTCGCTCGCCGAGACGATTCGATTGGTGGTCGCGGGATACGCCGTGAACAATGTGCTCCCGTCGCGTATCGGTGAGTTCACGCGAGCATATCTTGCCGGGGTTCGCAATGGCATATCGCGTACCGCCTCGCTGGCCTCGATTTTCGTAGAGCGCGTTTTCGACGGTCTCACCGTCTTCCTCATTCTCGCCGTTCTGCTATTCACCTATCCCTTCCCGGGCTGGGTGAGGAATCTTGCCGAGCTGGCGGGACTTATTTTCGTTTCTCTCTTTCTGTTTGTTCTATTCAGCAGTTTCTCGGATTTGCCGATAAGAATCGTGCGGGCGTTGGGAGCGAAGGTGCCGAAGCGTCTGGTCTTTCCTTTTGAATTGGCCGAGAAGTTTTTGAGCGGTACGCGGGCAGTCGAGTCGCTTTCTCAATTGGGAATGGTATTGATCCTCTCTTTCGTGGTATGGGCGATAGAGATCGGTGTGTATGTCCTCGTCGTCAAGGCGTTCGGTCTCGATATCCCGTGGATGGCCTATTTGCTCATGCTGGTGACGGTCAATATGGGAATGCTCATTCCGTCGACTCCCGGCGGTCTCGGCGTCTTTCAATTCGCAGTCGTGAAATCGCTCGAGATATTCTCTGTCGTAACCGCTTTGGGAATGGCCGTTTCGCTCGTGTTGCACATGGCGCAGATCGTTCCCGTCACCATCATTGGTCTTCTCTGGCTGTGGCGCAACCATATTTCGCTCACCGCGTTGGAAGGGGAAGGACAACGGGAACCGGGAGAAGCGAGGAGGACCTAGGATCCCGGATCTCGATGCGCTCTCACCTGTTCGGCGATCTCTGCTGCGTGGAACGAACTGCGCACGAAACGTCCCGCGTAGACTTCCCCGAATCCCATGGCAAGTCCGATGGCGCGCCAGCGTGTGAATTCGCCGTCGTCGTAGTCCCTGACAACCGGAAGATGTGCAAGCGAGGGTCGGAAGTATTGTCCGATCGTGACGATATCGCACCCGTGAAGGAGGAGATCGCGGAGGAGCGACTCAATCTCGGCGTCTTCTTCGCCCAACCCCACCATGAACCCCGATTTGGTCACGAGACCTCGTTGCTTCATGAAGGATATCGTTTCGAGCGACCGGTGGTAATCGGCCTCTGGCCGCACTGTTGCGTAGAGCCGTGGCACCGTTTCGACATTGTGGTTGAACACATCGGGGCGGGCTTCAGCGATGAGGCCGAGGGCAGCGTGGTTCCCCTTGAAGTCGGGAGTAAGGACCTCCACCTTGGTCGCAGGGCTCTTTTTCCGTATCGCTTTGATCGTTTGGGCGAAGTGGAGCGCGCCTCCGTCGGAAAGATCGTCGCGCGTGACCGAAGTGACGACGACATAGCGTAGCCCTAACTCGGCGGCGGCGGCGGCGATCTCCTCTGGTTCGTTGGGATCGAGCGGGGCCGGATTTTCGGTCGAGGGTATGTTGCAGAAGTGGCAGTGACGAGTACAGGTCGCTCCCATGATAAGGAAAGTCGCCGTCTTAGCACCAAAACACTCGGCGATGTTGGGACAGTGCGCCGACTCGCAGACCGAATGGAGACGGTGACGGCGCAAAAGTCGTTTGACCTCGATGACATCAAGGGAAAGAACGGTGCTTTTCTTGAACGACTTATACATCGAACCTCATTGCTTCCGTGATGGCTCGTCGCATGAGATCATCCATTTCTGGATACAGTTTCTTTTCTTCGGATCGAACCGTTTCCAGTCGTCCCCGGGTGATGGGGTGGCGGGGAAGGAATGCCGTGCATGAGTCGGGACAGGGGCGTATTGAGATGTCGAAGGTGCCGATGCGCTGGGCGATGGCTATGGTCTCCTTCTTTTCGTTGGTGATGAGTGGACGAAGAACCGGCAAGATTTCCACCGCGTCGTTGATGCAGGTGAGATTTTCGAGTGTCTGGCTTGCCACCTGCGAAAGAGATTCTCCCGTTACGAGCGCTTTCCATCCGTTGGTGCGGGCGATTTGTTCGGCAATGCGGAACATGAGGCGTCGAAAGACGATAGTACGATACGATTCCTGACAACGCGCCTTGACGAGCAGTTGAATGTCTATGAACGGAACGACGATAAGATGTGAGCCGGTCCCCTGATAGCGTGAAAGAAGGTGGGCGATATCGACGAGTTTTTTGATGCTTTCCTCGGTGGTGTAGGGGGGCGAATGGAAACTGAGATAGTGGGTGCGAGCGCCGCGCCGCATGGTGAGGTAGGCGGCGACCGGCGAGTCTATTCCTCCCGAAAGGAGCGTGAGCACCTCGCCAGCGCATCCGACGGGAAGACCGAGCGTTCCTGGGCGGCGTTCGGAGAAGAGATAGAACCCGTCTTCGGCGATCTCTATCTCGAGTTCGAAGGTGTAATTCGTCATTGAAACGGTAAAGCATTTATCGCGTGCCGTGAGAACCGCGGCGGCGAGCTTTTTCTGAACCTCCGGAGATGTCAGGGGGTACCGTTTGTTGGAGCGGGTACAGGAGACACGGAACACCGTTCTTCCTTCGGCAATCGCTTGGTCAGCAAACGGGAGAGCGGCGGCGACGATCTCTTCCCACGAAGCGTCAAACGGGAGTCGGATGGCGGATGAGTAACTCGATATGCCCGGAATGAAGGCGAGCAAGCGGAGCACCTCGTCTCTGTTCGTCTCAGCGCGGGGTAAGATCTCTATTCTTCCACGAAATTTTCTTACTGTCGCCCGATCGCCGAGACTCCGCTGTATGTTTTCGACAAGGATGTCTTCAAACCACGACCGATTTTTCCCTTTGGTTCCTATCTCGTCGTAGCGGACGAGAATCGCGTCCTGCATCAGTTGATCTCTTTTTTGTTGAAAAGAAGAATAGAGACAGCGAGCACTACGACAATCCACCCCATGGCGTAAAGCGAGGCGTAGAAAAGATCGATTCCCTCGAGACCCCTTCCGTACACGAGATTATCTTTGATATTGAAGTGGCTGAAATCGGGAAGGACATGACGGACGACGGTGACCGCTTTCCGGAGAGGCTCGCTGGTATATTTGGTGAGGAGAAAAGAAAGGCTGTAGGATGTTGCTCCGATGATGTAGAACGATATGGTAACGAGTGCTCCGATGGCCGGCTCTACAAACGAGCTGCACAAGACCGCGACCGCGATCACCGTGAGGTTCTGCAAGAAAATGGTATAGAATGCTGGCAGGTATCCTCCCATTCGGGCCGCGCCGCCGTAAATGAAAAGCATGCCCCACAGAACGAGCGCCATGAAGGCAAGACCAACGACGGCGAGGATGGTCATTCCGAAGAATTTCCCAAGGACATACTGTGGTCGCGTGAGCGGCCGGGCGAGAAGGGGGTGAAGGGTACGCAGGGAAAGTTCTTTCTGAATAATGGAAATGCCCATGAAGATAGTAACACCAGTTAGGAATATCTCCGTAGTACCAAGCCCAACATCGCTGATGATGTCGACAGTGTCACCGATGGTCATCTGGGTAATCGCGACGCCAAGCCCTAAGACGAAGAAGGCAAAGAGGACGAAGGCATAAAGCGCCTTGTGCCGTACCATTTCAAGGAAGGTGTAGCGGGCGACGAGCAATACTTTAACCATGAAATTTCTCCGCCGATTGCTCAGTCTTTTTCATTTGAAAAACCACTTCTTCAAGAGACGGATAAACCGGTCCCGCCTCAACGATGGTATAGTGACGCTCTATCATCTGTTTGATTGCGTGATTCATTTCTTCTTCGGTGGAGAAATCTGTCGCAAAGACACCACGAGAGATCCGTAGGTTCTTGAAGAGTGAGAAAAGAGCATCGCGTTCATTTTCGGGCGCGATGAAGGACAAGTGCCATGAAAGCTTTTCTCGCGGTACGATCTCGGACAGGGTACCGAAGAAGCGGCGTTCTCCCTTTTCGATGATGAGAATCCGGTCAGAGAGGTCTTCTATATCGGAAAGTATGTGCGAGGAGAATAGGATCGCTCGACCCTCTTTTTTAAGCGAAAGGATGATCTCCTTCACCTCGCGGCGTCCTGCCGGGTCAAGGCCGCTCATTGGTTCATCCAAGATGACCACCTCGGGACCGTGTACGATAGCTTGTGCAATCCCGATGCGCTGAAGCATACCTTTCGAATAGTGGACGAGGCGAAGGTCCCCAGCATCGATAAGCCCTACCCGTTTGAGCGTCGCTTCTATAAGTCCGGAGGAGGTGCGTGCAGGGATTCCCGAAAGTCCACAAAAGTATCGGAGGAGTTCGCGACCCGTCAGATGATCGTAGAAGTAGGGGCGCTCTGGTAAGAAGCCGATACGGCTATGGACAAGCGGATCTCCGGGACGATGTCCGAAAAGAGAGATGGTCCCTGCCGAGGGAGCGATGAGTCCCATGAGCATCTTGAGTGTCGTCGTTTTTCCTGCGCCGTTGTGTCCAACGAACCCGACAATCTCTCCCGGTTCCACCGAGAAGGAAAGGTTCTTTACGGCATGAACGAGTCTCCACACCTTCATGGGATGACGATAGGTCTTGGAAAGCCGCTCTACCTCGATGTGGGCCGCCATACGGTGCTCCCTTTGTTGGTCGTTTTATATATAGTGATGGCATGTCGAAGCGTCAAGGTTTCGTCAGCGCTTACTCGGCATATCAAAAAGACGGCGGCCCTTGCGGGCCGCCAATATCTGGGGGTGGGAGGGGAATGTGGACATAGTCCACGTCTTCATCTAATATACAGAAAGTGAAGAGTGTCAAGAAAAAAGTTGAAAAAATTTTTCCCTAGTCTCTTCAAGGAGTTTTTGATGTATAGAATAAGAAAAAAGTTGTTTACTAAAGCAAAACAAAAAAAATGTTGACAAGCACCGAGATCTGGCTATAGTTCCTTTTCCGCAAGGGGTTCATTCCCATAAAAATCTTTCATCTTCCGAAGGTTCCTCGTTAGCTCAGTCGGTAGAGCGGGTGGCTGTTAACCACTAGGTCGGCGGTTCAAGTCCGTCACGAGGAGCCAAATTTAATCCGCTGAACTTCAGCGGTCATTTGTTAGCGCGAAACCCCGTCGGGTCATCCCCTCGGGGTTTTGCTGTTTCAGGCGATTCCACGCCGCTTTGCGCCCGCCCACACATTCTCTCCTCTTCTCCGATTCCCGCACAGCCTGCGGGCTTCGCGGATGAACGCTGACGTTTTCGCCCGCCGCTTTCGGATGTGCCCTCCTGATTCTCCGATTCTCCATTCCTTTTCCGCCCGCTGTTAACGCCTCTCCTGTCGTCAACCCAGGTCCGACACCCCGAAAGGAGCTCCGGTAAGTATCGACCGGAAGCCGAGCGGAAGCGCCCGGCAAAAGACAAACGCCAGACAGCGGAAGCGGCCGAGAGAGACGGAGACCGTTGTGGGTGACGCCAAGCCCGCCCTTCAGGGCGGATCGGTGGACCCGCGGTCGGCGACTTGACGGCCGAACCCATCCTCCCGGCGGCATCCACGACGCCCCCTGCGGTCGCCGCAAGGAGGACATGATGGAACGTAGAGAATCCTCAGCACCTCGTCTCGAGGAAACCATTTCAGAGATCGCCTCGATTCTGGGAGAAGGCTACCTCCGTTACCGGAGGGGACGCCGCCTGCCGCCATCCAGCCCGGATATGGCCGGCCATGTGGCGCAAACCCAAGAACACGAAGAGTTTACAGAGAATCGACTTGATTGTTCGGCCAATAGAAGCCTTCATTCATGCAGTGGTTAACGCCACGAGACGGCTGGAGCGGCTGGCCGATTTCGGCGGTTGGTCCGAAAAATAGGAGGTTGCCATGAATGAAACGACTTATCAGCAGGTGCAGGCACTTTCCCGGATGACCGTAGGGGAACTTCGGGAGCGGTATATCGATGTCTTCGGCGAGGAAACGAGGTCGTACCACAAAGACTTCCTTCGAAAACGGATTGCCTGGCGAATTCAAGCCATGGCCGAGGGCGATCTTTCGGAGCGGGCCAAGCGGAGGGCTGAAGAGATCGCCAACGACGCGGATCTCCGGGTCCGCACACCACGCGATCCGTTGAAACCGGGGTTGATGGAAGTCAGGGAGCGCTCGGTGACCGGCCGGTTGCACCAATTGCGGGACCGCAGATTGCCCTTGCCCGGAACGCTGCTGGCCAGAGAGTTCCGGGGCCGTGACATCGTGGTCAAGGTGCTCGACAAAGGCTTCGAGTACGACGGACGACGGTTCAAGTCCCTCTCCGCAATCGCCCAGGAGGCCACGGGCAGCAAATGGAACGGATTCCTCTTTTTCGGACTTGCGGAATCCAAGGAGCCGCGAAAGCAAAACGGAGAGCCGAACAGGAGGAATGAATGAGCAGACCTGCGGAAAGAAACAATCCATCCATCCGGCAATCGGTGGAGACTCACAGGACGACCGTGCGTTGCGCCATCTATACCCGGAAATCCACCGACGAAGGTCTCGACCAAGACTTCAACAGCCTCGATGCCCAGCGGGAGTCCGCGGAAGCCTATATCGCGAGCCAGCGGCATGAGGGATGGCTGTGCATCTCAGAGCGGTACGACGACGGTGGTTTCACCGGCGGCAATATGGAGCGCCCGGCCCTCAAGCGGCTCTTCGCCGATGTCGAATCCGGCGGCATCGACTGCGTGGTGGTATATAAGGTGGACCGTCTGAGCCGGTCTCTCCTGGA
>CAYQBN010000003.1:0-203863 GCA_964415795.1 uncultured Spirochaetales bacterium | reverse complement strand
CGCTCTCAGCGAAATCGAACCGTTCGTTCCGGACAGAACGCTTTCCTACAATGTCGTCACCGTTTCGGTAAGTGGCACGGTGACGCTGAACGGCATGCAGATGCCGGCGAACACGCTGAACGAGTCCTACGATCGCGGGTATGTCCGTTTCATTGAGAGCGGGTCGGGATCTACGATCTCATTTCCGTTGGGAGTATCCGGATCGGCCGACTATACGGGCTATCTTTTCGCTGGCAGTTATCGGATCGTTCTTTCCCCGGCGGGGTTGGATTACCAGAATGTGCTTCCTTACCTTCTTCATGAACTTGAAACAGGGGTTACTCTGGGGGCCGATACGACGCGCAATTTCAATGTGAACACTGCCGAGGTGAAGGGGGTTGTCACGCTCGACGGAGCACAGATGCCTGCCAATACTTTGAACGAGTACTATGAGCGAGGGTATGTCCGCTTCACCGATACGGAGACTGGCGATCGGCTCTCGTTCCCGATAGGTGTTACCGGAATCGCCGAATACACTGCGGAACTATTCACCGGCACCTACAAGGTCGATCTGGTCCCTACCAGCGCGGATTATCAGAATGTCCTGCCGGCTATGGTGAAGAAACTCGATGACGCGCTCGTGGTGAACGGTGACCTCACCAAACATTACGCGGTCGAGACGGTCTCGCTGACCGCCACGGTGACGCTGAACGGCGCGCAGATGCCGGACAACACGCTGAACGAGTACTACGATCGCGGCTGGCTGCGTTTCTCGAACACGGCAAGCGGCGACTCGCTTTCCTTCCCGCTCGGCATCACCGGCCCGGCTGAGACCGCCGTGAAGGTATGGAAGGACGACTATCAGGTGTCGCTCGTCCCGCAGGGGAGCGAGTACCAGAATGTCCTGCCTTACCTCAACCTCGTTCTGGAGAAACGGCGCGCGATAACGGCCGCTTCTCCGCTTTCATGGGATGTCGCGACGGCGACGGTGAGCGGGGGCGTGACGCTGAATGGTTCCCAGATGCCGGACAACACGCTGAACGAGTATTACGATCGCGGCTGGCTCCGCTTCACGAACAAGCGTTCCTACGACACTCTGGCCACCAGTTTCGGTATTGCCGGCCCCGGTTACTATAGCGTAAAACTTTGGAAGGGTCCCTACGACGTTTCGCTTTCTCCCAATGGATCGGACTATCAGAATGTCCTCCCGTATCTCCAGATCCCGCTTCGAATCGGCTGCTACGATATCGACGCCGACTGCACCGCCGACAAGGGCAACATCACCGGCCTCTGGGAACTGACCGCCGAGGACCCGAACTGGGGTGTCTGGTTGTTCTCGTTCACGCAGAACGGTTCGACGGTCACCGGCAACGGATCGAACAACTTCGGGCAGACGGTCACGGTTCAGAACGGGAGCCGGAGCGGTGACACGATCTCCTTCAAAATGCAGCCCTACGGCGAGGTGGCGGTGAGGGGGACCCTGCTGAACGGCTGTGCGATGACCGGCACCTTCGAGGACCTTTCCTACGGGCAGGGGATCATCAGGTGGGTCGGCGAGCGGATACAGTGAAGAATTAAGGGAGACATTAATGCTGGGACATCCGAAGGGTCTTTTCGTTCTCTTCATGACCGAGATGTGGGAACGCTTTTCGTTCTACACGATGCGTGCCATTCTCGTGCTCTATCTCACCGGCGTCATCTTTGTTGGTCTCTCAAACGACCCGCAGGTCATTCGTGACCGCGCCCTCGAGGTTTATGGTACCTATCTTTTACTCGTGTATCTCTCGGGACTCGTGGGCGGTTTTTTCGCCGACAAGGTGCTCGGTTCCCGCAAGGCTATCTTCATTGGCGGTCTGGTCATGGGAACGGGGCTTTTCGTGATGATGGCCCCGTCGCTCGTCTTCTACGGCCTTGGACTCGTCATCGCCGGCAACGGCTTTTTCAAGCCGAACATCTCGACCATCGTAAGTGGTCTCTACGCCGAGCACGATAGCCGGCGCGATGGTGCTTTCACCATTTTTTACATGGGCATCAACATCGGTGCTTTCCTTGCCATCTTCTCGGCGGGGTTCGCCGAGAGCATCGGGAATTGGAATATCGGCTTTGTCATCGCTGGTATCGGCATGATCGTAAGCCTCTTCGTGTTCGGTCTCGGCCAGAAACATCTTGGTCTTGCGGGATTCCCGCCGGGGCGCGAGGTGCATGCCGGTACGCGGCTTATAGGACGCGACGCACGCGACATAGTGTTGTGGGCAGCGATCATGACGGCGATCGTTCTGGGGCTGGTCTTTATTTGGAACCACGGTCTTGCGCCGCTCTGGAGAATGGTACCGGGGTTCGTAAAACTTGGCGGCGGCATTCTACTCATCGTCGCCGCGATCGGGGGGTTCGTGACGGTGAATCGGGATAATACCCGAGAAGAGTGGGAGAGGATCATATCCATCGTGATACTATCGGTCTTCGTTATATTCTTTTGGGCCGGTTTCGAGCAGGCGGGCGGAACGATGAACCTCTTCGCCTACGAGCAGACCGATCGTCATCTCTTTGGCTGGGAGATCCCCGCCACTTGGTTCCAAGGTGTCAATCCGCTTTTCATCGTCCTCCTCGCCCCGCTCTTTTCGATGTTCTGGGGACGGCTCGATCGCTCGAAGTATCCGCTTTCGACACCGGCAAAAATGGGGATAGGGATGATTGTGCTCGGTCTTGGCTTCATCGTCATGTACTTTGGCGAAGGGGTCGCGGCGCAGTATGGCAAGGCGGGGATGGGATGGCTCGTCGCCGTCTATCTTCTCCACACGATGGGGGAACTTTGCCTCTCGCCGATAGGACTATCGATGGTGACGAAACTCTCGCCGGTGCGACGCGTCTCTCTCATGATGGGGGTCTGGTTCGCCTGCACGGCCATTGCCGACTATCTTTCTGGCCGTCTCGAGGCGATCACCCATGCCTTTGGTATCAATCTGTGGGCGACGCTCATCGCCAGCTCCATCGGCGCCGGCGTGGTACTTCTCCTGATCACCCCGATGCTCAAGAAATGGATGCATGGCAGAGCATGAACCGTCATTATACGCATATCATTTGGGACTGGAACGGCACGCTCATAGACGATGCGCGGCTCGGTGTCGAGATCATCAACGAGATGCTGACCGCCCGAGGGATCGTCCCCATCTCATTGGAACGCTACCGCGCCGTTTTCGGGTTCCCAGTGCGCGACTACTATCGGAATATCGGTTTTCTCGTAGATGAGGAACCGATGTGGGAGGAGGTCGCAAACGATTTCATTGCCCGCTACCACCGCCGTATGCACGAGGTGCAGTTGTTCCCCGATGTTATCCCGACGCTAGAACAGTTTCAGGACAAAGGAATGAATCAGGCTATTTTGTCGGCGATGGAGGAGAGGACCTTACAACGCCAAGTGAACGATCTTGGCATTTCGCGTTTCTTTGTGCATATTCAAGGGATACACAATCACTATGCCGACGGAAAGGCCCATATGGCTGCCGTCGTCGCCTCGCGCTTGGACGCCGATTCTCGTTCGATGCTCTTTATCGGCGACACCTTGCATGATATCGAGGTGGCGCGACGGATCGGGTGCGATTGTCTCCTCTGCGCAAGGGGTCATCAGTCGAAAGAGCGGCTCCTCGCCGCCGGGGTTCCCATCGTCGATTCACTCGCCGAGGCGGCACGGCGACTTCTCTGAAAGTTGCATTTGAGAGGGGTGGCGCTACAATGCTGCCATGAGACCAACAATAAAAGAGATCTTGGCGGCGTTTAGTAGACCTTTGGCAATTGTCCCTTTTTTCATTCTGTTCTACCTTCTCGGGATGCTGGTGACGCTTCTCGAACATACGGTCAACTGTTTTCCTCTCACGGTGGTAACGAGTGACAAAGCGGTTGCCGAACAAGCGGCTGCCTTTGGCACCTGCAGTGCGGTCATTGAAACGGAAAAATTCATGATAGAAAATTCCATATTCAGCGATGTCGATCTTCCGCCGGTTCGCGATATCTACCTTGTGATGTCGGAAGGAGATTATGAACGCAGCAAGGAAATAAGCCGGATCCCCGATGCCATCGTCGAGATGAACCCCTTTCTTAAGCAGGTCGCCGATCTTTACCTCGCAGGGAAGCTCAAACTATTCGCTGCTTCGTTTGTCATTGGCATAGTTACGGCAGTGCTCACATTTCCTGTGGCGTTGCCTCTGCGCACCCCCTTCCGGCGGCTTGACCGTGCGGTGGCGGCGTTTGGTGCCAGTCTGTTCTTCTTCTGCTTCGGCGCCGGTCTCTTCGTGGTCCCCGGGTCGTTCCGCGGCGTATATCTACTCACCGTGGGAGTAGGGCTGGTCTTTGTCCTTGTGTTTAGACTCATAGTGAAGCGATACGAGCAGGTGGAAGGGTCCAAGGGGAATGGTTCATCTAATAGCTTATAGTTACTAGCGATATTTGTTTGGTGCGCAAGGTGCAAAAAGACGATCCCCAATACGAGGAGACTGACACACTGTGGTAATTGAGGTGACAACATGAAAAGAATGCTTGTAGTGGTAGGTGTTATTTTATGGATGGCGACACTCGCTGCTCAGAAAAAACCACTTCCGGCGTGGGAAACGGATGAGGAGAAGGCGGCCTCGCAAGGAAAGAAGACGCCGTTTTACCTCCAGATGCGTACGCCGCCGACTGCTACGCCCTATGGCCCTGCCGAGTATGCGCGCATGGAAGGGGTCATCATTCAGGTCCAGACCTACAACACCGCCATTCGCAAGTATTACGCCGAGATGATAAAAGGTATCATCGCGGCGAAGGCAATCCCCTACATCATCGTCGAAAACACGAGCGAGCAGAACACGGTGACCTCTCAGGTACTCACGCCGAATGGCATTTCGGCGAGCGATGTCCAGTTCCTTCTTTTTCCCTACGACGCCAACTGGACGCGCGATTATGGTCCGTGGCACATTTATCTCGACAAAAGCACCCGCGCCATAGTTGATCACCATTATTATGACCAGCGTCCCAACGACGATGCGATACCAGTGAAACTAGGGCAATTGTGGGGGGAGCAGGTGTTCAGCAGCGGGTTCTACACCGAGGGGGGCAATTTCATGACCGATGGCCTTGGCACCTGCTGGATGTCGACCGGTGTGTTCAGCAAGAACGATCTCGCCGACAACGAACAGAACCGCGCGACGGTCGCCCAGCTTTTCAAGGAGTACATCGGATGCGACTCGGTCATTTTTCCCGTCTCGATACCGGGCGAGGGGACGACCCACATCGATATGTATTCGAAGATACTTAACCAAGACACGATCATCGTGAGTTATTCGAAAAGCGAATGGGGCGCCGAGAGCGATGAAATTGCTCAACTTGATGCGGCAGCAGACCTCTATGCGAACACGCCGAAACCTGGCGGGGGATTTTTCAAGGTCGTTCGTATTCCGATGACCTTTGAGCATGGATGGTTCTCGGCTACCTATTACACGCATACCAACTCGCTCATCGTCAACGATCATGTCTTGGTGCCGATCTACGGTCGTGGCACCGATGAGGAGGCATTGCAAGTATATCAGGACCTCATGCCGGGGTATACGATAGTCGGCATAGACTCCAATGAGATAATCCCAGCAGGTGGCTCGATCCACTGCACGACGATGCAAGTACCAGTGAAACAGTACAAAGCATGCGGCGATGGCGTCATCGGTGAAGGGGAGGAGTGCGAGCCGCTCTACTGGGGCGGCGTAACGGACTGCACCGACCTTGGCTACGAGTCGGGCGATCTATTTTGCACCGAGGAATGTCGTTTCGATGTCTCGGCGTGTGTGGCGATCGAGACCTGCGGCAACGGTACCATTGATATGGGAGAAGTTTGTGATGGTAACACCATCGCCTGCGCCGAAATCGCCGACAAGGACTATGTCAGCGGGACGGCCACTTGCCTGCCAAGTTGTGCGGGGTGGGACGAGGAAGGATGTGTGACGGCGACCACCGACGAAGCGTCGCAGCCCGACGATGCACAACCAGACGATGCACAGCCGGATGGCATATCCCCCGACGACACGACCCCCGATGAAGTCGCCACCGACGATACCTTCCCCGACGGCGAAATTCCCGATGAGGCCACGACCGACAACATCGTTGTCCCTGACGAAACGACAAGCGATGTTCCGGTCGTTTCCGACGACGACACCCTTGTTCTTCCCGATGCCGATACCGGCAAACGCGCCGTCCACAGCGGCTGTGGGTGTTCGATAGTATTGTAATTATGGGGAGACTCTTGCGTTGGACACATGCCCTGTTCATGTGTGTTGCCCTTTTCCTCATTGCCTGTTCGGGGGGATCAGGATCGTCGGGTGAGGATAACGATACCATCGCTTGGCATGATCTCGATATGGCAGCGTTCAGGGAAGGAGAGAACAACACCGGCGACATGTTGGACATGGCGTTTGGAGAGGACAACGTCGTTGCTGATGATGCCATCGTCGACGAACAGGCCGACACCGCGATGTCCGATTCCGATTTGACCGATGAGGAAGTCTCTGACGAGGATGGTGAT
Source organism: uncultured Spirochaetales bacterium (assembly GCA_964415795.1). GTDB lineage: Bacteria > UBP6 > UBA1177 > UBA1177 > JAKLFG01 > CALITV01. The sequence goes on along the minus strand of CAYQBN010000003.1, from coordinate 197,343 downwards.
AGCGCTATCCTCCTGCCGCCGGCCAACGCACAGTTCGACTACCAACTCGGTGGCGCCTACGATCCGCCTGCCGGCGTTATGGTGGTGGCGCGTGATCGGACCGCCGTGCCTGCCGCCGGACTTTACAACATCTGCTATGTGAACGGTTTCCAGACTCAGCCCGACGAAGCGAACTGGTGGCTGACCCAGCACCCCGATCTCATTTTGCGTGACGGTAACGGTGATCCGGTGATAGACCCCGACTGGCCCGACGAGATGCTTTTGGACATTACGACCCCGCAGAAGCGAGAGGCCATTGCCGCCATCGTTGGCGGCTGGATAACGGGATGCGCCGCCGACGGATACCAAGCAGTGGAAATAGATAACCTCGATACCTATGACCGTTCTGGCAGCAGGATACATGAAGAAGATGCCGTCGCCATGGTACGCCTTTTTGCAGAAACGGCACATGCCAGTGGACTAGCGATAGCCCAGAAGAACGCCGCAGGATTGTCGGCGCGGCGCGGCGAGACAATGCTTGACTTTGTTATTTCCGAGGAGTGTAACCGATACAGCGAGTGTGGCGATTACACTGCTTACTACGGGGACCTTGTCTTCGTCATAGAGTATGACGACGACTCGTTTCAACAAGGATGTCTTGAATTTCCTCAACTTTCTATCCTTCGGCGCGATCTCATGCTCACGGTTCCCAGCAGCCCCGATTACTGTTACGATGCCTGTTGAGAGGCTACTTTCTTCCCAACGATTTTTTTTGAAAAATGCTTTTTCTGTGTTATGGTGACCCAAACATGGTGTTTCGTCAAAAGGAGAATGTCATGAAAAGATTGGTAGTTATCATCCTCGCCGCGATTCTTCCCCTCGTCTGGGGATGTGGCGATGGCAAGAGCGAGATCCAGAAAAAACTCGAGGCCGAAGCGGCGAAGAAGGCCGAGGAGATGAAGAAGGCTGAGGAGGAAAAGGCGAAGGCGGCCGAGGAGGCGAAAAAGAAGAAGTATGTTGACGAAGACGCCAAACCGCTCCCGCCGATTCTCGATGCCGCGTCCAAGAAGAATTGGGAAAAAGTGAAGGAACTTCTCGCTTCTGGTACCCCTGTTGATACGAAGGACGAGCGGGGGCGCACCATTCTCATGCTTGCCGCTGCCCAGAACAATGAAGAGCTCTTCGATTTCCTGATAGCGAAAGGGGCCGACCCCAACGCCAAGTCGCTTGAGGGAGAAACACCGCTACTCATGGCTGCGAAGGCGGGGAATAAAAAGATGGTGGACTACCTCATCGAGAAGGGTGCCGATCCGCTTGCAAAGGATAACTTTGGTCGTACGACCCTCATGTATGCCGCAGCGTCGGGCAATGTGGATCTGGTGAAGTTCTTCCTCTCGAAGGGAGTGGCGCTCAATGGGCTCGATAAATATAACCACAATGCGCTAGTATTCGCGGTTCGGGCAAACCAGACCGAAGCGGCCAAATTCCTTATCTCAAAAGGAGCCGAGGTCAACATTAAGCGGCAGATGACCGAAGAGGAGAAGAAGGCGTTCGAGGAGGCGAAGAAACGGGCCGAAAAGGAACGCAAGATAAAGGAAGCGGTATACGATCAGACGGAAGAGAAGCGTGATAAGACCGTCCTTTTCTACGCCGTTGAGAACGGCAATCTCGAATTGGTGAAGTTGCTTGTTGCGAAAGGCGCTCCGGTTCTGGTAAAAGATGTCAAGAAACGGGTCGAGACCATCATCTATGAGACTGCCAAAGGCGACATCGAAAAAGAACAGGAAGTGGTCGAGGAGACTATTCGTACCGCCTATGAGCGCGGTCAGAAGAATCTTCTCATGTACGCCGCGGAAGGCGGCCATCTCGAGATACTGAAGTTCCTCGTTTCGAAGGGAGCCAAAATAGAGGAGACCGATGGCGAGACGGTGCGTCATCCGTTGTTCTATGTCGTTGCTCAACCGAAGGGAACTCCCGAGAAGGAAGAGCGCCTTGCCGCTGTGGCGAAGTACCTCATCGAAGAAGGAAAGAAGATGTATAAGCACAAGCGGCGTCTCTCCAAACAGGAGATCATGCAGGAGCGGGCTAAGCAGAAGAACAAGGCCTGGTGGGATAAGAACATTCAGAAACTTCAGTGGAAGATAGAGGATCGGAAAAAGATCGACATCGAAGAGTACGATTACGAGGGATGGACGCTTCTTACCCTCGCAGTGATGAACGATCACTTCCCGGTGTTCAAGGTGCTCATAGACGCCGGTGCCCAAGTCAATCGAAAGGAACGAAAATTCGGCAAGACTGCGCTCATGTATGCGCGGGCGGTTAAGAACGCCGAGATGGAAAAGATACTGCTCGAAAAGGGAGCGAAGGAAGGCGTCGTATTCGATGTTGACGAGGATGCCCGGCAAGAACGCATTAAGAAAGAAATAGAAGAAGATATTAAGAAGGGTAAGCTCTAGCAGCTTTTTATATTATCAATCAATATCGTTGTACATCCATGAAACTCAGAAACATTGTGCGTCCGGATGACCCTCAGCGCATTCGCGAGATAGTTTCTTCCACCGGGTTCTTCAGGGAAGATGAGATAGAGGTAGCGGTCGAACTTTGCCGAGAGAACCTCAAATGGGGCGAAGAAAAGAGTTCCTACTCCTTCATTTTCGCCGACGATGACAGTGGCAGAACGCTTGGATATACCTGCTATGGCGATATTCCTTGCACACTGAAGCGCTATGACCTTTACTGGATAGCGGTGCATGCCGACGCTCAGGGAAAAGGGATTGGCAAGATGCTTCTGAGTGCGGCGGAGCGATCGATCGCCGAACGGGGAGGAAAGATCGTCTACATAGAGACCAGTTCGCGTGATAAGTATGAGCCGACTCGTCGTTTTTATCTCTCTTGTGGCTATCAGATCGCGGCGCAGTTAAAAGACTTTTATGACGATGGCGACGACAAAGTGATCTTTTCGCGCCGCCTTCGATAAAATTGGCAACTTTTCATGTCAACGAAGAAGAAGCAAGGCGGCGCCGTGAGCACCGGTGAACTGTGCATCGTCTGAGGTGACGATCGGAGCGCCGAAAAGGCACGAGAGCGCCGTTCTGACCGGTTTTACCCGCGAGACGCCGCCGGTCATGAAAAAGGGAGGACGAGCATGGACGCGTGCGGCAAGTTGGGCGGTCATGCGGGCTGCCATGTCGGCGACCGCCCATGCGAGAGCATGGGGCGATATTCCCGTTGCCATCAGCGAGACGAGTTCTGATTCGGCAAAAACGGTGCAGGTGGAGGAAAGCAGTGGGACATCGAGCTCTTTTTCTTCGAGTTTCGCGAATGTTTCGATGGAATAGCCAAGTCGAGTCACCATTACCTCGAGGAAACGCCCAGCTCCCGCCGCACAGCGGTCGTTCATGACGAAGTCGCGTACCTGTCCGTCTTCCAACGAAATGACTTTCGCATCCTGTCCACCGATATCTATGATGGTGGCTGTCTCCGGAGAGCGTGCAAGAACGCCGAGGGCATGACAGGAAATTTCGGTAGCGGTAAGAGCGACTTCTTTTTCGAGTGCGGTGCGCCCATAACCGGTTGCTGCCGAGAGGGCGGAATCCCGGTATCTTATCGGCAGTCGTTCGAGGAGATGTCGGTAAGTGAGAATGGCGTTCCCTTTTGTTTCGACGAGGTCGGTGTAGTGCAGGTCTCTTTTCTCATCTATGACGACAACTTTTCCCGTCCGCGATCCGATGTCGTAACCAATAAAATAGGCCATGAAGAATCAGCGACGCTGTTCCGGGTTCGCGTTTGCGGGAGAGGGGATATCGGTTACGATCCGTTTTTTGACCTTGCGGACGCTGTTCCCCCCTTCCGATGACTCCTGAATGATGTGATATTCCACCGTCTTTCGTTTCGAAGTCTCTTTCTTGCGAAGGGAAGATGATGTTTCAGGTAAAGGAACAAGAGAATCTTCATCGGATTGCCCTTCGTCGGCGTCGGTTTGGGCGCCACGAGTGAATGCTTTAAGACGATCCCCGAAGAAAAAGGTCTCCCAGTTCTTGTTCGATTCGTCGACGCTTATCCGTACACGGCTGGTAACGCCTCTTCCTTCTCCGGCACAGAGCAATGCGGTGATGAGTGACAAAAACACAAGATACCGTCTCATGGAATCCTCTGTTGGGGGAAACGATACATCGCCATGGTGACCATCTTTCCGGTGGAGGTGAGCGTGATGAGGTGTTCGTGGCGCCATCCTTCGAAGTCGGCGCGGGTCCGTATCGTCCACACTCCCGGCTTATTTACCGTCACCATGAAAGGAACGGCGTTTATGCCTTCTTCAAAGCCTCCGATCCACTGGTGGGATCGTGCTCCGGCGATCTCCGGATAGACGCTGTGAAATGTTACTCCCTCGTCCAGCTCGATGGTGACGGTGACCGATGGTATGCGACGAACGGCAAGGTATTCCAGATCTATGGAAAGCGGTTCTTCTGCAGGAACCATTCTTTCGGTGATGAGATGCGGTTCCGCGGGGTCCTCTCTCAGCGAAAAATAGATGGTGAGAGTGGCGGAGGAGAGGATAAGAAAAGCAAGGAAAGCCAACTCCATCGGCCGTAAGCGCAACTGGGGGATGTAGGTATACCACCGGGGCTGTCTTCCTTGTTCAGCGAGGCGTTCGCGGAGTCGGTGGGAAAATCCGGAAGGTATCGCGATTTCGCGAGCTAAGGCATCAGGGATGAGTTTCGATACCACCTCGGCTGCCGCGAGGTGTTCGGCACACTCCCGACAGAGTGACGTATGTTCTTTGAGAAAACGGGATTCGTCACCGGTAAGGTCGCGTGCTCTCGATGCGGCGATCAACGCAATGGTTTTTTTGCAGGCACTCATGCCCTTTCCTCGCCTTTTATAGAAAATAATGTCTTCGCCTTCGAATAAGCAAGGATAACTTCTCGCGCGCCCGCAGAAGCCGGGTCTTGAGTGCACTCATGGAGATGCCGAGCATGGCTGCCGTCTCCTCATATTCCTGCTCCCGGAGGTCTATCATGACGATCACCTCTCGATACTTGGGGGGAAGGAGAGCGATCGTTTCCAAGAGACGTCGCCGCCGCTCCTCGATGATCGTCTCTTCGGTGATGTCGCGAGAAGATCTGGCGTCTCCGAGTTCTTCGGAACTGCTCTCTTTTTCGGCAAGAGGTCGCGTGGCAAGGCTCCTTCGGTAATTGAGGAACTCGTTCCGCACGATACGCCAAAGCCATGTTCCGAAAGCGCTTTCTCCACGGAACCGCCTGATGTTGAGGAATGCTTTAGTGAACGCTTCCTGTAACACATCGGCGGCATCGGCATGATTGCCTCCTGCCATACCGACGGCAAAGGAATAGAGCCGTGGCTGCTCTGTCCTGATAAGTTCTTCAAATGCGCCAACATCACCCTTCTTGGCCCGCTCTATCAATTCCCGTTCCGCGGCATCGGCCATATCGGAACAACCCCTATCTGTTCATTTGACAACATTACAGGGAAAAGTGTCGCGGAAACCTCGCAACTCTCATCCCATGAAATAATCATTCCATTCTATCACACTTGTGAACGCTTGCAAAGCGGGGGAACAAGAAATATCCCTTAGATCACGGAAGGTTAGTGCTTGAAGGAACGAGGGCGATCTCACTGGATGAACGAGTCGTCTGGTGGTCGAAGCGGATAAGAGTGTCGGTAAGAAAGCACACGACCAAGAAGAGAGCAAAAAACACAACCACTGTGAGAATCCGGTAGACCAGTTCCATCGGAATGCCTCCTCTCTTTACCCGGTCTTCACTTGTTGTGACAAAAGGGGGTGGCGAGAAGTTTCAAAAATATCACGGGTGCTCAAAATGCTGGTGTTCGATGACGCCGTAACTATAATAAGTTCGTCAAATGCCGGTGAAGGAGAAAAGCATGGAACAATGGCGTGTGATGCGGTTCCTCTGGGGAGGGATCTTGATGGCGTCTTCATGCCTCATTTCTTGCCATGATTCGAGGGGAAAGGTGGACAGCGATATCGTTTTCCCGGAAAGCGACTTGTCAGTGGAATCCGAGGTCTCTCCCGATCTGGACCTCGACTACTCAGCGACGGAAGAAGGGGTCCGCGTGCTCATGCGGGAGCACCTTCTATTCACGAATGGGGCCGGTGTGGCGGTCAGCATTGATGACCGCCGGGTCGATTGGCGTATCGCTATTGCGGAAGGCAAGAACAATGTAACGCAGGAAACGGAGTTGGTGCCGGCTCATCTTTTTCGTATCGCAAGTATTACCAAGATGTTTGTCGCTGCGGCAGTACTTCGTTTGAGTGAACAGCAAAAGATACATTTGGAGGATCCTCTTGCAAAATGGTATCCTGCTTACCCGGAAGCCGACCGGATAACGATAAGAATGCTTCTCAATCATACCTCAGGGATCAGCGATTACAACCAGCCGGGGGAACCAGAGGATATCATAGCCGCCTCAGCCGATATGCCCCGCTATTTCGAGCCGGGTGAGGGATGGGCCTATTCCAACACGAACTATGTGCTCTTGGGGCGGATCGTGGAGAAAGTGAGCGGTACGTCTCTTGGTGCTTATCTGAAGAAAGAGATCTTCGACAAAGGGGAATTCGTGGCGACGAGCCTCGAAAAGGAAGATGGCCTTCTCGGAACGCTCGCGGAGGGGCATTTGTACGCGAACGATAGTCTTGAGCCGTATACGGGGGGCAATCCTGCATGGGCCGATGGCGGCATCGCGGCTCCGGTCAGTGATATCGCCCATTTCGCCGTACGGCTTTTTAACGGATGGATCCTTTCCACCACTTCGCTCGACCAGATGCTTACCTTCGTGCCTGCCGGCGATGATCTCTCCTACGGACTTGGTGTGCTTCTATACGACGATCCGATTGCCGGCGAGGGTTATGGACATAACGGATCGGTGACCAATTACAATGGCGAGGTCGTCTATTTCCCCAAGATAAAGATTGCCGTTGCCATACAGGAAAACTACCCGATAGTGAGCGATAATGAGTTTTTCCGACGCGAGATAGTCCGTCTAGTGATGAGAACGGATGTTCCCCCGTTGATCGATGAGTGTTTTTTGCCGGACTTCATTACAACAACGGGCCAACCACCCTATGAGACGGTACGATTCAAGGGGCGCATTAATGATATCGAGGATTCTCTTCCGGAGGCCGGTGCAGGGTACTTTTATTTCAGTGAGGGGTTGGGAATCGACAACCTCTTCTGCGGCGAATATGTGTTCTACGATGAGGAGGGCGGCGCGCTCCATTTCATTGAAGAATGTCCCGAGGTCGAACGCTACTACACGGGGCCGATAAAAGTGCGTCGCTTTAATTTTTCGCTTCCCCTCGCTTCATTGAAGCCGCTCGCTGGTCAGGAACAGACCGAATTTGAAGTCGCCGATGGGGCGGCGTCGCGCTTCGATTACTGGTACGATCTTGGTTCCCAGCGGGTGATCAAACGCTGTTTCGCAGCATTGGAAGACGGAGAGAAAGAGGTCGCGGTGTCGGTGTGCCCCCAACGGAACATCGCATTCGGTGTCGGGGAGGAGGTGCGTCTTTTCGCTCGCATTCCGCTTACCTCCGATATCCCCGATGAGCAACGATGCATTTGTTATGATGCTGCCGGGCAAACGATTCCCTGCGAGACCATTGAAGATTCGTTCGGGTGTCCCGTCACGCAGGGTTATTTTACCGACGGTGGCGACTCTTATGCGCATATTCGGTTCGTCGGCCCCATCAATGCGGCGAGCGACCCCTCGCCGGAAAGCGCCGCGGCAGAACACGAAATCGTCTTTGCCGGGCAACCGTTCGATGGCGATTCGTTCAACAGCTACATCATTCGCACCGATAATGGGCTAGGGACGGAGGTCATCGTCGCGCAAAGCTTCGGTCACATGGAGACGATCGATGCTCTCACCTACGCTTTCGACGCCGCCGAACTCATCGTGCCGATCCCCGCATTGCTTGGGGCCAAGGAGTCGGGGACACAGACGCTCACTGCGGACGATGCCTTCTATTTCAGCATTCACCGGTATACCCAGAAGGTCAAGGATGGCGAATCCTACTACAAGAAGTGTTTTGTGGCGGCACGGGATACCGCAGAACCGGGATCTTCGCTTCTTCCCTGCTATATCGACAACGACTCTTTCTCGGCGGGAGAGGATCTCCGGATGTTCGGTACCATGCATCTGACATCCGATCCTTCCTCTCTAGGCATCTATTGGCCTACTACCGATGAATGCATATGTTTCACCGCTTCGGGAACATTCTTGAATTGCGACGATTTCTGAGACAGGGCGACGACCGTTCGAGTTTGGCTATTCAATGTATATGGTCATTGTTTGGAAGTTTGACAACGGGTATTCTTGCCCGGCGGTGTAAAAGGTGGTGCCGGTGTAGTACGACAGGGACGTTTGCGTACAGGTCCCGTTCGATCTTGCATAGGCAACGGTATCGGTGTAGATCGTTCCCCGCCTGAAGATGCGGTGCGGTCGTCCGCATTCGTCGGTGCTCATCCCCCAATCGGCGACCGTCCCGCAGTCTGATGCTACCATGAATAGGGGGGAGGCGCATGCGGCATCGGCGTAGAGAGCGGCATAGAGAAGTGGAGCGGGAACGCACCGGAAGATCCCTTCGCTTGTCTCCGCGAACAGGCAGTTTATGGAGAGTTGGCTGTCGTACCATCCGATGAACTGTTTGGCGCCATCGGGCGTTTCGCCGAAACGAGCGCGTATCCGTGAGCCTGACTTGTAGAGGCGAAGCGGATCATCCTCGTTGTCATTATCCGGTTGTATCGCGTTGTCGGAAAGGTTATCGTCGGGTTCCGTGTCGTCCGGCCATGACGGGCTATCCGTCGATTCGTTGTCGGGAAAACCGGGGTCCGGTAACTGGATATCGGCATCGCCATCGGTCACGACATCGCCATCGGTCATGGCATCGTCGGTGGACCATTCCGTGTCGGGGGCTCCGATATCGTCGGGAAACAAGTCGCCGTCGTCATCGGGAGGTGTTACGGTGTCGAGGGAACCGGTGGTGCCTCCGTCTTTACACGCGACGAAGAGAAAAGTAAGGCACAAAAGTAACGACCATTTGTTCATGCGATCCTCCATGAAACAGGGAAGTAACGATATCGAACAGTCTAAACATAACACAGTGATGTGACGGATGCAACATCCCGTTATGGGAGAACGGTCACGAACGATCCCCGAAGACCGGGTGACGACGCGCGGCGAGATTGACGATGAAGCTGACGAATCTTCCATAGGAGATGCCACAGTGAGCCGCGATGAGCGCAGTGCTCGTATCGGGGCTCAGGTCGGCGTTCGGGTTCACATCAAGCACATAGAGATCGTTGCCGCGTAGACGCATGTCGATGCGGGCATAATCGCGGCATCCAATGGCCCGATAGCATGTGATTGCCGTGTTCTCTATGTGTTTTCTCGTCGCCGGGTCGAGTATCGCCGGAACGATAAGCTCTATTTTCTCGAAGTCTTCTGATCCAGGAGAGTATTTTGCGTCGTAGGTGCACAGGTGCCTTCGTACCTCACCGAACGCAGCAAAGTCCATTTCGACGGGAGGTAGGACCTCGATCTGATCGTTGCCGCAGATCGTCACATGCAGTTCACGCCCCTCGATGAAGTCTTCGACGAGAGCCGGTTGGCGATAAGATCTTTCGATGCGAGATATCTGTTGGTGGAGTTCAGCTGCGGAGGTCACCACCGAATCCGGGGTGAGGCTAATGCTGCCATGTTCCCGTGCCGGTTTGACGATCGCGGGAAAGCGGTTCCATCGCTCCGCATCAGTGACGGAGAGTATTCTCCCTTCCGGGGTGAGAACCTTGTGCCGTTCGAGTATCTCCTTGATCGCTACCTTGTCATAAGAGAGTGCAAGCACCTCCGGTGAGGAGCCGGTATAAATGTAGCCGCTTGCCTCGAGGAACGCCGCCACTTCGACTTCGCTCTTCGGCTGACCGGGGAGTTCTTCACACCAATTGAGAACAATATGATCCTTGGGGTGATAAGGGCGGAGAAGGCTTTCGATGTCCGGAGATGTCACCGGGAGATCGGTGACCGAATGCCCTTCTGCCGAGAGCGCCTCTCGCATGGTACGCACATCGGCGAGCACTTGCTTTGTCTCACGCTCTGTCCAGCGTGGGTCTATGTTGTGAAGAATGATGACGGGGAAAAAGGTCGATCTTTTCTCGGATACCAGCGATGGGATCACGGTATCGACCTTATGCATATATTTCCCGTTCCCGCCTCTCGTTCCCTCTCAACGCAAACACATCGGTGCCGTTCGCGCCGACACCGCCATCACCTTCTCATAAGAATAAAATAATGTGAGATTCATTGAGAATCAATGTTATCCGTCCACTTTGAAAGATTTTTTGAAAGCGTTTCTTCTTGTCACCATCGTTGCCGTTGAAAATTTGATTTCACCGACCCTCATCGTATAATCGCCTCGTTTCGTAGGCGAGAGTTGAAACCATATGAAAAAAGGAGGTTGTCATGCCGGTGAATCTGAAAGGAAGAAGTTTCCTGTCGCTCAAAGATTTCACTCCTGAGGAGATACGCTATCTGCTCGATCTATCACACGATCTCAAAGCGAAGAAGCGCGCCGGAATAAAGGGTGATCTGCTCGAGGGAAAGAATGTGGTGCTCCTGTTCGAGAAAACCTCGACGCGGACGCGGTGCGCCTTTGAGGTCGCAGTGCTCGACGAGGGTGGCCATGTCACATTTCTCGGACAGAACGACAGCCAGATGGGGAAAAAGGAATCCATCGAGGACACGGCCAAGGTTCTGGGCCGTTTCTATGATGGCATAGAGTTCCGGGGTTACAAGCAGGAGACGGTAGAGGCGCTTGCCAAGTACAGCGGTGTCCCGGTGTGGAACGGTCTCACCGATATCGAACACCCGACGCAGATACTTGCCGATTTCATGACGATAGAAGAGCATGTGGCGAAGCCGTTGAACAAAGTAAAACTGGTGTATATGGGCGATGCCCGTAACAATATGGGGAACTCCTTCGTCATCGCGTGCGCTAAGATGGGGATGCACTTCGTCGCCTGTGCGCCCAAAGCGCTCTTCCCCGATAAGAAGCTCGTCGATGAGATGAACAAGGTCGCCAAGGAGACCGGAGCGAAGATAGAGCTCATCGAGGACCCGGCGAAGGCGGTCAAGGGGGCAGATGCCATCTATACCGATGTGTGGGTTTCGATGGGAGAAGAGCATCTCTTCGGCGAACGGATAAAACTCCTGAAGAAGTATCAGGTCACGATGGACCTCCTCAAGAAGACCGGCAATCCAGAGGTCATCTTCCTCCACTGCCTTCCTTCGTTCCACGATACCGAGACGAAGATCGGCAAGGAGATCTATGAAAAGTACGGGCTTAAGGAGATGGAGGTGAGCGACGAGGTTTTCCGCTCTAAGCATTCAAAGGTCTTCGACGAAGCGGAAAACCGTCTTCACACCATCAAGGCGGTCATGGTGGCGACGATAGGGAAATAGGCCGCACCAATCCATTCCTGATTAACGCAGAGGGGGTTGTCATGTCTACGCGCTACGACATCGCTATAGTCGGCGGTGGTCCGGCAGGTCTTACGGCGGCCATTTATGCCGGGCGTGCGATGCTCAAGGTCGTCATCATCGAAAAGGGAGTCGCAGGCGGTCTTATGGCGCTTACCGACAAGCTCGAGAATGTTCCCGGTTTCGAGAGTATCTCGGGAGGCGAACTTTCGGAACTCATGGTGAAGCAGGTCGAAAAGTTCGGTGCCGGTATCAAGATGGGGGAGGTAAAGATCATCGAAAAGAATGCGGATGGTTTTCTCGTGCGAACCGACAATGGCGATGTCACGGCGCGGAGCGTCATTTGGGCGGCCGGATCGACGCCGCGACGGCTCGGCGTGCCGGGAGAGATGGAGTTTACCGGGCGCGGTGTCTCCTACTGCGCCGTGTGCGACGGCGCATTCTATCGTAACCTTCGCGTTGCGGTGGTCGGTGGCGGCGATTCGTCGCTCAAGGAAGCGCTCTACCTTACGCGCTTCGCTGCGGAAGTTGTTATCATCCACCGCCGTACCGAGTTCCGCGCCGAAAAAATTATCCAAGAAGAAGTACGGAAACATCCGAAAATAAGACTTTTACTCGACAGCGTCGTCGAACGCATAAGCGGCAAGGATTTCGTCGAGTCGGTTACGGTGAAGAACGTGAAGACCGGCGAGGTGAACGAACATCCCTTTGACGGTGTCTTCATCTTCGTCGGCTATATCCCACAGGTGGATCCGGTGAAGCCGTTCGTCCGCCTTTCGCCGTCAGGTCGCATCCTGCTCAACCCCGATGGCACCACTGGCACGCCGGGTCTCTTCGCCGCAGGCGATGTGGTCGAAAAAGTCGTCTATCAGGTCGCGACCGCGATCGGCGACGGTGCCATGGCCGCCACCGCCGCCGAGCGGTATCTTGCGGGTCACTAATCGTTCTTCACGCTCCGGAAGGCCTGTGTGATCGTCAGTACCATGAGGAACATGATTGCTATGGCGTTTATCTGCGGAAGGTTGATTCCGTAGATCGAAAGGAACAACGGCAGGAGAAGGGGAAGCGAGGTGACCGCCACGGAGCGGTAGAGACGCGGGCGCACCGTGTTGAGGACCGACATCAGTTTCATGATGTTGAGAAGCGCCGGTTCGACGATGAAGAGGTCACATGCGTCGCTTCGTTGGGCGCCCCACAAGGCTACGATACAGGGAAGTGGACGATCGGGGGGCGTTTCGGTTATAAGGAGATCCTCATGGGAGAGCATGATTTCGGAAAGAGAAGAGACTCGGGTGGTTCCGGGAAACATATCATTCCCGTCGCCGATGATGACCGTTTCGATGCCATAGCGTTCCTTGAGGACGGCGATCATGGTTTTGTTCGCCGCCGGCTCGAACTTTTCGACGATATAGTAGCCGAGGATGCGACGGTTCTCGGCGAGTGCGACATACGATTTCGTCTCGAAATTCGGCGGAAGGGCCAGCCGTTCCGCCGAGAATCGTTCCTTTTTGAGGAGAAGATAGAGCGTTCCTAGGGTCAGTTCGGTTCCATCGGACATGGTACGGCTGAACTTCGCGTCGCGTCGCATGATGTCGCTATTCTCGCTCGAAGAGGAGAATTCCTTGTTGAGGGCGTTCACCTTCTTGAGGAACTCCTCCCGCGATACCCCCTCTGCTGTGATGATCCCTGCGAAGTGAGCCTGCGCAAGAGAGAGAAACCGGGGAGAGTCGAAAATGAGGCGGCGTATCCGGGCGCCATGGATGAAGAGGCGGAAATCGTTGAGAACGAGGTTGAGCGCGGCCGTTTCGAGGATAAGGCGGAAAAAGACCACCGTGGTCGAGGCCACGATCGCGGGTGAGTAGAGGGAGATCGTCAGTTGAAGAGAGGAAACGACCGATCGGTGCGACAAATAGTTGACCACGGTGAAAAACGAGAGGAGACCGAAAAATATCGCGTACACGGGGAGCAATAGCGAGGTGAAGAGAGGCGAACTGCTTTTCTCGGATTTGAAAGAGAACGAGAGAAGGAGTGGGAGAGGAAGAAAACCGCTGACTTCCCACACCGGTGCGGCACCAATGAAAGAGAGATACACCGATGCGAAGAAGGGAATGGTGAGATGGACGGCGAGGAGGAAGGACATCTTCTTGATGCGGGCGCTGAGGACACGGCCAAGCGTGTAGAGGTAGAGCGGAGAGAAAAGATAAAGTCCGTATTCGTAGCCTCTTCGCAGGACGAAGACCGCTATGATGAGATAGCCGAAGTAGAGGAAAAGGCCGATGAGCAACAGAGCGATGTCGGTGTTCTTCGGTATCTTCATGGTGTCGTTCTCCCGGAGTCGCAGATATGTTCTTTTTCGGCGTAACGGGCGTTTACCTCGATGAGAAGGCGTAGGCTCTCTTCGATGAATTCGTTATCTTCGTGTATCCGCTTGGCGCTCTCGATGCTGCCCGTAAGAGTGCGACGCGCTTTACGAAGGAGTCCATCCGTTTTGTTCCACAGCTCGCACCGGTATGCCTGTCGTTCCTCTTCGGTCGACAGTTCGTCGGGGATGGGGTAACCGTTCATCTCCTCGAAAAGGGCCCGATACAGTGTCGCGAGTTCGTAGGCCGCGGCGTTGGTCCAGTATATCACGCCGACCCGTATCGTTTGGAGGAACCATTCTTGTGCCTTTTGTATGAGGCGGCATTTTGCCACGAGGCGTTCGATCGTCGCTTCGAAGGGAAGGAGGGAGAACTCAGCGACGAAGGTGCGTCCCATCATGAAGTTTGCCATGGCGAATTCGGGTACAAAAAGGATTTCTTCGCGTGATCGTTCCCGGCGGACATCGAAAAGTATCCGTTGAATGGTGATGCGCGCCTCTTCCGGGTTCCCGAGCATGGCGTTCGCTTCCGCTCTGCGCAGGAGGATCTCCCGGGCCGTCGGCGTGTTGAGGGATATCGCAGCGAGATCGCTTGAAAGTGCTTCGTCTATGATGTCTGCCACTTCGTTCCACCGTTCGAGTTTGGCAAGGCAATGAGCGCGTAGAAGGAGAGCGTCACTTTTGTCTGCAGTGTTCTTGAGGAGAAGATATGATGCCTTGAGATGTCGTTCCGCCTCTTCGTAATTGCGTTGTTTGACGGCGATGAGGCCGAGGTTGTAGTAGCAATAGGGAGCGTTGTGGTATGCGGGGTTATGGGTGAGGATGTCGTGGTAGAGGCGCGCAGCGGTGTCGAGGTCGCCGTCGTCGAACAGTTCGTTGGCCTGTTGGAAAAGAAGGTGATAGTCCCATTCGGCGGGCGGAATGTCACGATCGGGCGCGTTTCGTGGTGTGATGACGATCGGCTCGGTTATGAGTATGTGGTGCTGTTCGGCGGTGGCGGCGCAGGAACAGGCCAAGATGCACAGGGATATTGCCATCAGGAGAAGGTTCATGAGAAATAGTCTGTCGGTCCCTTGCCGGCGCGTACTACCTCGTAACTGTTCCCTTCGAGGCGGATGATGGTGGTCAATTCTGCAGGAAGATAGCCGCCGTCGGCGAGCACATCGACGAGGTGGAGCCACGATGGTTCGTCGGTTTCGGGGTCAGTGAAGAAATCATCTTCGCCGCTGACGGCGGTCGATACGATGATCGGTTCGCCGCAAGCGGCGATGATCTCGCACATGAGCGGACTATCGGGGATGCGGATGCCGATCTCCTTGCGGTTCTCGAGCATGATCTTCGGTACTTCGCGGCTTGCCTTGAGGATGAAGGTATAGGGGCCCGGTAGAAAACGCTTGATGAGGGCGAACTGGGTGTCGGTGACCTCGGCGTAGCGGGCGAGTTCCGAAAAGTCGCGGAACATGACCGAGTAGAACTTCTTGGTCCGTTCCTTGATGCGGCCGAGCTTCTCGAGAGCGCTCTTTTTGCCGATACGGGCAATGAGCAGATAGGAGGTGTCGCCGGGTACGAGCGCGATACCGCCCCGGTCAAGCGCGGTAGCGATTATGTCCACGGACCGTTTGTGTGGATTTGCGGCATGTACTTTGATGCGTTCCATGATGAAACTTATTCGAAAAAAGTTGCTAGGGCGAATGAATAGGCATTGGCGACGGCGGAGTCTGGGATCTCGAGGCTGTCGAGCGACTCGTCGGCGGAAGCGCAAACCTGCTTCAGATCAGGAATGATGGTGAACGCCGACAGAACTGCGGCAAGGAAAAGTCGTTCGCCAAAGGTCTTCAAGAGCGGCTCAGAGGGATTGCCGATCTCTTCCATGAGAGCGCGAACCTCCTCTTGATGCTTACGGCGCAGGGTGCGGAGAAAGGCACTGCGTTCCTTGGAAGAGAAAGAGAGCGTCTCCATGATGCGAGCTACGAACGCGCCCACTGCTCCTTTGCCGCTTTCGGTCGTTACCCCGGAGGCGGCAAGGAAGTGATGCTGGGCGATGAGGAACGCCACCCGTTTCCGGCTTACCTTCTCGGCGGTCGGGCCGAGAATGATGGCGGGCGTGTTGAGCGCCTCGAGCGAGATGACGGTATCGAGATCGGGGTCGAAAAAGACGGTGAGTGCTTCCTCGCGAAGGGCCAGCGCGAGTTTTTCGACGAGCGTTGAAAGGGGGCGGCTTACCGCAGCGGTGATCGGTCGTATGTGACGCGAATCACCGGAGGTCGCAGGAGAGGCCGCCGCAAGGAGTTGCCCGAATCGGCGCAGTTTCTCGTCGAGCGCAGTGAAGCCCGCTTGCGCGAGAACGAGGTCCTCGCGCATGAGCGAAAGGTGATGCCACTCGTTTTCAGCGGGACGCATTCCGCTAATGCCCAGTGCCGCGCGAAGGTTCTGGGCGAAGAACGATGCCCGCCGGTTGTCGGAAGAGACGGTCTCCACTAGACGGTCGAGCGGATAGGCGTCCCCGTTTCTCAAGGCAGTGATGAGGGTTTGAGAGAGAAGTTCGCGTTCTTCGACCGTTTGGCCTTCGGCCCGGAAAAGGAACGATTGGAACAGAGGGGTGCGGAAACGCGGGTCGGCCGATGTTTCGTCGAGAAAGCGGCGCGCCTCGTCGATGCGTCCATCTGCAAAGAGCTGTTTGAGAAGAGTCCCGGTGGCGGTCACATCGCGTCGCAGGGCGAAATGTCTCGCCGTTTCAATGATTATTTCTCGATTGCGGATGTTTTCAACGGGGCCTCTGATAAGATCGTAAGAGGGTATCTTTTCGATGTCCTCCGGTATCGGTTGGGCACCGCATCGGCACAAGAACACCGTTCTGCGTACCGCCTCGTCGGAAGATTCGACACGAAGCGTGCGGGCTATCTGAATCGCAAAGGCGGACTGATTGAGCGCAAGGATCCGTTCCGCGAGATCCATCCCATGGGTGAATCGGGAGGCTTCGTCGGTGAACGGTATGCCGTGGAAGAGGTTCACCGCTTCCGCGATGTTTCCTTTTTCCAAATGGTCTCGTATGAGTCGTTGGGCGGCGGTTCGTGCCGTTTCTGGGTTCTTGGCGTTTTGTAGGTAGGTTTGAAGGAGGTCGTTCGCTGCTTGAGACTGCTGGGTCCGTTCGAAAAAATCTATGACGCGGTCGAGCGCGGCGTTTTCAGGGTAGCGGTCGAGGAGCTCGTTGAGGAGAGCAACCGCTTTGTCAGGGGTACGGCGGGAAAGGTAGAGATCAAGAAGGTAATCTCCGTCAGCTTCTTTGCCCTCGAGTCTCCACTTCTCTTCGTAGATGCCGATCAAGGTGTCGAACATACCCAGCGAGGAGAGGAACTCGCGATAGGTTTTGAGAAACTCGTCTCGGTCATATCCGGTGGAAATGCGGTATCGTGTTCGGTAGAGGTCGATCAGATCAGCGGGATCGAGATGGCCCGTAAGGAGGCGTATCGTTTCGTCAATGAATCTTCGTTGAGCGGTGGGGTCCTTTAGCTTCTTGGCAAAGATGGTTCTCATCAAGAGGATCGCACGATGGTTCCCTTCGAGGAGATGTATTTTCTCGAGTATGGAGAGTGCGATCTCGAAGTGTTGCATTTCCTTCTCGGTAACGAGGAGGGCATCGAGTTTTTCTTTGAGTTCCGGGTGGTCGGCTCCCATGAAGAAAACGCTCCAGAGGGTGCTCTTGGTCGTCGGATGCAAGGAGAGATGATAGGCGAGTATCGTATAGATGCCTTTGAGATAGCCTTTTTTGAGATACTGTTCGGCAAGGAGCGTCAGGAGAGCGGGGCGCGCCGCGTGGCGGGAAAGGAGGCCGAGGGAAGGCCGTCCCTCAAGCACCGTACGCAGGTTCTTCTCGGCATCGGTGAGCGCTTCGTCGGGGACCGTCGCTTCGCCATGAACGGCAAGCTCCCAAAGATACTTGTGAAACGATGGTTCTGACATTTCGAGGCGCCGCTTGGTATCGCTTGGATGATCCGATTCGGCAATGAGCGAAGAGAATTCACCGCTGTCAAATTCGTCGAGGGTAAATTCGTGAAACAGGACATCACCGCCGAGGAGTCGGAGGTTCTCCTTCGCGATGGTACTGTCGGGGTAGAGGTACTCGACGAGCCGAAAGGTGTCCTGCGCTTCTTTGATGCGTCCTTGTTCCCGGTACACTATGGCAAGACGGGTGAGATAGAATTCCTTGGTCTCGCTGTCGGTGACTGCCGATTGGAGCAGATCGTTATAGAGCGCGATGATCTCGTCAACGGCATTCTCGTGCAAGTATATCTTTTCAAGATAGAGGAGACTGGGAATGTGATGTTTCACTATGGAAAGTATTTGGAGGAAGCTCTGGCGTGCCCGACCATAGTCGTGCATTTCGTTGAAGTATATGGTTCCGTTCTTGTACAGAAGGTTGACGATGTCCGATGTGTTCTCCGATAGAGCGATTTCGCGAGCGTTCACCGCGGTGAGTTTCTCCCAGTTGCGGGTCGTATAGTAGATCTTCCCAAGCTTCTTGACCGTTTCTATGCGGTCGGGTTTGAGATCGAGGATCGCGAGAAGGTGCGCCTCCGCGGCCCCGTAGGCGCGCTTGAATGTGACGAGGGCGTCGGCTATCTTGTCATGAAGCGTTATCTGCTCCGGGATGCTCGATGCATAGGAGAGTTCCTGTTCGAGGTTCGCGATATAGGCGTCATAGTCCTGTAGGACGAGGTAGAGTTCGGAGAGGAGCCGAATGATCTCGAACGAACGGTGGATCCGCAGGCTTTGTTCGAGGCGCGGACGCGCTTCGGCGGGACGACCGAGTTCTCGAAAGAGGAGTTCACCTCCGCGGAAAAGGTAGTAGGCCGCGAGTTTCGGTTCTTTTTCGCGATCGGCGAGATAAAGGTAAAGGTTCGCGAGATCCTCCCACTGACGATTTTCTTCGTATACCGAAAGGACGAGCGAGAGGCTTATCGAACAGGATGCGGGGTCCTCTTCGACGATGTTCTTGTGTATCTCGGTCGCGAACTCGGGCATGCGCAGTTTATGTTCGTAAATGTCGGCGAGGAGTTCGAGGTAGCGGATACGGGTCTTTCCCGTTGTCTTGCGGGCGGCTAGTTTGTAGAACTTGCCGAGGAGATGCCACTTCTCATAGCGGTAGAGAAGGGGTGCTATGGCGTTGAGGACGAAGAGCGAGTCGGTCGCCTCGGCGAGCGCGGTGACCGTCTCCTCGATCTTCTCGACGACATCGTTGCGCCAGTAGTAGAGAAATTCGAGTAGCTTGACCGAGGCGTATGAGACGGCGAGCGGGCTCTTGAGCACCGTTTCGGCGAACTGCGCGACGAGCGGGACCGGGATCGTATCATGGCGAAGGATAAGGGCCCGAAGATACTCATAGAGGAAGCGCGATCGGTCGTGTTCGGAGAATAGGCGAAGAATGTCGCCGAACGCCTTGGCGATGTTGTCGTTCCTTTCTGCCTTGAGCGCTTCGAGGAAGAGCGCCGCCTCGCGTTCCACCGTGCCATCAGGGGCGACCACCTGCGGTTCCGCCGAGAAGAGCGCGACGAGAAGCGCGCAAAGCGGCGTTCGCATAACGGCAGGAACCTGCAGGATACTTTGCATGATCTGGTCGCGTTCCTCGGCGGTCGCCGCAAGGAAAACGAGGCAGAGCATTTCCTGATAGAATGTCTCGCCAAGTGCCTCGCGGTTCTTTTCGAGTGTCCTGAAGAGAAGCGGTTTTTCGTCCCCGGCAAGGATCATGAGAAAGAAAATCTCGACCTCGTCGCGTCCCTTGATGAGCGACGAGGCTTTGGCCAGTCGCCCAATCGAGACGAGGTGGGGCGGGAAATCGCCGAATCGTTCCTCAAGCATGTCGGTAAGCGGACGGAACCCCTGTTTTTCCTGCTCGCTTTCCCTCTCATCGAGGAGCAGATGATCGAATCGTACCTCGACGCTCTCGAGAGAGCTGTCGTCGTCAATGATGATCTTACCCATCCCCGTGTTCCTCAGTTATTCCCATTCTATTGTGGCGGGAGGCTTCGAACTGATGTCGTAGACCACTCGGTTCACCCGTTTTACTTCGTTGATTATGCGCGCCGAGACCTTCTTGAGGAACTCATGCGGAAAATCGTACCAGTCGGCGGTCATGAAGTCGTCGGTCTTGACGGCGCGGAGGGCGACGACCTGCTCGTAGGTACGGCTGTCTCCCATGACGCCGACCGTTTTTACCGGCAAGAGGACCGCGAATGCTTGCGCGATATCGTCGTAGAGACCGGCGGCGCGTATCTCCTCGATGTAGATGTGATCGGCCTGTCGCAGGATGTCACAGCGCTCCTTGGTCACCTCGCCGAGGATCCGAACCGCGAGGCCGGGGCCGGGAAATGGATGTCGAAAGACATTCTCCCGGGGGAGTCCCAGCCTCAATCCGAGTTCGCGCACCTCGTCTTTGAATAGGTCGCGGAGTGGCTCGATGAGTTTCAGGTGCATCCGCTCGGGAAGGCCGCCGACATTGTGATGCGTCTTGATGGTCGCCGAGGGACCGTTCACCTTCGTGGATGATTCGATCACATCGGGGTATATCGTTCCCTGCGCAAGGAATTCGGCTCCCGCGATCTTGGACGCCTCCGTCTCGAAAACCTCGATGAAGGTGTTGCCGATGATCTTGCGTTTCATTTCCGGGTCTTCCACTCCTTTCAGGCGCGAAAGGAACAGATCGGCGGCGTCTATAACCATGAGATCGACGCGGTCACGGAAGTTTCGTTCGACCTCCTCGCGTTCGTGGAGGCGTATGAGGCCGTTGTCCACGAAGATCGCCGTGAGCCGTCGTCCGATCGCCTTGCCGAGGAGCGCTGCGGCGACCGACGAGTCGACGCCGCCCGAAAGGCCCAGTATGACCTTTTTGTCACGCACCGTCGATCGGATCCTCTCAAGAGAGGTGGCAATGAAATCGTCCATGCGCCAGTCGGGGGTCACCTTGCATATCTCAAAGAGGA
This sequence comes from uncultured Spirochaetales bacterium, assembly GCA_964415795.1. GTDB lineage: Bacteria > UBP6 > UBA1177 > UBA1177 > JAKLFG01 > CALITV01. Next base: position 176,511 of record CAYQBN010000003.1, on the reverse strand, counting down.
AATTGGAAAGGATACGGTTCCCTTCAATGGTATGGCGTACTTCGGGGTGGAACTGAACGAGATAGATCCGCCTGGTGTCGTTAGCGGCGGCGGCGTAGGGGATCGTCTCGCTTCTGGCGATCGTCCGGAAGCCCGCGGGCAACATTGCCACATGGTCCCCGTGGCTCATCCAGACCTGTGTGGATGGGGATACTCCTTTGAGGAGAGGTGACCCGGGATCGGCGATCGTGATCATGGCGCGACCGTATTCGCGGGCGTGACCGCTGCCGAGCTTTCCTCCCATTTTATGCGCCGTAAGTTGCATGCCATAGCAGATGCCGAGTATCGGGACGCCGAGGTCGAATATCTCGGAGGGGATATCGGGTGCGTTGGGATCGGTGACCGACGAGGGGCCTCCCGAGAAGATGATACCGGAGGGGGCGAAGCGTTTGATGAACTCCATGCCGACCGAGTAAGGGTGGAGTTCGCAGTAGACATGCATTTCTCGGATACGCCGTGCAATGAGTTGGTTGTACTGGGATCCAAAGTCGAGGATAAGGATTCTATGCATGACGCCTCCGGAAAAGGGGGTTGTTCATCGTCATCCGATGCACGCTAACACAGAGCGGTGCCTTTTTCAATTTCCCTGTGGATCGTGTTTCGGGCACGATGAGGTTCACGATGCTCGGCCCGCAAGAAGGAACTGTTCCATGAACCGGTCGAGGATCTCCTCGCCGTCGAGCACCGCGTCGGCGTTACCCGTTTCGAAATCGGTGCGATGGTCTTTGACCATCTTGTAGGGGTGGAGAACATAACTGCGTATCTGACTGCCGAAGTTTATTTCCATTTTGTTCTTCTCGCGTTCGGCCTCTTCAGCCGCCTTCTTTTCCCGTTCGAGTTCGTAGAGTTTCGAGCGAAGCATCTTCATGGCGGTTGCCCGGTTCTTATGTTGCGATCGCTCGTTCTGGCACTGAACGACGATGCCGGTCGGGATGTGAGTGATGCGGACCGCCGAATCGGTCTTGTTGACATGTTGTCCGCCGGCGCCGCCGGAACGGTAGGTGTCTATCTTGAGATCCGCCTCATTTATTTCTATCTCGATTGAGTCGTCGATCTCGGGAATGACGAAGACGCTCGCGAACGAGGTGTGCCGTCGTTTGTTCGCGTCGAACGGCGAGATGCGTACGAGTCGATGAACGCCGACCTCCGCCTTGAGATAGCCGTAGGCATATTCGCCGGCGATGAGGAGCGTTACGCTTTTGATGCCGGTCGAATCGTCGCCGGTCACTCGGTCTATCTCTTCCACCGTCATGCCGCGCCGTTCTGCCCAACGAAGGTACATCCGGAGGAGCATGACCGCCCAATCCTGCGATTCGCGCCCCCCCGCGCCAGCGTTGATGGAGAGGAAGGCATTGTTCGGATCGGTTTTGCCGCCGAGCATCTTCTGAAATTCGAGTTTCTCGACGATACCTCGCGCGGTGACGAGATGGTGTTCTGCCTCCGTCGCCATGCCCTCGTCGTCGCGTGCAAATTCGAGCGAGACGGTGAGATCGTCCAGTATGCGTTCGAGCGCCGTGAAAGTGGAGATACCGTTCTCGAGAAGGCGTTTTTCGCGATTGAGCGACGCCATGCGCTCGGCGTCGTTCCAAACGGCTGGGTCGTTTATAGATGCGGTCACTTGGGCGAGACGCGCGCGCTTCTTCTCTATGTCGAAGGATACGCGCAGAATGGCACGCTTTTCGGAAAGTTCCCGTAGCCCCTGTTCAAGTTCGCGGATAGAAAGTGTCATGGTGTTTTCCAGAAAAGGTTCTGTTCGTTGATCCTTACCCCGTATTCGCGGAGAAGTCGTTGGCGATAGGCACGCTGTTTCTCTTCGCCTTCCTTTTCCGTCAGGGCGCGGACGATGAGCGGGTATGCGCGTTCGAAGGGGATCTCGCGCCGGTAAGCGTAACCGGCGATCTCAATAACTGTCCAGTACTGTTCACTGTCCCGTACCGGTCCGACGATATCGCCGATCTTTCGGGGGAGCACCGATTCCTTCCATGCCTCGTCCATCGTGTCCTCGCTGAAGAGGCCCCAATCGCCGTTCATGTCGGCGAGTCGTTTGTCGTCCGAGTATTGTGCCGCGAGAAGACGAACGGAAAAACCTTCTTCGGTCATTTTCCGGTACACTTCGTATGCTCGGTCCTTGTCTTTCGTCCTGACGGCATACAGACGATACATCTTGTCTCGTACGAACTCGGCTCGATGTTCCACATAGTAGCGGCGCACCGTTTCTTCGCTTGGGGAGTGAAGAGAAAGATCCACCATTTCCCGCATCCTCTTTATGATGAGTTGGCGGCGGTATTCCGCGATCTTTTCCTTGATCTCGGGGAGATATTCGACCCCCTCCATCTTGCCCTTTTGATAGAGCACCTCGTCTTCGATACGGGAAGCGAGGTAAGCGCGCCGCATCCCAGGAGAATCGCTCCGTCCTGAAAGCGAAAGCCACTCCTCGTAATTGCGTCTGAACTCGGTAACGGTTACCACTTCCCCCTTTATTAGGTAAAGGATGTTGGGATCTTCGATAGTTCGGTCACAAGCTATCGTTCCTGCAGCGGCCACGAGGATTGCCGTAAGAAGAGTGCGCTTCATGTCATCATGCCTCTTTCGTCGAAGCGATTGTATCGAAAAACGACATCGGCACAAGTTATTTGTCGCCGGGAATGCGCGCTATTGACTTTTCATCTGCCTCTCGCTATGGTGTAAAACAGTTCTTTTTACTTTTCTGTACGGAGGAGACGATGAAGATCGAACGAAAAGAACGGATCCAGATGACCGGCTTTCTTGCCAATGTGAAGATAGACGGCATCTACAACACCTTTCCGTTGGTGGACATCACTGAAGAGGGGATCGGCATCCATGTGCCGGTGCAACTGCCGGTCAAAGAAGGCGATCAATACGAAGTGCGCTATGACATCATCGATGAGAAGTACGGTAACTTCGATACGAAAGTGAACTATCTTGTGAAAAAGGAAGGGGTGGCTGGTACCGGCATCGTGCGGCGTATCGTACCGATCAACGACAAGGTGAAACTGGTCGGCCTCAAGATGGATTATGTCTCCGACGAGGCGAAGGAGGCGCGTGAGAAGGTCCGTAAGGCGAAAGAGATCATTAAGCGACTCAACGAATCTCCGACCGCCTATGTCGAGTTCGGCTTCCAAGTCGAGGAACAGGCACGCGATCCGCGACTCCGTGGTTATCCGACCTTCGAGGGCGTTGTCTCGACCGAGGACAACACCCTCAAATTCCTCGTGGATGCCGAGTACGAGTACCTCTTTCTAGAGAACGACTATGTCTCGATACGTTTTCCCATCAAGAACGAGAATGGTGATTTTTTGACGGTACAGGGGCACATCAAGCAGAATCAGATATTCAACATGTACAAGAACCTCATCACCGTCGACCTCGATCTCTGGGACGAGAATGACCGCGCGCTTCTCAAGCGTGAACTCACCCGCCACAACATCGAGAGCGAGGATATCCTCCGTTTCCCGCGCTAGGGTTTTCCCTTTTTTCAGCAAATCAAGGGAAGTTCGAAAAACGCCCCGCATGCCTTGGGGGGAATTTTTTTCAATAACATCTTCTCTCTGCAGATACTAAACAGCCGTTCAAGGTCTTTACACGATCTTATCGTGGAGGTTGCTATGTTAGAGAAAAGCTTCTTTATTCAGGCAGTTATCGCGATCTCGATGCTCGTTTTTGCGGCATGCGGCAATCAAGTGACCACCGGCGATGGCACCGGGAAAGACAACCCGTTCGCCGACAACCCGCCGCGTGATATCACAGTAGGGGTGCTCACGCTCCACGAGGCGCAGGTCTTCATCGACTTCGCCGGCGGCGAGTACCGCCTGCGGATGCCCATTACCGTTCAAGCGACCGCGATGCCGTTCAGCCTCACCGCGACGGTCTCGGTCGCCGACTATGTCGGAACGGTACAGGAGGGAATGGACCGAAGTATCACGACAACGGTTCGACCGGCCGACAAGGAGATCGTCGTTCCGCTCGGGAAGGATTACCTGCCCGACTATGATACGGCGGCGGGTTTGCTTCTCAGTTACAAACTCGCGTGGAACCAGTTGGAACTTCCGGGAAATCTCTCGCTTTTCCACATTATGCCGCGCATCCAGACCCAACTGCTCGGAAGCAAACGACTCCTCGAAGGTGACACCACCATATATAAGGTGTTTGTCCAGAATCGGCAGGCGGGTGATCCCATCATGAATGTCCCAATAAAATTGACCGCTTACCTCGGCGAGGAGGCAATCGCGTCAGGAACCGGCAAAACCGATGAATTCGGTCAAGCGTCGGTGCAAATGAGTCTCCCGGCGGAACTCGAAGGGCAGATCGATCTCGTGGCGAGCGTCGAGACACCGCTCGGGACGCAGGAGATGCGGACGACCGCCTTCTGCGAGCGGTTCGAAAAGGTGATGCTTACGACCGATAAGCCGGTCTATCAGCCGGGACAGACAATATATATTCGTGCGTTGTCGCTCCGCGTGCCGCATAAAACGCCGCTCGCCGAGCGCGAGGTGACGCTCGAGATACTCGACCCGAAGGGGACCAAGGTCTTCAAACAGAAGGGGACGACGAGCGAGTGGGGCGTCTTTGCGACCTCGTTCAAGTTGGCGAATCTTGTGGGACTTGGCAATTACACGGTGCAGGCGGTCGTCGGCACCGATAAGAAGGTGACCACCGAGAAGACGATCCTCGTGGACAACTATGTTCTGCCGAAGTTCAGTATCTCGTTCGGCTCCGACAAGGAGTTCTACCTGCCGGGGCAATCGTTCACGGGGTCGGTCAAGGCGCAGTACTTCTACGGCAAACCGGTAGCCGGCGGCGCGGTCCATGTGTCGGCCAAGAAGTTCGATGTCGGTTACGAGGAGTTCTATACCGTTGATGGAACGCTCGATGATGACGGGGCCTACACCTTCTCGCTCACCCTGCCGGACTACTTCGTCGGGAGCGAACTCGAACAGGGGAACGCTTTCGTTCAGTTCGACATCACGGTCAAAGACGGCGCAGGACACGAGCAGACGACCGTCAAGAAGGCGCTCGTCGTTCAGAACCCGGTGCTCATCACGCTCGTTCCTGAGGCGGGGCGCATTCTGCCGGGTCTCGAACAGCGCTTTTACCTCATCCTCAACGATCCCTCGGGCACGCCGGTCGCCGGCGTGGTGGACATCGCCACCAAGAACGATCACTTCGCTGTAGAGGTTCCACTGCTCGGTATAGCCGTCTTTGACTATGCTGCGGCGGGTGACGAAACAGACTTCACGGTCACGCTCACGCAAAATAACAAAGAGATAACGAAAGTCTTCTCGTTCAGCAAAGACACGAACAAAGAATTCGTCATGGTGCGGCCGCTCCAGCCGATACTCGAGGTCGGCGACACGCTCGAGGTGTTCGTCATCGCGAGTTTCGACCCGACCGATCCGGCTCCGGCGCTTCTTCCCGACCGCGTCTATCTCGATGTCATCCAGAACGGTCAGGTGCGTCTCATGAAGACGGTCGAGTTGAAGGAAGGGAAGGGGACCCTTGCGCTCGACATTGATGAAACGCTCACCGGACCGGTGGAACTCGTGGCTTATTACCTTACCGAAGAGGGAAACATCATCCGCGACGCCCGACCGGTCTATGTCCGCAAGGCGGCGAACCTTACGATAGACCTCGCGACCGACAAGGAGACCTATAAGCCACGCGAGAAGGCGGATCTCACCTTCAGCGTGAAGGACCTCGCGGGCGATGCGGTCGAGGCGGCGCTCGGCGTCTCGATCGTTGACGAGGCGGTCTTCGCGGTGCAGGAGTTCAAGCCGGGTCTCGAGCAGACCTACTTCGAACTCGAAGAGAACATCATGAACCCGAGCTATGTGGTCTATGGCGTCGCGCCCTCCGACATCATGGCCGCTGAGCCGGCGACAGAAGAGGAGGAGACGGAACTCAACGAGCGAACCGAGGCCTTCTTCGCCGCCGAGGGCGATCGCACGGGGCACAGCCTTGTCGAGGACTCCTACAAGGTGCCCGAAAACACCTACAAGACGAAGGCACAGGAGGCGGTAACGGCGCGTGCGGCGGTGATCTTCGAATCCTACAAGGACACCGACTACCTCTGGGATTGCACGCAGTACGCCAAACTCGATGCCAGCAAGGTCACCGAACTGCTCGCAAAGCCGGAGAACGCCGATCCGTGGGGCAACGCGATGACGGGCGAGTTCACGCAGGACTACAACGCGGCGAAGGTGACGCTCACCAGCCGCGGTCCCGACGAGATGGAGAAAACAGGCGACGATGTGACGATCACTTATATGCTCTGCAACCCGGAGGATGTATGGGGCGGCGAGGAGGACGGCAACGGCGATCCGCGTGCCGGCGCCGATGCGATTGCCACTGCCGACAGCGACAGCGAATACAGCGATGCCGACACGCCGACGCCTTCGGAGCAGGGCGAGGTGAAGACGCGCGAGTGGTTCCCCGAGACGCTCTATGTGAATCCTGAACTGGTCACGACCGAGAACGGAACGGCGAAGGTCGAACTCACGATGCCTGACAGCATCACGACTTGGCGCGTGACGACGCTCGCCAACGCGAAGAACGGCGCCCTCGGGAGCGCGCTCCACGGCATTCTCGTCTATCAGGATTTCTTCGTGGACATAGATTTTCCCGTGTTCCTCACTCAGAACGACATCGTCAAGGTGCCGGTCGGCGTCTACAACTACCTCTCCGAAGAGCAGACGGTGACGCTCACCGCCTCGAAGGAAGATTGGTTCGAGATGGTCGGCTCGGATACCGTTACGGTGAAGGTGCCGGCGAACGCGGTGACCGGCGCCTACTTCCCGGTGAAGGTACTCAAGATCGGCAAACACACGCTCACCGTCACGGCGCAGGGCTCGAAGATGAGCGACGCGGTCAAACGCTCGGTCACGGTGTTGCCGGCGGGAGTCCCGCAGAGTGTCACGAAGAGCGACATCCTCAACGGCGACACGACAGTGACGCTCGAGATACCGGCCGAAGCGGTGGATGATTCGGAAGAACTGTTCGTCAAGATCTATCCCGGCATGATGTCGCAGGTCATCGAGGGGCTCGACTCGATACTTCAAATGCCCTACGGCTGTTTCGAGCAGACCTCGTCGGCCACCTACCCGAACATCCTCGTCCTGCAGTATATGCTCAAGACCGGAACGATAACGCCCGAGATAGAACTGAAGGCGCGGGACTACATCACACAGGGTTACCAACGCCTGCTCACCTACGAAGTACCGGGCGGCGGCTTCGAATGGTTCGGCGACACACCGGCGCACTTTGTCCTGACCACTTACGGGCTCATGGAGTTCGTGGATATGGCGATGGTGCACGAGGTCGACCCGGCGGTGATCTCTCGGACGACCGCATGGATGGTGTCACAGCAGAACGGTGATGGATCCTTCACTCCCTCGAGCGGCGGCATCCCGGAAGGGGCGATAGATAACTATCAGGGATCGGTCTTCCGAACGACCGCCTACGCGGTGTGGGCGCTCGCACGGGCCGGCCAACAGTCCGCGGCGATGGAGAAGGGGGCGCAGTACCTGCTCGCACATCTCTCCGAGGCGGAAGACAACTACAGCAAAGCGATCGCAGCGATCGCGCTCATTAAGTCGGGCTATGGCGAGAATGCCGCAGTCGGGGCTTTCATCGACGACATCCTCGCCGACATGAAGGACGACGGCAAGGGAGGCTTTTATTGGGAACAGACGCTCAAAACCGAGTTCTACGGCGAAGGGGCGAGCGCGAACATCGAGACGACCGCGCTCATCGGGCTCATGCTCCTCGAGTATGGCGGGCACAATATCGAGGTGCAGGGGATCCTCAACTGGCTCGCAGGGAATAAGGACCAGTTCGGCAACTGGAGCACGACGCAGGGGACCATCCTCGCACTTCGGCTCATGGTCGAGGCGCTCGACAACATGACGCCCGATCCGGCCAAGGCGACGATAACGGTCTCGGCGAACGGCGGAACACCGGTCGAGTTCACCGTGGACGAGACCAATAGCGATGTCATGCGACTCATTGACCTCGGTGCGGTGGTGAAGAAGGGGACAAACACCGTCACCATCGGGTTCTCGGGTACCGGTCAGCTCATGTACTCCGCGGTTGCCCGGTGGTATGTTCCCGGCGCGGCGCAGACCAGCGAAGGCCCGCTTACGATCGCCGTTTCCTACGATAAGACGACGCTCGCGGTGAACGACACCGTGACGGCGACGGTCACGATAGAGAATGTCTCCGGAGTCGGGCAATCGGTCATCCTCGCGAGCATCGGGATGCCCCCCGGATTCGACCTCATTACCGACAAACTCGATGCCCTTCTTGCGGAGGAGGGGACCTTCCTCCAGAAGTACGAGACGACCCCGCGGCAACTCATCCTCTACATCAATCACATCGCCGCCGGCCAGACCGTTTCGCTCTCCTATGACCTCCTCGCCCGCTACCCGATCGAGGGGAACACCGGCGAATCGAGCGTCAATCCTTACTACAATCCTGAGGAGAAGGATCAGATCGAGGGCCAGACGCTCACCGTCACCGAATAGCTCATCTCGTTTCCTACCTGTGCAGGGGCGGCTTTCCCTAGGCCGCCCCTTTTTTTATCTTGATGCAAAGGCCATAACTTTGGCGTGAAACAACGACCATTTGACAATCTCATCCCATTCCTTTAGTCTCCGCGACGGTTGAAATGGAGTCGTGTGGATGAACGGCGCTTCGTTCGGTACCTATGTCCTCGCGGTACTCGCGATGTGTTCGTGGGCGCTCTCGTTCGTCTGGATAAAGATCGTCTACCGCTACTACGAGCCGCTCACCACCATCACGCTTCGGCTCCTCATCGCGTCGCTTTTGCTCGTTACCGTTGCGATCATCGGCCGGATCGCCCTGCGGGTACGGCGCGAGGATGTCCGGTGGTTTTTCCTGCTCGCGTTCGCCGAACCCTTTTGTTACTTTCTCGGCGAGAGTTTCGGCATGAAGTATGTCTCCTCGACCGTTGGAGCGCTCATCATCTCGACGATACCGCTCTTCGTGATCCTGCCGGGCGTTCTTTTCTTCCGCGAGCGTGTCTCGACCACCAACCTCGCTGGATTCCTCATGTCGTTTTCCGGCATCGTGGCGATGGTATGGACGCGCGGCTACCGTTTCGGAGAATCGCCCGAGGCGCCGCTCCACGGTATCGCCCTCATGTTCTTCGCCGTCTTTTCGGCGGTGGGCTACAGCATGATTATCAAACGGCTCGCTGATCGCTATCATCCGGTGACCATCGTTGCTTGGCAGAGCGCGCTCGGTTTCCTTTACTTTCTGCCGCTTTTTTTCTTCTTTGATCTCGAAAGGTTCTGCTCCGTTCCACTCAACGGAGAGCTCGTCGGTGCTCTTCTGGCGCTCTCGTTCTTTGCCTCAGTCTTGGCGTTCCTTTGTTATATCCCGGTCATACGGATGATCGGCATCACCAAGGCCAATGTCTTTGCTAATCTCATACCGGTACTCACCGCTCTCTTTTCTTTTTTCATTCTCGAAGAGACTTTTACAACGCAAAAGATCGCCGGCATCGCGCTCGTCATCGGCGGACTCTATCTTTCGAACATGAAGGAAGACTTCTTCTTCAGTCGCCGAAACGGTAGCGGATGAGGCACCAGAGCGCCCGCAGGCCGTCCCGAAGACCTATCTTCTTTCCTTCGGCGTAACTGCGCGGACGGTAGGAGATCGGCACCTCGGCGTAGGGGAGGCCCTCCTTACCGAGGATACGGGCTAGTTTTACGGTCATTTCCGGCTCTATGCCGAAACGATCTTCACATAAGGAGAGCCGCTTGAGAAGGTCGGTTCTGATGAGTTTATAACAGGTTTCCATGTCACTGACTGAAAGACCGGTAACAAGCCGCGTCAACAGCGAAAGAACACGGTTCGCTATGCGGTGAAGAAACGCTCCGCCGGTCGCACGAATGCCGAAGACGACAGCGGCACCGGCTTGTGCCCGTTCCCACAAACGGGGAATGTCATCAGGATCGTATTCAAGGTCGGCATCTTGGATGAGGATGTGAGATCCCCGGGCCGCCGCGATCCCTGAGCGAACCGCTGCCCCTTTGCCGCGGTTGATCGAGTGGGTGACGAGCATTATCTCGTTGCGTTCTACCAGCGGTTGAAGCACCTCTGCCGTTCCATCGGTCGAGGCGTCGTTCACCACGATGATTTCGTGGATAGGACCGTTCGGAGGGCGGAGTGAAAGAAGACGGGTGATCACGGTACCGACGGTCGCCGCTTCGTTGAAGACCGGAACGATGACCGAGAGATTCATGCTTTGAGCGGTTCGACGTGGCGTAGTTTTTCCTCGAAACGGCGGAAGATGTCGCGTTCGACGCAGAATTCGAGAATGCGGCCGTCTATGTCGCCGTTTGCCGCATGACGACGCAAGATCGCGATGGTTTGTTCGTATGACATGCGGTCTTTGTAAGGACGATCACGCGCGGTAAGTGCCTCATAGAGATCGGCGATGGCGAGGATGCGCGAGGGAAAGGGTATCTGATCGCCCTTCACGCCCATCGGGTAGCCGGTTCCGTTGAGCCGTTCGTGGTGTTGAACAGCATAGGTCGGCGTGTTTTTGAGGTGATCGGGAAAGGAAAGTTTTTCGAGCATGCGCATCGTCCACACGGCGTGTCCTTTGACCGTGTCCATTTCTTCGTCGGTGAGCGATCCATGGCGGATCGAAAGATGGCGCAGTTCCTCGTCGGTAAGGAATGGCTCTTCTCGCGGGCCGAGCGGGAGCCGTTTACGGGCGATCTCTTTCAAACGAGAGATGTCGGCATCGCTCATCTCTTCGACGGGGCGATTCTTTTCGCGGACGAATTCAAGATCGGCGAGGAGTTCATCAGCCTCCCGTTCTCTGCCTTTACGTCGTAGTTCCGTCACTGCATCGGCGACCCGTTTTTCGATGGTAGCGATGCCATCTATGACCCGTTTGAGCTTGGTGTCCTTGTCCATGACCCATTCGGGAGTGGTCACTTTGCCGATATCATGGAGCCAGCCGGCAAGCCGCATCTCTTCGAGATCGTTCTCGGAAAAATGGACCTCGGGAAAGACCTCTCCGTCATCATGGATGGCACGGGCGATCTCGAGGTTGAGGGCAGCTACTTTCTGGATGTGATTACCGGTGTAGTGCGATTTTGCGTCCATCGCGATGCCGAGCACCTCGATGATGGAGTTGAAAAGGTTGCGCGTCTCTTCGAGCAGACGCGTCTTCTCTATGGTGACCGCCGCCATCGAGGCCATCGCCTCGACCAGCTCTATCGCATCGGCGCTGAAAGGAATGACCGTGCCGGATGAGGGATCTACTGCGTTGACCAGTTGGAGGACACCGGTGACGGCCCCGACATGGTTTTTCATAGGAACGACGAGCATCGAACGAGATCGATAACCGGTGATGCTGTCGTATTTGCGGGGTCCTGAAAAGTCGAACTCTTTCGACTCATAGACATCGGCGATGTTCACCGTCTTGCCGAGAATCGCCGCATAGGCGCAGACATTGCTTTTGACGAGCTCCACCGCTTCGAGATCTATCGGAATGCCGGCCTCTTCGCTCTTGTCGATGCCGAGAGAGGCGTTCTGGATGATGGAGAAGTGAAGTTTGTTGTCTCGAAGAAGGTAAAGTGTGCCGCCATCGGCGTTGGTGAGGTCGCGGGCATAACGGATGATCATGCGGAGTAGGTGAGGAAGGTTATTTTCGGCTGACAGGGATACGCCGATAGTGACGAGCACATCGAGCCGGTGCTTGAATTGGTCGGAAAGGTGTCGATAGTCATAGGCCATGGAACTCTCCCGCGTTACGCGAAGGCAGACCACTATAACCAAAGATGTTCGCTCAAGGCAAGAAATCATGTGAAGTTTGACTTCCGCACCGGGTCTCCTAGAATGAACCGTTCTTAGTCCTCAAAGGAGCAAACCATGACCCAAGAGATTTCTTCCGGCGGACTCAAGGGGATCGTGCGAGAACTCGTACAACCGTTCATTGACCTTGGAAGAACCTCGCGCGCGTTGTTCGGAATCAATCTCACAAGCATGCTCGAGGGTCTTACCTATTTTGGTGTGCTCACCCTGCTCGCCATCTTCTTCAACGAGGCGATGAAGCTCGACGATCCCACGGCAGGGCGCACCGTCGGCATCCTCACCGCAGGCATCACCATCGCGATGATGTTCCTCGGTGCCACCGTGGACTGGATCGGCATCCGCAAGGCGCTCCTCATTTCGCTCGTTCTCATGGCCGTCGGGCGTGCGGTGGTCACGGTGGCCCCCCAATTCGGGACACCGGGTGCTTGGGCGAGTGCCCACTGGATCGCGCTCTTCGGCATTCTCTTCATCATGCTGGGATACGGCATCTATCAACCGGCGCTCTATGCCGGCGTCAAGATGTTCACCGGTCCAAAGACCGCCGCGATGGGCTACGCGATGCTCTATGCATTGATGAACCTTGGCGGGTTCCTGCCGGGAATCATCTCACCGCCGCTCCGCAAGGCGGTCGGCATTCCGGGCGTCTTCTGGTTCTATGTCGCGGTGACGGTGCTCGAGATCGTGCTCATCTGGATTATCATGTCTCGCTCGGCGGTCGAAAAGGCTCAGCGCGAAGCGGCTGCCGAAGGGAGCGCTTCGGGCGAGAAGTCCGATGTGCCCGACGAGATGGCGGGTATGACCCTTACCCAGCGGTTCGTCTATTACCTCAAGCACTTTCCGTTCACCGACCTCCGCTTCATGTACTTCATCTTCATTCTCATACCAGTGCAGACGCTGTTTGCCCACAACTGGCTTACGATACCGCAGTATACCAGTCGCGCCTTCGACGGGGTAGTGGCCGAGAACTTCGAGTTCTTCAGCAACCTCAACCCGATACTGATATTTTTCCTGACCCCGATGGTCGCCGCTATTACGGCGAAGCGCAATACCTACACGATGATGATCGCCGGTACCTTCGTCATGGCGTCGCCCACCTTCATTCTCGCGCTGGGGCCTCGCGTCGAGACGCTCATGGCCTACCTCATCGTCATGAGCATCGGTGAGGCGATGTGGCAGCCGCGGTTCCTTCAATGGGTCGCCGAGATCGCTCCGAAGAACATGACGGGAATCTACATGGGGATAGGTCAATTTCCATGGTTCCTTACTAAGGTCATTACCGCGATGTACTCAGGATGGTTCCTCATGAAGTACTGTCCTGCTGATACACCCCCCGCAATGCTCAACACCGAAACAATGTGGTTTATCTACGGTCTTATCGCAATCATCTCGCCCGTCGGGCTTCTGGTGGCACGCAAGTGGATGATGAAAGGGTTCAGAACTGTCGCGTGAAACCTATCCTTCGCTCTCTTTTTCCTTCTCCTCCGCCGCGGAAAGGGCGCTCGCCGGATCGGGAAAGTTAGACGAAAAGACAGCCTCTTCGTTGTAATCTATCGGCTCAAAGAACCATGGCATCTCTTCGACGAGCGGAACGGCAGCGAATCGCTCTGGGTGAGCATGGTCACGGTAGTGGAACACGATGTAGTTGCCGCCGGCGGTGTAGTAGCGGCGAAAGTAAAGAGTATTTCCGGTATGAGGATCGAGGCGTTTGGTTAGTTCGCCATCGGTCACCAACTGAGCGAGTACCTCAGCGAGGTGGGTAACTGACTGGACGGGGAAAAGTTCGTGCAGTTGGCCGAACGACAAGACACCGTTGCGTTGCATCGCCATGAGGATCCGCTCTCGTAGTGTAAGCATGGTGCCCTGTTACTCCACGTCGTTGATAGTAAGAAGATCGAGTCCTCCGGTATAGGCATAGGAGACATACTGGGAGAAACCGTACACATAGAGACCAATGGGCTTGTTCGCGACGATGGTGTGTGCGCCGTCATCGGTGTCAAGGTAGTTACGGTACCAACTGGTCCCCGGGATCGGCGTAAAGGAATTCGAATTCATTGCGTTCCCATCGAAGGTTATCTCGGTGTCAGCCGGTGCGACGATCGTGATACGGTCATAGTCGTAGTTGGGGGCCACGAGAACGATGTAGTCTTTTCGGAACTGTTCGTTTGGGGTGATGAGCATCATAGCGGGATCGCCGGTCCCTGCCCCCGCGTCTTGCGAAGCGAGTACTTGCGAGATGAGGATCGGAGCGCTTGCGGTGACGACGAAATCGGCGGTTGTGGAGAATTCGTGGAACTGTCCTGTATTCAAGGTTACCGATCCCGAAACGCCGCCGGTCCAGTTGACCGTCGTGCCGTCTTGCGATGCAAGTATGCGGAAGTAATCTGCCTCGGCGTTGCGCGGTTTGGTGCGTACCGCGACGAACTCCTTTCCCCATGAGCGGAGCGGGAAGAGCTGGTGCTCGAGACGGTCGCATGCCCACTGGTCTGCTGGGACGAATGTGCATTGATGACCACCGAAGACGGCGATCTTCTTGTCGGCGACGATGTAGGAGCCGGTAAGGTCGGGACCGTAGCAGGTACCGCCGCAGGATGCGTCGGCACTGTTGATCGTGAGTACCTGATACTGAGAAAGCGAGTAGGTGGCGGTGTCTCCGGGATTTTGAGCGTTGACGCCGGTGCCGGCACGCGAGGCGCCGCGGTAGGTCACCTGAACCGTCGTAGTCCCCGGCTCGACCGCGATGATGGAAATGTAACCGGGGTAGGTATGCGAGGTGCTTCCGTCACACCCGCCGCCCTCGTCGTAATAATACCATGTCGGCCAACTCATCGCGAAGTATTTGAGCCCCAGTGCCCCTTTGGGCAAAAGGAGCGACGCATCGTTCGAATAGATGAGTACATTGCCGAATGGGTTCATTTGGGTCATAGTCACCGGCCGCGAGGCAACGAACTTGAATGCCTTGGTCGAAATTCCGGTCTCGGTGATGAACTGAGTGAGATCGAACTGGGAAGAATTTATTTGTCCCGGCGGAACGGTGAATTGGGTAAGTTGTTGATCAGTAGGGCCGTACACCGTGACAGTTACTTCGGTATCATTCGGATTGGCAACAACGATTGCATAACTGCCGTTCGATTCGTAGCCGCCGCCGTTTTGAAGAAAGGCGCCCCAGTACTCACAGCCCACATAACTTTCGGATGCCTCTGCTTTTTCGCATTCTGAAAGGCAGGAGCCTTCGTAGCAAGTCTTCCCCTCCGGACAGGTTTCTACTTCTGTCCACTCCTTTCCCTCGCTGTCGCACTGGAGGACCGTCTGGTCATCTTTGCACGAGCGCATATTCGGTTCGCACATCTTGAAGTAACAGTCAGGATAACCGATGTAGCCGGGAGCGCATTCGTCGCACGTAGCACCAGCGTACCCTTGATAGCACTTGCATGTCCCGTCCTGCTGACACTTGCCGTGACCATTGCACTTCTCGAGATCGCAGGAGTCCTCGTCGGGAACGACGGGGGCATCGTCCGGCTCTGGGGTGTCGTCTTCAAGGATTGGCGTATCGTCCTCGGTCGGGATGCTCTCTTTTTCGGTTTCGGGAAGAGGGGTGTCGATCTCGGTGGCGCCATTTTCCGGTACGCAATCGGGATAGCCGGTATAGCCGGGAGCGCACTGGTCACAGAAATCTCCCGCGTAGCCCGTGTTGCATTCGCAGAAGAGGGAGACCTCGTTCCAGACGCCGTAGCAGCCGCAGATCGAGTCGCATTCGGGCCCCGATTCCTCCGGAGTGGAGCATGAAAAGGAAAGAATGACCCCGAACGCTGTCATAACGATCGTTCCGAGAAAAAGATCCCTTCTCATGAGAGTCTCCCTACCATCGCTGAGCGTCTGATAAAAGTATAGGTGAACTCTCTCTTTTTTGCAAATGCTTTGTGCGATATTGGGAAGCAAGAATCTATTCTACATCGTTTATTTTGAGGAGATCGAGGCCGGCGGTGTAGGCATACGAGACATACTGAGAGAAGCCGTAGACATAGAGACCAACCGGTTTGTTGGCGGTTATTTTATGGACCCCGTCGTTGGTATCGAGGTACTGGCGATACCATGTGGTTCCCGGAATAGGAACGAAAGAGTTCGAATTCATGGTGTTGCCATCGAAGTTTATCTCGGTGTCGGCCGGTGCGACAAGGGTAAGACGGTCGTAATCGTAGTTGGGCGCGACGAGGAAGATGTAGTCCTTTCGGAATTGTTCGTTCGGAGCGATGAGCATCATGGCGGGGTCGCCGGTTCCCGCCCCAGCATCCTGGGACGCGAGGATCTGTCCCACCATGATAGGCTTGTCGGCAGTTACCACGAAGTCGGTCGATGTCCAGATGTCATGGTGTTGCCCCGCTTGGAGCACTACCGATCCCGATAGCCCGCCGGTCCAGTTGATCGTCGTGTTCGGTTCGGAGGCGAGGAAGCGGATGTTGTCGTTCTCGTTTCCACGCGGCCGGGTACGGACGACGACATATTCCTTTCCCCAAGAACGAAGCGGGAACATCTGGTGTTCGAGGTGGTCGCACGCTGGGGTGTCGGCGGGGACATACGTGCACTGGTGACCGCCGAAGACCGCGATCTTCTTGTCGGCCTCGATATAACTGCCGGTGATATCGGCGCCATAACTACCGCCGGGAGCTGAGTTGAGCGTCAGTATCTGGTATTGGTTGAGGGTGTAGGTCACGCTGTCTCCCGGACTCTGAGCATTTACCCCGTTACCGGCCGCAGAATAGCCACCATAAATGACCATGACCGAGGTAAGGCCGGGTTCGGTGGCGATAATGGAAATGTAGCCGGGGTAGTTATCTGCCCAAGTGGGCCAGCTCATCGCCATGTTCTTCATCCCAAGTGCTCCCTTGGGAAGTAGGAGCGTCGCGTCGTTAGTGTAGATGAGCACATTGCCGAAGGGGTTCATTTGGGTCATAGTGACCGGACGGGAGGAAACGAATTTAAAGGCGAGGTTCGTTATCCCCGCCCCGATGAGATGGTAGCTCTGATCAAAGGTATATGAATTTATCTGTCCCGGTGCCACGGAAAACTGGGCCACCTGCACATCGCCCGAAGTGTAGACTGTGACCGTGACGTCGGTATCGTTCGGGTTCGCGACGACGATGGCGTAGTTGCCGCCCTCGTATTCCATCAAATTGGGAAGGAACGCTCCCCAGTACTCACAGCCGACATAACTTTCCTCTTTCTCGGCGCGCCCGCATTCGGTAAGGCATTCTCCTTCATAGCACTCTTCTCCTGGATCACAGGTCTCTACCTCTATCCATTCTTTTCCCTCGCTGTCACACTGTTGCACCGTCGTTTCGTTCTTGCAGGTACGCATGTCCGGTTCACACATTTTGAAATAGCAGTCAGGGTACCCGATGAATCCGGGAGCACACTCGTCGCACGCGGCTCCGGCGTAGCCCTGATAGCAATTGCACGTGCCGTCTTGCTGGCATTTGCCATGACCGTTACACTGGATGGCATCGCAGGACGAGTCGTCGGGTATGACGGTATTGTCGGTGTCCCCATCGGTTGGCAGGGTATCGATGTCGGTCGGCATGAAATCACTTTCTGTGGGAGTTCCCTCAGTGGTACCGTTCTCCGGTACGCAATTGGGATAGCCGGTATAGCCGGGAGCGCACTGGTCACAGAAATCTCCCGCGTAACCCGTGTTGCATTCGCAGAAGAGAGAGACCTCGTTCCAGACACCATAGCAACCGCAGATCGAGTCGCACTCAGGTGGCGTTTCTTCCGGGGTGGAGCAGGCGAAAAAGAAAAAAAGGAACGTTGCCACGGATACTACGTAACGCATGAGTCTTCCTCCCCTCAAGTAGCGAGAACTCACAAAAAAGTATAAGGGATATGGATTATTTTGCAAATGGTTTTTCTGTTTTTATAATCAGTTTGCTTGAGAGAATCTAAAACGGAAGACAAGGAGGAGATTCATGGACCGGAATACGCAACGGGTGATCGCGATCTTCGAAGAGTTGAACAAAGTGCCTCGTCGTTCCAAGAGCGAAGAACGAGTGGCGCGCTGGTTGATGGAGTGGGCGAAAAAGCACGGATTCGAGACGAAGAGCGACAAAGTGAAGAATGTGCTCATCACCGTACCGGCCACCAAGGGATGCGAAAAGGCACCAACGCTCATCGTGCAAGGACACATGGACATGGTCTGTGAGAAGACCCCCGATTCTCCTCATGATTTCTCGAAAGATCCGATAAAGTGCATTGTCGAAGGGGAATGGATGCATGCTGACAGAACAACGCTTGGTGCCGACAATGGCATCGCGATAGCGCTCGCTTTTGCACTTGTTGAGGACCCGGAAGTCGTTCATCCGAAACTCGAACTACTGTTTACTGTTGATGAAGAGACGGGACTCACCGGAGCCAATGCGCTTGAGCCTGGGTTTCTCACTGGTAAGATCCTGCTCAATGTGGATTCGGAAGACGAAGGTATCTTCACGGTCGGCTGCGCCGGCGGGCGCGATACCAAAATAACAGTGCCGCTCTCTTATGAAAAAATGCCGACCGGCGTCTCTTTTTGCCGCATTGCGGTTGGTGGACTCTCCGGCGGTCACTCCGGGGTGGACATCAAGGAACCGCGTGGCAATGCCAACATTATCCTTGTTCGTTTCCTTGCCGAATTGCGTAAGAAGACGCCCTTCTCGCTCGTTACCCTCAAGGGAGGAAGCGCTCATAACGCCATACCGCGCGACGCCGAAGCAGTCATCGCCGGACCTGCGCTTTCGATCATTGAGGAGGCGGCACGCGAGTTCGAGAAAGTAATGAAGAACGAACTCCCGAAGGACAACGGTGTGAAGGTGACGGTATCTCCTGCCGAAAAGACAGGCGAGGTGATGGATCGGAACACGACCGACCGTGTCATCGATCTCATTCTTGCCCTGCCGCACGGTGTCGCCGCCATGTCGGCCGAAATGGCGGGCCTCGTCGAGACATCGAACAATCTCGCCATTCTCACCATTACCGATAAGAGTCTGACTATCATCACGAGCCAGCGCAGTTCAGTCATGTCGCGACTCGATTGGATCACCCAAAAGGTAGAGACCGTTGCCCGCCTCGCCGGTGCTACACCGGTGACCGGAAGCGGATATCCCGCGTGGCAGCCGAACCTTTCGTCGCCGCTCTTGGCGCGCTGTCTGAAGGTTTACAAGGAACTTTTCAAGACCGATGCAAAGGTAGAAGCAATCCACGCTGGTCTCGAGTGCGGTATCATTGGTGCGAAGTACCCCGGTATGGATATGATATCGTTTGGTCCTACTGTAAAGCATCCCCATTCGCCCGAGGAGAAGCTGCACATTCCGAGCGTCGGTCGTTGTTACGAGTTTATGAAAGCGTTGTTCAAAAGTTTTTGCTGAGGATCGCCATGGCAATGGATGCGTATGAGATAATCCGCTACATAAGCGAGTCAGAAAAGAAGACGCCAGCCCGTGCCTACTTCAAGGGTGACATCAACGCCGTCGACTGGAGTCCATTCAAGGAATCTTACCGGGGGGTCGACCATGTGCTCGTCATCGACGAATGGGCGAAGATAGAAGTGTTCGAGAAGATGAACCATGAGCATATCCGCCTTGAACGGGTAGATGTCGATCGACGGAACTCGGCGGTGCCCCTCCTTGATATCAAGGGAATCAATGCGCGCATCGAGCCGGGGGCGATCATTCGCGAGAAGGTGACCATCGGCGACAAGTGCGTCATCATGATGGGGGCGGTCATTAACATTGGTGCCGAGATTGGAGAGGGAACGATGATAGACATGAATGTCGTCGTCGGAGGCCGCGTGATCGTCGGGAAGCACTGCCACATTGGTGCCGGTTCAGTGCTTGCCGGGGTGGTGGAACCTCCTTCCGCCGATCCCGTACGCATCGGTGATCATGTGGTAATGGGAGCGAATGCTGTCGTTCTCGAGGGGGTTCAGGTCGGAGAAGGAGCAGTGATTGCTGCGGGAGCGGTAGTTACCCAAAATGTGGAACCTTATTCGGTGGTTGCCGGGGTTCCAGCCCGCGTCATAAAGAAGGTGGATGACAAGACAAGGGCGAAGACGGAGCTCGTCGATGCGCTCCGGAATTTATGATACATGCCAAGACCATGTCGCGTCGCGTATCGAGTAACGCTATGGTGGCCACTCGATGTCCGACGATCAACGAACGGCACGGCAGATCGATCTGCTTTTTCCTTTGACAAATAGTTTCCCTACATTACAATAATAGCCGTAACAACTTCTATAATGGGGGACCCCATGTCGCTGATGGCGAAAACGAACCCGGCTGGGTACGCCGTTGTGGCCTTGTTCGCATTGATCTCCTGTTCTTCCGATTCGCCACGGACCATTTCCGATTCCGATGGTATTGATTTCGGGGACGAGGAGCAGGGCGAAGGAACGGTGCTTCCTGATGTTGAAAGCCTTGTCGAAGGCGTAGCGGGTGATGACGGGACTCCCATCGGTGAAGGAGACGGTGTAGTGACGGAAGGAGATATCTCGGTCACCGAAGGAGGCGATGTGGTGCACCCTGACGGTGATGCCGTGTCTCCTGACGGGCAGGGAAGCGACAATGAGATGCCTGATGAGACGGGGAACGATGAAACGGGGAATGATGAGACGGGGAATGATGAGGGAGTGAGTGATCAAGGGGGACCTGATGAGGAGAACCCCGATGAAGTCGGCCCAGATAGCGGTGGGAGCGATGACAGTACGGTATGGCCAGACGACGATAATGAGCAACCCGATTCGCCGACTCCGATTTGTACTCCTTTCGAAGAAGAAGCTTGCCCCTACACAGGGGAACCCGGCACCGAAGGTGTTGGACCCTGCAAGGCAGGAAAACGGCAGTGTGCTCCTGACGGGTTCAGTTGGAGTGAGTGTTCCGGCGAAGTGCTTCCCAGTTCCGATGTGTGCACGGATGATGTGGACAACGATTGCAATGGTACGGTGAACGACGGTTATTCGAGCGGCGCATTTGGCTGTGTCTGTTTGCCGAACTCGACCTCTTCCTGTTACACCGGTCCGGCCGGCACGCTGGGCAAGGGTATCTGCCATGCCGGCACCGCCACCTGCAACCTGCTGGGGACCGGCTACAGCACCTGCATTGGCGATCAGACGCCGCTTCCTGCCGAGATTTGCGGGAATGGGCAGGATGACGACTGTAACGGGCAGACCGATGAGAACCTCGATGCCGATGGTGATGGGTTCGGTACCTGCGCGGGAGATTGTTGCGACAACATGAGCCAGTGTGCTGACCCTGCCAAGGTGAATCCGGGTGCAGTTGAGGTTGAGGGCGACGGGGTGGACAACGACTGCAACGGCCAGACCGACGAGAACCCGCAGACCGGTTGCTCAAGTGGCGAAAAGTTTTCTGGGACCACAGCGACCGATCTCGTCTATGCGATGGATATCTGTAAACACTCAACAAACGGCTCGTGGGGTATTGTGGGAACTCCTGCACTGACCCGGGCAGAAGGATCCGGATCTGTGAATAATACCCAAATAGCGGTGATGCAACAGTTCGGAACCAATTCCTCAAATGTCGCGATCGCCAATGCCACGATGGCGTCGCTGTCGTCTGGCCGAGCGCGCGACGGGAATGATCCCGATGCGACAACAGACATAACCTACGATTACTATACTGGAACACCGCCTGCTGATTTCATTGCGCCGCACGGGAATCAATTGCCAACAACTAAGGCTGGATGTCCCAATGGATCGGGTGCCAACGACGGGGTGATGCTCTCGGTTCAGATCAAGGTGCCGACAAATGCGCAGTCATTCTCCTTTAATTTCCGCTTTTTCTCGCAAGAATATTGGGAATACACCTGCACTCAATATAACGATTTCTTCATTGCGATGCTCTACACCGGGGCATCGGGCATTCCGGCCGACAAGAACATCTCGTTCGACTCGAACGGCAGCTACATCAGCGTTAACTCGGATCAGTTCTTTACCGTTTGTCAGCCGAAGTCGGGGTACACTTGTCCCGATGGGACTGCTCCTTTGGGGGGTACCGGTTATGACCTCGATTATTGTGTAGAAACCGACCAATGGGGTGAATGTACCAGCTCGGTCAAGAATGGCGGCGCCACCAAGTGGCTTTCGACCACCGCACCGGTCGTCCCGGGCGAGACGATCACGCTCAAGTTCGTGATATGGGACACCTCGGATCAAGCCCTCGACTCACTTGTTCTGATTGATAACTTCAAGTGGAGCGCTCAAGGAACGAGCGGGCCGGTCACCTTCGAGTGCTGGGACCTCAACAAGAATGGATCCTGCGATGTCGCTACTGAAGACCAGTCAGGTGATGGGATATGTAACGAGCGCGACTGCTGATGAGATAACTTCAATGGAGAAAGGTGTCATGACGACAAAAGGACTTCGGCTTATTGGGGGCATCTTTTTTGTAGCGGTGCTCGTTTCATGTAATACCGATAACCCAGTAGGGCCGACCGAAGAGGAAGGTTGGTACGATTGGGGTGTTGGGGGCGATGACAATACGCCCCTTCCTGACTACGACCGTGATGGCTTCCTTCCCGACAGTGAAGGGGGATTGCCCGATTCTGAAGGCATTTTGCCTGATTTTGAAGGGGTGTTGCCTGACTCTGAAGGGGTGTTGCCTGACCACGAGGGGGTCTTGCCTGATACCGAAACGGTGATCCCCGACGGTGCCGATGTGTCCGTCCCCGATGAAAATGTCGGCGATGAAGAGGGACCCGACAGTGACGAACCCGAAACGGATGTAACGGTTACCGACGATGGGGGAAGTGTGTTTCCCGACGCCGATATCGATATGACGAATTGTGAGTGCCTGACCGGCGCTTGTTGCGATGGTTGTCATCTCAGAGGAAACGATTTCGTCTGTCGCTCCGCGACGGGGGAGTGTGACCTCCCCGAGTACTGTACCGGTGCCTCCCCCGATTGCCCGATTGACCTTTTTGTCGATGCCAACCAGCCGTGCGGCAGCCAAGCGAGCGGACCATGCAACGATCCCGACACCTGCGACGGCGCGGGGCACTGCCTGCCTAATTATTGGTCAGAAAACACTCCGTGCGACGACGGTGTCTTCTGCAATGGAAGCGATACCTGCAATGCCTACGGTGGTTGTACGATGCATAGCGGGGACCCCTGCACCGGTGGCACCACCTGCATGGAGGGAAAGGGATGTCTTACCGAGTGCGAACTTGCCGAGGCGACCGAAAGCTATGTCGGGTGTGAATACTGGGGGGCGTTCCTCCAGAATAGTGTGACCTATTATGATGGTAGCACTACATATGAAGGAAACTATGCGGTCGTCGTCGCGAACCCTAACGATACGGCGGTGACGGTGACCGTCTACGGTAATGGTGACACGCAACTCGCTCAATTCACCGTCAATCCGGGGCAGATAAACTCCCAGGTATTCGATCTTTCACGCCTTATCCCCAGCGCAGGTATTTTCGACTATGCCTACAAGATAGTGTCTTCCCGTCCGGTGACGGTGACCCAAATGAATCCGTTCGGCAATGTGCTTACCTATTCGAATGATGCGAGCCTTCTTCTTCCCAAGGGGGCGCTTGGCCTTCAGTATTATGCGATGAGTTGGCCATCGTGGCACTATTTCGAGAGCGGCGGTGGTTGCGATAGTGATACGGAGTTCGAGCATCCGGGCTTTGTGACTATTGTGGCGACCGAACCGGGAACGACGACCGTCACGGTGACCTATGCGGCGGACTCGCGCGCTGGAACCGGTGTCGTGGCGCAATCAGCAGGCAGCACGGCGACCTATGCGCTCAATCAATATCAGGTGCTTGTCGTCAATGCAGCAGCGCCGAGTTGCGGGAGTAGCACCTGTTATGGCCCTGACCTTACCGGTAGTTTCATCGAGGCAGACAAGAAGATCGCCGTCTTCGGAGGCCATTACTGCACCTTCGTGCCGGCCGATCAGTGGGCGTGCGACCATCTTGAGCATCAACTTTTCCCCCTTCGTTCGTGGGGAAAGGACTTCGTGGTGGTCAGAACGCGTCCGCGCAATACCGAGGCCGATTATTTCCGCATTCTTGCCGCGCAGGACGGGACCACTGTGTCGTGGACCGGCGGCATTTCGGGGAATGTAACGCTGAATGCCGGACAATTCCACGAGTTTTCGACGACCGCCGATTTCGTGGTGACCGCAGATAAGCCGATCATGATCGCTCAGATCCTCGCGTCCCAGGATGCTGGGGCGGGGACCGGGGATCCGGCGATGATGCTCATTGCGCCGAGTGAACAGTTCCGCAAGGACTACATCTTCCTCGTTGCGCCGAACTATGACTATGACCGCCTGACGCTTGTTGCGCAGCCTGACACGAACATCGTCATAGACGGAACTTCACTCAATTCGAATTCATTCACTCCGATCCCGGGAACCAACTGGCTCCGGCAGTACCTCGATTCGGCCGACGGTGCTCACAAATTGACCTCTGACAAGCCGGTCGGTCTTTACGTCTACGGTTTCTCTCAGTATGTCTCGTATGCATACACCGCCGGACTCGACCTCGTTGAGATATACAGTTGCTGGGACCTCAACAACAACGGGGTCTGCGATGTGGCGACCGAAGACCAGTCTGGCGACGGGATATGTAACGAGCGCGACTGTTAAGTGTTCCCGAGAAGATAACAGGGGAGGTGTGCATGCTGCTGTTTCGAGGTGTTCTGTTTTGTGCGCTTTTTCTGCTCCTAACGGGAGTTTCTTGCGACGACAAGAAGTCGGTTGAGTCCGATGATGAGGGCGGTAGTGACTTCGATTGGGGGGGCGGAGGAGAGACCGATGCGGCGAACGACCAAGGTCTCCCTGATATTGGCGGCGATCAGCAGGCGGAAGACGATCACACGCTTGTTCCCGACCATGGGGAGAATGACCTTTCTCATCTCGACGAGGACGAATTTGAAGACGACGATCTGGTCGCCGATACCTTTTCCGATGTTTCTGACGAGTCGCCCGATGGGGTCGTCACCGACAATGAGTCGCAGGACGACGGCGAAGAGTTCCTCGACCTCGAATGGCCCGATACCGATTCCCTCGAGGTCATCTGTACACCGTATGAGGAAGTGTCCTGCCCCTATTCGGGGCCTGAAGGAACCGAGAATGTGGGGCCCTGTAAAGCGGGGAAGAAGATGTGTTCTCCCGATGGGACGATGTGGAGTTACTGTTATGGCGAGGTGCTTCCACAACCTGATGTATGCACCGATGTGATAGATAACGATTGCGATGGTTTTACCAACGACGGATATAGCGACGGTGCTGAAGGGTGTGAGTGTTTACCCTATGAGGAAGCCTCTTGTTACGCTGGCCCTGCAGGAACCGAAGGGGTGGGAGAGTGCAAGGCGGGAACACAAGTGTGTGGTCAGTATGGGAACGGTTGGGGATCCTGTAATGGTCAGGTCCTTCCGGTTGCTGAAACGGGATCTTTATGTGGCAATGGGAAAAATGACGATTGTGCTGGCGGAGTCGATGACGGTGCCGATGCTGATGGCGATGGGTGGGGTGTGTGCCAAAATGACTGTTGTGACACCACGGCACAGTGCCAGAATCCGGCGGTCGTGAATCCTGGTGCGGTAGAGGTTCTCGGCGACGGGATGGACAACGACTGTGATTCTCAAACTGACGAAAGTGAGTCGTGTGTTTCCAGTCAGAAATTCTCTGGCATTACCCCCACAGACCTCCTTGCTGCTATCGGTCTTTGCAAGACCGCCCAGAATGGCTCATGGGGCATTGTCGGAACGCCGATGCTCACGCGTGCCGACGGTCAACCAATCATCTGCAGTGACGACTACACGACCTGCTCGGGTGGCCTGCTCTCGCAGGGATCTTCGGCTGTTGACATCCAAACCGCGGTGATGGCGCAGTTCGGCACAGATCCATCGAATGCGGCGATCGAGGGAACGACGATGGCGGCGATTTCGAGCGGCCGTGCACGGGACAACCACAACGATCCTGATCCGACAACGACGGTCACCTACCGCTACGATTTCGGTCAGCCTCCGGCCGATTTCACGGCGCCGTACGGCGGGGACCTGCCGCAGACAAGCCCGTCGTGTCCGGCGAGCATCGGGGACAACAAAGCGAACGATTCGGTGATGCTCACGGTACAGCTCAAAGTTCCGACCAACGCGCACTCGTTCTCGTTCAATTTCCGTTTCTTCTCCCAAGAGTACTGGCTGTACACCTGTCAGGAGTACAACGACTTCTTCGTTGCGCTTCTTGACACTACGTGGACCCCCGGGCCGGGAGAGCAGCCGATACCGGCCGATAAGAACATTGCTTTCGATTCGAATGGGAGCTACATCAGTGTCAACAGCACCAATTTCTTCACCGTTTGTACGCCGAAAACCGGTTATGCTTGCCCTGACGGAACGTCAGCGCTCTCCGGAACTGGGTATAGCGCATCCAATGCCGGTGCTACCAAGTGGCTTGCAACATCCGCGCCCGTTGTTCCGGGTGAGACGATCACCTTACGGTTCGTCATCTGGGATACCTCCGACACTTCGTTCGACTCGTTGGTGCTCATCGACAACTTCAAGTGGAGCGCCGAGGCATCCGGCGGTCCGACCACTTTCGAGTGCTGGGACCTCAACAAGAACGGCGTCTGCGATAAGGAGACCGAGGACCAGTCAGGCGACGGATCCTGTAACGAACGCGACTGCTAGGAATTCTTCATAGTTCTCACCTATTCTAAACTTGCATTTCAATTCCGAATTGCATAGGCTTCTCTTGGTGTTTTATGGGTGAATAAGGACAGTCTCCTTCATGCGTCCGCTCTATCCCGGCTTCATTGAAAAGCAGTATCGTCAGCGTGTGCTGTATGGCAGGCTTCATGCCGCTGCCATGTTCGTCGATGTCTCCGGGTTCACCTCGATGACCGAGAAACTCATGCAGCAGGGGAAAGTGGGGGCGGAATATATCGGTGACATCCTTAACAATACCTTCAGCCCGGTCATCGAGGCGGTCTATCGCTGCGGCGGATTCATCACTGGTTTCGCGGGAGACGCCTTCACCGCGATATTCCCCGGCGACGATATGATATGTCCGGTCGCCGCTGCATCGGAGATACAGCGTATCTTTCGTTCCCATCCGTCACACGAGACACCCTATGGATCGTTCGCCGTGAGCGCCAAGATAGGGATTTCATACGGCGATGTGGAGTGGGGGATCCCGGGAACCGATTATCATCGCGCCTTCTTCTTCAGGGGTCCAGCGATAGACGGATGCGCTGCCGCCGAACACCACGCCTGCGCCGGAGACATCGTCATGGACACCCCTGCGATCGATCGTTCCAAAGGAGTTCCTCTCGAACGCCTTGCGCTTGGGGAAAGAGGATTTTGGCGCGTGTCGTTTCAAGAAAAGTTCCCCACGATCAAGGAAAAAGAGGAACCGCTTTCTCGGGAAACGGGAAAATTGTTTTATCCGGAACAGCTCTATGAGCAGACCTTGGCCGGAGAATTCCGCGACATCGTACCGGTGTTCATTTCTTTTCAGGCGCCTGATGATCTCGAGGAGTTGAGCCGTTTCACAGCCGCGGTGCTCGAAACGACCGATGCTTTCGGTGGCTATTTCAATCTCATGGATTTCGGCGATAAGGGCGGCAACATGCTCGTCCTGTTCGGCGCGCCGGTCAGTTACGAAAACAATGTTCAACGAGCAGTCAGTTTTGTGCTTGCTCTGCGCGAGCGGGTCACGGTTCCGATACGATGCGGGATAACCCAAGGCCAAGTGTACGCCGGGTTCGTCGGCAGTGAGCGACGAGCAACCTACACGGTCCTCGGTGACCGGGTCAATCTTGCCGCTCGATTCATGATGCGTGCCGCATGGGGCGAGATATGGCTTTCGAAAGCGGTGGCCGATCAGATCGGGGAACAGTACGAGATTTCGGCTCTCGGCGAACAGCAGTTCAAGGGGAAGACCGAAAAGATCGCCGTCTTTCTTCTTCGCGGACAAAAATCCCGGAGTGAGGACCTTTCCTTCGATCAGCCGATGGTCGGTCGCGAGGAGGAACTGAAACGGGCACTCGCAGTGCTCGATCCGTTGCGGAACGGCAGAAACGCCGGCGTCCTCGCTCTTTGGGGAGATGCGGGCGTCGGCAAGACGCGACTCCTTGCGGAGGTCCGAAGGCGCATTGGAGGAGAAGTACAGGTGATCTCTCTCGTCGCCGACTCGATCCTTCGGAAGTCCATGAACCCTTTCGTTACCTTCTTCGAGCGTTTCTTCGATCAGACCGACACCGACGATCCTTCGGAGAAGCGGCGTCGTTTCGATCGTCGCTGGGAATCGGTGGTCTCGGGACTTGCCCGCTGTTCAGATGCGCGGCTGGTGCAGGAGGTTACCGAAGAACTCTCACGCACCAAATCGTTCTTAGCGGCGATGGTCGGGGTGGAATGGAAGGAGAGTCTCTACGAGAAACTCGATGCGAAGGGGCGGTTCGAAAACACGCTCTACGCGGTGAAAGAGTTCATCAAGGCCCTGTCTCTGGCGCAGCCGCTCCTCGTGGCTATCGACGACATACAATGGCTCGACAACGACTCGCACGAGATACTGAAGGTCCTTTTCCGGCAGACCGAGCGTTTCCCTTTTGCGCTGGTGGTGTTGGGACGCTACAGTGATGATGGTACCAAGCCGGTCCTGTCCCTTGACCCCGGTGTCCCCCTGTCCGAGATAGCACTTGACCGTCTCCAGTCCGTTGAGGTGGCGCTTCTCACCGAACAGCTGCTCGGCGGACGAGTCGGTGACGAACTGCGCGACATCATCATGCGCCGAAGCGACGGCAACCCTTTCTTCGTCGAGCAGATATGCTACTATCTGAAGACCAATAACCTGCTGGAGGAGCGCGATGGTCGCTATGATGCTCTCGGCGGCAATGTAGATATCCCGCAGGGGGTGAACGCGCTGCTCATCAGCCGGATAGATCGCCTCTCGCAGCGTCTCAAGGAGGGTGTCTTCTCGGCATCGGTCCTTGGCCGAGAGATAGATGTCTCCATTTTTACCGAGTTGATGCGCGGACACGATGTGCCGTCGCTTCTTTCCGAGGGGCGAGAGGAACGCATCTGGATGCCGCTCTCTGAACTCCTCTATGCGTTCCGGAATCTTTTGCTGCGTGAGGCGGCCTATGACATGCAGTTGCGAAGCCGCCTCAAGGTCATGCATCGTACCGTCGCCGAAGCGATGGAGCGGACCTACGGCAATGATGACAAGTATGCCTCGGAGATAGCATTTCACTATGAGCGGGCCGAGGAACGAGAACGAACGCGATTCTACTTCTCGAAGGCCGCCGAGTATGCGCGTGAACATTACCAGAACGAGGATGCCATCCGCTGTTATCGGTCGCTTCTATCCTATGTGGATGAGCGGTCGCAGCAGGCCGAGATCCACTATAAACTAGGCGGTGTCTATCGCCTCATTGGTAAGTGGAAGGAGGCCGAAGAGTCGTACCGAACGGCGCTCGATCTGGCTGGGGACGACACATCTCGCCGTGCCGATAACGAACGAGAACTCGGTTATCTCCTTCTCGAAAAGGGGCGCTATGACGAATCGCGCGAGCTCTTGGACCATGCGCTCACGGCGTACCGTTCACTCGGCGACAGAAAGGGAGAGCTTACGGTCCTCGGGTATTTCGGACTCATTCATTATTACCGCGGTGATCTTGACAACGCCATCGATTTTTTCAACCGGCGCCTCTCCCTTGCCAAGGAGCTTGACGATCGTGCGAACATCATGGTCTCTTACCGTTATCTTGGCGGAGTTGCCTACTATCGTGCCGATTATCGGCAGGCTCAGGAGTATTATACGCAAGTGCTCTCCATCGCCGAAGAACTGAAATCGGAACTCGACATCGCGGTCGCCAAACTCAATCTCGGTCTTTCCTGTTCGTACCTCAACGACTTTGACAACGCCCTCCGGTATTACCGCGAAAGCCTCGATGTTTACCAAAAGTTCGGCTCCAAGTTCTACATCGCCTATACCCATAACAATATGGGAGAACTGCTCCTCTGGATGGGGAACTACGAAGAGGCGATGCGTTCCTTCAAACAGCAGCGCGACATCGCCGCCGAACTGGGAAGCTCGCGTCACATTGCGATGGCGAACAATATGCTTGGAAATGTGTGTAAGCGCCTCAAACAGTATGAGGAAGCGGAAAAGTACTATGACCGGGCCATCAAGGTGGCGAGCGATCTTTCGCTGAAGAATCTTCTTTGCGAATTCTATTTCGAGAAGGCCGAGATGCTCTTCGAGACCGGCCGCGCCGTTGAGGCGGAATCGCTGGTGACCGAGGCGGTGACCTTGAGCGAAGCGGTGGGGCGCAAGGACTTCAACTTCAAGGCGCGCCTTCTTCGTGAACGCATCACCGCCCAGCGCGATGCCGCAGCCGCGGTCGTCGCACTCCATCAGATGCTCGCCGAATGCACCGGTCAGGATCAGAAGGCGGCGGTGACCTACCACCTCTTCGAACTTACCGGCAACGCAGAGCATCATGCCGCTGCGCTCGAACTGTACAACGATCTTTTCAAAAAGGCGCCGCGCGCCGAGTACCGGGAACGGATAGCAGCGCTTCGATCTCTTTCGTCTTGAGAGAGTGATCCTGTGGATATCGTTCGTGATCTTTCTCTTTTTGTGCCTCGTGGGGATGTTGCTGTCGCCATCGGCAAGTTTGATGGTATCCATCGAGGTCATGCCGATCTCATAAAAAGCACCCTGTCTGCGGGAGGGCTGCGGAGTGGCATGGTGACCTTCGATGTCAATCCGAGACAGGTCCTAAGTCGATTCCCACCGCAGTTGATAACTACTTTGGAAGAGAAGGTGGCAGTGCTGGAAATGCTTGGTCTGGATCATCTTTTTCTTCTTTCGTTCTCTCTGGTCATGTCTCTGGAGCCGGCTGAATTCCTCGAGATGTTAGTGCGTCACATTCCCATAAAGCTCTTTGTCGTCGGAGATGATTTTCGATTCGGGAAAAAGCGATTGGGTGATGTTTCTTTTCTTCGCCAGTGGTGCAACGAGCGCAATATCGCCGTGAAAGTCACGGAGGCACAGTGTACCGAGTCAATGCGCATCAGTTCTTCGGTTATCAGAAAACTCATATTCAAGGGAGATCTGGAGGAGGTCGCTCAGGTGTTGTCAGCACCTTATACGCTGTGTGGGACCGCGGCGGCTCTTTCTCGCAGTGCGCTGTCGACAGTGCCGGGGATTTTTATCACGATCCCTGTCCCGTGCAAGATCATTCCCCAGGATGGGGTCTATGTGGCGTTGCTTCAGCGGGGGGAATCCTTCCAACAGCGGGCGTTGGTTCATATCGGTACGAGCGGCGAAGGAAGACGGCACATCGAGGCGTTTCTTTACGGCGAGGTCTCCGGTCCCATCGAAGGGGAGTTCGTCTCGCTTTTCCTGTTTCGACGCATCAGGGACAATATCGCATTCGAACATGATTACGCGCCGAGTCCTCATCTCGCGGAGGATATAGCGTTTTCCGAGTACTTCTGGCGCCACACCGCTGTGCCTCCACTTCCCCGGATACGGCTACTTTCGGGTGAGATCACGGATACGACAAGAGCTTGAGAAAGAGTGCCATGTCGATGACGCGGTCAAGGGCTCGTTCCGGGTGGTTTCGCATAGGATCGGTCTTTTCGCAGAGGTGACGGCTCACCTCATAGAGTGCTCTCGCCGAAGCGGTCCGAAAGAAAGAGGGGGCGGGCCCTCCAAAGTCGCCGAGCGGCCATCGCCAACGATCGAGAGCATCGGCGTCCTTGAATATTTTGAGGTCATCGGTGAGTATCGGCGCATCGTGGTCGTCGCGCGAGTGGTAAGTGCAAAGAAATGCCACTTTCTCGACATCGACCGTCGGATCTAGCGCGGGAAGATGACGACGAATCCATCCTGCGGCCTTTTCTCCATGGGTTGAGTCAGCGAAATCATGGACTCGTTTGATGTCGTGAAGGGCGGCTGCCCAACCGAGCGCGTGAGGATCGGGGAGAAGACCTTCCTGCGGTGCCATTTCGGCGAGAACGAGAGAGAAGACGATGACCCGCGCTGTATGAGCCATGCCGTGAATGCCGGCGTCAGCTCCTCGTTCAAACCACTCGATACGCGGCGTATAGCGGCGTATCCGGCTTGCGGGGACGGGAACGATGACGGGATTCATATCGGTTCTCCGAACGGTTGTCCTCCTCCAGAGCGGCAGCCGCCGGGGCAGGCGTCTATCTCGACAAAACGCAGAGAGGAGCGAAGGTGCGAGAGCTGTTCGGTGAGGAACCTCCGTGCCGCGCCGAGTCCCGAGACGACCGCGTAGATAAAGGGTTGTTCGCTTGGAACATATACGAGACGGCAACCGGGAAAGGGCGATGTCTCGGATGCCGCGGGTTTCTTTCCCTTCGTGAGACGATCAGCCACGACGGAGGCGATTTCTCCGGTAAGCCCATGAAAGAGATCTTCCGGGTCACCGACACCGATTTCTCGGTCCCAGCGCACAGGCACTGTTTCGTGCGGGTGGATATGAAGCAAATCGAAGAGGGCCAGAAGATCGCGGGTGGTGAGGACCGCCGAGTGCGAGAGCGTTTCCTCTGTCTTGGGGAACTCGATGGTGGCGTCTCGAGCGGCGAGGCAGGGTGTCGCCAGTACGGTGAAAAGCGATTCGGGAGGAAAGCCTATTCGCTCTGCGTATGAAGAAACGATCAGTCGTTCTTGGAGAGAGTAGGGAAGAGGAACCGTCGATAGAAAAGGTGCATAGGCGGGAAGATGATTTTTGAGGAATCGTTCGACGGCAGGGCAGAACGAAAGAATGAGCGGGCGTTCTGCATGTGCTGCCGATATTTCCTCCACGGTTGCGTTTAGCCATGTCTCCCATCCGTAACGCGTATCGAAGAGGCGATCAAATCCGGCGGTTCGAAGCGCGCCGGCGATGCGTCCTTCGGCGTGGTCAATGCGGCGCATGCGTGCAATGGTCGGTATGACGGCCGGTTCGACCGACAGAAGCACGATGCGTTCGGGATCAC
Organism: uncultured Spirochaetales bacterium; assembly: GCA_964415795.1. Classification (GTDB taxonomy): domain Bacteria; phylum UBP6; class UBA1177; order UBA1177; family JAKLFG01; genus CALITV01. The sequence continues at coordinate 143,588 of CAYQBN010000003.1, read as the reverse complement.
GAAGCGCCGCGAAAAGCGGTTCGAACAGCATATTATCGGTAAGCGCGCCACTGGGACAGCTACGGACGCATTGCCCGCACCGGACACACGATGTTTCGGTTATGCGGGCTCGAAATGGTGTCTCTACAGTCATTGCGTTGCCGCGGTAGGCGAAATCATACACGGCGACCGACTGGATCTCCTCACAGACGCGTACGCATCTGCCGCAGAGGACGCACTTTGCCGGGTCGCGCAGAAATCCCGGAGCCGTCTTATCGATGCCTGCTTCGCGCCGTATGGTGCCGAATCGTCGATTGGGAAGGCCGAGATCGGCGGCTAATCGACGGATCTCACAGAGATCGCTGCGGGAACAGTAGAGACAATCGTCGGCGTGGTGGGCGAGCAGCAGTTCGAGATTGGTGCGGCGTGCCTCGATGACGCGAGGGGAGTGGGTCAGTACCGCCATACCGTCGCTGACCTGTGTCGTACATGCGGGAAGGAGGCGGTTGTGTCCGACGATCTCGACCACGCACAGGCGGCAGGCTCCGACCGACTCGAGTCCGTCGATGTGACAGAGCGTTGGTATCGAGACGCCAGACCGCCGGATGATGTCCAGAAGCGTTGCTCCTTCGGGAACATCGAGTGGTCGTCCGTTGATCGTGATGTGTGCCATGGATCGTCTCAAGTGATGGGACGATTGGTTCCGGCATGTCGTGCGAAGTAGGCAGCCTTTTCGAGAAAAACGGTGATATCTATCTCTTCGAGGAAGATGTTGGGAGGCAGACGAAGTGGAGTCGGGGTAAAGTTGAGAAGGGAACGCACACCGGCGTCTATGAGCAGTTCGGCGGTCTCGTGCGCCGCCGCTCCGGGGACGGTGAGAATGCCAACGGAGATCTTTTCCTGAGGAACGATGAGAGGTATCTGGGTGACCGGATAGCAACGGACGCCGGCGATGACCCTGTTCGTTTTCTCGGGGTCGTTATCGAACGATGCGATGATGCGCAGATTGGGGCGTTTCCCTTTGAAGTAGGCAAGGATGGCTTTTCCGAGATTACCGACGCCGACGAGGCAGGCGTTCGTCGTTTGTCCTTCGTCTAGTATCTTTCCGATGGCGGCGATGAGATCGGAGACGACATACCCTTTGCGGGAATTCCCCGAGGCGCCGATGTTCATGATATCGCGGCGCACCTGAGCCGGGGAGTTGTTGGTGAGCATCGCAAGTTCGTGCGAATATATGTGAGACCGTCCTTTCTTCTGTTCCTCGATGAGAAGTCGGCGGTATATGCTGAAACGCTCGACGGTGCGCTCAGGAACGAGAGACATGGCCACTTTGTCCCTCCGTAGCGTGGGTTTCGGATATCTCTCCCCGTTCGAGGATAACCCGGAAAGTGCTTCCTTCTCCGGGGACGCTTTCCAATGATACGCTGCCACGATAAAAATGCACGATTTTCCATACGATGGAAAGGCCGAGTCCGCTTCCGGTGATGTGCGCGGTTTCTTTGGTCCTTATGCGGGAGAATTCCTTGAACAGACGGTCGCGGTGCTCGGGCGCGATACCGATGCCGGTGTCGCGCACCGTGAAGGTCACCGTCCGCTCGTCGCCGGCGATGGTCACCGTCACCGATCCGTTCTGCCGGTTATATTTGATGGCATTGGAGATGAGATTGTTGAAGATTATCTCCAGCTCGGCAGGATCGGCGATCATGGTGGTTTGTTCGTTTCCCTCGAGCGAAAGGGATATGTTCTGGCGTTCGGCCTCGAGTTTGGCCGTTTCGAGGCATCGTCTGGCTATCGCGAAGGGATACACGAGCGAAAGCATGCGTTTTTTTTCTCCCGATTCAATGCGAGTAAGATCGAGCAGGTCGTAAATCAGTTTTTGCATGCCGTCGAGCCGTTCGATGGCTCGGGTGACGATGTCGTCGTAGGCCGAGAGATCGTTCCCTGCGGCATGATCGCGGAGTAACTGAAGATATCCGTTCACCGCGGCAATGGGTGCTTTGAGTTCGTGGGAGAGTACCGAAAGGAACTGAAAGCGCACCTTTTTTTTCTCATTGGAGAATCTGCGGGTGATCTCGGTAAGTATGCGATGCTTGGCTGCCTTATGTACCGCTGCGCGGAGTTCGTCGGGAGAGAAAGGTTTGGTGAGGAAATCATAGGCACCTCGCCGCGTGGCGGTAACGGCCGTCTCGAGCGAGGCGAAGGCGGTGATGATGATAGCGATGATCTCTCGCCCGTTCTGTGCGAGACGATCGAGCAGATCTATACCGCTCATGCCGGGAAGCTTGTTGTCGAGGAGAAGGATGTCGTAGTCGTTTTGTCCGATGAGGGCGAGTGCTTCTTCGCCGTCGCGGGCGGTCCCGACTTCGAGGGCATAATCTTCCTCCAAATAGGGGAGACGAACCACCATGCCCCGCAGGGCACGGCGGCATCCCTCCCGGATGCCTTCTTCATCGTCGACGACGAGTAAGCGGATCGTTTCCATGGGATCACTCTTCCTTCAGCAAGCGCCGTACTTCGCGCAACAGCTGATCGTGTCGTATCCCCTTGTCCATGACAAGGTCTGCCTTCGACCATGCCTGTTCTCCCGGCCCGACGGCATCAAAGCGGACGCCGGTTTCGCTCGTGACAGCCGTCACGATGATGACCGGTACCTCAGGATACTTCTTTTTGAGGCGGTATGCCAGCACGAAGCCGCTGTCGTAGTGTTCCATCATAAGATCGAGCATGGCAAGGTCGGGGCGCATGGTCTCGATGAGTGCCTCGGCTTCTTTTTGACCCTGTGCCGTTTTCACGGTGTATCCGTTTTTCTCGAGAACGAAGGCGATCTGGGTGAGAAAGTCAACATCGTCATCGACCAGAAGAATGGTTTTCTTTTCTTTACTCATGGTTTTTCTCCTTGGCTTATTTCTTGTCTAGTCTGGTTTCCTTTCTTCGCTGTGGGAGGATAACTGTAAAGGTACTTCCGGTTGGACCTGCCGCCGGGTCGTTGTTTGATGTCACCTCTATCTTTCCGTAGTGCATCTTGACGATACCGTAGCTGACCGAAAGCCCCAGTCCTGATCCTTTGCCCAGCGGTTTGGTGGTGAAGAACGGCTCGAAAAGTTTTTCACGGTTGGCTGGCGGTATGCCGACACCGGTGTCGCTGACTGCGAAACGGATCGCATTATCATCTTCCGACACGGTGATGCGTACCGTGCCTCCCTTGTCCATTGCCTCAATCGCGTTCTTTATGAGATTGACGAGCACCTGAAGCATTTGGTCAGGATCGAGTTCGACCATCGGACTCTCGCCGCACTGGTTCTCTATCGTCACGCTGATGCCTTCCGGGACGATGACGCTCTGGACCGCCTTTTCGACGAGTTTCACGGCGTCGGTCTGACGATAGACGACATCATTGCGGCGGGCGAAGTTGAGGAGCCCGGAGATGATGGTCTTGCATCGCTCTGCCTGAGAGGCGATCACCTCGATGTCCTTGTAAAGAGGATTGTCACAGGGGATTTCGTCGCGCAAAAGACCGCTGTAGAGCAGGATTACGCCGAGCGGGTTGTTGACTTCGTGCGCGATGCCCGCGGCGAGTTGTCCCATCGAGGCGAGGCGTTCCGATTTCTTGAGTGCCTCCTTCGCCGAAGCGAGTCGGAGGTGCGAACGATTGAGCTCCTGAAGAGAGGTGTGAAGGTTCTCTATGGTGTAGGGAAGGCACATTTCGCTTTCGGCGATACCGTTGCAGACAGCGATGGCGTGGAGGCGACAGGTATCGTAGCCACAGGCGCCACAGTTGAGTTCGTCTTCGGGCTTTTGTTTCCCCATGCGGAGAAGTACCTCTGCTATCTTTTCTTCCGGCGGTATCGGCATTCTTCGGTCATCGGCGCAGTAGGTTCGGGAAAGGTCGAGATCAGAAAATTCAGCCATATCGGCTTCCCATTGGCGACGGTCAAAATGCCTGAGGCGTTCTCTAACGAATCGCGCCACCTCGCTCTGACGAGCAAAGCGAGGGCCGCCGCGCGACATGCCGGGTCCCATGATGCATCCGTTACAGCAGAGGAGTTCGAGATGTCGATCACGGAGCGCGCTCTGTTCGAATTCGCGGAGCGCTTCGGGGAAGTCTATCCGTCCATCGGCGGCGAGTACATTGGTTTGCGAGATGTCGTCGGGTATGCTGAGCGACTGGAGCATGCCGCGGCTCACCGGGAAAAGCCACCCGCGTCCGCCGTGGGGGGGATCGAAGTCGCTCGGTTCTGCATGGGCGGTGATGCCGGCATCCTGCCAGAGGTGACGCAACTCTCTGAAGGTGAGGACCTCTGCGATGCCGCTCTCGCAGGAACCGTCACGTGCCTCTGCTATCTTCGCGATGCAGGGGCCGATGAACACGATGATGAGATCTTCGCCGTAGCGTTTTTTCATAACGCGCGCCATGGCTATCATCGGCGATACGATGGGAGCAAGGTTCGGCACGAGGGCCGGGTGATATTTCTGGACGAAGGTGACCACTGCCGGACAGTTCGCCGCGATGAGCGGGAAGGAGACATCTTCACCGACATGGCGGTGATAGCGGTCGGCGACGAGATCGGCGCCGAAACTTACCTCAGTGACGAGGGAAAACCCGAGCGCCCGTATCATGCCGACAACGATCCGGTGATCGCCGATGTCACTGAATTCTGCGGGAAACGAAGGGGCGATGATCGCCGCAGTTCTCTGGCTGCTTTGGAGCAGATGTTTGACCCGGTCGATGGAGGAAGCGTATTCTTTAGCCTTTTGGGAGCACACAATGACGCAGTTGCCACAGGAGATACAACGGTCGGGGATGACTTCCGCCTGTCCGTTCACGATCCGGATCGCCTTCGCCGGGCACTCGCGAACGCAGGTATAGCAGGTCCGACACCGGTCGGCGATCGTGCGGATGAGACCCTTCGCTGTGGTTTCCTGTGCGCTCATGGTGTCCTCTACTTGAGTATCTCCGCGCTCCGATCGCGGTAACTGGTGTGCAACAGTTCGTGCGAGAGGTGACTGTTGGGCTGGCCTAGAAACTCTTGGTAAAGATGCGCCACTTCTTTGTTGTGGTGGCTTGCGCGCACTGGCGCCGCCTGATCGATCGCATAGAGGGCCTGCATACGGATGCGAACCTTATCCCGCGATATCCCGTAGGGTTGACCGCCGCCACCGACACATCCGCCGGGACACGACATGATTTCGAGGAAGTGGAGCGTGCGTTTGCCGGCCTTTATCTCCTCGAGAACTTTTCGCGCGGCGCTCAAACCGTTGACGACTGCCGTCTGCAGGATGAGGTCGCCAACCTTGACCGAGAACTCCTTTATCTCGGCAGGGCCGCGGAGCGGGGTGATCTTGGCATCGACGAGGTCGGTGCCGGTGATGAGGTAGTGGGCTGTACGAATGGCCGCTTCCATGACGCCTCCGGTCGCGCCGAAGAGCTTTCCCGCCGAACTGCGGACCCCGAAGGGGAGATCATCGAGTTCCGGCTCGAGCGTCTCCACCGCGATGCCGCAGCGGCGTATCATCTTGGCGAGTTCCCGCGTCGTGAGCACGGCGTCTATGTCGGGAATGCCGTCTTTCACCATCTCGGCGCGCTGTGCCTCGAACTTTTTGGCAGTACAGGGCATCACCGCGACACTGAAGACGCGTTCAGGAGCGATACCCTGCTTTGGTGCCCAGTAGCGTTTGATGACGGCGCCGAGCATCTGCTGGGGCGATTTGCAAGTGGAGAGGTTGGGAAGAAATTCGGGGTAGAAGGTTTCGGCGAACTTTATCCATGCGGGACTGCAAGTGGTTATCATCGGGAGCACCCCACCGTTCTTGATGCGCGTCACCAATTCGGTCGCCTCCTCCATGATGGTGAGATCGGCCGCGAATGAGGTGTCGAACACCCGTTTAAACCCTATCCGGCGGAGAGCCGCCGTCAGGAGACCCTGCACATCGCTTCCTGCCTTGAGACCGAGTTCCTCGGCGATGGAGACCGAAACGGCGGGCGCATGTTGAATGACTACTTGTTTCTGAGGATCGGCGAGCGCTTGCATGACCGCTTCGACGCTCGAATGCTCGATGAGAGCCCCAGTCGGACATGCGGCGACGCACTGACCGCAGTTGACGCACGAAGAGACATTGAGCGTTTCGCGGAACGCGGGAGCGACGAGTGCACGTGACCCACGGCCCGTGAAATCTATCGCCGCGACGCCTTGGACCTCTTCGCAGGTTCGTATGCACTTGCCGCAGAGAACGCATTTGGCGGGATCACGGACGATCGCGGGGCTGGAGGCATCCACATGCCAGTTGTTCTTTGCTCCGCTGTAGCGGCGTTCCCTGATGCCGAGTTCGACGGCGAGGCGCTGAAGCTCGCAGGTGTTGTTGCGTTCGCAGTAAAGACAGTCGTCGGGATGGTTCGCGAGAAGAAGCTCGACGATGGTCTTTCGCGCATCGATGGCGCGGAGCGAGTGGGTTGCAATGCGCATGCCGTCGGCGACGGGGTAGGAACAGCTCGGGATGAGGTTGCGCATTCCTTCGATCTCCACCACGCAGAGACGACAGGCGCCCGAAGGGAGCAGTCCTTCCATGTGACAGAGCGTCGGAACCGAGATCCCGTTGCGGCGCAGAGCCGAGAGTATCGTTTCGCCTTCTTTCGCTTCGATGAGGCGTCCATTGACTTCCAATGTGACCATATCTTCCTCCGTTACTCGACCACGATGGCGTTGAAGGGACATGCTGCGGCACAAGCACCGCACGAGACGCAGACATCAGGCATAATGTAATGGGGTGATTTCGGGGCACCTTTGATCGCGGTGACGGGGCATTTCTTCGCGCAGAGGGTGCAGCCCCGGCACTTTTCGGCAACGATAGTGTAGCGCCGCAGCTCCTGACACGCATGAGAGGGACATCGGCGTTCGTAGATATGCGCTTCGTACTCATCCCGGAACCAGCGTAGCGTCGAAAGAACCGGGTTGGGTGCCGTTTGACCAAGACCGCAAAGCGAGGTGTCCTGTATCACCTTGGCGAGATGTTCGAGATACATGACTCCCTTGAATCGCTCGAGTGCTTGAACTCCGGTCTCGTTGCGTCGCCCCCGTGTTATCCCCTCGAGAATCTCGAGCATGCGGCGGGTGCCTTCGCGGCACGGGATACATTTGCCGCAGGATTCGCGCTGTATGAAGTCCATGAAGAATTTAGCAACATCCACCATGCAGTTGTCCTCGTCCATAACAACGAGTCCGCCCGACCCCATCATGGCCCCGACCTTCTTAAGCTCATCGTAGTCTATGCGCGTGTCGATGTGCGACTCGGGGATGCACCCGCCGGATGGGCCGCCGATCTGGACCGCTTTGAACCGTTTTCCGTTCGGAATGCCACCGCCGATCTCCATGACGATCTGGCGGATGGTCGTTCCCATCGCCACTTCCACGAGGCCGGTTCGCTCGACTTTTCCGGTCAAAGCGAAGACCTTGGTTCCCTTGGAGCGCTCGGTGCCGAGCATGCTGAACCATTCATGACCGTTCTCGAGTATGAGCGGAAGGTTGGCGAGCGTCTCGACGTTGTTGATGACGGTCGGCTTTCCGAACAGCCCCTGCACCGGCGGGTAGGGGGGACGCGGACGCGGCATGCCGCGTTTTCCCTCTATCGAGTGCATGAGTGCCGTCTCTTCGCCGCACACGAAGGCACCGGCGCCCATCTTGATGACGATATCCAGATTGAAGCCGCTTCCGAGTATGTCCTCACCGATGAAACCGTATTCTTTTGCTTGAGCGATGGCGGTACGAAGCCGGGCGACGGCAAGGGGATATTCGGCACGGATATAGATGTAGGCCTTCGTCGCACCGATGCCGTATGCGGCGATGGCCATTCCTTCGAGCAGGCGATGCGGGTCTCCCTCAATGACCGCACGATCCATGAAGGCGCCCGGCTCACCCTCGTCGGCGTTGCAGATGAGATATTTCTGATCGCTTTGTTGAGATGCGGCTATCTTCCACTTGGTCCCCGCCGGGAAACCGCCGCCACCGCGTCCGCGCAAACCGCTTTTTTCGACGATGTCGCAGACCTCTTCTGGCGTGTGGGCGCGAAGAGCCTTCCAGAGAGCGCCGTAACCGCCGCGTGCGAGATATTCGTCGAGCGAGTCGGGGTTGATGAGCCCGCAGTTTGCGAGAACCCAGCGGGTTTGGGGAGCGAAGAAGGGATGTTCATCGAGATAGGGGACCGTGTCCCAAGGCTTGTTCCCCTCTTCGGCACGGAACTGTCCCAGGAGATGCTCCTCCGGGATACTGTTGGCAAGAACGGCGTCGAGAAGAGCCTCGACCTTATCGGCAGTAATGTTCTTGAAGCTTACCCGGGTTCTTTGGGGTAACTGCACATCGAGAAGAGGTTCGGCGGAACAGAGCCCGATGCAACCGACCTCGATGAGATCCACATCGATTCCCTTCGCAGTGGCGTAGTGATGAATTGCCTCTTTCGTTTTCGCGGCACCAGCCCCGAGGCCACAGGTTCCCGCGCCAAGATAGAGCGTTGGTTTAGTTACCTTCGTACGGAGGAAAGAGCGGAGACGAGATGATACCTGAGCCGTTTCGGTGGGGGCGATGCGCAGTGAACCGCCTCGAATGACCGTAAAGAGCGTTGGATCTATGGACGGGGTTATGACCCAACAGCGGCGTGCCTCGGTTGACGATCTTTTCGTTTTAGCGATCATTGCCGGCCTCCTTCGCTTTCTCACGGTACGATGAAAGTATCTGACGCGCCTTGTCAGGGGAGAGGTTGCCGAAGAACTCATCGTTGATGCACATGACCGGCGCAAGACCGCACGCGCCGATGCAGGCGACCACTTCGAGACTGAACATGCCGTCTCGCGTCGTCTGTCCTGACTCGATGCGGAGGACGCTCTTTATGGCATCCAGCACCGCCGCCGAACCTTTCACATGGCAGGCGGTTCCCCGACAAACCATGATATGAAACCGTCCTTTCGGCTGGAAACGAAATTGATTATAAAAGGTGGCGACACCATAAAGCTTCGAGGTGGGAAGCCCAAGGTGTTCCCCGATGCGGACCACCGCTTCTCGAGAGAGATAACCGAACTCCTCTTGCACCTCTTGGAGCAGGGGGATGAGATGTTCTCGTTTTGCCGACGGGTACCGTGCCAAAATGGCGTTCATCTTTTCTTGCATAGCTCCTCCAAATCATCTGTTATCAAAATAACAGTGTGAACAATTTCACAATTCGAATGTAAGCTCTTTCTTTCTCGTTGTCAAGAGTTTTTTTCAAAAAAAAGTGAAAAAAAGTTGCTACCGCTCTTCTTACCTCATATATATCCCGTGCTGGCGTTGTTCCCATTTTCACAACAGGAGGTCTCCATGAGTTTTGATCAGGCGAGAGTTCGGGAGATTCTCAAAGAGTATGCTCCCGAGAAAGGTAATCTTATGGTGGTGATGCACAAGATCCAAAAAGAGTGCGGGAACTACCTTCCTGACGAGGCAATGAAGGAGGTCGCGCTGGCGACTGGCATTCCGCTCAACAAATTGTACGGCTTCGTGTCCTTCTACACGATGTTTTCTACGAAGAAGCGTGGGCGCCACATCGTTCGCATTTGCAAGGATGGGCCGTGCAACTTCAGAGGTGGTATGACTAGCGCTCAGCTGCTCAAGCGTGAGCTTGGCATCGAGGTAGGACAGACGACCGACGACGGTCGTTTTACCCTCGAGGAAACGGCATGCCTCGGCACTTGCACCGCGGCACCCGCGATGATGGTTGATGAAGATATCTATGCCCACATGACGCCCGAGACGGTGGGCGAGATACTCAAAAAGTACAAGTAAGGGGGACATCATGATGAACTACAATGCGAAGATCCTTTCGACCGACAATGTCCTGCTCAAGAACATAGGTACCATCAATCCGCTCAACATCGAGGATTATGTCAAGGCAGGAGGATACGAAGGGCTCAAAAAGGCGCTCAAGATGGAGCCCAAGGCTATCATCGACGAGGTGAGTGAGTCCGGGCTTCGAGGCCGTGGCGGAGCCAGTTTCCCGACGGGCAAGAAGTGGCTTTTCACCTACAATGCAAAGGCTGATCAGAAGTATCTTATTTGTAACGCTGACGAGGGCGAACCGGGAACGGTGAAGGATCGTCTCCTGCTCGAGGGCGACCCACATCAGATTATCGAAGGCATGACCATCGCCGCATACGCCATCGGTGCGACGAAGGGTTTCATCTATATCCGTGGCGAATACCGGAAGTCCATTGAAACGGTTCAGCGTGCGATCAAGCAGGCCGAAGAGAAGAATCTGCTCGGGAAGGGAATACTCGGATCGAAATTCGATTTCACGCTTAATGTCGCGGAAGGCGGTGGCGCCTATGTTTGTGGCGAGGAGACGGCGCTCATAGAATCCATAGAGGGAAAACGCGGCGAGCCGCGCCTCAAGCCGCCGTATCCGCCGGTCGTCGGATTGTGGGGCAAGCCGACCATCGTCAACAATGTCGAGACCTTTGCAAATGTGCCGCACATTCTTAAAAACGGCGCCGCATGGTTCAAGAAGCTTGGTCCCTCCTGTTCTCCGGGAACGAAGGTCTTCATGCTCGTTGGTGACACGACCGAGATCGGGGTTGTCGAGACGACTCTCAATCTCACCTTCAAAGAGGTGGTCGAGAAGTTCGGCAAGGGCATTCGGGATGGCAAGAAGTTCAAATTCGCCCAGATCGGTGGATCATCTGGCAATCTCTTCACCGAAGCGATGATGAACAACGTGATGACCTACGAGCGCCTCTGCGAAATGAAGGTTTCCTATGGCACCGGGTCGATCTTCGTTGCGAGCGAGGATCGCAATCTCGTCGATTTCCTCACCACGGTGGCCAAGTTCTTCGAGCATGAGTCGTGTGGTAAGTGCACACCGTGCCGCGAGGGAACGCACCGTATTCGCGAGATCATGGAAAAGTTCCAGCAGGGGAAGGGACGCATCAGCGAGCTCGATCTGCTCGAGGAACTTGCGTCGGTCATGAAGAAGGCCTCGCTCTGCGGGCTGGGTCAGGCGTGCGTCAATCCGTTCCTTGACGCGATCAAACACTTCAAAGGCGAGATACTTGCCAATTAACGGAGGAACTCATGGCAGAAAAGAAGGTAACGATAACGATAGACGGCATCGAGATGAAGGTGCCGGCAGATTTCACGATTCATCAGGCGGCGAAGCTGGCGGGCATAGACATTCCCGTTCTGTGTTGGCATAACGATCTTCATGCAACCGGGAATTGCCGGGTGTGCGTCGTAGAGATAGAGGGCAATCCCCTCTATCAGCCATCATGTGCCACACCAGTCGCTGATGGGATGAAGATCAAGGTGAACACGCCCGAGTTGCTTAAGGCGCGCAAGATGGTCCTTGAGCTCATGCTGAGCCGGCACAACATGGATTGCCTCAACTGCGAGCGCAACACCCACTGTGAGTTGCAGACGCTCGCCGACAAATACGGATTCCGCGGGAATCGTTTCGAGAACGAGCCGCACTGGTTGCCGATAGACTCTTCCGGTGTGGTGGTGCGCGACGCGTCCAAATGCATCAATTGCGGTCGTTGCATCAAGGCGTGCAACGAGGTCCAGACCGCTTATGCGCTCGAGTGGGATGGCCGGGGATACGAAAAGATCGCATCGACCACCGCGGGCAAGCCGCTTGCCGAGACCACCTGCATCAACTGCGGTCAGTGCATCAATGTTTGCCCCACCGGCGCTCTTATGGAACGCGACGACACGGCGATCGTGTGGGAATGGATCAACGATCCCGAGATCCATGTCGTCGTGCAGACCGCTCCGGCAATCCGTGCTTCGGTAGGAGAGGCCTGCGGACTCCAGCCCGGTTATCTTTCGACGGGGAAACTGGCAGGCGTGCTCAAACATCTGGGATTTGACAAGGTGATGGACACGAACTTCACCGCCGATCTCACCATCTTGGAAGAAGGAACCGAGTTCCTTACCCGTGTCACCAAGGCGGTGAAGGATGGTGACAAGAAGGTCGCTCTGCCGCTCATTACCTCCTGTTCTCCGGGATGGATCAAGTTCATGGAGACCTTCTATCATGACTTTATCCCGAATATCTCAACCTGCAAGTCGCCGCAGCAGATGTTCGGCGCGCTCGCCAAGACCTACTATGCCGAAAAGGCGAAGATAGACCCGGCGAAGATCCGCGTCGTTTCTATCATGCCGTGCACCGCAAAGAAGTTCGAGTGTACGCGTCCTGAAATGTGTGACAGCGGATATCAGGATGTCGATGCCGTTCTTACGACTCGTGAACTTGCGCGCATGATCAAACTGTATGGTATCAACTTCGACATGGTCAAAGAAGACAAGTTCGACGACCCGATGGGCATTTCGACCGGTGCGGCCGACATCTTCGCCAATACCGGCGGTGTCATGGAGGCGGCCTTGCGTACGGTATATGAGCTCGTTACCGGTGATCCGATCCCGACCATGCATTTCGAGCCAGTCCGCGGCCTTGACGGTATCAAGGAGGCCGAGATAAAGATAGAGAAGACGGCGAAGGGCTATGAGTTCCTCAAGGGCGTCACCGTGAAGGTGGCGGTCGCCCATTCGACCGGCATGGCACGCAAACTGCTTGAAGCGGTGCGGAAAGGTGAGAAATCCTACCACTTCATCGAGATTATGGGCTGTCCCGGTGGTTGTGTCGGCGGCGGCGGCCAGCCGAGACCGACCTCATGGAAGATCAAGGCGGAACGCGCGGCGGCTATCTATAAAGAGGACGATCAGCGCGAACTGCGCAAGTCGCATGTCAACCCGGGCATCAAGCAGATATACGAGGAGTTCCTCGGCAAACCAAACAGCCACAAGGCGCACGAACTCCTGCACACTCACTATCACGCCCGCGACAGCATTCGCTAGGTTTCGTCCTTTTTCGTTTCAAGGGCGGCCCGACATGGCCGCCCTTTTTTTATTTAGACATATACATCGACCGCACCGTTCTCTATCGCTTGAAGCGATACGGCGGTCTTTGCGCGGAGTTCTTCTTGCGGGATATTGGCAAGCATCTTCTTGATGAGTGCTTCGCCTACAGCGCGAGTTTCGGGCGTTGCGTAGTTGACGAGGTATTCCTTGAAACTCGTGATCGCGTTCGGCAAGCAGAAGTGCTTGATGAGTCCCGGCTTGGCGAGATCCATGAAGTCCTGCCCCGTCCGGCCGAGTCGATAACAGCCGGTGCAAAACGATGGGATGTAGCCCATCGTCGCGATGTCGCGGATGACCTCTTCGAGCGAACGATGATCGCCGAGCGAGAACTGTTCTCCGGCTCCTTCTTCGGTGTAGCCGCCGGGGTTGGTGCGCGACCCGGCCGAAATCTGCGAAATGCCGAGCGAGAGAGCTTCGCGGCGCATATCGGCGCTTTCGCGGGTCGAAAGGATCATGCCAGTGTAGGGGACCGTGATGCGGAGGATGGCGATGATCTTGCGAAAATCGCGGTCGCTCACCGGATGGGGGGGATTGAGCGATACTTCGGATCCGGTTGCCGGCTCGATGCGTGGCACCGAAATGGTGTGTACCCCGACGCCGAATCGTTCTTCGAGATGGCGGATATGCTGAAGGAGCGCCATGATCTCGAATCGATAGTCTTCAAGACCAAAAAGAATACCCACGCCAACGTCGTCTATTCCTGCCTCCATAGCACGATCCATTGCGGTGAGATGGTAAAAGTAGTCGCTCTTTGGACCGCTTGGATGCATTTTTTTGTAAGTCTCATAATGGTAAGTTTCTTGAAAGAGCTGGTAAGTTCCAATACGTGCTTCCTTAAGGCGTTTATATCCTTCGACCGGCAGTGCTGCGATGTTGACATTGATGCGGCGGATCTCACCACTTTTTCCCATCTTGACGCTGTAGATGGTTTCGATGGCTTTGATGGTGTAATCGAGTGCGCTCATGCCGAGTCCTTCGCCTGAGACAAGAAGTACTCTCTTGTGGCCCTGTTGGACAAGCGTTTGCACCTCGCGGCGTATCTCGTCCATGGTGAGGGTGCGGCGGGGGATAAGCTTGTTGGTTCGTCGAAAGGCGCAGTAGAGACAGTCGTTGTTGCAAAGGTTGGAAACATAGAGCGGAGCGAAGAGGACGAGCCGGTTGCCGTAAATCTCTTCTTTGATGAATCGAGCCGTCTCGGTAAGCCGCGCGAGGTGCTCGTCGTCTTCTACCATGAGTAGCCGTTCCGCTTCAGGGAAGGAAATACCTTTGAGTTCACGTGCGTGAGCGAGTATCTCGTCCAGTTCCTTAACATCGGGAGGAGTTGTATTGCGAAGATAATCGTAGATTCTTGCGTGATCGACGAAACCAGTCTCCATGAATGCCTCCGTTTGTGGTTCATTTGTCATAGTAATCAGAAGAGTGCGGAAATCAACCTATAAAGTCTGAATAGTTACCTTTCGGATCGCTAACTACCCTTGATTGTGGGGATTTCAGGCATATAGTGTGACTAATGACAGATGGCGGAGTCCCAGATGAGGCGAGAGATAGAGAGCACCCTAAGTAAAGAACGTTTTTCCGTAGAGGATATCGCGCTTCTTCTTGATATCGAGGATTCCGATGAGGAGGCGGCGCTCTTTCGCCGCGCTTACGAAGTAAAACGACGGCATGTGGGCACCAAGGTCTATTTCCGCGGTCTCATCGAGATGTCGAACATCTGTACTAAAAATTGCTTTTATTGCGGTATTCGGCGCGACAACCGGGCGGTCGAGCGCTATCTCATGAACGAAAAAGAAATTCTCGACGCGGCGCGGTTCGCGATGACGGCGCGTTACGGGTCGGTGGTGCTCCAGAGCGGTGAGCGGCAGGATGGGGCGTTCGTGACATTCGTCGAACATATCGTGCGGCGCATCAAGGAGATCTCGGGCGGGAAACTGGGGATCACCCTTTCGTTGGGAGAGCAGTCCGAAGAGACCTATCGAAGGTGGTATGAAGCAGGGGCGCACCGTTATCTTTTACGTATCGAGACCTCCAACCGTGACCTCTACCGGTTGCTTCACCCCGACGATCACGACTTCGATGCCCGCGTGGAGTCTATTCGAACACTCTATCGCCTCGGGTATCAGGTGGGGACCGGCGTCATGATCGGTCTTCCGGGGCAGACGACTGCTGACCTCGCGAATGACATTCTCTTTTTCGAGAAGATGGATGTCGCAATGGTTGGCATGGGACCGTATATCCCGCATCACGACACGCCGATGTGCAACTCGATACCCGATTGGCCGGCGGTCAAGGAAAAACAGTTGCGCCGTGCGTTGCGAATGATTGCGGTCACTCGCCTCCACTTGAAGGATGTGAACATCGCATCGACGACGGCGTTGCAGGCGATAGATGAGACGGGGCGTGAAATGGGGTTGCTCGCTGGGGCGAACATCATCATGCCGAATCTCACCGATATGCGATATCGGACTGGGTACCAGCTCTACGATGGGAAGCCGTGCATGGACGAAAATGCGACGATGTGCGCCGCATGTCTCGAACGACGCATCACGGCGATCGGGGAGACGATAGGTTACGGCGAGTGGGGAGACTCGCCGCACTTCATCAACGCACGAAAAGGAGGTACGCCATGAAGGCTCAACGCGGCGATACGCTGCATATTGGTATTTTCGGACGGCGTAATGCGGGGAAGTCGTCGCTCATCAACGCGATAACCAAACAGCAGATCGCCATCGTGAGCAATGTCCCCGGTACAACCACCGATCCGGTCTTCAAGGCGATGGAGCTGTTGCCGCTGGGACCGGTCACCTTTATAGACACAGCCGGAATCGACGATGCCGATGGAACGCTCGGTGCCGAACGGGTACGTCGCTCGGAACGGATCCTTGCGAAGACCGATTTTGCTCTGCTCGTGGTGCCCGCCGATGCGGCCGACTTTGCTTATGAGGATCAACTTCTTGCCAGTTTCGACAAGTATCGTCTCCCGTTCGTCATCGTTCTCAATAAGGTGGACCGCGGGGTGAGCGATGCGGTGGTGCGCTGGCTTGCGGATCGTCCCGCTGTACGGGTGGTCGCCTCGAAGGGGGAAGGAATAGAGGAGCTGAAAAAAGCGATCATTGAGACGGCGCCTAAAAACTGGGAGCCACCTTTTCTGCGCGACTTGTTCGGTCCCGGTGATGTGGTCCTGCTCATTACGCCGATAGATCGGGGAGCACCCAAGGGGCGCATGATCATGCCCCAAGAGAAGGCGATCCGCGAGGTGCTTGACGGTCACGGCATCGTGATCGATGTCACCGAATTCGAAGTCGAAGCGGCACTGAAGGCGCTCACCGTGAAACCGGTGCTCGCCGTGACCGACTCGCAGGTCTTCGAAAAAGTGGCGCCCCTCGTACCGGAAGAGATACCGCTTACTGGATTTTCCCTTCTCTCGATCCGCCAGAAAGGTGACCTGCGACGCATGGTCGAAGGAGTAGCGGCTGTCAAGACATTGAAACCGGGTGATAAGGTGCTCATCGCTGAGAGTTGTACCCACCACCCAATGGAGGACGACATTGGGCGGCTCAAGATACCACGATGGCTGGCCGAGTATGTTGGTGGGCCACTCGATGTTCGTGTAGTCCCCGGTTATGATTTCCCCGATGATCTTTCAACCTACAAACTCGTGGTGCACTGCGGTGGATGTACCCTCAACCGGCGCGAGGTGCTTCGCCGTCAATCGATTCCAGAGGGGTTCGGAGTGCCGATGACCAACTACGGCGTACTCATTGCGTTTCTTCGGGGAGCGTTCCCGCGCGCCCTTTCGCCGTTCCCCGATCTCTACGATGAGTTCAAGCACCTGAAAGGGCGCTGATCGGGCACCGTTCTTGACGAGACTGCTTTTTTCTCTTACCATGACTCAAGGCGATGGAGTTCGCCGTAACCGCCGCGTCGCTCCTGCCGGCTGATGACTCCTGAACAGAAACGAAAAGGGGAGGTAGATGGTATGCAGCATCTCCTTGAAGCGGTCGAACAGGCGTGCCGCTTGATCGGAGTGACTGCACTCGATCCTCACATCACGACGCTTCGTGCCCTCCTCGCCGATACTGCGCCGATCGAGGTTGCGGTCCTCGGCCAATTCAAGGCCGGGAAAAGTTCGTTTCTCAACAGTATCATCGGTCACGACATTCTACCAGTTGGAGTAGTGCCGGTAACAACGGTTATCACGAAGGTGCGCCACGGTGAGCAGATTGCAGTTACCGTCGAGAGGCTTTCGGGAGAGTGTTTTGCAATCGCTCCGCATGAGATCGCTACCTATGTTTCAGAACGCAGGAATCCGGGAAACAGGGAACAGATCCGCTGGGTAGAAGTGGTACTACCGCTTCCGGATCCGCTCCAAGGGCTGGTACTTGTCGATACTCCGGGGATAGGAAGTCTTCACCGCGATAACACCGATGAGACGCGGCGTTTCTTGCCACGCGCTGGTTATGCACTCTACCTCGTGAGCGCCGAGCGTCCGCTCGGGGAAGCCGATCGGGAGCTCATTGCCGATGCCGCCCGTCACTGCGGCGGTGTCGCGGTAGTCATGAGTAAATGCGACCTCATTTCACCCGCCCAAGCGACGGAACTTACCTCTTATATCTCAGGGTATCTTGCCCAGATGCCCGAGCGCCCGTTGCTCTGGCGTTATTCGGTAGTGAGAGAGCTAGAGCAACATCGGAGAGTGTTGTCAGAACAGGTTTTAGGGCCGCTCATTACACACCATAGTATGGTAATCGATTCGATACGAAGGAGAAAAGCGCAGACGCTAGCCACTGCCTGTCTTGATTATCTAACCATTGCTCTGCGCGCTGCCGAGGAAGAGCAGGCGAAACGGGATCGGCTCGCGGCGGCGGTTGCCGAAGAGCTCTCTGCACTCGGCATGACGCGGCAAGAGCTTCTCATGATCATGACTGGTTGTATCAACAGAACCCGTTCAGCGGTCGAAGCGCTTCTTTTATCGCACCGGGCGAGAATCGAAAAGCACCTTGTCGAATCGTTTGATGCCGAGTCTCCCTCGTGGCACGGGAACCTTTACCACCTGACACGTGCTTTTACTTATTGGCTCCGAGAAGAACTTGGGCGCGAGATCGCCGCTGCGGTTTCTGCGGAGCATGAAGGGTTGAGTACGATCGTGTCTCAGGCAGCGGCGCATTTCAATCGGTACGCGAGGGCTTTTCGCGATCGCCTCGATCACCGGCTCATGGGGACATTGGGGATTACGCTCCCGACACAGGTGTTCGATCTCTCGGATGACCGTCCCATCGTCCCTGATATCCGGGTAAGCCGTGTTTTCGATACACCAATAGAACTTCTCTGGTTCCTGTTCCCCATGTCGTTGTGGCGGCCTTTCTTTTTGCGAAGGTACCGTCGCCAGATTCCCGAGGAGGTGAAAAAGAACCTTCACCGAGCCGTCTCCGACATCACCGAGGCGATTAATCGTCGTATTGAGCGCTTTTCGTCTGAAACGCTTGCGTTCATTTTGAGCGAGGGGGCGTCGCTCAGAAAACTGTTGTCCCACGATATGACGCATGCCGAAGAGATGCGTTCCCTCTTTGAGCGGGTGAGGAAAGCGCTCGACGAACTCTCAAACGCTGAGGGCCCTTCTTGATGAAGTGGCGTTTTTTTACTTCGCCTTTCCCTGATTCTTGACCGCTTCCATCGCCGCTTTCACCGTTGCCTCGTCACCGAGGTAATAGTGCCGGATCGGATGCAGTTTAGCGTCGAGTTCGTACACGAGCGGAATGCCCGTGGGGATGTTGAGAGCCACGATCTCGTCGTTCGGCACATTGTCGAGGTACTTGACGAGCGAGCGGAGGCTGTTGCCGTGCGCCGCGATAAGCACCTTCTTACCCTGCATGATGAGTGGCGCAATCTCTTTGTGCCAGAGCGGCAGGAAGCGCTTCACCGTGTCGTCAAGGCACTCGGTGAGAGGGAGTTCCTCCTTCGAAAGGGCGGCGTAACGAGGGTCCTTGCCCGGGAAGCGCTCGTCGTCGGGCGTGAGCGCAGGGGGGCGAATGTCATAGGATCGCCGCCAGAGGTGTACCTGCTCCTCGCCGAACTTCTGGGCCATTTCGGCTTTGTTGAGTCCCTGCAGAGCACCATAGTGGCGTTCGTTGAGCCGCCAACTGCGGACGACCGGTATCCACATGAGGTCCATCTCGTCGAGCACGATCCAGAGCGTCCGTATCGCCCGCTTGAGCACCGAGGTGTAGGCGATGTCGAAGGTGTAGCCTTCCCGCTTGAGCGTCCTGCCCGCTTCGTGGGCCTCCTGCACGCCTTTTTCCGAGAGGTCCACATCGGTCCAACCGGTGAAGCGGTTCTCTTTGTTCCACACGCTTTCACCGTGGCGTAAAAGCACAATCTTATACATGACATCCTCCGTAAAGTAGATACCTTTGCTGCGACTGAATATACTTGGTCCGATAAAAAAGACAAAAAAGCTTGCCTGCCGGAATGAGAAGCGGGTAAAAAAAAAGTAACTTTTGAGGACGGTAGCTTCATGGTGAGCGTTGTTTTCGACTGTGCCATCGTGGGGGCTGGCCCAGGAGGCGCTTCGGCGGCGCTCATGCTCGCGCGTGCTGGCTGTCGGGTGGTTATCCTCGAGAAAGAGCGCCTACCGCGATACAAACCTTGCGGTGGTGGCGTTTCGCCCGAGGTCTTCAGGCTTCTCGGCATCGAGCCGTCGTCTGACGCGGGGGTCGTCGCACGGGTTACCGAAGCAGAGATACTCTTCGACGGTACGCATCCCTTTTCGTACCGCCTGCCGTATCCCTGTCCGATCGTCGACCGTAGCCGCTTCGACCACCACCTCGTGTCGCTCGCGGCGGCGGCAGGAGCCGATGTGCTCGACAGGACGGAGGTGAACGGCTTCCGTGACGGCGACTCTTCGGTGACCGTCGAAACGGGAAAAGGAGAGGTTCGCGCTCGTTTCGTTGTCATTGCCGACGGAGGGCAGGGGAAACTGGCGCAGCGCGCCGGGTTCGTGGAACGGCGGAGCAATGTGGAGGGGGTCGCCGTCGTTGCGGATGCTCCGTGGTCCGGCGGCAATCGGATGGTGGTCGATCTCGGCGTCATACCGTGTGGCTATGCGTGGCTTTTCCCCAAGGGCGACTGCGTGTCCATCGGACTCGGCATCACCAAGCGAGGCGAGAATCACCGACTCATCCTCGAGAGGCTGCGCCTGTTCACCGATCGCATGGGGGTCCCGTTCGTTCGTTCGGAGATCCGCGGAGCGCGTCTTGGCCTCTGGCACAAAAGGCGACCGGTAGCGGTGCGGGGGCGGTTTCTCCTCGTGGGGGATGTGGCGAGGCTCGTGGATCCGCTCTGTGCCGATGGAATTCGCCCGGCGGTGAAGAGTGGCATGATGGCGTCGATAGCGGTCAGAGAGGCGCTCGACAGAAGCGAAACGGCTCTCGACCATTACGAAAAGGATCTGCGTGAGGCCTTCGATCGTCACTATGCGATCGCCGCGCGTATCGCCGGTTTCTTCTTTCTCCTTCCCGCTCTCTCCTACCGCACCGTTTTTTCTTATCCGCAGACAGGATCGTTCATGGCTCGGGTGTTCGGTGGAGATCTCTCCTATGGCGATATCGCGGATCGGGCGCTCTCGTTCCTCCGGCGAAAAGTCCTCTTCCGCGCGCACGAACAATAAAATTTTGCAAAGCACCCCGAATTCAGTATAAAAAACTCTTGACGGCGAAAGGGAGACAAATGCTTATACCGTTTGATCGCAATGTTCTTTACATTCAGCAACTGCCCGGGAAGTATCTTTTTTCGGTTCTGAACGATCTCTTTCGTTGGGAGAAGGACATATCGGGATACCTCTGCTGCGTCGGTCAGGGGATCGTTGGCTACCTGTTCTTCAAGAACAGCAAGCTCCTCGGCGCCGTTGCGTTGAATCTCCCCGGCGGGGGAGGAATGCCCCAGCCGGTCTCGTTCCGACTCCTTCTCGAAGACGACAACATCGATGTCTATGCGAATGTCGTCGAAGAGTCGAGCGTTCTCGATGCCATCTACCGCTTCTTTGCCTCGGCCTGCGTGCTCCACTCTCCGGTCGAGATGACCGATGTGGCCCGTTTCAATGCCCTCGTCGCCGAAGGCTCCTTTTCCGGAATGGCTGGTTTCCAGCAGGGGCTGGTCATGAATATGGCCTTTTTCGATCGTGGCCGGTTCCGATATTTTCTTTACTATCACCCTGACACCAAGTCCTATGCCTATGAGAACGATCAGGCGGTGTTCTCCCGTTATTTCGAACTGTTGCCGCAACTGGCGCCGGTCATCACAGTGCGCGATTTTCGCATGAGAACGGTGGCCGACGGCGCGAACGACATCGTCATTACCCAACAGAAGGACATCATCGTCAACCTGCTCCTCGGCTACTTCGACATCTTCGACTTTATTCTCCAGATGCTCCTCGAACATATGACGCCGGTTGAGCTGGAGCATCTCGTAACCGCGATCTTCGACGAGCTTCGGCAGAAGTACGAGCCGCTTTACCGGACGGTGAAGTTTTCGCCCGAGACGCTGACGGTCAACTGGATGGATATCCTCGAGGATCGAAAATACATTCCGCTCCAGTACCGTTTCGAGCATTATCACCTGTACATCGACGAAATATGGAAGCGCCTTCTCAGCCTCCTTCGGGAGAAAGGGGGCGAACCGGCGGTCGGGACATTGCGGGAAAAGATAACGAAATATCTTGCCTTGGTAGATAAGGACGAGAGGGAACTCAAGAAGATGCTTTATCGGCTTGAACAGCAGTGCAACGCGGGGACTTGAAGACGAGCGGACGGGAGTTCTTATGGGATTGAAATTCATCGTTGAGAACGATCGCAACGAATTGTCGGTACATGGATTTTCCGGTGATCTCATCACGGTGGGACGGGCTCCCGACAACGATCTTATCCTTCCTGAGCGCAATGTCTCCCGACACCACTTCCAAGTAGAGGTGATCGACGGGCACATCATCATCGAAGATCGAGGGTCGTTCAATGCGACCTATGTGAATGCGAAAGAACTCACCCGCAAGGTAGAGATATTCGTCGGCGATGTCATAACGGCGGGCGACTATAACATCTACCTCGAGCAGGACGAAGAGGACGAGACGACCCCGCAGTCGCGCGACATCGAAGCCGGCCCTAAGGTCGCGGACACGGAGGTCCTCCTCGCCAAAAACGGCCCCGTGGGAGGGCGCGTCTTTCCTATAAAAGGCGGTGAAACGGTCATCGGTTCTTATGCGGGAGCCGATGTGTATCTCTTTCATCCCGATATCCCGCCGGTGTATGCGAAGATCATCTTCGACGGGAACATATACCTACTCGTTCCCGGCATACGCGACCCGCGCTATCCTCTCGTCGTCAACGGCATGCGCGTCGATTCGGTCGATCTGCGGAACGGCGACGAGATACAGATAGGGGAATTCCTGTTTCAATATGTCGAGAAAGGAAACACCTACGATCCGACCGAATATTTCGCCAAAGCACAGGAAGAACGCAGACGCAAACTGAGAGAAGATATCCAGAATAAGCAGATCAAGTCTCTGGACGACGACGGAGAAGTGACCGAGGTCACGGCGCAGGTCGAGAAGACGCGACAGGTGAACCGTCGCGCCGGAAGGCTTTTCATGCTGTTCGTCCTTTTGATCGTCGCGCTCTTTCTTTTGCTTATCCTCTTGTGGCTGCGGGGAGAGCTTCCCGAACAGATGAGGCCGCTCATTGAACGGATTGTAGGTATCGCTTCCCATGAGTAAACGCGTCGACTTCGTCGCCGCTTTTTGGGACGGCGATGTCTATCTCGTATTGGATCAGACATTGTTGCCCGAGCGAAAGGAGTTCCTTCGTCTTACCTCGCCTGCCATGGTGAGAACGGCGATCGTCGAGATGCGTTTGCGCGGCGCCCCGCTCATCGGCGCCGCCGCTTCGGCTGGCGCGGCGCTCGCGTTCCGTTCTGCCGATGCGCCAGTGAGCGCGGAGGTCTTTTATTCGGTGTGCGATTCCTTGGCGTCTGCCCGGCCAACAGCGGTCAATTTGACGGCTGTGCTGGCGGAAGTGCGTGATTATTACGACAAGAAAATCTCCTCCTGTCGGACCGGCGCGGAACAGTTCGCCCTCATGCAACGGCGTTCTCTGGAGATCCACTGGCGTGACCGCGATCGCAACTACCGCATGGCTCAACATGGTGTGGCGTGGGTGTGCCGTCGTTTCCCCGGTCGCCGCCTGCGCCTCCTTACCCACTGCAACACGGGGGCGCTCGCTACCTGCGGGTACGGAACCGCGCTCGGTGTCGTCCGGGCTCTGCACGCGAAAGGGCTCGTCGAGCGGCTTTGGATCGACGAAACGCGCCCCTACCTTCAGGGATCGAGGCTGACGGCGTTCGAGTGCCTTGAAGAGGGGATACCGCATACCATCATTACCGACAATGCTGCCGCCTATCTCATGGCGCAGGGGCAGGTCGATCTCGTGCTCGTCGGTGCCGATCGTATGGCGGCGAACGGCGATTTTGCGAACAAGATAGGGACCTATGCCTTGGCGGTCGCGGCGCACCATCACGGGATACCGTTCTTGCCGGTCCTTCCGCTCGAAAGCGTCGATCTCACGATGGCGGATGGTAGCGGCATCGTCATAGAGGAACGCGCCGACGAAGAGATGTTCCTGTTGAACGGCAAGCGGCTGGCGCCAGTGGGATCGCCGGGATTGTACCTCGGGTTCGATGTGGTACCTCGGGGTCTGGTGACCGCTGTCATAACCGAAGGCGGGATATTGGAGGGAGCACTAGATGAAACGACATTCAGGGGCCTTTTGGCGCTGGGCGGCGGTATCGATCATCGCGGTTAGCGTAGCGGGATGCGCCCTTTTCGGTGGCCCCTCGCACGAAACGATCCGCGCTGAGACGAAGACTCTCGAACAGCGTGTCCGTGATGCGTATTTCTTCGATTGGCCTGCCGCGCTGAAGATAGCGCATGAATCGCTCGATCGCGATCCCGAGGGGACGCCACTGCTCCACTTCGTCGTAGGAGAGTCGCTCTATCTTGCCGGAAGGCAGGACGAGGCGTTCCCGCATCTCCTCGCGGCACTCGAAGGGGAGGACTCTTTGGCGGCTCTGGCGGCGCTTCATCTGATCAGAGATCTCTATGTGAGCCGCACGATAGCACTCGACATGGCGGGAATCACACCTCGTTGCGATACGATGCTGTGCCGTGGCGTCGTCGCGTCGGAGTCGCTCGAATGGGCGCGCGCCACCTTGCGTTCATGGGATCGACGACGGATAGAACGGAACCTTCTCTGGCCGCGCGAGTGGCGTCTTTTCCGGGCGGTGGGGAACGCTGCGTTCAGAGATCTCGCCGAGGTTTCGCCCGAGGAGGAAGCATATCTGAAGGGCGCCTCGTTCGTGCCGTCCACGGCGCGTCGCATCAATCTGCCAGAAGCGCTTTCCTCTTTTAACCTTCGCAATCATTTTTCGCCGGTGCGCAACACCGTCTTTTTCGCCTCGGCCACCGTCACCGTGACGGGAGAAGAAGAGGTCGTCGTCCTTCCCTACATCACGGTGCCTTACCGCCTTTATGTGGATGGGGCGGTGGTGTTGGAGCGGGATGCCGATCGTTTGACGGCGGGACTGGTCTCGGGGACGGCATCTATCAGACTGGGGAAGGGTATCCATACCATTTTGCTCAAACTGGCGCCGTATCTTTCCGACGAGGCATATGTCGCGATCTATTTTTACCGCGATGATGCCACGCTTCTGAGACCGGGCCTCGATATTGCCGATCCGCGTGATGCCGATGACCACATGACTGCCTATCTGCGGATCTTGTCCCGTGATCTTCTTTTCGGCGATGTGCGCCTTGGTGACTGGGAGGAGTGGTATGCCTCGGTAAGTGGAAGCCGGGCTCCGGCGCCGCTCTTGTGGACTGCCCGGGCCTACCGCCGCGAGGGTAACGGACAGGGCGCCATTTCTTTGCTTTCGTTCCTTGCAAGGGAATGGCCGGAGGCGGTGCTTGTGCGAAGCGATCTCATCGAGAACTGTCAAGACATTGGCGATGATGCCTGTCT
Source organism: uncultured Spirochaetales bacterium (assembly GCA_964415795.1). Classification (GTDB taxonomy): domain Bacteria; phylum UBP6; class UBA1177; order UBA1177; family JAKLFG01; genus CALITV01. The sequence goes on along the minus strand of CAYQBN010000003.1, from coordinate 118,618 downwards.
CAGGGAAACGATTGCCGCGACCGGAGGGGAGGAACGGAACGAGCTGACTTGGCTTTTGCGGCTTTCCGATGTCTACTACGCGAAGAAATGGTATGCAAAGGATTTGGTAAACGCCAAGCGACTCGTGAAAGAATATGACCGGCACCCGGTTTCTTACTACTATCTTTCCGACGCGTTGCGCAGTCTCGGCGATCCGGATCGCGCTGCGCGCGTTCGTCAGCGAGCCGTGTCGCTTATTCCGGCGTATCAACCCACTTGGTCGCGCCTTGCCGAACTCTATCGGGAAATGGGCGATTTGTCGTCGCTCATCAAAGCGTCACGCAAACTTCTCGAATTGGATCCCTATAACGGCGAGTATCGCCGGATGTTGGGCGACGCGTATCTCGCTGAAGAGTCGTGGAGAAAAGCGGAACGGGAGTTCCGGGCGGCGCTCGAGCAGAATCCCGAGTCGGCCGATCTCTGGGGACGCCTCGGTGATGCGTTGGCGCTTGCCGGTCGACCGGACGATGCCGTCACCGCCTTCCGTCGAGCCTATGAGCTCGCTCCCGAAGAGAACGAGTATGCGGAACGCCTCGACGCGTTCAACGCGTCCAACGATGTCTTCTTTACCACGAATGCACTCCCCGATACGGCGGTCGATGAGAAGATAGCGGCATTCCGACGCACTGCAGCGGAGTATCCGCAGAGATATGCCATCGTTTATGACGAGGGTCTTCGGCAGGTTTTCTACAATGGGAGCAGTCGGTCACGGTTCCGTCTAGTGATCGCGCTCAATACCGAAGAAGGAGTACAGGAATTCGCGACCGTTGCCAACTATGGACGCGTTATCGCGGCGCGCGTGGTGAAGAAGGATGGCCGATCGCTTCCTTCGTGGCGCGCCGACGCCGAGCATATCTATTTTCTCGATACCGAACCGGGCGATGTCATAGACTTCACCATAGAATCGCTCGAAGGGCCGCGATCGTGGCTCGGAGGAAGCGACTTCCGATGGTTCTTCGCCACCGAAGGGGTGTTCAACCTGCACAGCCGGCTCGTTCTCCGCTTCCCCACCGAGGTACCGGTGGCCTTCTTCGTACGAGGTCCGGTGCAGCGGAGCGAAAAGAAGAAAGGGGATGTGAAAGACACCGTGTTCGAAACGACCCGCATTTATCAACCGCCTGCCGAACCCGGGATGCCGCCTCTCATAGATGTGTTGCCCACCGTTTCTTATACCACGGTTTCCTCGTGGGAAGATTTCGCTCGCTGGCAGGCGTCGTTCGTCCGCGAGCAACAGGAGGAGAACGGCACCATCGAGCGATTCACCGGATCGCTGATCTCTCAGACGAGTGATACCATCGAGCGCATCAGGGTCCTCCGTGATTGGGTGGCGCGGCAAGTGCGCTATCTTTTTGACGACCGGGGTATAAGCAAGGTCCGCCCCGAGAGGGTGGAGAGAACATTCGCCGATAAAGCGGGGGATTGCAAGGACAAGGCGTTGCTTCTGAAGGTTATGCTTCAGTATGCAGGAATTGATGCGCAGTATGCCCTTGCCAAGAGCAGTTCCTCCGGATCGCTTCTCCGTGACATACCTTCAATGCAGTTCGACCATGCGTTGCTTTTTATTCCTCCTCAGAAGGGGGTGGCCGAAGGATTCTTCGTCGATGCCACTGCGAGTTACGATCACTTCCGCGGCATAAATCCTTTTCTTTTGGGCACCGAGGCTTTCGTGATCGACGAACGGCAGGGGACCTATCGCTTCGAAAAGGTCCTGAACCGTATCGAAAGCGCCGCTTCCCTTGCGCTGAGCGCCGATGGCCGGGTGCATATCCGGCTTTCGGGAGGAGCGGCTTCGACCGCCCGCTACCGCTTCGCCACCGATGGCGATCCGTTTTCCTACTTTCATGATCTTGTCGTTCGCATTGCGGGAGGACCGATCTCGGTGAATCAATGTACCCTCGTGAGCGGTCAGTATGATGAGCCGCTTGAGGCGGAATGTGCTGCTCAGCCTTTTATGCCGGCGTTGGTATCTGCGGTAACGGGAAAACTCGCCGATTTGCAAAAGAGGCACTACCCGCTTCTTCTGCTCGATCGGATAAGCCGTTGGCAGGTCGTGTGGCAGGAGACCCAAAGTGCGGTCGAACCGTTCGTCATTGAGAACGAATTCTTCGCGTGGCGCGTCGAGATCAACGGGGGCACCCTTTCCGTGACATTTGATCTGAATGCGGATATAATACCTCCGGATCGCTACGACGCCTTTCGCGAGGCCGTTGCCGCGGCGCTGGCCGCCGAGAATAAGATGAGAGGTGTGATGCCATGACCAAGGTTGTCGTTACCTTCGGTGCTAAGGGCGGTTCTGGAACATCGGTAATGACGCTCAACTTGGCCGTGTATCTCGCGCAAAAGGGCAAGAAGGTACTTCTCGTGGACGCCGCCCCCAACGGCGGAACGCTCCATGCCTATTTCGGTGTCCCTCCGTGGGCGGTTTCCCGGACCGTTCCCGATTTCTTCTCGGTGCTTCCGCTCATAGACACCGACTATCCGAATCTCAAGTTCTTTTCTTCGCTTCGCAGTCCGTTCAAGAATGTGTCCGTTGCCGACTATCTCGTCAAGTGGGATGCGGAGATCAAGCGAAGCGGTTTCGATATGGTGTTCATCGACATGGGGGCGCACCTCGACAGCGACCTCGTGGCGACCGCCTTCATCGCCGATTTTTCTTTGCTCTTCGTTACCCCTGACCCCATTTGTCTTGAAAAGGCGAACCATCTGTTTCGAGAGTTCTTCGACAATCAATTCGCGGCGGCCGTCGAGCGTCTCGGCATAGCCTCCACGGTGCAGGAGATCGAGAGATCGCGTTCCGAGCACCTCTATTGTCCCCGCAACATGTTGCTTCTCCTCGGGGAGGAGTTGCCGCGCGTGCGTCGTTCGATAAACGAGATAGTCCAACGACTTCACATCGGCGTGGTAATCAATGGGGTCCGTTCGGCCGCCGACGCCGATCTCAAGGATACCTATCCTCTGGTGATACGGAACTATTATGGTTTCGACCTCAAAGGCATGGGGGAGGTCATTCTTTCTGATTTCATCCATTCCTCTTCGCTGACGATGTCTCCGGCGGTGACGGCGGAACGAGGGACCGAATTGACCGAGATGTTCGACAGTATCGCCGGAAAGCTACTGGCGGCAGTGAGCAAGCGCGATCATGTCCAAATGCCGTCGCTTGCTCCCTGTACCTACTACGAGTTGCTGGGCGCACATCCGGGGTCGAGCGCACAGGATGTGCGCGCCCAATATGAGAAACTGCGCACGGTTTATGCTCCCCAATCACCATTGATACGCGATTTGTTCGATAACGACAATCTTTACCTCTACACCCGTCTTTTGGACAGCGTGTACCAGAACCTCATGGATCCCGATCTCAGGCGGGAGTACGATCTAGTCGCTGGACAGACCGCGCAAACGGTGGAGCAGGCATTGCCGGAGGGGTTCGACATACGGGAGGTGATCCGGAAGTACAATCGCCAGAAGAAAGGCGGTCCTTCGGTAGTGAAGCGAGACGTCTTCGGGCGCGAAGCAGGGGAGACGGCGCCAAAGAACGAACTTTTTGAAGAACGCGAACCCGGTCCTCTTATCGCGCGATTCGGCGACCGACGCCTTACCGGTGCGGATCTGAGAGCGATACGAGAGGAAATGGGCGTTTCGATAAAAACGGTATCGGAACGGACCCGTATTTCACAAACGGTGATCAAGGCGATCGAAGAGAACGACTTCGCACAAATGCCGGGGCCGACTTATTTGAAAGGTTTTCTTCGAAGTTATTGCCGAGCGCTCCGTATTTCCGAGCCCGACGCCGAGCGGTTTGTCGCCGATCTCGCGGGGGCATATGCGACACCGGGGCAAACGGATCCCAAGAATTCCCCAAGAGGATAGAACGAGGCAGAAGCGATGCTGGAACGATTCGGAGACTATCAGCTCATCACCAAGATAGCGACCGGCGGCATGGCCGAGATCTTCCTTGCGAAACATGTGAATTCACCCGTCACGAGCATGCCGGTCGCCATCAAACGGATACTGCGACAGCACAACGCCAATCATGCCTTCATCAAGATGTTCCTCGCCGAAGCGCGTATCATCTGTAATCTTACCCACGAGCGTATCGTCAAGATATACGACTTCGGTAAACACGATGAAATGTACTACATCGCCATGGAGTATGTGTTCGGACAGAACTTGGGCCAGCTTCAGAAAAAATATGAACAAAAGGGAAAAGCACTTCCCCTCGATATCGCTCTGGAAATCGCTGCTGCTGTGCTCGAGGGGCTCGACTTTGCTCACGATGCTCGCGATCGTCAAGGTCATTTTCTCAACATCGTTCACCTCGACATGAACCCCAATAATATCCTTCTTTCCTATGACGGACGGGTAAAACTCGTCGACTTCGGCATAGCCCACGCCGCCTATACGAAATCTCTGAGGCGAACGGCGGAAACGGTACAAGGCACCTACGGCTACCTTTCGCCCGAGCAGTGTCTTGATCTCCCGGTTGATCGTCGAAGCGACCTTTTCAGCCTAGGGATCATACTTTATGAGATTGTTTCAGGAAAACCATTGTTCAGACGGCTCGAATCGGATGCGGCAATACTCCATGCCATCGTTCACGATACGATACCCGATGTGAGAACGGTCAATCCTGCGGTGCCGCGCGAGATATCTGCCATCATTGCGAAGGCGCTTCAGAACGACCGTGATCGTCGCTATTCCTCTGCGGCAGAGATGCTTGGGGATATACGGAAATTTCAGTCGATGCGAGAATTCGATCCGCAAGCTGAGACTCTTCCCTCCATTCTCAAGCGAGAGTTCGCCTCTCACTTCATCAAGATGACGCAGGTGCTCGAAAAGGCGCAGACCGCATATTTGATGGAAGAAATATTCAAAGATATCGGTGAGATAGAGGAAATAAATCTCGAAGAGGAGGTACGATTCCACGAAACGGATCTTGCCGACCGGGAAAGAGAACATGAGGAAGAGGAGGAACGGGAGGAAAACAGACGCGTCTTCAGGCAGATGCTATGGCCCCTTCTCATCGGAGTCTGCGCGTTGCTTCTTTTTGCCGGGGCGTTGGGGATATATTTCTTTTATCCGTTCAAGTCGGAGATGGTCGAGGTTTTTGTTTCTACTCTGCCTCCAGAGGCTGACATCTTCATTGATGGACGGGATGCCGGCGTTAAGACGCCGACATCGCTCAAGCTCATCAAGGGACGCACCTACATTTTCGGCTTTCATAAAGATGATTTTGCGGGAGAGATTCCATTCGTGCCCAGCGATAAGGCTGAAGAGAACAAGGTGTTCGTCAAACTTCGTAAAAGAGAAGAGTGATGCGCCGCGCGGTGCTGGTCTATGTGCGCGGGGAAGTGAAACGAGAGCCCGCGGTCGAGAGTGCATTGCGGTCCGTGATCGCGATAGCTCAAGCAGTGGGGCGCCAAGTGCTTATTCATCCTGAGAAAACCTATGACATAGGCATTGTTGTCGCTGTAGGAGGAGACGGCACTTTCCTTGATGCGAGCCACGAAGCGCTCGACCTCGATGTCCCGATAGCTGGCGTCAATGCCGGAAGCCTTGGATTCCTCACCGAGATAACGCCCGAAGAGACTGACGAAATGGAACGCATCCTCGGCGATCGACCACAGGTGCAACAGCGCATCGTATTGAATGTGTCAATATTTCGAAACGGAGCGGAGATCTCTTTGGGGCGCGCCGTCAACGAGGTGCTCCTCGTACGCCGTACCGAGCGGCCGATGCTCGATCTCGCGATCTCCTATGCAGGCATGAGTTTGCCGCATTACAAGGCAGACGGGATCGTCGTCGCGACTCCTACCGGGTCGACTGCATACAATCTTTCGTTGAATGGTCCGATACTGTTCCCGACCGAACGATCCATGGTCCTTAACGCGGTGGCGCCGCACGCCCTGACCAATCGTCCGCTCGTCCTGCCGAGCTCCTCTCCGATAGATATAATTCTCGAGAAGGGAGGTGGGGCAACCGTGTCGGTGGATGGCGGTTCTCCGACTCCCGTCGAGGCAGGTGACCGGATCGAGGTACGGGAGTCGGACCGGATGCTTAAATTCGTGCCGAGTTCGCGTCGATCATACTTCGATGTGCTGTCGCAGAAGCTCCATTTCGGCAGGCGTGATTAGTTGACAGAAAGAAATGCATGTGATAGCATGGGATGCGTTGGCAGGGTGAAGGGGTAGTTCTTTCCCAAACGAACAAGGAGGAACGCATGAATGTCAACTTTTCTTTCAAAGGCCTCGATCACAGCACTGGTTTGAAGGATTATGCGTTGAAGAGACTCTCGAAACTTGAGAAACTGATTACCCAGAACACCCAAGTCGAAGTGTTCTTCGTCAAGGACAAGAACGAAAAAAAGACCGAGATCAAACTGAATCACCGAGGAGAAGATTATTTCGCCGCAGAGACGAGCGAAGAGTTCGATCGTTCCATAGATTTTTGCGTGGACAAGATCGCCAAGCAGATAAAAAAGGCGAAAGAGAAGAAGATCGACCGACGCGGACGCTGATCGTTTTCGTGGGCGGGTAGCTCAGAAGGATAGAGTGTTGGCCTCCGAAGCCAAAGGTCGTGGGTTCGATTCCCGCTCCGCCTACCATCGTTCGAGCCGTACTGGTACGGCAACTAAAAAGGCCCGGTTTTCCGGGCTTTTTTGTTTTTAGGAGCTTTTCTGAAAATTTGACTCTCATTGGGCTTGCACTAAAGTTAAGCAACGATGACAGATGGGGACTATTGTGTCAGAAAAAACGACGATACGACTCGAATATCGAAAGTTCACCACATTCTTAGTGCATTATGTGAAATCCCTCAGCCGAGGATGGCTTTTTATGAATATGAAGAACCGTTATCCCCTTGGCACGAACCTTACCTTTCTCATAACTGTCACTGGAATCGACCGAATCCTGACCCTCACGGGCGATGTCGTTCACCACGGGGTCAACGATGAAGGAAAAGAGGGGGTTGGCATTCGTCTTACGCTCGACCAAGAAACGAGCGATGCCTTGAGACGCACTGTCGAAGAACGGTGTCGCGCTCTCTTCGGCGAATGGATTTCCGATCGCATCATGGCACTTGCGGAGGTCGATAGTGCAGGGAAAAGATAATCAAGTGATTCGTTATTGTATTCTTGACGATGAGCCGGCTTTCCTTGAGCTGGCGAAAAAACATTTGACCACCTTCCTCCCTCAAGTTTCCGGTGCGTTCGTTTCCGATCCTCGAGAGGCCACGGGTCTCGCCGCTGTGAATCCACGCATGCTTTACATCATCGATATACGCCTCGGAGACAGCAACGGGATAGACATCTATCACGAGATCGAGCGGGTTGCGCCGCATTCGCGCGTCATATTCGTGACCGGTGATACGGTCTATCTCGACGACACCGATTTGAGACAACGCGCTCTTTCGCATGGTGGCATAGATTTCATAGAGAAGCCGGTGAAATGGCACGAGCTCGCCCTCAAGGTAAAGAACCACCTGAAGCTCCTCGAGTACCAATTCGAGCTCGAGGAAAAGGTCGAGGAGCGTACCAACATGCTCATTCATGCCGACCGCCTTGCCACGGTCGGAACGATGGTCAGTTCGATCGTGCATGAGATCAACACTCCGCTTACCTCTATTAAAATGAACCTCGAAATGGCGCAAATGACGAGCAACCAAGGAGAGGGGTACGCGAAGATGGCGCCGCTCATCGAGGATTCTCTGCGCGGGGTGAGACAGATCGAGGATTTGCTCAAGTCCTTCCGTCGTTTCTACAAGCAGGAAAAAACCCTTACGGCAGTAGAACTGCTGCCTGTCATAGAGGATGTGCGAACACTGGTCATTTACAATCTGCGTCGTCATCGGATTCAATTCCAAGTGGAAAATCGTTTGCCGGAGCCCCTTTCGGTTTGGGGAAACCGACAGGAGCTCATTCAGGCGGTGACCAACATCGTCAATAACGCGATAGATGCCTTCGAAGGAACGGCTACCCAACAGCGATTGCTCATCATCCGACTAGAGTATGCCAACGATTCGATATCGCTGACGGTTGCCAACAATGGTCCCCAAATACCCGAGGGGGTCGCCGCTAAGATTTTCGAGCCGTTCTTTACGACCAAGAGCGATGAGCGTGGTACCGGTCTTGGCCTTTCTATAGTCCGCCAGATTATGCGCGGCATGGGAGGCGATGTCGTCTTGCGCAACAAGGAGAATGGTTCCGACTTCGTCGAGTTCGTGTGCGTGATGCCGGTCTATCGCGAGCGGCGAAAGACGAGACTGCCCCAATGAAGCTTTCTCCTGTCATTCTTGCGGCGGGAAAGGGGACCCGCATGCGTTCTGAGACCCTACCTAAGGTCATGCACCCTTTGGCGGGGAAACCGATGATCGCGTGGGTGCTCGATGCGGTGCGTTCCTTCGGCACGCCGCATCTTGTCGTCGGTCATTTGCGCGAGCAGGTCGAAACTTTCGTGCGGACATATTGTCCGGAGGCTCGTTTCTCCTATCAAAAGCATCAGGATGGAACCGGCGGAGCGGTGCGGTGTGCCTTTGCCGAGGCCGACACGATGGTCGATCGTTTTCTTATACTTCCCGGAGATGCTCCGCTCTTGAAAAAGGATACCATCGGGCGTCTCATCGTTATCTACGAGCGAGAAAGGGCCGATCTTGCGCTGGTCACCTGTATCCTCGACGATCCGGCTCACTACGGCCGGGTGAAGCGTTCTCCGGATGGGGCGGTCATGGCGATCGTCGAGTATAACGATGCCACCGAAGAGGAGCGGGCGATACAGGAGGTGAACAGCGGTATCTATCTCGCGTCGCGTGAATTCTTGGCCGAGTCGTTGCCGAGGCTTACCAACGACAACGCGAAAAAGGAGTACTATCTCACTGATATCGTCAGAGATGCCGTCGTACATGAAAGGAGAGTTGTTGCCTGCCTTGAGGACGATTTCGTTTCCCTTACCGGTATCAACTCGCCCGAAGAACTCGCCGCCGCCGAACGGCTCATGCAGGCGCGTCTCGCTGCAGGTGTCGTTCCGTGATAAAACTTGACAGTTCGTGCCTTTCACCGTATAACGGCCCCGTTCATGGCTGTTTGAAACAAGTCTAGACGAAAAGGAGGAAAGGTTGGCTCATCACAAGTCTGCGAAAAAACGCATCAAAACGAACGAAAAGCGAAGGCTCTACAATCGGTCAGTACGGTCGCGTGTGAAGACCTACATTCGTCACTTTGCCGAGGTCGCCGAAAAGGCGGTTGACGACACCGCGAACCTTGCCCAGTATAAGGACGAGGCGGTCGCGAAACTGCGTAAAGCAGTTTCCGAACTTCACAAGGCGGTTTCCAAAGGAGTACTTCAGAAAGGTACTGCGGGGCGCAAGATAAGCCGTCTTTCCAAACAGTTCGCCAAGATATTCAACGCCTGACCGTAGTGCACAAGCCGTTGCGCTATTCGCTCATTCTTACCGATATTTCCCAAATATTCACCGCGTCGGTGGATGCCCCCGTTCTTTCCGGAGGTGGCCTTTGTATAGCGGCCGACGAAAGCGGTGTCATCCTCTTTGTGGGACCGATGAGCGAATTCGCATTCCGGGAGCCGGGTTACGAGACACGCCACGGAGATGCTGTCGTAAGTGCCGGTGGGCGCGCGGTATGGCCGGGTCTCGTTGATAGTCACACCCACTTGGTCTATGCCGGAACCCGCGAAGAGGAGTTCGCGTTGAAGTCGCGCGGTGCTTCCTATATCGAGATCGCAGCGGCAGGCGGTGGTATTCTTAACTCTGCGGCGAAGACCCGGGCGGCTTCCTTCGACGACCTCTACCGTGACGCCCGGCGGCGGATCTTGCAGGTTGCCTCTTACGGAGTCACTACCATTGAGATAAAGTCGGGTTATGCGCTCGACACGGAAGGCGAATTGCGGATACTCGAGGTCATCTCCCGTCTTAGGGCGGAGTTCCCTTTGGAGATCGTGCCGACTTTTCTCGGTGCCCATGCCTATCCAGATCCGTTCCGAAATGATCATGCAGGCTATCTGTCGTTATTGTGCGACGAAATGTTGCCCGAGGTGAAGCGGCGCGGCCTTGCCGAGTTCTGTGATGTCTTTTGCGAGGAAGGATACTTCTCTCTGGAAGAAACCGAACGGATACTGCGGCGGGCGCAAGAACTCGGATTCGGACTCAAATTGCATTCTGACCAGTTCCACTCGCTGGGCGGAACCGAACTCGCCGTCGGGATGGGGGCCGTATCGGTGGACCATCTTGAAGAGGTGAGCGATCGAGCGATCGTGCTCATGGCGGCACGGGGAACCGTTGCTGGCGTTTTGCCGCTCACCTCGATCTTTTCGCGACTTCCCTATGCCCCGGCTCGCAAGATGGCCGACGCGGGCGTGAAGGTCGCCTTGGCGACCGACTTCAACCCCGGGTCTTGCATGTGTGGTTTCTTACCGCTCGCGGCGAGCGTCGCGGCAATGCAACTTTCCCTGTCGGTCGAAGATTCCCTGCGCGGCATCACGATACACGGCGCCGCCTCGTTGCGTCGTGAGCGGAGGAAAGGAAGTATTGAGCCGGGGAAGGACGCCGATCTGCTCGTGATGGAGACCGCATCGTGGATCTATCCGATCTATCACGCGGCTCACAATCATGTCCGAAAGATATTCGTTCGGGGACGAGAATTTGTGCCATGCGCCTTGCTTGCCGAGGACGAGGAATGAAACTCCTGTCGGTCATTGTCGCCTGTTGCGCGATCTGTTCTTCATTCTGTTCGTCGAGCAAAGAAGAGAAATCGGCTGAGGGCCGCTGGAGAATGAACGAGACCCCCGTATACGATGTGCTCATTGATGAGAAAAAGGTCTTTGTTTCGCTGGATGAGTTTGAGAAAGTGCTTCTTGCTCCTCTTTCTCATTTTGAGCAGATGTCTCCGGTAAGAGGATTCTCCCAAGAGATTTCTTTCGAAACGACGAGCGTTGTCGACGGTGCCCAGCGCCGCTTGCTACTCGCCGAAAAAACGGCATACGGGCGCGATGACAAGGAAGGGTTTCACCTTTCTTTTACGAATGATCGGAACGAGGGTTGGGACATCATATGGAAGGATGGTTTCCTCTATAAGAAACTGCTTGGTGGAGAATATGTGCGTACATCAAGTGTCGGGGAGCACATCTTTTATAAAGAAATGCTTTTCAGGGCGATTCCCGATCTCTATGTCCTTCTTCGCGATCACGCCACCATGTCGGCTGTGGCAGAAGGCGGGAGACGCCGCGTCGTCCTCCGATTTGCGGACACCACGTTCCCTCGCGGTGACCTGCCGCCCAAAAAGTATCTTCAGAATGCCTACGGAACCGAAGAGATGAACAACGATCGTCTCATCGAGAAATTAGCGGGAAAAAAAATTGAGAAGATCTCGGGGACGATAGACGCCGAAGTATCTGAGAATTTGATCATACGGCGATTGGCAGTAGATCTTTCTTTCACTATGGCAGAAGATGCGGTATCGTTCGTAGTTCGCGGAGAACGCGTGCTCCTGGATCGTTCTCCGCTCGAAGTAGTGACTCCTCCTTTTGTGGCGGAATATCACCGTAGATCGTTCGAGGCGGCAAAAAACATCATGGAGAAAGGGTCGTCTCATGAAGAAAAGTGAAGAGACGAAGAAGTTAGGCGCCATTGTGATGGCACTCGAGGAGAAGAAAGGGCTTAACTTGGTGGTTCTTTCCGTTGATCATCTGTCGGGCTACACCGATCACTTGATCTTCGTCACTGGCACTTCGGTCCAACACAACAAGACGCTGGCCGAACACACCCTTCGATCCCTGAAGGATGGCGGATGGGGCAAGTACTCCGCCGAGGGGGAACAGAATGCACGATGGATACTCATAGATGCCGGAAGCGTCATTGTTCAGATCATGCTCGACGAGATACGCGACTACTATGACATCGAGTCGCTCTGGCGCGATGCGCCGCGCCTCTCCCCTCAAGACATCCTTATGCCCTCATGAAAATAACGATCCTTGCGGTCGGTCGTATGAAAGAGCGGGGCGGTTTTCGTGAAATGGAGCGTTTCTATCGAGATCGTCTTTCCCCATTCGTGACGATGGATGTCGTCGAATTGAGGGAAGGGGAAAGTGTCGCCGAGGAAACTGCGCGCATAGCGGAAAGGATCCCCTCCGGTGCCTTCGTGGCGGCATTGCGGGAGAAGGGAAAGTCCTTGAATTCGGCACAGTTCGCGGCTCTTTTGAGGGAGCATCGCGACGCCGCTCGGGATCTTGTTTTTGTTGTCGGTGGTTCTTACGGATTGGGGAATGTCGGAGAACATCTCGCTCTTTCTATTGCACCATGGACGCTCAATCACCTTCTAGCGCGCATCGTTCTTTTGGAACAGATATACCGCGGATTCTCTGTCCTTGCTGGACGGCCGTACCATCATGGGTAACCTTTTCACGAGATCCAATCGCGAGGCGTTGATTTTTCATCGGTAAAAGAGTAAAGAGTAAAATGACTCGCGTGAAATGAGATACGAAGAAAAAGGAGGTGATTCATGGACGTTCGCGTGATCGTTTTGGGCATGTTGCTGTGCGCATCCCTGATGCTCCAAGGTGCCGATTGCGAGCTGTGCAACGCTGTTGAAATGGGGGACGGTGATGCCGTCAAAGCCCTTCTTTCCAAAGGTGTTGATCCCAACATTCTGAATGACGAAAAGAAAACGGCGCTCATTATCGCCGCCGAGAAAGGGCTCTTGGAGATCGCTGAACTTCTGGTGGCCAAGAAAGCCGACATCAATTTGCCTGATGGTGATGGGCAGACGCCGCTCATGCGTGCCATTTCGATGGGAAGCTGGGATATCGCGATGATGCTTGTGAAAAAAGGTGCCAATGTCAACGCAGCCGATGCGTTCAAGCGTACCGCGCTTCAACTTGCGGCACGCAAGGAGAACATGCCCTTCTTTGAACTGCTCCTTGAAAAGAAGGCCAATGTCAATGCGAAGGATAATGATGGTAACACGGCTCTTCTTTTCGCCATCGACCAAGGGAACGAGAAGATGGTTTCGCTGCTTCTCAAGAAAAAAGCGGAAGTGAATGTCCCCGGCACCAAGGGCCGGACACCGCTCATTGCTGCCGCATCGAGTTCCATGAACGCGTTGGTCAAAGATCTTCTTAAGGCAAAGGCCGATCCGAACCTGCAGGATGCCGATGGCATGACCGCTCTCATGTATGCGGCGAGTCTCGATGACGCCAAATCGGTGAAGGATCTGCTCGCAGTGAAGGCCGATGTTCAGCTCAAGGACAAAAAGGGACGCACCGCACTTATCATCGCAGCCGAGATGGGGGCGACCGAGGTGGTGAGGATGCTTCTTGAGAAAGGCGCCGATCCGACGATCAAGGATGAGAAGGGAAAAACGGCCCTTGATTATGCCAAAGACGAAGGTCACCAGAAGGTCATCGATCTTCTCTCAAAGGGCCTTCAAAAGTAAAGACCCCTAAAGAACGACTCACAAAAACATTGACAACGGCGAGCTTCGCGGTATCGTGCCGCCGTAAGGAAAAAAAGCACCCCGGTCGGGATGCTCCGTACCTGTCCCTGTGATGTAGGGTGAGCGGAGATGCCGGGGGAAGCGGTAACAGGTAACCTTTTCTCGGAGGAACCAATGACAGTGGACATTAAGGAACTGCTCAAGGCAGGCGGTCACTTCGGCCATCAGAAACAGAAGTGGAATCCCAAAATGGCGCCGTACATCTTCACCGAACGGAACGGCGTGCACATTATCAACCTGCAGAAGACGGTGGATCTCATTGACCGGGCCGGCGCTTTTCTCAGAAGCATCGGAGAGCGAGGCGAGGATCTCCTTCTCGTCGGGACCAAGCGGCAGGCGCAGGAGGTCATTCGCATGGCGGCAGAGCGCGCAAGCGTCCCGTATGTGAACTATCGCTGGCTGGGCGGCATGTTGACCAATTTCCAAACGATCGTTGCCTCTATCAATCGACTCAAGAAGTATGAGGATATGCTTGGCGAGGAACGGCGCGTCCTCTATACGAAGAAGGAGCTTATCTCCATCGCAAAAGAAAAGGCGAAGCTGGAGCGCAACCTCTCCGGCATCATCACCATGACAAAAATTCCGAGTGCCGTGTTCGTCGTTGACCCGGTCCGCGAGCACATCGCTGTTCACGAGGCGAATAAGCTTGGTCTACCGATCATCGCCATCATAGACACCAACGGAGATCCTGATCTTGTTGATTATCCGATCCCAGCGAACGATGACGGTATGAGGGTCATAGAGATCATAGTGAACGAGCTCGTTTCTTGTTATGCCGAAGGTCGCGATCTCTACAAGCAGAGGATCCAGACCGAAGACAAGGAGCGAAAGGACCGCGGTACGCGCGGTGACGAGACCCACACGGTTGCAGGAAGAAAGGTGCGGGTAAAGCGTATCGCTACCGAGGCCGACGAGGACGAGAAGCCGGCGGGGACATCGTCTCAACGGTCGTCCCGTCGTGGCGCTCCCAAAAGGGAGATGAGCGACGCTAAAGAAACGCCCGACAAGAAACCGGAGTAGTTTTTTAAGGAGTTGGAAATGGAAATTTCTTCATCAAAGATCAAGGAGCTGAGAGAGCGCACCGGTGCCGGTATGCTCGATTGCAAGAACGCGCTGGTCGAAACAAAAGGCGATATGGAAGCGGCCGTGGTATATCTTCGAGAGAAGGGGCTCGCCAAGGCCGCCAAGAAGGCGGGGCGAGTCGCCGCCGAAGGGACGGTGTTGATCCACATGAACGGCGATAAACAGGGGCTTATGTTGGAACTCAACTGTGAAACCGACTTCGTCGCAAAAAGTGACGCTTTCCGGACTCTTTCGAAGGAAGTCCTCGACCATTTCGTCCGCCATGCGTCGGAGGAAGGTCGTGTCGTGAACATGGAAAACCGTCCTTACGATGACAAGGTCGGAGCCCTTGTTACCGAAGCGATAGCGAAAATAGGGGAGAATATCCGTCCTCGGCGTTTTATCCGTTATACCGCGAAGGAAGGATCGTTCATTCACTCCTATCTTCACATGGGGGGAAGGATTGGTGTTCTCATCGAGGTAGGGGGCGACATCTCCGTTCTGAAAAATCCAGAGGTCGGCGAGTTGGCTGATGATGTGGCGATGCAGATCGCGGCAATGAATCCCGTTTGCGTGTCTTCTGAAGATTTTCCTCCCGCCCTCATTGAGTCGGAGCGAGCCATCTATCGGACACAGGTGCTCGAAATGGGTAAACCAGAGCACATGGTGGATAAGATCGTGGAAGGAAAGGTCCAAAAGTTCATCAAGGAAAATACGCTTCTTAACCAGCCGTTCGTCAAGAATCAGGATGTGACGGTTGGTGTGCATATCGCCGCGGTGGCAAAAAAGAACGGCGGATCTGTCACGGTACTTCGTTTCGTCCGATTCGAGTTGGGAGAGGGAATAGAAAAAGAAAAGAAGGATTTCGCCGCCGAGGTTCAATCGCAAATAGGGAAATGAGGCGGCAATGTCCGTGGAGGTATGGGTTGTACCGGGCGTTACTATGGTGGGCCATCATTTTCATCTGTGTCGGCGCAAACGGGGGTGACCCAACAGACCGAGAAGGATTCATCAAGGCCTTCATAGAGAAAGCGGATCTCGTCAGGGCGTTCGAAGAAAGGGTCGCGGCGGCGGAAGCCGATGTCTTTCGCGCGAAAGGACAACATTTCCCTAAGGTTAAACTAACCATCGGGATGGCTCCCTTTCCTCACTATGTTTACAATCCGGAAAAGGTTGAGTGGGATAAGAGCTATTATATCGGTGATCTCGGCATCGCTTTGCAGGCAAGAGGCGAGTTCACCCTACCGCTGTACACTTTTGGAAAGATAAGTAACGCGCTCGAGGCGGCCGAAAAGGGCGTCGAGGTCAGACGCGCCGAGAAAGATCTTTCAATAAGCGGCTTGCGCAAGGAGGCGGCTTCTTTCTATTATTCGTATGTCATGTCGAACGATCTTCGACATGTCATCGAACTGTCGCTGGAAAAGGTCTCCGAGGCGGAGGAAAAACTCGAACAGTGGCTTTACGAGGGGAAGGAAGGTATATCGCAAAGCGACCTTATAAAATTGCGTATCGAAAAAGAACGTTTGCTGGCTGCGCTCGACAAGGTAAAGGCTACCCAGAGCGTTCTCGATGCCCTTTTTGAGAAAGTTCTGGGAAAAGGGTACTCTCTTAAGGATGAGTTCATGTTCTTGGTCGAGTTCCCTTATACGCTTGAGGACATTCAGGCGCATTTGTTGAGGTCAAGCCCTTATCAGCGCCTAGCCGTAAGCGGCCTCGGCGCGCTCGAGGCGATGTATAAGTTCGAAAAAAGTCAGTTCTTCCCGAATATCGGCATTGCCGGGGATTACCGTATAGACTATACTTCCAGTGTCGACGACCGGGGTTATCCTTTGCCCACGAGCCCTTACAATGGGTACGGCGGAGAGATAGGCATCGGTCTCGAATTCAACTTGAACATCCTTGATCAGGTGGCGCGTATGCGCAAAGCGCGTGCCGAATGGCAGGCGAAAATGTACGAGGTGTCTTTCGCGAAGGAGACGATGCTCCTCGAGTTGCGGCGTAAGTATGAAGATCTCGAGGCGCTTGCCTCTCAAGTGGAGCATGCGAAGGCCGCGCATAAACTCGCCAAGGGGTGGATGACCACAGAGATGATGAACTATGAGGTCGGTATGTTTTCGACCCGGGATCTTGTCGATGCGGTGAAGGCGTTTGTTGAGAGCGAGTACCAACTCATCTCGGCGATGTATGACTACGACATGAAAGTGGAGGAGATCATAAACAGTGTGGGGTTGAAACAATGAAGATACCTTGGTGTCTCCTCTGTTTTTTCTGTGTTTCCTTTTCTCTGTACGGTGCCGCCGTCGAGGCCTCCGTAACGGCCTCTTCTCTCGATCCCAAGGCGGCATACCAATATCTCGAGCAGAATGAGTCGGAACTCGAGAAATGGGCGGCGGTGAAGGCGACGAAGGGGAGTGAGGCCTTCGCCCGAAAAGAGGCGGCGATGCAGGCGGTTGCCGATCGTATTATAGACTACGATTTCATCGCTCGTTTCGTACTCGGAGACAAATGGGAGAATACTTCCCGTGAGAAGCGCGACCTCTTCTATGAAAAAATGAAAGCGCTGTTCCGCGAGTTCTATCTCGAGGAGGTGTTCTACAACAAAAGTTACGAGAAACGTTACATAGACAAAGGGGTGCGCAAACGGTACCTCAAGGAGATCCCCGAGAGCGTCTTTGTCACCACGGAGGTTCAGGCTACTCTCAGGAAAAAACCGGTCGTTTACGAAGTGGTGTACCACCTTCATCAGCCGTCTCCCGCCCGACCGTACCTTATCTTCGACATAGAGCTCGATGGGGTGAGCATGATCCGTAACTATCGTCAGCAGTTTGCCAAGACGCTGAAGGACAAATCGATAGATGATCTCATTCAGAAGATAGACGATCGACTGAAAAAGGCGAAGAAAGGGGCGAAGGACCCGAAAGCGCCTTCGCAGAAGCCTGCCGGAGCGTCTTCCCAATGAACCGACTTCTTATTCATGCCTGTTGCGGTCCTTGTCTTTCGGCTCCGCTGGAAGTGCTTGCCCAGTCCTTTGACGGCGAGGTGACTGTCTTCTTTTACAACCCCAATATGGACACTTTTGAGGAGCACGAACGCCGACTAGATGCTTTGCAAAGATATGTCAAGGGTCGTTACGGAGATCGCATCCCTGTGGAGTCCGTTCCCTATGACCCTTCTCCTTTTCAACGGGAAGTTGCGCCTCTTGCGGGAACTGGCGAGCGCGGGGAGCGGTGTACGGTGTGTTATGCATTGCGCCTGCGCCGTGCGTTCGAAGAGGCATGTATGCGGGGCATGAGCCATGTGGCAACGACGCTTACGGTGAGCCCACACAAAGATCGCCGACGCATTGATCGTATCGGTGTCGCCATGGAAAAACATTTCGGCGTGTCCTATTTTACCGGTGTCTGGGACGCATCCCGTTCACGGGAATTGTCCCGTGAGTACGGTATCTATCGCCAGGACTACTGCGGTTGTGTCGCGAGCGCCGCGGAACGCGATTGGCGTCGTCAGCGGTCCTCAAGAGCAGAGAGGGAAAAACATGAGTAGATATCAGTGCCCATTTTTTTTGTTCTGGTGCATCACAACAGCTCTTTTATCTTGTGGCGGACCAGCGAGTTATACGACGCCGTTGGTCATGGATAGTCGCATTCTCCAAAGCGAGGGGCACGCGGTAGGGGCGGAAGCGGTCGAAGAGCGGGTGGTGGTCCGTGTGCGGGACGGTCTCGTCGAGGTAACGCACGAGAACATCTACCTTCCCTGTGGAACGATCCTAGGTATCAGGGACCGCGATGGTCGTGATAGTTGGCGTGACCCCGCGCCATACTACTACCTTGACGCGGATACCGACTATATCTCGCTCCGCGAGTCGGCTCGGCTGGTGAACAGCGACTCTTTTTGTTTCTATGATCTTACCGTGACTATTCAGCACATCTCGGGTGGCGAGTACACCTTTTTCCTCTTCGATCGTCAGGGGAGAGCGATCGAGGCGGCGACTACCGATATCGAGATACGATGAGATCGATCATTGTGATGAAGTTTGGTGGCTCTTCCCTTGCCGATGCCGCCAAGATCGAACATGTGGCCGATATCGTGGCGAAGCGCCGTGAGGGAGGGACAGCGATTGTGGTAGTAGTTTCGGCCATGGGGAAGACCACCGATAATCTCATAGAGCAAGCGCGTCACCTCTCGGCGTCGCCTGATCCCCGCGAGATGGATATGCTCCTCACCACTGGTGAGCGAGTCTCTGCCTCTCTTCTCGCTATCGCCCTCAATGCTCGTGGAGTCCGTGCGATATCGCTTACCGGGTCTCAGGCAGGTATCATCACCGACGACAATCACACGAATGCCCGTATCCTTGAGGTGCGGCCATATCGGGTTCTGAAGGCGCTCGAGGAGGGAAAAGTCGTCGTTGTCGGCGGCTTTCAAGGGGTTTCTTTCAATAAGGAGGTAACTACACTCGGGAGGGGAGGGTCGGATACCTCGGCGGTCGCCATTGCCTCGGCGATCGGAGCCTCCGAATGTGAAATATATTCCGATGTGGCCGGCGTGTTCGCCGCCGATCCGCGTCTGGTTCCCCAGCCAGTGAAGATCCCGCTTCTCAGTTATCAGGAGATGCAGGAGTTGGGAGAGGCGGGAGCAAAGGTCCTTCATCCCAAGGCGGTCGAATTCGCAAAACTCAAAGGGACCATCGTTTATTGCAAAAGCACCTTCGATCCGGAAGCAGAGGGGACAATCATCAAAAATCTCGATGGCCAGCTCAAACCGCGCATCGTGGGTATCGCAACCGAGGAAAGGGTAGTGCTCGTGCATGTGTACGAGGAACGGGCGACGGCCCTTGACACCGTGAAGGATGTGGTAGCATTCGCTGAGGGATGTAACCTCCGTGTTAAGCAGATATCCTTTCATCGAGGACACAACGGAAGTATGGTGGGAAGCTTCATTGTCCCGGAGAAGGAAAATTACCATTTACCGGTGGTCCTCTCCACCATGGAGCAACGCTTCGCGGCGTCGGTTGACATTCACGGCGATCTGGCTGCGGTGTCGCTCGTCGGCGCCGGTATCACCGAACGACATGAATTCCTTCTCAAGACGATACAGATACTCCAAGAGCGGAGGATCAGTGCCGGGAGTTTCCATACCTCTTCGTTTCGCATCAGTATGCTTGTGCCACGGGATCGGATCGCGGAAACGACCCGCGTCCTCTATGAGCGATTTTTCCCCGGGTGACGGCGAAGGCGCTTTTTTTTACTTGAAAAGAGGTATGCCCCCGAAACTTTTTTGACTTGTTTCGGTGTGCATGCTACTTTTCTTTAGTTCTCCTGAGAGGTGGGCATGACCTCGGAATTTCAACCGAACAAACGGGTGACGATATCGTGGCGTCAAGCTGTCGGCCTTGTCGTTCCCTATATCAAGAACCGTATCATGGAACAGGTGCGTTCGGTATGGCTCATTGTGCTTTATTTGCTGCTGTTCCAGATCCTTGTACTCGGCATACCGATCGTGGATGGCGCTCTCATCACTTTCGGTATGGCGATGGTCGTCGTTGGGCTTGCGTTCTTCATGGAGGGCTTGCTCCTTGGTCTCATGCCGCTCGGCGAACTCATCGGACTTAAACTGCCCCAGCGCGTCGGTTTGGTGGTTATTCTCGTGTTTGCATTCATTCTCGGCTTTGGAGTGACCCTTGCGGAGCCGGCTATCGGAGCACTCAAGATATTAGGAAGTTCGGTCAGGGCGTGGGATGCTCCGCTTCTATTCGTTCTTCTCAATCGTTATGCCCACTATCTCGTTTTCGCGGTTGGCATCGGTGTCGGTTGTGCGGTCGTCTTCGGCATGCTTCGTTTCCTCTACAACTGGTCGCTCAAGCCGTTCCTGTACATCCTTGTGCCGATCCTTACCATTCTCTCTATTGCAGCATCCTTCAACCCAAATCTTTTGTATCTCACCGGTCTTGCCTGGGATTGCGGTGCCGTTACGACCGGTCCGGTGACGGTTCCGTTGGTGCTTGCTCTCGGCATCGGCATCACCCGTATCGTCGGTGGTGCCGATGCCGGGGTTTCGGGATTCGGTGTCGTTACCTTGGCCTCCTTGTTTCCGATCTTGACCGTTCTTGCGTTGGGAATGGCTCTTTTGCCACAGGTCCCTTCGCCGATGACCGAGGAGGCATTCTTGAGCATCGAGCATCGTGACGAGGCGGTCAAGGTGCTGGGTGATGCCGATGCGCTTGTCCGATATGCGTTTGTGCATGCCAGAGAAGAGGGGGTCACTGCTTATTTCGGCGATGTCCATGCACGACGCGCCTTCGTCGCCGAGATGGCCACTGACGGATCCGCTCGTTCACACATCTTCGGGGAAGACGAGAAGAAGTTCATGGATTGGGTCGCTCGCCACGGTTCAGGGGAAGAAAAAATGGCTCTTTTCGGATCGGTCAAAGCGGCACGCGAGTATCTCGTCTCCTCATCCCTGTCGGTAGAGTGGGCGGCGACCTCTTTGTTCGTCCGGAACTTCCGCTCTGCGGCACAAGCCATCATTCCGCTTACTATCTTCATGTTATTGGTCTTGTTCCTTCTTCTTCGCGAACGTTTGCCTCGCACCGACGAAATGATGTTCGGCATCGTTGCTGCGTTCATAGGTATGGGGCTTTTCAACATCGGGATGGAAACAGGACTCTCGAAGATAGGGGATCAGGTGGGAAGCAAATTGCCCTCGTCGTTCACCTCCCTTCCGATAGAAGAAGAACGAGAAACCATCAAGAATTTCTCCCCCGATGTCGTCACCGAGGCGGTTTCTCCCAGCGGAGGGAGGGAACGTTTTTTCTTCCGACGTGCCGCAGACGGAAGTCTCGAGACCATTCCTTACCAGGAAGAGAACTACGACGAGATCACTGCTACTTATATCCATGTGCCGCGAGTGGGACCATTGTTCGGTGGCGAACGGAGCGTCTTCGGCATCATCGTTGTTCTTCTCTTTGCCTTTTTCATGGGATACGGAGCTACGCTTGCGGAACCGGCGCTCAATGCGCTTGGCATAAAAGTAGAGGAGCTCACCGTCGGTACTTTCAAAAAGTCGTTCCTCATGCAGGCGGTGGCAGGTGGCGTGGGGATCGGTATCGCGTTCGGTGTCGCAAAGATCATCTGGGACATTCCTCTCATTTGGCTTCTTGCTCCGCCCTATCTTCTACTTCTTTTCGTCTCCAAGGTATCCAGCGAAGAGTATGTCAACATCGGATGGGATAGCGCCGGGGTCACCACCGGACCGGTCACGGTACCGCTCGTACTCGCCATGGGCCTCGGCATCGGAGTACAGGTCGGCGTGGTCGAGGGATTCGGTATTCTAGCGATGGCTTCGGTCTATCCGATACTTTCGGTCCTTTTGACTGGTCTCTATGCCGCTCGACGCCGTACCACGCCTGCCGAGGAACAAGTGACCAAATCCGCTTGTACGGACTCGGGGGAGCAGGAGGTCACATGAATCTCATAAAGACGCCGGCGACGCGGATCACCTGCGAGGTCTACCGAGAGATATCTCCCATTATCGCGTCGACGCTCTCCTCGATGGGGATTCTTCGTCCCTATGTCCAATCGGGGCGTTCCATCATGATCGGGGAAGGGCGGGTGAATTTCTTCTCGCGAGGCACGAAATTGGTCGATGACCGGACCGACATTTACCGATTCGTGGTCTCGTCTGAAAATGATGTCGCTGTTATGGGGACCCTCATTCAAGCGGGGATGCTCGATCAGGAGGGACGCGGATCAATTTACAGCGAACGGGTCTCGTTCCTCCATCCCGATGGCGAAGAACCTCCGATCGAAAAACCACTATCGCTGTCTACCAGCGACCGCTTTCCAGCGATGATATCACATCTCGCCGGCATTTCAGTCATCGTACAACGCGGACAGGGCGACCTTATCGCACGCACTGCTCTTGAGATGGGTGTGTGCGTTCCTTCGGTCACTTTCGGCGTCGGCGCCGGCCTGCGCGACAAGCTAGGCCTTATCCGCATCACGATACCGGCCGAGAAGGAAGTGGTGCATGTGGCCACCGCGCAACACGATCTGCCCGGGGTTCTGTCGCGGCTCATCGAAGCAGGAAAACTTGACCAACCCGGGAAAGGGTTCGTCTTCACCTATCCGATAGAACGCGGATTGTTCAACACGCGCATCTATCTCGGGCGTCACTTCTCGGCGGCAAGTCTGGGCCAAATAGTCGCCGCCATAGATGAGATCAAAGGTTCCACCGCGTGGAGACGGAAGTTCGCGGGAACGAGCGAATCGCGTCCGCGTGCGAAAAAGAGACCGTATCTTCGTGGTCTCGTGGATCTGACCGTCTTGTGTGCCGAAGGAATGGCTTCTCACTTGGCTCAGATAGCGATGGATGCTGGTGCCGGTGGCGCTACGGTCGGCCGACTGCGTCGCGTGACGACAGGGGAGGGGTCGCCGGCACGCGAACAACTCACGATGATCCTAGGCGATCACCTTGTTGAACCTGTTGCACAGGCAATAGCGATGGCTGGGATCTTTGGGAAAGACGCCGGTGGCGAGATCGTCGTTAGGCCGGTCCCGGAAGCCTACACCTATCTTGCTTCGATAAACGCAAAATAAAAATTGCTTTTGCTCCTAAAGCGGTTACACTCCTTTTTGTCTCGCAGGCCCTTTTTCGCTGTGATGAAGGGCGGTGCGGGGGTGTTTTATGGTTTTTTGTTTCGAGGGTTTCATTATGGCGACGCAGTTGTATGTCGGTAATATCAATTACCGGCTGACCGAGGAAGGACTCAAGAGCATGTTTGCGGAATTCGGCGAGGTCACATCGGCCAAGATCGTGACCGACCGGGAAACGGGGCGTTCAAAAGGCTTCGGCTTCGTCGAAATGGCGGATGCCGAAGCGGCAGATCGTGCCATTCAAAGTCTCAACGACAAAGAAGTGGATGGCCGCCGCATCAAGGTCAACATCGCTCGTCCGAAGAAGTTCTAAGACGATACGCTTCCTCTGCTGCAAGGCCGGGCTTGTCCCGGCCTTTTTTTTACCATTGACGAGACCGTTTCGGAAAGTTAAGATGAAAAAGAATAGGAAAAGAGATCTGGGAGCGACGAGTAAAAGGATGTCTTCATCTGTTTTTCGTTTGGCGCGAAACAGTGGAGTGGCGCTTCTTTTCTTGATGGCCTTCGAGGTTTCTGCGGAGGATGCGCATCATTGTGCCCCCTCCCTTTTCCTTCCTCCCATTTTTCATCTCATTGAAGGAGGCGACTGTTTTTCTCTTGACATGGCCGAACGACTTTCTGCTGCCCCCGATGCCTTGCATGCCTATCTCGACCGTTTCCCCGATACGACTTCCGCAGATCCCTATCGATACTGGTATTACTTACGAACCCGACATTTTTTGCCGGCGCTTCTTACACTCATCAGAATGGTCAACCGTAGCTCTTCTCTCGAGCCGGCCCGTTTGTTCCGCGACGACTTAGCATTCGTGGCGTTGAACGGTATCAAGGGTATCCCTCCCGAGATTGATCTCTATGGAAATGAAGCGGAAACTGATGATGAACACGCTTCGCACCGTTTCTTTTTCATTCTTGATCAAGTGGCGTCGCTCTATGCTGCGGACGATAGAGATCTGCGCCGTGACGCATGGCTACTCTATCGATCCTTGGCGCTCTTTTTTTCGAGTAACGACGTTCCCCGGAGCAGAGATCCTTATTTCGAGCGTCTTCTCAAACATTTTTATTGGCTC
This sequence comes from uncultured Spirochaetales bacterium, assembly GCA_964415795.1. GTDB lineage: Bacteria > UBP6 > UBA1177 > UBA1177 > JAKLFG01 > CALITV01. Next base: position 94,304 of record CAYQBN010000003.1, on the reverse strand, counting down.
TGGAAAGAAGGGAACCTGCTTTCTTACCTTGATTTTTATGCTTTCTTCACTGGAGGAGGTGGCGAATATCTTCCTTCGGCTGAGGGATATGCTCGCCGTTTCTCGAAGTTGGTCCCATTACCAAAGATAGAAAATCTGCATGGGGAAAAAGAAAGGCTTCACGCCATTTCGAAACTCGTCGCTCGTCATATCATCACGAGCCTTTCGGCGTCTCCCTTTGTCCAATTGGTTGAGGCGGACGATATTCATCGGTGGTATCAGGCAACCCATTCCTCTGCGCAATCGGATCGTGTGTCGCGTGATCGACGGTGCCTCGTTTTCGATGAACGCGAAAAAATGCTGGCTCCCTATAAAGATGACCTTCTTCAGCCTCTCGTCGAGAACAAGGCGCTTGCTATCATGGCGTGGTGCGATCCGCGCCATTTGCCGCCGATGATCATCGAGGGAATGAAGATCTATCTTTCGTCAGCCGATCGTTGGTTCTCCGATGCGGCAGTCACCTATGGCCTCATCGTTGGGGGATCATTCTCTTATCGTGAGGCGGCAAGTCTCATGAATGGAGCGCTTCTCTCAGCGTTACGGCGCTACCTCATCGAAGGGAACGATCGTCCTTTCGGAGAAATTCTGCGCTACGCATATCACACTGGTCGCCTTCCACTTTTATGCGATGCGCTTTTTCTTCATCGAAAATATGAGGAAGATATTGATTATATTGAGAAAGGCAAACATGCGGCTATTCGATTCACCGTTATGTTTTTTGGAGACCCCACCGAGCCTGACAGATAGGTGTCAGCATGATCCAGTAAAATCAATATGTTATTGTGAAGCAAAGTCTTTTTTGCGCCTTTTTTTATTCGAACAGGCAACATCCCGATTTCTTTGAATTTTTAAAGAACTTTGAACGCCGGAAAAGTTGATTTCGGCGGTTGTACTCCCTATAATGACTTCGCAACAGTTTTTGAGGAGCAGGAATCATGGCTGATGAACAGGTAAAAAAGAACATGCCCAACGGGCAGAATGGGGAAGATTACGGCGCAGAGAGCATACAGGTTCTGAAGGGGCTTGATGCTGTCCGCAAGCGCCCCGGAATGTATATCGGAGACACCGATGACGGAAGTGGTCTTCACCACATGATCTTCGAGGTGGTGGACAACTCGATAGATGAAGCGCTCGCCGGTTTTTGTGATAAGATATCGGTCTATCTCCATGTAGATGGATCGGTTACTGTAAAAGACAATGGGCGTGGTATCCCTGTCGATATGCATCCCGAGGAGAAACGGAGCGCTGCCGAGGTGGCGATGACCGTTCTTCATGCCGGGGGCAAGTTCAACCAGAACGCGTATAAGGTTTCTGGTGGTCTGCACGGTGTCGGGGTCTCGGTGGTCAACGCACTTTCCGAGTGGTTGCATCTCGAAATACGCCGTCAGGGGCACATTTGGGTGCAGGAATACCGTCGTGGAGATCCGGTCGCTCCCCTCAAGAAGGACGGGAAGACCGATGAGACGGGGACGAAAATAACCTTCAAGCCCGATCCTCAGGTGTTCAGCAACACCGAATTTTCAATGGCGCGCGTCTCGAATCGTCTCCGCGAGATGGCTTTCCTCAACAGTGGCGTTCGCATAAAATTGCTCGATGAACGGGTGGGGGAGGAGAAGATCTTCCACTATGAAGGCGGCATCGTCGAGTTCATCTCCTTCCTCAATCAGAACCGTACGCCGCTTCACAAGGACATCATACACATCGCACGACAAGAAGGTCCTTTCTCGGTTGAGGTCGGTATGCAGTGGACCGATGCCTATGTCGAGAATGTGCAGTGTTATACCAACAACATAAACAATAAAGATGGCGGTACCCATCTCTCGGGCTTCAAACTGGGACTCACGAAGGTTTTCCAGAAGTACATTACGGAGAATCGGAAGAACGCCAAGGTCCAAATAAACGGAGATGACATACGGGAAGGGCTCACCGCGGTCCTTTCGGTGAAGATGCCCGATCCCAAGTTCAGTTCACAAACAAAAGACAAGCTGGTCTCAAGCGAGATGCAGGGAATCGTCTCGAACATCGTTTCCGAATATCTCGCCACCTATCTCGAGGAGAATCCCGATATCGCGGGCGCCATCGTCGACAAGATCATCGAAGCGGCCATCGCGCGTGAAGCGGCCCGCAAGGCGCGTGAAATGACGCGGCGCAAGGGGGCGCTCGAGAATACGACGCTTCCCGGCAAGCTGGCTGACTGTCAGGAGCGTGACCCCGTGAAGTCGGAGATCTTCATCGTGGAGGGCGATTCGGCAGGCGGATCGGCGAAACAGGGACGCGATCGTTCCAATCAAGCAATACTGCCGATCCGAGGCAAGATACTCAATGTGGAGAAGGCACGACTCGATAAGCTGCTCAAAAGCGAGCAGGTGCTCACCATCGTCGCTGCGCTGGGGACCGGCATCGGGAAGGACGAATTCAATATCGAGAAGCTTCGCTATCACAAGATCATCATCATGACCGATGCCGATGTCGACGGTGCCCACATCCTGACGCTGCTTCTCACCCTCTTTTATCGGCATATGCCCGAGATCATCGCGCGAGGCTACCTCTATGTCGCCCAGCCGCCGCTTTACGGCATCACGCGCGGCAAAAAGGTCACCTATGTTCGCGACGAGCGTGAATTCCAAGAATATCTTATCAACACGGGGACGGAGGGACTTGCTCTGTCGTTCGGGGGAAAAGACGGTGGGCGCATAGAAGAAGGAAAGCTTCGTTCTTTCGTCAAGAAGCTTGTGGCGCTCAACGACAATCTGACACGCGCCGAATTCCTTTACGATGCGGCGGTGGTCGAAGCGGTCGCGGCGATTGGCGGCATAGAGGAGGGGGACTTCAAAACGGCAGCGGCGCTCGAGGAGAAATTCTCTAGGATACGCGCCTTTGTCGAACATGAATATCCTGAGCGTGCCCCCCTTCGAATGGAGCTCGAGGAGAATGAACGCTACAACGAGTTCAAACTGATCGTCTTCACCTCGCACAGCGGTATCGAGAAAATGACGCGCATAGATTATCGCTACATCAAGAATTCGGAGATCCATCTCATCGGAAAATTGCGTAACGAGATCGCCTCGTTCGGCGAGCCTCCCTTCACGCTTATGGCGACGCAAAAGGAGGGGGGAACACTGGAGACTGTCGGGGTCTTCGAACGCTGGCGCGATTTGCTCAAGGCGGTGCTCGACCACGCGCGCGAAGGGCAGAAGATACAACGCTACAAGGGTCTCGGCGAGATGAATCCTGAGCAGTTGTGGGAGACCACGATGAATCCCGAAAAACGGACGCTTCTCAAGGTCACGGCCGAAGATGCCGCCGAAGCGGATCGGATCTTCGACATCCTCATGGGTGAGAATGTCGAACCGAGGCGCCGTTTCATAGAAGAGAACGCGCTCAACGCGAACATTGACGCATAGTTTGCTGTCCGAGAAGAGGAGATATGTCCATGGTTGAACAGACGAACATCATTACCATCAATGAAACGATAAAGCCGGTCAGCATCGAGCAGCAGATGAAGAGCGCCTACATCGATTACGCGATGAGCGTCATCGTGGGCCGTTCCCTGCCCGATGTGCGCGATGGCCTCAAGCCGGTCCATCGTCGCGTCCTTTATGCAATGAAGGAGCTGGGAACCACTTTCAACGCTCCGTACAAGAAGTCGGCGCGCATCGTCGGCGACGTGATCGGTAAGTATCACCCCCATGGCGATCAGGCGGTCTATCAAACGCTCGTCCGAATGGCGCAGGACTTCTCGATGCGCTATGTGCTCGTCGACGGGCAGGGGAACTTCGGTTCGATAGACGGCGACGAGGCGGCCGCGATGCGGTATACCGAGGCACGCATGGCCCGCATCGCCGGCGAGATGCTTGCCGACATCGAGAAGGACACGGTCAACATGGTCGACAACTACGATGGTTCTCTCAAGGAGCCGGAGGTCCTTCCCACACGGATCCCCCAGCTCATCGTGAATGGGACCTCCGGTATCGCTGTCGGCATGGCATCGAACATCCCTCCCCATAATCTTGTCGAGGTCATCAAGGCGCTTCTTCATCTCATTGACCACCCCAAGGCAACTCCTGCCGAACTGATGAACTTCATCAAGGGGCCCGACTTCCCGACCGCCGGTATCATCCTTGGCCGTGCCGGTATCCGGCAAGCATATGAAACGGGGCGCGGCATCGTGAAGATCCGTGCTCGAGCGACGATAGAAGAGGGTGAGCGGTCGAACGATCGTCCCCGTATCATCGTCACCGAAATGCCCTATCAGGTCAATAAGGCTCAGACCATCATGCAGATAGCCGATCTGGTAAAGGAAAAGAAGATAGAGGGCATACACGATATCCGTGACGAATCGGATCGCCGCGGCATACGGGTTGTGATCGAACTCAAGAAAGATGCCATTCCCGACATCGTGCTCAACCAACTCTACAAGATGACGAATCTCCAGACGAGCTTTGGCATCAACATGCTCGCCATTTGCAATGGCGTTCCACGGACGCTCGACCTTTCTTCGTTGCTCAATTATTTCCTTTTGCACCGCCGCGAGGTGGTGACGCGTCGGACCCGCTTCGAACTCGCCGAGGCGGAAAAGCGCGCCCATATACTCGAGGGACTCAAAAAGGCGATAGATGTCATCGATAAGGTCATCGCCATCATCCGCAAATCGCCATCGACTGATGAGGCGCGCGATGCGCTCGTTGCCAAGTTCGCTTTTTCCAAGGCACAAGCAACGGCCATTCTCGACATGAAGCTGGCGCGGCTCACCGGTCTTGAACGCGACAAGATAGAAAGCGAACTGGCCGATCTGCTTAAGAAGATCGCGTGGTACAAGGACATCCTTGCCCATGAAAAGACGCTTCTGACCGTGATAAAGAACGAACTCAAGGAGATCATGGAGCGATACGGCGACGAGCGGAAGACCGAGATAGTGGATGAGGCGGGCGAAATAGACATAGAGGACCTCATTCCTGACGAGGAAATGGTCGTCACCCTTACCACCGAGAACTATATCAAACGGACACCGCTCACTCAGTATCGCAAACAAAAGCGGGGCGGGAAAGGGATCAACGCGATAAATCCCAAGGAAAACGATTACGTCAAAGACATCTTCATCGCGAGCAATCACACGCAACTCATGATATTCACGAGTTATGGCAAGGTGTACTGGCTCAAGGTCTATCAATTGCCCGAGGCGGGAAGAGGGAGTCGCGGAAAGCCGATCATCAACCTCGTGCAGGTCGAAAAGGACGAACGGGTCATGGAGATCCTGCCGATCCGCGAATTCGTCCCCGATCACTTCGTTTTCATGGCGACGAAGCGTGGCACCGTCAAAAAAACCGACCTCATGGAATTCGCCATCCAGCGTGCGAATGGCAAGAAGGCGATCAACATGGTCGATGGCGACGAGCTCATCGGCGTTGCGATAACGAACGGGAACGACGAGATCATTCTTGCTTCTCGGAACGGCCTTTCCATCCGTTTCCCCGAGAAACAGGTGCGGCCGATGGGGCGCGCGGCGACCGGTGTCCGAGGTATGCTCCTTGAAGAAGGTGATTCGGTGGTGACGATGGAAGTGGTCGATCCGACCAAAACGCTCCTGTCGGTTACCGATCGAGGCATCGGCAAACGGACGCCGCTCGAAGACTATCGCGTCCAATCGCGCGGCGGCAAGGGCATCATCACCATCAAGACATCCGAGGAGAACGGCTATGTCATCGGCGTTCTCAAGGTCGGTGACAGCGACGAGGCGATGCTCATCACGACGAGCGGTCAGGCGATACGCATACCGGTCTCCGGCATCAGCGTCATCGGCAGGAACACCAAAGGAGTGCGTCTGTTCCGGGTCGCCGAAGGAGAACGGGTGGTCAGCGTCACCAAGATCGTCGAACCGCAGGATAACGGGCGTTCCGATGAAGAAGGAGGAGATGACTCAGAAGGGGAGGAAGAGACGCCGGCGTAAAGACGCCATAAGACCCCTTTGACACTTGCCTTTTCGCTGCATCGGGAGTATAGTTCGTCTCTAAGATACTGTTCGGTGTGAGGTGACCATGCAATCGGTTCGGATCATGCTTTGTCTCACAGCAGTGTTCTTCCTTTGTTTCGTCGCTACGGGCGCGAATGCGTACGCGGGTTCGCCAGCCCCGCTCTGCGATCGTCTTTCCATCGTCCTGCCCACCGTCGTATATGATGAGGACGAGGAAGATGGCGAAGACGATGAGGATGACGAAGAGGATCAAAAGGAGGGGGGGGAGAACGAAGATGAAGAGGGGCAAGAAGGCGAAGATGATGAAGAAGCACCGGTAAAACCGAAAGACGAATTCGTTCTCGAAAAACGGAGCGAGGAAATACAGGAATACAAGGAACCAGAGGTGGTAAGCGTCAAGAGACCGACTTACCTCTACACCGAGAATTCGGTCGACGCGCGCAAGGTGTTCGAGCTCTTCCGCGGAGACGATCTCGTGGTAATCGACGAGGACGGCGACTGGCTCAAGGTCGAGTTCCTCGGCAAAGAAGGGTGGGTGGAACGCGATGCGGTCTCTTTCAACAAATACGCCGTCTATAGTCTCTTCGCCGATCTGTCGGTGGGACTTTCCTCCTCACCGGAACTCAAAAACTTTTCCGTGCTCGGCGATTACAGCATCGCGCTATTCTATGGTCTCCACGAATACTTCATGCCGGGGGCCGAGTTCAAAGCGCTCTCGGTCGACGCCGATGTCATGTACACCGGTGGCGGCCCGGTGCTCCGCGGTCACATCCCATATCTTGAAAGCAAGATATCGAAGACGATGCTCTCGGTGTCGGGCGGTTACTTTCGGATGCCCGAGATACCTCTTTATAAAGGGACCGGTTCGCGTCCCGATACGATCGTCTTCAATGGCGGTTACCTGAGCGGCGCGATCGAGCATGTCGTGCGCGTTTCAGAGCCGGTCTATATCGGCGGTGGTTTCGATTTCCTCTTCGCTGGTGGTTCGGGCAAAACGGCGAGCGGCGAAGAGGTGCACCGCTCGTTCTGGTCGTTCGGCGGGCGGATAAAGGTGTTGTTCAACATTTGGGAATAGGGTGCCATGCTGAAGATGACGACGCTTTCTTTAGGGTACCTTACGCTGGTCGCGGTGTTCTTTCTCGTTTCCTGCGAACCGGAGAAGTCGCATTTTGGTATCGCGTGTGCCACCTTCGAGGATTGTGATCTCGGCGAACGCTGTTTCGAAGGACGGTGCGTCAAAAACCTCAAAGATCCGAAGAATCCTATGGAGGAGCAGGAGGAATTCGCCGGGCTCACCTACGCGACGACGAAGATCTTCTACAACGGCCGCGTGAACCTGCCCGATAAGTTCATCCTGCCGTACGGCAACCTTAGAGTCCTCTACGGCAAGGACAACTACCGCCAGAGCGTCGACCCGGTCAACGGAACCTTCTGGCTCAGGCTCAATGCCGTCGGCACCTCGCTCCTCATTCTCGAAACGAACTATCCCGAAGAAGATCGCAATGTCCCCATCTTTCTGACCATCTTCCCGGCGAACGGTGATTCCTACTTCCGGCGCAACAACATCGAATTCAGCGTTCGTGAGACGGCTGCGGCGCTCGTGTTCCTTCAGCCGGCGCTACCGGCTACGGTCAATCCTTACTTCAACGCGGCGCTCCTCGAGCGTATCCGTAACCTCACGGTTATGCCGTATCTTCAGCGGGTGATCGAGGACAAGATGACCATCTTCTCGCCGGCGGTTGTCGTGTCGGGCGATATAGATATCCAAAATGTCGTTGCGGCGGCGGTGGACGAACTCTTCACGGAACTGAGCACGGCTCCTGCCTCATCGCTTGGTCCCTTGGGATTGGTGAACGAGGATGACACCACCGAGAAATTTTACCGCGTTCCGTTCAAAGAGGTGCTCCAACCCGATCCGAAGGAGGTAGACAATGTCTATATCAAATACTATGACGACAACGGCCCTGCGGTAAAGGCGTTCAATAACCTGCCGCGTTGGGTCTTCTACTTCGTCGATGCAATGCCGGTGGAGGCGTCGCTTCCCGGCGAGATAAGCGATCCGGGGATAGACAAAGAAGCCGATCCGGCGCTCATCGTGCCGCCCAAGAACTATGTCTCTCCGAAATTGCGGTACATCGTTCAGCGTTTCGTGAACGAACGAGGAGATCTCATTGAAAACAATGTGCTCGCCGAAGGACAGTCGAACACGATCAACGCCGAGATAAATACCTACTACAGTTTCGAACCGGTCACCGAAAAGACGCCGATAAAATTCAAAAAGAAGGAGATAGATCAAGGGTTCCTCGTGGGCTACTTCCCGGGGCCTGACCTCGGTGAACTCGAGGCGCGCGCTATGGATGCGCTCTGGGCGACCTACTTTACGCAGCTTGTGTTGCCGGTGGTGCAGCTCTCCGGCGACATCAGCGATGACTTCAAGACGGTACTGCTCAACTACGATCAGGTCTCGGGAAAATCGATCGCGGAACATCCGGCCTACATCATCGCAAAAGGCATCAGGGACCACGGTCTCGGACTGCGGGTGAACGATTTCATGCGCAAACGCAAGTCGTCGTTCGATGCCCTTCTTTACAAGCGGGACCTTTACGAAAAGGTAATGGAGGTCTTTCTCAATGCCTTCCAAGGGCGTACGGTGTCGAGCCAATCGTTCCTTGCCGATGTCCTTGAAAAGACCGGAAGTCCTTCGTTCGTGGCGCAGTTACAGAAAGCCGCCGGCATCGTCTATGGCCAGATAGCGCCTCCCGACATTGTTCGTAGGTTTCGTGGTATGGATACGCCGGTATTCGAGTTTACCGATGCGGTCTTCAACCATGACACGGGGACCGATCTCTACTACTTCAACGAGGCAGACGAGGTGCTGACCGACGACGATGACACCATACCATATCCGACACAGGCAAATGTATGGACGAAGGGCATGTGTGATTGTGCAAGTACAGATGTGCCGGGGTGCATGGTCTTCGTCGCGGCGGCCGGGAAGAACTTTTCGATGGGGTCCGACGGAGGGAGCGGCTGGTTCGGCGCTGAAGCGTATGAGGCGGAGAAACCGCGTCATCGGGTAACGCTGGAGAAGAACTTCTACATCGACAAATACGAAGTAACGGTCGCGCAGTACAAACAGTTCCTCAACGATCCCGAGAACAAGGAATGGCTACCCAAGTATGCTTCGATAGGGGTAGGCAAATGTTTTGGCGACGATGATTATCTCTCGGTGTGGAATCAACCTGCTTACCTCAAGGGCGAGAAGGAACTTTTCCCGGTAACTACCGTTTGCTGGTATGCGGCGAATGCCTACTGCAAGTGGGCAGGACGCCGCTTGCCGACGGAGGAAGAATGGGAGTTCGCGGCGCGGGCATTTGGCGACTGCGTATGCAATGCAACAGATACCACCTGCATCTCGAACAATGCTGAATGTAACGAATACCCGTGGGGCAACGAGGAGGTGTTCAACGCCGCCTCGATACCGTACCGCGCCAACTATCGTAACAGCGGTGATCCCTATGAGCCGAGCAAACTGGAAAAGGAAAAGATAGACAAGTCCATTCTCGACCTCATGTACCCGGCACCAAATCTGACGCCGGTCGGATACTTCAACGGGACGGTCTATCCGAATTTCAACTCGAAACCAGGCTTGTCGCCCTATGGTCTCCATGATATGGCGGGCAATGCGGAGGAATGGACCTCGACGCGTTTCTACTATTATTCCGACCTTACTGAGGGAGGTGTTCCGACGCCGGTCGGTGACCAACGAACGATACGTGGCGGCAGTTGGGCGAGCACGCGCCACCTTGTCAGAACGAGTTACCGACGGGGGGTGAACCCCCAGAACAACTCGAACATGATCGGGTTCCGCTGCGCGATGGATGCGAACTAACGGAGGGAGATAGGGTGCCATGAAACGATGGGTTGTGTCGATCGCGATGCTCTTGATACCGCTTGTCCTCGGCGCAGTCATCGTCGAGGAAGATGGGACCATCAAGGTCTATGATGAGCAGTACTCCGAAGAGATAACCTACTTCCACGAGGATGTCATCGTCGAAGACTTCAATGTTGGCACCGGTGACTTCGTTCCAAGCAGTGATTGTTCGCTCTTCGGCAGTCCGTTCAACATCAAGATCAATGTTTGGGGTGGCGCGAAATCGGAGATGGAACTCAAAGGGAGAGGGGTCGCCCGCTGGCCCGAATCGGTGAAACTCTCCTACGAAGGAACACCCGATGGCGGCCATGCCCTCATGAACTATGGCATTGAGATGGAGGCGCTCTATAAGATCTGTCCGCCATTCGGCGACGGCAACCCGCAGGAGATAAGCGAGTACCTTAACTTCGACCTCCGTTTCTTCGATGAGCGCAGTTTCACTCCGTTCCTTCTCGACGGTAACGATGAGAATCCGGTCTCGCTCGAGGACAGCATCCAGAACTTCCACCTCTGGGACGGCACGCTCGAGGACATCATCGGGGTGCCGATCAGCGTGCCCATCATCGGCAACATCGCGGCGATGATACATCTTTCCTTCGATCTCGATGGCATCATGTACATCGAGATGTTCGGCTCGCGCATCGCGCTCGACGAGAAGGCACAGCGCTCCCTTTTCTCCGACAACCAGTACCTCGTCATCGAGCCTCCGCTCGTCGGCACGACGCTTTTGGTCAAGGCGCATTACGAATCGCTCGTTTACTACGAGACCGACATCATCCTCACTATCACGCTGACGCTCAAGATCCCGATCTTCGAGTTAGAGTTTCCGATCCCGATAAAGATACCGCTCGTCAAGGACCACAAGACATGGGTGTTCAACTCACAGTCGGTCCAGTTCGAGTTCCCCGCCATTTTCATCGAGAATCGCGCTCATCAGTTCCTCGATACCGTTCCGGGAGATGAGGACTACTGGGAGTTCGATGTCGCGAACATTGGCACGCGGATGCTCGAAGGGCGCATCGTGACCGAGGATCCGAACTTCATCGTTCTGCCGGAGGAGTTCCTCCTCGAGCCGGGCGAAAGCGCGGCGGTGACCGTCTTCTTCAAGCCGTACGAGGAAGGGTTCAAGAAGGGGATCATCACTTTCTATTCGAACGATCCGGTCGAGCCGGTGACCTCGGTAGCGCTCTTCGGCTACTCGAGCGAGTCGGGGACCTTCTACAGCAAGGTCAAAGAGGGTGACGAGCCGCGGTACGAGGTGAAGACGCCGGCCGGTTGTTCGCTCACCGTCGTAGGCGATTAGAGGAGGATCGCATGAAGAACCGCATCGCATCGCTTATCGCCGCTACCCTTTTTGTATTCGCCTGCGGAAGAGAGGAGACCATTTACGAAGTGCACGGCAAGACGATAGGACCTTCCGGCGGCAAGTACGAAGGGGTGGACGGTGTCACGCTCATCGTTCCCAAGAACGCGCTCGAAGAAGAGATAACCTTCACCATCTACTCGATAGACACCGAGCCGTTCACCAATGTTTCGGCGACACTCACCAACATATATTCAATCGCGCCGATGGCTTACAAGTTCAAGGTGCCGGTTACGCTCCTCATTCCTTATTCGGAAGAGGGAATACCGACGCTTCTTGACGAAGTGCAACTGCGCCCTTACTTTGCGATAGACCGGCGTAACTTCGAAGAGATACCCGAAGGCTCCTACGAGCAAGACCTCGAACGGAATGTGTTCAAATTCTCAAGCCAGTTCCTCGGCTACTTCCACATCGGTTTTCCCAAGGACCTCGTCAAGAACGAGAACCCCGAGACCTCAGGCATCTCCGAGATGATCCTCATTCCGGCAGGGCCGTTCGAATATGGCGCTCCCGAAGGGACGCCGACCAGCGCGGCGAGCCCGAACGAAGGGGTCATGGTTTCCGAGGGAACGCGGACCGTCGAGATGTCGGCCTATTACATCGACAAGTACGAGGTGACCAACGCGCAGTATCGCGCCTGCCAGAACGCCGGCGTTTGCACCGAGCCCTATGTGATAGATTCGTCGCGCTACCCGAACTACTATTATGATCCCGCCTACCAGAACTTCCCGGTCATCTGGGTCAGTTGGAATCAGGCGAACACCTTCTGCCAGTGGGCGGGCAAGAAACTGCCGACCGAGGCGCAGTGGGAGAAGGCGGCGCGCGGCGAGACCTACCGCAAGTATCCGTGGGGCGACACCGATCCGCAGGACAACGCCGAGAACTCCATCGTCAACTACTCGGCCCTCTTCGAGGATGTCACCGATGTCACCTCGTTCGAAAGCGCCGTTTCGCCCTACGGCGTCTACAACATGGCGGGCAATGCCGCCGAGTGGACCGACACCTGGTACGACATAGACTCCTACTACAAAAAGGAGAGCGGCGAAGCGCCGGTGAAAGACCCAACCGGACCCGCCGACGGTGGCACGATACAGAAGAAGGTCATCCGCGGCGGCAGTTGGGTCTCGCTCGAACACGAGATAACGACCTACGCCCGCGATAAGGCATTCCCGCATTACCGCTACTACAACCTCGGTTTCCGGTGCGTCAAAGAGGGAGAATGAGCCATGAGAAGAAGGATCGTACCCGTGTTGTTCTTCATATGGATAAGCGCTCTCATCACTGTTTCCTGTGGCTCGGGTGAGCCGAGCGCGCCGACCGATGGCGATAACCTCTATTCCGACGCCGAGGCCGACAGCCTTCCCGATGTGGACAAAGTCACCTGCAACTACTCGAGCACCGACAGCAAGATAAAGCCCGACACGCTGTCGCTCGAATTCTCGGGATACTATAAGACCTTCGGCGGCATACGCTACCTTACCATCACCAACCGTTGCGCAACCTGCACGAGCACGCTCGAGATAACGGGCGCCGAACTCATTCAGGACGAGAACCTTGCCGGATTCACCCTTTCGCCGAACCCGGTCGCGGCGCAGTCGATCTCTCTAAAAAAGGACGAGAAGGTGACCTTCGGGATAAGCTACTTCGTTGTCTCATGGGAGGATGTCGAAGGGACCCTTCGCATTCACAGCACCGACAAGTGCTATCCTCAACTTGATGTCCCGCTGGTGGGGCGTGCGAAGAGTTCGCCGCTGATAATGGTCCGGACACCCGATGACGCGAATCCTGACGATAACAAGATGGAGTTCGGAGAAGGATTCGATGAAAAGATATCTCCCCTAGAGATCCATAATGCGGGATCGGCGAACCTGCGCGTGGGTGCTATCAGCATCACGATTGGCGCATCGGCGAAAGCGGGAGAGCCCGGATTTTTCGTGAAGACGAGCATTCCTTCCGATAAGGATATCGTGCCCGGATCCTTCGAGACCGCCGAGATCGGGTGCCGCAACGACAAGGATTTCCCGCTCGGTCTCGTCGGTGAGGCCGAAATACTAAACAATGACGCGACCGATTACGCAAAGAACCAGCGCTATAAGGTCGAACTCTTTTGCGGTCCTGAGCGTACCGACATTCCGACTGCGAAACTGGTATGCACGCCGCAAGAGGTGCCGATCCTTACTTGGCCAACGCTCGACGGATCTCAAAGCACCGATGTGGACGGTGTCACGACGACCGGACTCTCCTACTTCTGGACCTTTGCTTCGGTCCCCGGCGGCGGGAGCGGCGGCGGCGCATCGATCGTTGATTTGAATGACAAAACCAAACCAGTTGCGAATGTGTGGAGCGACGCATCGAAGGCGACCTTCCAAGCGATGGTAAAGGGGACTTACAGCGTCCGTCTCATGGTCAAGAACGCCGATAACCTTACAAGCAACTGGGCCGACTGCGACATCGAGGCCATACCGAACGACGAGCTCATCGTCAAGATGATTTGGGACAATAAGGACAGCGACATGGATCTCCACCTCGTACCGCCCGGCGGCGCCTACGGCGATCCGGCGACCGACTGCTACTTCTACAACTGTTCACCCCAGTACACCGGCACGAGACCCGATTGGGGTGTCGTCGGCGAGACCAAGGACGACCCGGCCCTCGATGTGGACAACACGACTGGCCGCGGCCCCGAGACGATCTATGTGAACCAACCGGCGAACGGCGTCTACAAGGTCATTGTCCACGCCTACGACACAAGTCGTGGACCGAGCACCGCCATCGTGAAGGTCTATACCCATGCCGTACAGGCGGCAAGCGCATCGACGCTCTTCACCCAGACCAACACCTGCTGGGATGTCTTCTCGCTCACCGTGACCGACGGCACCGGCGGCAAGAAGAACATCGACGTTCAGCCGCTTGGCGGAAGTGTCTATCCTTGCGATCCGCCACCGGTGAACCCGTAGCAAAAGACGATGTGCATCGTAACCTTGACTTCGCCGATTCTCTTTCCATATACTGAAGCAACTTGAAGTTAGGGGAGATCGTTCCATGAGAAGTGTCGTTATTCTCTTTGCCGTTATGGGGATCGTAGAGGCGCTCTCGGCCGCGGAAGTGACCGAGGTGGCCGATTCGTTCGACAAGAACAATCCGTTCGACTTCAATCTCAACATATCTTATCGGAACACCCACGAATTCTCGAATCTTAAACGGGAATACAATACGCTTCCGGAAACCTATGAGGACGACAATGGCCAACTCTACTACACCACAGAGAGCCGTCGTGTCGAAACGCTCGAGTACAAGGGGAATCCCGAGATACGTTATTTGCGCGAACTGCTCATCGCTTCTGAGATAGGGCTCTACCACGATCTTTCGATATCGGTTGATGTCCCGATAGTGCTCAAGGATGCATACCGGCTTCTTCTCGAGAACTACGATCTCGACGCGCAAGGCAACGCGGTACCGCGCGAGTACAGCCTCATCGAGCAGGACCTCTTCCCCGACGCAGGAAACCTTTCCTACACCCACGGCATCGGCGTGGGCGACATCGGAGTGGGGATTCAGTGGGCGCCGTTCAATCAGGAGCGTGGAAAGGATGCCTTCTCATGGTTGCTCGGATTCAAGGCCTTTTTCCCAACGGCATCGGTGAAAACGCCCAAAGGGATGAACACCATCGACAACACGGGAAGCATCGTTACCGCCGACACGAGCGACAAGGGAGTAGGTGAAGGACTCTTTGCGTTCGATATCCGTACCGCAGTCGCCAAACGCTACGAGGTAGCCGAGCCCTATATGCAGGTGCTCGCGCACCTCACGGTCCCCTCGGCAAATTCACTTATCATCAAGCCGCGGCACGAATTTACCCTCAATACGGGAACTGACCTCATTGCTTTCGAAAATCTTGAAAAGGGACACAAGATATTCTTCCGTCTCGATCTCGGCCTTTCCTACTCGACCCGAGGCAACAACTACAACTACATCACCGATGCCCGCTGGATCTATGACGACATAGATCCGAGCACCTCGAAGTATGGATGGGTTCTTCCAGCCACAGAAGACAAGTACTACCACATTCTCCCAATGGAAGATCCTTATTTTACCGCCGCCTTCCTTTTCAAGATGAACTTCCGGATAGCCCAGTACTTCCAATTCGGCGGATACACCTCGGTCGCTTATCGTCACAAACATTACCTGTCGGCGGCGCGCAACGACGGAACCACGCAGGAACCGGGCTTCATCCCCGGGATAGATTCAGAGGAAACGCCGTGGATGGGCGCTTCGGTGGTCGATCAGCGTTCGGGCGGACGCATACTCACCGAGGCCAATGTGCTCGTGGGGTGGGGAGCTTACCTCTCGGGTCGGTTCTAAGCTTTCTCCCATGCTGAACAATAAGATAGTTCTCTTCGTCCGGATTTGCGGTACCGGAGTAAGCTCTGCCGCACTTTTCGCGCAACGGCTCGGTGCCCGTGTCATCGGGACGGATTTTGCCTACTATCCTCCGGTGAGCGATGCGCTTCGGGAAGCGGGGATAGCCGAACATCCGCTTACCGAGACCATTCCGCTCATAGAACGGGAGAAACCCGACCTCGTCGTTGTGGGCAATGCTTTGTCAGGGAAAAGCCCCGAAGCGGCGTACATCCTCTCATGCGGCATTCCGTACTATTCGATGCCTTCATTCCTCGAGGAGTTCTTGATACCGGGCCACACGAGTGTCGTTGTGGCGGGAACGCATGGCAAGACGACGACGACGACCCTTATCGCCGAGATGCTCGCCGCGCTGGGACGCAGGCCATCCTACATGATCGGCGGCATCCCGCTCTTCTCGATGACCAATGCCGCATTCGAAAAGAATGGTTACTTCGTCATCGAGGGGGACGAATACGACACTGCGTTCTTCGATAAGGGGCCCAAGTTCCTCCATTACCGCCCCGATATCGGTATCGTCACCTCGATAGAGTTCGATCACGCCGACATTTACGCCTCGCTCGATGCGATATTCGAGAGTTTCCGCAAGTTCACCGCTATCATAAAAAAGAAATGCATTCTCAATATCGATTTTCCCAACAATCGAAGACTCTTGACACTCTTCCCGCGCGAACTTTTCTTCACCTACGCGGCAGGCGATCCCGCGGCCGATCTTTTCGTGCGCCGGACAGGGAATCGTGGCCGCTTCATGACCTTCCGGGTGAGGGTAGGGGAGTGGGAGACCCCAGAATTCGAGAGCCCGCTCTTCGGCGAGCAGAACCTCATGAACCTCGGCGCACTCTGCGCGTTCCTCCATATCGAAGGTTTCGACCTTTCTTCGCCCGAGGTGAGTGCGGCAATCCGGGGACTGCACGGGGTGAAGCGGCGGCAGGAATATCTCGGTCTCCTGAACGGCGCACCGGTCTACAGCGACTTTGCCCACCATCCGACGGCGGTCCGGTATACCTTCGCCTCGTTCCGAGAACTATTCGGCGCCAAACGCTACATCGTCGTGTTCGATCCGGCGACCAACACCAATGCGCGGAACATCTTCGAGGAAGAATACGCCCGCATCTTCACCGAGGCGGATCTCTTCTTCATCGGCAAGCCGGCGAAGACCAGTGGTCTTTCCGAAGAGGAGAAGTTCAACCCGGAACGGCTCTGCGCCGCCATTAATCGTCTGAAAGGCTACCCCGCGGCGCGTTTTACGCCCGAAGTCGACCAGATAATCGATGCGCTTCGCACCGAGGCCAATAAAGAGAGCGTCGTCATCGTCATGTCCAACGGCGGCTTCGGCGGCTTCTTCGGGAAACTGGTACCGTATCTTCAGACGAGGGTTGGAGAAGGTCATGAGAAAAAAACTTCTTGACACCACCATCATTATTGGGGTTGCCTTATTCTTTTTCCCCAGCGTATCTTCTGCTCAGAACATACAGAATCTACAAAAACTGAACAGGTCAGAGTTGGAAGTTCTTTGCGATAAAAAAGATGATAAAATTGTTGCCGCAACTTCCTGCCTCATGCTCGGATCTTCTTGGTACAACGGCGAAGGAGGGCCCCAAGATTTTCCAAAGGCACGAGGATATTTTGAGAAAGCCTGTGACCTGGATGAATTCATGGGGTGCTTCCATTTGGCAAACATGTGTATAAGGGGGTCCGGGGGGCCTAAGGATCCTTATAGGGCTCGCGCCTTGCTGGAAAAAACCATAGCCATCGAAAAGAACATTGAACAAATGTTTCTTCAGAACAACCAAGATGTTCCTTCGCAAGTTTTTACTGTCGGCTATGTTACATTAGGAATAATGTATTTAATGGGAGACGGCGGCCTCGTTGATACGGCAAAGGCGAAAGGGCTTTTCGGTGAGGCGTGCAACAGACAAGATGAGAGAGGTTGTGTTTACGAAAGTCTTATGTGGCGAGAGGGCTGGGGCGGGCCGCAAGACCATGTTCGTGCAAAGGAATTGGCGGAACAGGCATGTAAGAGAAACGATGGAATAGGTTGCTTTCTTATAGGTTCGTTCTGGCAAGAAGGAATCGGAGGAGAAAAGAATATCGCAAAAGCCAGAGAGGCATATTCGAAAGGATGCGAACTCAAGAACGTTTCTTCCTGCTATGAATTGGCAAGGTTATTCAGGAAAGGTGACGGCGGCCCCGTTAATCTGCCTAAGGCTCGAGAACTTTTTTCAAAGGCCTGCTCCTCAAATATACCGGGAGCGTGTCTTTCCCTAGCGGAGATGTGGTACAAGGGAGAAGGAGGCGAGAAAGAAATTGCTCGATCACAAGAATTTTTAGATAAGGCCGTTCTCTTTAGCACGGGAGCAATTTGTCAAAATACGGCCCCCTTGTGGGGAAGAGGAGATAGCTGCACAAAGAGCATCTCTAGCTTTCCCGAAGATCTTCTGGCCGCATGCAATTCAGGGTTTGCTTTTGCTTGTAGGACAATAAACGCTACCTCTTCAATTTCTCCTTCTCGCGAAGAGCCCTCTTCTTTCAAGAATGAAGAACCTAAAGAAAAACTCCAAGTAGAAGAAAAAAAAGAGAGCCATCGTTCGGGGATGAGCGAAACGGAAAAACTTCTGCTTTACGAAACACAAAAGGTCCCAGTGGCCGGTCCTTTTTGTGCCAATTTCTTTATAGGGGGGCTATTGAATATCGGAGGCATAGGCTCTTTCATACAGGGAGATGTTGGAGGGGGGGTCGCAGCCCTTCTCGGGCAATGGGCTGGCGTAGGAATGTGGGTAGGAGGACTTTTTGCCGAGGACCCTACTTTAGCACTTGGTCTCATTATCGGTGGAGCTGTTCTTGACGGAGTGTTCTGGATATTTAGTTTAATCCGAGTTCCCGTTTACGCTGACAGCGAAAATGAAAAGCTAAAAAAAAGAATATGGGAAAAAGATGGCGCACAATTTGTGGTTTATCCAATAGTCTTCGCTCAAAATCTTCCTACTGGACAACAAGGCACATATTATGGTCTGGGTGTGTCTTGGTCGTGGTGAAAACCTAATTCACAGCGTCTCTATGAACGCTTCAAGGCGGGTCTTCTGGCGCCCGTCGAGTTCCCTCTGCGGCTTGTCGCCCTCCAGCGTGAGCACCGGCAGAGAGATCCCGGCCTCTTTGAGCATTCGGCGAAGAATGATATCCTCCAGTTGCCGGTGGCAAAAGGACTGAACATAGTGGATGATACCGATCACCCCGCGTCTTTGTATCTCGCCGATCGCTTTCGAGAAACGGTATTCGGCAGAGTAGGGGTAGGAATAGGCGAGATACTGCGCGGTGATATCCTTGTGTTCGCCGAGCATCGCGAATTCGCGTTGCATCTCGTTGAAGACAACGATAGCCCCCTTTTCCTCGAGGAACGAGTAGAGGTCGAATATCGGCGGCACACCGAGGTAGGCGAGCGGTTTGTCGCACCGTTTCCTTTTCCCCGATGAAAGGCGTTTTTCGGCATTGCTGAGCGCTGTGCGGACTCTCTCTTGGTAATCCGTCAGATTTCCTCCGAAATCCGATGCGCTTACCAAGATGAGATGGTTTTCCAATCCTGATATGAGTCCCGGATGGCGCCATGAAAGTTCGTCAAAGCGCTCGAGCATTCTCCGGATCGGGCGAAGATCTCGGCGTACCTTTTCAGTCGCTTCAGGGGTGGTGCCGAGAAACGAAGAAAACCGAGAGATCTCTGACCGTAAGGAACGGGAAGAGCGGCTCTGCGGATAGGAGAAAAGACAGGTAGGAAGCCTCGTTGAGTTCTCGATGATCTCCTTGAGGACACGGGCGTTCGAGCAGTCGCCTTCGGTGACCGCGACGAACACATCAAGCGGATGTGCCGAGGCCTGCATCTTTTTGACCGCGGCATGAATGCCCTTTATCCATGCACAGGAACTGCGAGGAAATCCGACGATCTCGGCCTCTTCGACCAGTACCGCCGCTTCGGGATCAGTAATGAAGACATTGTTGAGGTCAACGGGCTGGTAACCAGCGGCAAGCACAGCTTCCACTGGTATCGTCGTCGTGAAGCCGAGTCGCCGTTTTCTCCTAGAAGACATCACCAAATACCCTCCGGACACACTGTTCGGCCCGTCGCTCCCATTCTTCGAGTGGAATACCGGTGAAGACGGAAACAAACCGATAAATATCGGCCACATAGGCGGGGCGGTTCACCTTCCCGCGGTGAGGAACCGGCGCGAGGTAGGGGGAATCGGTCTCGAAGCAGATTTGCCCCGGCGGTGCCATGCGAACGATCTCACGAATATCATCGGCTTGAGGAAAAGTGACGATGCCGGTAATCCCAATCGACCATCCTCGGTCGAATATCTTGCGTGCCGTCTCGGATGAGCCGGTATAGCAGTGAAAGAGGACACGCTCACCGATGGCCGGGAACTCGTCGAGAATCGCGATGACCCATTCCTCAGCCTTTCTCCCGTGAATGACGATCGGTTTTCCGATATCGAGGGCAAGTCGTACCATACGGCGACATACCGATACCTGTGTGTCTTCCGGAGAAAAACGGTAATGAAGATCCATGCCTATTTCGCCAACGGCGATGATCTCGTTGGTAAGGTTGCGTATCCAGCGATCGTCGCCGTTCCATTTCGCTGCATCGTGGGGGTGTATTCCAGCGATATGACGGATAATAATCCCTTTCTCGAGGTGTATTTCGCCAAGGGAGGAGAGATGAGAAGCCTCGGTGCCTGAAAGGAGCACATTGAAACAGGCCTTTACTCCGGCATCATGCATCTCGTCGAAGAGGGTAGAAAAAGAAAGCCGTTTTCCGGTAACGAGCGATATAAGATGGGCATGGGTGTCTACGAGAGTCATTGAGTTGGCGGTTTTTCCCCGCCTGTTTTTTTATTGGTGCTTTCCCTGTCTTTATCTTTATCTGCTCCGCTCTCATTGTCAGATGAGGAACGATTGGGCGGTCGTCGGTCAGAGCGGCGGCGGTCACGGCGGTCGCGGTCTCGACGGTGAGGGTGAGATGGTCGTTCTTCCGAAGAACGCTGCTGCCGTGGTTGTTGATTCTTACCAATATCTTGTTTTTCCTTTTGTTTTTCATTTGACGGCTGTTGTCGCTGGGAGCCGCCACCTTGCCGTTCTTTGTCGCGATCTGCCTTTTCTGGACGGAAAGGGGGAAGGGGCATATCCTCTTTTTCCGGGAGAGCCGTTTTGGGTGAAAGAGGAGCGTCGGGGAGTACGACCCACCGATTTTGCTCTGTTCTAGCAAATTGTTCCCGCGGTATAAGACGCTCTTCATAGGCTTCGCTTTCCGTAGAAGGAAAGACGACCGAGACGGTTCCGGCAAGGACATTGACTTTTTTGACGAATCCACGCCTCCCACTGTCGCGTTCCGTGACCTCCATTTCTTCACGAGGAAAATCTTTGCGCAGATCTTCGTAGAGATCGTTCTCGTAGGAGAGGCAACAGAAAAGTCTACCACAATTGCCCGATATCTTGTTGGGATTAAGAGAAAGGTTCTGATCTTTCGCCATCTTGACCGAAACCGGCATAAAAGCATGGAGGAACCGACGACAACAAAGCTCCATACCGCATGGTCCTATGGCACCTATCATCTTGGTCGTGTCACGGACACCGATTTGTCTCATCTCGATACGACGATGAAGAGTCGAGGCAAGTCGTTTGATAAGCTCACGAAAATCGACGCGCCCCGGCGCCGTGAAATAAACGATCACCTTAGAATCATCAAGCGTTATCTTTACCTTACGAATCTTCATCGTAATGCCAAGCGCACGGTTAAGGTCTTCGCAGACCCGCCAAGCATCTTTGGCACGATTGGCAAGTAGCTGCTCCTTTTGAAGATCCTCTTCTGTGGCCTTTCTGACAATCCCGTACTTAATAAAGTCTATTTTTGACTGTTTTTTGTAGTCGTTCTCCGACTTGTGGAGAACTTTAGCGATCTCTAGACCGCGTTCGCTATAAGCCACGACCAAATCACCCTCTGAGATACGGCGGTCATCGGAGAAAGACTTGTTCTCTGGATAGTAATACCAATAAATTCGGCCTGCCGGCTGAAATTCGAGCGGCAGAACATCTTCAAAAGGAGGATGAGGATCAGAATAGTCGAAATAATAGGCGTTACTTCCCCCCAACGGCGCTATGGGGGCACCTGCCTTTTTGTTCTTGGGAAGTTCCTCGTCAATGAATCCCTCATTCTTCGTTTTTTCGAGGACTTCCAGTTCTCGCTGTTCGTCGCTGTTCAAGATATCCTTTTTAGGGGGCATAGCGTTGTCACTCCTAATCAAGTCGTTTCGTCATCGACAAAAGTATAATGAAAAAGGGCATCCAAGGAAAGTTTTTGAGGATTCAAGGTGAGTGCTATCATTTTTGAAGCAATGGAAGGATGATAGGGCGATATAGCCAGAGCGGCGGCCAAAAAGCGCTCCTCTTCAGAAAGAGGAGATGGCTCTCCTAAGATACGCCTTATTTGCTCGACAGCCAGAATACCATAAGCAGGATTTGTTTCAAAAAGTACTCTTATTTTTGATATGACTTTTTGAGCCTCTTCGCGATTCGAAATTTGGGGGAGGTAATTTTCGACGTCTATTTCGTCGTTTTTATTTTCGGCAGGAAGATGAATCAAAAGACAACGAGAAAGAATGGTCCGAAGAAGAAAGCGGGGCTTATAGAGAGAAAGAATGAAGTAATTTTCGCGAGAGGGCTCCTCGAGCTTCTTAAGAAGAGCATTCTGAGCCCCCAGAGTCAAGAGCTCTGCATTCGGCAAGTAGATAACCCGGTTATCGCTCTCGACCGGATAGAGGGGCAACTCCTCGTCAAGAGATTCGATTTGCCGAACAGTGACGCCTTCTTTGGACTGTTCGGGATCGTGTCTGAGGACAATAAAATCGGGAATTGCACCAGATAGCGCTAGTTCACTGAATTTACTTTGCTTTATCTTTCTGCGCATATTGAGCAGGGTAAAGGCAAGATCGACAACGAAGGCATCTTTGTTCGCCGAGGGCAAGGATCCCCAAAAAATAATGGCATGAGGTAGGCGTCCGGCGGCGGCAGTCTCACGAAGAGTAGAAAGTATTGAAACGAGGTGATTATCAAGAATAACTTCTTGCTTTCTTTCTGTTTTTTTTATTCTTCGATCAACCATCGGTTAGTTGACATAATATATGTTATGCGAAGTTTTTTGAATGAAAGAGGGAAAATGAAAGTTTTGCCGGGATACCTTATGGTGTCCCGCCCTTCCTTCCACCTTCATCCCTCCAGTAGTTACCAGTTGTTAGATCTTACGCTGTTTTATCTCGAGCATGTCGGCGACCTTATTGATGATTCCATTGACGAACGCCGACGATTCCTTGTTCCCGAATTTTTTTGCGATATCTATCGCCTCGTTGATGGTCGCCTTATACGGAATTCCGTTCGAGTCATCGAGGAGTTCTGCTACCGCCAGCCGCAAGATGTTGCGCTCTATGAGCGCTATACGATCCATTCGCCAGCTTATGGCCGCTTTTTCTATGAGAGCCTCTATGGTGGTCCACTGTTTCTCGACCATACCTATAAGATATCTTACAAAGCGCTGTTCTTCTCCTTCTATGGCTATGGTCGTTCTGTTCTCGGACGATGAGCATCCTGATATCGGGAGATTGTAATACTTCCAGTATTCTATCAAGATTTCTTCAAACGATTTCAGTTTATTGAACTCTTTGCTGTAGAGAATCTGTAGTGCTTTTTCTCGTGAACGCCGGCGGAGGCCCATGAAGAATATGCTCCTCTTTTTCTTTTTCTCTTATACTAGCAAGAAAAAGCTACGATTTTTGAGACACTTGTACCATTTCCAAAGCTGTAAGCGCCGCATCAAATCCTTTATTCCCTCCTTTGGTACCCGCTCGTTCGATCGCCTGTTCAAGAGTATCGGCAGTTACGACCCCAAAGGCACAGTAAACACCGGTTTCCAAAGATACTTGGGCAATGCCCTTAGTGGTTTCTGCCGCGATGAACTGGAAATGCGGAGTTTCGCCTTGGATAAGAACACCGAGACAAATGATGGCGTCATACTTCCCGGTAAGGGCAACCTTTCGTGCCATGAAAGGAATCTCAAACGATCCCGGAACCTTGAATACATCTACGGTACTCGCCTCATGTCGCTCCAGACAATCGAGGGCACCGGCAAGAAGCGATTCAGAGAGGAAGCTGTTGAATCGCGAGAGAACGATCGCAAATTTTTTGCCTTTTCCTGAAAGTTCTCCTTGAATTGTCGTTGTTTTCATGGTTTCCCTCCCTTGGTTGGGGGTTGATCTAGTTTTATCATGTGGCCGAGCTTCTCTTTTTTTGTTTTGAGGTAGCGTTCATTTTGTGGTGTTACGGGGCTGACAGCTGGTATTTGCTCAACGATTTTAAGGCCATATCCGCTCAGACTTACCAATTTCTTGGGGTTATTGGTGATCAACCGAATCTTGGTGACCCCTATCGCCTTGAGTATCTGGGCTCCTATTCCAAAGTCTCTGAGATCGGGGGGAAATCCAAGCGCGACATTTGCCTCGACCGTGTCAAGTCCTTCATCCTGAAGATGATAGGCCTTGATTTTATTACCCAATCCGATACCGCGCCCCTCTTGGCGCAAGTAGAGGATAACACCGGAGCCTTCATCTTTTATCATGCGCATAGCGTTTTCGAGCTGGTTTCCGCAGTCACAGCGGAGCGAACCCAGCGTATCCCCAGTGAGACACTCGGAATGGACCCTTACCAAAACCGGCTTCTCTCGGTGAGCAACCTCTCCTTTGATAAGCGCCACATGTTCGAGTCCATCAACGAGGCTTCGATAGACTCGGATGATGAAATCTCCCCCCACTTTCGTTGGAATAAGCGATTCAGCGACCATCTCGATGAGCGATTCGTTGGCAAGCCGATAGGCAATGATGTCGGCGACCGAAACTATTGGTACATCGAATTGTCTCGAGAAGATGTCAAGGTCGGGTCGCCGGGCCATCGTCCCGTCGTCCTTCATGATCTCACAGATGACGGCGGCTGGCTTGAGACCGGCGATTCGGGCAAGGTCCACCGACCCTTCGGTTTGTCCCGAACGAACGAGGACACCACCTTCCTTCGCCCGTAACGGGAACACATGCCCGGGACGAACGAGGTCTTCCGGGCGCGCATCGTCCTTTACCGCCGTTTGAATGGTATGTGACCTATCGTGTGCAGAGATCCCGGTAGTGACTCCGTAGCGTGCTTCGATAGATACGGTGAATCCGGTTCCGAACTTTGATTGGTTTTCCGAGACCATGAGGGGAAGTTTCAACCGGTCGACGATCGCGCCGTCCAGCGCAAGGCAAATGAGACCGCGTCCGTGCTTCGCCATGAAATTGATCGCCTCGGGAGTGGCGAACTGGGCGGCGATCACGAGGTCGCCCTCGTTTTCACGGTCCTCATCGTCAACCATGATGACCATCTTGCCCTGCCGCAACCGTTCGATGGCTTGGTTTACCCGGCAATTTGCCCGTTGTATTTCCTCGGGATCTATGGGGGGGATGGTGTTTATCATTTATCGGCTATCCAATTGATCTTACGAATATTATTTGATCTCGATCTGGTCCGACCGAAACTGCCGCGATCGGCGTCGCGAGATATTTCTCGACGAAGGCGAGGTAAGCCCGTGCTTCGGAAGGGAGGTCCGAAAATTTCCGAACAGAGGAAAGGTCTTTCCCCCATCCCGGTAATTCCCGGTAAACCGGCTCGACCGTCAGAAGCGTTTCGACATCGGACGGGAAGGTTCCGGTTTCCTTGCCGTTTACTCGATAGGCAACAGCTACCGGGATGGTAGAAAATACCGAAAGAACATCTATTTTTGTGATGATCGTCGCGGTGAAACGGTTGACGCGGTAGGTGTGCGCAAGAGCCACGAGATCGAGCCAGCCGCACCGCCGTTCTCGACCAGTTGTCGCTCCGTACTCCATCCCGCGTTGCACCATGGTACGACCCGCATCTCCCCGGTCATGGGTCGGGAACGGGCCGCCGCCGACTCGGGTCGTGTAAGCCTTCATTACCGCGATGTTTTCGGTAAAGACTCCGGGATTGATGCCTGAGCCAACAAATGCGTAAGGACTCACCGTATTGGAAGAGGTAACGAAGGGATAGGTACCGAAGTCTATGTCAAGCATCGAGCCCTGCGCCCCCTCGAAGAGGACTTTCTTCCCGGCCAGCGAATCGGCGAAGGCCTGTTCGTCGGAGACAATGAACGGGGCGATGCGCTCCCCTATCATCCGGTACTTTTGGACGGTCGTTTTCGGATCAATGAGGTCATTGTCCGTGAAACCATAAAGATGTTTAAGCAGAACATTCTTCTCACGGACCGCCGCCGCGATACGATCACCCAGCGTATCGGGATGCAACAGGTCGACCGCCCGTAGGGCGATGCGTGCCGTTTTGTCCTCGTATGCAGGGCCGATCCCCCTTCCCGTTGTACCGATCCGATTCGCTTCATCCTTTGCCGATTCGCGCGCCCGGTCAATGATGCGATGGTAGTCCATGATGAGATTGGTCCGCGGTGCTATCGAAATATGCGCTGGGTCAACGGTCACCCCTGCCGCTCGGAGGCTTTCCACTTCTGCAAGGAACTCTTCGGGGTCCAACACCACGCCGTTTCCGATATGGCAATGAACATGAGAATGAAATATGCCCGAGGGTATCGTATGGAGCACATGTTTCTGTCCTTTGATCACGATGGTGTGCCCGGCATTGTTGCCACCTTGAAAGCGAACGACCGCATCCATTCGCTCGGCAAGGACATCGACGATCTTTCCCTTCCCTTCATCGCCCCACTGAGCACCGGTGACGGCATAGGCAAGCATGGGATTCTCCAAGAACCGCGTTTGAGAAGATTGTAGAGCGCTATTCCCTTTTCTCAAGTTTTTGGGCATGCTCATTCGATGAACTGTCCTATCCGTTCGAGATGCAGTCCCTCGCCTAAACTTACCGAGAACCAGATCATCGATGCTCGTCCCTTGAGATGGTCGTAAGGGACGAATCCCCAGAACCGTGAATCGAGACTTACATCACGATTATCCCCCATGACGAAAAGGGAGTTCTCGGGTACGGTGAACTCGCCGTCGCACAACTTGCAGTCGAAAAGAAATGCTGGCGACTCTTCACCACGGCTGTAGAGCACCGGATAACTGATGCCGTCATGGTTGGTTTCGATGAATTGTTCCGCTTCGCGTAGTCCTCCCCTGCTCTCGATATAGGAAAAAGTCCCCGCCGGTTCACGACGCAGCTCCTTTCCGTTGACGAAGATGCGCCGTCCCTCGAGTTTGATACGGTCGCCCGGGATACCGATGACCCGTTTGACGAAATCTTGAGAGGGATTCTCGGGATAGATGAACACCACCACCTCCCCGCGGGTCGGCTCCTTGAAGCGGAAGAAGTGCCACTTGGTGAACGGCGGCCGCAGGCCGTAGATGTACTTGTTCACGAAGAGCATGTCGCCGATGTAGATAGTGGGGACCATCGAACCGGTCGGTACGCGGAACGACTCGAAGAGGAAGAAGCGGATGCAGAGCGCGATGAGAACCACCCACCATACCGAATCAATGAATTCTACCATCCCGTTACGTTTGAACGGGCGAAGATGGGCGGCAAACTGTTCGTCGACCTTCGCCACAATGGAGGAAAGCTCGGCATGGGTACGGGAACGGTAGGATCTCACCGTCTGCTCGATGAGGGCAGCGAGCGATTCGGCGGTCTTCCGCCCTTCGGCGGGCAGGTCACGGTATTTGAGGATCCATGCTATCTGCTTGCCCCGTTCGATGAGATGCTCGACCGTCTTCGGCTTGAAGAAGGGGAACACCCGCCTGCCGAAACGGACAAGGATCGCATCGAGGATGAAATAGATAATGGTGAGGACTAGGAATACCTTGAACAGCACGGGCAGTCTCCCCTACTCCGGTTCTTCGGTGCCAAGGACCGCAAGGAAGGCCTCTTGCGGGATCTCGACCATACCGAGTTGTTTCATCCGTTTCTTTCCTTCTTTCTGCTTTTCGAGCAGTTTCCGTTTGCGGGTGACATCACCGCCGTAACATTTGGCGAGCACATCCTTTCGAAAGGCCTTCACCGTCTCACGGGCGATGACCCGGCTGCCTATCGCGGCTTGTATGGCGACCTCGTACATCTGTCGCGGTATCACCTTGCGCATTTTCTGGGTAAGCGCCCGGCCCACCCGGTAGGCCGCCTCTTTGAACACGATGACCGATAGCGCATCGACCGGATCCCCGTTGATGAGGATGTCGAGTTTTACCAAGTCCGAAGGGAGGTATTCTTTGAACTCGTAATCCATCGAGGCAAAACCACGGCTGAGCGACTTCATCTTGTCATGGAAGTCGTAGATGATCTCCGAAAGCGGCATTTCGTATTCTATCATGACGCGATCGGGGGTCAGATAGCGAAGATCGAGTTGTCGTCCGCGTCTATCCTGACAGAGCTTGACCAAGGCGCCGATGTAGGCGGCCGGCGTATGGATATCGAGGCGAACGAAGGGTTCCTCTATCCGTGCGATGTGTTGCGGCGGCGGCAATTTGTCAGGATTCTGGATGTAGAGTTCCTCGCCTTTAACCGTCACCACTTTATAGGAGACCGAGGGGGCCGTGGTGATGAGTTCGAGGTCGAACTCGCGTTCGAGCCGTTCGCGGACGATATCGAGGTGGAGCATACCGAGGAAGCCGCACCGGAAACCGAACCCGAGCGCGGTCGAATTTTCCGGTTCGTAGGAGAAACTGCTGTCGTTGAGCGCGAGTTTCTCCATTGCCGCCTTCAGATCCTCGTAACGAGCCGATTCGACAGGAAATATGCCGCAGAAGACCATCTGCTTCATCCGTTTGAATCCGGCAAGCGGTTCGGGGGCCCGGCGGGTGGCGAGCGTTACCGTGTCACCGATCCGCACATCCTTGATGTTCTTGATGCCGGCGGCGAGGATACCGACTTGCCCGGTAGTAAGTGCCGGGACCTTGGTCATGAAAGGCATTTCGCGGCTGATGTCGATGAGTTCGTATTCCTTTTCCTCATGCATGAGAAAGATGTGGTCTCCGACCTTGAATTCGCCGTCGAAGGCCCTGACGAGCAGACGAACGCCGAGGTATGGGTCGAACCACGAATCGAAAATGAGCGCTCGCGTCTGGCCGGGCAGTTTCTCTTGCGGCGGCGGGATGCGCTCGACGATGGCCGAAAGAAGTTCGGGAACCCCTTGCCCCGTCTTTGCCGAGACGAGGAGCGCATTCGAGGTGTCTAGGCCGATTATCTCCTCTATCTCCTTCTTTACCCGTTCTATCTCGGCACTCGCGAGATCTATTTTGTTGATGACCGGGATGATCTCGAGGTCGTGGTCGAGCGCCATGTAGACATTGGCGAGCGTTTGCGCTTCGACCCCCTGCGTCGCGTCCACCACGAGAAGCGCCCCTTCGCAGGCCGACAGCGCGCGGCTCACCTCATAGGCGAAATCTACATGGCCCGGGGTGTCAATGAGGTTCAGTTCGTATTTTTCGCCGTTGTGAGCATAAGGGAGGGTGACGGCGCGTGCCTTGATGGTGATGCCGCGTTCCTTTTCGAGCTCCATATCGTCAAGGAACTGGTCGCGTTTTTCGCGTTCCGAAAGGGCGCCGGTGAGTTCGAGGAGCCGGTCGGCGAGGGTTGACTTGCCGTGGTCGATGTGGGCAATTATGCAAAAATTGCGGATGTTCTTCGTCATCCTGTCAAAGCCCGGGTATCTGTCCCCGTTCCGTTAAAACCGCGGCGACTATAGCACGGGACAGGTGAAAAGCAACTAAATCGTCAGCTAGACAAAGGGGGAGAAGTTACCGGTTACAGTTCGAACTCTGCCTTCATGGCGTCGCAGTCCATTGGCGTAGTTCCATCGTCGGCGTAACAGAAACAAAGGGTGGTCCAGTAGCCCGGGTCCTCAGACGCAAGTCCTTCATTGAGAGCAGCGAGGATATCTGTCTCATCATCGAGCATGCGGACATACTCCATCATGCGGATCGTCTCGCCGACCGACCAATCAGTATTCTCGTCCACGCAGACATAGAGCGCCCCGTCGTAAGTGGTCTTTTCACTATTCGATGCCGAGAGGCCGCGAAGGCACTCCATACGAAGCAGTGCCGTGGAACCCGATAAATGATACCATCGCTCCCATACTGCCAGCTGATAGACACCATCGAACACTGCGGCGCCAACCCCCCCTGAGCCTCGGCTTTGCCTTTCGCGGATATAAGGTCGTCCGTGAGCGCGAACACATTGGTTTCAAACACGGAGAAGAGTTGCGGGGATACCACCCTCGAGGCATTTTCTCCATTGATCGATATCAGCGCAGGATAGGTCTCTCCTCCCGTTCCTTCCACGACATCACGGACGACCGCCGAGAACGCGTCGGCCAGATCGATAGGAGTACCCCCCAACAGGGTAACAACCTCAGCAATCTCCGCCTCAGTCGGGTTATTGTTATCCGCGGCATTGATGAGTCCGCTTACGCGAAGCGTAAGGTAAGACTGCCACGAAACGGGACGGTTGTCGAGCCATTCAGGCGGGAACGCATAAGGGGGAACGACGGTGTCAGCATCGGGAAGCACCTCGTCCGCATCGGTGGCACCGTCGGACTGGGGCTCATCGAGCACAATGTCATCCTCGTTGAGAATGGTTTGGTCCCGTTGCTCGCTGTCATCGGTGCCGCGGTATCGGTTTCCACCACATCGGCGTCGGCGTCAACCGTCTCGGCGACATTCTCATCGTTTTCGGGCGTTTACTCGGCATCCCTGTTCTTCGTTGACGCCTTGTCGCAGAACCCGAAAAGCAGTGCGGCCAACGATGCCGCAATAAGGAACGATACCGTGCGCATCTTCTTCTCCTTTTTTCTCAATTTCTAGTTCATGCCGCTTGCTCATGACTCATTGAGCGATCCCACTACCCCCGGCACGATGATGGTGACCTTTTGTTCGTCGAGCACGGCTCCCGATCCGGCATCCACGATCGAGATGACCGCAGTAAAGGCCTGCGCATGGTCGAGCGGTTCGGCGCAGGTGTCGTTCTCGGCGTGCACCGTGAAGGTGAGCGTGGAACCGGTGACGAGCGGGTTCGATGTCCCCGTTACGAAGTTCGTGAATCCGTTTTCATAGGAGGCACCGTTCAAGGCGGCCGGTGTCGCCGTCGGCGCACAATCGTCGCCCGGCGGCGGCAGGAACGCGAGCGCTTCGACCTTCTTGAGAAAACAGGCGGTATCTATGGTGCCGGCATCACCGTCGTCGTCGGGACGTGCAAAGACATCGAACGCCGCATATCTCACGAGCGCGTCAATGCCGTTCACGACGGCGGTGTCGAGCCCGTTACCGTTCTCATCAACGGTATATTTGAGCGTCGTCCTTCCGGCACCGGCGCATTCAGGGACCGTCGCATGGGTCGCCTCCGACAAGGCGGAGAGTTGCGCCTCCGCAGTCGTGCTGTCGCACCCGCCGGTCGAGAAGACGGTGATGACCCGTATCCCCTTTCCTGTCAGCGCCGCGAGCGCGCTGGCCGCGTCGGCGCCCCGTTCATGGCTCGGGGCATCGGTGATGTGCACCGCGATAGGGATTGCCTCGGAACGCCATCCGCCGCTCGTCGCCAGATGGTAGAGTGAGAAGACTCCCGCTTCGGGACAGTCGCCGCCGAACTCGGCATTGAGACCGTTCACCGCAAGTTGTGCCGCCATGATGTCGCTCGTCGGATCGCACAGGATAAGGTTCGTTTCGTCTTCATCGCGGAATTGCGCAACGCCGAAGGCGCTGTCGGTGACTCGTGCCCGGACTTGCGGTATGATGAGACTCGACAGGGAGTGCTTGAGGTTGTAGATCTCGCCATCCATCGAGCCGGTGGTGTCCACATTGAAGAAAATATCGGCCTTTTGCACCGATGGTGTGAATGTGAGGATATCGGTCTTTTCCGGCCCTTGGTACGGGAGTTCGAAGTAGAAGTCTATGCCGGGCATGTCGGTCACCCCCTGCGCGGCGTCGCAGACCTTCGAACCGACCGCCCGCTCGGCGAGGTCACTGAAACCGTCGTCATCCACATCGGCCCAGACTCGGCCATCCTTTTGAAGATTGGGACAAACGGCCTCCTGCTCGTCGGGAAGTCCGTCGCCATCGGCATCGAGGTCAAGAAAGTCGTAGTGCCCATCGTCGTCGGTATCGGCCGGTTCTATTTCGTAATCGTGCGGCGCTTTGCAGTCGGGATGACCGTCCACATCGGTGTCGCGAAATAGCGCGCCATATTTTTCGACACAGTCAGGGATGTCGTCGCCGTCGCTGTCAGGATCGAGACAGTTGGGTGTATCATCACCGTCGGCATCCTTCACTCCCTCATGGAGATCGAGTATCCCGTCGCCATCGCTGTCGGCGTCACGATAGTCGGGAGTACCGTCGCCATCGCTGTCACGCGGGATGGACGGATCGGTACCCGCCTCCACCATGTCAGGTAGCCCGTCACCGTCGCTGTCGGTGTCACGGTAATTGAGCGTTCCGTCGCCGTCGTCATCACCAGCCCCCTCTTCCGAGTCAAAGATGCCGTCGCCGTCGCTGTCGGCATCGAGATAGTCGGGCGTGCCGTCCTTGTCGGTATCCACCGCGATACCGTTCGGCTTCTCGGTGCCGTCGGGGATACCGTCGCCGTCGCTATCGCCCGAGATCAATTCATCCTCGTCCACCAAAAGCGCATCGTCGTCGGTGTTCGCTTCGTTCATCTCATCGTTTCCTTCGTCGGTGTCCCCCACCTCATTCTTCTCCGGGAGAGCCGCTTCCATATCTCCGATGGTCTCGTCACCGTCGGGCGTCGTTCCGGGGTCGCCGCCATCCGAAACCTTCTTGTCTTCGCACGAAACGATCACCAGTAACAGAAGAACGAGCATAAAAGAGGTCGCATTTTTCATGGCATGCTCCCTTTCTATGGCAGGGTGATGACGCGCCGCAACCATGCGTCGGCGAGCGTCGTTGGGTTGTAGTCCCAGATCCACATCGGTTCGTTGCCCGGTATGGCATCCTCATAATACGGGAGGAACTCGCAGGGACAGCGGGAACAGCCGCAAACGGTGTTTGTCCACGGGTAGGCGCCCAGTTGTCCCCACTTGTCAATGGGCGTCGATCCGGTCATGCCTGCCCGGATACCCGGCCCCCAGCCGCTATCGTCGAACCACTTGTCGCACCAATCGGCGTTCGGACCTTCCTGCACCGTCGGGAAGTAGCGCCATTCGGTTCCGAACCACTCGGGGTCGGCGGGCGTGTAGGCGATGCCATCGTCAGGAGGCATGACGCCGTCGGTGATGTAGAGATTTCCGTTCACCGTGATCGTCGCCATGAAGGCCGAAATGACCATGCCGGTATCGATGCCGTGCACCCCGACCGCGTTCATGCCCGACTCCATCACGACCGTGTAGGTGTCGGCCCGGGTCCAGTTGCCGTAGTAGGGTCCGAGCGGCAGTACCATGGTGCCGTTCACGCAGAGGTCGACCAGTTGGTCGTCAACCGTGATGACAATGGTGGCTTGGTATTCCTTGCGGTTGTCACAATCGTAATCTTTTCCCTCCTGATGGATCGCCGAGCCAGGATAGATGTTCGGGTCATTGTCATCACAATCGAGCACTCCCTTCGAGCAGATCGGCGGCTGGCCATAGACGAGCACCGTGATGTCGCACCAGCCGTCGCCGTCATCGTCGCAGCCTTCGTCAATATTTCCTTCTCCGGTATTATCGCTGCCGTCACATATCTCGACCGACGGCACCACATCAGTATCGGTAATCTCGTCAGTTCCCTCAGAAACTTCGACGACACAGGCGCCCGCTTCACAATGAGATCCTTCTTCGCAAAAATAGGGTTTCCAGACGCCTTCCGTGCAGGTTATCGCGATGTCTTTACCGAATTGACAGACTTTCTTACCCTCTTCGGAACAGGGTAACCCCGAAAGCGAGCGCAGACAGGCCGACTCGGCGCCGTTGAATTCTGCTGATGGTGCGCCGAAATCGAGACAGATATATCCGAGGTCCTGCCGGCAATCGGCATCGCTTTCACAGTTCACCTCAACACAGGTCTCTTTTCCCCGGTAGCCGAACTCTTCGAGGTCGGAAGCACAGGCATAGCGCTCCTTATTGAAATAAGCGGCACAGGCGCCCGAAAGATGATCACACTCGTCGTGGGTCGTACACGACTTCTCGAAGCAGAAGGAAATGGCCTCGTCGTCCGGCTCCGCTGAATCGTTCAACAGAAGATCTTCATCGCTCTCTTCTTCTGCATCGTCGGTGCTCGCCACTTCGTCGTCGTCGCTCGATCCGTCATCGGTTACACTGTCGACATCGGGTTCTGCCGTTTCTTTTTCGGGAAGAACGCTCTCGGTATCCGTCGTCTCGTCGTCGCCGCTATCGAACGGCAACACATCGTGCTCTCCCATTGCGTCCCCGTCGCCGGTGGTCGCTCCCTTCTCGCAGGAGAGTCCCAAGAGGACGATAACTACCGAAACGAACACCTCTGCTCTCTTCATCGCTGCCTCCTTCTCTAGCGCCGCGGCATCATCTTTCCATCGTTCTTGACGATGGTGCGGGCTGGAATGATGCCACGAACGCTCGTGAGCGGATAAATGATGCATTCCTTCCCAACGAGCGTGCCCGGGTTGAAGACGGCGTTACATCCTGCTTCGGTAAAGTCACCAATAATTGCCGAGAATTTACGCAAACCGGTATCGATAAAACCATCAGGAGTTCGGACAGTGACATTGCCCGGCACCGACTTGACATTGGAGAGTATTACCCCTGCACCGATGTGCGATTTGTAGCCCATCACCGAGTCGCCGACATAGTTGAAGTGCGGTATCTGCACGGCGTCGAAAATGAACGCATTCTTTATCTCGCACGAGTTGCCGACAACACACCCGTTGCCGATAACAGCACTACCGCGGATAAAAGCACTGTGGCGTATCTCGACATTCTTCCCGATGATAACGGGGCCGTTTACTGAGGCGGTCGGCGCTATCGTCGTGCCCTCGCCCACCCAGAGATCGGGAGCGATCTCACGGTATCCCAATGCGGCGAGTCGCGGGCGGGCGGCTTTGATGTAATCGCTTATCCTAGGTAAGACCTGCCACACCTGTTCTATCCCATTGAACAGGTCAGAGAACTCGCTTTTTGAAAGATCAAAGTAATCGCTTGGAGCAAACACAGTCACCTCCTTTGCTTTATAGCAGAGAAAAGAGCGTTTGCGGCACCCAGATGAACAGGGCGTATATCCAGCGCGCCGGTATAAGGAGCAACGAAAATGCACCGGTCATGAGAAGCGCGATGAGAATGAAAAAACCGAACCGCTCCATTTTGAGAAAGAATGAATCGAAACGGTAAGATGGCAGGATCCCCATGAGTATCTTCGAACCGTCGAGCGGCGGTATGGGAACAAGATTGAACAGGGCGAGGTAAATGTTTATCCACACAAAGGCGCCGGCGAGGAATACGAGGAACTCGCTGGGGAACACATACTGCGTCGCCACGAGAAGAAACGAGCCGATGAAGGCGAGAATAAGGTTGGAAACGGGGCCTGCGAGGGCGACCCACATCATCCCCTTGCGGATGTTGATATGCTGATAGAAGTTGTAAGGATTGACCGGCACCGGCTTTGCCCAGCCGAAGACGAATCCTCCCATGACGATGCCGATGAGCGGGAGGATCACCGTACCGAGGATGTCTATGTGATGTATCGGGTTGAGCGTAAGTCGCCCCATTGCCGCCGCGGTGTTATCACCCAATTTCTGGGCGACCCAGCCGTGAGATACCTCATGAACGACGATGCTGAAAAGAACGGGAACGGCCCAGATCCCTATTTGCATAAGTGTGTCATGTCCCATTGGTTCCTCCTGAACGAAGTTTTTTGCGAGGGTGAAGTTTACGGAATTCTTCTCTGATATGCTGCTGCTCGACATGCGTATAGATCTCGGTCGTGTTGATGCTTGCGTGTCCAAGGAGCATTTGGAGCGAGCGAAGATCGGCGCCGCCCTCGAGCAGGTGGGTCGCGAAGGTATGGCGCAACTTATGAGGAGAGATATCTTTCTCGATGCCGGCACGCTTCGCATATTCCTTGAGTTTCTTCCATACGCCTTGACGAGTGAACTTCTTGCCGTTCTTGTTGAGGAACAGGATGTCGTTCCAAGCTCCCGGCTTCATGAGGGTATGGCGGACCCGTTGGAGATAGGGTTCGAGGTAACGTGCTGCATCGTCACTGTAGGGTACGACGCGCTCTTTTGACCCTTTGCCGAAGACGCGGATGAGGTGCTCCTGCGGAATGATGTCACCCACTTTTAGGTTGACAAGTTCCGAAACCCGGAGTCCTGATGAATAGAAGAGTTCGAACATTGTTCGATCGCGGAATCCTTGTGCGTCGCTGGTGTCTATCGCGTCAAGGAGCGCTCGCATCTCCTCGGGTGACAGGAATACCGGCAGATTGCGTGCCAGTTTTACCGGTTCCATTGCAGCAATGAGATTGCTGCCGAATCCTTCCCGATCAAGAATGAACTTTAAAAAACCACGAATAGCCGATATCTTCCGCGCCAATGAGCGATCTTTCAGTTCGAGGTCCTTCGAGATCTCGACCAGATACTCGGTGAGCAGAAGAGGCTCAAGAGATGGTATGTCCCTATCCCTTTTCTCGAGCCACGAGAGGAACTGGGACAAGTCATGCTCATAGGCGACGACGCTGTTCTTCGAAAGGCGCTTCTCTATCTTTATGAAATCGAGATAGCGCCTCATCCTTTGGGCATCACCGGGGCGCATCTCTCACCCTCTCTTTCCGCGAGAAGGATCGGCGTGGCCTTGACGAGGCCAGACGGGGTCTCCGACCTTGACCTTCGCCCCTTCGGCGGTGAGCGGTTCGCCGGCCAAGCTCGTCGGTACCACTAGAATGATGGTGGACCCCATATTGAATCGTCCCGCTTCGCACAATTGTGGAAAATCGAGGTCTACCGGAACCCAGCGTTTCTTTTCGGAGATGTTCCCCGCCACCGTTTCGATGCTTCCCACGAAGGTCGCTCCGACGGCGACATAATACCAGAGCCGCCCCGCAGTGAGACATTTGAGGGTTACCCGTTCGTTACGAACGAAGAGGTTGGGAACGCGGGGAACCGCGAGGTCGTTGACCGGGTAGAGACGCCCGCCATCGCGCCGCGCGGCGACGACTCTCGTATCCAGAGGAAAGTGAAAGCGATGATAATCGCGCGGCGAAAGATAGAAGAGCGCGACGCGCCACGGTGTCGAGAGGTCAAGAGGCTCTCCGACCAGTTCCGAAAGACGATAGGTGCGTCCTTTCACCTGAGTGGCACGGTCATCGGTGACCGTTTCGCATATCGAGAGAATGCTGTCGGCGGGAGCAAGGAGGTGTGCAGGATCACCCACGAGGGGCCGTTTTTCCGGATCAAGCGGGCGGACGAAGAACGAGGAAAGCGAGGGATAATCGTCAATAACACCTTTGAACCCGTCCATAGAGATGCGATAGTGTCGCGCGAACGACCGGATGATCCATCGGGCAAGCCATTGGGGTCGTTCCAAGCGAACGAAACGGCCATACAAACGACTGATCCCCGGGAACGATATGAGGAAAAGCAGGATTCGAGTCACGGTGACCCCTTTATTCAGTAGTTAGTCGCTGCCGCAGTGCCGCTCGAACCGTTCCCGCCCGAACTCCCAGCGTTGAGCGAGAGGCCCCCGGCACCACCAGTGCCGCCTGAGCCAACGGTAATGATATTGGCTCCATAAGCCGGCGTGGTCTGGTTGTTGTGAATAAAGATACCATACGAGACACCGCCGCATCCGCCACCACCGCCGCCGCCATGGCCACCATTGCCGCCTTTACCGCCGGCACCGCCTTGTCCCATCGCGAACCCCCACTGACCAGCGACCTCACCGCGAGCGCCTCCGTTACCGCCGACACCGCCAACACCACCGTTGCCGCCGTTGCCGCCGTTGCCGCCGCTACCGCCGTAGACCGAGTTGTTCTGTATCACCGGATAGTTCGAGGTCGGCGAGGTAAAGGTGATGAAGATGCCGAATGATCCGCCGCCGGCACCACCGCCGCCGCCGCCCGAGCCACCGCAAGCACCCGATCCGCCGCCGCCGCCCGAGCCGCCGAGCGCATCGTCGGTTCCCGAGCAGTTGTAGCTTACATCTGCCCCCCCACCGGCGCCGCCGCCGCCACCGCCGCCGCCGTGGGTCCCGTTGTTGCCGTTCGCGGCTGATGGGCCGCCCCATTCACCGCTCGACACCGAACCAGCCGGTGAAGTACATCCCGAAACCGCCGCGGCATGTGAACCATCCCCGCCGTTAGCGCCGGGACTGGCGGTTGCCGAGAAGCCACCGCTGTAAAAGGTGCCGCAATTGGTCGTATAGCGGTCATAACCGCCGGCACCGCCTGCACCGGCGGCACCACCGCCCACACCACCGTTATTGCCGGCGCTTCCGGAAGACTGTTGATTGTTGTTCGACGGACAGGCCGCGCCGGCGCCCGAACCACCGCTCACATTGACGCCACCGCAGATTTTCGCGCCCCCGTCGCCAGGGGCCCCCTGATTACCGGGAACTTGCGGGAGCAACTGGCACTGGGAAAGCTGGTAAACATCTGTCTCTATCGTGTTCTGTCCTGCATTCCCCGGCACCCCGTTATCGCCGTCGGCGCCCTTCGCGCCGGCCGCTCCCGGACCGCCATAACCGCCATAGATAAGGTTGTTGCGCACCGTGAGCACCGAGCCGGTGTCCCGGATGTAAAGAGCATAGGAGTTGCCTCCTGCCGCATAATTGACCGGTCCGTAGATAACGAAGCCTTCGAGCACCGTGGCCTGCGTGAGCCCAATCGCGGTGACCGTCTTTTTGTGCGTGCCGACCGCTGTCGTCCCGCGGATGATGGTCATCGTCGAAGAGAGGTGCCGTTCCCAGTTGTCGAAACGATAGCCACCGTAGAGCGAGATGCCGTTCACGAGGTTGACCGTTTCGTCATACTGGGCGTCGGCCACGATGACCTTGGTGCGCCCCGTCGCCTGAGCACGGGAGATGCCATAGGTGATCGAGGCACACGGGTAATTGCCGGCACCGGTGCCAAAGGGGCCGAAACCGCATCCCGCGTCGTCTGCGGCGTTCGTGCTTGTCTTGCCGACGAATATCGCCGTCGTGTCGAGCAGGAATTCGCATCCGTCATCAGGGACGCCGTTAAGGTCGAAGTATCCCGGATCGCACCGCATCACGCAGAGCGGATCACCGGTCGCATCGCACTCGCCGTAGGCGTGCGGTTTATTGTAAATCTCGGTGCAGTCGGTCGAACAGTTACCGCATGCCGTGTGAGCCGCATACTTCCCTTCGGCGTTCTTGAACGGTTCATCCGCCGTTCCATCACAGTTGTCGTCGAGATAGTTGCAAACCTCTTCCTCCGGTGCCGCGGGGACGGCGTTACAGGCGACGCCGTTCATTCCGTCACACACATAGAACCCAGCACGCTGGCAGAGCCCATAGCCGGCATAGCAGACATCGTTCTTACAACAGACCACATCTCCCGGCTCACAGCCATCGGTGTTGGCGCAGACACCTCCGACCCGCGTCCACGGATCGTCGGCGGTCCCGTCGCAATCGTTGTCGAGGTTGTCACAGGTGAGTTCCTGCGGCGTTTCGGTGGGAAGACCTGGCGTCGCGTCGCAGGTCACTCCGGCGCCGGCGCAGACATAGATGCCGGCGTTGCGACACACCCCGACCCCTTCGTAGCAGACATCGTTCTTACAGCACACCGGATCTTCGGCATTACATCCGCTCGTGTTCGAACAGACGCCGCCTACGCGGAGGTACACCTCGTCGGTGCTCCCGTCGCAGTTGTTATCGAGGCCATCGCAACTTACCTCCGGGTTCTCGGGCGGTGTGCCCGGGACTGCGCTACACTCGACTCCCGCCCCCGTGCCGTTACATACATAGACGCCGGCGCGGAGACACTCCCCTACTCCGGCATAGCAAATGGTGTAGAGCTGTGACGCGAAGGGTTCGTCCACTTGGGTGTCGCAGTCGTTGTCGAGTGCGTCGCACTTCGTCTCCGTTGCCTCGTAGCGACTGTTGTTCGCAAGGTACTCGGCGGTGCCGCAGGGAAGCCAGCCGCTCGCGCCGCCGCAGGAGCTCTTGGCACCGTAGCACACACCATTCTGATTGGCGCAGAGCGGTGCGAAGGGAGTAAGATTATCGTCACTAACACCATCACAATCGTTGTCGCGCCCGTCGCACGACGACTCTTGACCTGCCTGATAGTAGGTACTGTTCTCGGCATACTCGTTCGAGCCGCAGGGAAGCCAGCCGCTCGCACCACCGCAAGTTTTCCGCGCTCCGGCGCAGACGCCGTTCTGATTGTCGCAGAGCGGACGCGTGAGTCCTTCGTCGACCTGTCCGTCACAGTCGTTGTCTTTGCCATCGCAGGCTTCGACACCATTATTGGTGACCGTGCAGGCATACTCGCAGTCGCTCGGGTCACCGTCGAGGTCGTACCAGCCCGGCTCACACCCACCGAGACTGCAGGTACCATTTACACATAGAGGCACCTTGTGATTTGAGCCGTAACAAATGATCCCACATCCGCCGCAGTTATTGATGTCGTTCTGTTTGTTGACCATTTCGTCCACTTGTCCGTCACAATCGTTGTCACGGTTGTCGCAGAGCGATTCGGTCGCTTGATAGTACACACCCTCGGCACCTCCCGCCGCATAATCTTCGGCGGTGCACGTCGCCCAATCGCCGCTCACGCACCGCTTGCGCGCTCCAGCGCAGACCCCCTGCTGTTTCTCACACAGTTGCCGTTCGCTGAACGGGATGTCGTCCACCGTTCCATTGCAGTCGTTGTCGAGCGCGTCGCACTGAGCCCCGGTCTCGCCGAAGGCGCTGTAGAAGGGGCTGTTCGCGGCATAGTCATCGGTGGTGCACTGAAGCCATGCGCCCGATTCGCACCGTTTCCGCGAGCCGGCACAGACACCATTCTGATTGGCACAGAGCGCCCGGTTCGCGAGAGGAATATCGTCCACCTGTCCGTTACAGTCGTTGTCGCGGCTGTCGCAGAGCGTTTCACTGGGAGATTCATAGTACATGCTGTACGACGCGTAATCGGTCGTGGTACACGCCTGCCACTGGCCGTTTACGCACGACTGCTTCGCGCCGGCACACACCCCCTGTTGATTCTGGCAGTTGAGCCGCAGGCTGAAGGGGATGTTGTCCACTTGCCCGTCACAGTTGTTGTCAGCGGCATCGCAGAGCGTCTCGTCGCCGGTCTGGTAGCGCGGGTCGTGGTAGAGATAGTCGTCGTTGGTGCAAACCGCCCATGCGCCGTTCACACAGCGGCGGAGCGAGCCGGCGCACACACCGTACTGCTTGGCGCAGGGAAGCCGGTAGGCATCCACCACATTGTCAACGGTGCCGTCACAATTGTTGTCGAGGCTGTCGCATTTGAGTTCGTTGACATCGTCATAGGCGGGATGGTGGTTGAGGTAGTCGTTTGCGGTACAGACCTTCCACTGACCGTCCACGCACAACTGCTTTGCGCCTAAACAAACGCCGAGCGTCTTTTCGCAGTCGGGACGGAACTCGGCGGGAATGACATCGGTGAAGCCGTCACAGTTGTTGTCGAGGTTGTCGCACTTCGTTTCGGTACCCTCTTCGTATGCGGCGTTGTTCTCGAGGTAAGTAGTCGCATCACACTCCTGCCATACCCCGGAGACGCAGCGCCGCTTCGCACCGGCACAGACGCCCGTTTGAACAGGGCAGTCCACCCGCGCCGACGAAACAAGGTTGTCCACAACACCATCACAGTTGTTGTCGGCGTTATCGCACCGCACCTCGTCTCCTTCGTCGTAGAGTGCTGAGTGGTTGAGGTAATCGGTATAAGTGCACGGCTGCCATGCGCCGTTCGCACATACCTTCGATGACCCGGCACAGACTCCTTGCTGGAGGTCGCACGGCTCGCGGTACCCAGCGAGGATGTTGTCCACGAGGGTGTCGCAATCATTGTCGAGACCGTCGCACTTCGTCTCTCCCGCCTCCTCATAGACCGGGCTATGAGCACGGTAATCATCGGCGGTGCACGAGAGCCACACGCCGTTGAGGCACCGCCGGAGCGAGCCGGCGCAGACCCCGTTCTGGTTCTCGCACGGGAGACGCAAGGCGGCATCGAGATTGTCGGTCTCGCCGTCACAGTTGTTATCGAGACCGTCGCACTTTATCTCGAAAGCGCCTCCCTCATAGGCAGCGTTGTGGTTGAGGTAGTCGTTGTCGCCGCAATCGACCCACTGGCCGCCCGAACAGGTCTGCCGCGCGCCGACACAGACACCCTCCTGTTTCGTACAAAGAGGACGATCCTCGAACGCGATGTTGTCGGTGGTCCCGTCGCAGTTGTTGTCTATGCCGTCGCACTTCGTCTCCTCCCCGCTTTCGTAAGCGGCATTCGCTTCGAGGTACTCAGCAGCAGTACAGGCGGTTTGCCACTGTCCCGCGATACAGCGCCGCATGGCGCCAGCGCAGGCACCGGTCTGATTCTCACAGAGCGGACGAAGCGAGGCGGCAATGTCGTCCACCGTGCCATTACAGTTGTTGTCGAGGTTGTCGCAGAGCGTTTCGTCGCCGACCTGATAAGCGTTGTTGTGGTTGAGATAGGTCTGGTCGGTGCACTCGACCCACGCGCCACCGACACAGGTTTTCTTCGAGCCAGCGCAGACGCCTTCCTGCTTGGCGCACGGCTGCCGGTTTTCCTCGGTGATGTTGTCGTTCAGACCGTCACAGTTATTGTCCTTGCCGTCGCAGGCACTTTCGACGCCATCCTGATAGGCCGCGTCGTGAAGAAGGTAATCCTCGGCGGTACACGGGACGAACGCCCCGTCTACGCACCGTTTCACCGCACCGAGGCAAACACCGGTCTGATTCTCACAAAGTTCCGCGGCCGAAGGTACCACATTGTCAGTTGTTCCATCGCAGTCGTTGTCGAGCCCGTCGCACTTCGTTTCGGTCACCTGATACTGGTTGTTGTGATCGAAGTATTCTGCGGCGGTGCACTCCTTTGGTGCACCGTTCTCGCAGATGGTCCGCGACCCGGCGCAGACGCCCGCCTGTTTTGGACAGTACGGACGGTCTTCGTAGGCGATGTTGTCCACCGCGCCGTCGCAGTTGTTATCCTTGCCGTCGCAGAGCGTCTCCTTCCCCTCCTCGTAGAGCGGCCCATATTCGGCGGCGGTGCAGTCAAGCCAGTTCCCGGTGTTGGAATCGCACGATTTCACCGCACCGAGGCACACCCCATACTGATTGGGGCAGAGCGGCCGAATCCCGACCGGGATGTTGTCGGCCTGACCGTCGCAGTCATTGTCCATGCCGTCACAGGTCTGCTCGGTCGGCTCGAAGAAGGGACCGTACTCGGTCGGCCCACAGAGCGACCAGCCGAGTTCCCCCATGCAGACCCGTTCGGAACCGGCACAGACGCCTTCCTGTTTCGGACAGGGGTTGGGGGTAAGGTTGTTGTCCACCACCTCGTCGCAGTCGTCGTCGAGGCCGTTACAGAGTTCCGGCTGGGGATCGACAACCGGCGCCGAGCAGATCGTCGGCCCCGTCGGATTGTCAGGATCGCATACTTTCGCCCCTGTGCGCCGGCACTGACCGACCCCTGTCTCGCAGAGCGTTCCCTTGTCGTCCCAGAGACCGTCGGGATGGTTGTCGGTCTGACCGTTGCAGTCGTTGTCGAGTCCGTCACAGATCTCCGGTTGGGGATCCTTTGCCTTCGCGGTACACACAAGGTCGCCGAGCGGATCGGCCGGATTGCAAATGTAGGTGCCGCTGTCCTGACACTGACCGATGCCGTCGTAGCAGGGGGTTCCCCGAAGCGGCCACGGCTCATCTATCTGCGTATCGCAGTTGTTGTCACGGTTGTCGCAAATCTCGAGAGCCCCCTCGTGGATAGTCTCATCGTTTTCATCACAG
This sequence comes from uncultured Spirochaetales bacterium, assembly GCA_964415795.1. Lineage (GTDB taxonomy): Bacteria > UBP6 > UBA1177 > UBA1177 > JAKLFG01 > CALITV01. The sequence continues at coordinate 50,584 of CAYQBN010000003.1, read as the reverse complement.
TCGTAGGCGGTACACTGGACACCGATGCCGGCATCGTCGCCGTCGAGGTCGAGACAGCAGACGCCGCTGTCAGGGACACAGGCAGTGCCGAGCGTGCTCCCCTCGTTATCGGTGACCGGCGCGCAGACAAAGCCGGCGGGACAGAGCCCTTCATATTCGCAGGGGACGAGGCAGAGCGTATCGAGCCCCACTTTCCCGCAGAGGTCACCTTCCACCGCGCAATCGGCGGAGGTATCGCAGGCCTTGCACAGGCGGTCATCGGACGCAACGCACCCGACAGCCGGATCACAGGTCTTTCCGCCGAGGCAGACCGAATGGTCAACGATATGACGGCACTGGCCGAACTCACAGACATCTATCGTGCAGACGATGTCGTCGTTACAATCACTGTTCTTTTCGCAGAGAAGCATATCCCCGTCGTCGAGGAGCACATCGGCATCGGTCTCGCCTTCGACCACCTCATCAGCATCGAAAGATACCTCTGCATCGGCCGGGACATCCTCATCGCTTTCCGTTTCCCCTGAGACATCGGCCTCAGCAATGTCCTCGTCGGTCGGCACATCGATATCCGGTAACATGTCGAAATCAAACTCCATTTCCGTTAAATCGGATTTTTCTTCCCCCTCTGGGAAGATACCATCCCCATCGTCCTCAAGCACATCACCATCACTCACCACATCATGGTCACGGAGATCTATCAATTTGTTCTTGCTCGCATGCCCGAAGAACAGGTCCTCGCACCCTGTCATAGTAAGCAGAACGGCTACCCCGAACGCCACCTGCACTATTGTTTGCCGTTTCATGGCGGCCTCCACCCGAGAGAAAAAAAAATGAAAAAAACGAACAGCGTTTTATTGTATGGAAAGATGCGCACCTTGTCAAAGAGAAAAAGCGGCGATTCGGCAAGTATTGCTATCCCCTACTGCTGCCCGTTCTGCGGTTGTTGCGCACCGGCGCAGCGGTAAAAACGACAACCGTCCGGGCCGAACCGGCTTTTGAGACGCCGCAGGCGCTCTTCCGTGATCCAGCCGGTCCGTTGGAGATATGCCGCCATCTTCTTTTCCGGATAACGGACCTTCACGGTTACCGGAAGTTCTATGGCAGCGGGGATGCCCGATTCAAGAAGCGCAGCGATGTCTTCCTTTGCAACGGCGACAAGTGGCGCATCGGCCTCGATAAGGAGACCGCATCGTCCCTGTGCCTCGGCAGCGAGATACGCGGTGATGGTCATCACCTCGGTCGACGGGTTGTTGATAGCAGCCTCGATACGGTCTATCCCTCCTTCGTCGTTGCGCACGAGGCGGGGCGTCACCGTGAAGATGAGGGGCAAGGGATTGCGCAGTTTTTCGATCACCGGGCTGGCTGCCTGTTCAATTCCGTTGATGGTGAAAGAGACCGCCGCGTTGTGTCCCTCGATGACTCCCCGGAGAAAGTAGTCGCCATCCCTTCCTTTCTGTGGTTTGATATCGGTGGTGATCATGCCGAGCACCCGTACTTTCTGACGACCGACCCGCTCGTCTCCTTCCTCGGCGGCAGCGAGGAAATCCTCTATCTCGGAAAGCCCGAGACCCGCAACATCGCAGGAAAAATAGTGAGCGGGATGACCGGTAAGATAGACACCGAGCACTTCGCGTTCGGCATCGAGCGTTTGGAATACATCCCACGGTGGTATCGAGGAGGCGATCTGCTGAACGAAGGGATCGTCGCGCACCGGTCCATCGTGCTCCAATGAAGCAGAGTTCATGAGCGCGAAAAGGGAGGTCTGCCCGGCCAGCCGGTCTTTCATGCGTTTCTCTCCCTCGCGAAGGACCGCCGGCAGAATGGCAAGCAAATGTGCGCGATTTATACCGGTAAAATCGAACGCGCCCCCCTTGACAAGGAACTCCATGGCCCGCGCGTTGACCCGCGACTGGTTCACTCGAGAGGCAAAGTCGAGCAACGAGCGGAACGGGCCGTTCTTTTGGCGTTCGACGATGATCTCCTCGATCGCCGCCTCGCCGATGTTCTTTATGGCTCCAAGCCCGAAACGAATGCCTCCCTCCTCTATCGAGAAAGAAAGTCCGGACTGGTTGATGGCCGGCGGTCGTATCTCGATGTTGAAGGATCGTGCATCGGCGATGTACTCGATCATCTTGGCGGTATCGCCCGCTTCCGATGAGATAAGCGCCGCAAAGAACTCATACGGATAATGGGTCTTAAGGTAAGCGGTCCGATACCCGAGCACGCCGTAGGCGGCGGCGTGCGACTTATTGAACCCGTATTCGGCGAACCGACGCATGAGGTCGAAGATGCGGGCGGCCACCTCAGGCGCGATGCCGCGGGCGGTAGCCCCTTTCATGAAGTCGAATTCGGCCTTCGCCATCGCATCGGCCTGCTTTTTTCCCATCGCTTTGCGGAGAAGGTCGGCGTGGCCGAGCGAGAAGCCGGCCATGGTGACCGCTATTTGCATCACCTGTTCCTGATACACGATCAGACCGTAGGTCTCGCGGAGGATCTCCTCGAGGAGCGGGTGCTCGTAGACGACCGATTCTCGACCATGTTTGCGACGGATATAGGAAGGAATGCTCGCCATCGGGCCGGGACGATAGAGCGCGACGGCGGCGATGAGGTCTTCTATGCGGTCGGGACGCATCTGGCGTATCATCTTGCCGAATCCAGCGGAATCCATTTGGAAAATACCCTTCGCGCTTTTCGCCCAGAAAGTTCGGAAGGTCGCCGGGTCGTCAAGCGGTATCCTCCTAATATCGAAATCGGGCTCGCGTTGACGGATGAGTTCGACCGCGTTCTGGATCATCGTAAGCGTTTTGAGCCCAAGGAAATCGAACTTTACCAGACCGATCTTTTCAACCATATCTTTGTCGTACTGCACCACCCGCGACCCATCCTTATCAACGAAGATAGGCGCTCGCTCCCATATCGGTTTGTCCGAGATGACCACTCCCGCCGCATGTTTGCCGGTCTGACGGAGAAGCCCCTCTATCTGATCGGCGACCTCGACGATACGGCGATAGGACTCATCGTCGCGGATCACGGCGCGTTCCTTCTCGAAGAGCTCTATGTCGGCAAGAAGCGCCTTGACCGCCGGAACATCAGATTGCTCGGGCTTGAGAGCGGCGAGGTGTTCCTTCACACGGTCGCAATCCTCGGATATTTCTTCGGGGATCCGATATTTTTTCTGAAGATGCTCGAAAAGGCTCCGGTTGTCCTTCCCCTTTTGCGGATCATAGGCGCGATGCGGCCGCAGAAGCATGTCGAAGGTCTCGGGGACCATTTTGGCGAGCCGATCGGCGGTCTGGAGATCTATACCGAGGACCCGTGCCACATCGCGTACGGCGAGTTTCGCCTTCATCTTGGTATAGGTCGCGATCTGGGCGACATGGTCGGGACCGTACTTCTGCGCCACATACTCGATGACCTTGCCCCGCTTGTCCTTGCAGAAATCGACATCGAAGTCGGGCATGGAGGGTCGTTCGGGGTTGAGGAACCGCTCGAAAAAGAGCCGGTAAGGAACCGGATCTATCTCGGTGACATCGAGGCAGAAGGCAACGAGCGATCCCGCGCCGGAACCGCGTCCCGGCCCAACCGGCACTCCATTTTTCTTCGCCCAGCCGATGAAGTCGGAGACGATGAGGAAGTAACCAGCGTACCCCTTCGTTATGATGATGTCGAGTTCATCATTGAGTCGTTTCTCGTATATCGGACGGTCCTTTTCCGGCAAGCGCCCATCCCTGAAGCGCTCCTCGAGGCCGCGTCGCGCCGCTTCCCGGAGGAACTGTTCCATGGGCACCGTGCCGGTGTCATAGTGCGGCAGGTGCACCTTCCCGATCTCCATTTCGAAGGTGCACCGTTCGGCAATGTACCCGGTGTTCTCGACTGCCTCGAGACAGAGGGGCGTAAAGAGTTCGCGCATCGCCTCTTCGCCCTTGAGATAGAACTCTCGTGATTCGTGGTGCATCCGGTCGGTGTCCTCGACCCGTTTCTTTTCATTGATGCAAAAGAGAATGTCCTGCGCCGTCGCATGTTCCGGCAAGAGGTAGTGGACATCGTTGGTCGCCACGAAAGGCAGGTGCAGTTCTTTCCCCACCTCGAGGAGAAGCGGATTGACATCGTCCTGTTCCTTGAGACCGTTCACCTGCAGTTCAATGAAGAAGTTGTCTCGGCCGAACATCTCCCGGTACTCACCGGCAAGATGGAGCGCCTTCTTCTTATTCCCCTCGGCAAGTGCTCGCGGGATCTCGCCGGCAAGGCAGGCGGAGGTGGCGATGAGTCCTTCCGCATGATCCTTGAGCAATTCGCGGTCTATGCGCGGCTTATAGTAAAAACCGTCAAGGTAAGAACAGGTGGTAAGATACATGAGATTTTGGTACCCCGTCTGGTTCGTCGCAAGGAGGACAAGGTGGTAGGCATCCTGTTGGGATACCCTTTCCTTGCGCGAACCAGCAGCGATGTAGGCCTCCATACCGATGATCGGTTTGATGCCTTCGCTTTTGGCCGCAGTGTAGAACTCGACGACCCCATGCATGTTGCCGTGATCGGTGATGGCCACCGCTTTCATGCCAAGGTTCCTGACCTCCTTCATGAGTCGTTTGGGACGATTGAGTCCATCGAGGAAACTGTAAATCGTGTGTAGATGGAGATGTACGAAGGCCATGCCGTTCCCCAGTGACGGTTGCGTGAGAATTCATCTTACTGAAGGGGGTTTCCAAGTAAAGAGGCATCGTTCCGGATCACGGAATCATTGATGATTTTTTTACCGGACGACACACCCGATCCCGAAAACGAAAAAAGGATGCTATTGTTGACTCGTCGCTCCTTATCGGCTAACTTCATCCTGACCTTGAAAAAGAATGGGGTTTGCACGGCATGGGCCACGAAGGATCGTACATCAGAGAACATTTGGCGATGACCGGCAGGTACGCCGAGTTCCTCCTCGCGACCTTCGGTTGGCTTTTCCGCCGGCCCTTCCGATGGAAACTCGTCTTGGAACACATGGAGAAGATCGGCGTCAACTCGCTTCTCATCATCTCTCTCTCCTCGGTCACCGTCGGGATGATCTTCTCTCTGGAAGTGGTTTATATCCTTCGCATTTTCCGTGGAGAAACCTTCGTCGGAGCAATGATGGGCGTCACCATGGGACGCGAGCTCGCACCGGTCATGACGGCGCTCATGCTCATCGCGAAGAACGGATCGGCGATGGCCGCCGAACTGGGAACCATGAAGGTCACCGATCAAATATCGGCTATGGAAACGATGGCGGTGAGCCCGATCCACTATCTCGTCGTACCGCGCCTTATCGCCTCGGTTCTCGTCTATCCCGCCCTTACCGGTCTTGCCAACGCGCTGGGCATCTTAGGAGCCTATGTGGTTTCAGTGCTTTTTGAGGGGGTCGACAGCGCGCGGTTCTTCGATCGCCTCTATTTTTGGGTTGATCCCAAGGATGTCTATGGCGGACTCATCAAGGCTGCCGTCTTCGCCGTCATCATCACGACGATATCGTGCTTTTACGGTCTCACGACGCGGCAGGGCGCCAAAGGGGTCGGCGAGTCCACGACCAAAGCGGTGGTCGCAAGTTCGGTAGCGGTGCTCGTCGCCGACTATGTGCTCTCCGACATACTCATCTCTCTCCTCTACGACGCGTGATCGCCATGACCGACCTCATACTCGACATCCGCAACATCCATAAGTCCTTTGACGGCCAATCGGTGCTCCGCGGGGTGACGCTCGGTGTCAAGCGCGGCCGGATAACGGTCATTCTCGGGAAAAGCGGCATCGGGAAATCGGTCCTCTTCAAGACCATCATGGGGCTTCTGAAGCCCGACGAAGGAGAAATCCTTTATGAAGGGCGCGATGTCGTGAAGATGAACGAGCGAGAACTCATCGCCATGCGCCGCGACATAGGCTACCTTTTTCAGGAGGCGGCGCTCTTCGACTCGCTCACCGTCGCCGAGAATGTCGCCTTCCCCCTCGAAGAGATGCTTGGCTGGAAAGAACGCGAAAAGGTGGCGACGCGCGTTTCCGAGATGCTTTCCCTCGTGGATCTTCCCGAGGCCGGTCACAAGTATCCCTCGGAACTATCAGGTGGTATGCGCAAACGGGCCGGGCTCGCCCGCGCATTGGCGGCAAATCCCAAGATCGTACTCTTCGACGAGCCGACGACCGGTCTCGATCCCCTCCTCTCGGCGAGCATAGACGACCTCATCATAAAGGTGAATCGCCAACTCGGCGTCACCTGTCTCATCATCAGTCACGACATCCCCGCGGCATTCCACATCGCCGACACCATCGCCTTCCTCCACGAGGGACGCATCGAGGCACAAGGGACCCCCGACCAGCTCCGATGCACCGACCACGAGACCCTTCGTTTTTTCATAGATCAAGCAACTGGAGTGACCCCTTGTAATCGATCAACGACCGAGTAAGATGACCACATGACGCGTCTCGCAAAGATCGGCATTTTTTTCATAGTCGCCCTTTCGTTCACCGCTTATTACATGATGAAGACCGCCGACTGGCTCATGAAAGGAAACACCTACCGGCTCTACGCATATTTAGACGATGCCACCGGTCTTCTCGAAGACTCGGCGATACTGATCGCCGGCGTCGAGGTGGGAAAGATCGAACACATCCTCCTCGAAGGAGATCGCGCACGGCTCTCATTAAAGATATATGAGCGTATACCAGTGTATCGTGACGCGTTCCTTTACAAAGAGATGCAATCGATGCTGGGCACCTCGATGCTCCTTTTGAGCCCCGGCACCGACAAAGAACATCCGCTCAAGGACGGGGATTGGATAGCCCATGTTCAGAGCAAGACGGGGCTCAACTACACGATAGACAAGGCAAAGGCGATCGCCAACCGCGCCGAAGGGATCGTCAACAACATCGGCGACTTCGTCGAAAGGGAGGACTTCCAGAAGAAGATGAGCGATCTCGTCGACCTTCTTACGAAAATTTCGAAATCCTCCGCTCAAAATGTCGAGGCGAATCTTGCCCTTATCCGTATCACACTCAAGAACATGGCCGAACTCACCGGCAAGGTGAACGCCAACTTCGACCGCAATCTTGCCCAGATGGAAAAACTCGTCGCGAACACCATCGCCTTGACCGAAAAAGCGAATAAACTGCTCGGCGACAACGACAAGGCCATCAGCGAATCGCTCCAATCGGTGCGCGACAGCCTGCAGGCGCTCTCGGCCCAGATAAAGGACGCGCAAGAGACCTTAAACAGCGCCAAGACAACGATGAAGAACATGGAAGAGATAACCACCCGCATCAAGGACGGTGAAGGGAACCTTGGCAAGGCCCTCAAGGACGACAAACTCTACGAGAATCTCTCGAACATCGCCGAGAAAGCCTCCGACTATGCCGACTCGACGCTCGGCATGCAGGTCCATGTGGATTTTCACAGTGAGTTTAGGACGCTTGATCAGAACTTTCAGAACGAGTTCAACATAAAACTTCAGCCGCGCGACGACCGTTACTATCTCATCGGCGTCGTGGACGACCCGGCGGGGAGAACTTTCGAGAAGACAACCGTGACCGAGATCACCGATCCAGCGGTCAGCCCTTCCCCACGCACCGTCATCGAAAAAGAAAGAAAAACCGACGAGGGCGTGAAATTAAATCTCCAGATAGCGCGCACCTTCGGTGATGTGACCCTCCGTGGCGGCATCTTCGAGAACAAGGGGGGCGCTGCCGTCGATTACCTCCCGTGGAAGTATTGGCAGGTCTCCTCCGAGATCTTCGACTTCACTTCGGGCGACACGCCCAATCTCCGCGCGTTCACCAATGTCTATCCCTTCCGCTGGAGCACGATGGAACCTTTCAACTGGCTCTACCTCACCGGTGGCGCCGACGATATCCTCCGTAACAGCGCCCGCGACTACTTCGTCGGTATCGGGCTTACCTTCACCGACAACGACCTGAAGGGGATCATCGGCACCGCTGGCGGCGCTGCCACCAACGCGGTGAAGTGAGGCGCCGATCATGCTCGACTGGCTTACCCTTCGCGACCCTTACATCGGGGGTATCGGCTACAATGTCTTCATGTGGAGCGGATTCGCCGTCTGGATCTGGCTCACCACCCGCGAGATAGAGTTCAAGAAGAACTTCTGGACGCTGTTCAAGATCGTCTTCTTCTCGTTCGTAGGGGCAGTCGCCATCCCGCTTCTCATCCTCATCATCCAGACGGCGGTACATGGGCAACTGTTCAACTACTCGCGAGGGGTCGGTAAACTCTTTCACGAGATATATACCCCTGAAGGGTTTGTGCGTTTCTTCAAATTCGCTTTCAAAGGTTTCTCGATAACTGCCGGCATCTTCACCCTTTCTCTCATCCTTCTCTTCATCCACAAATCATGGCGTCGGTTTCTGTACCCTTTTGTCTACCCCTTTCCGCTCTTTGCCGCCATTATCCGCCTCGGGTGTTTTTCCGACGGATGCTGTTTCGGGAAGCCGACCGACCTTCCGATTGGTGTTGTTTTTCCTCCCGGCAGTTATGCCTCGTTCTATCATTACACCAAGAAAAACATTGTATCGCGCTATGCACCTTCACCGGCGCTCCACCCGGTCCAACTCTACATTTCCGCATCGATGCTGCTGCTCTTCATCGTACTCGTCATCCTTCGCCGGCGGGGCATGTCACAAGACGATATCGTCGGCTGGAGCCTCATCGGCTACGGAACGGCGAACTTTCTCATAGAATTCGTCCGCCAAGAATCGAAGATCCTCTTTTGGCTTACCGGAGGCCAGATCGTTGAGACAGCGGTCGTCGCTATCGGGGTGTATGTCCTGATCGCGGCTCGCCGAAAAGCGCGCGGCTCCAGTGCCCCTGATACGACGGGAAAAAACGTCGGATAACCTCGTCAACGATGAGGTGCGCCCTCCAGAAGGTCGCCGAAGCGAGCCCGTGCGAGAGCACGGCGAAAAAGGGCGGCGTCTCACGAGTGTAATAGATCCAACAGTGACGCGTCGTTCCCCAGAGTTCGAGGAACCACCCAAGCATCGAGCCAGACACGAAGAAGAGCACGGCGATCCGCCGATCGCAGGTCCCTTTGAAAACCGAGAGAATGACAAAGGTGACGACGGCAAAGGCCGCGATGGTGGTCGGGTAGCGGAAGAACGGACGAACGAAGAGTACCATGAGCACGAGGAAAAGAACGAAAAGCACCAACGCCGCCCCCCTGAAGACGCGCTCCGGCACCACGCGAACAAGACGGGGCGCCATCATCCGCACCAGCGAATCAACGGTAAAGGTCGAGGTCGCCCACGCGGGAATGATCCAGAGCGGCGGCCGTTCCCTCGTATAGTAGTGCCAGAGGTTCGTCTGGGTCCCCCACCCTTCGATGCAGAGTCCGCCAACGGCAGCGATGAGGATGATGACGAGGTCGCGGCGTATATCTACGGTGAACACGCTCACCGTCGTCATGAAGAAGAAGACGCCGACGAGCAGCCAGTCTATGCGAAGCCACCAGTCGCCGCCCCACAATTCAGCGCGGACGCGGTAGAAGAAAATCATCGGCGCCCAGAAAAAGGCGGCGATGCCGAGAAAGGCGAGGACCCGACCAGAAAAAATGAGAAGCGAGCGACGAGAGAAGACCATGAAGGACCGCTACTCGGCGCAATCGCTACTTTTATGAGATTCGGGAATGCGTTCTACGGTCCGATCGTCTACGCGCACCATTCTACGCAGAGAGAACTCGTGCCGTTTCCCGCGGTTCCAGTCGCTCAGCGGCCGGTAGTACCCGACGATACGGCTCCATACCTCGCACCGTGCGCTACAGCGTTTCGGCAAATCTTCCTCTTGCAGTTCTTTTCGAGCCGCTTCGTCCACCACATACTCCCTCAATGACCATGTCGGAATTATCATATAGGAAGAGACGATGGGATGTCAACCGGTCAATGACACCTTCTTTGTTGCAATATCGCCGGATTCGGGCTACAGTGCCTCGGACCAGAGAAAGGAGGCTTTCCATGCGCATCGCCCTCATACTCGGAGTGCTCATCTCTCTTGTTGTCTCGTGCGCAACGCCATCCACAGAGAAAGGAGGAACGACAACCATGGATCCCCGTTTCAAGAATCTGTCCCCGCTCATCCCGCGAGAGGTGCTCTTCGGCAACCCCGTCAAGACCGCCGTCCGCATCTCGCCCGACGGAACCCGCCTTTCCTACCTCGCCCCCAGTCCCGACAAGAATGTGCTCAATGTGTGGGTCCGGACCATCGGGAAAGAGGATGACCGTATGGTCACCAAGGACGAATACCGCGGCATCCGTATCTACGGCTGGGCGTGGAACGACCGTTACATTGTCTATCTGCAGGATCAGAACGGCGACGAGAACTACCACCTCTACGCGGTGAACCTCGACACACTCGAGACCCGCGACCTCACCCCGTTCCCGGGCGTCAAGGCGGCCCACATCATCAGCGACCGCCATTTCCCCGATGAAATCTACATCGGGCTTAACAAACGCGATCCCCATGTCTTCGACCTCTATCGGCTCAACCTCGTCACCGGGGAACTCACACTCGATACCGAGAATCCGGGCGATATCGAGGGGTGGGTTGCTGACCGCAATTTCATTATCCGAGCAGCGGTCGCCTCGAATTTAGAAACGGCCGATACGATACTGCGGATCCGCGAAAACAAAGAAGCCCCGTGGCGCGACTTCATGACGATCCCTTTCGGCGAAGAAGGCGCGGTCATAGACTTCACCGAGAACAACCGGACGATCCTTCTCGAGACCTCGGTCGGAAGCAACACGACGCGGCTCGTCGAATACGATCCGATCGAAAACAGGGAGATACGCCTTATTGCGCACCATCCTAAAGCCGATGTTGGCGGCATCATGCTCCATCCCGAGACGAACGCCGTACAGGCGGTCCAATTCACCTATCTCCGCGAGGAGTGGCAGGTGTTTGACCCTGCCGTGAAGGCCGATCTCAACGTGCTCGAGCCGATCAGGGATGGCGACCTTTTCATCGTCGGTCGCGATCGCGCCGACAAAAAGTGGATCGTCGGCTACGAACTCGATCAGGCCCCCTACTCGTTCTATCTCTACGACCGAGAGACTAAAAAAGCCGAGTTCCTTTTCACCCACCAGCCAAAACTCGAGAAATACACCCTCGCCCCGATGAAACCGGTCATCATCACGGCGCGTGACGGGCTCGAACTGCCGAGTTATCTTACCTTGCCCGTCGGTATCGAACCAAAGAAGCTTCCCCTCGTCCTCTATGTCCACGGAGGACCGTGGGCCCGCGACGAGTGGGGCTACAACGCGGCGGCACAGTGGTTCGCCAACCGCGGCTATGCCGTCCTGCAGGTGAACTACCGCGGTTCGACCGGCTTCGGCAAGGACTTCGTGAATGCCGGAAACGGCCAGTGGGGCGTGGGCTCAATGCAGAACGATCTCACCGACGCGGTCCAGTGGGTGGTCAAAGAAGGGATCGCCGACCCGAAAAAGATAGCGATATTCGGCGGATCCTACGGCGGCTACGCGACCCTCGCCGGACTTACCTTCACCCCGGAGCTCTACGCCTGTGGCGTGGACATCGTCGGCCCATCGAACATCCAGACGCTCATGGCGACGATACCACCCTACTGGAAGCCATTTAAGATGCAGATGCTCCGGCGCATTGGCGATGTCGAGAACGACGCCGAGTTCAACGAAAAGATCTCTCCTCTCTTCCATGTCGAGAAGATCCGTGCGCCGCTCATGATCGGCCAAGGCCAGAACGACCCACGCGTCAAAGTGAGCGAATCGGACCAGATCGTCGCCGCGATGCGCGCGAAGAACATCCCCGTCACTTACATCCTCTACCCCGACGAAGGCCACGGCTTTGCGCGCCCCGAGAACCGCATGGACTTCTTCGCCCGCGCCGAACAATTCCTCGCCCGACACCTCGGCGGCCGTGCCGAACCCTACCCCGAAAAGATACCCGGCACCACCGCGCAGGAGAAGTGAAGGATTCCCGTCCTTTCTAAGAGAGACATTGCCTCACGATTGCTTTATCCATTTGTTTCGCTATAGTCTCGCCTGATGAGACGGAACGAGGAGCGCATGCGTCGCTTTCACATACACACCTTCGGTTGTCAGATGAACCGCTACGATTCGGAGCGGGTCGCGGGATTACTTTCAGCGCGCGGCTGGGAGGTAGTGGACACCCCGGAGAAGGCCGATCTTCTTATCATCAACACCTGTTCGGTACGCGAAAAGCCGATGGAAAAGGTCTTCAGTTTCGCGGGGCGCTTCCTGAAACAGGCCGAACGAGGAAAAATGCGCATCTTTGTCATGGGATGCGTTGCGCAGCAGTTGGGGGAAGAGATAGTGAAACGAGCCCCGTACATTGCAGGGGTCTTCGGGCCCGGATGCGAGGCGGTCATCCCTTCCGCCGCCGAATCGGACAGTACTCCGATCATTCGTACCGATCCGGCGGCACTCGCCGAGACCGAACTCTTCCCACCTGAATACGACAACCTTTGGCGAGGTTCTTGCTCTGCCTTTGTCACGGTGATGCACGGGTGTAACAATTACTGCACCTACTGCATCGTCCCCTCCGTCCGAGGTCCCGAGGTGAGTCGGAGCACCGACGAGATCGTAAAGGAAATCGAGGTGCTAACCAAGCGCGGCATCCGCGAGGTAACGCTCCTCGGTCAGAATGTGAATAGCTACCGGGACCCGAAAAACGGCGCCGACTTTACTGACCTTCTCCACAGCATCGCCACCATCCCGCGACTCGACCGCATTCGCTTTGTGACGAGTCATCCCCGTGACTTCACCGAGCGTTTGGCGCGCGCGTTCGCCGAGATACCGACACTCATGCCTTACCTCCACCTGCCAGCCCAAGCGGGAAGCGATCGCATCCTCGCAGCGATGGGACGCGGCTATACCGCCGGTGAGTATCTCGACCGCATCACGCTCGCCCGCCATTTCTGTCCCGACATTTCGCTGTCGGGCGACTTCATCGTCGGGTTCCCCGGCGAAACCGAGGAAGACTTCGCCGCCACCCTTCACCTCATTGAACGGGTACGCTACGACACGCTCTTCGCGTTCGCCTATTCTTCCCGACCGGGAACCCGGGCGGCGGAGATGCCGGAAACCCTCCCGCAGGAGGAAAAACTTGACCGGCTCAACCGTCTTCTTACCATGCAGAAAGCGGCGATGGTCACCACCCGGCAACGTTTTCTCGGCAGAAGGGTGCTTGTGCTCGTCGAGGGGAAAAGCCCGAGCGGCGACACCATGATGGGACGGAGCGAACACAATCAGATCGTCCACATACGCGGAAGCGACAGCGACGATGTCGGATCTATCATGCCCGTCACGGTGACCGAGGTGCTCGAAAACACCCTCCGCGGAACGAAGGGAGACTAACCGGTGGACATCCGTATCAGACGCCCAAGCGCTCACACCGACTTCGTGATAGATGTGGCGCCGCTCGTCGATGTCCTCTTCACCCTCCTCATCTTTTTCTCGCTCACCAGTTCGTTCCTTCACGAGTCGGGCATCAAGGTCAATCTTCCCGAAGCGACCGCAGGCGTGCCGATCGAGCACACGCGCCGGATCGAGATCGCCGTTCCGCTCGAAGGTCCCTTGCGCGTGAACGATGTCGAGGTGGCTCCCGAAGGACTAAGAGAATTCCTTTCGTCCATCGAGTCTGCCGACCGTGAGCGGCACCTCGTCGTCGTGAAAGGCGACACCGCTACCGCCTACGGCCGCGTCGCCCTCGTTCTCGACACCGTGAAGGGACTCGGGTTCAAGAATGTCGCCATCGCCACGCGGAGCAAGAAATGAATCGCGCGCCGTTGTTCGTCTCGCTCGCGCTTTGCGCGATCGTCGCCATCCTTCTTCTAGTGGACATATACCAAGTGCATCGTGACATCCGCCGCAATCGCGCCGCTATCGAACGGCTTTCCAGCGAATGCACCGCCGCCGAACAACGAAGAAAGGACCTCGAAGAACGCATCCAGCGCCTCAAGAGCGACCGCCGCGTCATGGAAAGGCTGCTGTTTGAAAAATATCGCTTGTTACGACCTGACCAGTATATCGTACATGACCCGCATCATTAGATCGCTACCCTTTCTCTACGCGTCTCCCGCGCTCTTCATCGTGCTTTCGCACTTTTTCCGCCACTCGTTGGCCGCTCAGATAGTGGTGTGGGGTATATTCATCGCGTTCCAACTATACCTCTTTTTGATCGAGCGCGTGCCGCCAGCGTTACCGGCGCTCCTTGCGACGGCGGTGTATGTCTCGGGACTTTTCACATGGGGGAACCGCGCGCCGATGGTCGCACTCCTCTTCGCCGCACTTCCGCTCGTCTCCCGCTGGCGTTCCGCTCATTACCTCTGGTATGCTGCACTTTCTCTCGTCGCCCTCGGAGCTCCGGCGCGCGCGATGGACATACAGGACTTCACGCTCATTACCCTGTTCGTCATTACCGTAGCGGTGGTCTACCTGATCGGCCGCGAGGACCTCTTCCGCCGCTTCCGCGAAGAACATTCCCACTCTTCGGGGCAAGAGCGGCGAGGAGAGACAACCCGGTTCGCCATCGAGGACCCTTACCTTCCTCTTCTCACCTACACCGGAAGACTTACCCGGTGGCGAGACACCTCCCTTTCCCTCAAGGTCGTCGAGATACAGGGCGAGGAAGGAACGCTCATCGGAAGCGGCTCTTCGTTTCGCCTCACCGGCCTCCTTCTCCTTACCGTGAAAAATCGCCAGCCGATACCCTGCACCGCCCTTCTCGATGAAAAGGAACATCTGCCCCTCATGCCCGAGTTCAACAAGAGGGTCTATCTTCCCGTCAACCTCTTCGGCCCCGATGAGCTCTCGACCTCTCCCGACTATGTTATCGTGGCCGATTGCCATTTCGACGGCGACAAACAGATACTCGTCGATCTTCTCCAGCCTCTCAAAGACGACATCCTTTTACTCTTGCGCATGGCGGCGACCTTCGAGCGCATACTTTCCGAAAGGAAACGGCAGGAACGGCTCTTCCGCGGCGCCCGCGAGATACTCGATTCCTTCAACCGCGACCGCCTCTTCAACGCTTCCGCATGGGCGGTGTTCAATTTCGTCCCCGACGCCGCGGCGGTGCTGGTGACCGAACGGCGCGACGGAGAACACCGCGGCCTGCTCTATCGCCCGCCCGCCGGAGAACCGGGAATATTCTCGCTCGACGATGTCGTTCCGGCAGTAAGCGACGAGATTCACGACCCCTCTTCGATCCCGCGCCTCATGCTCGACGGAAAGATGGGAAAGATCGTGGAGATGCGCGACATCCACAAACGGCGAAGCGACAACCTTCTCTTCCCCGACGCTGCCTTCGCCGAACTCAACCGCTACGACCTGATGGCAAGTTTTCTCCTACAACATAAAGAAACGCCTCAAGGGACGCTGTCAGTATTCCTTCCGCCCGAGAAAGGCATCGAGCCCCAGACCAAGGCCGACCTCTCGCTCTTCTGCCGGATCCTCTCTTCTGCGCTCAACAACATCGAAATGTACGAAACGGTACAGAACCTTTCGAACATCGATGCGCTCACCGGCCTATACAACCGGCGGTATCTCCAAGAGCGCATCGAGCACATGGTGAACGAGGCCGGCCGCTTGGGCAACTCTCTTGCCGTCATCATGCTTGACATAGACCACTTCAAGAAGGTGAACGACCGCTACGGTCACAAAGCGGGCGACGATGTCATACGGTTCATCGCACGGGTGCTCAAGAAGTCCATCCGCAAGGTGGATGTCGCGGCGCGCTACGGCGGCGAGGAGTTCATCGTGCTCCTCCACAATACCACCGCAGATGGCGCGGTGACGGTCGCCGAAAAGATACGAGAGATCGTTCAAGGAGCCGTGGTCCCCGCCGATGGGAATCAGCTGACGATCACCTCGAGTTTCGGCGTCTCGGCTTATCCCGATCCGGTGAGGAACGCCGCCGATCTCGTAAAATCGGCCGATGAAGCGCTCTATCGCTCCAAAGAACAAGGACGGAATCGGGTGACGCGCTATACACCGACAAGCACCTGAACAGGCTCCGGAGCGCCGGGTGACGCCGCATCTTCTCCCCTTCATCGCTTTTTTCACCGCCTATGTTGGGGGAGCGCCTCTCGTCATCGTCGTAGGCCTCGGTGCTCTCATCCTCTTCCTCATGCGGCATCGCCATCGGACAGTTGCCGTCGTCTTCTTTTTCTCGGCGGTCGCCGGTCATGTCGTCGCCTACCGTGACACCCTGCCGTCCACAGAGATCCACCCCGTCACCTACGCCGATCACGAAATCATCCGTCTGGAAAATGGAAAGACATACCGCCACGACGGGACACTGCTTCCCCGGGAGGGAGACGAGATACGCTTTAGCGAATCGGCGATCCGGCAGGTAGGCAAAAGACGCCTGCTCACATCATTCGAGATCGTTCCGCCACACAATATCCGTTCTCGGCTCGCCGCGTTCGTACGAGAACACAGCGGATCGAATCTCGTGCTCGCCTTCGCCACGGGAGAGCGACTCTTCACTCCCTCGGAACGAAACGCCTTTCTCAAGACGGGCACGATGCATCTTGTCGCCATCTCCGCTTTCCATCTTGGCATGCTCTTTCTTTTCCTTCACGCGCTCACGCGGCTTCTTTCCCTTTTCAGCACGATCCCCCCTCGAACGATCACATACTTCTCCCTCCTGCTCAAGACCCTTCTGCTTCTCTGGTACCTTTCGCTCACCGGCTGGACGACGCCGACGGTACGCGCCGCCCTTTTCGTACTGATACTCGATTCGTTGCTCTCGTTCGGTATCCTCCTCCACCCCGTACAGGCATTCCTGTGGTCGCTTCTGTTCACCAGTATCGTCGTACCGCGAAGCACCCTCAGTTGGAGCTTTATCATGAGCGCGCTTTCGGTATGCGCGGTGATCTCCCTCTGGCATCGTCTGCCGCGCTCCGCGTTCATATCCCTCATCGCCCTTTCGACGGTCATCAACTTCCTGTTCATCCCTATAGCGGCTGAGCTCACCGGATGGATACCGCTCATCGCGCCGCTCGCGAACCTTCTCACTGTCCCTACCGCTTCGGTACTACTCGCCTTTCTCATGCCCATGCAAATGGTATTTCCCCTCTCCCCATCCCTTGCACAGGTCTTCCTCGTCCCCGCTGACGCCGTCGCCCGCGTCATGAGCGAAAACCTCTTGTATCTTTCATCGCTTTCCGATCCCACCCTCTTGCCTCTCAGACAGGCAGAGACCGTGTGGCCGGTTCTCTTTTATGTTGCCGCCGCGATCGTTTTTTTTGGTACTGGTCCCGCACGAAGGATCGCAATGTTCGTTCTCCTGATCTCCGCCATTCCTTTCTTCGCACCACTTGGTCCTTCCCATGGCGTAGAACCGATGACCACGTTTCCGGGAGAGGCATATTGCGTCCGCGAAGGGGACGGCACAGGACGAATCGTAGAAGTGCACCGCTACAACTTCCCTTCCGACTATGTGCAACGCAAAATAGCCCTTCTCCCGCTATCGATCGAACGCGATCTCGCCGCCTGCGGCGTGCTTCGGATCACCGGCATGCACTTTCAAGCAACGCTTCCGCGTTCGTTGGTGAACGAACTTCGCCGTCGTCCTCGATTCTCCGGTAGTACGGTCCACTACCGCGAATCATTCCAAGACAGCTTTTCCGATCCCGCCTTTCCTTTGACTTTTTCCTCCCACTTTGATACCGTTCATTGAACCATACCGACTCAAGAGGACGCATGTCTTCCGCCCCGTTGCCTCATGTGCTCGTGGTGCTTGATGCACCGCCCGAAGAACCCGGCCCGCTTCCTTTCCTCCACGCATGGCTGGCAGACCTTCTGAATGACGCGAGATCCTCATACCGCGTATCGCTCTTCTACCCGGTCCACGCTTCGATGGGTCCTTTCTACCGACTCCATCGCGAAGAAAAGAACGGCATCGAGCGATTTTTCTCGTTCGTCCCCTACCGCTGCGCCTCTTTTAGAGAAACATTCTCGAACCCTGCGATGGATGCGCTCTTCGCCGCCATCATCAAAGAGGGAGCTTTCTCGGTGACGCACATCGTCTCCCTGAGGAATCACTCTCTCGGATACCCTGCAATCGCCTACCACGCAGGGCTTCCCGTGGTTCTTACAGTGAGCGACGGGTGGCTTCTTCACCCGCTCTGTCGCGTCGGCAGAGAGAAGAATCCTAACGCGTTCGGCGTCAAGCTTTCGAATTTCGTCGCCACCCCGTTCTCTCTCGTCATCAAAACCTTCGAAGAACGTTTCGCTCGCCAGCCACGCCGCTGGTGGTTCGAAGAGGTGGGACGGTACTCCCTCTTTTACAACAAGACCTCCCCTTCCGGTGCCGTGGATCCGGAGGTCCTCGAGGAGCGAGAACGCCTCGTCACCGAGATGATCCCTCATGTGGGAACCTTCCATTTCTTCTCGCAAGGACTGTACGATAACTTTTATGCCGCCACGGTTCCGGCGGACCGCGTTGTCTTCATGCCACAAGGCATACCGGTCGCCAAGGCGGTGAATAGCCGTCCCTTCGAGATCCAACGCGGACTCTCTTTCGGTTTCATCGGCGATCTCATTCCCGAAGAAGGCGTCGTCGAACTCGTCGAAGCATTCAACGAACTGCATGAGCGCGGCATTCCTTCGGCGCTTCACTTATACGGAGAGACCTTCGGTAACGACGATTTCGTACGGTATCTCAAGAGCCGCTGTCGCACCCCCGAAGTGAGGTTCCACGGAGCGATCGACACCCGCCGGATCGGTCCCGTACTCGACATCCTCGACGGGATCGTCATCACTTCGCTCTGGCCGTATCCGGAGACATGGCTCGCCCTGCAGGCCATGGCACGGCGCAAAGTCGTCGTCGCATCACCTCATACCGCCGCAGCGGAACTGGTAAGAAAAACGCGCCGCGGTATCGTGCTGAAGGCGGTGGATGCCGGAGAGATCGCACAAACCATTTCCGAGCTTGAAATAGACCGGAAACGAGTGTATTATCTTATGCGTCTTGTGGAGGACGGGCATCTCGTCTCTTCATCGAGCAACGCACGCGACCTCTCGGCGTTGTACGAGAAAGTCTCCCCTAAACGGGAACCGCGGGATGCAGAAACGACCCTCTCGCGGCGATTGATGAGAAAACGGGCGGCACGCTCACGGAGGAAGTCTTGAACGGCAAACGGGTCGAAATCGAACTGGCCACCTTGGGGAAGGTGTTCGCCGTGTTCGTTCTTTTGCTCATCCTCTCTTTTGTGTTGGGCATTTTTATTGGACGCGAATCGGGATCGGCCGCATCCGCGGCCATCGGAGGAGAAGGCACTTCCGAAGAGCTTGCGGCATGCACCTACAAGGTACAGGAGCTTACCGGAAAATTGACATCGCTTACTAACGCCGCGAAAGAGAAAGGGCTCCTCGACCAGAACGGTGTTCTCGTCAAAAAGGCGGTTTGTGCCGTTTCTTCGGTCGAAGACGCTCCTCAACCGACGACCGAACAGAAACCGGTCGTTCCATCTGCAACCGAAGCGAAAAAGGAGCTCTCCCCGCCCCCTGCAGCAACACAATCGCCCACCATGTCGCCAGTCGGCGCGAAGTCCGCTCCATGCAAATACTCGCTTCAGATATACGCAGGAAGAACCCAGGAAGAGGCTCTCGAAGTACAGTCGAAATCGAAGGTGAGACCAACCCGCTTGGTCACCGGCACCGTAGAGGGCGTTACTTGGTACCGTCTCCGTTATGGCTGCTATCCCGACAAGGCGGCGGCGGAATCCGGGATCAACGAGTTGCTTCAACTCGGTGCACGCGCCATCATCGTGAAAGAAGAACAACCATGAATAAGGAGCAGATCATGCGTCGCTGTATGTTGATAGGAACGATACTTCTTCCCTTGCTCCTCGGAGCCGAGGAGGAGGGAGCCGCCGTAGACGACATCCTCGAGCCTTCCGCTGAGCCGGCCCCGGCCGCCCCAGTCCCAGCAACGACCACACCGGCACCGGCGCCAGAACCGGCTCCTGCCGAAGAGACTCCGACTGCCCCAGCCGCGGAGACGCAGCCGCAGGAAACGCCGCCTCAACAGACGACCACCCCGGAGAAGAAAAACGAGGAAGCGACGCAGCCGCCTGCCGTCACCGAACCGGCGACGGGACCGAAGAAGGAAGAGCCCAAGAAAGAAGAACCGAAAAAGGAAGGAGAGAAGAAGGATCAGAAGAAGTTCGTCAAGGGCGAAATAGCCAACATCGGCTCCCGCGATATCGTGTATCCTTATAACTCGCTGGGCATCGGTACCGGCGTCACCTTCATCGGCCAAGACATCTTTCTTACCCTTGACCCCCGCTTCGTCTACAACAAAAACGACTTCAACATGCTTATGGCATTTCATCTCCCGATAAATATCCGCATGTTCAGCTTCGACCTCAATCGCGCCGGTGAGGACAACTTCACTCTCCGTAAAGAAGATTGGGACGAGTGGCAAGATTACTTCCGCATCATCAAATATGTGCAATACGGTCGTTCCGAAGACACCTTCTACGCCTCAATCGGATCGAACAACGCCCAATCGCTCGGTCACGGCACCATCATGAAGCGCTATGTGCCGAACTTCGACCCGAATTTCACCAAGATATCGGCGAAACTCAACTACTACAACGACTATGTTGGCTTCGAGACGGTGCTCGGCGATGTCACTGACGGCAACATGTTCGGTGCACTCTTCTTCGTCAAGCCGCTTTCATGGCTCGCCGAAAACGACGGGGACTACATGCCGCGATCCTTCTCCATTGGGTTCACCTTCGCGGGCGACCGAAAGGCTCCGACGAAGTTGGACTATGTGGACTATGTCTTCGACCTGCCCGGCACCGGCCCCATCGTAATGGATGGCAACGACCCGCGATGGCCTGCCAATCTTTCGCCGCGCATCGCCGTCGACAGCAAGAACCGCCCCATCGTCCTCAACGACACCTTCCTCTACCTCATGGGGCTCGACGCGGAGTTCAAGTTCTTCAAGAACGACTATGTGGACTTCAAGACATATGCCGATTACAGCTGGATAAAGACCGATCCGGGACGCGGCGGATTCACTTTCGGATTCCTCGGACGCTACAATCTCGACAGCGACCGCAAACATCTCCTCCGTTCTCGCCTCGAAGCGCGCGCCTACAACGGCCGTTACATTCCGTCGTTCTTCGATACCTTCTACGACATCGAGCGCTACGAACTCATGACCGACATCGAAGGGGTAAAGGATTTTGCTCCCGATGGACGAAGCAAATATCTTCACCTTCTCGACGAACCCGACAAGTTCTTCTTCTCCTTTTACGCGGAGCTTACCTACACCTTCGTCGAGTGGATAACCCTGTCACTTGGATACGAACAACTACGGAAATCGGGATCCCTCTACGCACATGTCGAATTGCCTGATCTTTGGATCTTCAAAGGGATGTTCTCCTACTATCAACGGGGCATCACCTCACCGGAGAGCATCACCGAGAACTTCGACTACAGCACCTTGTTCCGCGGCGTCGTTCGCATACAGATCCTTCCGATACTTTTCCTCAACGCCTATGTGGGAAAGCAGTGGGCGTTCTGGCCCGAACGCAAACCGCGCGACGATGGTCTTCAAGGACACTATCTCTCGAGCTGGGACCTCGGCGGTGACCTTGAGATCGGCTGGGAATGGGGTGGCGACGACGAAAAGAAGGAAGAAGAAAAAGATACCGAGGACAAGGAAGACGACCAGAGCGGAGATGGCCTGTAAACGATAACGGAGGGAGGAATCGAAATGAACGCGACCCTCATGCGCATCCTTTTCGGTAGCGTTGTCGTGCTCGTTGCCAGCGCGTTGCTGAGCGCTGAAGTTTATGTGAACGGGGTAAAGGCGGACGGACTCACGAACGCCGAATTCAATGGATGCACCGTGAAGTTCGATGACAAGGGCGTGGTTCACATCACCGCGCCGGGCGTGAAGATACTCGCTGAAGGAGCCGGGGCCGAGACCGGCAAGCTCTCGGAACAATATTTCGTCGCACTCACTCTCTCGCAGGGATCTGCCGTGCCCATCAAAGTAGTGGTGAACGGCGTCGAAGCAGAGGCGGTAAAACCGGGTGAAAAGACCAAGATATCCGACATCACCAAGTTTCTCCGGAAGGGAGCCAACAAGATCCTTCTCATGGCGGCACCGGAGAAGAATCCACTCACGGTACAAGTGCTCATCGGCACGGGAAAGATGAGTTCCGGGAGCGTCGAGCTTTCTCCCTCAGTCGATAAACAGCTGCCGCTCGGAGACAAGGGGCTTTCCGAAACTTTCGATCTCAACGCGAAATGACGAGGAGTTCGATGAAACCGACGACACGCGTTCTGTTCGTTTTCCTTTTTTCTCTTTCTCTGGGTATCCCTGCATGTGCTACGCCAGAAAAGAAGGTCGTGAGCGACGAAACAAAGGGGAACAGCTACTATCAATTAGGACTCGCCGCTCTCAACAAAGGCGACATCGTCAAGGCGAAGCTCAACATGACCAAAGCGATAGAATTAGCGCCGATGGTCCCCTACTTTCACAACCATCTCGGCCTCGTCTATCTCCGCGAAAAGGACTTCGAGCGTGCCGAAGCCTGTTTCAAGACCGCCTATCAACTCGATGACCGCTACTCCGATGCTCTCAACAATCTCGGTCTGCTCTACTTGGCCAAGGGCGACATCCCCAAGGCAAAGGAATTTTTCCTGCAGGTCATCGCCGACCAACTGTATCCCTATCCCCATTTCGCCGAAACGAATCTCGGCAAGACATTCCGCCTCGAGAAAAACTATGCAGAGGCGGAAAAGCATCTTCGGAGAGCGATACAAATAAAAGGTACGCATTGCGACGCCTACAAGGAGCTCGCGATCCTCTACGATGAACAGGGGAACGACGAAGAGGCGGCAAAGCACTACATCAAGACGATAGAATTTTGCCCCCGCTATGTCGAAGCGCTTTACCGCGGCGCCGTAAAACTGCTTGTGCTCAAGGACGCCAAGGCGCAAGAGACCGGAACGGCATGGCTTCGCACCTGTCTCGAAATAGAACGCGAGAACCTGCAGGCGATCGAGATCCCCTTTTTGCCGGAATGCGCCAATCTCGCCCGTCAATACGGCGTGACGCTTCCCGCCGAATCCCCTGTCAAACAGCAAATAGATGGCGGCTACTGATGCATACCGTTTCCGGCGTCATCGTATTCAAACGAACCGGCACGCGGGGATTCTGGTATCGTCTTTTCTCCTTCGATGAAGGACCCTGCGAATTCTTTTCTCGCCACGACAGCTTTCTTTTGTTCGATCGAATAGAAGCGATGCTCTTGCCTCAGCGCGACTTTCTGCTCCTTGCCGACTGGTCTCTCCTCGAACGATCGCCGCTTGCCGACCATCCCGAACGGCTTACCATCGCCGGCTATCTCGCCCATCTCATCACCTGTTTCACCGAGGCGGGGCCACGCGAGCGCTCTTTCGTCGAGACGGCACGTACTCTTCTTTCGGAGCCGTGCGACCAGTCTCCCCTTCCCATCGTCGAAGAGCGATGGAGGGATGCCATGGGGATCCCCATCGAGACAGAAAAAGACCTTTCCGACATCATACGGTCTCACAGCGCCGCCGCCTACCGCATCCGGCGGCACCTTACCACAACACCTTTGATAAAGCAGGGGAATGCTCATGACTAACGGAACGCTCAAGGGAACTTCCCTTATCCCTCTGCTCGAGAACGCCATGCGTTCCGCGATCCGCGGACGCATCGTCTTCACCAACAACGACAATGTCAAAACGCTTTTCTGGGAAAACCAAACCATCACCGGCTCTGCCTCGAACGACCCCTGCGACTATCTCGGTCAGTACCTTATTAATGAAGGCTATCTCAATGTCGAACAGTTCAACCGGGCATACCAAACGCAACTCGAGACCGATGTGCGGATGGCGCAAGTACTCCAGCTCATCGGCCTCGCGCCGGTTGATACCCTTCGAGAGATGATCATCACCAAAACGATAGACACCCTTTTTTTGGTATCGAGCTGGCAAGACGGTTCTTGGAAAATAGACGAAAAATATCCTTCTTCGGCGAGCGGCATCGAGATTCGGCTTTCGCTCGTCAATCTCGCCAATGCGCTTTCCAAGCGACAGAGCGAATATCTTCGCATCATCGAAATGCTCCGTGTCATCGGGGACCGGCCAACGGTGAACATCCTCGACCGCGATCTCGCAAAGCTCAAAAAGATGGATCAGCAGATTGTGAACCTGCTCTTCGTCGGCAAGACGCTTCGCGAGATACTCCGTCTCGTACCGGCCCATAGCTATGTGACCCTGCGTCATCTGCTCGCGCTCTATGATGCGGGAGTCATCCAGCAAGGAAGAGGAGCACCCTTCGATGAGGGAGAGATGTTCCTTTTGCTTTTGAAGACGAGCGGGGCCACCGCACCGCAAGATGTGACCCCATGCACCGAAGAGGATGCTGCCAAGATCTATCGAGCCGCCTGCGAGGCGATGGAGAAGAAATCCTATGCCAAAGCGATCGTCCATTTTAGGGCGCTTACGGCCTTCAACCCCCATAACATCGTCTTCAAAGATGCCCTCAACAACGCCGAGTATCACTACATCCTTCACTTCTACAAAGAAATCCTTCCACCGACGGGGCGCATCCGTAAGGGCGTCGGCATCGGAGCCATAGACGACCCGATCGAGAAAAAGATCCTCTCGCTCATGGGAGAAGCCATCTTCTCGGTACGCGACATCGTCGCCTATCTCGCCGACCAAGTCCCCGAGTCGCGTACCCTTACCGCAATAGAGCGCCTCCTGACACGAAAATACCTCGTCGAGGTGAAGTGATGCGCGTCTTCCTCGTCCAAAGCGACGCCGTGTTGGGCGACATTGCCAAGAATCGTGAATACCACGCCCGTCTTATCGCCGCGGCGATAAAAAAGAAAAGCGACATTGTTCTGTTTCCCGAACTGTCCCTTTCTGGCTATCTCCTCGAAGATCGGGTGAAAGACATCGCGCTCACTCCGCGGGAGGTGGCGGCATTCTTCGATGGGATGTTGCCTGAAAAGATGACCGTCGGCATCGGCTTCCCGGAACGGGCCCGGAACGCGGTGTACAACTCCTATGCCATCATTCAGGGAGGCCACAAGGCAAAGGTTCTCGGTGTTCAGCGGAAGATAAACCTGCCGACCTATGGCATGTTCGACGAGTCGCGCCATTTCCGCGCCGGAGAAAGACTCGAGCGCCTCACGCTTCCCGACGGAACGACCGCCGCCATCCTCATCTGCGAGGACGCATGGCACCCTGCTCTCCCGGCGGCTCTCGCCGCCTCTCCCGAGGGAACTCCCCACCTTTTCGTCGTTCCAGCGGCGAGCCCCTCGCGCGGCTATCGCGGTAAACGACCATCGAACCTCGAGGGATGGGAGCACATCGCCGAGCATTTTTCTCGCGTGTACGGAGTCGGAGTGCTCGTGACCCAGCGAGTCGGTGTCGAAGACAGCCTTATTTTCGCCGGCGGCTCGATTGCCGTGGATCACCACGGAAAGAGATCCCGCGCCCCCTTGTTCCGGGAGACCATCCTCACGGTCGAAATAGAGACCGATATCATCTCCCGAACGCTCGCGAAGACCGCGGTGGTTTCGGTATCGGATCGCGCCATACTGAAAAAGACTCTCGAGTAAACGAATGCCTCTCTCGCTTCCTCCCATCAACCCATCTCTCGCCGTCGAGGCGCTTTCCTACTTCATCAGCCGCTCGGTAGAGCGCGGTGGCTTCAGCGGGGTTGTCCTTGGGCTCTCAGGCGGTGTTGACTCGGCGCTCGTCGCGGCGCTTGCCGTCAACGCCCTTGGCTCTCGGCGGGTCACCGGCCTCATTCTTCCCTACCGCACTTCCTCTCCCTCATCGCTCAAGGATGCACGGCTTGTCGCCAAGAAACTGGGCATCCGAACCCATACCCTTGACATCTCCGATGCGGTCGACGGTGCAGCACGACATCTCATGGTGGCCCCCCAAACGGCATACCGCGCGCGCCTCGGCAACATCATGGCGCGCATGCGCATGATCGTACTCTTCGATTTCTCCTTTCACTCTCGAACGCTCGTCATCGGCACGAGCAACAAAAGCGAGATCGCGCTCGGTTACGCCACCCTCTTCGGCGACAGCGCTTCGGCGATAAATCCGATCGGCGATCTCTACAAGACCGATGTCTATACCCTTGCCCGCCACCTCGCGCTTCCCGATCCGGTGCTCCGCAAGGCTCCCTCGGCCGACCTCTGGGAAGGACAGACCGACGAAGGGGAGATCGGTTTCCGCTACGCCGACCTCGATCCGGTCCTCTACGCGCTCCTTGACCTGCGGATACCACCTGAAAAGATCGTTACGCTCGGCGCCGACGAACGGCTTGTATTGTTCGCCGCGAAAAAGGTGCTCACAATGCACTACAAACGCAAGATACCGATCATCGCCAAGATAGAACGACGAACCTTCGGCGTGGATGTGCTCTATGCGAAAGACATCCTTACCTGAGAAAAGACAGCGCCCAATCGCGCTCCTCGGCGGCAAATTCGACCCGCCGCACCTCGGGCATCAACTCATGATCTTCCTTCTCCTTCACAAACTCGGCATGCATCAGGTATGGCTCATCCCAAGCGCCTCCCACCCGTTTGGCTATCCGATGAGCCCGTTCAGACTGCGCTACAAGATGTGCCGTCTTCTCGCCCTTCCATGGCGTGGCCGCCACAAAGTTCGCGTTCTCGACGATGAAAAAAAGATGTCCGAATCACCGGTCTACACCATTACGCTCGTCCGACATCTTATCGAACACTACGGGCCGCGCGATTACCGCCTCGTCATCGGCGAAGACAACTGGAACACTCGCGATCAGTGGAAGGACTTCGAAGAACTTGCGCGCCTCGCCCCTCCGATCGTCATCGGCCGCGGGCTCGATTCAACGCTTCCGATCAAACTGCCCGACATCTCGAGCACGATGGTCCGCGAGGCGATCGCCGTCGGTGCCCCATGGGAGCACTTCGTGCCCGCCGGCATACCGGAATTTGCGAAAAAACACCATCTCTATCGTTCCTTACCCTGACAACTGTTTTCTTTGACTCACCTCTCAGGCAGGACTATCATAGCGCCGTCACCACAGTAACGAGAGGGATTTATGGCGACGGTCACCTTCGAAAAGATATTCAAATCTTATGATGGAACCCACTACATCCTGAATGGGATAGACCTGAGCGTGCGTGACGGGGAGTTTATCGTGCTCGTCGGCCCGTCGGGATGCGGGAAGACGACCCTCCTGCGCACCCTCGCCGGGCTCGAGACGCCCGATCGCGGCATCATTCGCATCGGCGAGACCGAGGTCACCAACCTTCCGCCCAAAGACCGCGACATCGCCATGGTGTTCCAGTCGTACGCCCTCTACCCTCATATGACGGTGCGCGAGAACATCGCCTTCGGACTCAAGATACGCCGCATGCCCGCCGACGAGATCACCAAACGGGTCACCGAGGCGGCATCCCTGCTCGGCATCTCCCACCTTCTCGACCGCTATCCGCGTCAGATGAGCGGCGGCCAGCGCCAGCGAGTGGCTATTGGCCGTGCCATCGTACGGCGTCCGAAGGTTTTCCTCTTCGACGAACCACTTTCGAACCTCGATGCGGCGCTCCGTTCGCAGATGCGCATCGAGATAAAGGAACTTCACCGACGGCTCGCGACGACCATCGTCTATGTGACGCACGATCAGGTCGAAGCGATGACGCTCGCCGACCGCATCGTTGTGCTCGACAAAGGGGTCATTCAACAGATCGGAACCCCCGAGGAACTCTACCGCAGACCGGCGAATACCTTCGTCGCTCGCTTCATCGGAACCCCGGCGATGAACCTCCTTTCGGTCACCCGTGACCGCGACCGTCTCGTGGCACCCGGCATAGCGCTTCCCCTTCCCGCCGGTCTTCCCGACCGACCGATTCTCGCCGGCATACGCCCAACCGACCTCACGCCCTCCGGAGATCAAGCTCAAGCCTCGGTGAACGGCACGGTGAGCATCGTCGAACCGCTCGGAGCCACGAACATCGTCCACCTTGTCACCGGCAATGGCACCTCTATCACCATCGAAGGCCCCGCCGACCTCTTCCGCCATCTTACGGCAGGCATCTCCGCCACCTTCGCAGCTCAGCCGGACCAGATACATCTCTTCGATGCCGAAACGGGGGCGCGCATCGGATGAAATACGCGGCCATCTCTTTCCTTCTTTTCCTTCCCCTTCTCTTGAGCGCGGCACCGTCAGAGATCGTGGTGTGGCACTCATACCGCGGAGCCGAGGAACAAGCAATCCGCGAAGTCGTCGAAGCGTTCAACCGCTCGACGAACGAGTGGCAAGTGACGCTCCTTGCTGTACCCTATGACGCTTTTGCCTCGAAACTGGTGAACGCCATTCCTCGCGGCAACGGTCCCGACGCTTTCATCTACGCCCATGAGCGCATCGGCGGCTGGGCGATAAGCAAACTCATCACCTCGCTTCCCACCGATTTCTCTGGAGAGATCTCCTCCTCAATGCTTCCGACGACGATCCATGCAGTTACCTTTCAAGGGAAGCTCTGGGGCATTCCCCTCACCTTCAAGAGTCTCGTTCTTTTCTACCGAAGCGACCTCATCACCACCCCGCCGCGGACGACGCAGGAACTTTTCGCCCAAGCACGGATCTTCAGCAATCCAGAAAAACGGCGTTATGGACTCGCCTTCGAGGCGGCCTCGGCCTACTATGTGGCACCGTTTCTGTACGCCTTCGGCGGCGGATTCTGCCTCGATGACCACTCTCCGACGCCGTGTCTTGACCATCCGGCAAACGCTCATGCGCTCGCCTACCTTGCCCGCCTCGTCAACAGCGACCGCCTCGTTCCCGAGGAGGCAACCGGGGCGCTCGTGACCCAACTCTTCAACGATGGGCGTGCCCCCTTCGTCATAAACGGCCCTTGGTTCAGCGGAGAGATCGCTCCCGATGTCCCCTACGAGGTCGCCCTCCTTCCCACCCTTTCGGAGACGGGAAAGCCTCTGCGACCGCTTCTTACCGTGGAGACCTATTTCATTGCCGATCACGAACGCACCAATCGTGAAGGAGCCCTTTCCTTCGGCAAGTTCCTCGCCGGCATCGAAGGCTCACGCATCCGGGCAATCACCGGCGCTCAGCCGCCGGCGCTCCGCGCCGCCTATGACGATCCGCTCATCGCACAGGACCGGCGCCTTGCCCTCTTCCGCGCTCAGGCGGAACAGGCCGAACCGATGAGCAGTCGTCCCGAGATGCAGATGGTCTGGGAACCACTTGCCGGTGCCGTCCGAAAGGTGCTCCGCGGCGCCGCAGAGCCGCAAGCGGCCCTCGCCGAGGCACAGCGGCAGTTCACCATATTCGATCGCCCCCTCCCGCCGGCACAGAATCCTCTTTGGTTCATAGTCATTCTGCTCGTTCTCGCGATCGCCGGCACGCTTTACCTTGTTCGCCGCGCCCGACGCACATCGCTTCTCCCCAAGGTACGCCGGAGCGCTCTCCCCTATCTTTACCTTCTGCCGGCCGCCTTTTCCATGCTTCTGCTCGTCTTCGTTCCCTTTGCCGTCGGAACCGCCATCGCCTTCTTCGCCCACCGTGCCGGCGAGTGGCGCTTCGTAGGTCTTTCGAATTTCATCACCATCCTGAGCGCGAGCGACTTCCCGATAACCGACCCGCTCAACTTCTACTTCACCCTCCTCGTGACAACCGGCTGGACGCTCGTCAATGTGGCGCTCCATGTCGCGATCGGCCTTACTCTCGCGATGCTTCTGCGCAACGAGTGGCTCAAACTGCGCGGCGTCTACCGTATCCTTCTCATCGTGCCGTGGGCGGTGCCGAACTATATCACCGCGCTCATCTGGAAAGGTATGTTCAACCGGCAGTTCGGAGCCGTCAACGCGCTCCTGTCGATCTTCGGCCTCGAGCCGATCTCGTGGTTCTCCTCGTTCTGGACCGCCTTCGCCGCAAATGTCGTCACCAACACATGGCTGGGCTTCCCCTTCATGATGGTTACCGCGCTCGGCGCCCTCCAAGCGGTACCCCGTGAACTCGAGGACGCCGCAGCCGTGGATGGCGCGGGAGCCTTCGAGCGCTTCCGCCATGTCATCTTGCCGCTCCTCAAACCGGCGCTTCTGCCGGCGGTCGTTCTCGGATCGGTGTGGACATTCAACATGTTCAACATCGTGTTCCTCGTGAGCGGAGGCGAACCGGACGGCGCGACCGACATCCTCATCAGCGAGGCTTACAAGTGGGCCTTCCAGCGGCAGGAGCAGTATGGCTACGCCGCAGCCTACGCCACGGTGATATTCCTTATCCTGCTTCTCTATTCGCGTTTCACCGGGGGACGAAAGGAGGGAACGGCATGAAAAAGAAGTTTCTCATTCAAGCGCTCGTCACTCACCTCCTCCTCGTCGTCGCCTGCATCGTCACCCTCTATCCGGTGCTCTGGGTCGTCAAGATGGCGCTCACGCCGGCACAGGGTTTCTCTCTTTCGCTCAATCCGTTTCCCGAGGTCGTCTCCCTCCAGAACTTCAGTGAAGTGATAGGCACCCGCGCCGCCGACGGCTCGTGGCTCTTCGGGCGACAGTTCTTCAACAGCATCGTGATAGCGTTCGCGACGACGCTCGTCGGCGTGACCCTCGCGACGACCGCCGGCTACGCCTTTTCGCGATTTGTCTTCCCGGGCAGAGCACTGGGGATGAAACTTCTGCTCATCTCACAGATGTTTCCCGGTGTCGTCATGGCGATACCGCTCTACATTCTCCTTGATAAACTGCACCTCCTCAACTCGATGACGGGACTCGTGCTCGTCTATGCGACGACCGCGATACCCTTCTGCGTCTGGATGCTCAAAGGCTACTTCGACACGATCCCCAAGGACCTCGAGGAGGCGGCGGTCATGGACGGCGCCTCGCAGTGGACGATCTTCACCCGCATCGTTCTGCCGCTCGCGCGGCCCGCGATCGTCGTCACCGCGCTCTTTTCGTTCATGACGGCGTGGAACGAGTTCATCCTCGCCGCGACCTTCCTCAGTGCGGAACAGGCCTTCACCCTGCCAGTCGCCCTTCAGCGCCATGTCGGCAGTTTCAACACCGAATGGGGGCACTTTGCCGCCGGCGCCATCATCGTTTCGGTGCCGGTCATGGCGCTCTTCTTCTTCCTGCAGAAACACCTCATCGGCGGCCTCACCGCCGGCGGGGTGAAAGGATAACGACGGAGGAATCATGCTCGGACCGATCCTCGCCGCCGGCGCACTGCTCATCATCGCCGGAGCGCTCTTCTTTCTGCGCGCCACCCTGAAGACGCTCCCCTTCAACTACTGGGTCGTCAACACGATGGAACTCGGCGAGCGGCTCGCCTTCTTCGGCTCACGCGCCGTCCTGCCGCTCTACATGGTCGCCTCGGCGGACCAGCACGGGCTCGGCATCTCCTACGCCGAGAAGGGCGTCATCTTCGGCATCTGGGCTGCCTTTCAGTGCCTTCTGCCCATCGTGAGCGGCGGCTTCACCGACAACTTCGGCTACAAGAAAAGCCTCTACACCGCCTTCACGCTCAATGTGATAGGCTATACCTCAATGGCCTTCGCGACCGGCTTCTGGACGATGCTCGGCGCCGCGATCATGGTCGGCACCGGCACCGCGATATTCAAGCCACCGGTGCAGGGAACAGTCGCCCGATCGGTGCGCCCCGAGAACTCCTCGATCGGCTTCGGCATCTTCTACTGGGTCGTCAACATCGGCGCGATGCTCGCCCCGATGCTCGCCGCGACGCTCCGCGGCAACGAAGCGAACCCGACCTGGCAAATCGTTTTCTTCGCCTGCGCCGCGGTGACCGCCTTCAACTTCCTCCCCGTCTTCTTCCTCTACCGTGAACCGGAAACGACCGGCAAGGACAAATCGTCGCTCACCGTCCTCAAAGAGACCGCCGGCAACCTCCTCCATGACCGCACGATGCTCTACTTTCTTCTCATCACCTCGGGCTTCTGGCTCATGTTCATGCAGATATGGGACCTTCTGCCCAATTTCATAGACGAGTGGGTCGACTCGCGCGACATCGCCCCCGTTTTCCGCTCAATACTCGGCGAAAACGCGCTCACCGCCGCGGGACATGTCAAGCCGGAACTCATCGTGAACCTCGACGCGATCGCCATCGTCATTTTCGTCATGCCGATCTCGTGGTTCATGGGACGCTTCAAGATGATGGTCTCGCTCCTGCTCGGCATGGCACTCGCGACGATCGGCTTTTTCGGCTCCGGGTTCTTCATGAATGGCCTGCCGGTCGCCGTGATGATACTCGTTTTCTCGCTCGGCGAGATCATCTGCTCGCCCAAGTTCTCCGAGTATGTCGGGGTGAACGCGCCGCCCGACAGGAAAGCGCTCTACATGGGCTACTCGAACATGCCGTTCGCCTTCGGCTGGATGGCGGGCAATTTCCTGTCGGGACCGCTCTACGAGATATTCGCCTCGCGCGCTAACTTCGCCCGCGCCTTTCTACGCGACCGTTTCGGTATGACCCCACAAGAACTCGCCGCGATCAAGAACGGCGACCTCATCCCGACGATCGCCACCCGTCTTGGGTGTTCAGATGCGCAAGCGATACAGACCCTCTGGGAAACCTATCATCCTTGGATACTGTGGCTCATCCTCGCCGCCGTAGGAATTGTCTCTCTGCTTGGCCTCATCTGGCTCGATCGGCGATACCGGAGACCACCGGCGAACTGAATCACTCGATAAGAAACACTATTCCAGCCCGACGAGCGCCTTGATGTACTGGTGGCGTTCCCAACTTTCAGGGTCATCGCTCTCTTTTTGAGCGAGCTTCCCCCGAAAATCGCCGATCCTCTCGAAGTGATGTTTCTTCATCCATGCGGTCAATTCGCCGATCATCGTCGCGAGGTGATCCACCCGGTGCTTGAAGAGCGCCGAACAGACCTGCACCGCATCGGCGCCCGCCAGAAGGTACTTCACCGCATCTTCGCCTGAATAGATACCGCCCGAACCGGCGATCGAAAGTTTTACGCGGCCCGCAAGGAGCGCGACCCAGCGGAGCGCAAGCGGCGCATCCTCGCGCGGCGTAAGAAGATAGCCCGGCTTGAGCGTCATCGTATCGGTGTCAATATCCACTTGATAAAATCGGTTGAAGAGCACCACCCCCTTCGCGCCTTTGAGCTGGAGTGTCTTCACGAGGCGAGCAAGATTGGTGAAATAGGGCCCCACCTTCACGACGACCGGCAGATCGACCGTTTTGACGACCGCTTCCACGATCGCCGCGATCCGCGCCTCTATCTCTTCGGAAGAGACGGCCGGATCATGGCTGAGGGCGCTCACATTGAGCTCGAGCGCATCGGCGCCCGACTTTTTGATGCGCCCCGCGTAGTCGATCCACCACTCGTGCGAAATGCAGTTGAGGCTCGCGATGACCGGGATCTTCACCGCCTTCTTCGCGCCACGGATGAGCGACAGATAATCTTCAGGGCCGAAGTTCATGCTCATCTGGACGATGTAGTCGGCCGCTTCGGTATGATAATCCAGCACCAATCCTTCTTCGGCCTTCTTCACCTTTTCCGCATAGATCTGTTCCTCGAAGAGCGATTTGAGCACGACTGCACCGGCTCCCGCCTCCTCACAGCGAGTCACCTTTTCTATCGAATTGGTAAGACTCGAACTCCCCACGATGAACGGGTTCCTCAGCGTCATACCTAAATAATTCGTCGTCAGATCGGCCATGTCGTTCTCCTTATGCGGTTGTTTTCCTGTTCCTTCGCACTGCCGGTCATCATAACCGCGGAGAAAAGAATTGCAAGGAGACGCTGTTATCGCTATGCTACCCGCAGGATCCGCTATGGTGATGCGCCCATGACGATTCTTTTTGAAGGAATGCTCCTCGGGCTTTCGCTCGGGGTGACCTGCATCGCGACCTGCGCGCCGGTCTATGCGCCGATCCTCATGCAACGGGAACGCGGCGCGCTTCCGGCGATCGGCGCAGTGCTCCTGATGAGCACCGGTCGCTTCCTCAGTTACGCTGCGGTGGGACTTGCCGTAGGCGCCGCAGGATCGGCGGCCGCGGAGTCTTTCCCCCTCGGTACGGTGACCGCGGTCTCTTACCTTCTCATAGCGACGTTCCTTGTCTACACCGCCCTTGTTCACGGCCACACCGAAAAACACGGCGGCTGTCCAACGGGACTCATCGCGAAGACCGCCGGAAATCCTTTTCTCGCCGGGCTCGTGACCGGGTTCTCGGTCTGTCCGCCCTTCCTCGGCGCGCTGGCCCGCGGATTCGATGCTGGCGGTGCCATCGGCGGCATGCTCCTTTTCATCGGCTTTTTCGCGGGAACGACCGCCTATTTCCTTCCAATGACCATCCTTCCCCTCGTGGCACGGCACCGTATCGTCCGGATCCTCGGTATATTCTTCTCGCTCGTCGCGGCGCTCTGGTTCACCCTTCTTGCGTTCGATCACTTCTTCGATCTCCGATTCAGGGCAGAGATGTATCTCGAAGACGCCTATCTTGTGGACTACGCACGGGATCCCATCATCCTCCTCGATACTGGTGAGGAGGAAAAAGGACGCTCGCTCGCCGTCCGTTTCCCTTCTGCCACCTACCGTCATCTCGAAGAAGCGTCGCTCCGCGCCGCGCTGGAATCGTTTCCCCCGCACAGCAATCTGGTTCTTCTCATCACCGCACCTCCGGAAAATGCTCTCAAGGACATCGTTGTTTCCCAGCGACTCAATGTCGTTTGGACCTTTGCTCCGGAGAACGCCGAAGAGATTGCCGCCATTGGCGATTTCCTTTCCTCGTATGTCCTCAAGGCGCGAAAGAAGCGGGGATTCCTCTACCAACTGCCGATCGCCACAGCCGAGATGCCTGACAGCTGACATAATCGGGAGGTGCCATGCGTCTTATCGGTATTCTGATCTCTCTTCTTTTGGTCGCGCTTCTTGCCTATTTCCTCGTCACCGGGGCGCTCTCGTCGCCCAAGGCGGCGGTCGAGAAGGCGGCGCAGGAGGCCGGCGTTCAGGGTGGTCCGATGCGCAACAGAGAAGAGATCAAACAACGGGTCGAAGAGATGCTCCAAAAGAGTGCCGATGAGCAGAAAAAGGCGATAGACGAGGCGACGCGTTAGCGGTTACTCGCCGCCGGAACGCATCACATCGATGTAGCGCGCCGCTTCGGCCGCCGCCTTGAGCGGATTGTCGGCACTGATGACGACGATGATCTCCTCGTTCCCCTTGATCCCCGGCTTCATGAGATAGACGCTGGTGAGAAGCGACAGCATCTTGCGGTGCGCCTTCACCTGCAGAGTCGAGTTCTCATAAACGATGCTCTCGCCGGTGTCCACGATGCACTCGGCGCCACGCGCCGTAAGCAGGTTCACCATCTCAGCGATCGCATCCTTTTCTTCCTGCGAGTTCACCGTTTCGGTGTAAAGGTACACCCTGCCGAGGTTCTTGAAATCCCAGGACTTGTCGCGGATATCGACCTGAATGTCCTTCTCCCCCGGCGTGAAGCCGGTCTTCTGCGAACTCGCGCAGGAAAGAAGCGCCGCCGCAAGGGCGATGACGACGAATAGAACCCTCATCTGTCCCTCCGTAACTCCAGTTGGTGGGTTCAAAAGCACTATAGATGATATGCACCTTTCTGTCAAACGACGAAAAAAACATCGAAGAAAAAGTTGCTTTTGCAACGAAATGCGCTACCGTTGGTTGCAAGCGCAACGATTATCCACTGGTTCGGAGAATGCCGAAGATGGACATCAACGAACGGATCGGCCGCCTGCTCGGCCGTCTCCATCGCGGATGGAAGATGCGCATGGCGCGGGAACTCGAACCGCTCGGGCTTTGCGCCGGCACCGCGTTCTTCTTTCTCATGATCATGCACCGCGAAGGCGCCTCTCAGGAAGAGATCGCCTCGATCCTCGCGATGGATAAAGGGACCACGGCACGGGCGGTCCAGAAGCTCGAACGGCAGGGTCTCATCGAGCGGCGCCGTGATCCCAGCGATGCGCGCCGAAGGCTCCTTTTTCTCTCGCCCGAAGGCGCCAGGATCGTTCCCCGCATCCGCCGGATCCACCACCGCATGGGCGGACTGCTCCTCGGGAATCTTTCGGACGCCGAAAAAGAAAACTTTTACGCGTTCCTTGAACGGCTCGTCAACGCATTGGAGGATATGCCATGAGGAAGATGCTCTTCGGTATCGGCGTCTTGTGCGCTCCTCTCTTCGTTCTTGCCGCAAACGAGGTCGTTTCTCTGCAAAAGGCGTTCGAGATCGCCGCCGCGAACAACCCTTCCTACCAAGTGGCGCGGCGGAACATCGAGACCTACGAGAACAAACGGCGCCTCACCCGCGCGGGGTTCATGCCGACCGTATCGAGCGAGGTGAGTTACAAGCGCGCCACCGCCAACTCCCCTACCGGTCCGTGGGTCTCTTCGCAAACCTCCTCGATCATGAGCGGCGGCAAGGAGGACTGGGAATCGTTCAACAACTACAGCCTCTCGCTCACCGTGAACCAGACGATCTGGGATTTCAAGACCTACTACTACTACGAAAGCAACACGCTCTGGCGCGATGCCGCGGCAGCCGACGCCGCGACGAGCGCGAACAGCCTCTATCTCTCGGTGGTCCAGAACTACTTCTCCGTGGTCGCCGCAGACGCGAGCGCCCGCGCCGCCGAGAGCGTGGTCGCCCAAATGGAACGGCGCCTCGAGACGGCGCGGATGCAGGTGCAGAACGGCGTCCGCACCCCGGTCGAGGCCCTGCGCGCCGAGGCCGATCTCGCGTCGGCGCGGCTCAGTCTCGTCAAGGCCGAGAACGCGCGGCGCACAACGCGCAAGGCGCTTGCGACGGTGCTGGGACTCGACCCGTCGACAGACATCGCCGTCGATGCCGAAGCGACCGTCGCCGAGCCGCCGGTCGAGGAGGTTTCCGAGGCGGTCGCCCGGGCACTCCGTGAAAGCCCCGACTGCCGGGCACTCCGCGAGAAGATCGCCGCCGCGCGCTTGAGCGCCCGCGCCGCCCGCGGCGACTTCTACCCTCAGTTCAAAGCGAACGCCGGCGTCACCTATACGGGATATGAGTTCGATGCCATGGAATACAACTGGTATGTCGGCGCCTCGCTCAGTTGGAACCTCTTTGCGGGATTAGCCACCGACACGCAGGCGCGCGACGCCGACAACAATGTCGTCATATACGAGCTCAACCTTCGGAATACTGAACAGAATATCCGCTACGAGGTCGAGAACGCCTACCTCGCGCTCCGCGAGGCCCGCGAACGCGAGGCGCCCGCCAAGGCGCTCTACGAAGCGGCGAAAGCGGCGCTCGCGCTCGCTGAAGAACGGTTTGCTCAAGGGGTCGGAACCATTACCGAGATAACCGACGCGCAGGCCTCGTTCAATCAGGCGACCGCGACGCTCATTCAGGCGCGCACCGACCTCGAGACGGCCAAGGCACGCGTCCGAAAGGCGCTCGGACTCGGCTACCAAGAACTTACTTCTCACGGAGGATGGTGATCATGCGACATCTCGCTCTTCCATTCATCGTATGCCTCGTTGCAGCATATCTCACCGCTTCATGCGGCAAAGGAAAAGGAGAGGCCGCTCCCGTGCCGAACAAAGACGGACAGCCGGCGACCGTCGTCCTCGCCACCGCTACTGCCGGCGAGCTCGAGGAAACGGTCGAGGTGACCGGCTCTCTCCTGCCGTGGCGCGAGGCGACCGTCTCGATAGAAGCGGACGGCCGCATCGCGGCGCTTTCGGCCGACATCGGATCAGCGGTCGCCGCCGGGAGCGTCATTGCCCGCGTCGCGCCGGAAGAATACCACCTCAAGGTTCGACAAGCCGAGGCGGAGCTCAAGGCGGCGAAAGCAGATCTCGCTCGCATCACCAACCTCGTCGAGAAGAGCATGGCTACCCAGCAACAGGCCGATGAGACGGCACGCCGCGTCGAGGTGGCCCGTGTCGCCCTCGATACCGCCAAAAAGAAACTCGCCGATACCGAACTGCGTACTCCGTTCGATGGAACGATCGCCAAACGGCTCGTCAACGAAGGCGAGTATGTCCGTACCGGGACTGCACTCTTTCAGATCGTGCAGACGAACCCGCTGAAGTTCGTGGCGGGCGTCCCCGAGCGGTATGCGACGGGCGTAAAAAGCGGTACGCGCGTCACGGTCACCGCGGCGACCGGCGAAACGAGCACCGGCATCATCCGGCGCGTCGGTCCGGTCGTCGACCAGCAAAGCCGCGCTTTTACGATAGAGGCGGAGGTGCCAAATCGCGACCGCACCATCAAGGCGGGCACCTTCGCGACGGCGCGCATCGCGCTTCCCGGAAAACGGTCGGTCGTCATGGTCCCCGAAACGGCGCTCGTCTCGTTCGCCGGAACCGACAAGGTCTTCGTCTTGGTCGGTGATCACATCGAGGAACGCATCGTCACCGTCGCGGGACGCACGGGGACTACGATAGCGCTCGAAAAGGGACTTGCCGCAGGCGACCGGGTGGTGACGAGCGCCGCCGAGACGCTCTACCACGGCATGAAGGCCGTGCCGCGCGAGGAGTGACCAATGAACGCGCTTACCATTTTCATTCGGCGGCCCGTCTTCGCAACGATGGTGACGGCGCTCCTCATGGTGCTCGGCATCTTCTCTTACCGCGCCATTGGCGTTGACCTTACCCCGAAGGTCGAATTCCCGATCGTTACGGTGACCACAGTGCTCCGCGGCGCCTCTCCCGAGGAAATAGAAACGCTCGTCACCAAGCCGATCGAAGAGGCGGTCAACACGGTGTCGGGCATCGACGAACTCTCCTCGACCTCGAGCGAGGGCGTCTCGCGGGTCCGCATCCGTTTCGTGCTCGAAAAGCCGGTCGACGAGGCGGTGCAGGATGTGCGCGACAAGGTCTCCGCCATCGTGGCGCGCCTCCCCACCGGTACCGAGATGCCGGTGGTCACCCGTCTCGACTTCGATGCCTTTCCGGTCCTCACCTTGGCGGTTTCCGGGAACCGTGATCCCAAGGAACTCTCGGAACTCACGCGGGTCTTCATCAAAGAGTCGCTCGAGAATGTGAACGGCGTCGGCGCGATCACCCTTTCGGGATACTGGAAGCGGGCGATCAACGTCTATCTCGACGCCGACAAAATTGCCGCCCTCAGTATTCCAATCTCGGTCGTAAAGGGGGCACTTGCCGCCCAGAACATCGAGGTTCCTGCAGGACGCATCGACAAGGGTGAGCGCGAAGAGATGCTCCGCGTCCTCGGGCGGATAACCTCGGCGGACGAAATGCGTCGTATCGTGGTAACGACCAAGAACGGCCGTCAAATAACGCTCGGTGAGATAGCGCGGATCGAGGATTCGGTCGAAGAGCCGCGAAACATCGCCCGTCTCTGGAAGAAGGGAGACGAACGGACATTCACGGCGACGATAGCGCTCGATGTCGTGAAGCAGTCGGGCTCCAACACCATCGAGGTCATCAAAGCGGTCAAAGAGCGGATCGCCGATATACTGCCGACCCTTCCGCACGACATCTCGGTCGAGGTCGTTTCCGATCAGTCCATCTTCATCAACAACTCGCTCCATGAACTCGAACTGCACCTCACCCTTGGCGCCCTGTTCGCCGCCTTCGTCGTCTTTCTCTTCCTCGGCAACCTTCGCTCCACCATCATCGCCGCGCTTGCGATACCGACCTCGCTCATCGCGACCTTCACCTTCATGCGGGCCATGGGGTTCACGCTCAACAACATGTCGCTCCTCGGGCTCACCCTTGCGGTCGGCGTGGTCATAGACGACGCCATCGTCGTCCTCGAGAACATCTACCGACACATCGAGCAGTACGGAAAGAACGCCTACGATGCCGCCGTGGACGGGCTCAAGGAGATCGGGCTCGCGGTCACCGCGACGACCACTTCGCTCCTCGTCATCTTCCTTCCCATCGTCTTCATGCAGGGCATGTCAGGACGCTTCTTCTACGAGTTCGGCCTCACGACCGCCTTCGCGATCGCCGTGTCGCTCGTCGTCTCGTTCACCCTCACGCCGATGCTCGCCTCGCGGTTCCTGAAACACACCGCTGATGCCAAGAAATCGCTCACCGAGCGCTTCTGGGACTGGCTCGACGGTCAGTACGCCCGGCTCGTCCGCTTCTCGGTACGACACCGGTGGATCGTCGCGGTACTCGCTATCCTCGTCATCGCGTCCGCCGTCCCCATCGCGAAACGGCTCGGCAGTGACTTCATGCCGATAGACGACCGCGGCGAGATACAGGTCGAACTGCAACTGCCTCCCGGCGTAACGCTCGCGAGCGCCCGGGAACTCGTGGGAAAGATCGAACAGGACATCCGAACGGTGCGCGGGGTGGAAAAGACGCTTCTGCAGGTCGGGAGCAGCGTTTCCGACGACCTCACGAGCGCCAAGATCTATGTGGGTCTTGTTCCGCTCGAAGAGCGCACCTTCTCCCAGTTCGAAGTCCAGCGCGACATCCGGCGCTTGCTTAAGAAATATCCTGAGGTCATCTCGTCGGCGAATGCGCTCGGTGGCGGCTTCGGCGGCAGTCGTGCCGCGACCTTCCAATACGACCTCGTCGGCCCTGACCTCGACAAGTTGACCGAGTATTCCGACAAGATAATCGCCCGGCTCCGTGACAAACCGGGGTTCGCCGATCTCTCGACCTCGCTCGTCGCCCGCAAGCCAGAGGCACGGGTGGTCATAGACCGAAAAAAAGCGGCGGACCTCGGCCTGAGCATCGCCGACATCGCGACAACACTCCGCACCTCGGTCGGCGGCGAGATCGTCACCACCTACCGCGAGGGAAGCGAACAGTATGATGTCTGGCTCCGGCTCGCCCATCCGTTCCGCAACGACGCCGAGAAGCTGGCAACGCTCATGCTCTCATCCCCACGTGCTGGTCTCGTGCCGCTCGCGCAGGTCACCCACATCGAATACGGCAAGAGCCCCTCGGTCATCGACCGCTTCAACCGCCAGCGGCGCGTCTCCATCTTCAGCAACCTCGACGGCATCGATGTCGGCAGTGCGACGAAGACGATAGACAACCTCGTGAAGGAACTCAACCTGCCGCCCGAATACAAGCCGGTCAAGATCGGCCGCTCGAAGGTGATGGCCGAGGCGATGGGCAATATGCTTTCGGCCTTCGCGCTCGCCTTCATCTTCATCTACATCGTGCTCGCGGCACAGTTCGAGAGCTTTCTCCACCCCATCACCATCCTTCTCTCGCTCCCCCTCACGATACCATTCGCGCTCCTGTCTCTCCTCATGACCGGCGAGACGATAAACCTCTACAGCCTCCTCGGCGTCTTCATGCTCTTCGGCATCGTGAAGAAGAACGGCATCCTGCAGGTGGACTACTCGAACACGCTTCTCGACCGCGGTCTTCCGCTCGAAGAGGCGATCGTCGAGGCGAACAAGGCGCGGCTCCGCCCCATCCTCATGACCACCTTCACGCTGGTCGCCGGCATGATACCGATCGCGCTCGGCACCGGCCCCGGCGCCGCCGCGCGCGCCTCGCTCGCCAAAGCGATCGTCGGCGGCCAGATACTCTCGCTCCTCATCACCCTGCTCATCGTGCCGGTCGGCTACCACTTCTTCGAGTCGGTCAAGCGCCGCTTCGGGTTCGGCAACAATCACTCATATAAGAGCAAATTCGGCTCTTCGTGATAGATCGTCTGCCACAGAGAGACGAC
The DNA here is from genome assembly GCA_964415795.1 of uncultured Spirochaetales bacterium. GTDB lineage: Bacteria > UBP6 > UBA1177 > UBA1177 > JAKLFG01 > CALITV01. Next base: position 8,892 of record CAYQBN010000003.1, on the reverse strand, counting down.
CTCCTCTATCGTCGCCCATTTCAAGAGACCTGCATCGACAAAATGAGCATAGTCTTCGAAGAAGGAAGCGGTCTGCTGAATATAGGACGGATCCGCGAGCATTTCGTGGTCGAAATAGATGGCGATAGTGTATATCTTCGCGGGGTCAAGTGTCCCGATGAGCGCCTTGCCCAACAAATCATCGAGCCCCTGTATGCCCTGTTTGTACGGGCCGACGCTTATGAGCGGCCCGATAGGATCGTGCGTGGTGAACTCATCCTTGGAGGAAGGACGCCATATACCGGATATCCAGAGTGCTTCTTCATCGACATGGTTCCTCGTCGCACCGCCGAAAATGATCTCGGGCTGCCACTCGCAACCGGCAGGGTCGGTGCTCACCATTGGCGAAAGAAAAGTATCGAACTCAGATTCCGAAGGAGGAGCCACGATGGCACCGCCCGCCACTGCTGAGACATCCCCTCCGATCTCAGTAATGAGGCACGCCACATCCGCAAAGGTATGGTCTACCGGCGTCGTGGGATGCACGAGCGCATCGAACTCTACGCCGAAATCCTGCTGAAGGTGCTGTATCATGTTCTTCCCATTGTAAGGAGGGAGCAGATCCTCAAAGTTATCGGCAGCCTTGAGAAAATCCCAATCAGACTGGACATTTAATGGCACCCCCCGCTCGAAGAGAGCGGCGGCGAAATTCACTAGACCATCCCGATAGATTTGGTAGACACCCATGTCTTCGGAACACTTGGGGAAAGCCGGCTCGCTTCCCCGCAGGATGTTCGGATTGCCGTTGTGCAAGGCAACCATGGCATAAATGACCGCACGTTTCGGCGGCAGCCCGACACGAACCGCGGCCGTACAGAGATCGGCGCCGCTCTTGCCCGCCGCGGTTTCGAGATCTTTTCCAAGATAGCGAACCGAGAGTTGTGAAAAATCATCTGCCATTCCCTCAAGGAGGGCAAGACGGGAGAGCGAATATACTGTACCATCACCGCCGTGGACACTCACTACGAAGCGGTGCTCCCCCGCCCATTCCGGATAATCGTAATGAACCGACTGAACAGCCCCATACCGCGTATCGTCGGAAACGAAAAAGGCAGTTGAGGGCAAAGAGAGCGCTACCGGTTCGTACCATGAGCCCTCTCCCGCATACCGCTGGACGCTTACCCCGCCGGAAGAGGCGTTTCCGTATGCTACGGCAGCACCAGAAGGACTCGTCGAAGGGTGAGCGGAAGAATCGAACTGGGTAAGAGGCACGATCGTTCCCGCAGAAAGATCGAAACTTCCCACAGCCGCCGGTCCTTGCGGTGCCTGTTGATACATGACCATGAGCAGGGAAGTACCCGAAAGGAACGCTGGGTCACTGACTCCTCCTCCCGCATGAGATGCATTGGTCAACTGAACGGGAGAACTGGATGCCGAGACATCTCCGGTACTCACATCGTACTGGAGTGTCGCAGAAAAGATGTCGGTTCTGATACCTTCGCGCGAGAAGTAAAGGGTCTTTCCATCCGGTGCGAAATGGGGGAAGCGTCCATTGGCAACCAACGGTTTCGTGACACCCGAAAAGATATCTGCCACCCATATATCGTTGAAAACTGTTCCCTGACGGTCTTTTCTCATGCGATTGTAAGCCACGAACCTCCCCGAGGGATCTATCGCGGGAAACCATTCTGCAATGGAAGGTTCTCCGGCGATTCTCCGAAGATTCCGCGCCTCGTGAGTAGCGGTATCATATTCGGCCACATAGAGGTCACAACCCCACGGATCGTCCCGATGACATCCGCCCGTCGTGTCGAAGTTCGCCGCAAAAGCAATAAAGTAAGTCTCTCCCGGAAGAGAATAATCGCTGTCAGGAAGATCGGCTTCGCTGTCGTCTCCACTATCGGAATCAGAGCCTTCTCCCTCTACATCTTCTTCGGCGAACCAGCCTTCTTCACTCATGACTTCTTCCTCTTCAGTGGAAGAGAGATCATCATTCCCTGAATGAACGGGATCGGTCCATTCGTCGTTCACCTCCTCCGCAGAGAGCACTTCCACATCATTTGCTTCATCCTCTCTTTCTCCGCTTTTTCCACCTCCGCCACATCCCGCAATCACTGCCGCAAGAACATACAATACGACAAGAAGAAGATACTCTCTTTGTTTCATGGATTTCCCTCCGACACACAAAGACGCTAAACTTAATTTTAATCACCCTAAAACCCTTGTCAAAAACAAGTTGTGCGTTATAGTGTTCTCTGTTTCCGCTTTTCTTTGGTAGGGAGGCACCATGAAACGAATGCTTTTTGTGTGGGCGGCGCTGATGGTCGCCGCGGGGATGGTCGCACTCGGCTGTTCGAGCGAGAAGAATAAAGGACCGGGAGACGATGACGACCAACTGAACGGTGGCGGCGACAGTGACACCGTCATTCCCGACACTGAGGGAACGCTCCCAGATCTTTCAGACGACGAGGCGGGAGACGGGCTCATCGTCGATGGCGACGAGGTGACCGACGGCGATCAGCCGACCGACGGGACACAGCTCCCCGACGATGGGGAACAAATCCCCGACGGCGACGAGATACTCATCACCGACAGCGACCTGCCGCACGCCGGCATGGGGCCCGGCACCGAGAACGGCTACGACGAAGGCTCGTCGAACGCCGACAATGTGAAGGTCAACGAGAACGGCGAACTCGAACTCGATAACGGCTCCGAAACGGTGCAGACGCTCCTGCGCTACCTCTGGGTGCCCAACTCGGTGGACGGCACCATGTCGAAGATAGACACCTTCGACAAGATAGAGGTGGGACGCTACCATGTTGGCCTCTCGGCGGCGTCAGATCCGTCGCGCACGAGCGTCGATCTCGCTGGCAACATGATTGTCGGCGCGCGCGGTGACGGCACGGTAACCAAGATCGCCGGCCACCTCGACTTCTGCGTCGACCGCAACGGCGACAACATCATTCAGACCTCGACCGGTCCCACCGACATCTTGCCGCGCGGTCCCGACGGCCGTTCGACCGACGAATGCGTCGTATGGGTGCGCTGGTTTGACCCAAGTGACCTTAACTCGCCGTATGCCTGCAACGGCATCCGGGGAGTCGCGGCAACCCCCGAGACCGGATCGAACTTCGAGTACACCGGCCATGTCATGATCGGATGCTACATCGGCGACCCGTACTCCTATCGTCTCAATGGCAACACCGGCGACATCATGCAGGTCTTCTCGATGGTAAGTGAAACAAACCAAACCTGCCGTCCCTACGGCTATGTGCTTGACAAGTACGGCCGCAACTGGGTCTCGTGCCGCTACATCCCTGAGTGGCAAACCCCGGTCACGGGCGGCCTCGCGTGGTTCGACATCTATGACTCCTCCGAGAAGATCCACTATGTTCCCGATATTCCCTATTACGAAGGCTTCGCCGGCTACTACGGCATCGCGATAGACCGGTGGGGCAACATTTGGATAACCTCCTTCACCGACGGTTATGTCCACCGCTATACCCCCGACGATTCGCCGAATGCCGATCAGGGCACCTGGACCTCGCTCAAGATAGCCGACGCCCACGGCTTCCGCGGCATCGCCGCCGACGACGACGGCTACATCTGGACCATTTCAACGGAAGAACAGGACGGCCTCGGTTCGCGCATTGTCATGATAGACGGCTACACCTACCCCGATCCGGCGTCGGTGCACGGCCCTTACTACCTCGGCGACGGCACGGTGACCCCCTTCCAAGGGACCGGCGTCGGCGTTGACTTCAAAGGGGATGTCTGGGGCATGTCGCGGTGCGGCGGCGGACAGGGATACGTCACCTACCTCAAGGTGGACCGAAGCGGGGCGATTCCCTCGGTCGTCGAAGCGGAGAAGAAGATCATCCCGGTCGGCAACGGCCCTTATGTCTATAGCGATATGATTGGGTACAATCTCAAGAAGTTCGCCTCGAAGGAGGGATGGTTCCGGCATACCTTTGAAGTGTGCGCCTCCTCGCTCTCGACCGACTGGGAGAGGATCTACTGGGATGCGAATGTCCCGCAGGATACCCGCGTGATCATCCGGGCACGCACGAGCGACAAGGAGAGCGAACTTCCCTTCCAGCCATGGCAGATACTCGTCGAGGTGCCGAGCGATGTCTCACCGAAGGATATCCCCGACACGCTACCGCAGGGGCACTACATCGAACTCGAGGTACGCCTCTATTCGAAGGTGGTTGGCGTCTCCCCTACCGTCGGCCAGATCGCCTTCGACTACGAGTGCGTGGATCCGTCCTAACGACACAACTATCCTTCCCTAAAATGTTGCAGGCCTCTTCCTCGGCGATATACTACGCTCTCTCTACGAGAAGGAGCCCTGCGTGGAACACTCTCGCCGCATCGCTATCGGCATCGTCGCGTTTCTTGCAACGATATTCGTCCTCCTGAGCGTTTACCTCTTCGTTCACGACCAAAAACTCGATTACCTTCTCTACCTCTACGGTGACGACCTCCGCACCTCACCGCGCCTTCTCCTTCGTCTTCTCTCGAAGGACGGCCACCTTGTCCGCACCGCACGCATCGCGGTGGACGGCACACCGATCGAGGGAGTACTTCTCGACACCACGCGCCCGTTCCGCGAGATAACGGCCAGCATCGGTGAAAAGACCTATCGTTATGAGATAACGTTTTCAGAACTTATCGAACGGCGTACTGCACCACCGACCGATGACTGGTTCACCGCGCAGGAACTCGAGGCGGCACGCGCCGCCGTCGAGGCGATGAAACGTTCTCCACGGCGACTCTATGTCCTCCCCGAAACCATGCGCATGTTCGGCGAGAGCGACAACCGGGTCACCGTCATCTGCATGACCGACACTGGCCCGTGCCGCGACGAGGAGGTTACCATCGACGGTGTGCCGGTGCTCCTTCTCAACGGCATCGGCGAAGCGGTTCTCCCCCTTCCCATCGCGCGTCAGGCTGTTGCACGCTTTGTCGACGGCTCAAGCATGGACCTCCCCTATCCGTACGTGGGACGCATGTTCTCCCTCACGCGGGAAGGAGAACACCTCGTTCTCCGCACCCTTGTCGAGACGCACAATGTCCATGTGGACTGCTGGCGTGGCGGGAAATGGCTCTTTACTGATGTCGTCACTGGGCAACCGAACGGCGAAACGCTTCCCGCTGGCTATGATACCTGCGACCGCATTCAAGTTTCCTTCGATTCTGCCGGGCCAAACGGGAATTTCCTCGTTTGGACACGCGAAACGGCCCTCGAAAGCGATGTCGCCGATCCGTACTACCGATCGCTCCTTGACGACCTTATGCGCTACCGGCAAGACCTCGTCCCTCTCCTTCTTTCCCGGTACCCCGCCTGCCGCTTCCATCGGCTCGCCGTTTTCCTTTCAGGCGACGAGCAAGAGAAACGCTTCGAAGAACGTAAACGGTCGCAACTTACCGTCGTGTGGTGGATCCTCTCCGCCGTCATCCTCAGTGGTCTCACCGCATTCGGCCTGCTCCTGTGGCGTCGCATGAGCATTGTCGAAAATCAGGCGCCGGGTGACGAAGAACCGGTGGTAGTGACCCTCTCACGGCGCCGGCAGAGAATAATCGCCGCCACGATCGTTGCCGGTGTCGCTTCCTTTTTCGTCCTTCTCCTCGTACTGCTTAGAAATCTTGCCTAGATACCTCCCATGACGACCATTCACCGCCTCCCCGATGACCTCGTAAACAAGATCGCCGCTGGCGAAGTAGTGGAACGTCCCGCCTCAGTGGCAAAAGAGCTCATCGAGAATGCCCTTGATGCCGGTGCATCGCGCATCATTATTGAGATAGTAAAAGGAGGACGCGATCGCATCAGGGTCACCGACGATGGCTGTGGAATGGAAAAAGAGGACCTCTTCCTAGCACTCGAACGGCACGCGACGAGCAAGATAGCCACCGCGGAAGACCTTACTTGCATCCATACGCTCGGCTTCCGTGGCGAGGCACTTCCCTCGATCGCAGCGGTAAGCCGCTTTACCTGCTCATCGGCGCCCAGGCACGGCGAGGGATTCTCGGTACAGGTTAATGGCGGCATCCTTCACACGAGCGGCCCCGTCTCTCTCCCCCGCGGCACCGAGGTGACCGTTGACGACCTCTTTTTCAATCTGCCAGCACGACGCAAGTTCCTCAAGTCGGAAGAGCGAGAAGGAGCAGCGGTGAAGGAACTTGTTCAGCGGTTCGCAATGGTCAATCCGCAGGTCGGATTCTCGTTCATCACCGATGGGAAAAATGCCTTCTCTCTCTCTCCGGTGCGCGAGGCGGCAGAACGCATCGCTATCATATGGAAGGCACCACGGAACGAGATCGCCACGGTAATGGTCCAGCGCGGAGAGATCGTTGGTACGCTTTTCCTCGCATCTCCTTACCGCACTTTCAGCGGCCCATCGGTGATAACGGTCAACGGACGCATCGTGAGCGACCGCCGCATCAACGCGGTCATTCTCCGCCTCTTACGCGAAACGGTTGGCGGAGAACACCGTGCAAATCATCTGCTTTCGCTCACCCTTCCCGACGATACGATCGATGTGAATGTCCACCCGGCCAAAAGTGAAGTGCGATTCCGAAACGAGGCGACGGTCCTTGCCTGCGTCGAAGAACTCTTTCTCAACGGTATCACCTCCCTGCGCGGAGAACCGACGCCGCCCCCCGCAGACCTTCCGTTTGGCGAACGGAAAGCATTCTACCCTTCTCCTTCCGCCTCGCCGGGAAAGATATCCGAACGATCGGCTTCGTATCCTCTTTTCCCATCCCAACACCGTGACGAGACGGTTCTCCCCGCCAATGGATTCGCCGCATCGGTGTCGCTCAGTGGTCATCGGGTGGTCGGAACGCTTTTCGGTGCCTATGTGGCCGTAGAACGGGGGAACGATCTCTACCTCATCGATCAACACGCCGCACACGAACGGATCATCTACACTCATCTGCGACGAACGATGGAACACAAAAGCGGACTTACCCAACTGGCGGTGGTTCCCCTGACAGTGCGGGTGTCCCCAGAAGAAATGGCCATCTTCCGGGAACGAAACGCCATTTTCTCCTCACTGGGATTCATTGTGGAAACGCTCGACGAAGAAACCCTTGTTATCCGTGGTGTACCGGCACTGACGCTTGATGTTGACTGGACAATGCTCATAAAAGGCATGCTCGCCGATATCATCGAACAGGGGTTCACCAGCGCATGGAATGAAAAGTTCCTCAGCCTCGTCGCCCAGCGTGCCTGCAAGAGTGCGGTGCGTGCCGAACGGCCACTGGAGGCGGAAGAAATAGCACACCTCCTCCGCGATATAGATGCCTCGGAAACGCTCACCTGCCCGCACGGTCGGCCGTTCTTCTTCGTTATTCGCAAAGAAGAACTCGATCGCAAGGTAGGCCGATGATCGTCGTTCTCGGACCGACCGCTTCGGGGAAAAGCGCCTATGCGGTGAAACTCGCTCACGAGATGGACGGCGAGATCATCGGCGCCGATGCTGTCCAGATGTACCGAGACCTCGTCATTGGCGCGGCGACGCCCTCGAAGGAAGAACGACAAGACATTCCTCACCATCTCATCGGAACACTCGATCTTTCGGAAGAGATGACTGCGGGAAAATATATCAAACTGGCGCGCTCTGTCGTAGAGGAGATCGTCTCTCGAGGCAAAACACCGATTCTCGTTGGCGGCACCAATTTCTATGTCGATGCCTTTCTCAAGGGACTTTCACCGATACCTGAACTCGATGAAGTGGAAAAAAAGGCCATTGCTCAACGGTATGCCGGAAAACAAACGAGCGACCTCTACGCTGAACTCCGTTCCGTAGATCCCCGTTGGGCCGACATGATATCTTCTCCCAACGACCGACAGCGCATCCTCCGGGGACTTGAGGTATTCTACCTTACTGGCACGCCACTCTCACTGTGGAATGAAAAGCCCCGTGAGCCGGGATGGCAGGGCACTTATCGCAAGATAGGACTTGCCATTGAACGAAAGGAACTTCACCACCGAATAGCCAATCGGACAAGGAGGATGCTTGAAAAAGGACTTATCGACGAAGTAGTCGCGATCCGGGCGCGGGGATTCTCCCCGGCACAGTGCCGCGTACTTCGCTCCATCGGCTATCAAGAGGCGTTCGACTACCTCGACGGCCGCATCGCTTCTCTTGAAGAACTTGAGGAACTCATCGTCACGCATACCCGGCAACTCGCGAAACGGCAGGTGACATGGCTGAGGGGCGATCCGGAGATCGAGTGGATATCCTATTCCAGCGTCGGCACATAGAAGTCGAAGTGGATAAGGGTTCCCCCCTCTTCCTCCGATTTGCGCACCGCGATTTTCTGATCGGCCTTGATGTAGATCTTGAAGATGTTATCGACCTTTTTAGGATAGATGTACTTCACCTCGGCGTTAAAGGCACGGGCATCAATGATATGCACGAGATGGCGCGGTATCTTCTCAAAGTTATGGATATCGATCACATAGCCGCCCTTTATCTCGCGGAAGACATAGTCGAGCTCGCCGGTCACCTCCATCGTCACCCGCGAGAATTCGGGGAATTTGCGGAAGTAAAGATTCTTCAGTTTCCCTTTTGCCGCGAGCGCGACCACCTTGAGCAGCGGCGCCTCTTCGGTTATTTGTCGGGTTGGTTCCGCCTTGACGACCTTGAGTGAGCGTATCTTTTCTTCTTCGGTCGGCGGTTGAAGGGCAAGACGCCGTTCCTCTTCTTCACGACGCCGTTTCTCCTCCTCCGCACGCTTCAGCTCCGCAAGACGCCGTTCCTCTTCTTCACGACGCCGTTTCTCCTCCTCCGCTCGCTTCAGTTCCGCAAGACGCCGTTCCTCTTCTTCACGACGCCGTTTCTCCTCTTCCGCACGCTTCAGCTCCGCAAGACGCCGTTCTTCCTCCTCACGACGCCGTTTCTC
>CAYQBN010000002.1:124473-227495 GCA_964415795.1 uncultured Spirochaetales bacterium | reverse complement strand
GCGGCGCTGAGGCTGTTGAGCGTCCCAGCGAGCGTGGGCGAGAAGACAGAAGGATTCTGATTATAGAGCACTCTTCGGATATCGGTCGCCTCGCGGACAAGGTCCAAGGCTTCTGGAAGACGCCCCTCGTCGCGATAGCAGGAAGCAAGAATCATCAGGCTGCCGGAAAAGGTACGGAGATATCCGTGGGGATCCTTCTCCGCGAGTTTGCGAAAGCGGTCGGCCGAATCCTTTGCCACCCGATGTGCCAGAAGGAGCCACTGTTTTGCTTCGGGTTTGCGGGTGGCCAGCCGTTTCAAGACCGTCAGAGCATGACGTTTCGCCGCCTCATCATGGCTGTAGAAAACGGTTTCCAGAGGATGATAGTTTTTCTGTTCGTACAACATATCAAGAAGCTCTTCACCAAGAAGATCGGGTTCCAGTCCGTGCAGATAGAGATCGCCGGGATCTCCGCCGATGATGGGACGCAGGATATCGTCTGCGAAGGCACCGGCGTCTTTGCGGAGTTCGAAGTCACGGGACAAATTCTGTATCCAAGAGATAGCGGCCTCTTCGTCCGTTGCGCCTCCGCACAGGGTAAAGAGGGCGACGGCTTCCGTGAGGTGCTTTTTGAATATCCTTTTCTCGGCTCCAGTGTAGTCGAGCGGTTCCACGATCTTTTCCCAGTGTGCCGATTCCATCTGCAGTATCTGACGTAATAGGTCCCGCGAAACATCCTGCCCGGACATTTCTACACAAACTGCGGCGATGGTATAGAGAGGAGAGGATAAAAGATCATCCTGCATTTCGACAATGCGATGGATCCGAGATGAGCTGTTGGGAAAATATGATCGTAGCCCCTCGGTCACCTTGGCAACGAAATGACTCCTTGTTTCGCGGTCGGCAAGCATGCCGTCGAGTGAACGAGACTCGCCGCCGTTCTCCGCGCGCACCTTCTCCCACCAAGCGCCCTTCTTGCGCGCCAAGAGCACGATCTTGAGATTGCGCAGATCCCGGAGGGAAATCTCTTCGGAAAGATATGAGACGATGCTCATGTGGCTTTCGGCCTTATCGATTATCAGAAGGATGCGTTTTTCTGGACAGTTGAAAATTGGAGCGAGTTTATCGGGATCGGTGATGCCGCGTTTTAACCATCCTACGATAAGTTCAGGATACTTCTCGCCAATATGGTGACACCACTCTACAAGAAGACGTGTCTTGCCTGCACCCCCAGCACCGGTCAACAGACAGGCTGACGACCCTATCTTTTCGAACCAGTTGTCAAGCCACTGCAGTTCCTCTGTTCGTCCGACAAAAGGAACAACCTCATTCTCGGCCCGCAAGATGGCGGTAAGACCTTGAAGGGAATCTGCTTTCTTGGCTGGCCGAGAATCAAAAATGTCTTCTAGTGAATAAACGGGTTTTTTTATGCGCGCCGGAGGAACACCTAAGGTTGTTGCAAGCGCAACGAAGTCGTCACTGCCTATAGGAATGATCGATGGAGTGGAGGAGGATTGCCGTAGCAGAAGCGCGATGTCCTTCAGGGAACCGAGTCGGGCGGTCTTTGCGTCGGCTACTTCGTTGAGGAGAAGGTCTGCGTCATCTTTATGCAGGACGAAAACCGCAGGATGGCTTCGGGCGACTTCGGTGACCGCCCGCCATTTATTCGATAGTTGAGAAATGCCAGACTGCGAATTACCGGCGACCCGTCGGATCGTGAGTTCGCAAAAATCGGGCGCGGCCTCTTTGCTTCTGTCTACGGCGCATGAAATGAATATGATGGGGGATGCGTCGTTTTCGGGGTCACTCATGGGCAATTTGTCGGCCAAGAGCCAAGCAAGAGCGCATGCGGCGCCGTCCGATCTGCCGCTGGTAAACAGATCGACCGGGCCCAGCGATGCGGGGGCGCGTCCCGACAGCCAAAGATTGAACAGACGCCGGGTAATCGGGACGAACTGGAAGAACGTGTCGTTGAGAGGGGCCATTCGCATGACATCGTCAGCCCCCGAACCTGCCCGCAGGTGTGTTTTCTCGGGATCTCCGCCGAGCAGATGATGGCTTCCGATATTTTTCGACCCACGAACGACAACGGCGTATGGATGTGCAGAATCCACAGGAAAAGCGATATGAAATGATGGCCTCATTCAGGATCCTTTGTGAATTCAAGATCGATTCGCACAATGTTTGATTCCCTGAGAGGGATATCCTTGCTGATGTAATCGCGTGAAAAGAGGTGAGTCTCTTGATGCCCGTCGCCGTAGAAAAGGGTGATGACAGGTTTCCGAAGCAGTGCCTCGTCAGTGTGTTCCCCCTCCAGAACCATGGTGATCTTGTCGCCGACCTTTCGGAAGGTGATGGAAATGTTTCCGATGCCGTCGATAACGAAGGGTATCGAAGAAGGGAGATCTTCCTTGTCGCCAGCTCCGCTTAGTATAATCGGGACCGGCTCCCAATCGCGTCCAACGTTTTTTATTCGGACTATCAGATCACGTGAAACCTTTAAGAACGTGTTTTCTGCTGGTTGTAGAATTCTTTTGTTCACCGCGAGGAGGTGCCAGGGATCCAGAAGAGCATGGATCTCCTTGTTGAGCGCAGCAAGCGCATCGACATCGCCGTTTACAGGGCAAAGCCGATATATCCCTTCATTCGCTGCCGTCTTCTCCTCGTCCTCGGAAAGTGGTTCCTGTTGAGAATCCTTTCTTTGCACCCAAGACAGTGCATGCATGGCGCGCAGGAATTCATGATACTGATGATTGACGATATCCCTGCCTTCCTCCTTCACCTCGCCTAAATAACGTGCTTCTTCAAAAGCTTTTCCGTCTATGATCATAGTCAGATGGACTGCAGCGACCATCGAGACAGGTAAGGCATCATGCATGGCTTCGGGAAGAATAGGATCGAGAATGGCGCGTACCTCCTCGTGAGCATGTATCGGGACAACGAGCGCGGTATCCGCATCCGAAGACAGGATCATTACGATCTGCCCCGGCGAAGATTCTTCCGCGTTCGCAGGAGGGAAAACGGTCCACAGTTGTCCCGGCAGATGTTTCTTGGGGGGAGACTTTTTCTGGAAAAGTTCCGGGAGATCGAGTTCCGGTAGGGAGTTTTTCTGTTCACTCATGGGGTATTCCGTCTCTTTGTTGTAAATGCGAGCCGATCGAGAATGAAATGGAGAACAGTGGTGTAATCTTCGTCAGTGTAGCGACCGCCGGCCATTTCCTTCTCGATGAACTCTCGTAACACTGCATAGGCCTTCTTCATCCTTCTATCAACTGCGGATGTTGACCTTCCCAGTGCATGAGCAATGGAGAGGTACGTCATCCCTTCATTGAAGTATAACGAAAGCAGGTCGCCGGTTTCCCGATCTATTTTGTAATCAACGATATTTGTTGCGATATTTCTCAGTTCGGCCTGAGTCAAGGAGGAGTCAGAGCATTCTGGTGTAGGCCTTGTCGCCTCTATGGTTTCGGTAAGTGGTTCCTCCTTGTAATGTCCCTCATGTTCTTCCGATCTTTTGGTGCGGGCGCGATCAACGATGAAATTGGTGAAGGTAACGGCCAGATAGGCTTTGAATGCTTCCTCGTTCGGAAATCGCAGGGAGTCAAAAAGAAACCTCTCCATGATCTTGTTGATATCCGCCTGCTCTTTCTCCAGCTTCGATGACCTGATCAATGCTTCGTGAAAGATCTCACGTATGTGACCATCGTCTTTTTTCCCATCGAAAGCCGACGACCAGTTCTTCCGGTAATAGAGCTTCTTGAAAAAGTTGAAAATTTCCCGATATTCCTTTTCTCCGAAAGTCGTCATTTGATGTCAGTCTTCCGTCGCAGGAAAAGTATCCTTGTCGCGGACAAGTCGCGATCGTACGGCGGCGAATGTCGGATCAGTCACTTTCCCGCGGAAGGCGTTTATGTCCTTTTCATGGCCACATGTCCACATGCATTGGCTGTCAACGATGAAATGCGTGTCGTCCTTGTCGGGGTAGGGTTGAGAATTCTCCCGCCATCTTCTGATGAAAGTGTCGTAGTCGTTATGTCTGTCCACGGTCTTTAGGCGTTCGTATCCGCGAACATAGGACAGGGAGTTTCTTCTTACCGTGACGGGATCTGCATTCTTTTTCGAAAACTTTTCCAGAGTTTTTCTTGCACTTGTCTCATTGGTGGTTCCCATGAACCAACATCCATGAGACCCCTTGTGAATGTTCACATAAAAAAGAGCAGGATGCGGCTGTAAAACGGCGGGATTCTTCTGCGCGATACGAGTCAGTTCATCATGCAACCAAGATGTATATCTCTTGTTCCCGCACGACATTAACTCTCTTTGTAGGATATAAATCGCGCCGGGTGCGCCGGCATCTGTTTCGTATCTTCGTATGTGCTCCTCAATCCTTTCCGAATCACTTCTTCCATCGACATGGCGCGCCGAAGAAGAAATAGCGGCCATCTTCTTAAATTCCTCAAAAGAGATGTAGTGCCGCCCTGTACGCATGCTCCTCCCCAGGAAACAATAAAGTTTATCAAAGAAGTTGGCCATGTCAAATGTTGCCTGTGGTATTCTGCATAACGAGCGGGGCAATCGACAAAATGCGACATGGGGCGGGAAAAGGATGGCACTTCCTCGTTTGAAGAGATTGGCTGGGATGAAGATGAAAAAAGCGAGGATGAGATGGCGACGGACAAGGGGCCCATGCTTTCCATCAATTTCCACCTTACCGAGCGGTGCAACATGCGTTGTCGCTATTGTTTTGCGCAATATGCCTTGCCGGAGGAAGGCCGATCGGTTCCGACACTTCTTCAGTATCATCGGATCATCGATCAGATTGTGGCGGAGGGCTTTTCAAAAATATCATTCGCCGGGGGGGAACCCTTACTGCATCCTCTTCTTTCACAGCTGGTCAGACATGCGAAAGAAAAGGGACTGACCACGATGCTGATCACTAATGGTTCTTTGCTTACCCCTATGACCTTAGAAAAGATGAGGGGATTCTTGGATTGGGTTTCGATCAGCATCGATAGTCTCCGGGAAGATCGGAATCGGATAATAGGTCGTCTCTGGCGCGGCCGCGGCATGACCGAGGCGGATTACCGCGAACGGGTAGAGTATGTCCGGGCAGCGAACATGCGGCTGAAGGTCAATACCGTCGTCTCTTCCGAGAACAGGGACGAGATACTCGCTCCCTTCATCGATTCCGTGTGCCCAGAACGGTGGAAGCTCTTCCGAGCTCTGCCGCTTAGTGGCGTTAACACCAAAAAAGCGAAGGACTTTTTCATCGACGAGGCGACATTTCAGCGGTTCGTCGATCGTAACCGCGGCGTTAGTTGTCATGTGGTGCCTGAAAGCAACAAGGAGATGACCGATTCGTATGCCATGATCGACCCATGGGGAAGGGTCTATGGCAACTCACAGGGGCGGTATACATATTCGAAACCGCTATACGAGGTTTCGCTCTGTACGGCATTGAAAGAATGCGGGTTCAGGCGGGAGAAGTTCCTTGAGAGGGGAGGCGAATATGACTGGTAGTATAACATGTACACATCTTTGTCGCAGAAAAACGCACCTGATTACAGGTGCTTGATAGAATGTCTATGTTGTAAGCGGGAAAAGAACGAGATGCTCTCGTTTGAAAAGAGTGGTAACATTGCGTCATGAAGGAGAACCGGCATGAGAAACGAAATCGGTAGAAACGATGCGGCGTCCGGAGGAGTTGGTGCTTATTCACTTACCGAAAAATTAATGAATCTCCGAGATATGCTCTCGCAGGATCTCGTCGAGCGCGATACCGCCGTCCGTTTGGCGCTTTTGGCAACCTTGGCGGGAGAGCATCTGTTGCTTATCGGCCCTCCCGGTACGGCTAAAAGCATGGTGGCGCGCCGTTTGCACAAATGTTTCGTAAAGGCGACCTATTTCGAGCGGTTGTTGACCCGATTCACCGTGCCCGAAGAGTTATTCGGTCCTCTCTCCATTAAGGGTCTGGAAGAAGATCGGTACGAACGACTGACCGCATCCTATCTTCCGGAGGCTTCCGTTGCCTTTCTGGACGAGATATTCAAGGCGAATAGCGCTATTCTCAACACGCTACTGACCTTGCTTAACGAAAGAGTCTTTCATAACGGTCCAGAGCCTAGGCCCGCCCCTCTTATTGCACTGGTCGGGGCCAGCAATGAGTTACCGAAAGGGGAAGAACTCGATGCGTTGTTCGATCGTTTTCTGTTGCGCCTCTATGTTGCGCCGGTTTCCAGTGACTCGTTTCCAAGGCTGTTAGGTCTTCGCGGAGAAGAGATACTCCATATCCCCGAAGAGTTGCAACTGAGCACGCAGGATCTCGCGGATATACAGAAAAAGGCGTTGTCGGTTGAGGTGCCTGTTGAGGTCACTAAACTGCTCTGCTCTTTACGCGAGTGGTGTGCGGTGGAGAAGATTCCGGTTTCCGATAGACGGTGGCGCAAGATTTTGAAGTTGCTTCAGGTCTCTGCTTTGACCAACGGACGGGAAAAGGTCTCGATATGGGACTGCTGGCTTCTCCAGCATTGTGTGTGGAATGAGCCTGAAGAGCGGGAGAAAGTCTACAACTGGTATGCGGAGCGAGTGGGGGTTTCCGAAGCTATGGATCCATCGAATCTCACCAAGGTCGTTACTGTATTGGAAAGCAAGTTAAAGAGAGACCAGAAATTGCAGTCGCAAAAGCATGACAAGGAAGGTAACCTTCTGTATATGGATGATAGTGGCAAAGAAACCACAGCGGCTACACAATCGATACAAAAGGAACGGGAAGGGAAACCTTTATATTATCCACCCAAGGGGGCAAAGAAGAATCAGTATGATTATTACGGCAATAGAGATAATTGCGTTGATCGGGGAAAAGAGTTTACGGTTGATGAATTAGATCATTTGTATATTAACGGGACGCGCTTCGATCGCTGGGATAAAAAGGAAAAGTATCTTCTAGATTCAGCCAACAAGGTCATGATTAAAAAGAAGCTTGCCCCGGCAATGGAAACAACTCGACAGAAGCCCGAATATATCAAGTCTTTTCTTTCTGAGATCGAGCAACACCACAATCGGGTTGTAGAATATCAGAAGGGCATTGAGCGGCGCTTGGCATCGGCAAAAGCGGAAGTGACCAGTCATCTTTGGTTGCTTCCCGAGTTCGCCGAGCCGGCAACGGTGACGCTAAAGGAAACCGCAGCTAAAGTGGAGGCTCTGATATCTCGACTTGATAAGATCCGAGAAGGGGTAAAGAATCTTCCGTTGGAGAGGGAAATACTGGTTAAAGACGGTCCGGGCGAGATTGAACAAGCAGATACAGGCGAAGAGAGCGGAGAAAAGGAATAGCATATGAGCACCATTTTCGATGCGACCGCTCTTGTTAAACAGTATGAGTTTCTGGATGAATTTCCGGACGAGTTCCTCCCGCTGGTATTGGATGTTCCACACGGAGAGTTGAGCGAGCGCGTTGCCGGTGTTCGTGCGTGGCGCTCCTCTTTGTTGGCGGGACAGATGCCGAGCGAGGATACTTGGCCAACGAAGGAGATAGCCCAGCCGGTACGAGCGGCGTTGCAAGAATTGGGGATCGCTCGGTTCTGCAAAGGAGAAGAAGAGTTGGTTGATGTCCTCCTGAAAGATATTCTGGTCGCCTTTGCCGAGCGGTCGAGCGATATTCGATCGGAAGTGATGGAAAAGTTGCACGAACTCGAAACCATTGAACGACAGCGTCTTGTCGAGGAGGAAAAGGCTGCTGCACGAGCGGAGAAAAGGCGATTGCGTAAGGTCGTGCTTGATGAAAAGACACGCCAACGCTTACGGCAACAAGCAGAGGAGTTCGCCAAGTCCCTTTCGCGAGGAGTCGATGGAAAGATCATTGCCGCATGGGAAGAAAGGGTTCGCGCGTGGAGCGAGATATCTGAAGTGTTCGGTGATCTCGCCGATCTGATGGGGCGTGGATGGGATCTGTCGCAGGGAGTTCTTCGCCACACTGGTTGGCTTAAGATTAAAGAACTTCATGCGTTGATCAAACAACTTCCCCAGGTTCGTGAAATAGTCCAGTCTCTAGGGCGCTTGCAAACCTCTGAAAACAACCAGTCGGTGGCGGAAAAGATATTTGTCCCGGTCCGGCGAATGGAAGAGGAGTTGAGAGAGATCGTTGTTCCCCTTGTGCCGGCAGAGACGCGAGGTGTCGAGCGCAGTGGAGAGATAGCGCGAATGCTTCCCTCCGAGGCGGCGATGTTGGGGCATCCCAAGATGCGTCTTCTCTGGCATGCTCGGCGCGCGGAGCGATCGCTTCTTACCTATCGAGTGGAAGGGACGGAAATAGAGCGAATTTTTCATGTTCGGGAGACATTGGAGGAACGAGAGGGTAAAAAACCACCTCCCGAGCGTGGGCCGATAATCGCCGTTATCGACACTTCCGGGTCAATGAAAGGAGTGCCGGAACAGGTTGCCAAAGCAATAGTACTGGAGGCTGTGCGCACTGCTCATGCCGAGAAAAGGCGATGTTATCTGTACGCATATAGCGGACCGGGAGAAATACTGGAGCATGAATTGGATCTTTCATGGGAGGGTATAGAACAACTTATGTTTTTTCTATCAGCCTCTTTTGGTGGAGGTACCGATATTGAAGTAATGAGCGCTGTAGTCGAACAACTGCATGATGAAGATAGAGGTTGGGAAAAGGCCGATGTGGTCCTTCTTACAGACGGTGAATGGAGAGCATCCAAGAAAATCATCTCGGAAGTCCAAGTCGCCAAAGACAAGGGAACGCGCTTTCATGGGGTACAGATCGGTAATACAGGGCGTACCGGCCTTCATGATCTGTGTGAGCCGGTTCATGTGTTTGAGGATTGGGCTCATGCGGCAGGTCGGGATTTTTAAAGTAATTTTTCCCGATGATAGGTTTTTAAAGAGGCATCAACGAAAGAGCGCGAAAGTGATTGATGGGAATCTCTGCTTGAAGCAGTGCTTAACAGGTGGTCATGTATAAACACAACCGGCCCCGGTCCGTTCGGGCCGAGGCCGGTGAAATCACTGGAGCTGATGGTCGGACTTGAACCGACGGCCTGCTGATTACGAATCAGCTGCTCTACCGACTGAGCTACATCAGCGTCGCGGAGGCATACTAACCAAAATTTGTTCCTTGTCAAACTTGACTCGATGGCATCGGCGTTTATCTTATTTGGAGCCAGAGGTTTTATTTCGGGGTTTCGCCGGTGTCGCTCGAACGGTATGTGCTCACCTTCAATCGGTATCTTCGTGAACGGTTCGGCGACCGGGTGGCGCGTGTGTCGTTCGAGACCGGTCTGCCGTGCCCGTGGGGCCGGTGCGTTTTCTGCGACAACCGGGTGTTCGTGCCGCGGGGGGCGGTGATTCCGGGGCGGCGCGGGTGGAAAGATCAGTTCGTCGAGCAGAAGAAAAAGATGGTGCAGCGCTACGGGGCGCACAAGGTGCTCGCCTACTTTCAAAGCGGAACGGCGACAGCGGGCGATCCGGAGCGTCTGGCGAAACTCTACGGGCTTGCGGCGAAACAGGAGGGGGTGGTCGGGCTCATTGTTTCGACGCGGCCCGACTATGTGGACGAGAACATTGTGCGCATCGTTCGCGCAGCGGCACCGCGAGAGGACTTCGATGTGTGGATAGAACTGGGGCTTCAGTCGGCACATGAGAAGAGTCTGCGATGGCTCAACCGGGGTCACGATGCGTCGGCTTACGAACGCGCCGTCGAGACGATCGCGCATGCCGGAGGAGGGAAGGTGAAGGTTGCGACGCACCTTATCTTCGGGATACCCGGTGAGACGCCTGCAATGGTCAAAGAAACGATTGGACTCGCAGTGCGGCATCCGATCGTGCAGGGGATCAAGATCCACCACCTCCAAGTTTACCGGGGGACACCGCTCGCCGAGGAGTATGCACGGGAACCATTCCCGCTTCCCGATGAGGATGAGCATCTCGCGTTGGTGGCGGATGTTATCCGCGATCTTCCGCTGCGCGTGGTGGTGATGCGCTTCTTTGCCGAGGCGCCGGATGCCTACCTCATCGCGCCGAAGTGGGTCTCGGGACGGCAGGAACTTCTCCGAAAACTTGAAGAGTATTGTGAAACCCATAGGATACGCCAAGGCGGCGCAGAGGAGCACCCATGAGCATCTCGTTGAATCTGAACGGTAAACAGCGGAAATATTTGCGCGGTCTTGCGCATGGTCTTTCGCCGGTGGTGCTCATCGGCGCGAAAGGGGTGGGGGAGGAGCAGATCCGTGCCGTGGATGAGGCGCTTCTTGCCCACGAGCTTATCAAGGTGCGCTTCCTCGATCATAAGGAAGAGAAGCGGGAGTTGATTGCCGCCATCGCCGAGGCGACGGGTGCAGTCATTGCGGGCATCATTGGTCATATCGCCATTCTCTATCGTCCGCATCCCGATCCGGCAAAGCGGCGTATTGCGCCCGATCCTGAGCAGGGGGAGGAGGCATGAAGGTTTCGGTCTTTATCCCCTTCTGCAACGAGAAGGAGAACCTTGCCGAGGTCGTGGAGCGGGTCGAGAAGGGACTCGCGGCGGCGAAGGTCGAGGGAGAACTCGTCATGGTGGACGATGGTTCTACCGACGGGAGTTGGGAGGAGGCGCAGCGCCTTGCGGCCGGGCGGCCGTGGGTACGCTTGCTCCGTCACCGCAAGAATCTCGGTCTTACGCAGGCGATGCGGACCGGTTTTGCGGCGTGCACCGGCGAGATCATCGTATTTCTCCCCTCCGATCTCGAGTCGCACCCCGATGAGGACATCCCAGCGCTCCTTGCCGGCTTTGAGAATGGTGCCGAGGTGGTCTGCGGGCGGCGGCTGGGGCGTTGGGAAGGGAAGGTGTTTCTCAGTTGGTTCTACAACGAAGTGTCGTGGGCGCTCTTCGGCCTGCGGCTCCATGATATGAATTGGATAAAGGCATTCAAACGGGAGTGCCTTCCCGACATGGAACTGCGGAGCGATTGGCACCGGTTTATTCCTCAGATCCTCCATGCGAAAGGGTGGAAGGTTGTCGAGGTTCCTGTTCGGTGGTACCGGCGCAAGAGTGGGAAAAGCCATTTTGGGTGGAGCCGTATCCCCATCGCTTTCTTCGATGCGCTCGTTGTCAAGTTCATGCTCACCTTCACGCGGGCGCCGATGCGCCTGTTCGGTGCCTTCGGCGGCCTCCAGATGCTTGCAGCGGCGGCCATCATCGCGTGGATGCTCTACGCCACCTTCGCGCTCGACGACAATGTCTTCCGTAACCGACCGTTGCTCCTTTTCACAGTCGGCATGTTCCTGTCGGGAACGATATTTCTCTTCATGGGGTTCCTCGCTGAACTCATCGTGGGAGTGAAGGACGATCTGTCACGGAGGAGGGATCGATGAATCGGAAGAATCTTTCGACCATCGTCTGTGCAGCGCTTATCGTCATAGCGATGCCGGTGCTCCTCTGGTCGCGCAACTACCTCATCAACCATCCCAAACCGATCGTCGAGACGATCGCCGCCTATCCGCGTCCCGAGTTCGCGCGGGTGATGGCGCTCGGTTATGATGCGATGACGGCCGATTTCCTCTTTATCAAGGCGGCCTACTATTTTGGCAATCACTATCTTACCGATCGCACCTATCCGTTGCTCGGTCGCATGATCGAGGTCATCGCGCGGCTCAATCCCGATCTCAAGATAGCAATCCTCTTTGGTGATGCGGCGATCTCCTCGATGGGGACACCTGAGGCGATCGAAGAGGCCAATCGCCTGCTCGACATCGGCCATGAACTGTTCCCCGAGGATTACAATTTCGTGTTCCGCAAAGGGATGAATTACTATATGTATCTTAATGACATGGAGAAGGCTTATCCGTACCTTTACCGGGGAGCGCGGATGAAAGGGGCGCCGCCGAAACTCTACTGGATGGTGACCAAGGCGATGACCAAGGGGGGCGGGTACCGGCTCGCTTATGAGTACACAGCGTCTCAACTTGAGGAGACAAAAGACGATAATGTGAAGGACCTGCTTAAGGTGCGGCTCCGTTTTTACGGCGATCTCGTTGTGCTCGACGATGCGGCACATCGATTCGTGACCGAGCAAGGGCGTTCGCCTGACCGCGAGTTGAAGGATCTTGTGAAAAAGGGGTATGTCAAGGAGATACCGAAAGAACCGTATGGCGGGCATTACTATTACGATGAGGCGAAAGGAATGGTGATGACCTCTTCGGAGATATTCCTGCGTCCTAAAGAGGCAAAGGACAAGGGTAAATGACCGATAGGACCTGATAACAATCAGCAAAGGAGGAACTCATGGGAGTCAAAGGAACTCAAACCGAAAAGAATCTGCTCAAATCGTTCGCGGGCGAGTCACAGGCGCGGATGCGCTACGATTACTTCGCGAGCGTGGCGAAGAAGGAGGGCTACGAGAAAGTGGCTCTCATCTTCGAGGAGACGGCACGGCAGGAGAAGGAGCACGCAAAGCGCTTCTTCAAGTTCCTCGAGGGTGGCATGACCGAGATCACCGCGGCCTACCCGGCAGGGGTCATCGGCACGACGGTGGAGAACCTCAAAGCGGCGGCCGCCGGCGAACATGAAGAGCATACCGAGCTCTACCCAATGTTCGCCGACATCGCCGACAAGGAGGGGTTCCCCGAGATCGCGGCGGTGTGGCGAAAGATAGCGGTCGCCGAAAAGCATCACGAAGAACGCTATCGTGCGCTCCTTGCCGACATCGAGAAAGGGGAGATGTTCAAGAAATCGTCGGCGGTAACGTGGCGCTGTCTTAACTGCGGCTACATTCACGAAGGAAACGAGGCGCCCAAGGCGTGCCCAGCATGCGCCCATCCACAGGCGTGGTTCGAACAAATGGGAAAACACTGGTAGGAGGTCATCATGGCGAAGACGATCATGCTCATTCTCGTTGGCAAGCGGCGCGAGTCGGCGGTCGCCGTGCAGAAACTGCTTACCGATTACGGTTGTTACATCAAAACGAGACTTGGGCTTCACGAGGCATCCGAGACGGTGTGCGCCGACGATGGTCTCATCATTCTCGAACTCGTTGGCGACGCGAAGAAACATGACGAGCTGTTCGCGGCGCTCAAGAAGATTCCCTGCTTGCAGGTCAAGCTGGAACGGCTCAGTGTCGAAAACTGCTGAAAATAGGAGGGTAGCATGACGAAACGACTGGAAGTGTACAAGTGCACGGTGTGCGGGAACATCGTCGAGATGCTCCACGGCGCGGCGGGAACGCTCGTCTGCTGTGGACAGAACATGAAGAAGATGGAAGAACAAACGGCCGACTGGAAGAACGAGAAACATGTACCTATCGCCGAGGCGCATAAGGGCGGCACGCTCGTCAAGGTCGGTTCGACCGCTCACCCGATGACCCCGGAGCACTACATCGAGTGGATAGAGGTCATCAACGGCGACTATGTGAATCGCAAGTATCTCAAGCCGGGCGACAAGCCGGAGGCGGAGTTCTATGTTCCCTACAGCGACACGCTTATACTGAGGGAATACTGCAACATTCATGGTCTCTGGCGTGGCGGCAAAAAAGACTAAGGGAGGAACCGATGATCGACAAGAAACTCGAAAAGATGATCAACGAACAGATGAACTACGAGATCTACTCGGCCTACATCTACCTTGCGATGGGCGCCTACTTCGACTCCAAAGGGCTTCCTGGCTTTGCGAACTGGATGAAGGTGCAGTGGCAGGAAGAGCTCTTCCACGCGAAGAAGATGTATATCTATCTCCTCGACAAGGGAGGACGTCCGTCCTTTACCGCGATCCCCGATCCGGGGAAAGAGTGGAAAAGCGCGAAGGCGGCCTTCGAGCACGCGCTCGAACATGAAAAGACGGTCACCGCGCGCATCGGTGCGATAAAATCGGCAGCGATGAAGGCGGAAGACCACGCGACGAGCGTGTTCTACAACTGGTTCGTCAACGAACAGGTCGAGGAAGAAAAGAATGTGAGCGAGATCATCCAGAAACTGGACCTCGTCGGTGAGAAGGGGCCGGGAATCTATATGCTCGACAAGGAACTCGCGGCGCGTACCTTCGTCGAACCGCCGCTCAACGGCGAATAGGGAGGCACGATGACCCTCTCAGCAATACCGGTGGCGCCAAACCTCTACTGGGTCGGTGCGATAGATTGGGCGGTCCGTAACTTCCACGGATACACGACGCACCGCGGCACGACCTACAACGCCTACCTGATCCTCGACGATAAGGTGACGCTCTTCGATACGGTCAAGAAGGGGTTCGAGCACGAGATGTTCGCGCGCATCGCCTCGGTCATCGAGCCGTCGAAGATAGACTACCTCATCTCGAATCACGCCGAACCGGACCACTCGGGAACGATCCGCGAGACGATCGCGCTGGTGAAACCGGAGAAGGTCTTCGCCTCCACGATGGGCGAGAAGGCGCTCGTCCGCCACTACGGCGACCTCGGATGTCCGGTGACCGCGGTAAAAGACGGCGAGAGGCTTTCGCTCGGAAAACGGACGGTCCAGTTCTTCGAGACGCGGATGATCCATTGGCCCGACAGCATGTTCTCGTACCTCGTCGAAGACCGCATCCTCATCAGTCAGGACGCCTTCGGCATGCACCTTGCCACCACCGAGCGTTTCGACGACGAACTGCCGTGGGAAGTACTCGAGAAGATGAGTGCCGACTACTATGCGAACATCATTACCCTCTACTCGCCGCAAGTCGCGAAACTGCTCGACAAGGTGACCGCGGCAGGGCTTTCGTTTTCGATGGTGCTCCCCGACCATGGTCCGATCTGGCGCAATATGGTGCAGTTCGGGAGAATGCTCGAGAATTACCGAAAGTGGTCGGCGCGAAAACTCTCGCGCAAAGCGGTTGTCCTCTATGATACGATGTGGAAGGCGACCGAGAGGATGGCTGCAGCGGTCGTCGATGGTCTCCGGGAAGGCGGCGTGAGGACCGAGGTCATTGCGTTGTCGTCCTCGTCGCGTAGCGATGTCGCGAGCGCGATGCTCGATGCGGCGGCGCTCGTTGCGGGGACTCCGACGCTCAACAATGATCTCTTCCCATCGCTTTCCGACGCGCTCACCTATGTGCGCGGTCTGAAATTCGCCACGCCACTGGGGGCGGTCTTTGGCAGTTATGGGTGGAGCGGAGAGGGAACGGTGAAAGCGAAGGAATACCTCGCCTCGATGGGCATCACGGTGCTCGGCGAGGTGAAGGCTCAGTATGCGCCCGACCGCGAGGCGCTCGAGGCATGCCGTCGTCTCGGCATGACGGTCGCGGCGAAGGTCAAAGAAACGATACCGGAGTAAGGAGAAGACGATGAAGAAGTATGTGTGCACCGTGTGCGGCTATGTCTATGATCCAGCGGTCGGCGACCCCGATAGCGGCATTCCTGCCGGCACTCCGTGGGAAAAGGTACCCGCCGATTGGGTATGCCCGGTGTGCGGGGTCGGCAAGGACAGTTTCGAGGAACAGTAGCGACTAGTTATCCGACAGAAGCGTATCGTCGTCGGCCGGCGTCTCGGCATCCTTCGCGGTGTCGGCGTCGGCCGCGGCGTCTTTATCGGAGGTGGACTCGGTGACGAGCGGATCTTCGTCGGCAAGGAGCGTGTCCTCGTCGCCCGGATGCCAATCCATCTCGGCGAGGACATCCTCGACCATCTTTTCGATGTCAACGATGTCGGGCTCCTTGGTGCAGCCGAAGGCGGTAAGAAGCGCCGTAGCGATGAGCAGTATCGTTCTCATGGCCGCCTCCTAGAATGATCCGCTGAAATTGAGCGTCACGCGGTCGCCGTCGGTGCGCACCGAGACCTGCTTGCCGGTGACCGGTTCCTCTTTCTTCTGCTCCTCAGGTTTCTTTTCTTCGGTCCAGAAGTAGAGGCCGATGCCGGCGACGATGAAGACGGCGCCGCCAATGAAGGCATAGTTGCGCGATCCGATGTGCTGGTGCCCTTCATCGTATTTCGCCTTCGTTTTGCGCACATATTCTTCAGGGGTGAACCCCGGTTCTTGTGCCGCTTCGCGGATCGTCTCGGGGGTTGCCATCTTCTGGTACTTGTCGAAACTCTTCTTGGCGAGGTAGTCGAAGTAGAATCCCGACGCCATGGCGAGAAGCCCGAAAACGCTGGAGGCGATCGCGACGCCGAAGTAGGGGCGGACGACCTCCTTCTTTTCTTCGGCCTTCTCCTCCTTCTTTGCCGGTTCGGGCAGGTCTTTCACTGTCGTGTCCACCTTCTTTTCCTCGACGGGGGCTGGCTGCTCCTCTGTGGCTTGTGCCGGGGCAGCGTTTACGGATGCGGGTTCTGTCGCAGGTGCCGCTTCCTGCGCGGCGGCTTGTCCCGGCGTAGCCTCAGCGGAGCCGGATTCCGCGGCGGGTGCGGTCTCTTGCGGCTGAGGTGTTTCCGGTGCCGGTTCAACGGCGGGGGCAGGTTGGCTGCCCTCCGGTGCCGGTGTGGTCGCCGCGGGGGCAGACTCTTCGGCTCCGAGACATAGCGGAGAGAGAAATACGCTCACGCATAAAAAGAAGATGACCTCTTTCATGATCACTCCCCTTGCTGTCCGGTTCGATGGTAGCGGATGAAGGAAATAATGCAAGAGAAACGGCGGTTACTTTCCGTTGCCGCCACGCAATAGCGCCTCGAACCCTGCTTCGTCGAGAACGGGGATGCCGAGTTCTTTTGCTTTGTCGAGTTTCGATCCGGGGTCGGCGCCGGCGATGACATAGCTCGTCTTCTTCGAGACAGAGCCGGTGACGCGGCCTCCTTTCGACTCGATGAACCGTTTTATCTCTTCACGGGGCTTCGAGAGTTCGCCGGTTATCACGAAGGTAAGCCCCGCGAGCGTCGCATCGAAGGCGACCTTCTCGGGATAGACGATGGAAACACCGGCGGCGAGGAGCGCTTCTATCTCGCGGCGGTTTTCGGGATCGCCGAAATAGGTGGTGATCGCCTGAGCCGCGACGGGGCCGACCCCTTCGATGGTGAGCAGTTCCGCTTCGGTTGCCTGCATGAGTTCTTCGAGGGTGAAGCGCTTGGCGAGTTCACCCGCCATGAATTCGCCCACCTCGGGGATGCCGAGCGCAAAGAGAAAGTTTTGAAACTTGACCGTCTTTGCTTTCTCGATCGCGTCGAGAAGGTTTTGAACCGACTTTTCGCCCCAGCCCTTCTGTCCCATGAGCCACAGTGCCCAGTCCTTAAGCCGAAAGATATCGGCGAACGAGCGGAGCCACCCTTTTTCATGGAAGAACTCTATCTGTTTGTCGCCGAGCCCCTCGATGTTGAAACCCTTGCGCGAGGAGAAGTGAATGAGCTGCTCGATCGTACGGGCGGGGCAGTGGAGGTTCGGACAACGGATCGCCACTTTATCGGCATCTTTGACAAGTGGCGTATGGCAAACGGGGCAGTGGGTCGGCGCGACGATACGCTCGTCGGTGCTCAGGGTGGCAGGATCACGGGGACGGGTGACCGAAACGACTTCCGGTATCACATCGCCGGCGCGCCGGACGAAGACCTCGGCGCCGAGGTAGAGTCCCTTGCGCTCTATCTCGTCGAGGTTGTGGAGCGTCGCGTTCTCGACCGTGACGCCCATCAGTTCTATTGGCTCGAGCCGGGCGACCGGGGTCACGACGCCCGTGCGACCGACCTGCCAGTCGACGCGTTTCAAGATGGTTGTCTTCTCTTGAGCCGGCAGTTTGTAGGCGACCGCCCAACGCGGCGTTCGGGTGAGGTAGCCTGCCGTCTCCTGCTCGGCGAACGAATCGAGTTTTATGACAAGGCCGTCAATGTCGTAGCCCAGCGTCTCGCGCCTTGCGATCGTTTCTTCAATGATCGGCAGAACGGTTTCGACCGAAGAGGCAATCTGATAAGGGGGTGTTCTGAATCCGAGTGAACGCAGAAATTCGTGCAGTTCGCTCTGACGGGAAGCGGGCAGTCCCTCAGTGGTTGCGACCCCGTACGCGAAGAAGTGGAGGTCGCGTCCCGCAGTCACTTTCGGGTCGAGTTGACGGAGTGAGCCGGCGGCGGCGTTGCGCGGATTGGCGAAGGGTTGTTCACCTGCCGCGAGCCGATCGGCATTGAGTTTCTGAAACGCCGCTTCGGGGAGATAGACCTCGCCGCGCACCTCGAAGGCGGCAGGGACCCGATCGGCAGGAAGCACGAGCGGGACATCTCTCACGGTGGCGACATTCTGGGTGACCTCCTCGCCCGTTTCACCGTCGCCACGCGTGGCGGCCTGCATAAATCTTCCGTCCCGGTAGCGGATAGCCACAGCGAGCCCGTCTATCTTCTGTTCGACGATGAATCCGCCGCGGATCTCCATCTTGAGTCGTTCGAAGAATGCGCGCACCTCTTCGAGCGAAAAGGCGTCCTCGAGCGAGGTCATGCGATGAGGGTGGGTCACCTTTTTGAAGCCTTCGCGCGGCTGCCAGCCGATTCGCATCGAAGGCGACCATGGGACGACCCATTCGGAGTGATCCGCCTCAATGGCACGGAGTTCGCGCATCTTCGCGTCGTAGTCGGCGTCGCTCATGAAGGGTGTGTCGTCACGGTAGTAGGCGGCAGCGGCACGCGAAAGGAGCGCGGCCAGCTCTTCGTAGCGTTTTCTTAACTCGTCCATACGACTAACGATTCTTCTCGCGATCGCGGACAAGGCAGGCAAAACTGCGGTCCCATGTCCGCTCTCCTTCCTCTGAAAAGAAACAGGCGGGGAATTCGCCATCGCGTCGGTGGTAGGCGATGCACTCGCAACAGAGACCGTGACGCGGACAGCCGCTGTAGGTGCAGTTGCAGGAACGCTCGTTTTTCCCCTGGTTGGGGCACGACATGGTTTTCTCCATTGCAGTTCATGAGACTTCTTCTCATCTACCAGAGGCGGGGAGTCAAGTCAACTGCTTCTCAGTTCGGCAGATGTGTGCGAAATCGCACTATCGTTCGATATCGCACGGGCAAAGCATAAAACAACCTATTGAAATCATAAAAGAAAGTTTCAACAAAACTTGCCTTCTTCGTTCTGGCCGCTACCATATCCATTTTATGAGGAAAAGTGAACGAGACATCTCGGTGCGCGTCAGAGACGGAGCGGCGACTTTTCTTGTTTTGAGCGCCCTCTTCCTTGTGGCCTGCGCCGACAAGCATGCCGAAGAAGGAGAGAAGGCGCGTCCCGTCCGCGTTGTAGAGGTGAAGAAAGAAAAGCGGATGGTGCGGCTTTCCTATATCGGTACCCTTACCTCGAAAGATATCAAGAAGTACGCCTTCAAGATGCCGGGCAAGGTAGCGGCGATCCATGTGGAAAAGGGGCAGCGGGTGGCCAAAGGGACCTTGCTCGCCGAGCTCGATCCGACCGATGTCGGTTTTGCCGTTTCCGATGCCGAGCACACGCTCCGCAAGGCAAAGGAGGCCTACGAGGAGGCCGAGAGCTTCTACCAGCGGATACGGGCGCTTCATGAGAAGGGGTCGGTGACCGCTGATGACCATGACAAGGCTAAACTCAACCGCGATGTACGCGAGGCCGACTATCGGAGGGCGCAGGTAGATCTCGAGTACAAAAAGAGCCTGAGCGCCGATCTCAAGATGTATTCCGAGATAGACGGGTTCGTCGTCGAGATCCTCAACAAGCCGGGCGAGATCGTCGGAGCGGGATACCCGGTGGTCGTCGTGCGCAATGACCGGCAGGTGGTGCAGGTCGGCGTGTCGCAGAAGGATGTCAAACAGATAAAGATCGGGACGCCGGTGATTCTTTCCATAGACGGCATCGAAGGAAAGGGGCGCGTCTCGAATATCGCTCAGATACCTGACCTCCAGAGTCGTACCTACACGGTCGAGGTGACGCTCACCGACAGGCTCGCCGCGTCGTCTTTCTACCTTGGTTCCATAGCGAAGGTGTGGTTCGAGACGGGAGAGAAGGAGGCGGTCTGGATACCGGTGCAGGCGATCCAGAGCGACGGGCAGGAATATGTCTATGTGGTCGATGAGGGATATGCCCGCCGCCGTGGCGTCACGCTCGGTGCCATCGAGAGCACCTTCGTTGAGGTGGATGGACTGGTGCCCGGAGAGTTGCTCGTGGTCGAGGGGATGAAGGACCTCCATCAGGGTGCGGCGGTGAGCATCGTTGCACGCTGAAGGAGCGGAGACCGGTATGCGCGACATCATTTATCAGGCCCTCGTCTACCGTAAGGTGACCCTCTTCTTCGTTCTGGCGCTCGCCATCTACGGGTTCGTCGCCTACTACTTCCTCCCCAAGCAGGAGAACCCCGATCTCGATCCGACGATCGCGCTCGTGACCGCGGTCTATCCGGGAGCCCTTCCCGAAGACATGGAGAAGCTGGTCACCGAAAAGATAGAGGACGCGGTGAGCGAGATACGCGGCTTCGACAGCGTCCGCAGTTACTCCAAGAACAGCATCTCGATCGTCGTGGTCTACATCAGACCCGATGCCGACCGCGAGAAGTCGTGGCTCGATCTACGCCAGAAGATGGACGATCTCTATCCGAAGCTGCCGCAGGGCTGTTGGAAGCCCGAGATAAACACCCGCCTCGGCGAAACGGCGGGCCTCATGATAGCGTTCTCCGGCGAACGCTACACCTACGATCAGCTGGAGGCCTATGCGGAGCTCTTCAAGGAACGACTGCGTCGGATAAAAGGCCTTGTTCGCTTCGAGATCGCGGGAAAGGTCGATCGGGTGGTTCGAGTTACCGTGGATACGGCGCGACTCAATCAGCACCGGTTATCGCTCGAGGATCTGTGGAAACTTCTCCAAGCCCAAAACATCGAGATTCCGGCGGGTGCCATCGAGCGTGACGGCGTTACGGTCAATGTAAGCGTTCCCGGAAAGTTCGCCTCCCTCCGTGACATAGAGAACACGGTCATAGATGTCTCGAGCGCCGATGGTTCGATCGTTCGTCTCCGTGATGTGGCGACCGTTTCCATGGGCCTCAAGGACGAGGCGAGCAAGATATGGCGCAACGGACGCGAGGCGGTCGTGCTCGCCGGCTACTTCGAGGAGAAACGGAACATCCTCATCGTCGGCGAAGAGGTGCGGAAGGCGATCGACGAGTTGAAACGGAACCTGCCTAGCGATCTTGTCGTGGACGAGGTGCTCTATCAACCCGATGATGTCGGGACGGCGGTCCGTAATTTCATGTCGAACCTTCTCGAGGGCATGCTCTTCGTCATTCTCGTCGTGTTCCTCGGCATGGGCTTTCGTAACGCGATCGTTGTCGCGACGGCGATACCGCTCTCGATACTTGCTACCTATATCGTCATGGGATTCGCCGGTATCAAAGTGCACCAGATCTCCACGGTGGCGCTCATCATCGCGCTCGGGATGCTCGTGGACAACGCGATAGTGATATCGGATGCGATACAGGTCAAACTCGATGCTGGCATCGAACGAGTAAGGGCGGCGTTCGACGGAACCGTTGAGGTGGCTCTGCCGGTGTTCACGAGTACCCTCACGACGGTTGCCGGGTTCTTTCCTCTCCTTCTTCTTCCGGGGAATGTGGGACAGTATGTGATTAGCGTGCCGCAGCTCGTCATCATCTCGCTTCTTGCCTCCTACCTCGTCGCGATGTTCGTGACCCCGACCATGGCAGTCATCTGGTTCCGCCCGGGGTGCCGCGGAAGTGAGCGGACCGGTTCGGTGCGTCGTTTGTTCCAACGGCTCCTTGCACGTGGGCTCGAGCGGCCGGTCGCGGCGCTTTTTTTCGTGCTCGGTGTGGTGATCGCCGGTCTCGTGCTCGGCGGGATCTTTCTTCCCATCCGCTTCTTCCCCAACGCCGACAAAAATATCATTGCGATAGATATCGCTTCGGAGATCGCCGAACTTGGCGACACCGAAAAGGTGGTGCGGCAGGTCGAGGAGATCCTCCGGGAGCAGCCGGAAGTGACCGAGATGACCGCTGTTGTCGGTGATGATCTGCCCAAGTTCTATGTGACGATGATGCCGCGGCCCCCTTCTAAGGAATATGGGCAGGTAATGTTCCGGGTGGACCTTGAGAAGACGGGGCGGTTCCCTGACAACGAGGCGTTCGGCTATCATCTCCAGCGTGAGCTCGACGCACGGGTGACCGGCGGCTCGGCCAAGGTGAAGATACTTCAGCAGGCAGAACCGATGGATGCGCCGGTCATGTTCCGTATTACCGGCAACGACCTCGATCGGATACGCGCAGTATCGCGACAGCTGCAGGACGAGATGCGGAAGATGCCGCAGCTCATGAATGTGCGTGACAACGGAGCGGGAGAGCGCCTCGAGTACACCGTGAAGGTCGATGACGAGGTCGCTACGAGCCTCGGCATCGTAAAGTACGATGTCCAGCGGCAGATAAACCTCGCGCTCCGTGGCGACAAGGCGTCGGTGTTCCGGAGCGGCGGCGAGGAGTACGACATCATCGTCGAATCGAGCATCGCGAGCGTCGAGGAACTCGAGAACCTCGCAATAAAGTCGTCGGTCGCCGGCAACAAGGTGCTTCTCAAACAGATCGCCACCGTGGCCCTCACGCCGAAGACCGACTACATCTATCGCTTCGACAAGGAACGCTCTCTGTCGGTGCTTGCCGATATGCGTCCCGGATATGGGGCGAGCGAGGCGACGGTGAAGGTCATGCGCGAGGTCATTCCCCGCATCGATACGAGCGGTGTCCGGATCGTACATGATGGGGAGATGAAGAACATCATAGACAACTTCCTGAATCTTGGCATCGCGGCGATTGCGGCGATATTCTTCAACTACCTCATTCTCCTCCTCGAGTTCAAATCGCTTCTCCAGCCCCTTATCATCCTGACGACGGTGCCCCTTTCGGTCATCGGAGCGCTTCTCGGTCTTCTCCTGTTCGGTCAGCCTTTCTCGTTCACCGCGTTCCTCGGCATCACGAGCCTCATCGGCGTGGTGGTCAACAATGCCATCCTTCTCATGGAGTACATCAACGCCGAGAAGTCGAAGGGTCATGATCTCAAGAGGGCGTGCGTCGAGGCGGTGGCGCGACGCTACCGCCCCATCATGCTTTCGAATATCACGACGGTCATGGGACTCGTTCCCCTCGCCACATCGGGGAGCCAGCTCTTTACGCCGATGTCGATCGCTCAGATGAGCGGGCTTCTCATAGCGACGCTGCTCACGCTCGTCGTCATTCCCGTTGTCTACTACCGAGCAGAAACAACGATAGGTACCTATCGTTCATCGAAAGGAGGCAGTGTATGAGGTGTCGATCGATTTTCTTCATTATGTCCCTGTTGGTGCTCTGGGGGACCGTTGTATGTGCCGACGACCTGAACAGCCCGGTCGGCTACTGGCGCACCATAGACGACGCGACCGGAAAACCACGCGGGGTGGTGAAGATCGAGGAAGTGAATGGAGAGCTCATCGGACACATCGTGAAAGTCTTCCCGCGCCCCGGCGAGGAGGAGAATCCCGTGTGCGTCAAATGCAAGGGGGAGATGAAAGGGCGCCGCGCCATTGGCATGCGCGTCCTGTGGGGCATGAAAAAGGACGGCGACGAATGGAGCGGAGGACAGGTGATGGACCCCGACAACGGCGAGACCTATAAAGGGTACCTCAAACTTCAGTCGTTCGGACGAAAACTCAAACTTCGGGGTTACATCGGCATCTCGCTCTTCGGACGATCGCAGATATGGGAACGACTCGAGAACTATAAGGAAATGCTTCCACCGCCGGTCGAGGCGAAACCGACACCTCAGCAGTAGGAGATAGAGAAATGAAACACCGCTGTGCCTTCCTTTTTTGCGCCCTGTTGCTGGCGGCTTCCTCCGCAACGGCGGCGTCGCTCTTCGAGACGGTTGGTTCTCCTGACCTCATGCACCCGTTCAACCTGCGGGTCATCGCGCTCGGTCCCGAGGCGGCCTACTACAACCCGGCGCTTCTCATCGGACAGAAGAACCAGTTGAAACTTGGCTTCGGCATGGCGGCGGGCGACCTCAACATCGCTTACAAGCCGAGGAGCAAGAGCTACAATGTCCCCGGAGAGATCCGCGATCGCAACTCCGATCTCATCACACATGATGGCCCAGATGTGCCGCTCGAGGAGAAGCGCTATACGCCGCTCCCGACCGAAGACCTCATTCACAAGAGGGGAAGCAAGGATCCCGACTTCCTCGAGTTCTATACCCTTCTCGGCGGCAACATGTCATGGCTCGACGGTTGGCTCGTCGGGGCGCTCTATGTCGAACTGCCGGCCAGCCAACTCACCGGGCAGATACCCTACTACCCTGACGAACGCGACCAGTTCTTCGGAAATTCGCTCCATTTCGAACTGCTCGGCGATCGGCTCCAAAGTTTCCATCTCGTCGCGGCACTCGCGGGTAAGGTGGGGGACTGGCTTGCTCTCGGTCTCGGCGCCACGGTAGGCGTGCAGGCCGCCGCCGACATCGGCGTCTATGTCGCCAACCCGTCGAATCCCGAATATCTCCTGTTCGATCCGGCGATAGCGGTGCACGCTTTGCCGCTCCTTGCTCCCCATTTCGGATTCGTCCTGCGACCGATAGAAGACCTCACGATCACGGGAACGCTCCATTTCCCGAACCTTAACTTCGACTTCGATCTCGATGTGGACATTCAGGTTCGCGGCTTCGACAATCTTTACCAACACGAGGACCCGAATGATCCGAACTCGCCGCGTAAGAAGTGGCTCGACGCGGCGCTTCGTACGAACTACGGGAACGATCCGCTCCGCTTTTCGCTCGGGGTCATGTACTCCTTCCCCGAGGTGCGCGGGTGGACGGTGTCGCTCATGGCGAACGCCCTCTACACCATGTGGTCGGCCTACCGCGATCGACATGCCGAGAAACCGCTCGACAAGTGGCATGACACCGTCAAGCCGGCGTTCGGCGTCCATGTCGCGTCGGAGGATCGCGAGTTCGGGTTCGACTGGAACTACCACATGAGTCCCGTCCCCGATCAGACGGGACGCTCGAACTATGTGGATAACGATCGGATTGCGTTCGCGATCGGTTATACCGAGATGTTCAAGTTCGAAAAGTTCACCTTGGCGAGTGGTCTTTCGTTCCAGACGCAGATCCTTCTCATGCGGACGACCGACAAGACGCGCACCGAGGAGGGCTACGACGATCCGAAGGATGCACCCTACAATAGTGTCGTCGATGAATACCCGACGATGTATGATGTGGAAGGGAACGTCTATCCGGGGTCGGTCGGGTTCCAGACCAACAACCCCGGCTTCCCCGGTTATTGGACCCGTGGCGTCATCTTTAGTTCCGGTCTATATGTCAAGTTCATCTTTTGAAGGAGGAAACGATGAGAAAAGAACAGGTCTGTGCCGTCGCCGCGGCTCTGCTTCTCTTTGCCGCCTGCGAGAGCACGAGCGAGAACAAGAACGAGAACGATGCAGACACGGTGGTTCCCGATACTGCGGTGACCGATCAGGAAGTGGTTGAGAATGACCCGCTCATGTCTGACGATGTGCTTATTGACGGGGAAACAGATGATGGGACGGGGGAGGACATCGAGGTTGTGGATGAGGAGATCATCGGGGAGGAAACTGGAGACGAAGGGATTGCTGACGAGGTAGCCGATGATGATGCCTTTGTCGATCCGGCGCTCAATGGACACCTCGTCGGTTTTTGGGCAATGAAACTCGAGCTCTTTGCCGATGCTATAGTGCCAGTCGTCAACGAAATTGTCACTCGGACCGACAAGATCATCCGGATGGAGATCTTGGAAAAGGAAGGAACGCTATATGTCGATTGGCAGAAGGCCGAGGTGTGTCACATGGAAACCATCGTTACTGAAGGAAGTGCTATCGCGAAGAGTATCACTACCTACTTCCCGCCGAAGTTCACCGCGAACTTCTTCTACATCCCGCCCGAAGATCTCAAAGAGCCGAAGGAACAAACCTCAGTGACAGGTGCTCCGGATAATTTTACCTTTGCCATGAACAAGTGGTATGAAATGCGCGGTGCTTACTTCCAAGGAGAGAATGGAACGGTACCGTTCGACATCGAGACCGAGATGATCGAAGGGCCAGAGGACCCGCGTATTTTCGACCATGATGAGGATGGTAAACCGGGGCACACTTTCCAGATCAACAGCACCATCGCGAGTGGTCTCGTGTGGGGTGTCATCAAAAACTACATGGAGATCACCATGGTGGGGTCCGGTGAACGGATGGAAGGCTCAGTGCTGTGGGGGGAGGAAGAGGTGGTCATCGATGTCGACAACCCGCTCTTTGCAGGGGAACGGATCGTGACCGCCCGCGAAACCGGCAATACCGCGGTGGCGGTGAAGATCGATGAAGCGATGACCTGCGAGCAGATACTCGAGCAGAAGGATACCCTCTTCCAGCCGTAGAGCGGTTCAGAACTCCAGCTGAAAGATCACCGGGACCTCGATCACGACATCGGTCGGGGTCCCATCGGGAAGAAATGCCGGCGAGAACTTCCATGATCTCACCGCGGCGATCGCCGCTTCGGTGAAGAGTTCGTGGTCGGAGGAAACGACCGAGATGGAGACGATGTTGCCTTCCCGGTCGAGCGCCACTTTGAGGAGCACTTCGCCTTCGACCTCGTCTTTGCGCAGTGTCGGCGGATAGGCGGGGGTTATCTTGGTCTTTATCTCGGGCATTTTGGCTATCTTGAAGAGCGGCACCGGACTGAACTTTCGCGGTTCCGGGCGCGGCTCTTCCGCCGCCTTGGGCAGGGGTTTCACTGCTTCGGGAGGGGTGTACTCTTGTTCCATTTCCTTGGAGAGCGTATTGCCGATCCGAACGCCGATCCCGGAAGCGGCGCTGTCGGCGACCGTCTCTTTGGTCGCTCCGAACACCTCTTTCGCCTCTTCGGCCGGCGGCTCGACCGGCTTGTCGGTGTTAGGTACCGGTCGTGGTGGTTCCTTCGGCTTCGGTTTCGGCGGCGGGGGAGGTGGGGGTGCTGGTGGTGGTGGCGGAGGCACGGTGAACGGTACGATGGTGCTTCGCTCATAGAGGCGCCGTGCCGCATCCGATTCGTTGACGAGGAAAATGGTTTCCACGACAGCGGCATGAATGATGGCGGAGGCGGCGATGCCGATGATGAGGAAGCGGTCGCTCCGTTTCATGGTCTAGGGCGTCGCCGCGTCGTACTCGACATTGATGGCGAAGTTGTATATCTCGAGCCGCCGGAGAAGGTCTATCACCGTGACGACGGTTCCGTGACGAACCTCGCGATCGGCGGCGATGATGACCTGCACCTCGCGATTCTCCGCCTTTTCGGCCGCCATGCGGGCGCGTAAGCCCTCGAGGCCGGTGACCTGCTCGTTGCCAACGAAGTAATCGCCATTCTTCGAGATGATGATGGAGACGGTGCGCTTGTTCACCTCGGCGCTGGTCGCGGCGTGCGGGAGTTCGACCTCGATGGCCTCTTTGAGCATAAAGGTCGAGACGAGCATGAAGATGATGAGGAGTACGAGCATGATGTCCACGAGCGGTGTCACATTGATGGTCGCGATGATCTCGTCGCCGTTCTTGTGTTCGAAACCCGCCATGGCGATCGGCCCTTTGTTGTCCGGTGGAGTTGTATCGGTCGCTTGGCTGAAAGTCAAGGGGCCGCGCGGCGCGCGGTGCGCTGGGCAGGGAACGAAAGGCGCCCTTGGAGAACATCATGGAGGACCTGTGACAGTTGGGAGCGGGTGAACGGCTTCTGGAGTATCGCTTCGATGCCGAGTCGAGCCGCATCGGGGATCTCCTCCCAGCCGGTGTAGCCGGTGATGAGCACCACCGGAAGGCAGGGACGGGTCATTTTGATGCGACGGGCGAGCTCGAGGCCGTTCATGCCGGGCATGTTGTAGTCGGTGACGACGACATCGAACTGGATCGGCCGTTCGCGGAACCGGGCGAGCGCTTCGCGTACATCGGTACAGGCGACGACCGTGTAGCCGAGCGACTCGAGCGCCGGCGTCATCGTGGCGACATAGTGCGCTTCGTCGTCAACGAACAGGATCTCGCCCGTGCCGCGGTAGAGGTGTCCCTCTTCGCTCTCGCGGCGTTCGTTTGCCACGATCGATATCTTGGGGAGTATGAGATGGACCGCGGTGCCGACCCCTATGGCGCTCTCTATTTCGACGGTGCCACCGAGGTCTTTTACCGTCGTCGCGACGATGTGAAGCCCCATGCCGGTCCCTTGGCCGGGAGGCTTGGTGGTGAAGAACGGTTCGCAGGCACGCAGGCGCGTATGCTCGTCCATCCCACAACCGGTATCGCGAACGGTGAGGCGGAACAACGAGGGATTCTCGGGGAGGTCCTCCAGAATGAAGGTGAGCGTACCGCCGGTGTCCTGCATGGCGTGGAACGCGTTGGTGCAAAGATTCATAAGAATCTGGTGAAAGGAAACGGGGTCGGCAAGGACATGGATGTCGGGATTGCGTATCTCGCGACGCACAGAGATGACCTTCGGGATGGTCGCCCGGAACATCTTGGTGAGTTCGCCGATGAGGGCGGCGACGCGGATGGGGCGCTTCTCTTGGGTCGCGCGGCGGCTGAAGGCATGGATCTGAGACACGAGTTCGGTGGCGCGGTCTATCGCTTTCCGTATCTCGGCGATGTGGGCGGCGCCGCGGGTCCCCGGCACTACCGCCTCTTCGACAAGGTCGGTGTAGGCGAGGAGATAGCCGAGGATGTTGTTGAGGTCGTGCGCGATGCCGCCGGCGAGCATGCCGACGGCGTCTATTCGTTCGCTGTGGGCGACCATCTCTTCGAGGCGCCGCCGCTGTTCGGCGTGAGCGGTGATCTCCTTTGAGATGCGGCGGGAAAAGAGATACGCCGCCGCAGGGAACGCGATCAGGGAAAGGAAGATCGCTCCGACAAAGAAGGGAGATGCAGAGAGGCCGGCCAACAGGCCCGTGATGACAAGGATGCAGAAGGGCACCGCGCCGATGAGGAGCGCCCCGACAAGGAGCCGAGGGGGGAGCGAGGAAAAGAGACGTCGCACCATACTATGCTCAGGAAAGCGGAAAGAATTTGTATCCGACACCGCGAACCGTTTCGACCCAATCGCCGCAGATGCCGAGTTTCTTGCGTAGACCGCAGATCTGGAAGTCGATCGCCCGTTCGGTGACGAAATAGCCTTCCCCGTGTACCGCCTCGATGATGTCGGTGCGCGAGAATACGGTGCCGGGAGACTTGGCGAGCACGAGGAGAATGTCGAATTCGCTCCGCGTGAGGGTCACCGGTGTTCCGTCGATCGTCACGGTGCGGCCGGCGGGGTCTATGAGGAGCGGGCCGTAGGCGAGACTTTCGGTAGGTATCCCCGTTTCTCCTGCCTTGCGCCGGAGAACGGCGGCGATGCGGGCGATGAGTACGCGGGGACGGACCGGTTTCACGATGTAGTCGTCGGCCCACTTTTCCAGCGCATGAACAATGTCGTCTTCGATGTCGCGACCAGTAAGCATGACGATGGCGGCATCCTTCGTGCGGGGATCGGAACGGAGACGCTCCGCCACTTCGAATCCATCCATGCCGGGAAGGGCGATGTCGAGAAGAACGAGGTCGGGACGGAACCGTTCGATCGCCGAGAGCGCTGCTTCTCCGGATGCCGAGCGGAAGACGGTGAACCCCTCTCCCTCGAGTATGAAGGAGAGACTGTTGAGGAGGTTCTCTTCATCTTCGACAAAGAGGATCCTGCTATTCGCCCGCGATTCCATGACTTGTCTCCCCTATGAGGAATCCTTATACTGAAAATCCCCCGTTTTTGAAGAATTTCTTCTTTCCGGCTTTTCCTTGAATAATCGACGATGCCCGTTACAATGGCTCCGTTTTTTGCAGTGAGGGATGAAGAGATGGTCTTTCGCATAGAGGTTGGGCTCCGAGGGGAACTGTCCGATCCCCATGGGGAGAAAGTGAAGCGTCAGATAGAGGCCGATCTCGGGATCACGGGCATCGCGGAGGTGCGCGTATTTCGCGTGTACCTGCTGGACATCGCCGCCGCCGATGGCGCGAAGGTAGAGCAATTCATGACAGAAGTGCTGTCCGATCCGGTCACCGAGGTAAGTCACGGTGCCGAGAACCTTACCGAGGCGTTTCCGTTCGACTGGCTCGTTGAAGTAGGTTTCCTTCCCGGTGTCACCGACAATGAGGGGAAGACCGCGCGGTGGGCGTTCGATGCGCTGTTCCCCGGCCTGCTGAAACCCGAGGATGCCATCTATTCCGGGCGCAAGTATCTCTTCTCCGGTCCTTTATCGCAGAAGGACATCGAGCGCATCGCGGCGGGGATCCTCTACAATAAGTTGATACAACGATGCCGCATTATCAGCCGTGCGGGGTGGGAAAAAGGAGAGCGGGTAGGGGCTGCGATCCCCGTCGTCACCGAAACGGTGCGTCCCGAGGTGCGTCTCATTTCTCTCGAGATCGAGGACGAGGGACTCGATCAGCTCTCCAAAGAACGAGTGCTCGCCCTCTCGCGAGAAGAGATGAAGGCGATCCAAGCCTACTATCGTCGTCCCGGTACGAGGAGGACCCGTCAGGAGAAGGGCTTTCCCGAACAGCCGACCGACTGTGAGCTCGAGATATTTGCCCAGACATGGTCGGAACATTGCAAGCACAAGATATTCTCCGCGGAGATATTCTATACCGATGGCGTGGGGAACACCGCCGAGAAGATAGATTCGCTTTTCAAATCGTATATCAAGCGGACGACCGCCGAACTTATGGCGCACAAGCCGTGGGTTCGCTCGGTCTTCGACGACAATGCGGGGGTCATCGAGGTCGACGAGGGGACGCTCTTCGCGATGAAGGTCGAGACCCACAACTCGCCGTCGGCGCTCGATCCCTACGGTGGCGCCCTCACTGGCATCGTCGGGGTGAACCGGGACATCATCGGGTGCGGACTCGGCGCCAAGCCGATCTGCAATACCGATGTCTTTTGCTTTGCCTCTCCCTTTTATCGGGGCGAGTTGCCGGGGCCCAATCTCCTTCATCCGGCGCGCATCTTCCGCGGTGTCCATCAGGGGGTGCGCGACGGCGGCAACGAATCGGGTATTCCGGTCGTCAACGGGAGCATCTTCTTCGACAACCGCTTCATCGGCAAACCGCTCGTCTTCTGCGGGACCGGCGGCATAATGCCCGATACGGTCGCGGGTCGTCCTGCGTGGAAGAAGAAGCCGGAAGTCGGGGATCTCATCGTCATGGTGGGGGGGCGCGTCGGGAAGGACGGCATTCACGGTGCCACCTTCAGTTCCGAGGAGCTCCATTCCGGAAGTCCGGTGACCGCGGTTCAGATCGGTGACCCGATCGTGCAGAAGCGGATGACCGACTTTATCCTCGAAGCGCGTGATAAGGGGCTCTATAATGCTATCACTGACAATGGCGCCGGTGGTCTTTCCTCCTCGGTGGGAGAGATGGCGACGGCGACCGGTGGCGCGGTCGTCAACCTCGAGAAGGTGCCCCTCAAATACGCAGGGCTTCAGCCGTGGGAGATATTTCTCTCAGAGGCACAGGAGCGGATGACGCTCGCCGTTTCTCCGCAGCAGTTTGAGGAACTCGCACGGATCGCAAAGGTCCACGAGGTCGAGATAACGGCGATCGGTTCGTTTACCGATAGCGGCCTGCTCGAGGTATACTACGAGCGGACGCCGGTGGCGCTCCTCGACATGGAGTTCCTCCATAACGGGGTTCCCAAGATGCGTCTCGAGGCGGTGTTTTCCAAACGGGAGGACAACGGTTGGGACCTGCCGTTCTATGAGAACCTCAACGCCATGATGCTCGACATGATCGGACGGATCAACATCGCGAGCAAAGAGTCGTGGGTGCGCCAGTACGATCATGAGGTGCAAGGGCGCTCCGCCGGAAAGCCATTCGTCGGGGCGTTCAACGATGGTCCCGCCGATGCCGCGGTGCTTCGTCTGTCGCCGTCCCGGCCGACGGCGATCGTGCTCTCTCACGGTATCAAGCCGACCTTCAGCGATATCGACGCCTACTGGATGGTCGCTTCGGTGATAGACGAAGCGGTGCGCAACGCGGTGGCGGTCGGCGGTGACCCCGACTTCATGGCGGGGCTCGACAATTTTTGCTGGCCCGACCCGATTTACCACGAGGAGAAGAACCCGGACGGGAAGGAGAAACTTGGGGCGCTTGTGCGCGCAAACAAGGCGCTCTACGAGATCTGCACCGTGTACGGCATTCCCCTAATCTCGGGGAAGGACAGCATGAAGAACGACTATGGGAGCGGCGCGAATAAGATATCCATCCCTCCGACACTTCTCTTTACGCTCATCTCCCGGATGAGCGATGTTTCCAAAATGGTCTCGATGGATTTCAAGAATCCGGGCGATGTCGTGTACCTTGTCGGAGAAACGGCCGAGGAACTCGGTGCATCGGAATATTTCATTTACCACGGACTCAAGAACAAAGGGAGGGTTCCCAAGGTCAATGCCTCTGCTTTTCTCGCCGCGTATCGAAAACTCCACCGGGCGATCGAGGAAGGGATCGTTGCATCGGCGCATGATCTGTCGGATGGCGGGCTGGGGATCGCGGTCGCCGAATCGGCGTTCGCCGGTGGTCTCGGCGTCAAGATAGACCTTACCAAGGTGCCCCGTCACGGCCTCATCGAACGCGACGATCTCGTGCTCTTCTCCGAGTCGAACGGCCGCATCCTCGTCTCGGTGAGTCCGGCGCACCGGGAACGGTTCGAGGAGATCATGCAGGGGGTGCCCATGGGGCGTATCGGCGAGGTGAACGGCTCGGGCTTCATGAAGGTCACCGGCACCGGCGGAACGATGCTCGTGAGCCTGCCGTGCGAGGAACTATGGCGGCACTGGAAGCGGCCGCTCGACAAACTGCAGTAGGAGTGATGGTGATATGGCGCGGGCAGAGGTTCTCATCCTGAGTGGCTACGGGATCAACTGTGAGGTCGAAACATGCTGGGCGTTCGAAAAGGCGGGGGCCGACCGGGTGGCTATCGCCCATGTGAACCGGGTGATCTCTCGAGAGGTGCCGCTCGATGATTTCGGCATCCTCGTCTTTCCCGGCGGATTTTCGTTCGGCGACCACATCGCGTCGGGGAGGGTGCTTGGCGTGAAGATACGCCGCGAAATGGGAGATCAGATCACCTCGTTCGTGAAGTCAGGCCGGCTCGTGCTCGGCATCTGCAACGGTTTTCAGGTGCTCGTCAAGACGGGATTGCTCCCCGGTGACGACGAGAAGGTGTTCGGGCCGCAGAAGGTGACGCTTGCCCATAACGATTCGGCACGCTACGAGGACCGCTGGGTGACGCTCCGCGCCAATCCGAAGAATCCGAGCCCCTTTTTGCGTGACATCGGGCTCATGGCCTGCGCGGTGCGTCATGGTGAGGGAAAGTTCCTCGCCGTCGAGCATGAGATGGCGCGTATCAAGGCGCACCACCTCATCGCGTTCCAGTATGTTGATAAAAATGGTATGCCGACCCAAGAGTATCCTCTCAATCCCAACGGTTCCGAGCAGGCGGTCGCTGGCATCACCAACAAACGAGGCAACGTTCTCGGCCTCATGCCGCACCCCGAGGTGTTCATAGCCAAGACCCAGCACCCCCACTGGACACGCCTTCCCGAGCTTCCGGAGGAGGGCGCCGGTCTCAAGATATTCCGCAACGCCGTTGACTTCGTACGACACGAGTTGTGAAGAGAAAGATAGCCGTTGCCGTTGCCATAGGCTTCCTTGTCGGTCTGGTGCTTTGGTTGGGAGGCTTGTCTCACGAGTTCGTTCGGTTCAACCGATTTCTTTGGGTTTTCGTTGCCGATCATCTCAAGGTGCTCTTTTTTTGAGATGACCATCGCTGTGAGGGGGAGGATACCATGAAAAGAAGGTGTTTGTTCTACATCATGTTGCTTGTAGTTCCGGCGATGCTCTGGGGCTCTGTCGGGACGGTCAAAGCGAGTTATCCCGTACCGCTCGTTCAACCATTCGGCCTTACGGCACGGGGAAC
The DNA here is from genome assembly GCA_964415795.1 of uncultured Spirochaetales bacterium. GTDB lineage: Bacteria > UBP6 > UBA1177 > UBA1177 > JAKLFG01 > CALITV01. The sequence continues at coordinate 193,667 of CAYQBN010000002.1, read as the reverse complement.
AGATCTCGTCGTGGGCGATCGTGCCACCGGGCGGTACCAGATTTTTTCGACACTTAGTGGAACGTTCGGGGAACCGCGAATGCTTCCGGTGGAACGGGCGTGGGGAATTGCTTTTGAAGCGAAAGGATTGCTTTGGGTTTCCGATCGCGATACCAAACGGCTTATCCGCTTCGATCCTCAGAGCGGGCGGAGTGACCGGGTGCTCAGTGAATTGGAAAGCGATGTGGCCGGCCTCGCGTGGTCATCCGATGGTCTTTGGGTGACTGCTGGCGACAAGGTCGTGCTCCTTGATCCCGAAGATGGCACCGAGAAATTCACCTTCACCGGTTCGAGCAAGGATATGTCAGGTGTGTTCTTTGATGGGAAGTATCTCTGGCTTGCTGACCGCATCAACGACCGCATCGTCGTGGCGCTCCCTGATGGTACGATTTTCGGAGCCTTCCCGTCGCCTGGTCCCTATCCGGCGGGTCTGGTGCGGCAGGGAGACACCTTGTGGGTGCTCGATTTCGAGAAACGCATCCTCTTTGCCCTTGATATTTCTTTTTCGGTAGAGCCTTACTATCTTGGCGAGCCGCACCGGCGGGCGGTCTTTTTCTCGCACTCCCTCTTCAATCGTGGTCCGTCGTCCGAGGCGACTGGCAGGATCTATGTGGCAGTGGGGGAGACCGGACCACACCAGCGGATTCTCGACGGTCCTTCCTTTATTCCCCCCACGGTCTCCTTCGTACAGGATGCATGGGGGCAGAAGTTCGCGGTGCTCGAAGGGCCGATCCCGGCAGAAAAGAGCCTCATGCTCGGCTACCTTGCTGCGGTTGAAACGCGCGATCTCAACTACTTTATTCTGCCCGAGTGGGTGAAAGGACTCGAAGCGATCCCGGCCGACATCCGTGCCGCGTACACGAAGGACGGTACGAAACTGAAAGTGAACGATCCGATGGTGCGTGACCTTGTGAAGCAGATCGTCGGCAACGAAAAAAACCCGTTCTGGATAGCCTTCAAGATCCACAAGTATCTCCACGAGAACATCGCCTACGAGCGGACCGGCGGCTGGAATGCGGCGCCGGTGATTCTGAAGCGGGGAACGGGATCCTGCTCAGAGTTCTCCTTTGCATTCATCGCGCTCGCGCGTGCCGCGGGACTGCCGGCACGCTACGAGGCAGGAGTTGTCGTTCGACAGGACGATGGCTCGGTGGATGAGGTCTATCATCGGTGGCCGCAGGTCTATCTTCCGCCGTTCGGCTGGATACCGGTCGATCCGAGCAAAGGGAAGCCGGCGCCGCCATACGAGGTGGCGGTCTCGTTCGGCTCGCTCTCGAATCGCTTCTTCATTACGACGCACGGCGGTGGCGATTCGGCGTACCTCGGCTGGACCTACAACGCGAACGCCTTCTATGAGTTCAGCGGCCGTGCCGTGATCGAAGAGCGCGCCGAGGCGAAGTGGGAGCCGCTTCCGCTTCCTCAGTAGACGCCGGTGCGTTGGCGGAATCCTTTGAAAACCTGGAGGTGAGCGAACAGAAGCGGTTTCTTGTCATGGAACCGCTCGATGCGGGCGTAGGCGTTGTGGGTGTGGATGCTCTCGAGGTGGACCGCCTCGACCATGAACCAGTGGATCTTGGGGTCTTCGGAGAGCAGTGATGCCGCTTCGCGCACGACATCCTCGGCGAAGCGGGGGCGGGTGAAGGCCTTCTCGGTGACATACTTCTCATCGGGACGCTTGAGGAGCGGATAGATCTCGGCGCTTGCACAGTCCTCGAGCCTGTCCACGATGTCCTCGAGCCAGATGAAATGGTCGAAGGCGGTGTAGGCGGTGATGTAGGAGCGCTGGTTGTGGGCGCCGAACTCGCTGATCTCGCGCGAGCAGGGGCAGAGCGTCGTGACCGGTATGCGGAGGCCGAGGATGAAACTGGTGCCAAGTACGCTATCGCCGTAGCCGTCGAAGAGGACCTCGACCGGGAAGAGCGACCGTTCCTCGGAGAGCGGCGATTTCTTTTCGATGAAGTAGGGGAACTCGAGCGACATCATCGCCTTGGGCGAGCCGAGGCTCTCGCGCATCTCGCGGAGGATGTCGCGGATGTTCGCCATCGTTATCTCACCGCGGTGGCGGTTGAGTATCTCGACGAAACGGCTCATGTGTGTCCCCTTGAACTCGGGGAGGAGCTCGACGCTCATCGAGACCGCCGCGACCGTCTCCTGCGTGCCGCGCAGTTTGTCCTTGACCGTTATCGGGTAGCGGATCGCCGCGACGCCGACCATGTCGACCGCGAGTCCGCGCACGTCGCGCTCGTTCTGGATGTCCTTCATCGGTGCCTCCGTCCGGTGCGTGGCGATTATATGCGGCGGCGGAGGTTTGACAACATTTATCTGCCGATTGCATTGCACCTCTTTTTGTGGTAGGGGAGTGGCAATTTTCTCGGCGGAGAGGAGTTCATGTCCTTCCTCGGTGAGATCGCGGCGCTCGCGACGGCGGCGTGCTGGGTTGTCTCGTCTCTCTCGTTCCAGATCGCGGGGCGGCGCGTCGGTTCCCTGCCGGTCAACTTCCTGCGCATCTTTCTCGCCTTCTTCCTGCTTGGGTTCTACACGCTTGCGGTGAGGGGATCGTTCCTCCCGACGGGGGCATCAACGCACGCGTGGCTGTGGCTGTCGCTCTCGGGGCTCGTGGGGTTCGTCTTCGGCGACCTCTTCCTCTTCAAGGCTTTCGTCGCGGTCGGCGCGCGCCTTTCGATGCTCGTGATGGCCTCGGTGCCGGTGCAGACGGCGTTCATCGGCTACCTCTTCCTCGGCGAGCGGATCGGGGTGCTCGGCATTATCGGGATGGCGGTGACGCTCGCCGGCATCGCGTTCGTCGTCGCAAGCCGGCGGAGCGACGAAGGGACGCCGCGCGCGGGACGGGGACGCGGCATTCTCTACGCCTTCCTCGGCGCTTTCGGGCAAGCGGTCGGCTATGTGCTCTCTAAATACGGCATGGGCGACTATGACCCCTTTGCGGCGACACAGATACGGGTCATCACCGGTGTCGCGGGCTTTGTGCTTGTCGTGACGTTCCGCGGCGCGTGGCCCCGCGTCAGGCAGGCGTTCCGTGACAGTGGCGCGCTCGTGCGCATCGCGACCGGCGCCTTCTTCGGTCCGTTCCTCGGCGTCTCGCTCTCGCTCCTTGCTGCCCAGCACACCGCGACCGGTATCGCCGCGACGCTCATGGCGACCACTCCGGTCCTCATCATCGCCCCGGCGCACTTTTTCTTCAAAGAAGAGATAGGGTGGCGCGAGGTGGCAGGTGCGTTCGTTGCCGTCGCCGGGGCTGCGGTCATCTTTTTGCGTTAGGCAACTTTCCTTGCCGTTCTACTTGTTTTCGATATAAGTGGAACGGTATCTTACTATTATGATGAGGGGTGTAATGCGGTACTTTTTTGTGGTAGCGATGTTCATGCTGTCGCTTACGGGATTAGCACAGGAGAAGGGGACGCTCACCGTGACAGTGACGGGGCTCAAAGTGATGGGTGACCTGCGGGTCTCGCTCTTCAATAAGGACGACGGATTTCCCGGCGCCTACCAGAAGGCCTTCGCGTGGAAGACGGTGAAAGTCACCGCTTCGAGCATGTCGGTGGTCTTTGAGCAGGTGCCGGCGGGAACCTATGCTGTTGCGGTGCTTCATGACGAGAACGGCAACGGGAAGGCCGACACCAATTTTCTCGGCATCCCTAAGGAAGGGGTCGGCGTCTCGAACAACCCGAAGAGTTCGTTCGGGCCCCCTTCGTTCAAGGATGGGCGATTCTCGTTTGATGGGAAGGCGCTCACCGTCACGATCGCGATACGCTACTAGAGGGTTGCCATGAAAAAAGTCGTCGTCGTCGGTGCCGGCTTTGGGGGGCTCGCTGCTGCGGCGCTCCTTGCGCACCGGGGTTATACGGTCACTGTGCTCGAAAAGAACACGATGCCGGGAGGGCGCGCGCGGCTCTGGGAGGTTGACGGTTACCGCTTCGACATGGGACCATCGTGGTATCTCATGCCGGAGGCGTTCGACCGCTTCTTTGCGCTCCTCGGCAAGAAGCGCGAAGAGTATCTGCCGCTCGTGCGGCTCGATCCGTACTACCGCGTCTTCTTCTCGTCCGACGAGTTCGTGGACATCACCCCCGACCTCGAACGAACGAAGGCGACCTTCGAATCGTTCGAGAAAGGCGGTGCCGAGAAGCTTTCCCGCTATCTCGAGAATGCACGCATCAAGTACGAAACGGCGGTTGGGGAGTTTCTCTACCGCGACTATGATTCGGTATTCGACTTCCTCAATCCAACGCTCATCTTCAAGGGCGCCAAATTGTCGGTCTTCGAGAGTCTCGATTCGCTTGTGTCGAGATACTTCACCGACCACCGCGCCAAGAAGATACTCGAGTATGCGATGGTGTTCCTTGGGAACAGCCCGCACAATGCGCCGGCGCTCTATGCGATGATGTCTCACCTCGACCTCAACCTCGGCGTCTTCTTCCCGCGCAACGGCATGTGGGGACTCGTCGAGGCGCTTTTGAGACTCTGCAAAGAGTATGGTGTCGAGATCCGGCTCGGCGAAGAGGTGCGCCATATCGCGGTAGAAAAGAAGCAGGTGGTTACCGTGGAGACCGAAAAGGGGACCTATCGTGCCGATGTGGTGCTCGTGAACGCCGACTATGCGCACGCCGAGACGACGCTCCTTGACCCGGCGGCGCGTTCGCTCGACGAGGGCTACTGGCGCAAGCGGATCTATGCCCCTTCGATGTTCATCATGTATCTCGGCGTAAAGAAGCGGCTGGCGAGACTCGCCCACCATACGCTCTATTTCGACCGTGACTGGGACCGTCATTTCGCCCAGATATTCGATGCGCCGGCGTGGCCTGACAACCCCTCGTTCTATGTATCGGTCACCTCGAAGACGCAGTCCGATGTTGCGCCGGCGGGGTGCGAGAATGTCTTCGTGCTCGTGCCGATCGCGTGCAACCTCGACGACAGCGACTCGGCACGCGAGGCGTATGCCGAGAAGGTTCTCGACCGGCTCGAAGCGATCGCTGGCGAGAGCGTTCGGGGCCACATCGCCGTGAGGCGCATCTTCTCGGGGCGCGACTTCGCTGCCGACTACCATGCACGCAACGGCACCGCGCTCGGGCTCTCGCACACCTTCGACCAGACGGCGGTATTCCGTCCGCCGCGGCGGAGCAAGAAGGCAAGGAACCTCTTCTACGCGGGGCACTACACCCATCCCGGTGTCGGAGTCCCCATGGTTTTCATCGCCGCCGAGCTCGCCGCGCGGGCGATAGGGAACTCGTGAACACATTCTCCTAGGAGGCATCATGCGCCGGATACTTTTTCTTCTCGGAGTGATTGTCGTCGGTGTGCTTGCCGGCTGGTTCTTTTTTCTGCGGCCGCCAGTCGTGCCGGTCTGCCGCGTCGAGTCGCGCGACCTCAACCGACGGCTCGTCGTCATGGGGCGCGTCGTACCCGATGCGGTGGTGACGGTCGCCTCGACGATTCCGGGCCGGGTCCGTGAGGTGGCGGTGAAAGAGAACGATACCGCGCCGGCAGGCACCCTGCTCGTCGCGCTTGATGACCGTGAACTCAAGGCGAACCTCAAGGTCGCCGAGGCGGCAGTCGCCCAGGCACGGGCGAAGTTCGAACAGATCGCCGGCACCGAGGCACGGATCGTCGCCGAGGCGCTCGTCGATGCGCGCAACAAACTGGCCGATGCCCAGAAAAACTACGAACGCGACAAGCAACTGTTCGAGAAGCAGGCGCTCTCGGCGGGAGATTTCCAGCGTTCGGAACTGGCGCTCAAGACGGCTCAAACGCAGTATGCCATCGCCGAGACGCGGGCGCAGAGCATCGCAAAGGGAGGCAACGATTTCAACCTCGCCCGTGCGGCGCTCGATCAGGCGCTCGCCAATCGCGACCTTGCGGCCCAGCGGCTTGCCGAGGCGCGACTCACGGCGCCGTTCGAGGCGACGGTGCTGTCGCGGAGCATTGATCCGGGGGCCGTGGTCCAGCCGGGGCAGATGCTCATGACCATTGCCTCCGCGCAAAAGTGTCACCTGATTGCCGACATCGAAGAGCGTAACTTGGGGCTTGTCTATGAGGGACAACCGGCGGTCGTTTCTGCCGAGGCGTTCCCTGACCGGCGTTTCGAGGCGACAGTGACGCAGATAGCGCGTGCCGTCGATCCTCAGCGCGGCACAGTGCGCATCAAGTTGGCTCCCAAAGAAAAGCCGGAGTACCTCCGGGCCGACATGACCGTCTCGATAGATCTCGATGTCGCCCGGATCGCTTCCTCGCTTCTTGTCCCGGCAAGTGCTGTGATGGGGGAGGGTGCTGAACGGTTCGTATGGGTGTTCGCGGAAGGACAGGTGCTGAAGCGGCCGGTGCTTACCGAAGGGGTGGAGGGGGCGAAGGTGCGGGTCGTCGAAGGGCTCGCGCCGGGCGAGTTGGTGGTGCTTCCCGACGAAAAGCGGCCTCCGCACGATGGGATGAAGGCGCGCAGCGCCGAACGGGGAGGGTGTTAGTGCCGTTCTCACTCTTTCTCGCGATCAAATATCTCCTTGACGAGAAGCGGCAGACGCTCTTCATCATGAGCGCCTGCGTGGTCGGTGTCGCCGTGATGGTCTTTCTCTATGGCCTCATCTCGGGACTTCAGCGTTCGCTCATCGAACGGACGCTTGGTAGCCAGGCGCATATCCTGTTGACCGCCTATCGCGAAAAGCCGCGGCCGCTTGCCGACGGCGATGCCGCGACCGCCGTGGCGTCGCGTATCGAACGGGGCTTCGACCGTCCGCAGACCATCGCCGATTGGCCGCGTCGTCTCGAAGCGGTCGCGCGGTATCCCGGCATCGTGGCGGTGACGGCGCGCGTGACGGGAGCGGCCCTCCTTAAGCGCGGCGATGTGACGCGTCCGGTGGTGGTCAGCGGCATTGAACTGGAGAGCTTCGCCCGCATCATCCCAATACGCGACGAGATCGTCGCCGGCGAGTACCGCCTTTCGGGAAACGATATCCTCGTCGGCAAGGAACTGGCCGACGATCTCGGCGTCACGGTCGGCGACCGGCTCACGGTCCAAGCGGCGGGGACGGCCTTCAACTTCACGATCAGCGGTCTGTTCGACCTCGGTAACCGTGCGGTGAACGAGAGTCAGGTCTTCGTGACGCTTCGGCAGGGGCAGACGCTTGTCGGCGTGCCGGGCGAGGTGACGCAGATGGATGTCCGGGTGGAACAGATCTTCGAGGCGGAACCTATCGCGCGCCGTCTTGAACGCGACCTCGGGATAGAGACAATCTCGTGGATGGAGCAGAACGAACAGCTGCTCATTGCGCTCCGCTCGCAGTCGAGTTCGAGTTTTCTCATACAGTTCTTCGTCATGGTCGCGGTAGCGCTCGGCATTGCGAGCGTGCTCGTCGTTTCGGTGGTCCAGAAGCGCGGCGAGATCGGCATCCTGCGCGCCTTCGGTGCCAAACGGGCGCTTGTGACCCGGGTCTTCTTGTGGCAGGGGGCATTCGTTGGTCTCATCGGGTCGCTTCTCGGGTGCGGCGTGGGCACCGGGCTCGCCATCCTTTTCCGGAACAGCGCCCGTAACCCCGACGGGACGCCGCGGTTCCCCATCAGTTACGAACTGACCGATTACCTCGTCTTCATCCTCATCATGACGGTGGTCGGCATTATCGCGGCGGCCGCGCCGGCACGGCAGGCCTCCCGCGTCAATCCGGCGGAGGTGGTGCACTGATGAGACCGATCCTCGAACTGCGCGGCATCACGAAGACCTACGGCACTCGCATCAAGACCGAGGTGCTCCACGGGATCGATCTAACGATATCGCCCGGTGACTTCCTTGCGATCACCGGTCAATCGGGGTCGGGCAAGACGACGCTCCTCAACATCATGGGCCTTCTCGACCGTCCTACCACCGGTACGTTGCTCGTGAACGGGATCGACACGGCCACGATGGATGATGAGGCGATAACGACGCTCCGCGGCCGGACGCTCGGCTTCGTGTTCCAGTTTCACCACCTCATCCCGGCGCTCACGCTCGTCGAGAATGTCATGATGCCGCTCATGGCCGACAAGGGGCGCGAACTGCCGGGGATGCGCGAGACGGCGGCCGAACTATTGCGGCGGGTGGGGCTCGGCGAACGGCTCACCTACAAGCCCGACGAGGTTTCGGGCGGTCAGCGCCAGCGCGCCGCTATCGCCCGGGCGCTCGCCATGAAACCGGCGGTCATCCTCGCCGACGAGCCGACCGGCAACCTCGACAGCGTGAGTTCTGCTGAGGTCTTCGCTCTCATGCGCGAACTCAACAAAAGCGATGGCACCGCCTTCTGCATCGTCACCCACGCCGCCGACATCGCCAAACGGTGCGATCGCATCGTCGAGATCAGGGACGGGCGGCTCGCCTAAGCATACCGCAACACCGCGAAGAACACTGCCTGAACGATGAAATACCATGCCGGGAGGATGGTTTTCGTCCTTATCTTAAGGATTCGGTAGATGTAAGCGGCGATGGCGGCGGTGATGAACCACGCCGCGTAGTTCTGGAGCGGTATGTCCGTCGTGTGCCATGTCCAGTAGTCGAGCCGTATGGCGACCGGCTCCAGCACCCAGTCGAACCCGGTGGCGAGCGCCGCGGCGATGAGCGCCGAGGTGATCGGCCGCACGGTCAGCCGCTCCGACAGCCTGAGCGCGCCGAGCACGACGATGACCCAGTTCGCTCCGATGATGAGCGGTACCCCAAGCAGTTTCGGGCCGAGCGTCGTGCCGTAGTGATAGGGTCCGAAGACGAGGCCAGTTGCGACCCCTACTGCCTCCAGCGCGAAGGTGACGGCGTAGGTGAGGGGGAACCAGAGGAGCATCTTTCTGTCGTCGCGCACCGTCGGAACGAGGATGATGAGGGCGAAGGCAAGGAGGACGAGCGGTGTCATCGAAAGAACGAAGGGGAGCGTTTTGTTCCAGAGATGTCCGGCGATGCCGAAAAGGTAGAAGGTCGTGAGCACAATGAGGAGGATATGCTTTCTCATTTCAGCCTCCGACTGACCGCCTCTGCCGCCATCATGCCCGACAGGGTCGCGAGCGGCATGCCGCCCCCCGGATGGGCCGACCCGCCGCAGAAGAAGAGGCCCGGGTGCTCGGCGCACCTGACCGGTTGGCGACGGAAGGCGGCCATAGGGTCGTTGGAGGATATGCCGTAAATTGCTCCGTGGTTGGTGTTGGTGAGATCGCGCCATGTCCGCGGTGTGCGAACCTTTTCATGGGCGATCGCCCGTTCGATGTCACGGCCGATGATGCGCGAGAGTTTCGCGATGACCGTTTCACGCAAACGAAGCGTTTCGACCTCCCAATCTTGGTGATCGTCATAGGGGGCGTTGACGAGGACGAACCAGTTCTCGCTGCCCTCCGGCGCGTCGACAGGGTCGAACTTGGAAGTGATGTTGACATAGATGGTCGGGTCATAGCCACAGCGACGCCGTTTAAATATCTCCTCGAATTCGGTCCGATAGTCGTTCGAGAAGAAGATGTTGTTGACCGTAAGTTCGGGAAAGGTTTCGCGCATCGCCCAGTAGAAAACAATGCCCGACAGCGACGGCTCAAGCCGTTGGTAGCGGTCGGCCATTTCCGATTCGCTCTGGAGAAGTGAAAGGTAGGTGTAGGTCACATCGGCGTTCGAGACGACCGCGTCGAAGGGGAGTTCTTCACCATGTATCACCACACCGGTCGCCCGGTGCCCGTCGCGAAGTATCCGTTCGACGGGCGCAGAGAAACGGAACTTCGCCCCATTCTGTTCGGCGCGTTCGTGCATCGCCCGCACGAGCGCCGAGATGCCTCCCGTGATGTTCCGAGCGCCGATGGCATATTCGACATGGGGGATGATCGCGAGCGTTGCCGGTGCGCGGTAGGGGTCGGAACCGGTGTAGGTGGCGTAGCGGTCGAAGAGTTGGATGGTGCGTTCATCCTTGAAATAGCGGCGGTGGAAGCGGTCCATCGTCGTGAACGGAGCGATGAAGGGAAGACCTGCGAGGGCCCGCCAGCCAGCTGAGCGAAAGATGTTGAGCGGGTCCCACGGGTCACCGTAGAGAAAGATGTCGGCGGTGGAATCGTATATCTTCCTTGCTCGCCTGAGGTATCGTTTTACCGCATCGGCTGGGTCGCCAAGTTTCGCTTCGACCTCGGCAGCGAAACGGTCGGGATCCTGCCATGCATTGAGAATTGTGCCATCCTCCCAGAAGTAGCGGGTGATGAGTTCCATGGGCTCGTGGCGGAGCGACGCGTTCAGGTCGCCGCCCGCCAGCGAGAAGCATTTCTCGAAGACCGCCGGCATCGTGAAGAGCGATGGCCCGGTGTCGAAACGCCATCCGCCGAGCCGCAGGTCGCCTGCCTTTCCGCCCGGGGTCGCCTGCTGTTCGAACACCTCGACCGCATAGTCGCGATGGGCAAGGATAGCCGCCGCCGAGAGGCCCCCGAACCCAGCGCCGATGACTGCGACCTTTCGTTGAGTTGCCATATACCGTTCCTTTTTCGTCGTGATCGCCACAACTGTAGCGTAAGAGGGAGGCGATTGCAACCAGAGGGGGCGTCAATTTGACTTTCCCGCTCACTGGGCTATAGTTCCGCAGATTTTTTATGTTCATGGATACTTACCTTAGAAAGGAGCACACGATGGGCGGCAACCTTGCACAACAGGCGGCGACATTCGAGAACAAGATACAGCACATCAGCGAGTATCTGAAGGAACAGGTGCTCACGCCGGCGGAGCAGGAGCGCGATCGTCTCCTTGCCGAGGCGAACGCCGAAAAGGAGCGCATCATCGCGCAGGCCGAGAAAAAGGCGGAGGAGATCGTACACGCCGCCGAAGAGAAGGCGCGGCTGACGCTTTCTACGGCCGAATCTTCACTTCGGCTCGCAGCGCGGCAGGCGATAGACACGCTCAAGCTGGCCCTCGAGAAAGAGGTGCTCTCGCGCGCTATCGGGGCGCCCGTCCGCGAAGCGACCGGGAGTGCGGAGATCATGAAGGCGGTCCTCGTCGAGGTCGTTCGTTTTACCGTCGGCGGGAGCGTTGGTCAAGTCGAGATCGTCCTTTCGGACGACCTGAAGAAGCGTCTTGGCGACTTTGTCAAGGGCGAGATCGCGGCGGTGGCGGCAAAGGGCATCACCCTTTCGGACGATCGGGTGCCTTCCGGTTTCTCGGTGCGGTTCGTGGACAAAGGCTTCTCGTACGAGTTCACTGCCGAGGCGCTCGCCGAACTTCTTGCTGACTACTTGCGTCCGGAGGTGCGCTCTTACCTTTTCGCGAAGTAGGAGAAATTTGCGATGGCGATGAAGTTCAACCACTACCTCGTCGCGGCACTGCCCAAGCTCACTTGGGACAGCGAACTGCCGGGGACGCTCGCGCAGTTCCTCGAGGACAACTGGCCCCAACTCGAATCGCTCATGGACCCGCTCAAGGATATCCTTCTCCAGAATGACCTCTACAACATCGAACTCGTCCTGCGGACGCAGGTCCCGCGTGCTAGCGGGCGTATGCCTGAGGAGCCACGCCCCATCGAGATATACAAGCCGAACTACCTCGAGGTGGACGAGATCGTGGCGTTCCTCAAGGAACCGTTCCTCAACATGCCCGATCCCAACTTCCCCGAGTTCATCGTGGATTATTTCCTGCAGTACAAGACGCCGCAGGAACGGCTGGATCACATGGAGGACCTCTACATCGGTTACTTCTCCTATCTCCAGAACTGCAAGAGCCGCTTCATTCGTTACTACGGCCGCATCGCGACGATCATCCGCACGGTGCTCGCCGCCCAGCGCATCATCCGTCAGGGACTCGATCTCGAGGAGCATCTCAAGGGAGACCCGTATTTCGTACAGGTCATCCTCGAGAATCGTGCCTCTACCGACCTCGGTCTCAAGAGCATCTTCCCCGAGGTGGTGGACATCATCAACCTTTTCAACAAGGAACCGATAGATCTGGAGCACGACCTCGACCGCATCCGCTTCAAATTGATGGAAGAGGTCGGACAGGAATCGCCGTTCGGCGATCACATCATCCTTTCGTACATAATCGGGTTTCAGGTGCGTGACATCTGGAACTCGCTGAACCGCGAACGCGGCAGAAAGATACTCGATCACATCGTGCACGGCTGAGACGGACAAGGGAGATTTGGAACATGACGATGGAACAGACGCGGGCGCAAGGCCGGGTCGTGGCGGCGCAGGGAAATCTCATCACCGCCGAATTCACCGGTATCGTACGCCAGAACGAGGTTGCCTACATCGTGACCGGCGGGCAGCGGCTCAAGGGTGAGGTCATTGAGATCGCGGGAAATCTCGCCAAGATACAGGTATTCGAGATGACCCGCGGCATAGCGTACGGAGACGCGGTCGAATTCGACGGCGATCTGCTTACCGTCGAGTTGGGGCCGGGTCTTCTCACGAGCATCTTCGATGGCCTCCAGAATCCGCTCGAACTGGTAGCCGAGAAGGCGGGCTACTTCCTGCCGCGCGGTGTCTACCTCATCCCGCTCTCGCGTGAGAAAAAGTGGGACTTCACCCCGACCGCGAAGGTCGGCGACACCGTCGAGCGGGCCGATTTCCTCGGTTGGGTTCCCGAAGGGGTCGTCAAACATCGCATCATGGTGCCCTTCTCGTTCCGCGGAAAGGGGAAGGTGGTGAGCATGGCGCCGGCTGGGTCCTACCCGGTCGACCATGAGATCGCGGTTATAGAGGACGATCAGGGAACGCGCCACTCGGTGACGATGGTCCAGCGCTGGCCCGCCAAGTTCCCGATCCGTTTCGGTCGGCGACAACTGCCGATCCACCAGTTGACGACCGCGTGCCGCATCGTTGACGGCCCGTTCCCGGTCGCGAAGGGGGGAACCTTCTGCACTCCCGGTCCCTTCGGCGCCGGTAAGACGGTGCTCCAGCACCAGCTTTCGAAGTATGCTCACATTCAGGTCGTCGTTGTCGTCGCCTGCGGCGAGCGAGCCGGCGAAGTGGTCGAACTGCTCAAGGAGTTCCCCGAGCTCGACGACCCGACGACGGGACGCAAACTGATAGACCGCACCTGCATCATCTGCAACACCTCCTCGATGCCGGTCGCAGCGCGCGAATCGTCGGTCTACATCGGGACCGCTATCGCCGAATATTACCGTCAGATGGGCGTTGACTGTCTCATGCTCGCTGATTCGACCTCGCGCTGGGCGCAGGCGCTCCGCGAGATGAGCGGCCGTCTCGAGGAGATCCCGGGAGAGGAGGCATTCCCCGCCTATCTTGCCTCACGCATCGCAGAACTCTACGAACGGGCCGGTGTCCTCGAACTCAAGGATGGTTCGACCGGTTCGCTCACCATCGGTGGAGCGGTGAGCCCCGCCGGCGGCAACTTCGAGGAACCGGTGACGCAGGCGACGCTCGCGGTGGTCGGTTGTTTCCTCGGCCTTTCGCGATCCCGTTCCGACGCGCGCCGCTACCCGGCGATAGACCCACTCATCAGCTGGTCGAAATACAACGACCGTTTCTACGAGCATGGCGATGAGAAGACGAGGCGTCGCATAGACATCGTCCGCAAGGCACAGAAGATCGTCTTCGCCGCCGACGAGATCGGTAAGAAGATGTCGGTCGTCGGCGAGGAGGGGACGAGCCGGAGCGATATGGTCGTCTTCCTCAAGGGAGAGTTCTACGACGCCGTCTTCCTTCAGCAGAACGCGTTCGACAAGGTTGACACCGCGACCGACATCGCGCGGCAGACCGAGCAACTCGAGCTCATCGAACGGGTGCTCGACGCCGATCTTTCGTTCGATTCGCATGACGAGGCGCGCCGGTTCTTCCTCATGCTGCAGGACAAGTTCATCCAGTGGAACTATACAGCGCCGCACGATGCGTCCTATGCCGACAAGAAACAGGCGATTCTCGATCTTCTGGAGGGAGCGCGCCATGGTTAAGACCTATACCCGTATCGAAAAGATAAAAGGCTCCATCGCCGAGATCCGTGCCGAAGGGGTGAAGCTCGGCGAACTCGCGCAGGTGAGAATGCGCGATGGCCGTTCGTCTCTCGCCGAGGTCATCAGTTTCGACGGAGACCGCGTGACGCTTCAGATCTATACCGGTACCAAAGGTGTCTCGACCGGTGACACGGTCAGATTCCTAGGGAGACCGATGCAGGTCGCCTGCGGCGATTCGCTGCTCGGCCGCGTCTTCAATGGTTCGGGAGCGCCGGTGGACGGCGGCCCCGAGGTCCTCGAGGAGCGCATCGAGATAGGCGGTCCCTCGTTCAACCCGACCAAACGCATCGTCCCGAAGCGGATGATAAAGACCAACATCCCGATGATAGACATGTTCAACGCGCTCGTCCGATCGCAGAAGATCCCCATCTTCTCGATACCGGGCGAGCCGTACAACGAACTTCTGGCGCGTATCGCCTCGCAGACCGATGCCGATCTCATCATTCTCGGTGGCATGGGGCTCAAGTTCGATGACTATGCCTTCTTCCGGGACCATTTCTCCCGTTCGGGGGCGATGGAGAAGACCATCATGTTCGTTCATCTTGCCTCCGACCCGGTCGTCGAGTGTCTGCTCGTTCCCGACCTTGCGCTTGCGGTCGCCGAGAAGTTTGCGGTACAGAACAAGAATGTGCTGTGCCTTCTCACCGATATGACCGCCTTCTCCGATGCGCTCAAGGAGATATCCATTTCGATGGAGAAGGTCCCGTCGAACCGCGGCTATCCCGGATCGCTCTACTCCGATCTCGCCGCCCGGTATGAGAAGGCGGTCGACATCGAGGGAAGCGGGTCCATCACCATCATCGCGGTCACCACGATGCCGGGCAACGATGTCACCCACCCGGTGCCCGACAACACCGGGTACATCACCGAGGGGCAGTTCTATCTGCACGGCGGGGTCATCAATCCATTCGGCTCGCTTTCACGGCTCAAACAGCAGGTCATGGGAAAGGTCACCCGCAAGGACCACTCCGACCTTGCCAACGCGATGATCCGTCTCTACGCCGAGGCGAAGAAGGCGCGCGACCGCGAGTCGATGGGATTCCGGCTTTCGAACTGGGACAAGAAACTGCTCGACTATGCGCGCAAGTTCGAGAACCGTATGATGAACCTCGCGGTCAATCTCGACATCGAACAGCAGCTCGACCTCGGCTGGACGATCCTCGCCGAGTGCTTCGAGCGACACGAGGTCGGTATCAAAAACGAGTGGATCGAGAAATACGGCAAGTGGAAGAAGTAGGTCGCGGCGATGGCGGAGATAAAGCTCAACAAGACCGAACTCAAGAACCAGAAAACGCTCCTCGAGCAGCTGACCAAGTACCTTCCGACGCTTCAGCTGAAGAAACAACAGCTGCAGATGGAGGTCGAAGCGGCGCGTGCCCAACTCGGCCGGCTCGAGGACGAACTCGAGAAGCGGCGACGCGAGATAGCCGAGTGGTCCATCCTTTTCTCGCAGCGGCTTACCGTGGATATGTTCGACTACATCGAGCTGGAAAAGGTCTTTACCGAGACCGAGAATGTCGCGGGAGTCGATGTCCCCGTATTCGCCGGGACCTCGTTCAGGGAGCGGCACTACAGTTTCTTCATCATGCCGGTGTGGCTCGACCGCGCGGTGAAGGATCTGAGGGAACTCATCACGGTCCGCGAGAAGGTCAAAGTGGCGCGGCGCCGGCTCGATCTGCTTGCCGAGGAACTGCGGCTTACCAACATCAAGGTGAACCTCTTTGAGAAGCGCCTTATTCCGCAGTGTCGCGAGAACATCCGGCGCATCAAGATATTCCTCGGCGATCAGGAGATCGCGGCGATCTGCAACGCGAAGATAGCCAAGGACAAGCTCAAGCGGAAGGCCGAAAGTGAGCGGGCGGAGGCGGCGGCATGATCGAACGGATGCACAAAGTGCTTCTTCTCGGTCCCGAGCCGGTGAAGGAAGCGTTCCTCGCCCGGTTACAGGAAGCTGGTCTCGTGCAGGTGGAGCCCTACCATGGCGAGGCGTTGCCGATAGACGGGCGCCATGCGGTGCCACTGCCTGCCGAGAGGGCGCTTTCCGTCTATCGAACCTTGGTAAAGTACGAGAAACAGGCGCGTCGAGAGAATGAAAGACTCCTCGAGGTCGTTCCTACCGAAGATGTCGCTGTCATCATCGATCGGCTTCCGTTGCTCGAGGACAGTCTTCGTCTTGCCAAGGAGAAGCTCCAGCAGCTTCGTAATAAACGGGATTCCCTGCTTCCGTGGGGTGATTTCGACCTTTCGACGGTTCACGCTCTCCGCGAACGCGGCGGGCTTGTCATCCAGTTCTGGGAAGTCGCTCACGAATTGGCCGACACGATAGAGATCCCCGAGGCGCTCGCCGTCATGGAGGTCAACAGCGATCCCGAACGACGCTATTTCATCACCTTTTCGTCGCAACCGATCCACATCACCGACTGCCTCGAGATACGGATGGATGAGGATGTCAGAACGCTCAACAAACGCATCGCTGCGCTCGAAAACGAACTTACGGAGACGAAAAATCAGATCTACCGTATGGCGGCGGCGAAGGATGCGGTGTTCCGGCAATACCTTGCCGAGTTGACGACCTTCAATTTCGCCCTCGCGGCATGGGGATCGGTGAAGCTGTTCGAAGGAACCGTCTTCGCTTTACAGGCGTGGTGTCCTGCTTCCTCACAGGAAAAACTCGCGACGCTCGTGAGCGAGTTTCCCGTTCAGATCGAGGAGCTCGAACCGGACCCGGGCGAGCGGGTGCCGACGCTCATGCGCAACCAAGGGGTTGCGGCGCTCGGAGAGGATCTTGTAAGGATATATGACACCCCTGCTTACCGCGATTGGGATCCGAGTTCGTGGGTGTTCTTTTCCTTCATGCTTTTCTACTCGATGATATTCGGGGATGGCGGGTATGCGCTCACGCTCGTCGCGCTTCTCCTCTACTTTCGGCACAAAGTCAAGGACCCTTCGCCGTCACTCAGGCGTTTCTTCAATCTCTCGCTCGCTCTCTGCGGTGCCGCGACGGCCTATGGGTTCGCTACCGGTGGATTCTATGGTCTCTCTGCCGACAATCCGCTCTTTGGCTGGGTGGTTAAACTTGCCCTCATTGATACCGACATCCGTCATCCCGGCGTTCTCGGTAACATGATGACCATATCCATCGTCATCGGGCTCATCCACATCACCATTTCGCTTCTCCTTAAGGGAGGACGCCTCTTTTTCTCTCTTGGTCAGCGCTTCTCCGCGATCCCGGTCCTCGCGTGGGTCCCGGGGATATGGTCCTTCTACGCGTGGGTCACCCTGAAGGATGCCGACCCGGCCATGGCGTCGGTCGCTCTCAGGATTTTCTACATCGCCGTCGCGGTCGTTTTCCTCACGAGCGCCGGGACTTGGCGGCCGGTCAAGTTCCTCCTCGGCGGATTTCTTGGCGTCTACAACGGCGTCCAGTTCTTTGCCGACATCCTTTCCTATCTCCGCCTTTTCGCGCTCGGGCTCTCGGGATCGCTTATTGCCCAGAACTTCAATATGATAACAACGATGATCTGGGACGCCGGCCCGTGGTACTACACGCTTCTGCCCGCCGTCGTCGTGTTCGCGTTGGGTCATGTCCTCAACATCGGCCTCTGCATCATGGGCGGCGTCATCCATGGCCTGCGTCTCAACTTCCTCGAGTGGTACCGCTGGTGCTTCGACGGCGGTGGCAGGCCGTTCAAGGCATTCAGGAATCTCTTGAACACCGGGGAAGCATCTCCTCGATAAGATTGATTTTCTCGATATGGTGGGTATGGTGAGGCGGAATCGTTGAGGGTAAGGAGTTTGTCATGCAGAACCTCTGGAAGGCGATCTACGGTCTGACCGAGAAACATCCCTATGTTATATTGACGGTCCTTTCGTCGCTTCTCTTCTTTCCCCTGCTCGGCAGTTATCCGCTGCTTGGCCAGTGGGAGACGCATTACGGGCGCGTCGCCATAGAGATGCTTGCCAACAAGAACGGCATCTGGGACTGGTTCCTCGATCCGATCTATCTCGGACAGTACAACTTCTGGAGCAAGCCGATCCTCTGCTTCTGGATGGTCCTTCCCTTCTATGCCATACTCGGGCCGACCGAGTGGGCGACCCGTCTCCCCTTTGCCATCAATGGTGTGCTCGGCATCCTGCTCGTTTATTGGACCGTGAAGCGCTTCTTCCGCGGCGACCACACCCGAGCCTTCGTCTCATCGATCATCCTCATGCTCACTCCCTTCTACTATCTCATCACCAAGCAATTCATGTGGGACATAACGACCGTCACGCTCCTCTATGGCGGCATCATGCTCCTCTATCTCGGCATGCGGGACGAGGACAAGAAGCTCATTCGTCTCGCCTATGTTCTCTTTGGTCTCGCGATGCTCGCCAAAGGACTGCTGGCCATCGTGATACCGGGCGGGATATTCTTCCTCTGGATGCTCGCCTCGACCGATTACGGTGTCCTTGCCGAGAAAGGCGGCGTGAAAAAGATGTTCGTCCAATACGGACAGTTCCTCAAGAAGACGCGCATCCTCGAGGGAATGGCGATCTTCCTCCTCGTCTCGGCGTGGTGGTATGTCTACATGGGGGTCAAACACGGGAAACCGTTCCTCCGCGAGTTCTTCATCGAGCATCACTTCGGCCGCATGGAGGGCCTTATCGACAAGCCCGACGGCCCCTTCGAGTTCTACATCTGGCAGATGGCGATCGGTGCCTTCCCGTGGTTCGGTCTGTTCATCCCGGCGCTCATTCTTGCCGGAACGCGTAAAGAGCATCGTTCCGAAGAAGGGTTCCTCGTCCTTTCGTTCTTCTTTATCTTTCTGTTCTTCACGCTGTCGGCGACCAAGTTCCCGCACTATGTCTTTCCCGCGATCCCGTTTTTTGCCATCATCACCGCGATACCGTTCATCGAGTTCTTCCGTGGCGAAAAGCGTTCTCTTTATCCCCTGACCGCGGTGCTCGGCTGTCTCGTCATCGGCGTGACCGGCAAGGACCTCGGCACCGGCCTCAACTACCGCGAGATACTCTACATCATCACGACCCATCGGATACAGGACTGGTTCGGCCGCGTCTATGACATGCTCCCGTGGCTCTATGCGCTCGTGCCGCCGCTCGTCATCTTTTTGCTTCTGCCGCTCATTTATCTCAAGAGCAAGACGCTCATGCGGACTGGCATCGTCTTTTTCTTCATCGGTACGATCGCGTTCGCCGCGTATCTGAACTTTTACTGGATACCGAAGGTGCTCTGGGTTTTCACTCCCAAACCGATGGTCGAGAAGTATGCCGAGATAAAACAGCCCGGGGACATCATCGTTGACTACGACAACTGGAAGAACCGGTGTCTCTACTTCTATCTCGCCTCGCTCATCAACCTCGACGAAGAACTCATCCGCGCCAATACGCCGGCGGCGGTGAAGAAACTCATCGAGGATCATCCTGACAACACCGTTTTCATCACGACCAAAAAGAACAAGGTTCCCGAACTGCGCTCGGTCCTCATGACGATAGGGGTGCCGCTCGTAAAGATCATGGACGACGCGGTAGACACCTACATGGAGATAGAGATGTACCGCGCCTCGCTCAAGGACAAGGGGACGGCCGACGACAGTTGGCGCAAGGATCTCCTTACTGAGGACCAGATACCGAAGAACATCCAGCGCATCGGTTCGACGCTCGAGAACGGTTCGGTTGAGATTATCGGCTACAAGCTCAACAAGAGCTACTTCGAGCAGGGCGAGAAGATCGTCATAGACATGTATTACAAGGTGCTCAAGCCGATAGAGAAGAACTGGCAGATATTCTTCCACCTCGATGTCTATGACGGCGCGTTGCCGCACAGCATCAAGATAGACGATTATCCCCTCAAGGGGTTTTATCCGACCGACAAATGGCAGGTCGGGGACATCATTCATGACCGGTTCGAGGAGACCATATCCAACGGGCATCCCGGCGGCGGGATCAAGATCTACACCGGTTTCTTCATTGGCAACGATCGAATGAAAGTGGACGACCAGAAGTTCAACGACGGCGTCAACCGCTTCATCCTCGGGACATTCAACATCCGGGTGAAATGAACCGGTGACGCCGCTCGAGATTCTCTTCGAGGACAATCATCTCATCGTCATCGAGAAACCGTGCGGTGTGCCGACGCAGGCCGACCGGAGCGGCGACCCCGACCTGCTCAACATGGTCAAGGCGTACCTCAAAGAAAAGTATCAAAAGCCGGGCGCGGTCTATCTCGGACTGGTCCATCGACTCGATCGCCCGGTGGGAGGCGTGGTGGTCTTCGCGAAGACATCCAAGGCGGCGTCACGCCTGTCGGCGCAGATGCGCGACGGTCGCTTCCGGAAGGCCTATCTTGCCGTGGTCCGGGGAGCGCCGTGTCCTGCCACAGGCGATCTCGAACATTGGCTGATGAAGGATCATGATCGTAATCGGGTGTCGGTCGTGTTTCCAGCGACAACGGGGGCAAAACGGGCGGTCCTCTCGTATCGCACCATTGCGGTTGCCGATGGGAGCGCCCTGTTGGCCGTTTCTCTCGAAACGGGACGCGCTCACCAGATTCGTGTGCAACTCGCGGCGATCGGCGTACCCATCGTCGGGGACGAGAAATACGGTCTGAAAAGCGGTGCTCCGGTAAGCCGATTGGCGCTCCACGCGGCCGAAGTGCTCTGTGATCACCCGGTTCGAGAGGAAACGCTGCGCTTTCGCTCGGTTCCTTCCGCTGGTCTCCCATGGACACCGTTTGCCGAAGATATCCTCCGAGCTTTTCCGCTAATTTCTTGAAAAATCGAAAATGAGCGCATATCATCCATTTGCTTGACAAGAAAGGATCTCTTTCATGGCAGGATTCCAGTCACTCTTACAGAAGGTCGGTCAACAGAAGGAGGTCTATCTCTTTCAGTTCGTCGAGGGGAAGTATCAAGGCGGCGAGTTCGTCGTTCCGCGCAACGGCCAGCTCATCGTCGGACGGGATGTCTCTTGCGATGTCGCCATCATCGACCCGAAGGTGTCGCGGAAGCATGCTCGCATCTGGAACGGCGACGGGGTCACCTACATCGAGGACTCGAACAGCACCAATGGCTCTCTCCTTAACGGGAAACTGCTCAAGGCGGGGACGCCGCACAAGTTGTCGCCCGGCGACAAGGTGACCATTGGGGATTCGGTATTTCTTTATCGGGGCCTCGAGAGCGAAGCCAAAAAGAATGAAAAACCGGTACCGGTTGCTCAGCAGGCAGTGGCGGAGGCGCCGAAAAAGGAACCCTCTGCGGCATCTTCTGTCCCCAAGAATGAGGTGCCGGTGCGAGAGGCGCCGGTCACGACGACGAAGAACGCGCCCGACATCGACTCGGTGCTCGAGGGTCTTGAGGCGGTGGCTGCCGATACTCCGCCGCGCGGTATCAGCATCGGCAAGATATCGGTCGAGAAACGCGATCTCAAGGCGGCGCTTGCACAGACCCGCTTTGACGGTGCGCTCCATGCAAAGGAAGGAAAACTTTCCAAGATAGACCCCGTCGATCTCGTGAACTTCTTTCTCCAAAGCAACACCGTCGGCATCTTGCAAGTGAAAATAACCGCTCCTTTCTGCGAAAAAGTAGAGATACGCTTCGGAGAGAAAGGTATAACCGGCGCGAGCTCGCTTACCAACAAGGTGTTCGTCGAAGAGAAGGTCTTTTCCCGACTTTTGCTCGCCAAGGACGGCGAATACTCGCTGAAGGCATCGGAAGAGCCGCGCAATGAGAACATGCATCAGGCGATATTCGATCTGTTTATGGAGATCCAATCGCAGAAACCGCTTCTTGTTCGCTATCGCAAGATCGTCGCGGCGAACAGCCTCCGTTTCCAGATCCCCATGACCGGGAAGCTGTCGGCGCTCGGCAAGAAGGAACTCGATTCGCTCCAGTTCATGGTCAATGCCGTCGAAACGCAGAACTACCTCAATCTCTTCCCCGAGCATGACGATTTCATCCTGTTGTCGGAGGTGCTCAAATACATTGACATGGGTATTCTCTTCGGCGATAACAATGAAGAGCATACTCCCGGTGTGCCGCGCGATATCATGGAGTTGTAAGGGGAGGAAGCGATGGGGTTGTACTTTCGGGTCTATCACCGGCGCTCGCGTCAGCCACTTGCGACATACGACGAACGCCAGATCGTCGACTTTTGTATGGGCAACAAGGAATCCATCGGCAACTACGCCTTCTCGGTTGCCGGGTCAAAGGAGATCATGGAGTGGGAGGCATTTGCGGTTAAATATTCGCACCTGTTCGTCCAGCGCGCGAAGATGCGTGAACAATCGGAGCGGCGCGAGATCGAAGTGGCGGCGCAACAGGAAGAGATACGGGAAAGGAATAAAAAACCGTTATATGTCCTCATCGGCGTTGCGGGTCTGGTCGTTCTCGTCATCGTGGTCGCCGTCGTTCTTCGTTTCGTGTGGTCGAAACCGGCTCCGAAACCTTCCGCCACTCAGCCCGTCCCGACGGTGACGCAGTCTCCCGAGGCTCCTAAGCCGGTGCCGATAGCGATAGCCAAGCGGGATCCGCGTCCCGGCGACGAGGCCTTTGTCGGAAAGGGGGCCGACGAAAAGACGCTGGAGACGCTGTGGAACAAGAACAAGAAGAGGAAGCTGGGGACCATTCTTACTCCACCCGAGATAAAGGAGGAGATGGACAAGTACCTTCCCGGTATCGAGAAGTGCTTCACCGAGCGAGTGAAAGCGGGCGATCGGGGCCTCAAGGGGACGATCAACATGAAGATACGGGTTGCCGGTGATGGCTCGGTGCTCGATGTCTTGTTCCCTGATGAAAAATATAAGGCTACCCTCTTTTCCGACTGTGTGGCGAACGAGATAAAGTCAAAGAAATTCAGACCGTTCCGAAGCAAGGAACAGGTGTTTTCCTACTATTTCGACCTCTGACGCGGGTGAGTCCCTCTTTTTATCGAATAACCGCTCGGAATGACGGTCATATTCTTTTACGCGGTGCGGCATGGATAGGGCGACCTTCGAGCGGCTGGTGACCGAAACGAAAGGGTGGGTCTTCGCGACCGCCTATCATGTTCTTCATGACCGCTCCGCGGCGGAGGATGTGATGCAGGAGACCTTCCTTGCGCTCTACAATCACTACGATGAGCTCGATTGCAAGGAGGCCGTCTATCGGTGGCTTAAGACGGTCGCCTACAACAAGGCGCTCAACGCAGCGAAGAGGAATGTCTTCACCGAACTCGAAGACTTCGTCGCCGAAAAGGTCTTCTCGACGCCGGATGGCGTGAGCGAGCGGGCGGTCTATGCCGACCAGATGATGGAACGCCTGCAGGAGGGTCTCGATAAACTCTCGCCCGAGCACCGTGTCATCCTGCTCATGCGCGAGGTCGAAGGACTCTCCTACGAAGAGATCGCCAAACGGATGAAGTGCAGTATCGGAACAGTGATGTCGCGTCTCTTCTACGCGCGACAGAACATACGGAAATTCCTCGAGAGGAAAAGCATATGAACGACCTGAAAGAAAAACTTGCGGCACAGGAGCGCGAGTTCGCTCCCATCGCCGAGCTGCTGAAAAAGAAATTCGAGACCGACGCGGCGCACGCCCCCGCGTTGGACATCGCGGCTATCATGGCGGGAACGCCGACAAAGCGCGCGCCGAAGCGGCGTGGCCGGTTATTCGTGCGTCTCGCCTTTGCAATGACCTTGCTATTCCTTGTCGCCGCACTCCTCGTTCCGATCTACTGGCCGCCGAGCCGCACCGGCGAGGTGCCCCGCATGGCCTTCGACGATGCCGAGCGGCTCCTCAACGCGAACAGTCTCAGGGAAGTGACCATACTCTACCAGTCGGGGCGTGCCAAGGTCGAGACCGATGCGCCGCTTCCGATGGTGTGGGTGAGAAAGGGGGAGTGACGATGCGAACGATTGTTTTTCTCTGTATGACGACGATCTGCGGGTTGCTTGCCGCCGAACCGATAGAGATTGCTCAAAATACGGTGACGCCTGCTCCGGTAAAGAGCGAGCCACCTGCCGCTTCGGCGCCGGTCGCCCCCGTCGTGCCCGCCGTCGAGCAGTATGCGCTCACCATCGTCCAGTACGAGGTGTCAGCGGCGCCGTGTGCCGCGGAGAATGCGATGATCGAGGCGATAACCAAGAAAGCAGGATACGCGTGCGCGGTGCCGAAGGGGCGCCTCGTGGTGAACTTGAAGGTAGGCGAGCCGCTCAAGGTCACCGATTTCATGAACAAACAGATCACGGTCGCGGTCGAGGGAAAGAAGGATCACTATCTTCTCGTCCGCGTGAAGATACCGGGCGAGATGGATGCCGTCTTCATGCCGGTCATCGGCGGGTCGTTCGTTGCCGGCTACGACCTCGACGAGAAGAAAACGAAGGGAGTGCTCCTGCTCATCTATGTCGTGTAGCCGCCGCGCTGTTTGACTTTTCCGTTTCTTTTCCGATAATGCCTTTTGTTTGATGCAGGAGGGGCGATCGTGCGGAGCGCCAAGAAGGAAAGCCGGCGTGAACAGATCCTCGCGAGTGCCGCGAAGGTCTTTGCCAAGAAAGGGTACCACGAAACGAGCATCAGCGATATCTGCAAGAAGGCCGACATAGCCCGTGGCACGGTCTATCTCTACTTTACCAACAAGCGCGACATCTTCGCGACGCTCATAAGAAACTTCACGGCGGCGATGATCGAAAGCATCTCGATGTTCACGCCGGGGGAGCCGTTGCAGGCGCAGTTCA
Source organism: uncultured Spirochaetales bacterium (assembly GCA_964415795.1). Classification (GTDB taxonomy): domain Bacteria; phylum UBP6; class UBA1177; order UBA1177; family JAKLFG01; genus CALITV01. The sequence goes on along the minus strand of CAYQBN010000002.1, from coordinate 168,974 downwards.
ACCGCAACTTCTGCAAGGTGGTCGACCTCATATTCCAGAACAAGGACATGACCAAGATCATCGCTTCCGAAGCGGTAGGACTCGACGCCGAATTCGACCGCCAGCTGGTGCTCTTCTATGCGCGGCTCGTCGAGTACATCGAGGGGGCGCTCACCATGCTCCAGAAGAACGGTGATCTTTCTTCGCACATCAATGTACGGCTCCTCGCCTATGCGCTCGTGGGGACGGTCAAGGAGATCGCCTACCAGTGGGCGATCGATGGCGGCAATGTGCTCGACATGGATCCGCTCATCCGCACGGTGCGGAATTTCTCTATTCAGAATTTCATCGCGTTTACGGGAGAATATGAGGCATGAAAGAAAAGGAAAACCGTTTTGAAAGCTTGCTGTCCACAGTACTTACGAAGGATCAGATACGGGTGATTCGTGACGAGATCATCGCAGGGGCGCGTCGGATACATCGCATCGTTGACGAGAACGAGCGAGCGAGGGCGCGTCGCGACGAGGTGATCGCGCTCCTCCGTCGGATAGACGCCTTCATCGAGGGGCGAGAGGGCGATCCCTTTTTCCTTCGCACCATCTATGGTGCCGCGAAAGAGCAGGTGAAGCGGCTCGTGACGCCACTCCTCGAAGAGATTCTGCGTGAGACCGAGGCGGAGGAAGCGTCCGGCGCGGCGGCCTCGTCCGTCTCGAAAGAGGGGAAGACCCGCTCTGGAGATGTGCCGCGTGGGGAAGGGGAACACCGTCGTCCGCGCCGGCGCCGCCGCCCGCGGAGAGGGGGAGGGAGAGGGGGGTCCTCGTCGATACCACAGGGCGACATCGAAACCGACTGATCCCGCCTTTTCTCTCGCTGATATGACAGGGAGAGTTTTCTTATGAATCCGCTTACGCGCGCCGGTTCGTTGTTCATCGGCTTCAGCAGGCGGGAAAGCACCCTTCTCATCGTGGCGGCGGTGGCGATCGGTCTTTTTGCCGGTACCGCCTATTGGCTCTTCGCTCTGCTCATCGAAACGGTAAGCCGTCTCGCGATTGGTGCTGATACCAGCGGAGCAGTGGCGGCATTCTCTCGGCTTCCAACGCCAGCACGGTTTCTTATACCGATCGGTGGAGTATTCGTCGCTGGTTTTGTCATTCGTTATCTCTCACCGGAGAGCGCCGGTGCCGGCATCGCGCTCCTGCTCAAGACGATCCGGCGCCACAACGGCGTACTGCCGTATCTTCTCGCTCCCTGCAAGATGGTAACTGCGGCACTCACGATCGCCTGCGGAGCGCCGCTTGGCCTTGAGGGGCCAGTCATCGTCATCGGGGCCGGTATCGGCTCGTCGGTAGGGCGGCTCCTGCACATCGGATTTTCACGCATGAAACTTCTGCTCGGGTGCGGCGCCGCCGCCGGTCTCGCGGTCGCCTTCAACGCGCCGATCGCGGGAACCATCTTCGCCGTCGAAACGGTCATGGGGTCCTACACCATCGGCACGCTCACGCCGGTCGTCGTCGCCGCCGTCTCCGCCAGTTTCTTCGGCGCGTGGGTCATGCCGGGGCATCAATCGCTTCCGCTTGCCCACATCGCCGAGCGCTTCGGGACGGCGGCCGTTTCGCCGCGTCCGCTGGGATCGGGGGGCGACATCGTTCTCTACCTCGCTCTTGCGCTGGCTCTTTCGCTCCTTGGTGTAGCACTCGTCCGGACGACCCGATTCCTCGCCGAAAGGTTCGATCCTCTCAAAAAGAAACTTCCAGCGTATCTGCATACGCCGCTTCTTCTCCTTCCCTTCGTGCTCGTAGTGCCGTTCGTTCCGGTGATCTTCGGGCTGGGGAAGGATATCATGGCCGACGCCTTTTCATGGGCGCCATGGCTGCTCATCGGGATAGCGCTCCTCAAACTGGCACTTCTCCCGTTCGCTTTTTCCTCGGGCGCGTCGGGCGGTATCTTCTTTCCGCTCATCTTCGTCGGGTTCATCTTCGGTCTCGGGAGTGGCAAACTTGCCGCGCTTGCGATGCCTGAGGCGGCGGTGGGAATGCCCTACGGCTTTGCGGTCGTGGGGTGCGGCGCACTGCTCGGCGCCGCGACGCAGGAGCCGATAACCAGTTTCCTCCTCGTCTTCGAACTCACCCGTGACTACACCATCCTGCCGGCGCTCATGCTCGGGACGGTGACGAGCGTCCTCGTCTCCAAACTGCTTTCGCCGGTGTCGCTCTACAATTACCAACTCGCGATCGAGGGCATAGAGACGGAAGCGGCCGAAGAAACCTCGCTCATGCACGAGACGAAGGTCGAGGCCTGTTATCAAAAGGACTGTGTGACCGCTCTTCCGCACGAATCGCTCATCGCCGTGGTCGACCGGATGCGCGAAAAGGAACGGTTCGAGGCCTATGTGGTTGATGAGACGGGAAGATATCTCGGCGCCATCAACGCGATCCTCACGAGCGCCCGCGAGGTGCAGTACGGACTCATCAGTCCGCTCGTTGTGGCGCGCGACCTCGTCAACCCCGACTTCCCGATAGTGAGACTTACCGACAGCCTCGCGAGCGCGATGCGCCGAATGGCCGAATACGATGTCATCGAACTGCCGGTGGTGGGAAGTGATGGAAAACTCATCGGCTGTATCCATGAGCACGACATCATCGCTTTCTACGAGCGCGAGATCCTCGCGAAAGCACACCTCGTCAAGATGGTGGGGCCGCGCCCGGAGAGAGATGACGCCAAGGTGCGGCTCTCCGACGAGTTCGTGATAGAGATGGTCCCCGTTTCAGCCGACCTCGCGGGCAAGAGCATCGTCCAACTCGACCTGCGGCGCCGCTATGGCATACAGGTCATCGCCGTGCGCGAGGAAGGACGCGACCGCGGTACCGTGGACCCCGAACGACTCCTCAAAGAAGGCGACACGCTCGTCATCGCCGGACGACGCGACCGCGTCGCGGCGTTCGTGCAATCGCTCGGGAACTTGATTTAGCGTCGAGTCTCTCTATACTGCACCCGACGCGCCCGTAGCTCAATGGATAGAGTACTTGGCTTCGAACCAAGGTGCTGGCCGTTCGAGTCGGCCCGGGCGCGCCAGTCTTTTCGGTCACTCCCACCACACGAGGTAGGAACTGGTGTTTATCTCGGCGCGGTAGCCGTTCGGGTCGGTGACGACCGGCACATAGTCGGCGCTGTCGAGGTAGGCTTCGAAGGCGAAGGAGTTCTCGCCGGAGACGAGCGCGTCGGTGATGTCGGCGATCCATGGCGAGACATTGAGGCCGGGGCACCAGCCGGCGCGTCCGAACGGCCATGAGCCGTACTGGTTCGGCACGACGCCGTCAGGGACCTGCTGTATGCACCCATCGTTCGTTGCGGCGAGGGGGTGATCCTTCTCGAACTTCGTCCCGTTCACCACGAAGACCGACTCGAAGGGGCAGAATTCGGCGCAGTTCTCCTGTTCCGAGCCGTTACCATGGCCGGTGATGTAGGCGACGATGGCCGCTTTCTTCGCGGTCGCGGGCAGGGCAATGGAAAGTGGTGCATACTGTGAGTTGTAGTTCTCGTCGAAGCGCGGGTTGCCGGAAAAGAGTTTCTTCCACCCGACCGGTGCGGGGGAGCCGCCTTTCGTGAGGCGGAACGAAAGGTAGTTTTTCGCCTGATAGCCCCAGACATAGAGCCGGAACTTGAGCGTGCCGCCGCTGGCGAAGAGCGGCAGAAGCGGCGAAATGTCGGTCACCCAGCGGCCGCCCATGCCGTAGGCCGTTATCCAGCGTGCCACCTCGGTGGAGCAGGTGTCGCCGTCGTCGGGTCCGCAGAGGTAGAGGTGCATGATGCGATCCCATTCGCAGTCGGCTTGCGAGGTGCAGACCTGCGTGAGATCCACCGCGAGGCCGGTGTAGTCCGCCATCTCGACGGCCGGGGGGAATGCGACCGCAAAGGTTATTGTTTCGCTTTCGAATTCCTTGCCGTCGATGCCGGTGAGTATGAGCGGGTCCTCTTCGGCGGCAAGCCGCTCGTCGCGCGCGACGGAGAACTCCCAGTGCATCGGCTCGTAGGCGACCATGGTGAAGTCGCCTTCTTGGCTCATCCAGTCGAGTGGCAGACCGCCGCCGTGTATTTTCTGGGCGCGGTCTATCCCGAGAAGCCAGTCGGTGCCGCTCTTGTACCAGTCGGTGAGCCAGTTGCCGAGTTCGGATGCCCCTTTCGTGACGAAGTGGAGACGGTCGTTCCAGTGTTCGGGGTCGTCAACGACGCTGAGGGCGAGGTCGGCTTCGTTGCGTACAGGATCGAGAATGTCGGCTACCGCGCTTCCGGTTGCGCCGGCGATGAAGAAGTAGTGAACATTTTTCGGCGAGCTCATGAGCAGGCCGACGAGGTGGGAAGAGAACATCTGTTTCACATAGGTGTTCGAGGCGCGGTAGAAGACGAGAGCGTAGTGGTCCGTACCGTCCCAGTGCTCTTCGAGGCTCCAGTCGCCCGTATCGGTCGGCACGGTGAAATCGGCGGCGGTGTCGCCTAGCGCGGTGCCGTAGGGACCCTTGTCGAAGAGCGGGTTGCCGCTGTCAGTGTCCTCGTCGGGGAGAAGCGCATCCTCATCGGCGGCATCGGGAAGAAGGGCATCATCAGTGACCGTCTCGGTGTCATTCGGTGACGGCTCGCTCTTTTTGTTGCACGAAAAAAAGAAAAAAGACGCCGCGGCGATGGCGGCAAGTGAAGTCACGAAGAAACGCATGGCAGACCTCGTAGTGTTCGTCGCTCTTTTTGCGATGAGAACGCCATTTTTGGGAAAAGGCAAGGAAGAACTGTTTTATGCGATGGAACCCGAGAACTTGGTGAGCATGAGCGTCTCGGCGATGTTGTGCACCTGCGAGACCATGCCGTCTATACTGGCGAGGATGTCCACATAGGTCATCGAGGCGTCGCCGTGGCAGAGCTTCTCTTGCAATCGCTTAAAGTGATCCATCTTCGCAGCGCGTATCTGTTCCTTTATCTCCTTCTTGCGTGCGGTTGCCTGCTCGAGGAAGGTGCGGGAGTCCACTTCGGCGCCGTTGAGCGGTGCGAGCGTCTCCTCGAAGTAGGACTCGGTCGCCTGGATGAGGGAACGGAGCGTCTCTTTGGCCGGGTCAGAGAAGGCAAGCCCCTGCGACTTCATCTTGGTGTAGGCGCGGACGATATTGGTGATGTAGTCGGCGTACTTTTCGAGGTTGTGGGCGCAGGTGATGTAGTTGCCGACCTTCGCCGCATCGTCGCGCGACAGCGACCGCTGGGAGAGCGACAGCAGGAACTCGGTGATCGCGGTGCGGTAGTCGTCTATGAGTTCCTCGTTCTTCTCTATCTTCTCGGCCGCGATTCCCGCTTCGCGTTCCTCGGACAGCACCTGACAGATACGGACCGAGTTCTTCTTCACCCGCTCGGCCATCGCGTAGAGTTCCTTTTCCGATTCGAGGATGCCGACGGTGGGCGTTTCGATGAGACCATAGTGGATGTGGGCGAACTGGACCGCGCTCTTCGGCGGCTTCGCCTTCGGCTCGGGGAATATCTTCTTCGCGAAGAAGGCGAGGACCCCGATGAGCGGCGTGAAGATGATGACGTTGGTGATGTTGAAGAGCGAGTGTGCCATGGCGATATGGGGACCGATGAACGGCTTTGCGCCAATCGCCATGCCGTAGCGTGCCGCTTCCTCGGCGGTCTGTATCGTGAGATCGGCATCCTGCGGGATGAGAGCGTTCACGATCGTGGTGAACGGGTAGAAGACGATGAGAATGATGCAGACGCCGAAGACATTGAACAGGGTGTGCGAGATGGCTGCCCGCTTGGCGTGATGGTTGGTTCCGATGCTCGCGAGGAGCGCCGTGATGGTAGTACCGATGTTGTCGCCGAGGATGAGGGCGACCGATCCGGTGAAGGTGATGAGCCCCTGCGAGGCGAGCGCGATGGTAATGCCAATGGTCGCCGAACTCGACTGGAGCACCATCGTGGTGAGTGTGCCGATGAGGACGCCGAGGATCACGCTCGGGTAGGAGTGGCCGTCAACTTGCGTGAAGAGCGAAACGAATCCGGGGCTGTCGCGGAGTGGCTCCATTCCCTTGCTCATGGTGGTCATCCCGAGAAACAGGATGCCGAGCCCGAAGATCGTTTCGCCGATGTAGTGCATACGGTCGGTACGGCCGAAGAAGCGAAGGATGACGCCGATGCCGATGATGACCGAGGAGTACTTCACCACCGGGAAGGAGACGAGCCACGCGGTGACGGTGGTGCCGATGTTGGCGCCGAGGATGACGCCGATCGCCTGCGTGAGATTCATGAGTTGCGCGTTCACGAAGCCGACGACCATGACGGTGGTCGCCGAACTCGACTGAATGACCGCGGTGACGGCGAGTCCCACGAGGATGGCGGAGAAGCGGTTCCGGGTGAGGAATCCGAGGAAACGGCGGAGCCGATCGCCGGCAACCTTCTGCATTCCTTCCGACATGAACTTCATGCCCATGAGGAAGAGGCCAAGTCCTCCGAAAACCTCGAATGCTATCTTCTGCCACGACATCGAACACCTCTTTTTCGGTTAAGAAACGGTTAGCCGCCGATGTATAGACAATTACAGTTTGGTTAGCAAGAAAAAGGGGTGCGTTCGCCGAAGAGAATAAGGTTAGAGTTTGAATAGATTGTTGAGTTTCGCCTTGGCGTCGAGTTCCTCGTCGTCGTCGCCCTCTTCGGCCTGTTTGAACTCGAAGGCGGCGCAGAAGTTCTGTTTGTCGCGCTCGCGGACGAAGGCGGTCGAGGTCTCACGACACTCGTTAGTGTAGCCGGGATCGTGGAAGCGGCAGTTGAGACAGCAATGGAGATCGGCGTAACAGTGCGGGCAGACATCCTGCCGTCCGACCTTTCCCCGGATATCCTCAAGCTCCTCGAGCACCTTGCCGCAGTTGTGGCATTTGTACATCGTTCTCTCCATCACTAAGTGAACGAACAAATCGACCGTATCATACCGAAGAGGATGGCGGAAGGCAAGCGCAGAAGAAGAAAATGAGGAGAAATGACCTAGGGGATGGGGGGGATGGTGCCCTCACATTTCCCCTCCACGCAATGATCGTTGACGGTTAGAGGATTTCCGTCATCGCAGGGGAGCGTGTTAAACATATAGATACAACCCTTTTGTGTGTCGCACGCGTCGGTGGTGCATATATTGTAGTCGTCGCAATTTCGGAACGATCCCGCTACGCAGGTACCTTTTGAACAACGATCGTTGATGGTACACTCGTTACCATCGTCGCAAGAAAGCGTATTGTATGTGTAGATGCACCCCTCCTCGGGGTCGCACGCGTCGGTGGTGCATACATTGTAGTCGTCGCAGTTGACAAGGGTTCCCACGCATTTTCCTTGGGAGCAGTGGTCTTTGGCGGTACACTTGTTGTTATCATCGCAGGGGAGTGTGTTGGGAACATAGACACAACCTGTCTTGGGGTCGCACGCGTCGGTAGTGCATACATTAGAGTCGTCGCAATTGATGGAGGTTCCTCCGGTGCATGCTCCTTTTGTGCAGTGGTCTCCGCTGGTGCACACATTATTATCATTGCACGGAATAGTGTTGTAAGTAGAAACGCACCCTGCCACCGGGTCGCATACATCATCAGTACAGATGTTGTCGTCAGTGCACACAAGGGATTCGGTGGGTTGACAAGCGCCGTTTACGCAATGGTCCCCAAGGGTACAGACATTACCGTCGTTACAAACAGTTCCATTGGTATGATACTGGTATACACAGCCGAGGGGTGGCACACAGGTATCTTTAGTGCATGAGTTGCCATCGTTGCAATCTATCCATGTTTCGGGCGTGCAAATGCCATTCTGACATACCGCCGAATCGACGCAAAGGTTGTCTAAGATGACGCACGCTTCTCCTTCATTAATGGGGAAACACCCATCGCAGCAGGAATCTTCGAAAGAACAAACACATTCCGTGCCATCGGTATCCGGAAGTTCCTGATCGTTGATGAGATTGTCTCCTTCTTCTTCCTGAGAGTCGTCTTCTCCGGTGATAACATCTGGTTCCTCTATCACCGGTGTGTCAGAGAGGTCGGGAACCATCTCTTCTTCATGTTCCTCTGAGGAGAGATCGGTCTCTTCGTCAAGGTTTTGTCCCGAAGAGCCGCAGTCGCAGGTACAGGTGGTTTCGTCTTCGTCGCCGATTTCTTCTTCTGCAATCTCGCAGTCACAGGTGCTCACATTGCCGTCGTTGTTTGAAGAAGAGGGATCCCCACATCCCGGGACGAAAACAGAAGCCGCGGCAAAAACACAGGCATAATAACATAGAAGGTTTGCTCGTTTCATGATGTCCTTTGTCTCCTTTTATCTTTTCAATGTTCGTAAATCGACTGGGTCGTAGTTAAAAGTGTAGGAAAAGTCAAGTCATCATCCATAATAAATAAAAGGAACAGAGATGGTATCCTCCTCGTGTGGCATCGCTCGGAATGTGCGATGTCGTTCTGTGTCCTTAGAAAGCGAAAAAGGGTAGGGGGGTCATTTCACGAAGGCCGCGATCGCCTGCCACGGTACCAGAGAACCGAGGCCCCATGAGACGAGGTTCGCGCCGTAGGAGAGGACCGGCGATCGCCACCAGCCATCCGGCTTCAGAAAGACATGATACCATGTCGCCTCGATGAGGGGGATGAAGATGAGTTCGCGTGCCCAGATGGGGTCGAATATCCGCAAGGCGAGCGGCACTTCGGGGCGCGACAGGATGGTGAGGACCGGCAGGACGAGGATGAACAGGGGGTGGGTGAGGCACTGTGCGACGAAGCCCGCCGCGACGGTCCGTTTGACGGTCGCCTTGAAAAGGCCGAGCCGTCGAAAGACGAACAGAACCGGTATCTCTATCGCGAACGACAGGATGAACGCCGTCGAATACACGACGGAGAGCACCAGCCAGTTGATATGCGGCATGGGACCTTGTGAGATACTACAAGAGTATCAGCGCACAACCCACTTCGTCGCCGTCAGAAGGATCATTGTCGGTCTCGATCTGGTCGTCCGGCCGCTGATCCTGATCGAACCAGTCGGAATCGACGAGAGGGCCGGGATCGGGGTTGGCCGAGGCCGTGAAGGCACACAGAACTGCCAGAAGAAAAACGATCTTTTTCATAAGATGCTCCCGCTTGTCCCAAAATAACAAGGCACTATAGGCAAGTGGCAGTCGGAAGTCAAATGAAAAATACGGCCGCCAGAGGCAGACCGGCGTGCCAGCGCAGATCGGAAGGCGATGGCGCGGATCCTACCCGACGCGCGGCAGTCCGCCCTTCGGTCTTTGCTTGCCGAAGGGACGGTCATCCTTCGAGCGCTGTCCGTGCGGCTGATGGCCGCGATCGTCGCGCCGCCGTTCTTCCGGCTCCTGCTTCGGTTTGTGGCGTGGTTGTTCGCGCTTCGGCTCCTTCTTCGGCTCGTGCTGTGACCTCTGATGATGCTCGCGGTGCGGTTTATGTTCGGGCTTCTTCTCGGGCCGTCGCTCCGGCCTCCGTTCCTCGCGGCGCGGCTCCATGCCGGTTAGCGGCACGGTCGAGCGGAAGGGATGGTCCTCGACGACCGGCAGTGCGCGGCCGATGAGTTTCTGGATGCCGCGCAGATAGACCCGCTCGTCGCTATCGCAGAACGACAACGCGATGCCCGACAACCCCGCGCGGCCGGTGCGGCCGATGCGGTGGACATAGGTCTCGGGAACCTCGGGCAGGTCGAAGTTGATGACATGCGACAGTTCGTCAATATCGATACCGCGCGCCGCGATGTCGGTCGCGACGAGCACCCGGGTCCGGCCGCTCTTGAAGTCGCCGAGCGCCCGTTGACGGGCGGTTTGCGACTTGTTGCCGTGGATCGCCTGCGCCTCGATGCCGGCGCGGCGCAGGTCCTTGACGACGCGGTCTGCGCCGTGTTTCGTCCGAGTGAAAACGAGCGCCGAGACGACCCCCTCGTTCTTCAAAAGATGGGCGAGCAGGAGCCGTTTATCGTGCTTCTCGACGAAATAGACCGACTGTTCGATCACTTCGACCGGCGTCGCCTGCGGCGTCACCTCGATACGGATCGGGTCATGGAGGAAATCGCGGGCGAGGGTGACGATGTCGGACGGCATGGTCGCCGAGAAAAGAAGCGATTGGCGCTTCTTCGGCAGTTTCTCGATTATCTTACGGATGTCGTGGATGAAGCCCATGTCGAGCATCCGGTCTGCCTCGTCGAGGACGAAGATGTTCACGGTATCGAGGTGGATGTGGCCTTGCCCGATGAGGTCGAGCAGACGGCCGGGGGTCGCGACGAGAACATCGACGCCGCGTTTCAGCGCCTCGGTCTGTGGTAGCTGGCTCACGCCGCCGTAGACGACGGCGGTTCGGATGCCGGTGTGGCGCCCGTAGGCCAAAAAGCTTTCCCCAATCTGGATGGCCAGTTCGCGGGTAGGGGTGCAGATGAGTGCCCTGATGGGGCGGCGTCCCCGCTCGTGCCCCCCTTCGACGAAGAGGCGCTGGAGGATGGGGAGGGCGAACGCGGCGGTCTTGCCGGTGCCGGTCTGGGCGATGCCGAAGAGGTCTTTCCCGTCGAGCACCACCGGAATGGCACGCGACTGGATGGGGGTCGGGGTTTCGTAGCCTTCCTCGGCGACCGCTTTGCGGAGCTGAGGAAAGAGGTTCAGGGTATCGAACGAGTTCGATGTCATGGTCATGGAAGAATACTCCAAAATCGTTTTTCAATCACCGATCGATGTGGACAGATACTGCAGACGGAATGCAGAAGCGTCGAACGATCACGAAACCTTTATAGCACGCTTTTGGAAAATGACAAGGATTATTTTGTCGAAGCGTTCCCTTTGATTTGCTTTTCATTCCGTCGAGATCTATGATGAAGTATCCTCATGTCAGGGAGGGAACGATGTTTCGACCACTGGTGTTCACGGTGCTGCTCGTGCTGTTCATGGCCGGGTGCGCCTCGTACAGTCGAGAGGTGTCCGGTCCGGGCTACTACGAACCGGTGCGTAACGGCGGTGGCCCGCGAGCGTCCGAGGCGCGCTACAAAATGGAACAGAAGCCGGTCTCGGTCGCCGGAAAGGTGGCGAAACCGGCTTCGCCCGCCGAGCCGACGGTGTCACGCGCCGTGGCGCGCGAAGAATCCTACGATTATGCGGCCGATAAGGCCGAGTACGAGGTTGGATCGAGCACCGGCGATGCGTCGGCCGACTACGACGACGGCGGCAGTTACGGCGGCGAGTCCTACGGCTACGGCAGCCTCGCGCCGTCAGAGGAGGAGGGCGTGGCCTATGGCGCGGCGGCTCCTGCCGCCGATGCCGCGCTCGACCGGATCGACACCGGCGTCCGTATGGTCGTCTACCGCGCCGAGATCTGGACGGCGGTCGACAGCGTTGGCGATGCCACGAAGAACATCGAGAAACTGGCGGGAGAGATCGGCGGCCGCGTGGACAGCGTCTCGACCCAGAGCGGCGCTGCGTCGGCGACCATCGTCCTGCGTGTGCCGGCGGCGAAGTTCGACGAGGCGCTCGTGCTCCTCGAGAAGGTCGGCGAGATCACCGGCAAGCGCATATCGGCCGACGATGTCACCGAGGAGTTCCGCGACACCGAACTGCGGCTTAGAATGCAAAAGACGGTACTCGCGCGATTCGAGGAACTCTTGAAGAAAACGACCGATCCCAAGGAGCGGGTCGGCATCCTGCGCGAAATGGAGCGGATATCGGCCGACATCGCGGCGCTCGAACAGCGGCTTGCCTACCTCAAAGATCAGGCCGAGTTCTCGACCATCACCCTCTATCTCACCGCCGCCGTTCGCGACGCGGTGAAACGCTATCAGCCGTTGCCGTTCCGGTGGCTTCGTCTCCTTGACCCTGATATGTGGCCGTCGGGCGAGTTCGCCGGCTTCGCGTTCGAAAAGGGACCCGAGGGATTCTTCGCGGCGCGGGAGAACTATGAGAACCATGCCGAGGCGTGGCTCTTCCAGTCGCCGCAGGGATCCGTTCGGGTGCGCCTGCAGAAGGTCGAGAACTACCCGGAGGCCGATACCGCGTTCTGGACCGAGGCGTTCGCGATAGAGATGGGTAATCGGCTCTACAAACAGATCGCCGACGAAAAGATGGGGCAATTCATGACGCGCACCTACGAGATTCCTGGCGGACGGCGCTACCTCGCCGGCTTCGTGGTGAAGGAGGAGGACATCTTCGTCGTCGAGGCGCTCTTCGACACGACTGAGGACCACGCGGCGACTGCCGAGGTCGTCAAAAAGTTCATCGGTGCGGTGGAGGTGAAGCCATGAGAAAGATAGTGTGCTGCGCACTGCTTTTGGGTGCGGCGGCCGCTCTCTGGAGCGGTGAGCGCGCCGAACTGCAAACCTTGGTCTACTACCTCTCGACGCTCCGTCCCGATGCGGCGGTCACGGCGCTTAAAGAACTCGCCGCGAAGACGGGTGGCTTCGTGCTCACGCTCGACAACACCGTTGTGACCATGCGGGTACCGATGGAGAAACTGGACGAGGCGCGCACCGAGATAGCGAAACTCGGCATGGTGACCGACAAGGAGGAGTACCGCGAGGACCTCACGGCGACCATTCTCGACCTCAAGGCGCGCATCGCGGTCAAGGAGGACTACCTGAAGAAGATAGAGGCACTCCTCGCGACCACCGGCGTGCAGGACACGCTCGAGATGGAGAAGGCGATGAGTCAGGCGATCCTCGACCTCGAGGCGCTCAAAGGTCAGTTGCGACTCAACGAGCACGATGCGCGTTTCGCCGTCGTCACCGTCCATGTCAATCCACAGGCGAGCGGCGTCACGCCGAAGAGTCAGCGCTGGAGCCGCTGGGGATGGGTCAACGGCCTCGGCATTCAACCGCTCGTCACGGCGGGGGAGGTGGCGCGATGAGATACCTTCTTTTTGCCTTTTCTCTCGTGATCGCCTCCTGTGCGACGGCGCGAATGGAGGTACCCGCCGGATTCGCCCACTTCGACAAGGAGGACGATCCCTTCGTCATGGCGGCCGCCGACGGATTCGTTATCAAAGCGCGCATCGCCGGGGATGCTGACGACCTCGCGGAGAACCTCGATCTCGCGCTGTGGCAGAAGGAGACCGATGGCTTCCTGACGGCCCGCGGCTATATCCCGGCGGCGAAACGGGAGGTGAAGACGCGCGACGGGATGAAAGGGATTCTCACCGAGTACGCCATCCTCTACAACGGCGAAGAACATCGCTACGCCGTCGCGCTCTTCAGCGACGGGAAGCGGCTTCTCGTCGTCGAGGCGGGCGGCACCGCCGCGTCGTTCGAAAAGCACCGTGCGAAGATAGAACAGGCACTGGCGACGGTGCGGGTAGAGTAGGGGGCCGGGCATGGTTACGAAAATTGCAACGCTTATCGTCTTACTGTCCAGTGTTAGTGTGCTTTGCGCCCAAGTAGTCAACGACCGATGGCATCCCGATGAGGGACCGGTCACCTACGCGGTGCCGATACTCGACCACGCGACGGTAAGTCCGAAGGAACTCGCGATACACTACTTTACGAACCTCGCTCGCATGGGCTATGACTGTGGGACCCCGTCGCTCGCGTGTGAGGCAAGCGATTCGCTCCCGCTCCTTTCGTTCGATTTCCACCTTGCGACGGCGGCACGCTGGCACAGTAAACATCTCAACGACATTCCCTGCTTCCAGCACGACACCTGCTGTTTCCTCACCGTGGCCGGTGATGCGGTCGAGTGCGTCGCCGGCACTGCCTGCACCGATCAGCCCTGCGACAAGACCTATTGCACCGGCACCTCGTGGGTCGAGCGGATCGTCCTTTTCGGCGGCAATCCGACCGCCGAGAACATTGCCGCCGGCTATAACACCGCCGGCGCGACCATCTGTCAGTGGATGAACTCCTCGGGGCATCGGCAGAACATCTGTTCTCCTTCGAACACCTCGCTGGGTACCGGTTACTACGGCGGCCAAAACTGTTTTTATCACTACTGGACGCAGGATTTCGGCGGCGGCGGTCAAACGGCGCGTCTCTACCCCGGCGCGATATTCGAGGATGGCGCTACGCTCACGGCAGGGCTCATCGTGAAGTCCTCATCGCCGGTCACGCAGGCGAAGGTGATCGTCGGTTCAGTCGAGACGCCGCTTACCAATACTTTCGGCACGACGACCCGCGGCGCGTGGACGGCCACCGTCTCGGCGGCGAACTGTGCCGCCTACTACTTCACCGCCTCGTTCGCCGACAGCCAGAGCGAACGGTTCCCGCCAAGCGGGCATCTCTTTTACAGCGAGGTGCCGGAGCAGTGCGAAACACCCGACGAGACGACCGATGGTGACAGCGCGGTTCCCGACAACTGGGGTCCCGATACGGTGACTCCTGACGAAGATCAGGCGATGCCGAGCGATGACGAGCCACTCGATGCCGGACCTGACGAGGATCATACCATTCCCTACGACTTCAATCCTGCCGACGAGGACTATCACCTACCCGATTATGGAATAACCGACGCCGCGTGGGTGTGGCCCGATGAGGAGAGCGCAGAAGAGGAGACCGACGGCGGCGACGGCTGCGGGTGCTCGGTGGTGTTCTAGCGATTTTTGTGTCCCTTCGTTCACGACGGAGGGAATTTTTTTTGTTCAATACTTTTGACAACCCTATTTAGAAGTGATACTCTTGCACCCGGCTTCCACTTTGTTTTTTTCATCACAAAACTAGAAGGAGATCAAGATGCGGACGGTTTTTCTTGTCTTATTCGTTGTGGCAATCCTTGTAGGAACAGAGAAGTCCTACGGAGCATCGGTAAATGACGGTTTCGACCCGAGCGCGAATGGCACGGTCCATTCTTTAGCGGTGCAGCCCGACGGCAAGATACTCGTGGGCGGCAGTTTCACCAGCGTCGGCGTGCAGGACAGGAATCGTATAGCCCGCCTGAACGCCGACGGCACCGTGGATGCGACCTTCGATCCGAACGCAAGCTCCGCTGTTTTTTCCCTCGCGGTGCAGTCCGACGGGAAGATACTGGTAGGCGGCTGGTTTTCGACCATCGGTGGGCAATCGAGAAACCTCATCGCCCGCCTGAACAGCGACGGCACGGCGGATGCCGCTTTTAATCCCAATGCTAGTCCAAGCGGCACTGTCAGTGCCATAGCGATCCAGCCAGACGGGAAGATACTGGTGGGCGGCCTGTTTACGAGCATCGGCGGGCTGTCGAGGAACAACATCGCCCGTCTGAACGCCGACGGTACGCTGGATACGACCTTCGGTCCGAACGTAAACGGAGACATCTATTCCATAGTGGTCCAGCGGGACGGAAAGATTCTGGTCGGCGGCGGTTTTACCACTATCGACGGACAGGTGAGGAACCGCATAGCCCGCCTGAACAGCGACGGCACGCTGGATGCGACCTTCGATCCGAACGCAGACCTCTATGTCTTATCCCTCGCGGTTCAGCCAGACGGGAAGATACTGGTCGGCGGTGGTTTTAGCACCATCGGCGGGCAGATACGGCCCAACATCGCGCGCCTGAACCCCAACGGCACGGTGGATGCGACATTCGATCCTGCTGCAAGCAACGGCGATGTTCGGTCCATAGTGGTGCAACCAGACGGCAAGATACTGGTGGGCGGCATCTTTACCACCATCGGTGGACAGACGCGGAATCGCATAGCCCGCTTGAACAGCGACGGCACGGCGGATGTGACTTTCGACCCGAACGCAAACAATGAACTCTATTCCCTCGCGGTACAGTCCGATGGGAAGATACTGGTAGGCGGCTCCTTTACCGGCATCGGCGGGCAGGCGCGGAACCGCATCGCGCGGCTCGACGCCGACGGCTCGGCCGATGTGGTATTCGACCCGGATGCGAACGCTCCTGTCGAAGCCATCGCCATTCAGCCCGACTGGAAGATAGTAGTGGGTGGGCAGTTCATGAACATCGGCGGACAGCCGCGGAACCGTATCGCACGCCTCAATACCGATGGCTCGGTCGATGCGACATTCGATCCGAATGCGAGTGGCCCGGTCTATTCCCTCGCCATTCAGCCCGACGGGAAGATAGTAGTGGGAGGGCAGTTCACGACCATCAGTGGGCAGGCGCGGAACCGCATCGCGCGCCTCAACGCCGACGGGTCGCTCGATGAGGACTTCGACCCGGATGCGGATAGTGTTGTCTATTCCCTCGCTATCCAGCCCGACGGGAAGATAGTGGTGGGGGGATATTTTACGACCATCGGCGGACAGACACGGAACTACATCGCGCGACTCAATGCCGACGGCTCGCTCGATGCCTCCTTCGACCCGAATGTGAACGGTCAGGTCCGTTCCCTCGCGATCCAGTCCGACGGAAAGATACTGATAGGAGGAGCGTTCTCGACCATCGGCACGCAAATACGGCACAACATCGCGCGCCTCAACGCCGACGGCTCGATCGATGCCTCCTTCGAACCGAATGCGAGTGGCCAGGTCTATTCCCTCGCCATTCAGCCCGACGGGAAGATACTGGTAGGTGGCGACTTTACGAACATCGGTGAACAGCCACGGAACTTCATCGCGCGGCTCAACTCCGATGGCTCAGTCGATACGGCATTCAACCCGAACGCGGACGGCTCCGTCTCTTCCCTCGCCATCCAGCCCGATGGGGAGATACTGGTGGGCGGCGCTTTCGAAAGTATCGGCGGTCAGGCGGCAAACTACATTGCCCGACTCCATGCCAACGGCGCGGTGGATACAACATTCTATCCGAATACGAATCACTTTGTCCGTTCCATAGCGGCTCAATCAGACGGGAAGATAGTGGTGGGGGGATATTTCACGAGCATCGGTGGTGAGGCGCGGAACTACATCGCGCGCCTGAGCGCCGATTCTGCGGCATTGCAGGAACTTACCGTCTCTTCTAACGGCACGACCGTCCGATGGATGAGGAGCGGCTCGGGCCCCGAGGTGTATGATGTCTATTTCGAGGAATCGTCCGACGGCGTCACATGGACCTTTCTCGGCATAGGGAACAGGATACCGGGCGGTTGGGAACTTACCGGTCTTTCACTTCCTTTCCATCAGAACCGCTATGTCAGGGCACGGGGAAAAACACTTGGTGGATATGGCAACGCCTCGATAGGGTTGATCGAATCGGCACGGCAGTATTACCTAGTCGAGTGTTTCCCGGGGGCGACCTACCTCTGCCGCATAGCGGTCGGCGACTGCGACGCGCCGGAATATTGTGACGGAATAAATCCGACCTGTCCGGAGGACGCGAAACTGACGACCGAATGCCGTGGCTCTGCCGGCCCGTGCGATGTGGCCGAATCGTGTGACGGCGTGCATGACGACTGCCCTGCCGACCTCATTGCCGACGCGAATGTGCTCTGCCGTGCTTCGGTGGGCGTCTGCGACGCGGACGAGTACTGCGACAGCGTCAATGTCACCTGTCCGGCGGAGGACTACAGCAGCGTGAACGGCTTCGCCTGTGACGACGGCAGTGCGTTCACCGAGAACGACACCTGTTTTGACGGCACCTGTGCCGGCGACCTGATAGCCGGTGTCTGCGGCAACGCACTGACGGTAGATGCGCTACCTTACACGACGACCGGGACGACGGTGGGACGCCCAAGCGGCTTTGACAGTTACGGAGCGGCGTGCGTGGCAGTGAGCGAGCCCACAGGCGACATCGTCTACGAGATGACGGTGGAGGCAGGCGCCGAATACCAGATCTTGTTGACACCGAACGACGGAAGCGATCTTGCGCTGAACTTAATGGGCGTCTGCGGCGCGGACGAGGCGTGCGTCGCCTCTGCGAACACGGGCGGCGCGGGAGAGTCTGAGGTGGCCGCGTTCACGCCGAATGCGAACGGGACGGTGTATGTCGTCATCGAAGGGACCGGCGCTTACCAACTGGTGATGGTGGTAGTGGAACAACCTGACGAAGATACCGTCATCACCGACGACGCGACAACGACAGACACCGATACCGACGAGACCGTGCCCGACGATGTGGTGATGGACGATATCGTAACCGATGAACTCGTGACCGACGACACCATTACTGACGAAACCGTTACCGACGAAACCGTCACCGACGAAACCGTCACCGACGAGACTGTTACCGACGAAGTGGTCGTCCCGGACGATGCCCCCGTGGTGACCGACGACGGCACGGTTGTCAAGGACGATGGTCCCGTGGTCACCGACGACACGCCGGTCGTGGCCGATGAGGAACATCCCGATGAAGCGGCCGATGAAACGGTCACCGACGAGACCGGCGACGGTCTCCTTGCCGACGAGGACACGGTAACTGTCCCCGACGAGGAGAAGAAACCGAAAGACAACGGCTGCGGGTGCAGCGTGGTCTTCTAGAAAACGCCCCGTTCTTTCCTGACACTCTGGTCTATTTTTCTTGCCTTTCCCCTCGCAATTGTTATGATTTCGTGAACTTGAGATGAGGGAAAGATGAGTTTCCGGTTTGTTGCTGGGTGCGTTTTGGCACTTTTTTCCCCGCTAACGATATTCGCCGGTGATTCGTTCGTCTCGGTCGAGGGCTACCCTCACGCGGTGACCTTCTTTCCTAACTACATACAGTTCCAGCAGACGCTCGCGGTGCAGAACGGTCGCATCGGTCGCGTGCTCTATCCTGCCCCCGGGTCTCCAGCCATTGTCACCCGCGAGGAGAACGAACTGTCGATTTTTGCCGCCTGTGGCACCGACGCGGTGGACCGCATCGATATCGGCAAAAGAGAAGAAAATGCCTTCTTTACCTTTTTAAGCCTCTTCCCGCGAGGTGAATTGTCGGTGGGAAACGGTGTCACGCGCTTTTTTTTCACGGTGCCTTATCTCCTGCCGCACGGTGTGTACGATCTGAAGGTGACCATCGGAGGCGAGACGGTCACCGTTCCTAACGGCATCGGTTTTATCACCCACCGGCGCATCGCCTTCACCGTCTGGACCGATCCGCAGATAGAGGACCTGCAGTCGAAGAGCAACATCAATCTCAACTGGAACGATCATTCCTATCCCGGCTTCTCCGACAGCCTGCTCGATTATTCGCGCCAGCAGGGTATCATCGCCATCGCCATGGCGCAGATGAGCGCGATGGACACCGACTTCATCGCCTGTCTCGGCGACCTCGTTTTTGGTATCAACCATCAACGAGAGTACGAGGACATCGTACAGTTCCTTGACCGCGCCGAGATACCCTTCTTCGCGGTGCCGGGGAATCACGACGGCTACGCGAAGTTCGAGAACGAGGAGGACTTCGCTTCGCCGCTCGAACGCGACGGGCTCAACTACTGGCGCGCTTTCATCGGGCCGACCTACTTCTCGTTCAACCTTTTCGGCAGGACGCTGATGATGCTCAACACCTACGACGGCACTGCAGAGCGTCGTGCCTCGGGGGATCCTATTGGCATCGGCGACAACGCCGCGCCGCCGGTCAGCAACTACGGCGGATTCGTGAGCGACACGCAGCTGCTCTGGATCACCGAGTCGGTTGCGGTCTCTGATGTGGCCATGATGTTCTCGCACCACCTGCCGCTCGGGATGGTGGGCGACGGCTACGAATACACCCCGATGGAGAAATATCCGAAGAACAAGATCATCGGTGCGATATTCGGAGAGGAGTGGAACATCGAGACGACCGCTTACGACAGCAATGTCTTCGATACGATCTTTGCCGAGAGCGGCACCTACAACACCGGCACGCGGATCGTCGGAGCGATGATCGCCGAATATCCGAAGCCGCCGTACTACTTCGCGGGGCATACCCACGGCGATGCTCTCTATCACTATGACGCGGGCGACGAGGTCATCCCCGGCACGGGGCTCTTCACGCCGCAGGAGATGAACTTCACCCAGACCAAGAGCGCCGCGAGCTCCGGGGAGCTCTACTGGGGTATCCGCCCGGTCTATCAGGACCTCGATACCGGATCGACGAGCATATCCTACCTCTGCGCCGACGACACAGAGTGCAACCCCGACAGAGAGGGGGAAAAAGCAGGATTTCCCTCCATACCCCTCGGCAATTTCTGGGTTACCTACACGGCAGGTGAAACGGAATCGCTCTACCTTGGTGGCGACGGTGTTTCAGAGACAGTCCATGCCGAGATAGTGAACTTCCTTCCGACCGAGGAAACAGTGCGTCTTCGCTTTC
Source organism: uncultured Spirochaetales bacterium (assembly GCA_964415795.1). Taxonomy (GTDB): domain Bacteria; phylum UBP6; class UBA1177; order UBA1177; family JAKLFG01; genus CALITV01. The sequence continues at coordinate 148,903 of CAYQBN010000002.1, read as the reverse complement.
TCATGCCGGCGCGAACCACCGGCTATCGCTTTGATCTCGAAGAGTGGACGATGGACGACGCAATGGTAACGGCCGATCGACAAACCATGCTTATCACCGCGAAGGGAGTGATAGCCGCCGGTTCGCCGAAGGAGGAGTTCCTTCAGCGGAAGTTCACCAAAAGCACGGCACTCGTTACCCTCGGGCCCGATACCGTTACGGCCCCGGATCCGTTGGTCGAATACGCCGACGCGATCGTGGAAAACGATCCGCTCTCATTCACGGTAACAAACGGCGACGACTACTTTCACCTCATCTGGTACCGCGATGGCAAACCGGTCCGCGACGGCGCCGAGTTCAAGGAGAAGTTCCAGCCCTACCACAAGAAAGAGGCGATCGAACTGCTCTACATCGCGAAGAACGGCGCCTTCGGGGTCAAGAACTTCGCGGTCTATGTCGAGGAGGAGCCCGATAAAGAGCCGGACGACGATGCGCTGTTGTCCGACGAGGAAGAGCCGGTCGTCGACGATAGCCCCGCCGTCATCCCCGACACGGCCACAGAGCCCGACACCATCGCCGCGACCGACGAGGATACCGTCATCGAGCCGAAAGGGAAAAGCGACGGCTGCGGCTGTTCGGTGGTGTTCTAGCGCCTCATTTCCATTTGACAATCATCCAGATTTGTGATTGGGTTCAGCAGAATATCTTTCATTGAACCGGGGGTGTGGCATGCGAAACATGCTTTTTGTGCTGATCGGCTTTATGTTCCTCTCTTATGCCGGATTCGCTTACGCCGCGCCCGGCGATGAGCGGTGGAGTACGATGAATCCGGAACCGGCCGGAAGCGCCGGACCGGTCAGGATGATGATCGGTGCCGGGGAGCACCTCTATCTTGCCGGCGATTTTTTCTTCTCCGGACCGATACCTTCGGGTAGTGTCGCCCGAGTGCATATCCCCACTGGCTTCTGGGAACCGCTCGGCGATCAGATCGACATCGTTTACGACATGGCGGCGACCGCGGATGGCCGGGTTTTCGCCTATGCGACCGATACCGCGGGGAACAGCGGCATCTTCCTTTGGGCGGGTGTCGAGTGGGTCTTGCTTGCGAACATCGATGTGCAGTCCATGGCGATCGACGGGGCGGGTCATCTGTATGTCGCCGGGAACTTTCAGGAGATAGCGGGATCCCCGGTCAATCGCATCGCCCGCTGGGACGGCGTCGTATGGGAGGATCTCGGCGGAGAGCGGCCGTTCGAGCCCTACGTGATCGAACTGGTGGTCGATGCAGCGGGAACCGTGTACTTTCATCATAGTGGCTTTGATGGCGTCAACGGCGTCTGGCGGCGCGTGAGCACGGACTGGGAATTGCTGTATGCATATGAAGGAACGGATTCTTGGGAGAACAGTTTCTATTACCTGTTCGTGGACGATGACGGCCGGCTGTACGGCGCTCGCGACATCCAACTGAGGGACGGATCCCCTGCCAGCGAACTGTTGCGGTGGGAATCGGGTGTCGCATGGAGCCGGGCTTTTCTCACCGACGGTCACGGAAGTCTGAAGGGAAGTTTCCTCGACGGCGAAGGCGGCCTGATCGGATTCTCGGGGGATGCGATCTTCCGTTGTGCGGCAGGCGGGGGCTGTTACCGGGAGACCCCGCAGGGACCCGGCACGATAGAATATCTGGTCCCAGCAAAGAACGGCGCGTGGTATGTGGGCGGGAAGTTCCCCGGCGAGATCGCCTTCTGGGATGGCAGCGGAGTCTGGCGGCTTGCGGAAAAAGGATTTAAGGAGGGGCTTGCCGGCCTTGCGACCGATTCGGAGGGGACTCTGTATCTGGAGAGGAATCTTTACACCGATGCCTTTCTGATCGTCAGCGAAGGGAGGATCGTGGCCCGTTTCCCGGGAATATATTTCAATGCCTTCGCTCCCTTCGTTTTCGATGCGCAGGATCGTCTGCTGGTCAACGGCTGGGGAGATTTTTCGCGAGGATATTTCGTTTCCTCCCGTATCGGTCGTTGGAATGGTACCGATTGGGACCTGCTCGGGGACGACACCTACCCCGGGCACGGAACGCCGATGGGCGGCGTGGCGGCGGCCTATGCTCTCGACAGCGCTGGTGCGCTGTATGTGGCAGGCCAGTTCGGGCAGTTCGGCGCGGCGGCCAACAACATCGCGCAGTGGAACGATGAACAGTTCCTCGGACTCGGCGCAGGAACCGACGGCCCGGTGCGGGCGGTGGCGGCGACGAGTGCGGGAAGCATCTACGCAGGCGGACTGTTCACCGAAGCGGGAGGCGTGGCCGCGGCTCATGTGGCGCGCTGGGATGGGACGACATGGCATCCGCTCGGCGAGGGGACCGACGGCCCGGTCAACACCCTTGCGGTCGGACCGACCGGCACGCTCTATGCGGGCGGTTTTTTCACCGAAGCGGGCGGTAAACCGGCGTCCCATATCGCCCGCTGGGACGGCACGGCGTGGCACCTTCTCGGAAGCGGCATGAACGGCGAGGTTCACCGGATCGTCATCGACAGTGCCGGGCGACTCTACGCGGCGGGCGCCTTCACCGAGGCGGGAGGCGTAGCGGCACGCCACATCGCCCGCTGGGACGGCACGGCGTGGCATTCGCTGGGGAGCGGAACCGACGCTCCGGTCACCATGCTGGCGGCAGGGAAAAACGATACGCTCTATGTCGGCGGTGACTTCACACGCGCCGGAGATAAGACGACCTTCCACCTAGCCGCCTATTCGACCGCAGGAGAGGATCCGGTAGGCATCGAGAACGATGAGGAGGACCCACTTCCCGACACCGACACCATACAACCTGACGAAACGGCGGACGACCCGACCGACGATGTCCCCGACCTCGACTCACCTCTCACGACTCACGATTCTCTTCTCACGGATACCGACATCGCGCCGAAACCCAAGGATGACGGCTGCGGGTGTGCACTACTGTTTTAGTGCTTTTTTGAATCTCCTGCGCTATTATTCTTACGGCATTCTCTTCTGAGGAAAAAGAAGTGCTCCGGTTCTCCATTGTGATCCCCTCGCTGAATCAGGGCCGCTTCATCGGCGAGACGCTCCGTTCCATTGCGGCGCAGGAGTACCCCGCGGTCGAGGTCATCGTCCGCGACGGCGGCTCCACCGACGACACGGCGCAGGTGGTCAAGAGCTTCGGCCCGCTCGTCGCGCGTTTCATCTCGGAGCGCGACGGCGGCCAATCGGACGCCCTCAACAAAGGGTTCGCGCAGGCGACGGGCGACATCTTCGGTTGGATGAACGCCGATGATCTCTATCTCCCGGGCGCTTTCGCCGAGGCGGCGCGTATCTTTGAGGCGAACCCCCACATCACCGTGGTGTATGGTAACTGGATCACTATAGATGAAAAAGGGAGAGAGATCGCAAAACACTATGCGCTCAAAGCGCGGCGTCCCCATTTCTCCTATGAGAACCTCGATGCCTACAATCAGGCGCTCTTCTGGCGGCGTGCGGCGCACGAGCGGTTCGGTATGTTCGACGATAACCTCCACCGGCTTATGGATGACGATCTTATTCTTGCTTTGCTTCTCAACGAGGGGACGGAGCGCTTTTATCGTACCGGCCGGTTTCTCGGGGCGTTCCGCATTCATGAGTCGCAAAAAACGCCCGCTGCTACCGTGGACGAACGGCATCGTGTCGAAGAGGAATATCTCGATCGGAAATACCGGTTCGCGCCGGCGCACACCATGCTCGGCAGATTCTACCGTTTTCGTTATCGCTGGTACCAACTGCTCGACTCGTTGACGACCGGTGGGATTCGTTATACTCTGCGCAAAGCGAAGGAAGGTTTCCAAAAGAGGAGAGGTTTATGGTGAGGCTCGTGTTCGTGATCGTCTTTTTTGTGGCTTTTGGCACTGCGGCGCAGGAAATACCCGGGATCCATGCCCGCGAACTGATGCGGTATCGAGAGGCCATGCCGCTTCGCGCCTATGCGCCGGTGCCGACGTTCCGCTTCGCCGAAAAGGGAGAACCGATCGTCGAGAAGCGGGTCTTCGGCTATCTACCTTACTGGGCAAACGATACGACCCATCTGCGCTATCCGCTCCTCACCGACATCGCCTACTTCTCCTGCGAGCTCGGGACGAATGGTGTTCTGGGGAACTGTCACGACTGGCCGAGCGCCGCACCGATCGCCGAAGCGCACGCCTACGGGGTCAAGGTGCATCTCGTCGTGACTGGGTTCGACAAGGCGACCGTGCTTGCTCTTGTGGGAAGCGAAGGGCAAAAGGGAACCTTCTTTGCGGCGACCTACGATAAGGTGACGAGCGCGGGAGCCGACGGCCTCAATATAGACTTCGAGATATCGAGTGGTTCCGACAGCGCCGCGATCGCTGCCTTTTTCCGCGATCTTGCCGCTTATTTTCACGATCGATCGCCGAGCCTCGAGGTCTCGGCGGCGTTATGGGCCGTTGACTGGCAGGATACCTTTGCGATCGGCGAGATGACCGGCATGGACCTCTTCTTCATCATGGCCTACGACTACCACTGGAAAGGAGGCGATCCCGGGCCGGTGAGTCCGCTCGTTTCCCACGATCCCTGGCCCGAAGGGGGCATCTGTGTGACGCGTTCGTTCAACGACTACGCCGCAAAGCTCGGCAACAGCGGGCTTGAGCATCTTATCGTGGGCTATCCGTACTACGGCTATGACTGGCCGACGACCTCGGCGGCGGTGCCCGGCACCCAAACAGCGAATGCGACCTCGGTCACTTTCCAGAATATCGCCATGAGCGATGCCACCTACGATCCCGCATCGGAAACGGTGTACCGTGCCTATCAGGATGGTGGCTGGCATCAACTCTGGTTCGACACGCCGGAAACCTTTGCGAAGAAGATGGCGTTCGTCGCCGAGCAACCAGCTGGTGGGACTGGGATGTGGGCACTTACCTACGACGGTGCCGGCGATGAGTTCTGGCGGGAGATCGCCGTCGGGCTGACGGCGGCGGGTCCCGGTTCTCCCGAGGATCCTGTCGTGATCGACCAGTTTCCTTTTGTCCACGATGGGAACACCTACTTCTATCGGTCCGATGCCTTCGATGCCTATACGTGCGACCACTATGAGAACAGCGCTGTGATCAACGAAGAGGGGCCCGAGATCGTCTATCGCTTTACGGTAAAGAGCGGCGGCACCTTGACAGCCTCGCTCACGAAGGGGGAGGGAAGCGATCCGGCCGCCCGCGAGGATCTCGATGTGCATCTTCTGCGGAGTCCAGATCCGGATGATTGTATCAACCGTGCCCATGTTTCGTTGGAAGAAACGCTCGAGCCGGGGACCTACTATCTCGTCGTGGACTCGTATGTGGATGCGGCTGGCGTCCGGAAAGGCGGCGCCTACCGTCTCGAGGTCGCATGGGACGGCGAAGAGATGCCCGATGAAGGAGTTGACGAGGAGGGGACGGACTCTGATAAGGAGGCGATCGGCGATGGAGATGCCGGGAGCGATGAGGTCTCCGACGAAACCTTGCCCGATCACATGGTCCAGCCGGAGGGAGAGGATGAAATCCACGATTCTCCGCTTTTTGTTGACGAGAACGAGACGCCCGATGGATTCTCACCTGACGAGGGTGTCTCTGCTTCCTCTTCTTCGAATGGCTGTGGCTGTGCTCTCGTGATTTGACACGAGAAAAAAAGCACTTATGCTGTTTTTGTGATTTTTCGTTTGAGGGGACGCTCATGAAAGCACGCCATAAGGCGATTTACATCGCCGGTTTTGGCCTTATGGTTCTTCTCATTGCAGGAAACCTTCTGCTCTTCTCTCGCATCAGCCTGCTCAGAGACGATGCGTCGGTCATCGGCCTGCTCGATGCGGTGCTCGGCGGCATCCAACGGTCGGTCAAGGTCGAGTTGGGCGGCAAGGATTCCGATCTTCTCATGGGTGAGATAGACAAGTCGCTTGCTCTCCTCGTCGAGCATGCGCAGAAGGCAGGTGATGCCGATGTCGAAGCACTCCTCTCGGATGTGCGTAAGGACTGGACGAACCTGAAGGACCTCCTCGTCCTCTACCGAAGGAGCGGATCTCCGGAACTGCGTGATCAGATACTGGTCTGGAGCGAACGGCTCTGGGAAGCCACCGTCAAGGCGATCGCTCTCGTGCGCGACGATGCGGAGCGCCGCGTGAAACTTTTCTACTTTTTCCTGCCCAATCTCATCTCGCTCATCATTTTGCTTATCTTCGGCCTTGTTTTGGGGAGGCTCTACCTCCGTCACCGGTTGCTTACCCTTGCCACGCACGACCCGAGCGGTGCGCTTACCAAGCCGGCATTCGAGTACATCCTTCAGCAGCATCTCATGCTCGCCGATCGCTACGAGCGGCCAAGCGCGTTTCTCATGTTCACCATCGAAGACCGCGACCGGCTCTTGGAGCATGGACGCGAAAAACATGAAAAGGTGTTGACGATACTCGTCGAACTCATTGGGCGTACTTTGCGCCGTACCGATGTCATAGCCCGCTTCGATGCGGACCATTTCGGCATACTGCTTCCCGAGACCGATTTACCTCGGGCTGTGCGCCTTGCCACGAAGATACGCGACGAGGTGATTGCCTTCCACTTCGGTCCCGAGCCGCTCTCGCTTGCCGTCGGCGTCACTCAGTTCGTTCCCGGAGAATCGGGAGAGATGTTCATCGGTCGCGCCGAGAGCGCGCTCCTCAAGGCGCTCAAGAACGATGAGAAGAAGATCGAAACGCTCTGATCGCTCCCGGAGGAGGATATGAGGATCACAGCACCAATCGTCGCGGCATGTTTCTTTGTTCTTTCCTGTGCCACTGTCTCTTCGCCGACGGTCGTCACGGAAGAAAAGAAAGAGGCGGCCGGTCAGTTCGATCGCTACGAACGATACCTTATCACGAGCGGTGCGCCGAACGAGGTCATGACGATCGTGGAGAACGACACCCCGGCGGGCGATAGTTTCCTCCGTGAGAAAGCGATTCCCGTAGACCCGGCTGACCCGCTCCTCGATCACCTTGCGTCGCGGATGCTCGAGACGGTAAAAAAAGCGCCCGGTGTCGGCATCGCCGCACCGCAGGTCGGCATCAGCCGTCGCGTGGTGTGGGTCCAGCGGATGGACAAGCCCGATAAGCCGTTCGAGTTCTACATCAACCCGCGCATCACCGAGTTCGGGCCCTCAAAGGCGGTCGGTTGGGAAGGGTGTCTTTCGGTGCCGGCTGGCTTCGGACAGGTCGAACGCTCGACATGGGTGACGGTGACCCGCGACACCAAGGAGAGGAAAACGGTCTCCGAACGCATCGAGGGCTTCACTGCCGTGATATTCCAGCACGAACTTGACCACCTCGACGGGGTTCTCTTCATCGACAAGAAGCTGCCCGGAGATCTGATTCCCAAAGAGCAGTACTACGAGATGCGCCGCAAGGAAAAAGAAGTAACCCACGAAAAACCGGCCGATCAGAATTCGGCGGACTGATCACTGTTTTTTCAAAAAATCGAGTTCGGGGCTTGAGGCTTGAGCGGTCTCGTGTTTCTTGGGGATACCTGCCTCGCGGGCGAGAAGCGCCGCTTCGACCGCCATTTTGAACGCGTGTCCCATTGCGGCAGGGGCTTTGGCGGTCGCTATCGCGGTATTCACGAGCACCGCATCGGCACCGAGTTCTATCGCGGCGGCGGCGTCCGATGGGGCGCCGAGACCGGCGTCAACGACGACCGGTACCCGTGCCTGTTCGACGATGATGTGTATCATCTCGCGCATGAGGAGTCCCTTGTTGGTCCCTATCGGCGCGGCAAGCGGCATCACCGTTGCGGCGCCGACATCCTGTAGTCGGAGCGCGAGCATCGGGTCGGCGTTGATGTAGGGAAGGACGGTAAAGCCCTTCTTCACGAGCGCTTCGGTCGCCTTGAGCGTTTCGATGGGGTCGGGGAGGAGGTAGCGCGGTTCAGGTGTGAGTTCGAGTTTCACCCACCGCGGCAGTCCCGCCTCGGCGGCCATCTCGGCGTAGTAGATTGCTTCCTCTGCAGTGCGTGCGCCGGCGGTGTTGGGGAGTATCGTGATGCCAGGGCAAGCGAGGAGCGGTTTCAACAGTGATTCGGTCGTTCCTCGCAGGTCCATCCGGCGGAGCGATGCGGTCACCACCTGCGTACCAGATGCTTTTACCGCTGCGATCATTACTTCGTGGGATCGGTACTTGCCAGTTCCGAGAAAAAGCCGCGAGACAAAAGTGAACGGGCCGATGCGAAGTTCGTTCATGACTTACCTGTTAAGTTCAAGCATTCGTTCGAGAGCGTGACGCGCGTTGCTGGCGATTTCCTCAGGAACGGCAACGATCGATTCTTCATCTTCGAGCGACCGAAGAACGGTCTCGAGCGTTATCTTCTTCATGTTCTGGCAGTAGGGCGTTGGACTGGTGAGTTCGAAGAATTCGGCGTCGGGATCGTGTTTCCGGAGCGTGTGGACGATGCCCTGTTCGGTGACCACGATATAGCGCCGGTGCTTTTTTTCTTTTACGAGTGATACCATGCCGCCGGTCGAGAGGATGAAATCGGCCTCGCGACGGGTCTCGGGAGAACATTCGGGGTGCATGAGCACCACCGCGCCGGGATGGTGTCTCTTCGTTTCACGCACATCTTCCGGCGTCACCTGCTGGTGGACCGGACAAAATCCACGATGGAATATGAACCGCTTATCGGGTATCTGCTCGGCAACCCATGAGCCGAGATTCTGGTCGGGGACGAATACGATCTCTTTTTCCGTGAGGTTTCGCACGATGCGAACCGCCGATGAACTGGTTACGCAGACATCTGACAGCGCCTTTACCTCGACCGGCGAGTTGACATAGCAGACCACGGCAGCGGCAGGGTGTTCTTTTCTCAGCCGACGGATATCCTCCGGTGTGACCATTGCGGCGAGTGGACAACCGGCATCGGCCACCGGGAGGAGCACCGTTTTGTCGGGAGCGAGGATCGCCGCCGTTTCTCCCATGAAGCGAACGCCGGCGAGCACGATGACGGTGGCTTTCGTCTCGGCGGCACGACGCGCGAGTTCGAACGAATCGCCGACGACATCGGCGGCGTCTTGTACCTCGGGCCGCGTGTAGGTGTGAGCGAGAATGAACGCGTGTTTCCCGTTTTTGAGCGCCGCGATGCGGCCAGCGATGTCAACAGTCATAAGGTATTCAGATGCTTACGACTTTCTTTACTTCGGGGATCGACTTCTTGAGTTCGTACTCTATACCCATCTTGAGCGTCATCTGCGACATGGGACACCCGTGACAGTGGCCGCGGAGCGCCACTTTGACGATGCCATCGTCGGTCACCTCGAGAAGTTCCACATCGCCACCATCGCGCTGAAGCGTGGGGCGCACCTTGTCGAGTACCTCTTGAACCTTGTTCTTCCAGCTGGTTTCTGTCATCGTCTCCTCCGTTTCGTCAGATACTTCGCGCGTCTCCTTGTGAACGATACGCTCCGAGAATGACAAGTCAAGCCAAGAAGAGCGAAAAATAGTTGTTGACATCCGTTTTGGTGCCGTTATAGACTCCTTCGTTGGGTATGGTAGCCGAGAACCTTTTCTATGGAGGGTAGCATGCGTACAACCGTGTTGTTCGTCATCGTTTTGTCCTGCTCGATCCTCTTGGCGGCGTCTCCGTTCAAGCGGGCCGAGGTCAAGTTCACCAAGGATGTCCCAGTCATGATTACGGGCCTCAACGCGCCGCTCAAGGCAGAGCCGAAGGCGGTCGAAAAGTTCATCGTGAAGGAGTTCTTCCCGGCATTCGGCCTCGGAAAGGACCTCACGCTTGTCCCCTTCCGTTCATTCAAAAGCGGTGGCACGAGCATCTTCAAGTACGGTCACCAGTACAAGGGGTGGACCGTGGAGGGTCTCTATACCACCGTTTCCATCAAGGACGGTAAGGCCTACCGCGTCACCAACGGGGTCGGCAAGATAGACCTCGACCTCTCCAAGGTGATCGCTCCCGAGGCGGCGGTCAAGGTTGCCATGAAGCGCCATTTTCCGAAGATGCCCGCTGGCGTTGTGCCGAACATGGTCGAAAAGGTCATCGTGCGGGTCGGTGGTCTCTATGTGCCGGCCTACAAGGTGCGTCTCATCCCGTTCCACATGGCCGACAACCGCGTCTACTATGTCCATGCGAAGAGCGGCAAACTGATCTTTGTCCATAACAAGGTGATGTTCGATGACGCCGACACGCTTCTTTCCGATGAGCCGATCGTTGCGCTGGACACTGCGAAAGTCTATGAGAAGAACCCGATCACAACGCCAAATCTCGTGGAGGTAACCCTTCCTGATGTCTCAGCGGTTGATGATCCCGATCTCGCGGCCAATGCGCAAGGCTTCCTTACCGGAACGAAGGACGAGGATGGCATCCGCCGGATAAAGGGATGGAACTGTCCTGACAAGGGTGAAAAATTCCCCATCTCGCTCGGCGGCTACAATGCGACGCCGCACCTGTGCTCGCCGACGCAGCTTGCCAACAAAAAGGCAAACGGCAGTTTCATCTATGAGGACTGCGAAGGCGGCATGGAGTATGATGCCGAGAAGACGGGACCGGATGAGGTCGACCGGTGTGCCGAGATCGCGATGTACTACCATGCCTCGAAGATATACAACTATCTTCGTTCGCTGGGCACCGATTTCGAGCACCTTCTCAATAATACGGCGACTGCGCCGCTCAATGTCATCGGCAACTTCCTGATGCCCGACACGAGCGACATCATGGCGATCATGTCGGGGAGCAATGATTTGGCGCCGATGGACAACGCGTTCTTCAGCCCCGACAATCCCATGCTCACGCTTCTGTTCCAGAACATCGGCATCACGGGCGACTTGCTCGTCTTCGGTCAGGGGACCTTCGCCGATTTCGGTCTCGACGGCGATGTGGTCTATCACGAGTTCGGCCATGCGACGGTTTACACGACCGGCCTCGATTCCGGCGGATTTCTCGACGATTATGGCATGAATGGCGAGCCGGGCGCTCTTCACGAAGGCTTCGGCGATACCTTTGCCTTCATCATTTCCGATGACCCCTGCACCGGCGAATATGCCTCCGATGGCATCGTGAAGTGGGCGAACTCGCAGGGTGGTATCGTCGAGATGGATAAATACGAGGTCGGTGGTAAGTCCTATTGGTGCATGCGCTATGCCGAGCACGAATACAAGGTGGTCGAGGACTGGGAAGGCGAGGTTCACTGGGATGGTCAGCCTCACCTTGCCGCGAACTGGGCGCTCTGGAAACTCACGCAGGAGAAGAACATCGGCGGCACGACCATTCAAGCGCAGAAGGATGCGCTCACGACGCTCATCCTCAAGACGCTCTACGCGCTCGACAATGCGGCAGCGACCCACAAGGAATGGGCCGAGACGCTCCTTTCGGAGGTCGAGAACGACTCGGCTTACAGCGCCCACAAGAGCGATGTGGAGAAGATCCTCACCGACTTCAACTACTTTGCCGAGATCCGAGCGCGCAACGCCCAAGATGGCGTCAAGCGCCTCTTCGTCGACGCGGCGGTCGATCCGAGCGGCAGCAGCATGGGCGGCATGTTCAGTGGCGGTACGGCGATCATGGTGACCGAGGGCGAAGAACAGGTTTCCATCATGCCGGCGTATGTCCAGATGGTGTATGAAATACCGGCTGAATTCGGTTACAATGCGCTCAAAGTGACGGCAGGCATCCAGTCGTCGAGCAGTGCCTCGAACCCCTTCGGTGGCGGCGGCACCCCCGACCTGCACCTCTATGTCCGCAAGGCGGAGCCGGTCATCTACGCGGTCGAAAGCGAGTCCGCCGAGTCCATCCTTGTGACGGTCACCTATGACCAGCATGTGGAACCGCAAGGTTCGCAGGGTCTCTGGTACATAACCGATGTTGAGCCGGGTGCCAAGTATTACATCGCGTTCGTGAACTATGGTTATGGCGGCGCGCAGGTGAACGGCATCACGCTGACCGGTGCCAACTACACCCCGACCACTGATGACGATGTCATTGTCACCGATGAAGAACCGAGTGGTGATGAGATAGTCATCGGCGACGAGGACGAGATAACCGATACCACCGTTGTGCCCGACGCCGACACCACCAAGAAGAAGGACAGCGGCTGCGGCTGTTCGGTGGTGTTCTAGGTGTAACCATCGGTATCTGTTCATTAAAGCGGGGACTTCGGTCCCCGCTTCCTTTATTGACTCGCTCCAGCGTTTGTGTTAGGTTTGCGCCGGTGTGCGGCATGGTGTCCGATCTTTCATCGAGTGACCGAGGAGAACAACACATGGCGGAAGAACGCATTGTCGTCATCAACACAGGGTCCACCTCTACGAAGTGTTCGATATACCGCGGCGAGGAGGACCGGGTGACCGAGATGGTAAGCGAATGCATTCGTCACCCGGATGACCTCGTTCACCAGTTTCCGACGATAGGCGATCAGTTGGATTACCGCGAGGGGTTGGTCCGTCAGTTTCTGGAAAAACATCTGCCTACTCGACAATGTCGCGCGATGGGGGCAATCGGGGGAATGTTGCCGCCGGTACCAAGCGGCGTTATCGAGATAAACGACGAATTAGCTTACTTTAGTCATAAAACGCCGGTCTATCAACATGCTTCGAACCTCGCGGCGCCGCTCATTCATCGTCTGAAGAAAGATTACCATTGTCCGGTGTACGCGGTTGATCCGGTCGGCGTGGACGAAATGGCCCCAATAGCACGGATATCCGGGGCGCCCGACTTTCCACGGTTCTCGTTCGTCCATGCGCTCAACATCAGGGCGACAACTCGAAAACTGGCAGCCCAGTTAGGGAAACGGTTCGAAGATATGCGGGTGGTGGCTTGTCACTTGGGGGGCGGCTACTCGATCGCGCCGGTTGTTAATGGTCGCATCGTGGATAGCGATAACCGGATGGAAGGCGCTCCGTTCACTCCGGAACGGGCTGGCGGCGTGCCCCCGATCCCGCTCCTCGAGGCCTGTTTTTCGGGGAAGTATACCAAACAGGAACTGCACAAGAAACTCTACGGTGCCGGCGGACTCTATGCCTACTTGGGAACGAAAGACATCAAAGAGGTGGTGCGCCGCATCAACGCCGGTGATACCTTCGCCAAGTTCATCTACGACGCGATGATCTATCAAATATGCAAAGAGATTGGCGCGATGGCCTCGGTGCTCGATTTTGATATAGACGGCATTATCGTGACCGGGGGAGTGGCCAACGAAAAGTATCTGAGCGGTGAGATCGTGCGCAAGTGCAGCCGGCTCGGAAAGGTGTATCTTTTCCCCGGCGAGAACGAGAACGAGGCGATCGCCGAGAGCGTGTGGCGTGTCCTACGAGGTGAAGAACCGGCCATGCGGTGGCCGATATGCATCATTCCGCCGGAGAAGATAGATCCTCTCTATGAATGGCGGAAGGCAAGAGAACAGGAGAAAAAGTAAGAACGGGGGACATAATGGCGATAAAGAACTATGCAGAGCTTAAAAAGATGGCGGGAAGCCTTTCTCAGGTTCCCGTTTCCGTAGCCGCTGCGGCTGATCCGGAGGTGATCGGGAGCCTGAAACTCGGACACGACCTTGGGTGCATCGGAACCTGCTTCGTTACGGGTGACCCCGAGGCGATCAAGCGGTGTATCGGGGAGGCGGGAGACGATCTCAAGAAGTACGAGATCATCGCGGCGAAAGATGACGCCGAGGCGGGACGGCTTGCCGTTCAGGCGGTACGCGAGCGGGGAGCGAAGATCCTCGTGAAGGGTTCCCTCAAGTCGGAACTCTATCTTAAGGCGATACTCGACAAAGAGCAGGGCATCAAGGCCTCTTCGGTCCTCTCGAACATCAGCCTTTTCGAAATGTCGTCGTATCACAAACTTCTTGGTATCAGTGACAATGCCATCATCGTGGCGCCGAGTCTCGAAGACAAAAAGGCTATCATCGAGAACACGCGGCCGCTCTGGAGGGCGCTCGGCATAACGAATCCGAAGGTCGGACTCCTTGCGGCGGTCGAGACCGTAAGTCCGAAACAGCCGGCGACCGTTGATGCGGCGCTCCTCGTCGTGATGGCTCAGCGCGGACAGATAAAAGGATTCACCATCGAAGGTCCGTTCGGCTACGACGCGCTTATCAGCGCCGAAGCGGCGGCGGTGAAGGGGATAAAGAACTCGCTCGTGTGCGGCGATCCCGACCTCATCGTTGCGCCGAACCTCGAAACGGCAAACTCGCTCGGTAAATCGTACAAGTTCCATGGGAACGCGACATGGGGCGGGCTCGTTCTCGGCGCCACGGTTCCGGCGGTGCTCAACTCGCGCTCGGACGACGCGCAGAACCGGCTCAACTCGCTCCTCATCGCGCGGGCCATCGCGGGATAAAGACAGGCAGTGATATAAGGAGGAAAGAATGTTGTTCCCTGCGTGGATGTGGTATGCGTTGCTCGGGTTTTTTGGTTTTGGGATCACCAACTTCTTGCTGGGATGTATCGCACACTGGAGCGGCGGAAATGTGGACGCGAGCATCTCGGCTCCCATTCTTGTGTGGTTTGCCATGGGTGTCGCCGGCGGCATTGCCGCAGTATTGTTTCGGGCAACCGGCCGGGGCTATCAGGGTATCCCTGCAAAGAAGTTCGTGTGGGTTTCTATCGTCGCTGGTATTACGCTCTCGGCAGGCATGCTTACCCTGAAACTCGGTCTCGCGAGTGAACCGACGGCGCGCGGTCCTATCGTAGCGATCACCGCAACGAACTCGATGCTTGTCGCGCTTCTTGCCTACCTGTTACTCAAGGAAAAACTCTCGACCCAGCAGTTGATCGGATTTTTCATCATCGTGGCAGGGCTGGTCACCATTGGTCTTGCCAGCGGGGTAAACGCCTCTTTTAAGGGTCTCTTCTATGGTCTGCTCACCATGCTTCTGTTTGGCATCACCAATTATCTGCTCAAATATGCCGGTCACCACGGTACCAACTCGCTTTCGGCGACCGCCATTCTCTGGCTTTCTTCGGGAGGCGTCGGGCTCATTGGAATCTTCATTACCTTTGCCATGGGGCGGGGACTGGCAGGACTTGAATCGGTAGGGATGATCTCCGCCGCGCTCATTGCTGGTTTTTTCTTGGCAATCGGAATGTTCGGCATCAAAACGGCGGTTACTAAGGGGCCCGGTGGTCCGGCGACCGCAATTACTGGCTCGAACGCCCTGCTCGTTACCTTCCTGGACTGGCTCTTTTTCGGGCATTGGCCACCGGCTCAAAAGACGATCGGCATGCTCATTGCCCTTGGGGGTATTGTGGTACTTGCGCTGGGTGGCCGCCATGCGGCTTCCGCAGTGGTTAAAGAGGTGAAGAAATGAACAGCGAACGCCGTTTCATCGACAATTCGCGCCTCATCATCGAGGCGCTCGCACAGGCTGGTGCCGATGTTTTCATTGGCTATCCCATTACGCCGGCGAACCTCTTGTATCTGTATGCTTCTCAACGGATACCGATAGTCCTTCCCGCTCCTGACGAGATCACGACGCTTCAGTGGATGGCCGGTTTTGCGGCGGCGGGGAAACTTCCGGTGACCGCGACAAGTTATCCGGGACTTGCCCTTATGGTCGAGTCGATCGGCATGGCGACCATGATGGAACTGCCGATGGTGATCGTGCTCGCCCAGCGGCTTGGCCCGGCGACCGGTACTGCCACGGGCGGCGCGACCGGCGATCTGTTACTTCTCAATGGCATCAATTCGGGTGGCTATCCGCTTCCAACCCTCTGCATATCGAGTCCTCGTGATGCGTGGGAACTGTCGGCAAAGGCGCTCCATGTGGCTGATCAGCTCCGGTGCCCGGTAATATTGCTTGCCTCGAAGGAGACAGTCATGACGGTGCAGGATGTTGATACAGCCGAGCTGCCGCCGATAGAGAAAGTGAAGCGCCGTTTCTACAGAGGGGCGGGGCCCTATCAACCATACGCTCCTGAGTCCGATGGTGTGCCCCCGCTGTTACCAGTGGGAAATGATCGATTTCAAGTCCGTCTCACTGCCTCGACGCACGATCAAAAGGGTAATCTCCAGCATACGACCCCTGAGGCGATGGCAAACAGTCGTCGCCTTGCCGAGAAGGTGATGAACAACCTTGCGGGATACACCTTCTATGAGTGGGACGAGGTCGAGGCCGACACGGTCGTCGTCGCCTACGATGTCACCGCAGCGGCAGCGCGTGATGCCGTTAGGATGCTTCGCGCCGAGGGGAGAAAAGTATCGCTCTTCATCCCTAAGACGCTGTTCCCCGTGCCGCCGAAGTACCTCGAGATAGCCGGGAGATACCGGAAAGTCGTCATCGCTGAGGAGAACCTGCAAGGACAGTATCGCGAGATCCTGTTCGGGAAGGCGGGACACGGCGGGGTGCGTGGTGTCAACGCGATCGGGCGGCTTATCACACCCGAAGAGATAGCGGCGGAGGTGCGGTCATGAGCGGACGATTTCTTTCCATCGAGAACCTTCCCTTCTGTAAGGGATGCGGACATCATATCGTCTCCCAGAACCTCGAAAAGACGCTCTCCTCGTTGCCGGACCTTTCCCCCCTCGATGTCATCGTGGTTACCGATATCGGCTGTATCGGCATCATAGACAAACAGTTCACGACCCACACCGTCCATGGTCTTCATGGTCGTTCGGTGGCGCTCGCCGCCGGCATTGCCATGGCGCTCGATAACCCCAAGAAGAAGGTCGTTGCCCTCCTTGGTGACGGAGGCGCGACGATAGGTTTGCAACATCTCATGGAGGCGGCGCAACGCAACATTCCGCTCACCGTCATCGTGCATAACAACATGCTCTATGGAATGACCGGCGGCCAACCATCGGGTCTCACCCCGCGCGGGTTCAAGACGCCGATCATGCCGGCAGGAAAACCGCAGGCGGGCTACGATCTGTGTCGGGTGCTTCATGCGACAGGGGCGCCGTCGGTGCGGCGACTCATTGCACTCGGCGACTTCTCGGTGGAACTCGCCGATGCTCTCCAAGTCGAAGGATTCTCATTCGTCGAGGCGGTGGAACTATGCCCCAGTTACGGCGTGAAATTCAACCCGAACCGAAAACTTGATGATATTGCCAAAGAGGCGGGCATCGAGATAGGACGGTGGCAGGCGGCCGAGCCGCGTCCGCCATTCCGCGCGGAACGACACGAAGGGCGGCCCAGTTTGCTGGATGGCGAAAAGCCGATTCCGGCACGCTATTCTTCGCCCCTGAAAGGGCGCTACACGGTCATTCTTTCCGGTTCCGCCGGCGAAGGAGTACAATCGGCGGCCGAATATCTGGCACAAGCGGCAATGGCTTGCGGGCTCCATGCCACGAAGAAGGGGAGCTACCCGGTCACCGTCGGTGTCGGCTTCTCGATGGCGGAGATCATTCTTTCATCGGAGCCGATACACTTCACCGGCATCAGTGAGCCCGATGCGGTGCTCGTCACCTCGGGAGACGGTCTCGGCAAGGTGCGTGGACTCGTTGAAAAGATGAGGAAGGGTGTTCTCTATATCGACGCCTCTCTCGATTCTCCCATGACCGGGGCATCCGTCGCCAAGCACGACTTTCGTGGTCCGCTTGGCGGTCGCAGTGCGGTGTTCGTGGCGGTCGCTATGCTCCTCGGACGAAGTGCCGTCATTCCACTGGAGGCGTTCATGGCGACGCTACAGGGAAGTTCCTTGGGAAAGAAACTCGATTTCGACAAGTTACAAAAAGCGGCGCGAGGTTGTTGAGTTTCCCGTGAGGATAGGTATAGTCTCCCCGATGTGCGAACGAGTGTATGCTTAGATAACCTGATATGACGGAGGAACCGATGGCGAAGTATGTCTATTTCTTTGGGCCCGATGGTGCCGAAGGCAATGCGGAGATGAAGAATCTCCTCGGCGGCAAGGGAGCGAACCTTGCCGAAATGTCGAACCTCAAGATACCAGTGCCGGCCGGTTTCACCATCTCGACCGAGATGTGCACCGTGTACTACAAGATGGGCGGTCAGTACCCCGCCGATCTCAAAAAGCAGGTTGCCGATAACCTCAAGAAGGTTGAAAAGGCGATGGGGATGGAGTTCGGTTCGCCGACCAATCCGCTCCTTGTCTCGGTGCGCTCCGGTGCGCGCAAGTCGATGCCGGGTATGATGGAGACGGTGCTCAATGTCGGTCTCTGTTCCGTCACGATACCGGGGCTCATCGCGAAGACGAACAATCCTCGTTTTGTCTATGATGCTTATCGCCGTCTCATCATGATGTACTCCGATGTAGTAATGGAAAAGGCCGCAGGCATCGAACCTGCCGATGGCAAGGGTATACGCAAACAACTCGACGAGATGCTCGAAGAGGTCAAACACCACAAGGGCTATGCGACCGATGCCGATATCCCCGAAGAGGAACTGCGCAGCCTCTGTGACCGTTTCAAGGAGAAGGTGCGCGAGGTGCTCGGTAAAGAGTTCCCCGACGATCCGTGGGAACAGTTGTGGGGCGGTATAGGCGCGGTGTTCGCCTCGTGGAACGGCAAGCGTGCCGTCGCGTACCGCCGCATCGAGGGAATTCCCGACGACTGGGGAACGGCGGTCAATGTGCAGGCGATGGTGTTCGGCAACATGGGAGACACCTCGGCGACCGGCGTCGCTTTCTCGCGCAACCCGGCGACCGGCGACAACCACTTCTACGGCGAGTGGCTTCCCAACGCGCAGGGAGAGGATGTCGTGGCCGGCATCCGGACGCCCAACCCGCTCAACGAGGCGACGAAGAGCGAACACAATCGACACCTTCCGTCGCTTGAAACAGCGATGCCCGAGGTCTATCGTCAGCTCGATGCCATCCGTGTGAAGCTCGAAAAGCACTATAAGGACATGCAGGATATCGAATTCACCATTCAGGAAGGTCGCCTTTGGATGCTCCAGTGCCGCGTCGGCAAGCGCACGGGAACCGCGGCGCTCAACATGGCGATGGACATGGTCGCCGAAGGATTGATCTCCAAGGCGGAAGCGGTCATGCGCATAAGCCCCGCCCAACTGGACGAACTGCTTCACCCTATCGTTGACCCAGCGGCTGAGAAAGGAGCGACGGTACTCGCAAAGGGGCTTCCCGCCGGCCCAGGTGGCGCGACGGGACAGATCGTGTTCACTGCCAGCGACGCGGTCGAATGGACTAAACAGGGGAAGAAGGTCATCCTCGTGCGCGAAGAGACGAACCCCGAGGATGTCGAGGGAATGCGCGCCGCGGTCGGCATCCTCACCTCCCGCGGCGGCATGACGAGCCATGCGGCGCTCGTGGCTCGGGGCTGGGGCAAGTGTTGCATCGTCGGTGCCGGCACCATCGCTGTCGATGCTCACCGCAAACTCATGAGGGTCGCCGGTCGTGAGTTCCACGAAGGAGATTACCTCACGCTCAACGGCACCAAAGGCTATGTGTACGAAGGCAAACTGGCAATGATAAATGCCACCGAAAATCCCCGCTTTGTGGAGTTCATGAAATATGTGGACGCCTTCCGGCGGCTCAAGGTACGCACCAACGCCGACACTCCCGATGATGCCGCGAAAGCGCGCTCCTTCGGTGCCGAAGGCATCGGTCTGTTCCGCACCGAGCACATGTTCTACGGCAAGAACTCCGAAGAGCCGCTCTTCCGTCTGCGCAAGATGATCATCTCACGCAACGAGGCGGAGCGCCGTGCTGCGCTCGAAGAACTATATCCCTATGTAAAGAAGGACATCAAAGCCACCCTCGCGGTGATGGATGGCCTGCCGGTCACCATCCGCCTGCTCGATCCGCCGCTTCACGAGTTCGTTCCCAAGCGGCAAGATGAGCGCGAGAAACTTGCCGCGAGCCTCGGTATCACTCTTGAAGAACTCAACAAGCGGGCTGAAGAATTGCATGAGTCGAACCCGATGATGGGACATCGCGGCGTACGGCTCGGCATCACTTATCCCGAGATCACTGAAATGCAGGTGCGTGCCATCTTCGAGGCGGCGGTCGAGTTGACGCAGGAAGGCAAGAAGGTGTTCCCCGAGATCATGGTGCCGGTCGTCTGTGCCAAGAGCGAACTCGATCACCAGAAGGCGATCGTGGACAAGGTTTATGCCGAGGTTTGTGCCAAGTACGGGGTAAGCAAGATCGAGTATCTGTATGGCACGATGATCGAGATCCCACGTGCGGCACTTGCTGCCGGCAAGATCGCCGAGACGGCCGAGTTCTTCTCTTATGGGACCAATGACCTCACTCAGATGGGATTCGGCTTCTCGCGCGACGACATAGGTGCGTTCGTTCCCGATTACCTCGAAAAGAAGATACTGCTTGCCGATCCCTTCCAGATCCTTGATCAAGAAGCGATCGGAGAACTCGTGGCCATCGGCATCGAGCGAGGTCGCAGGACGCGCCCGAAGCTCAAGGTCGGCATTTGCGGCGAACACGGTGGCGAACCTACCTCGGTCGAGTTCTGCCATAAAGTCGGCATGGACTATGTTTCCTGCTCGCCGTTCCGCGTACCGATCGCCCGTCTCGCCGCGGCACAAGCGGTGATAAAGGAGGACCGAATGAAGGTTCTGCAGGAAACAGTCAAGGACGCGGTGAAGCGCGCCGGCGACGCCGCCCAGAAGAAGGTTGCGCCGGTGGTCGAGAAGGCGCTTAAGAATGCTGACCAGGTAGGGAAAAAGGCGAAAAAGATGGTCAAGGAAGTGAAGAAAGAGGCGAAAAAGGAAGTGGCGAAGGTCGCCAAAAAGACGACCGAGGTGACCCGAAAGGCAAAGAAGGTTGTCCGTGCCGTGAAGAAAGAGGTGCGTGGTGTCACGAAGAAAGCAAGCGCCGTGAAGAAGGTGCTCTCCTCAAAGATCACCTCAAAGAGGGCACCGGTTAAAAAGCCGACCGCGAAAAAACCGACGACGAAAAAGACGGTATCCAAGAAGCCTCTTTCGAAGAAACCGATCGCCAAGAAGCATCTTCTCAAGAAACCGGTCACAAAGAGAACCCCCGTAAAGAAAGCATTTGTCAAGAAGGTGGGCAAGAGATAGCCGCCTTTTTCTCGCATTGTTCTCTTGATTTCCTTTTGTCTGTGTGCTAGGAGCAAGTTCCGGAACTTTTTTGAGGTTACCTTCGTCTAAAAGGCAACAAAGAGGGAATGTTGCTGTGCCGATACGGGTATGTTTGGTTTTCGCCATTTTCATAGTGATGGGCTGCGGCGACAACTTCGATCGGGATGAACTGCTGGGGGGCAGCACCGTTGACGCCGTGGAACAGCAGAATGATGGCTCTATCTTCGATCAATCTGATCCTGATGAATCGGCAGATTTGGATGAACAGCTTGATGGAGAAGAGATAGAAATAGTTGATGCGCAAGAGGGAACCGATATATCTTTGCCGAGCGACGAATCCCCTGTCGATAACGACATGGTGCTTGCTCCTCAGTGCGGCAATGGGGTGCTGGAATCCGGTGAAACCTGTGACGGCGGTGTAACAGCATGTGCTGAACTTCTTGGGGCGAACTATACTGGCAATGCCCCGTGCCGAACCGACTGCGCAGGGTGGGACACCTCGGTTTGTCAGGAACAGCCCTCAAATCCGGTCTATGCCGTTGATCCAATGAAATGCACGGGGTGTCGTCGGTGTTTACCTGCCTGTTCGGTCAATGCTATTTCTATGGTAGGATATAAGGCGGTGATTGACCCTGAAAAATGTACCGGCTGTGGCGACTGTGTGGGTTACTGTCCACGGGGGGCGATATATAAAAAGCGGTGACGAAGGAGCGCTGGCATGACGCGTATCTTCTTGACGGTTTCTATCTTAACGATGTTTCTTGGTGTTCTTTATGCTTCGAGGGAGCCCAAGCACACCGTTGACCCCAAGACCTGTATCGGTTGTGCCCTTTGTGTGCAGACCTGTCCGACCAAGGCTATTGCCATGAAAGAGGGTAAGGCGGTGATAGACCCCGACAAGTGCGTAAACTGCAGCTTATGCGCCCAAAAGTGTCCCGTTAAGGCCATTCACGGACCGTCCGCAAAGCCCTCTTCGGCTGAAAAAAAAACGAAATAGTTGACGAGCAAACTCCCCGAAAGGTCTACTATGTTGCGATAACACGCTGTACCGGATGTCGTGAATGTGTTCCCGTATGTCCCGTTAGAGCCATCTCTCTGCAGGGGGGTAAGGCGGTTATTGATCCGGAAAAGTGCATTTTCTGTGGCAAGTGCCTTCGCGCTTGTTCGTTCGGGGCTCCCATTGAAAGAGAGGTAAAACCATGAAATGGGTTGTCCTTCCTCTCCTCGGGTGCTACCTGCTACTTTTATCGTGCGGCATGGATCCTGCAGAGGATAGTTCAGTTACCATCAACTATGATCGGTGTGCCGGTTCCTCATGCCGTGTATGTGAGAGGGTCTGTCCCTACGATGCCATCCATTTCTACGGTCCCGATGATAAACCGGTGGTTGACCCGCTTAAATGTGTCCAATGCGGTGTTTGTATTCGCGAGTGCCCATACCAAGCGATCAGCGGGAGGCCATAGTGAGAGTCGTTTTGTTGCTCGCCGGTGTGCTGTGGTTTGTCGTTCTTTCGGCGGCGACCGAGATAACGCTAGGCGGTTATGTGTCGTTTCGGGAGTCAACCGCCGCCGATCCGGCGACGCCGGGATATTACTCTGTGTGGGGACGGGCAGCCTACGAACCGCTTGAACGTTTTTTTGTCGGCGGCGACTTCTTTTTCCTACAAGGTTTTCCTGAAAAAGGTTCGCTATCCTCTGGAGAGGAGACGAGTTATCTCCGTGGGCGCCCGCGTCTTGTTCTCCAGTATGACTTCCCGCGCGTGAAAATAGGACTCGTGTCATATGCCATTCTTTCGTCACCTTCCGACGAGTATGCTCAAGTCATCTTCCAAGGACCAGCCATTTCAGGAGGTTATCGGCAGTATTACCTCCAAGAGGAACTGTATGTGAAAGCGGCCCCTATTGAAAATATGCACATCTCCGCCGCGATAGGGGTCAACGGTCAATCCTTCGACATAGACCCACCGCTCGGTTCCGGCATCATACGCGACACCAACCTGTTTGCCATGGGAGATGTTCGGTATCGCATTTTCCCGCTTTTCGAGCCCTTTGTTTCCCTCTCGCATACCGATGATCTCAACGCTCAGGACACCTTCGATTTGTTCCGCTTTGCCGGGGGTTTTCGAGGAGAGGAGTTGTTCTTTGATAAAGACATGCACCTTTCCTATACGCTTTTTTATAAGCGAGAGGAAGCTGATCCGCTCACCAACAAAAACCGGTTGGGCGTATCTCTGAAGGGACGCTGGAATTTCGCGAGCGGCACCGACCTGTTCGGCTGGTTCTATCATGAATATGCCATTGCACCGGTGCGCTATGTCAGCCGCTCGATGACTCTTCAACTGCGTCAATGGCTCTTCGATCGGAAACTGGCCCTTTCTGCGGGAAGCATGCTACTCGTCGAAAAGCACCTCGGTGGTGATTGGTACCTGCCGGTATGGCCGTTTTTCGAAATACGCGGCACTCCGATTGTCGGATTGGATATCTTGGTGCGGCTTCATCTGAAATTCGACGAACAAATCACTTCATCGGCAAAGTGGCAGTATCGTCTTTTTCAGACGCGCATCGAGGCAGGGAGCGGTTACCTCATCGCCGGCATCGTTCAACCGCAGCTATTCTTCTTCATGAATGTCTTTGAAGGAAGGACGATCCCCGACAGCCTTGGACTAAAATGTATGGCCACAGTTTTCTTTTAGAAAAAACAAAGGCATGCTCATTATTTCTGAATAAAAGTCCTGCTTTTTCCTCTTTTCTTCCACTTGCGGTAAAAAGTTGACTCGGAGAGAGCGTTGCGTTATAAGATGCTCGTTTCAAAAGGGACAACGGTGGCATTATCAACCAATATCAATGAGGAGAGAACGATGAAGAAACTGATGTTTGTAGTTGCCATCCTTGGCGTGGCTTTCTTTGTGACATCTTGCGGTTCGAAGGAGCCAGCGGCTCCCGCGAGCGCGATGCAGAATGAGCTCGACGGCGCTCCGGACTGGGTGCTCAACGAGTCGTCTGGTGGCAATGGTCTCATCTGTGGCGTCGGATCGGCGACTGGTACCCGCAATGTGGCGCTTGCCCGTTCGACGGCTCAAGGACGCGGCCGCACAGCGATCGCCCGTGCGCTTCAGGTGAAGGTCAAGGCGATGTTGAAGGATTACCAGTCCACCACTACCGGGGGCGAGGCCTTTGGTCAGGCGGCCAACGACGAACAGCACATCGAGGATGTGTCGAAGCAGATCACTGACACTACCTTGAGTGGCACCGAGCAGAAGAATACTTGGATCTCGAAGACGGGTACGCTCTATGTTCAGATGTGCATGGACCTCGAGAAGTTCAAGGGTGCCGTGAACTCAATGGAACAACTCGATGAAAAGATCCGTGCAGCGGTCGTTGAACGGGCCAACAAGGCCTTCAATGAACTCGACGAGGCAACAAGCAAGTAACAGTTATTTCCATTTACCCTACGCTTTCTCGGGCGGCCTTTCGGGGCCGCC
>CAYQBN010000002.1:8506-124463 GCA_964415795.1 uncultured Spirochaetales bacterium | reverse complement strand
GAAAAACAATTTTAATTATAATATTATCGTAAATTTTTCTTTTAAATAAAAAACATCAAGTAGCCTAACATCCGTCGATCTTGAAGGCTCATGAAAGATACGCGGAGGCGGATTGCGAAGGGAAGATATGATTGAGGCGAGGAAAGATCCTGCAAAGGAACACATGACCTTCCGAGAAAAAAAGGTAATAAAGGCAAGAAGAAATGGATGGGGAAAGACCGTCAGCGGCTAGTAAGAATATCCGCC
The DNA here is from genome assembly GCA_964415795.1 of uncultured Spirochaetales bacterium. Lineage (GTDB taxonomy): Bacteria > UBP6 > UBA1177 > UBA1177 > JAKLFG01 > CALITV01. Next base: position 124,217 of record CAYQBN010000002.1, on the reverse strand, counting down.
GGCAAGATACACGAAATCGACACCAAAGAGGAACGCCTGCCCCGATCCATTCGCAACGACAGGGCCGTCTATGAATACGCCATTGTCTTGATAGTCAAATGTGGTCGTGGTGATGCTGCTTTTTGCAGAGGCGGTTAAGGAAAAATCTTCGGGAATACCGTCTGTATTGTCATCAACAGCAGAAGCACGAACCTCGAGGACGAACATCTGTTGGGTGAAGTAGGGATCGTAATAGCGTTGAACCGAAGGCGAAGTGAGGATTCCACCACAGTTAAGGGCTGCATACTGAGTGGGAAAATTCTCTTGAGCGCTGATCGGCGCCATGGTGGCATAAGCACAGCGAATGCTTGAACCGAACGAAGAAACTTCCCATGACATAGTCGTCGGATCAGGAGAAGAACCTTTCTTGCCACGAATAAGATAGGTAGAGGGGCTTACGGAGAGGTCTTGGGTCTCCTTCGCCTGCAGGAACCCGCCAGCGGCTACGAGCACGACATCTTCCACTGGCCCCTTATTCTTGTTATCCCATATAACTCGCGTAGCACCGTGGCCAGCGAGTGTGAAGCAAAGTTTTGTCCCATCAGGTTCCGATGAGCATCCGGCGCCAGTCAAGGTTATCTTATGGGAGCCGTTTTCATCGATGATTTCCGCAAAATCACCATTATCCTCATCATAACCGACCAAACTGCGATCGGAAGCGACGGTTATGTATTTCTTGGCGCCTCCGAAAACGAGAATTGCCGGATGGAAATTACCGTTGTCGTCATTCCATGAAACATCTATCATACCATGGAGGCAGCGACCGCGAGACATGTCTTTCCATTTTGAGATGACGCCGCTCTTGTCGATTTTTATGACATCAGTGAAGGCACTGTCTGCGTTACAACCACCACTGATGTAGACCTCTCCATTGATAGTAAGGGCTCTCGCAAATGCTCTTCCGGAGAAAGTTCCTTTTGACTCGATGGCTTCCGTGCTGGGATTGAAAAAGTATATCTTGTCGCTGTACCCATTTTGTGTTTTGCCGAATGCGATAACGGCCAAGCCTGCGGGTACCGTCGTTGAGTCAAGAAGCGCCATGGCGTGATCTTTCACCGCTTCGCGTAACTCGGGCCCTACCGATGCCTTGAGATCGGTCATGTCAAGCAAACGCGTTTGTCGTTCGAAAGTTTCCGTGGAGGAAGTGTAGGTCGAACCACCGGCAAGGAAAACGCGGCCATCCTTAAGAGCGACGGCTGCAGCTCCCGATGCGCCTTCTTTCAGAAGACTTGCGCTCGAGGAAGAGTTCTTTTTGATTGGGGCAATACGCACGAGATCTCCCGCAAGACCAAGGAAAAGATTGACCGTGTAGTTTTTGCTTTCTTGGTAGTAAAGCCCTTCAATGCCCCCGCTCAATTTGACTTTGCCGTTCTTGTTGGTCACTTTGGCAAAAAACTTATAATACCGGTTGCTTCGCAAGGTTCGCGCAAATTCTTCCTCTCCTGTTGTCGAGGAGATCCGGAATGTTTGCTGAGAATCGAGTGAATAGGGAACGGCAAGTGAGTCGGTCGAGAAGGTGATGAGCTCGATGGTGTCGTTTTCGACGATACAGAAGTCATCGTTTTCTTGAGAAATTGAGGCGTTCTTGCAGGAGTATGAATCAGCCAACTCGGTCGGAATTTCTGGCAACACGAGCGAGATCTTCAGACTGCCGGTGTTCTCTTGTCCGCATGAAACAAGAAGAAAAAACACCGCGAGGATCGAAAATATTCTCCCTATATTCATAAACAGCCTCCTTATTGTTCTTATGCTTGTCATGACTTACTTGGTTGGTACGCTTTTCCAGGTAATGACATTTCCTTGCGGGGGCTCGGTCCTTGTCAGGAAATAGATACCTGTGCCTGCACCGGCGATGGCTATAATAGTTACCGTGGCGATGAACCATGTGGTCTCATAGAAAGGAACACGCTTGATTTCCGCCATAGAGGCTTCTTTTTGATCGTCTTCCTTTTGTTCTACCTTTCCTTCGAAATAGAAATTTTCTCCGACTTTCAGGTTGATGCTTCCCGGAGCGGCGGGAGCAGTGTCCTGTGCCGAGAGAGAATAATTGGCGAGGAAAACGACCATCGCCACCGTTGCTACGACTCTCGAACTGTAAGTCATGGCGCGTCCTCTCTTTACCTTATTATAATAAAAACCCAAATGTCTCGGGCTACGCATAACATATCTCAAAAACTGAGTCAACAATTTTTTGTGGGGAAGGATAAGAGAAAAACAGCGTGTTGCGTGGCCACGGGAATCTCGATCCTATACGCTTTCGATCATCAACTCAGCAATGGCGTTTCTTAGGTTTGCCGTCCGAGAACCAGTGACCGAGAAGAGCCTCTTTTCTTCGTAGAGTTCCGTGAAGTCGACCACCGAAATGGTGTTTCTAGCCGGAGCCGTTGATTCCGTACTGATAAGTTGGTTGGAAATGAGTTTCTTGATGGCTTCTTTATGCTGGCGCACAATGACGAGTCCTGCTGTTTCGCGGTGTAAGGCTTCTTCCGGCCTAAGCTGTCCCTTCATAGAGTGAAAAATTTGCCCTTCTAAGTATACTAGAGTGGAAATGGTGTGTCGATCCTTGTTAGTAAGAACTTCCGTTTGAATATGAAAAATGCGGTTCTTGTGCCTGATGTTGGTGTTAAATCCGGGAAAAAGAGACATCAGTTCTGAGACCCGAGATAACGGCCGATACGTCGCCGCCGGAAGTGAAGCCGTTTCGGTTTGGGCTCCACATGTCGCATGACGATTTTCCCAGCCGCGATTTCGCGCAAGGCTATGATAGGCTCTTTATTATCCCTCGTGTTGGGGATAAGGGGCGGTGCCTTTTCAAGAAGTTGACGTGTCCTCTTAGCGGCGAGGATGATAAGCTCCAGTCGATTGGGAATTTTTTCCAAACAATCTTCGATGGTTACTCGAGCCATGGATGCTCCTTTGATGAGGTTACAAGGAAGCAGTCTAGCACCGAAGAAAAATTTTGCAACATTTTGAAGACCTCCTTAGGGCTCTAGGGGTGTTTCTTGATAAAACGGTGAAGGCTTATTGCCGCAATTAGGTAGCAGAACGCTGCCATGGTGAAAACGAAGGTGAATCCGTACGCCATTGCAAGAAGAATGGCCAGAATGGAACTCACCACGCCGGCGACGCCATTGACTGCGCAGGCCCATGGTATGAATTCAGGATTTTTCTCTCCCACGATAGAGAGACCGCTGGGAAAGAAAATGCCCATGACAAATCCAAGAGGGGCAAGGAAAAGAGAGGAGGAAACTAGGCGGAAAAGGAGAGAGGATGAAAGAAAGTGGTGAGTAAAAAGAGGGATAGTGACGGCGTACCCGAGGATAAGAAGCGGTGTGATGACGGAGAGCCCCTTGAAGAGACGACGATCGCCAAAACGGATTAGCAGTTTTTTGCTGGTGAGAGAACCAAGACCGGCAAAAAAGAGCAAAATCATGATGGTGGCTGCGATAGCCTCGGACGGGCTACCAAGAAAAAGAACAAAATGCTGAATGAGTGCCATTTCGATAAACATGAATCCGATGCCGAGCATGGAAAAATAAAAAATCTGTAGATGGGGAGAGAATCGCTGTTCCTCTTTTCGCATCAGAAAGAGGGGGGCAACGATGAGAAGAAAGGAGAAGAAGAGCGATTGGACAAGTGAAAGGAAAAGGATGGTCAATGCGATGGGGAACTTGTCGACCGGCGATCCGCCTCCTCCCCATTCGCCGGCAAATAGGTGACGGAACCGATAGTAATGAAAGAAGAAAGGTTTATCGTCAGAGACGGGAGTGATGTCGTAATCGTAGCGGCGTATGAAAGAAGATTCGCTCCCCTCGGTCACCGCTGAAAAATAGGCGTGGAACGAGTTCCTGATGTAGTATGCTCCTTGGGAGAACGAGAAGGGGTATCCCCGGAATACCGGCTCCCAATAGGTGTCGGGGGTCGTAAATCCGTGTGCGTAAAGTATCCGTGTTCTCTCTGATTCACGGGTCTGTTCTGCGAGAGTGGCGATCTCGTGCCAAGTAAAAGGGCGTCTCTTGACGAGCACAGCCCCAAGGTGTCCATCGCCAATGACGACAATGTGTCGTGCCGGTTCCGTTGCCCCCATGGCGTAGAGGGCAGAAACCATCTCGGTGCACAGGCGCAGAGTCTCTCGTGGCGGCCAGAAGAGCCAACGGATGATCGTAAGGGTGCCGTCGGGGGAGAGATGCTCGAGATATTCACGAATGGCGTCGGTGGTGTAAAGGTAGCTTTCGCTGAGGACATAAGCGCCGCTTGCGAGCGCGGTCCAAGTATCCACGCCTGACATCTGAATGATGTCGTAGCGCTCCGGTGAGCGGCGGATAAAGCTTCTTCCTTCGCTGTGAACGATAGTCACGCGGGGATCTTGATAGGGACGTCCCACATAGTCGTTGTAACGGTCCCGGGTTACCTCAATCATTGCCTTGTTTATTTCAACTCCAGTCACCGAGGAGGCGTTGTTGTGAAGCGCCGTAACGACATCTGTTCCACCGCCAAGACCCACTATGAGGACCGAAGGCTTTTCGTGAATATAGTAGGCAACCGAGTAGAGAGAGCGCCCAATGGCCGGATAGTCGAAAGTGCCAGGAGTGCTTACTGACGGAAAATCATAGAGGAGCGTATAAGCGTCCCCGTCTATAGTGATAACTTTGTTTTTGAGTTCGGGAAAATAGTTGAAGAATTCTTGCGATCGTTTGTTTGAGAAAACATCTATGCGAGCTACTCGATCCCATTTTGTGTATTCAATGACCTGATCAGGGTCATAGGTGCGTCCCATACCGATCGCCTTTGAGGTCGGTGCCGTTATGGGGAAAAGAACATGACGCGCAGGATAAAGAGCGAGAATGCATAGGGTCAAACATCCCGTCACGAGGCGTGCTTTTCGGTGGTTCGTTGCAGCACTGAAACAAAAACCAGCGGTTGTGGCGGCGGCGGCGAGGAGGAGTACCGCGCCTTCTCCTCCCCAATGTTCGAGAAGCGGTATCGCGACGAATCCCCCGAGAGCGGATCCGACGAGGTTTACGAGATAAAGGATATTGATGTGATCCCGTTCAAGGCGAAAGAGCAGGGCAACGACGATACCGGCGAAGAAGTAAGGAAAGATGAGAGCGAGATAGTAGAGGAATACATAGGCAAGCTGAAGCAGATGGTCGCTCATATAGGTGTCAAGAGGTATTCTGGTAACGACGGCGAGAGAGACTATGATCGAGACCCCCAATAGTGATGCATGGGCGGCGAGCGTCGTCGCGGGGTGTCCCGGCTCATGTCGTCTTGTCGCGAGCCAAGTCCCTGCTGCTCCCATGCCCATGAGGGCGATGGAGATGATCATGTAGGCAAGGTGATGCCAAAGGGTAAAGCTAAAAATGCGCGTATGAAGTATCTGAAGTGCAAGAATGGTCACCGAGACAATGAAAAGACCGATAGTGGTCACGACACACCCCGCAGGATGAAACAGTGTTTAGTTCTCAGATACAAGAAAATGTTCCCTATGCAGTGACCCGTCTCCGACGAGTTCGATATTCAATCGATATGCGCGCCGCAATTCTTTCATTTCGGCTTCCAGAGTATGTTCCATGGAAAAGATCACATCGGGGTGAGCGGTGACGCAAAATCGTTTTACCCCATGAAGACGATTCCTGCGAATGATGTCATGAATGATGGAGAATCCGACCGATCCTCGTGAGAGAATTCCTCCTGTGCCGGAACAATAGGGGCAGGGCTCGGTCAAGGTGGCATAGGTGCTCTCGGTCGTTCGTTTCCGGGTTATTTGAATAAGACCGAGTCGGGTGAATTGGTATACCGAGCTCTTGGCGGGATCTCGGGCAAGAAATGTCTCTAATGCTTTGATGACCCGCTGTCGATTCATATGATGGCGCATGTCGATAAAATCGACCACAATGATACCGGCAATGTTCCGCAGGCGCAATTGATAGGCGATCTCTTCGGCTGCCTCGAGATTTGTTCTCAGTACGGTTTGCTCCAGAGACTCGTGTCCGAGAAACTTCCCTGTATTGACATCGATCACAGTCAGTGCCTCGGTTGGTTCGATATAGATGAATCCTCCGCTTTTGAGCCAGATCTTCTTGGAAAGTCCTCTTTCTAGTTCTGCTTCGATGCCATAATATTCGAAGATCGGATAAGGAAGATCGTGCAAGCGGACGGCGTCTTGGCGTTCTGGTATGAAGGAAGAGACATACGCTTGCACATCCCGATAATCTTCCTCCTGATCGCAGATGACCGCTGAGAGGTCTTCAGTATAGGTGTTTTTTACGGCTTCGATGAGGGGATTTGCTTCTTCCCCGATGATCCCTTCGGTTTTACCTTTCTTGAATCTCTGCTGAATGGTCTGCCATTTTTTTATGAGGAGGGCGATCTCGCGTTCCACCATTCGGTTCCCCGCTTCTGCGGCCATCGTACGAATGATGATACCGTAACCTTTTTCTGCCGTTCGTTTAGCGATTTCTTCAAGATCGCGGCGTCGAGTGGGATCCGAGATCTTTTTCGACAATCCGATATGACGAATGGTGGGCATAAGAACAGCAAAACGCCCCGGAAGCGTCACATGGGTGGTAAGGCGGGCTCCTTTGAGTCCGATGGGTTCTTTGACGACTTGCACGATAATCTGTTGCCCTTCTCTCACATACTCGGGAACTTGCGGTGCGGTCTGTCTTCCGTTCGTTTCTTCTTCGTCAGGGTCATGCTCGAGCTCCTCGTATGAGATGTCTTTTCGCAGGTCGCGGAGATAGATGAAGCCGGTTCGCTCGTGCCCAAAGTCAACGAATGCCGATTGCATACCTGGCACGATACGCTTGACCGTTCCGCGATAGATGTTGCCCAAGCAGCGTCGATCGTTACTTCGGTAGACGGAGTATTCTACCAAGCGGCCGTCTTCAAGGATGGCAATTCGTCTTTCGCCAGGAACAGAATTGACGATGATCTGTCTTTCCATTTCAACCGGCGGTGATGGGGCTTCTCTGACGCATAAAACGGATCGTTTTATCGGTTTTCAATTCGCGAAGTTCTTTTTCAATCTCGTCCAACATGCTTGGCTTCATATGGAACACCCATACCGGCACATTTTTTCGTACAGAGGCGAGTTCTTGCTCGAGGTCATGGGGAGTCAGGTGCTTCGAGCTTTTGGCTATGGCGTCAAGACGGTTGGGGAATGATGTTTCCCAGCACAATGCCCGAAGATTCTTTTCTGCGTTCACTGCATCGACGAAAGCGGGGCATCGGTGGGTGTCTCCCGAGTATCCGATGCTGTCTTCCCCATGGCGGATGATGAACCCCACTGACTCTACTACATGATTAACCGGTATGGGAAGAAAAGCAAAATCGTCGATAAAAAAGGGTTTGCCGAATGAGAAGATATCGAAGATAACCGTCGGAGACCTTTTATTGGGTAGTTTGGTGAAATCGGGCCAAATGAGGTCATTGAAGATGTGGTGCTGAATTTGTTCGGATATCGTGTGAGTCGTATGGATGGTAAAAGAATTGGCTCCGTAGGACAACATGAAGTCTGCTAGCGTCGGCAGGTCCTTGACATGGTCGAAATGAGCGTGTGTGATGATAATGTGTTTGATTTTAAGAAGGTCTTCCTTGGACATGTTCGAGAGGATGGCTCCCGCATCTATCACAATGGAAGGAGAGAGGCGCATAGAAATGCACTTCTTTTCTTCAAGGTCGCTGCCGTAGCAACCGAGCGGCAATAATGTAAGACTCATTCGAACACCTTGAAGCGCACATAAAATCGAAGGGCATGCTATCTTGGTGAAGAGAAATTTGTCAAGAAAAGATACAAAACAGTATTCGGAAAATTTGACAAACGATCTGTTTTTGGGCATATTGCCCTTATCTCCTCAGGTGTGCCTGAGGTTTATATAGTGTGATGAATAACGGTCGAAAGCCGCAAGGCTTGTCGATACTTGTGAAAAGTGTTTTCTTTCTTATCTTTGGATTTCATATCAAAAGGTCCCGTAAGGACCGTTTTCAGGGGTGGCTAATTTTGGGTGTTATTGGAAAAATGTAGGGAGAAAACAATGACTTCTACTGTTATCATGTTATTGGTCGGCATCTTTCTCGGCGTGGCGCTGTGTTATATGGCCCTTGCGTTGGTCTTCAAGAGCAAGATGGAAAGATGGCGCCGAGAGGCAGATGAATCCCGTGCCAAAGCGGAAGAGATCCTTAAGCAGGCTGAGCTGAAGCGCCAAGAGATTCTATTGGAGGGGCGCAAAGAGACGGAGCGGCAGAAGAACGATCTGCTTCGGGAATTCAAGGAGCGAGAAAAACGCCTCAATAAAAAAGAGGAACAACTCGATGCCCGGGATGAGCTTCTTCTCAACAAGGAAAAAGAGCTCAAGAGTTTGGAAAAGCGTCAGATCGAAACGGAAAAATATCTGGAGACAAAGACCCGCGAAGTGGAAACAATACGCGAGAACATTAAAACAGAACTCGAGCGCGTTGCCGGCATGACGCAGGAAGAGGCGATGAACAGCCTCATCCAGAAGATCGAAGACGAGGCGAAACACAAGGCCGCAAAGAAAGTTAAGGCAATAGAAGATGCGGCAATCGAGGAATCAGAAAGAAAGGCAAAGGAGGTCATAGCAACCGCTATCCAGCGATATGCAGGAGAGTATGTTTCTCAGGCTACAGTGACGACGGTGGCGCTTCCTAATGACGAAATGAAAGGTCGCATTATCGGGCGTGAAGGACGCAATATCCGTGCTATCGAATCGGTCACCGGCAGTGATCTCATCATAGATGATACCCCCGAGGCTGTCGTTATCAGTGATTTCAACCCAGTTCGCCGGGAAATAACCCGCATAACCCTCGAACGGCTCATTGCAGACGGGCGCATTCATCCCGGAAGGATCGAGGAAGTGTTCAATGCAGCGACCAAAGAGGTGTGGAAATCAATCAAAGAGGCAGGCGAACAGGCGCTCTTTGACCTTGGTATTCATAAAATGCATCCGGAACTGGTCCTTCTTATCGGGCGTCTGAAGTACCGGACCAGTTACGGTCAAAACATGTGGAAGCATTCGGTTGAGACGGGGTTCTTCGCTGGCATGATCGCAGCAGAGATGGGGTATAACATCAAAATGGCACGCCGAGCCGGCTTGCTCCACGATATTGGTAAGGCGGTCGACCATGAACAGGAAGGTTCCCACGCGGTATTGGGGGCCCGGCTGGCCGAGAAGTATGGCGAGGCGAAGAAAATTGTGACCTCGATAGAGGCGCACCACAACGAGATAAAGCCTGAGTCGGTGCTCGATCTCATCATCATGGCGGCTGACGCGATATCGGGAGCCCGTCCCGGTGCTCGCCGCGAAATGACCGATACCTATATCCAACGGTTAAGCGAGCTGGAGAATGTCGCCCTTTCATTTGCGGGGGTCGATAAGGCGTTCGCCATTCAGGCTGGACGGGAGTTGCGTGTCATGGTCGATGCCTCTAAGGTTCGGGACGAAGATGCCTATATCATGGCCAACGACATTTCTAAAAAGATAGAGTCGGACCTTACCTATCCGGGGCAAATAAAAGTCGTTGTCATTCGTGAAACGCGCGTCGTCGCCATGGCACAGTAGAAGGGTGCACTGCCGATGCCACCGTTACGCGTTCTCATGCTTGGCGATGTTATCGGTCGCCCCGGCAGAAAGATGATTCGTACCGCTCTTCCTTCTTATCGCGAGCGCAAACGCATCGCGTTCGTGGTCGCCAATGGGGAGAACCTTTCGGGGTGTTGTGGTGTTAAGAAAGACGCATTGGACGATCTCTTTTCCGGCGGGGTGGATGTCGTCACTACCGGCAACCATGTGTGGCATCGTCATGAGGTGCGTAATCTTTTGACAACGGAGCCACGTTTATTGCGTCCAGCGAACTATCCGGATCGGTTGCCGGGGAAGGGAAGAGGATCCTATGTGGTCGGAAAGACGATCGTTGGCGTCATGAACCTGCAAGGACGCACCTTCATGGATCCCATAGACAGTCCTTTCGATGCGGCTGACCGGGAGATCTCTCTGCTTCGTGAAGAAGGGGCGAGGATCATTCTTGTCGATTTTCACGCCGAAGCGACCGCCGAAAAAGAGGCAATGGCTTTTCATCTTGACGATCGTGTTTCTTTTCTTGCCGGCACCCATACTCATGTCCAGACCTCCGATGAAAAGATATTCCCTGGGGGTATGGGATATATCACCGATCTTGGTCGGTGCGGTTCGTTCTTCTCCGTTCTTGGGGTTGATCATCACGCCAGTCTCGAAGGGTTTCTCACCTGTACCGCAAAGAACTTTACGCCGGCCGATCATTCGCTTATGCTGGAAGGTATCATTGCCGAGATAGATCCTGAGAGCGGAAAGACCTTGAGGATCGAACGAATACGCGAACCTATGGAGGCGTTGCATGCTTGACGAGAGGATGCGTCACGATCTCGAACAATTAAAGAGCGGCATCGTTGATTTCTACATCGAGGAAGACCTCACCCGTAAATTAGAGCGATTCTACCGCACCGGACAGCCACTCGTCATTAAAGCGGGATTCGATCCGACATCGAGCGACATTCATCTCGGACATACGGTGCTTATGAACAAGATGCGTCAGTTCCAGGATCTCGGTCATCGGGTTGTGTATGTGGTGGGCGATGCTACCGCTATGATCGGCGACCCAACGGGGCGCAACAAGACGCGAAAAGTGCTGACGAGAGAAGAGATACTTGAACATGCGAAGACCTATGCGACACAGGCCTTCAAGATACTCGACCCTCAGCGGACCGAGATGGTGTTTAACTCGTCGTGGCTTTTCAAACTTGACTTCATGAAGATGATAGATCTTGCCTCGAAGTACAATGTTGCTCGGATGCTTGAACGAGAGGACTTTAAGAACCGTTTCAAGAGCGGTGACAGCATCGCGATTCACGAGTTTTTGTATCCGCTCGCGCAGGGGTACGATTCGGTCGCGCTCAAGGCCGATGTCGAGCTGGGAGGCACCGATCAGATATTCAATCTGCTTGTCGGACGCAAACTGCAGGCGGACTATGGACAGGAACCTCAGGTGGTGATGACCGTCCCACTCCTCGTGGGGCTCGACGGTGTGCAGAAGATGTCGAAGTCCTACAACAACTACATCGGCGTCACCGAGCCGGCCGACAGCATGTTCGCGAAGGTGATGTCCATTTCGGATGACCTGATGTGGAACTACTACGAACTACTTACGACGCTTCCGGTCGAAGAAATAGCAGCGATGAAGCGCGGTATTGCCGACGGCACGGTCCATCCACGTGACTGCAAGGTAAAACTGGCGCTTTTCATCACGGCGCGGTTCCACGGTGAGGAGGCGGCCAAAGAGGCGAAGGAGAACTTCTACCGCGACATCCCAACCAATCTCGCCGAGTATCCGGTCACGTTGCCCGATGGCGGGTTGTCGCTCGTTGATCTCGTTGTGCAGATCGGCTTCGCCGAGAGCAAATCGGAGGCGCGTCGCATGATCCAGCAAGGCGGAGTGTATATTGATGCCAACAAAGTCTCCGATGTGACGCTCAAGATAACCGCGAAGGACTCCTTTGTTCTTAAGGTGGGAAAAAAGAAGATAGGGCGGGTCCTTTTCTCCTGATAAAGCAAAGATCGTAAGCGAAAAATTGCCTTTCACAAGGGCCGCTTCTAGAATCGTTTTGTGAAGGAATAGGCGATGCGGTGGCGGTTCGTTAGGAGAGTTTCCTTTCTTTTTTTGCTTCTCTCTGTCGTTGTTGTTTATTTCTATCGTCTTGCGTCGGACTATCGAGAAGTCACCTTTTGTGTCATCGTGACGAGCGATCTGGGAAGGCACCCTGCGCTCATGCCGCAGGCGGCGACGGTCGTCGCTGGGGCGGCTCGTTTGTGCGATGGACCGGTGGTCATCGCTGACAATGGCGGGCTTTTCCTTTTCGATACTGCGGAAGCGCTCGCCCGTGCTTCGGGGGTTTCGGTCATTCCCGAGGCGCGCTACCTCGCTGCGGCAGGGTATCGCTTCCTCAATGTGACCCCCGATCTCTTTCGCCTAGGTGTACCGGTGCTTAAGCGTTTGCTCCATGAATCGGGCGTTTCCGTGATTACCGCGAATATGGAAGGTGGCGGAAGTAAACGGGTTGTATTTGAGGGAATCTCCTTGGCCATGCACGGATTGATGATATCCGATGAGCTCCGTTTCATGCCGGCGTCTTCTTTTGAAGACATGCGTTTTACTGATCCTTTTGAGGGCGATTTGGCTACTTTCCCCGAACCATCAGCCGATATCAACATTGTATTGCTCAATGCCGATTTTGATGCTCTTGCGGAAAAACAAGGAGCGGATCCGAGCGATGTTCTTTTAGCGATAAACTCTCGCTTTCCTCATGCCTCGATTGTCGTTTCGAACAGCGCTTTTCCTCCGAAACTTCTGTTGGAGGCGGGGGGGTCGACGCTCTTTGCTCATCTGGATCGCGATAAGCCGGCGGTGTTTTTCGCCACTGTGCATATGATCCAGCGCCAGGAGGGGAACCGAGCTGTTGTTTCCTCGATAGAGCCGCAGTACCTTTCTTTTGATAAAGCCGCTCCAGAAGCGTCGCTCAGAGATTTGTTCCTTTCGTTTCGAGAAGATATCGATAGGCATAGCGTTCAGCCGATCGGTGTTCCATGGTTCGAGCTGGACATGAACGATTCCCGAAAAGGAGACTCTCCGATACACCGCTTCTTTCACGAAACGCTCTTTGCGATGGCTGCGGAATCAGGCATTGCGCCGGATGTTAGTCTGGCTCTGGTCCCGCAGGGATCTTTTCATCATGCTCCCGGCATGCCGGTCACGCTAAGAGACTTGCGGACGCTTTTCCCCGAGGATCGCTATCCGCTCGTGGTCTCGCTGACCGGAAGTCGTCTCGTGGATCTGATACAACGAGCAGAGGAACGGGTTTTAGATGAGGCTGCGGTCTCGTTGTTTCCCTTCGGTTATACCATAGACCGCAATGGAATGTTCCTGATAACGGACGCTCGTTTCTCTCCCGACCGGCGTTATACGGTAGTGTTGGACGGTCGTTTGGGGGATCTGTTGGTGCTTGCCGGAGAGGGGGATGGGCAACTGACTTCGGTAGAGGTCCTCTCGGAGCGGCCAGCATTTTTTGTGACACGGCGTTTTCCCTCGAGACTCTCTCATCCCTTTTTCCCTCTCTGGCGGAGAGAATAGGCCTCTTCGTCTTTTGTTGCGAAATCGCCCGATTCCGGATATAACGAAAAAGAATATCGTAAACTAAGCGAGGGACAGATGGCCGCAAAGGAGTTTCGGGTTCGGGACCTTGGTCTTAAGGAAGCGGGGCGTAAAGCGATAGAGCTTGCCGAAAAGGAGATGCCGGGTCTTATGGCGCTCCGGAAGAAGTATGCGGCACAAAAACCGCTCAAGGGGGCGCGCATTACAGGGAGTCTCCATATGACGGTCGAGACGGCGGTGCTCATCGAGACCTTGAGGATGCTCGGCGCCGAAGTTCGCTGGGCCTCCTGCAACATCTTCTCGACGCAGGATCATGCGGCGGCGGCCATTGCGGCGGCGGGCGTACCGGTCTTTGCGTGGAAGGGCGAGACGCTCGAAGAGTACTGGGAATGCACTTTGCGAGCGCTTTCGTTCCCGGGTGGCAAGGGGCCGCATCTCATCGTGGACGATGGCGGGGATGCGACACTCATGATCCATAAGGGAGTCGAGATTGAAAAGAACCCCAAGATCTTAGAAAAGAAAACCGGTAACCGTGAACTTGATATCGTCATGGCGATCCTGAAACGAGAGTATGCAAAGGACTCGACAAAATGGCATGACATGGTCAAGGAGATTAGAGGGGTAAGCGAGGAAACTACCACCGGTGTTCACCGTCTTTACGAGCGCCTTAAGAATGGGACGCTCCTCTTTCCCGCCATCAATGTCAACGACTCGGTCACCAAGTCGAAGTTCGACAACAAGTACGGTTGCCGCGAGTCCCTTGCCGATGGCATCAAGCGGGCGACCGATGTGATGATCGCTGGTAAGATGGTAGTGGTATGTGGCTACGGTGATGTCGGTAAAGGGTGCGCGCAGTCCATGCGTTCCTACGGGGCCAGAGTTGTTGTCACGGAGGTCGATCCGATCTGCGCCCTCCAAGCCGCCATGGAGGGGTTCGAGGTTCTGACGGTCGAGGATGTCGTCACGAAAGCCGATATCTTCGTCACTGCTACCGGTAACTGCGATGTCATCACGGTCGAGCACATGAGGAAAATGAAAGACATGGCTATTGTCTGCAACATCGGTCACTTCGACAATGAGATACAGGTCGACGCCCTCTATGCGATCAAGGGTGTCAAGAAAATAAATATCAAGCCGCAGGTGGATCGTATCATGTTTCCGGACGGCCATTCGATACTGCTTCTTTCCGAAGGGCGGCTCGTGAATCTTGGTAATGCGACCGGACACCCCTCATTCGTCATGTCCAACTCGTTCACCAACCAGGTCCTTGCTCAAATTGATCTCTGGCGGACAAGATATGCGGTCGGCGTGTACACCCTTCCCAAGAAACTCGATGAGGAGGTGGCGCGCCTTCATCTCGACAAGTTGGGAGTGAAACTCACCAAATTGACAAAACGGCAGGCTGCGTATATTGGCGTACCGGTAGAGGGACCTTATAAAAATGAACACTATCGCTATTAGACGAGAAGTGTTTTTGTTGACGAGCCCGTGCCTTATCCTTTATGGTAAAAGTATCTCCACCTTTGAAGAGTGGATGACCTACGGTTAGGAGAGCGTTCTATGTGGCAGTGGCTTGTAGAGAATTTTATGAACGGTGAGCTCTTTTTTTATGTGATCCCATTAGTTTTGCTGGTTATCTTGATCGTTGTTCTCTTTCTTCCCGAGGCTGACCAGGAGAAAAAAGGTTCCGAAAAGGATGTGTCTTCATCTCCTCAGGTGCCTGATTCCTCCATTCGTCAGGAACACGAACGGCATGATACCATATCTCTAGGGCCGATCGACGGTGCTGGAGAGGAAAAAGGAGAAAGGACCATATCTACGGAGGCGATCTCGAGTGGACCAACGATTGTCGTGCCACCGCCTGTTCCTTCGACCTATAGAGAAAGCCTAGCGAGAACACGGGGAACCTTTTTCTCTCGGCTTCTTAACATCTTTCGCAGTACGACGGTCACTGATGCAACGATTGAAGAGATAGAGGAAGCGTTGTATAGTGCCGATGTCGGTGTTGCGACAGTGGCGTCGTTAGTTTCCGATCTGCGTGCCAATCAGAGCAGATTCGCCGATGGAGAGGCGGTGAGATCCTTCCTGAAGAAACGGATAAGGGATATACTCAAGAGAGCGGAACGAGAGTTCGTCATCGGCGAGGCGAGACCGTTCGTTATCCTTATGGTCGGCGTGAATGGTGCCGGAAAGACTACGACTATGGGAAAACTCGCGGCGCGCTTCTCTGCGCAGGGACATCGGGTCCTTATTGTCGCGGCTGACACCTTTCGTGCCGCCGCAACGGAACAACTTTCTGTGTGGGGAGACCGTGCCGGCGTGGAGGTGATGACTGCGGAGCGGGAAGGTGCCGATCCTGCTGCGGTTGCCTATCGGGGGGTATCGAAGGCGGTGTCGGAGAAAATTGATATAGTCATGATAGACACTGCAGGGCGCCTGCAGAATAGGGCGAACCTCATGGAGGAGCTGCGCAAGATACATCGTGTCATTGGAAAGGCGGCAGAGGGAGCGCCGCATGAGGTGCTTCTTGTCATTGACGCCAACAATGGCCAGAATGCCGTGTCACAGGCGAAGGAGTTTGAAGCAGCGGTCGGTGTCACCGGTATCGTTGTCGTCAAACTCGACGGTACGGCGAAGGGGGGGGCGATGGTAGGTATCGCGCGGGAAATTTCAACGCCGATCTACTTCACGGGCATAGGCGAAACGGTGGCTGATCTTAAGCCATTCGATGCGGACGAATTTACGGAGGCGCTGTTCTCATGATTACCGTGCAGATCAAAGCAACGCGTCGGGCGATCCGCGAGCAGTATTTTCCGATAGGCCCCGTGCATGATATCTTCTTGGATCTGCCCCTTCTTCCTGATTATGACTCGATAAAGGTCGGTGGTTCCGTCGAGATTGTCTTCCTCGTGTGCGAAGATGCAGAATGCCGCAGCAAGGAAAAGGATGCGCAAGAAGAGCGGTTCTCTTTGCACGGTACAGTATCGTGGAAACGCCCCCGCGAAATAAAGTTGCCCGGTAGAGTCATGCCGGCAGGCATAGGGGTGAAACTCGATCAAAAGAGCTATGATCTTGTCGAGGACCGCATTATCAAGGAACAGAGCGAACTCTCTGACCTTAGTTTGCTTATGATAGGCGGCAACTACATCAGAGTCCGTCATGACATCGCCGAGATCTTGCGCAAGAAAGAGACGCCTGCCGGAGGAACGAAACAGAAAAAGCCAACCGAGAAACGAAGTCAGCCGCGTCTCGCTTTATCGATCCCGGTCGAAGTGTTTGTCAACGATCAAGTTGCCAACCTCAAGATGCGCGACATCAGTCTTGGTGGTATGTCCCTAGAGACGAACGAGCCGCTCAAGGTGGGGGAGGACATCGTCATCATCCTTGAAGACAAGTCGGTTCGCAAGCAGTTCATTTTGAAGGCGAGAGTGGTGCGTCATATCTTGCATCCTGATGATTCTCGCAAGATCATCGGTGTCGGGGTGGTCTTTCTCTTCGAAGGGGATGCACAACAAAAGGAACTGATGAAGTTCATAGTGCGGCATTCGTGACATGATCTATCTTGCCCGGCGTCAACTTTCCTTTGTGGATGACCACTTGATCGAGGTCTCGGATGACGATGCGCACTACCTCTTCAAAGTGCGGCGACTTGATAGAGATGAGCCGGTCTTTTTTTACTATGCAGATGTCGTATATGAAACGCGGCTTGTGGACGCAAAGCGACGAGAAGGACTTTTCGAGATACTTAACCGTCATCAGGTCGCCTATCGGGGCCCCCGGGTTTTTGCGGTCGTCGCCGCTTTTGATTGGCAACGGCTGGAGGATGCCGTTCGTAATGGGGTCGAGGCAGGTGCGCACGGATTTTTGTTGTTTCATGCGTCCCGGAGTACCGTGACCGAGAACTTGTCGGTGAAGCGGCTTCAACGCTTAGAACAGATCATTGAGTCGGCGGCTTCACAGAGTAAGCGCCGTTTCATCCCTGACATTCGGGCGGTTGGCCGTGAGATTATTATTCGTCGTCCGGGGCACCATATCGTTTTTCATCCCGAGTCTGCGGTTGAGGCATCACCGCCCCGGGTGGATGGTAAAGGCGACTTCTATCTGTGGATAGGACCTGAAGGTGGGTTCGGGGATGCCGATCTGTTCTTTTTCGATAAGGCCTCTGTGCGGTACGCTGCGTTTCGTACGCCGGTTCTCCGAGTAGAGAATGCCGTTACTGTTGCGGTGGCCATGGTACGGCACGCCGTAGGATATAACCCAGATATTAGGTTCCCCGAATAGCTGAAAAGTCTTAGGTGCCCACCGCTTTCATGGTGGTGGCGACATCTTTTGCGGGTTCGAATTGCGGAATGACCGCGGTGACGCCGAGGCGCTTGGCCTCTTCGTACGTCTGCGAAGCAATGTTGCCCGTTCCAAAAAGGACGAATTTGATGTGCGGAAAAATGTTCTTGGCACGAATGGCCGCGATTAGCTTGAGGGGGGTGTATTGAGAATTCTTCACATCGAGATCTGCTAACACGAAGTGAATGATGTCTCCCTGTTTTTTGAGCATGAGCGCTGCTATCTCTATTTGTGGGGCGGTGAGCACTTTCACATTCTGGGCACCGAGTCGTTGAGCCGTTTCATCGAGAAGGAGTCGATTCTCGGAAACGACGAGGCCGGTAATCTGTTGTTGTTCCTTTATTGAGGCCGTGATAGTCTTTATTTGCAACTCTTCTTTGAGTATGTTGAGCAACTTGTCGAGATAGTGCCCTGCCGCCTTCAGTCTGGCGAAAGTGGTGGCGGCCGGGACACCCGACACTTGTGTCATGAAATCGAAGGTGTCGGCCAGTAGAAGTATCTGGGCACCTACGGGGATGTCGGTTTCCTTAAGTCCTTGGGGAAATCCTTCGCCGTTAACAACTTCGTACATGTTGGAGAGAAAGGCTTTGGTTTGCTTAGAAAGATTGCATCCCGCAAACAAACGAGTTCCCGCCGAGGAATACTTGATGAAGGTATCAGCACAGGATTTATCCTTGAGATCCATGGAGGAGAGGTGTTTTTTCTTCCCGGCGTCGTGCAGATATGCTGCAAGAATCAGATCGTTGAGGTCGACCTCGTTGAACTTCATCGCTTTCGCAAGTTTTATGCAAAGACTCACCACTCGCTGAGTGTGGTTCTTGAAACTGCCTTCACGAATCGAATCTATGATTGAGGTGAAGACCTTTATCGCTTCGATGAACTCTTCATGTCCGGATATGGTAATGCCGTTTTGAAGACGATTTATCCGGTTGGTGATGGTCGTTTCGTCGACAACGGCTTGCTGAAGTATCTCGCCTTGGTTGATGATCTGAGTGAAGGAAGTGTTGCCTCGTGCATCTTTAGTGACCGTCTTGCGCGGCGCGTCTTGCTTGAGCATGTCTTTATCGAGCACCGGTTCCCCAACGGGAACGAATCCTTTTAGGTCAACGCTTTTGGGGAAGAAACGATCGAACGCGATAAGATCGCCCCGGTACTGTTTTGCGATGATCGCCTTTATAGCCTTGGAATAGGCGACGACCGGGGTGATGTTCTTGATGTTATCGAGGATGATCTTGAGCTCCTCGAAGGCATGGGAATTCTGAGGCTCGTAGGTCAACAGCGTGAGTTTTCCTTCATTGAAGTTATATTTGAGCGGAAATATCGTCCGTGACTCCGCGATCTTCTCCGGGATGATCTGGGTAATGTTCGGCTGGATCGTCATTTTCTCCAGTTTCTCGCTCGAAATGTATTGTATGTTGAATATGCCCGCCAAGTAGGCGAGGAGATCTGTCTCGCTGATCAGTCCTTCGTTGACCAGCATTTCGCCGAGGTAAGTTCGGTTCTTGGCCGTTTTTTGCTGTTCCAAAACGGCCCCAAGCTGTTCCGTTGTTATCTTGCCAAGCTGAACAAAATACTCGCCGATCTTAAAGGCCATGCGCATTCCTTGGTTAAATAAAGAGATAACAAATGTAATTATAGTCGATAAAAAAGGTAAAGTAAAATTTTTCTTGTCCGTTTCGTTGCCTCTTCTTGGCGGTTATGTCATATTTGGCTTGCCAAGGTTTGCGGAATCGGGGGCGATAATGCCGAAGAAGAAGATAGTTTTCATCTGCTCGAATTGTGGACATGTTTCGTTAAAATGGCTCGGTCGGTGTCCGGCGTGTGGGGAATGGGAAAGTTTCGAAGAGAAGGATGAGACCCCTTTTTCTACTAGTGCGCAATCTTCTGGGACGCCGATGGTGATGCATATCAATGATGTTGAAACTACACAGGCTGATCGAATTGATACCGGTTCTTTTGAATTCAATCGTATCCTTGGAGGGGGAGCGGTCCGCGGTAGTTACAATCTCATTTCGGGTGCCCCGGGAGTCGGCAAGTCAACACTCATGCTCCAAGTCGCCCTGAGACTGGCGGAGCGCCATAGGGTGCTCTATCTTTCAGGAGAAGAGTCGGTGTCGCAGGTTAAAATGAGATTTGAGCGTTTGTCCCGCGGCGCCAAGGAAAAGCATCTTTTTCTGAGTAATGAGAATAACATAGATATGTTACGTGACGTCGTGGAGAAAGAAAAGTTTGAGATAGTGTTCGTTGATTCGATCCAGACGGTGTTTTCGACCACCGTCACCGGTATCCCCGGTTCTATTTCCCAGATGAAAGAGTGTGCCGTTCGTCTCCTCGATTTGGCGAAAAAAAGCAATATCACCCTTTTTGTGATAGGTCACATTACTAAATCTGGTAGCATAGCTGGTCCCATGTTGCTAGAGCACATGGTCGATACGGTGCTCTATTTCGAAGGAGATCCGGCGCTTGGATATCGGGTTCTTCGGACCACCAAAAATCGCTTTGGAGGTACCGATGAGGTCGGTATCTTCACTATGACTGGACGAGGGCTTGAGGAGGTCGAGAATCCTTCGCAGTTTTTTATTTCAAATCGTGATGAGGGTACCTCGGGATCGTCCTTGGCTCTCATTATGGAGGGAACACGACCATTTCTCATAGAGGTCCAGTCTCTTGCAACGAATTCCAATCTTCCTCAGCCCCGTCGTGTGGTAAGTGGCATTGAGGCCGGGCGGCTTGCGATGATAACGGCGGTACTTGAGAAACGGGGAGATGTTTATTTCTCGGGCTTTGATATCTTTGTTAATGTGGTAGGCGGTCTTAAATTGAGGACGCCTGCGAGCGACCTTCCCATAGCAGCTTCGCTCCTTTCTTCTGTCTTTAGCATAGCGGTGCCCTCAAGTGTGGCCTTCATAGGAGAGATCGGCCTCGCGGGGGAGATACGCGAGGTTCCGGGGATTGACTTTATGCTCAAAGAAGGAGCGCGGCTTGGTCTCAAACGGATATATGTGCCGCTCCTCCGCCAGATGACAAAAATGAAGGGCACTGAGGTGGTCGAACTTCGTAATATCTTTGACCTTATTGAAGAAGTTCGCACGATGAGGATCTTCGAGTAGACCTCCATTCTATTGCGTGTGGAGCGAAAACGCCCGCTCAGCACAACGGTATCGAAAAAGGAGGAGATGACTTTTCTCTGTTGATTTACCCAAGCAATCACCTATAATCTTTTTGTGGAACAAGCGGTGTCAAGTTCACCATCGACAAAGAAGGGGTGCCGCCATGGCAGGGTTCGATAGTTTCCGACGATGTGGGGGGCGGGCTTTATCTCTTGTCTTTCTTTTGGTGATTGCGTGTTCTCCGGGGGAGGAGCCCGAGGTCATCAGCTGTGTTACCTTGTTCGATTGTCCTGTGGGTTGGTTTTGTGAGAACAATGTCTGCGTGGAGACCCCCGATGCCATTCCATCGGATAGAGATCAGATGGGAGAAGGAAATTGGGGGGAGGGCGAGGGTGTTGCGGTTCTTGATGATGTTTCTTTCCCGAGTGAATCGGCAGAAGGGGAAGAAGATGTAGTTCCAGACCGGGATATCGATGTCGATGCCGATGCCGATATCTCGAACGATTTTGATAGTGATGCGGATGTTGATGACGATATCGGTACCGAAGGAAATTCTCCCGACGATACTTCTGATGCCGAGACGGACATTTCGGAAGAAGAGAACGATTTGGCTCCGCAAGATCACGATCCACTGGTAAATGATGATAGTGATTTCCCATCCGATGCGGACAGCGTTGACGATACTGTTCCGGTGGACGATGCCCCGATTCCCGATAATGATACCGTGACTTCTTTTTGTGGTGACGGAAAGAATGTGCTTTCGGACGGGTTGGTCCTTTATCTCAGAATGGATGAGCCGCCGCTCTTCTCGACCGTTTATGACTCTTCGGCGAATCCGGTCAATGGAAAATTCTCTCGCGGCGCATCGCTGGGCCATGCAGGGGTGCGCGGCGGTGCACTTGCGTTCAATCAGTACAGCGATCTCCATATCCCGCATAGCGATAAACTGAATCTTCCAAGTACCATGAGTGTGGTGGCGTGGGTCAACCTTCCCGATAACGGAGATGCCAATGCCCTGCCTTACTTGGTAGTGGGCAAGGGCTCGGGGCGCCAAGCGAACTATGTCATGTGGCGAGAGAACGATCGTAAACTGAGTTTTGTACACCATACATGGGAACTCAACGGGATCTGTTGCGGGGTCAAATCGTTGGGGAACATAGATGATGGCACATGGCACCATGTGGCGGGGACTTATGATGGGATCGTGGTGCGTCTTTATGTTGATGGTGTCCTGCAAGGGACTTCTGATCCGTGTACGATGGAACCGGTTCCCAACAGTGACCCGGTTACGATAGGTCAAGTTTCTCCTAATGTGGATTATATCGATCCTTATACAGGGACTGGCTACATTGATGAAGTGCGTATCTACAATCGAGCGCTTTCACTCGAGGATATCCTCTTGTTGCGTGACGCGCCTCATGAGTTTTGCGATGACGGAAATACCAATGAGACCGATGGTTGCGACACTGGTTGTCAGATGACCTCGAATTACATCTGTTATGGCTCCCCATCAACTTGCGAGATACCTGCGCCGTGGCAATGCACCAACTCGATACAGATCTGCGACAGCCAATATGACTACTTTGACTCTTCTTATTATGAATACTACTATCAGAGTTGGGTGGGGACCTCCTTGCAGGTGCGTGCCGATGGGATTTCTCTGTGGACCTCGCCCTCTTTTTCGACTTCTCAATGGATCGAGTACACCACAGGTGCGAAATGTTGGCCAACATGGTACAACTTTACCTTTACCAACGGCCAGACCGTCGAGGCGGCGTATACGGCGAAGGGAAGTTACGAACCTAACCAATGTTACTTCCAAATAAAAGATGCGCCCAACGGCGGCGGGAATACAATCACGACTACCACACCTACAGGGAGTGGTCAGTGGCCGGCGAGCTATTCGTATGTCGGCACTTGTCAGCAGCCGTAGGGAGAACATCGAGAAGAGTCACATGAGATATTCTTCTTGGTTTTCTATCGGTATGTGATTCGCTTGCTGGTCGTTCATTTGACGCCTTTTTCTTTTTCACTATACTCGCCCTTTAGTTTTAAGATAGCTAAAGGGTGATCTTCCATGTTGTTGAAGGGAAAGCCGGCGGCGGATGCGCTCATAGAGAAACTCGTTGCGCTCGATCCACCTAAACTGACGCTTGCGGTCCTTCATCCCGAAGGGGATGCCTCTGCGGAGAGTTACCTCAAAGCGAAAGAAAAAACGCTTGTGCGGCTCGGCTTCAGGTTAGAAGTTGTTCCCGTGGAGCGTAACCTTGCGCGAGAAAAGTTCCTGACTCTTTTTGACAAAGTGAATCGTGACCCCGCGGTGCATGGTGTCATGGTCGAAACTCCGTTGCCTGCGGCCATCCCAATGGACGAGGTCTCTCGCCGGATAGATCCCCGGAAGGATGTGGATGGCGTTTCGTTTATCAATCAGGGTGTTCTTTATGCGACGCGTGAAGAGAGGCTGGTTCCCTGCACTGCGATGGGGGCCGTTGTTCTTCTCGAACATTATGGCATTGCCGTAAGCGGTCGCCGGGTACTCGTCGTCGGAAGGAGCGCTACCGTGGGCTTGCCATTGTTCAAGTTGCTTCTCAATCGCAATGCGACCGTGACTGTTGCCCATAGCCGTACCCCCGACTTGGAAAAACTCGTCGGCGTATTTGATGTCGTCGCGGTGGCTGCCGGAAGGGCAGGACTTATTCGTTCTTCCCATGTGACAGACGGTGCGACGGTTATAGACATTGGCATCAATGTCGGGCCCGATGGATCTCTATGCGGCGATTTTATGCCCGATTCATCAGAAGAAGCATCGCGCATCAACTATTCTCCCGTTCCGGGCGGATCCGGAGTGGTGACCAATGCGGTGCTTTTGCATAATCTCGTGATGTGCCATAAAATGCAACAGGAGGGTTAAGCGATGAGAACGATTGATGAGATCATGAAGGCGCTTCCTCACCGGTATCCCTTTCTCCTTGTTGACCGGGTGCTCGAAGAAGAGCCGGGGAAGCGTATAAAGACACTCAAGAATGTTTCGGTCAATGAACCTCACTTCCAAGGGCATTTTCCCTTTTATCCTATCATGCCGGGCGTACTCATCGTGGAAGCGATGGCCCAGAGTGCTGGGATCCTTTTCGCCGATGCCGCAGCGAGCGGCCGTAAAATGCTCTTCATGGGCATCGATACCTGTCGTTTCCGTAAAGAAGTCAGACCAGGTGACCAACTGGTGATGGATATCGAGGTCATTCAACAACGCGGTGCCATTCTCAAGTTCAAAGGAGTGGCCACGGTGGATGGCCAGAAGGTTGCCGAAGCGGAGATGATGGCGGCGCTTGGCGATGCCTAGGCTGGAATCCCTCATTGCGACCGAAAAGGACCCTTTGCTTCTTATTCTTACCCGCTGGACCGCCATAGTCGGACGAAGGAACCGCAAAGTTCTTTTCCCAAAGAATTATGATACATCGAAGCAGATACTCCGTGTAGCAGTTCCCAACAGTATGGTGCGCGCTCAGTATGAGCCTCTTTTGGCGCTCATTGTCGAGAAGGCAGCCCAGGTGTTACCCTGTGTGCCGATAAAAAAGATCATTCTTTCGGTAGAGCCGCGGTATTTCGAGAGAAGGCAAGAACGAGTGGAAAGGCCTGACAGGGTGATAGTTCCCGACCAAGAGGCCGTGATTCGGGCCCGACAGCGTCTCGTCGAGAAAGGCGTTTCTGTTCGATTCATCGAGACGCTTGCATACATAGAGGCCATGCTTACGCAAAGCCGGAATGCGGATAAATAAAGAAGCGCTCCTTAAATTTATCCTCGCTTTACCGCCTGACGAGAGTCTTGTCATCGAGATTTGCGAAGATCGAATGGAGAAGAATGTGCGGTGTGCTACCGCATGGGCACTGGCCTCCTATTTCCAAGCATTCCATCCCTCGAATCGCGTTTCTGCGTTCATTGTGTCTCTGGGCACCGGAGTGTCTTTGCCTGACCCCTATGCGCTCATGGAAGAATGTCTCGTTCGGGAAGTAGCCATCATTTCTCGAGACGCAAATGGTGTCCCCCAAACGGCACTTTTTTATCGCCGCGGCGACGATCCGGCAAAGGGAAGGCGGTATCCCTTTTTTCTTATACCAGACGATCCATTCCCTGATCGGTGCGCGGTAACCGGGGCACTCGTCCTTTTCAATGGGGGACATGCGAAGCCATTCATCAGGGAACTATTGAAATTGGCACGAGACGCCGGTTTCCCCGTCACTGCGACGCTCATTCATCGTTCGACATCTCTCGCTCGTGGTGCGGTCTCCGCTCTTGCGGAACGGATCGCCGCTTTGGACGAACCGTTTGATACGATCATATGTGCTCGCGATCCAGGTGAACGAGCGGTAGTTTCTCTTTCCGAACTTACGGGAAAGAGGGTTTTGACGCGAGAAGACATCATCGTTTCTCTCTTTGAGAAGCGTGCCACGGGACACAGTGGAAAACTAACCGCGTCAGCGTCAGCGATAGAACGAGAAAAGGTGCGTCATCACGAACGATTGCATGGTTTATCTCGAATTACCGGTGGTGTGTTGGGCGCTCGCGGACCGGGAGAAACGGTCAAGGAGGAGCGGAAACGCCTTCTCAAGCGTCGGGAGGCACGCATTCGCAAAGCGCTCGAAAAGGAACGGGATCGTCGTGATCGACAACGACAGTTCCGTTCTCGTATCGCGTATCCCACCGTTGCTATTGTGGGTTACACGAATGCGGGGAAATCGACGCTTTTCAATGCAATCGTAGGTGAACAGGTCGTTCGATCGGCAAACGAGTTCTTTTCTTCGATAGATCCTAAAATTCGTCTCGTGACGCTATGGGGGAAGAAAGTGTTCCTCCTTGACACGGTCGGCTTTATCGAAGGCATGTCAAGCGGGGTGCTCGATGCCTTTGCTCCCACTTTCGACGAAATACGGCATGCGGCACTTGTGCTTCACATCGTGGACCCTACAGAGCACGGCTGGCGTCGCAAAAAAGAAGAGGTGGATCGTGTCCTCACCCTGTGCTCTGTCTCCGACGAAAAGGTAGAGATCCTGTATTCCAAACGGGATCTTTGCAACCCAATGACGCTTGCCGGCGATGGTATCAGTGCCTACTCTGCCAGCGACCGCAATGACATCCGAAACATAAAACGGTTGGTGTATAAGCGTTTGTTCGGCGAAACGGTCTAGCGAGGAATACCGACACCGTAGTAGTCGAACAGCGTGCGGATCTCGCGATCGCGGGAGTAGATGTTCCGAAGATCGAAGAAGAACCGGTCCTTCATGAGCGATCGGAGTCGTGGCAGGTCCATTCCGCGGAACTGGTTCCATTCAGTGAGGATAACCACGGCATGAGCTCCGGTTGCCGCATCGTAAGCATCGGTACAGTAGGTTATCGCCGCCGCGTAGTCTGCAAGACGCCATCGTGCTTCGGCAAATCCCTGAGGACAATAAGTGCGTATGATGGCTCCTTTGTCAATAAGGGCCGGAATGATCGTGAGCGACGGTGCCTCGCGCATATCGTCCGTTTCCGGTTTGAAGGTGAGACCGAGCACCGCGATGATCTTTCCTTGGAGCGTTTTCATCGCGGAGGCTATTTTTCCCACCATCGCCTGTTTTTGTTTTTCGTTTGCCTCGATAGCGGCTTTGACGACCATCAGTTCGATGCCGTGTTTTTTGCCGATGTCATAAATGGCCTTTGTATCTTTGGGAAAACAGGATCCACCGTAACCGGGGCCGGCGTGGAGGAATTTGGGCGATATGCGACCGTCCATGCCCATCGCTTTTGCGATATCCTGTACATTTGCTCCAACCTTCTCCGCGAGCAATGCCATCTCGTTGATGAAGGATATCTTTGCCGCGAGAAAGGCGTTCGAGGCATACTTTATCATTTCGGCGGTCTCGATCGTCGTGAAGACGAAGGGCGTTTGATTGAGATAGAGTACCCGATAAACTTGTTGCATCACCTCTTCGGCGCGCCTGTTTTCGGTCCCGATAACGATACGGTCGGGATGGGTGAAATCGTGGACGGCATGTCCTTCGCGCAGGAATTCAGGATTCGATACCACATCGAACTCATAAGAGACTCCTCGTTTGAGAAGTTCTTCGGCTATCGTTTGTTTCACTAGTCTGCCGGTTCCTACGGGCACCGTCGATTTGTCAACGACGACGGTGTATTTGTTGAGATAACGTCCTATTTCCCGGGCTGCAGAAAGGACATATTGCAAGTCAGCGGAACCGTCATCCTTGGGGGGGGTGCCGACCGCGATGAACACGACCGACGATGACTCGACAGCCTCTTTCATGTCGGTGGTGAAGGAAAGACGACGGTTGGCGATATTGCGAGATACGACATCGTCCAATTCTGGTTCGTAGATGGGTATTTTCCCCGCCTTTAGCACCGAGATTTTTTTCTCGTCTATGTCCATACAGATAACATCGAGACCGAAATCGGCGAGACATGCACCTGTGACGAGGCCGACATAACCGGTGCCGATCATGGCGATTTTCATGGACGATCTCCGTTTAGGATGTGCGTTGGCCGTTCAACTGAGCGCGGCGAAACATGCCGCGCGTATCGACGACGACTTTTTCCTCCAAAAGAGAGCGATCTATGGCATAGTATTCTCGGTGGTTGACGAGTAAGACGATGATCTCGCTCCTTTCGAGAAGTTCGGGTAACGGGGTAGAGGAGAATTCGAGAGAATCGGAGTGGTTGGGAAGATAGGGGTCATGAACGAGGATTTCACCGATGTTTTCTGAAATGAGCATTCGTATGATTTCAAGCGCCGGCGATTCACGGATGTCGTCGATGTCTGCTTTGTAACTGATACCAAGGCATCCGATGACCGGTTTTTTGAACCGAGCAGCGTGTTCTTTTACCTTGGTAACTATCGTATGGGGACGCGCATCGTTTATTTCACGGGCGGTCCGGATAAGACGGGCCGTCTTCGGAGCCGAATCGACGATGAACCATGGGTCGACCGCAAGGCAGTGGCCACCGACCCCCGGGCCGGGAGAGAGGATCTTTACCCGAGGATGACGGTTCGCCAGCTCAATGAGTTCCCACACATCTATGTCCAGCTCGTCGCAAATGGCAGCTAACTCATTGGCGAACGCGATGTTGACATCACGGTAAGAGTTTTCGACCAGCTTGGCGAGTTCGGCGGTTCTGGCATTAGTGAGATAGATGGTTCCTTTTACAAAGGTGCGGTAAAGGTTGGCGCACACTTTCGCTGATCGTTCATTTATGCCGCCGATGATGCGATCGTTCTCTATTGTCTCTTTGAGAATCTGTCCCGGAAGCACTCGCTCTGGCGCGTGAGCGATAAAGAGCTCGGCGCCAATACGCAACCCGCTCTTCTTGAGAAGGGGAACGAGGATGTTGTCGCAGGTGCCGACCGGAGAGGTTGATTCGAGAACGACCAAATTGCCTCTGCGCACAAATGGTACGATCGCCTCGGTGGCTTCTTCGACGAATCTCATGTCGGGTTTATGTCCCGCCTTGAAGGGCGTGGGGACACAAATGAAGAACGCATCGGACTCGCACGGGGTCGTGGCGGCCCTAAGTTTTCCTGAGCGAACCGCTGCTTTGACAAGGATGTCAAGGTCCGGTTCGACAATATGGATATGACCGCTGTTGACCGTATCCACAACCTTTTGCGAGACATCTACGCCATGAACCTCATAGCCTTTAGTGGCCAGAATGCTTGCGGTCGGCAAGCCGATATAGCCAAGGCCCATCACGCAGATTTTTTTCATTTTACGCTCGTTACTCATGAGACAACCCTTGGTCTTTGTTGCTTAGGAACTTTGTTTTTGCTCCTGCCGGTGTTTGCGCACGATATAGAAAAAAAGAAGCGGGAGACGATAAAGTTTCTTTTGCCAGATACGCCATGGCTCGCGAAGAATACGATAGAGCCATTCGAGCCCCAGTTTTCGTAAAAGAAATGGTGCGCGAGAGATACGGCCAGCCACGATGTCGAATGTTCCTCCGACGCCGGTCATGAACCTGACATGACGAAGGAGGGTGTCCCGGTAGGTGCGAAGAAAGATTTCCTGTTTAGGCGAGCCCAGTGCAACGAATAAAAGGTCTGCGCCCGACTGGCATATTTGTTCGACGATAGCAGGCTCTTCTTCTGGAGAAAAGTAGCCGTCGTGATATCCGGCGATGAGGTCGGGCGAATAAAGGCGGCGGTATTTCTGGACAACAGCCGTTACTACCTCAGGTGATCCTCCGAGCAGGAAGATACGAAGCCCTCTTCGATGAGCGACAAGGACTAATTCCTGCATGAGGTCGCATCCGGTGACTCGTCCGGGAAGAGGATATCCTAGGAAACGCGAAAGAAGAACGACGAATTGACCATCGGCGTTTACGAGATCGCATTCTCGCACATAAGCGGCAAGAAGGGGATTCTGTTCCATTTCGACGATTTTAAGCGCGTTCAGGACGGAGTGGGAGGTTGCCTTCCCTTGTTCGATACGATGCATGATGAGGTCCACCGTTTCTTGCATATTGAGCGCGACGACCGGAACGCCCATGATGCGTACCATGCGAGGATCCGCGGCGGAAGGCATGTTTTCCTCGATGAAACTCAACAATAAAGTGAAAGAATTATACGAAAAGAGGCAACTTTATCAAGAGAATGAACAGTGAATAAAACAAGTGTTTACCGACTGTTGAAGGCAATGCCCCGTAATGCTTCCGCAAGTTCCCGAGATACGCGTGGGGCGGCAAATCGAGACGCCGTGTGGATGGCCGCATCCTTAAGAGAAAGTTTCGTTTCGTCGGGGAGCAAAAGATATCGGTATGTTTTGGCGGCAAGATCGAGGGGGTCGTCCGCTTGGATAAAAAAACCGTTCTCTCCCTCGCGCAGGTATTCCCTGACTCCCACCGAGTCGACCGATATGACCGGGATACCGCATGCCATCGCTTCGAGTCCTACGAGTCCAAGGCTTTCTCGGATAGAGGGAAAAAGAAAAACATCCATGGCGCCGTAAAGCACGGGAAGCCGCTTTCGCTCGACATCGCTCCAGAAACGGGTTCTCTCAAGAACGCCGGATTCCTTGGCCATTTCTCTGATGCGAGGAAGACCTTCGGCGTTGGTTACCGCAATGGCGGTCACATCAATTCCTTGTCGTGCCAACGAGGAGACCGCATCGAAGAAGACAGTCCATCGTTTGTCACGGTCGAAACTGGCAATGTATCCAACTACAAAGGGGGACGATAATTTCAGGTGAGTGCGACACCGCTCACGATCGAGCGGATGGAAAATGGCAGTGTCGATGCCGCCGGAGGGGGATACGAATAACTTCTCTTGGGGAACGCCAAAGTCGCGACGCATGATGTCGGCGTAGCGCGATGACGGCATGATAACTAAGCGGGCTCGTTTGAGCACCAAACGAGAAAGAGGTTTGAGAAGATCGAGAATAAAAGAATGCTTGGCGACATCGCTGCCATGAATGTTGATAACAATAGGGAGAGAGGGGCGGAAGAAAGAAACGGCAAGAACCGGAAGAGCGGTATGAGAAACATAATGCGCATACAGCAGATCGATATGGGGAGAAAACGAACGAACAATAGTTCGAAAATAAAAAATGAGGTATATGAAAAACTTGATGAGACGGGACCTTGGTTTCTGGGTTATCACGGTCTTATGAGAAATGGTAAGATCTCCGTACCAAGCCAATTTTTCGGTCATTTCTTTGACAAAGACGCCGAATGAGGGGTGCTCGGCCGACGGATACATGTTCGAGACAAGGTGCACGCGTATCGACATGCGGATCTGCCCGTAGAAGGTCTTTCAATGCCCGTGAAGAGATGCTACACCTTTTTCGATGGTTTCGCTAGATTTTTGATGAGGGAGCATGTCCCAAGAAGAAATCAATTTATCTTTTCGATGGTCGGCGCCCCTTCTTCCGCGGGGATGGTGAGCAAGAACCGAGATTGACTACCTAGGGAGAATTCTATGAGGGTTCCTATTTCTGCTTCCGTGAAAGAGTTTATCTCGCCCTGCGATGAAGTGCCGGGGATTATAAGGGAAACTAAGGTCACCGATGGAGCAATACTCTGAAACGCGATCACGGGTGCAGGTATCTTGCTGACATTGTGATCGGTGACAAGGCCGCGAGCGATCCCCTCCGTATCGTATCCCGAGAATATATCGTGAAAGAGAGGGGAGTTCGTCGGCGAAAAGAGAGTGATTGGTGAGCTTAGTGAAATGGGTTTCCGTGTAGAAGGTGTCTCTCTCGGGTATGCGTAACAGCTCGATGTCGAAAGAGAGGGGGTGTTCGAGAGAATCGAGGCAAGGAGGCTCATGGGCACCCATCGAGCAGGCGCCTGTCCCGAGGGCGCGTGGAAAACCATTGATGTCGGTAGGTGGACATACCGTCGTATCGCCGCCGTTTAGTATCTCGGGAGGTGTATATGCGGTAGGCCGCAGATCGTGTGAGCGGTCCCATAGAGGTGCCATGTCGAGGAGATTCTCTCCCCGCGGATATCCGCCTTGGATAGAGGAAGAGGAGACGGTAGGGGGACGTGTCGTGTCCGAGTTGGCGATTTCACTGACAGCTGTTCCCGCGAGGTCTCCCCAGAAGATAGAATTGATGATTCGTGGGCTGGAGGCGACATTGTACATCGCACCCCCATTCATCCCGGGGTGTTTTCAGAAAAGGAGCAGTTGAGGACCGTGGAGGATGCGCCGTCGTGGTTATAGAGAGCCGCCCCATATCCAGATGTCTTATTACGGTAGAAGAGGCCGTTCACTATGGTCGGTGAAGATAGGTCCCGATTGTATATCGCGCCGCCGGCTGAATTGGTGTTTTCGATGGCGGTGTTGGATGTGAAGCGGGTGTTTTCGATGAGAGGGATCGATCGGTAATTGTATATGGCTCCTCCATAGTGATTGGCGTGGTTGCCAGAAAAGACACAGTTGCGGATCGTGGGGGAGGCGTTCTGGTTAAATACGCCGCCACCGTATTTCTCGGTGGCGCCGTTACCGTTAGCATAGCCGCCGGTCACGACAACGCCGTCAAGTGTCGATGAATTCTCTCCTTTGACGACATGGTATGCGTTGTCGGAAGCGAACCCCATGATGCCGATGTCGCCCGAAAGGATCGTCAGGTTCTTTCTCGGATTCCGTTCTGCAAGAGATGTTTCGAAACCTTCGAATCCGCCATAGACGCCGACATTCTCGACTAGAACGAATGATGCGGATCGGGAAGTAGATGCCGTGGGATAATAGGTTCCAGCGGCCACCCAAATCTCTTTGATGTTGGGGTTCTTTCTGGCGGCGGCGAGCGCCGATTGAAGGTCCTTAAAAGCCTTTGGCCAGCAGGATCCGTCGCCCGGTTCGAGCACGGCGGCGTTGACCATGAGGACATGGGGCACGGAAAAACACAGATCGACCAGATCGTTCGATTGACGATTCGAGCTCAAAGATATGCTATGTAAATCCCGACAATTTGGAAATTTTTTGTTGATTTTACCTTACCTGACTACATGATAGAGGGCATGTCGGGAATGAACGACCACAAGGGCTGAAAAGGAGAAAGCCTAGAATGGACCGGAAGGGAGTAGAATCTCTCTTAAAAGGAAGCGCAGTAGTTTTCGTTTTCAAGCTGTTGGGGGCGGTAGCGTTTTTTGTCCTCTCGTTGTTGATCTCGCGTTATGCGGGCCCCACCGTTCTAGGCAGATTCAATCTGCTTTCCAAAATGATCTTGCTACTCTCAGTATTTGCCCTGCTGGGGCTTGATACCTATGTGGTGAGAAAGGTCCCCGAGATTGGATCGAGTAGCCACGGAACCCGCCGCTTTCTCCGAAACTCATTCGGCATCATTAGTATAACCTCAATGTTTCTGTTGTTGATCGTCGTATTGGCACGCCATGCCATAGACCGTGCCTTCTTCAAAGAGAATGGCATGGCTTTCTTCATAGTATTAGCGGGTGCTTCGGTATGGTTCTACTCACTCTATTCTTTTATTTGTCAATTCTTCCGAGGCATGGGTAGCGTCACGGCATATGCCTTTTTCAGGTATACCGGGATTCATTTGTTGGTAGTAATCTTCCTGTTGATGATGATTGTTTTCACGGGAACGATACCGGAAAACTGGGTGTATTACAGTTACTATCTTACCATCTTTATAGGCGCGTTCGGGTTGGCTCATTACTTGAGGCTTTACTTGAAACGACACCATTTCTCAAACAGCACCCCGATCTTTCCCTCTCTCCGCAGCGATCTCAAAGCGGCGCAGCCGATGATGTGGTCGAGTTCTTTGGCTTTTGTCATGTCTTATCTGGATATTTTTGTTATCGGGTATCTGATAGGGGAATATGAGGTCGGTATCTATAGTGCTATTCAGCAGTTTATGTTGATCTTCACCTATGTTTCTATCTCGATAGCCTCCTATTCTGCTCCATTGTTGGCGGAGCGCTATATCCGTGGCGACAAGCGAGGCCTGCGTTCTCTATATGTCAATTCGATCTTGGCAGGTGCCATGATGTTGCTGCCCATTTTTGTTATATTGGCCGGATTCCCCAAATTGGTCCTAGGCGTTACCTTCGGTCCGGCCTATGTTGAACATGCGTACCTAATGACCATTCTGTCAGTGGGTTTTTTCATCAATGCTCTCACCGGACCGACCGTGACCATGATGAACATGACCGATAATCAATCAAGATTGCTCATGTTCTCTGTTTCCAATGTGGCGGTGGGAATTATTCTCACCAGCGTGCTTACCTATTTCTTTTCTTTAACGGGGGCTGCTGTTGCATCGAGTATCGTCACCGCGTCGTTTCGCTTGGGGCTTTTTTTCTACATAATGGTTAAAATCATTAGTCCGAAGAAGATGGCCGAGAGGCTCTAATGTTTTAGGCGATTGATAGCTCTTCGGAACGCCCGCTTCAATTTCTGCCACAAGGCGGGTAGGCGCTCGGGTGGTTTCAAATATGTTTTAGCGATATCGGGTAAGGAAATGCTCGGGTCTGCGAGAAGCGCCATGATCGCTTGTCGCTCAGAGGGGACAGTTATGCGATCAACCGGTTGTGCTGCAAGAAGGTCGCCGAGGCCATGCCTTTTCACGATGTTTATGGTGCTTGCGATTTTCTCCCATGCGTTCAAGCCCTTTGATGAGAAGATGCACACGAGCGAAACTCCTTTATTGTCGTGGAGGTAAGCGGGGCCCCAAAAATCGCCAAGCCGCAGGTCAGATGCCACTTTTTCGCGGCGCAGAGGGCAGGCGTAACAGGCCGCACAAACACAGTTCTTTTTCAAGTAAAACAAGAAGAAAATGTCCTTCGATTTCGGAGCGGAGTAATCCTTCTTGCGACCACTGACGGTCATTGAGAAGGTGTGCCACCCTGTCCGTTTGTCTCTGAACCGAGGACCCGTTACTTCGTCTACGGCTTTACTTGAACGCAGCATGTCGAGATACTTTTGCCAAAGGAGATATGTGGGAACCCCCATGCAGAAAAGGTCAACCAAGAGTATGCGATCGAGCGCATCATTTTGTTCGGCAAGCCTTCGTATGCCGTATATTTGGCAGGGAAGACCAAAGAAAAGGTAGCGACGCTCTTTGTCCGCCGCAAATTCGGAGAAGGCATCGGACGAAAAGCTCTGGAGGTATTTTGATCCTGCCAGTGGAGAAAGAGCTGCGGGAGTATCGGCGAAGGTATAGCGGGCGACATGGTCTTTGGAATCATAGAAAACGCCTCCGATACGATAGCCTTGCGCCAAGAAGGTGCGCGCAAGCTCAGGGGCTATGCCGCCCGAAGACGATGCATGGCGGGTTAACGGGTCCTTGGTGAAAGCACCGTAAATAGTCCCCTGTCCGATGTCGGGCAATCGAGGCAATGTCTCGGCATACACTTTGATGAATCGGTAGCATGACAGGGTGCATCGCCCACATGAAACGCAGCGATCTTCGATTAGTGCGGGCATAAAGAAACCTTGCTCGTTCATTTCCATGACTATAGCATGACGAGGACATGCTGCGGCGCATACGCCGCATCCGGAGCAAGGCTCGAGGTTCGAGAACAGAGAGGTGTCAAAAACAGAGGTCATTGATCGATATGCGAAGAGATAAGATTGTGGAGCACTTTCGCGGCACCTTTTGCACGCTCGATATATGCCGGCATGGTCCGTATAAGATGCTCCCGTAATGAGGAAGCACCTCCTTCTATCTGGCGGAACTTCTCGATCAACATGTTGCTGTCAGAGATATCGTGTACCGACAGTACCGTCTCTTCATCTCCGAAGATGTCTCTGGCGACACCTCGCGATTTGATGCTGTACCCGATGACCAGCGGCGGTACGCACGATGAATAGGCTGCGATGGTGGCATGTGTCCGTGCCCCGATGAAAAGAGCGCATTTTGATATGAAGTGCTTGTATTCAGCCGCACGGTATGCTCCATCGATCAAAAAGAGATTCCTTTTGTCGGATGCCCGATTGAAGAGCATACGCAGGATCTCAAGGTCATTGTTGCCCGGGATGAGGACATGAGGAATGAGGGCCACCGAGTATTTCCCCATGCCGAGAATATACTCAATGAGGTCGAGCACAGCGCTCAAAAGGACTCCTGGTGTTGATTCGTGGCGTAACAGAAGGGGACTTACATTGATACCGACGACCGGCCGTTCGTCCCAGAGAGGGGGCAGGGGGACGGCTTGAGAGGAAAGAGTGAATGCAGGATCCGGGAAGAGGTATACCGGTTTCTCCGGAAAGCGCTCCTTTACCGCGGCGTAGGTGAGCGATTCCCGTGCAACGATCAGATCAAATAACGCCAAATCGTCGAGCATCCGCCGATCCATCAACCCGGGTTCAATGCTGGCGCCCCAGAGCACCAAAGAAACTCCGGCCCTTTTCGCGGCTGCATCTATTGCATAGAGCCAGTAAGGATGGCCATAGCAATAGTTGTCACCGCCGATTGAGATAGCGATGGTTTT
This sequence comes from uncultured Spirochaetales bacterium, assembly GCA_964415795.1. Taxonomy (GTDB): domain Bacteria; phylum UBP6; class UBA1177; order UBA1177; family JAKLFG01; genus CALITV01. The sequence goes on along the minus strand of CAYQBN010000002.1, from coordinate 88,586 downwards.
TTGATCTAGTTGAGATATCACCTCTTTTTGTAGTAAAGATTGTGCAAAAAGAGGATCTATGCGCAGTTTTTTCATGAGATGCCAGAATACCCAAGAAGCGGTCCAACGCTTCATGGAAGGGTGTGACAGGTAATAGTCAATCAAAGGGACATGATACGATAAGTCATCTTTCTTGCGAAGAGATGCTACCCCGATCTTTGAAAGGGGGAATTCTTTTTTCACCATTTCTGATGTGGTCCAGACTATTGCTTCACATCCGTGGTTGGCATATCCGCCGTGTCCAAACAAAAGAAATTTGGTCGAGGGCCCGGTGATGTTTCCCGAAAGTGAATCTTTTTTTTGTAAGTTGTGGGAAGATGACATGGCGAAAAATCATTCTCCTTTGAAGAGGTCAATTTACACTGTCGGCTTTTGTGTGAACTAGTAAAGCACACGGTCTAATCATGAGTCTCGGGTACCTTCTTGTCCGATAGTAAGTCTTGCTGAGGTGTCGAGGGGACGAGCATTGCGATGGTCATGGCAAAGAAAGGTGCGGCCATGCCGGAGTAGAGCACGTGACCGGCGACGAAGCTTATAATAATAACCAAGAAAACCGCTGTCCTGAGAAAAAGCACGCGAAACCCGCCCCAAGAATCGTCGTTCTCTTCCCGGCGTGAGAGACGGGTAACGCGTACCAGAACCCAGAAAAACGTCCCATAGATGACCAAGGTTCCAAAAAAACCGTAGTTGAAGAGCGTGTCGAAAAAATCCATCTCGACGGTGCGGTGTTCTCCTAACCCAAACAAGAAGGAGAAAACAGTACTTTTGGTAAGAAAAAGATCGAAAGTATGCGCGACGAAGATGTCGCGACTTGATAGAAGAAATGTGGCGAGAGGCTTAACTTGTTGAAAGATATTCGCTATGTATTCGTAAGCGGCACTTTGAAGAAAAAAATAGAGAGAAAATCCTATGAAAAGAGGGATCGTCACTAGGAAAGAGAAAATCCAGCGGGAAACCAACATCTTCTCGAAGATTTTTCGTCTGAGATAATAGGCACTCAACACAAGAAGCAAAGTGCCGGCGATTGCAGTCTTTGTAGCTATAGTAATGGAAAATAAAAGAACGGTTCCTGAAAAGAGAAGAAAGAGTTTTTGCCTTTTAAGGATCGTTGGGGAAAAGAAGATGACGAGGGCCACTAAAAGAAGGAAGGTAACGGAGAGTTCGTTCCCGGCGAAAAAGAACCCCTTTACCCCGACCTCGACTTCTCCTTCCGAAACGGAATATACCGGATATCCAAATCCTAAGAGACCAAGGATTAAATTGCCGACAAGTACCCCGAAATTGAGGAACACGAAGCGACGAGAGATCGCGTCAGGAAGCAGGTTTCTATGTCTGAGATCCGAAAAATAGAAAGCAGACAGAATAAGAAAGAAATAACGTGACAAATGGTTCACCGTTTTAGCAACGGTGTCAAGGGGGCGATCGAGGAGAATACTCGTGTAAAACAGATGGAGGGCCGCGAAAATGCCGATGATGGCGACAAACATAAGGAACTTTCTCGATAACAAGGATACTCTTACAAAAAGGAAGAAGAGAAGTGCTGATTTGTAGAAGAGGGAAAGCGGGAACGAAGTTCCCCGAAGAGCAAAAAAACCGGAAAACGTGTCAACGAGAAGGGTCGCAAGAAAAAGGACGAGAATGAGGCGATCGAGAAAACGGTGTCTGCCGCTTTCTCTGGTGGTGAGAACCGTATCTCTTAGGTGGTGTGAAAAAGTTTCTACCACTGGAGCAGCGCTTGATGGTAGCGTGGTCATTGCTGTTGTATGAAAAGGAGATGTGTCCTGCGGATGAAGGAAGGTGCTAGTGTTTTCTGCAACTTTTCCATATCAGCAAATCGAGAGAATCCTTCTTCTACTATAATGACCAGATAGGAAAAAGCCCCCAATGCATTTGCCGTGATTTCAGGAAGAGCGTCAAGAGGGAGAAAAATGTGAATCGTGTGCCCTCCGTTGGCGATTTTCTTGAATGACTCGAGAAGCGATTGTGAGGAAAAAGCCGCCCCAAGAGGAGTACCTTGTGTGTCAATGGCAACGATGTTTGGCAGCGAAGGGGGTTCGGTCTGCACGGAAGAAAGAAATCTGATCATTTCCCATGGAGCGAGAACCGGAGCCTGCTCGCATTTGTCGCTTGTGATGATGACTGTCGCCCTTTGTTTGTTATGGCGATGCACGCTCGATATCTCTTTCGCAAAAGTCTCCATAAGGGCTTTCCCGGTCAGGAAAATAAAGAGGAAAAGAGGAGCCTCTTTCTCTCGCGTAATCTCTTGGGCATTGAGAATCCTTGTTGCCGCAAATGAGAGAGAGGTCTTGGGGGCGAGTGTTGAGGAGACGGGGAATATGCGTCTACATTCGTCAAGGTTCGCTACACGGTCTCGGAAAAATTCGACAATGAAGGTGGCGGCGACGGCGAAGAAAAGAGCGCAAAGGAACGAAACAAAAAGGAATACTAATGTCAGAGGACGCGATTTCTTCATAAGTGCCGTCGGGTGATCCAGAATGTGGACCGGCACAATGTCCATATTCGCGGTGATGCCGGCTTCGTAGTATTTCTGCATGAGGAACGCATAGAGCTTCTCGGTTATCTCGACATCGCGTTGCAAGGTGGCGATGTTGCGCAGATTGTTGGGAAGGTTGTTGATGATATTGGCGGTGGTCGCCGACTGTTGACGCAACACGGCAGCGCTGTTCTGGTAGGTTTCCTTCGCTTTGTTGAGAAGCGCGACAAGATCCTCTTTCGCCTTGCGGATATTCTCTCGCAGTTTGATGAGGTCGGGATGCGTGTCGCTCATGGTGGTCGAAAGGGTCTTTTCCTGTGCCACCAGCGCATTGTGAACTTGGAGGGCGTTCTGGACTGCGAGGTCGTCTATGACCGGTGGCGCCGGTATCGGATAATTCTCCCCCATCTGGATCGAAGAAACGAACTTGGTGATGATCTGCTCTTTGAGTTGAAGGATGGCGATGTCCTTTTCTATCTCGACATCGCGTTTCATGATCTCGACGAATTGCAGATCGGGGAGAACGGTCCGATTCTCCTTCTGGTAGGCAGCGAGCGCGAGGCTTTTTTGGTCCAGTTCCGCTTTGATGTCCGCAATGATCTTGGTAATGTATTTTTGTTGCTCGTCGGCATCGCTCTTCTTCCAAGAGATCTTGGTGTTCATATAGCGTTCTATGATGACCGACAGGATGCGGACCGCCAAATGGGGATCAGGGAAATCGAGGAGGATCTGGAGAGTATTGCTCTCTTTATTGTCTCCGAGCGGGGCTGCCTCAAGATTTTCGATGTAATATTCGCGTGTCTTGACGAGATTGCGATAGGAGATGTCGTAGATCGTTCCTGCAGATATTTCGCCTAGTTTCTCAACATGAAGAACTCCGCCGGCGTGAGAGCAATCCTCATTGAAGCGGCAATTCGAGACGATGTCGTTCGTTCGAATGGAAAATCCGCTTTCGACCGTTTCCAGCACCGAGTCGTACTCGGTCATTTCGAAAGGATATTTTTTAATGACAAAAGATCCTTCGACAAGCGGTTTCCCGGTGATCAAGTTGAACAAATAATTGATCATTCGATTGTGACGGCGCGAGATGTCGAAAAAGAGGTTGAGATCCTCGATGGTACCGTCGAGAAGCCCTCGGCTTTTAATGATTTCTATTTCATTGAGGATCTTCTGGCTCTCTTTGCCCAAAAGCATCATCGCCGGATTGATGTTCATTGAAGAATCTTCTTCTTGCAGGACTATGGATGCGCTTACGGGATAGTGCACTTCGGTAAAAAGAAAGATGAGACCGGCGACAGCAAGCACTGAAAAGAAAACGATGGTGAACAGTCGCTTGTGAAGGCGAAAAATGCGTGCTACCTGTTCGAAGGAGATTTCTTCCATATTGATTCTCGTTATTTCAGCCGATCTCGGATATTCAGGGTGTTATCTATCGTTCCTGTGGCTGCTTGGAGGAGCTGGAAGGTCGGTAGAAGTTGCTCGATGATGCGGTTGTAGCTGGTAAGGGCGGTTGGGGCAACGACAAGGCGATCTCCCGGCTGGAGCCGTACATTATGTCCTGAAACATCGCCAAGGATCTTATGATAGTCAAGTGCCGCGAATTGGAACTTGCCGCCATATTGACGCACGAGGTAAAGAGCGGCGGTGTCGGCCGTCACCGGATCGATGCCGCCAGCTTCGGCGACGAGATCCATGACCGTATAGTCAGGCTTGGTTATCTGATAGGCACCGGGGCGAGGCACTTCACCGACTATATAGACCCGTTCTGCTGACGCCGGAGGGACGAAAAAAGTGTCGCCATCGCGAAGGCGTACCTGCGCGTAGTCATGTTTCCCTTTGCTCGCCTCGGCAAGTGAAAGAGGGATTATTTTGTCCTTTCGTTTGAGGTATACGGTATTCACGATGGTCATGGTACCGCCAGTAGAGAGCGGCGTAATGCGAGAGAGGGCCTCCATAATGGTCGTCGTCGGAGTGATGTTGTATTTCCCGTTGTTTGTCGATGCGCCAGTAATGTAATAAAACTGGCTCTGGTATTTGACGATCTCGACGGTCACATCAGGGTTCTTTACGAAGTCTTTGAGTTTTTCCTCGATGGCGTGTGCTGCCTCTTTTTTGGTAAGACCACCGACCTTGATGCTCTTGATGATGGGGTAGAGGATTTCGCCATTTTCGTCTACCACCTGACCGTAGAATTGGCTTATGGACATCGCCTTCGAGCTCAGTTCGGGAATGTTGTAAACATCTATCTTCAGCTCATCCCCTGTCCCGATACGGTATTCTTCATTGTCGCCGAACAGTTCCTGCACATAATTCTCGGCGTCGAGCGGCGTAAAGGAAAGGTCGCGTGGAGCCACCTCCTTGCCGTAGTGTTCGGTGTGCGAACAGCCGGTTACCACGAATAGCAACGCACACCATCCTAAAAAGAAACGCGAGAAAAAACGCATCATTACCTACGGTGTCCACGAAAAACCCCTTTACTATACAAAAATGGGGAAATAACACAAGAAAAACGATGGCGCAGGGGGAGAAAGTTGACCATGTCCCCCCTTTTTGTTAATGGTCATCTCATGCGATTGACACAGCCAATGGTGCGGCGATTTCGGAGCACGGTTCTTTCTTATTTCGAGAAACACGGCCGTTTTTTCCCATGGCGTTTGACGACTGAACCCTACGAGATATTGGTCTCAGAGGTGATGCTTCAACAAACGCAGACAGACAGGGTTTCCGGTTATTACTTCAGGTTCCTTGAAAAATTCCCTGACATTGAAGCATTGGCCAATGCGCCGCTTCGTGAAGTGCTCCGTGTTTGGCAGGGGTTAGGCTACAACCGACGAGCGCTCTTTCTCAAACGGTGCGCGGAAGAGGTGGCCTCTCATAATGGTGGCGATCTTCCTAACACAGTAGAGGGGCTCCTCGCTCTTCCCGGTGTGGGACCGTACACAGCTCGCGCTGTTCTTACTTTTGCCTTCAATCAGCCGCATGTTTTTATCGAAACGAATATCCGAGCGGTGTATCTTCATCATTTTTTTCTTCACCGTGATAAAGTGAATGATAGAGAGATATTGCCTCTCGTAGAAGAAACGCTCGATCGAGAGGATCCGCGTCGCTGGTATTACGCCCTCATGGACTATGGTTCTTATCTCAAAAGCGTTTTCTCCAACCCATCCCGCCGGTCGGCTCATCATTCGAGGCAAACACGGTTCTTAGGTAGTCTTCGTCAAGTTCGTGGCTCGATACTCCGGGTACTGGCGAAAGGGGCATGTCGACTCCGAGATCTCCGTATGGCTGTTGCCAACGATCTGGGAGACGAGACATTTGAGAACAGTCGCTTTGACCGTGCGTTGTCGGACCTTTGTGAAGAAGGATTGGTGACGAAAAAGGCAGGGCGATTCTCGATACCTGATTAGAACGGCAGATCGCCGTCATCTTCGGGAATGTCCTTGATGGCCTCGGAAATGGCGTTGTTGAATTCTGCTTCAGAAGTCCCTTTCTTCTCGTCCTTTCCCATGCTCTTCTCTTCGCGCGGCTGACGGGGTCCGCCTCCGGTCTCTCCGCCGCCTGCGGATGAGTCGAGAAAATGAACCATGTCAGCAATGATCTCCGTGGTGAACCGCTCGTTATTGTCACGGTCTTGGTATTTGCGAGTGCGCACTTTTCCTTCAACGAATACAAAGGAACCCTGTTTAAGAGTTTTGGAGCAGTTCTCCGCCGCAGCGCCGAATACCACGATACGATGCCACTCGGTGTGCTCCTCGGGTTGTCCATTGGTACCTTTGAATCGTTCATTTGTTGCAACTGAAAAGCGGGCGATCGGATTCCCTGAGTTGGAATAACGGAGTTCGGGGGCGCGCCCCAATCGTCCCAAAATAAAAATCTTATTGAAACTATTATAGGCCATCGTTCGATTCCTCCATGCTCATAATGTCGTTTTTCCTTCAGATGATTTTTCTTCCGGTATTCGTTCGCCGAGAAGGGTCGCGATCATCATGTTGGCGTTCTGATTGAGTTGGCCTTCGATGCCTTCTGCTTCATTGTTGAATCGGAATGAGCGGTTGCCGTGAATGATCTCTATCATTCCTTCCATGAAACGGTTGATAGGGGCATGGGCTTGTTCTTCGATAACCAAAGCGAAGATGATGGCGAGAATGGCAAGAACTATAGTAAACCAAATAAAGTTGTTGCGGTTTGTACGGAGAGGCTGGAGAGCCTTGTCTACAGAGCTCAGGAACACATAACATACCTGCTTCTCTTGTCCGAGATGCTCGTGTACCGATATGTTGGCGTAAAAACGCTCGCTTCCCAAAGTGACGGTGAACGCATGTTTTCTTTCCGCCTCTGTAAGCGCCATTTCCACTACCGCCGGATTCGCCTCTATGAACTTTTTGAGTGCCTCGTGAAGATCAGGAGGGAAGGTGGATCCGAGCACCTTACCTTTTTCTACGAAAGCAAGAGCAAGGCTTTCGGCCCCTGCTTCCTCCGAAAGATTGCTGAAATCGCTTTTCGCCATGCGCGAATCTATGACATTTGCCGAGTTATAGGTTCCAATGATGGCACCGTTCTTTCGGATGGGGACCGAAACGGTTTTTACTCGCTTGCCGAGAATTTCGAAGATGTCTTCGTCGCTACGACCCGAGATCGCATTGTTGATAAGGAGATTTTCTTTGAAACTCAGACCGTTCATCGTGTTGTCGAGGTTCCTTGCGATTACCTTCCCCTCGGTATCAGTTACGAACAGAATGTCGGAGTTGTCGGCAAATTTGTTGATGACATTAAGCTCTACCTGTACCCGTTGCGCGACCTCTGCCGGGTTGGTTGCGTAGGTCGCCGGGTCAAGGACATCGAGAAGCTCTTTTCGGCTTGCGATCTCTTCAGCGTCGCGTATGCGTTCCAGCGTCTCGGCGGCATTGATGTACTTGTACAGCGAGGTCGCCCGGGACACTTCGTCCTCAATCGTTCCGATCAATTGGTTCTCGGCCGGTTTCAACAGCATTTGGTAGCCTGCCGCGAACATAAGGGCCAGCGAACAGACCGCCAACAGGATGATCTTAGCCTTCATGATTCCTCTCCATCTTCACATATCGGTCTTCGATGCAGTAATGACCAGTGGTTACTATCTCCACCGCATCGCCGAGAGCTCGATGTTCTTCGGCAAGGATGCGGAGTCGCAAATCTTCTAAAGAATCGTCGTCTCGCCGTTCGACCGGCCTTTGCAGGATGATGGGGCCTCCATCGAGGCTTTCATCTACGAAGTGAACGGTACATCCGGTTACCTTGACTCCGTATTCAAATGCTTGTTGCTGAGCGTTGAGACCCGGAAAGGCAGGTAAGAGCGAGGGGTGAATGTTGATGATTGCTCCGGGGAACCGGCGGAGGAAGAACGGCGATAGCCTTCGCATAAATCCCGCAAGAACGATGAGGCTGACGGAAAAGGGGGATATCGCAGAGAGCATGCGTTCTTCATGATGTTCGCGTTGCTCGCCTTTTTGTCGCGGGACGACAAGTGTTTCGATATCGAAATGGCGTGCCTTTTCGATGCCCGGTGCCATCGGATTATCCGCGAGGACGAACGATATACGCTCCACCTGAGTAAATCTTCCTTCTCGCCATCGCCGTGCCAACGCTTCCATGTTGGTTCCGCTTCCCGAAATGAAGATGCCAATGTTCATTGGTCGCGTACCTCGAGAAGAAGGATAGGCTGATCCTTTTGAGGGACAATGACCTCGCCTTTCTTATCTGCAGAGGAGAAGGTGTAGAGTTTCTTTTCGCCGTCACCGATTTGAAGATAGTACCGGTGTTTCTGTTTTTCCAAGGGGATCAGCCGGATCTCTGGGTCTTTGGGACGGAGTCCGTTCGAGTCCGGTTCCATTGTCACAATGCATCCTTCTCCGTAGACGCGGAAGAAAGCATATTCAAGATTAATACGACACTTGATACCGCTTTCTCGGACAAAAGTCTTCAACATTTCGGTGATGCGCTCCTCGTTGTAACATCCAAGGTTCTTTTCCATCTGGCGTGCCACGATGAGTTCGAAATCGACCGGACACTCTACTTTATCGTCTTCGGAGCGCGTCATGAAGTAAACAGGAATGTCCGTTGGTATGCGACAGGTCTTTTCGCAAGCCGGCACCGGCTGATTTTCTATCGTTTCGTAAAGAAGTACGCGTGCTTCGCTTTGGCGTATCTCGACGGGAACCGTGGGCCCTTCTTCGACATGCATCACGGCATCGAAAAGGAGGTCCGCTTTGAACTTGCGGGTCACCGAGCCGGTGGTCATGAAGGGGGTATAAGATGCCGCCTTGAAATCGACCTCGATGGTATGGGATCCCGTCGGGATGCGTGAGACGGCGATGCACGAATCGCTTACCGCTTTGAAGGAGAACACTTGATTATAATCAACGGTTACCTTCATCCGTCGCATCCACAGGTCGGTCTCCTTGACCTGTTGGAACCCCTCTTTTTCGGCGATCTTTTTGTCTTTGGTGGAGATGAGGAAAGGTTCCCCGCCTTTTTCGAAACAGAGTTTGAGAACCGCATAGTCGCTTTTGGCGACAAGAGGATAGCCCCAACAGAACACCAACACCAAGACGAACGATCTGAGCATAGTTTTCATGACATACCGAACTTGCATATACCGAAAACGATGAATTATAGGTATTCTTGCTTTACTTGTAAATAAAAATTTGTCATTTGGGGGTCTACGATATAATCTTTTTTGTGCATAGCATGATCGGTAAGGCGGTCGGATAAGACTAGGGAGGAGCAATGATTATTGTACTCAGACGCGGCGAGACCGATGTCCTCGAGGAGGTACGGCGCCGGTTGATGAGCGGCGGTTTTCAGTTCAGCGTACTCGAGGGGGTCAAATACACTGTCGTCCCGGTCGTCGGTGATCTCTCGGCGAGCGATATCAATAGATTCCGATCCGTCAAAGGGGTTGAGAAAGTCCTTCGTGTCTCGAGCCCGTATTACCTTGTTACCAAGGAGTACCGACAGAAGAGCGTTGTGGATGTGGGGGATGGTGTTCGTTTCGGCGAGAAGTTCCTCTTTATCGCAGGGCCATGTAGCGTTGAAAGTGAAGAGGCGCTCGACCGCATTGCGGCGTTTCTCGCGTCGAAGGGGGTGCGTTTGTTGCGAGGGGGCACCTACAAAATGCGCTCTTCCCCTTATAGCTTCCAAGGTCTTGGCGAGGAAGGGCTCAAGATCATGCAACGGGTGGCGCGGCGTCATGGTATGAGATCGGTAAGTGAGATTATAGACTTGCGCAATCTCGATGTGTTTCTCGAGCATATCGATGTGATTCAGGTGGGGGCTCGAAATATGTACAACTATGCCCTTCTCAAGGAGGTGGGCAGGAGCGGGAAGCCGATACTTCTCAAGCGTGCACCGTCAGCTCGTATCGAGGATTTTCTCCTTGCGGCCGAATATCTTCTTCTCGAAGGGAACGAGCAGGTTATTCTCTGTGAGCGTGGATCACTTACGTTTGATGAGGCAGTGCGCAGTGCAGTAAATATAGCAGCAATCCCTATGCTCAAAGATCTTTCTCACTTGCCAGTTATCCTTGATCCTTCGCACGGGGTCGGGGTGGCTCGATACATTCCGGTAGTGAGCGAAGCTGCGGTGTTGTTAGGGACCGACGGTATCATGCTCGAGGTGCATTTCGATCCGTCAAATGCTCTTTCAGACGGGTTCCAATCGGTCGATTTCTCTCAGTTTTCAAACATCCACGAGCGTATCGGCAAGATACTTTCCTGTCTCGGTTCTTAGTGGTGCTGAGTCCTCTTCGGCGTTCTTTTTTCTCCCGCTTGGTTTCTTTTGTCGAGACGGTGGTGCTCCTTACTCTTGGTTTTGCTTTTTATTGGTGGATCGTGCCTAGGCCAGCAGTGCCGATACGGGAGACCTTACCGCGTATCGAAACATTGCCAGAGGCGCCGATTGCCGTTCCTCCGCCCCCGATGTCTGTTCGAGACCACTATGAGTTCTCAGGCGGCGATGTCTTTTTCGACGATGCGATAGAGCCGGCGTTCGTCACAACGGCGGATAGCGCCGTGGTTTCGCTTTCGGCAGTGACCTATACGATCGGCGAATCCCCTGCTGTCGAGGCACTTAATCGAGCATTGACGAGGGGAGTGAAGATAAAGGTTGTCGCGGGGCACAGCAGATTCGATAAGAAGCCGATGTTCTCGTTCGTTGAGTTCCATCCTTCTCAAGGTATCCTTCATGAGAAATTCTTGGTTGCCGATGGCGTTACCGTAATTCTTTCGTCTCGTAATTTGACCGCTGGTCCTTCGAAGAACGCGGCGATACTGTTCCATCATGCGCCGCGGATGGCGGGTATTCTTGCGGAAGAGGTAGAGCGTCTTGAAGAGATGAGAATCGTGCGACATTGCGAAACCGGTTGTCCCGTGGAGTACGGCCGTATCTATTTTTTGCCGGGAAAGGGATGCCGAGCGGCGAAAGAAATGTTTCTTTCAGCCCAAGAGAGCATCGAGATGGCCATTTATACGATGACGCCCGGAACTCCTATTATGACCGGAATCAAAAGGAGTCTTCGTTCAGGGCGCACCGTTCGTGTCATTCTTGATGATTGGTCGGGGGAACAGGGGAGATCGGTCAATCGGCGTGCCGGTGACTATCTCGAGAGTCTCGGGGCCGTGGTGTGGTATGACCGCCTGACCGATCCGTCCGGTAATTCGCTGAACTTTCACCACAAGTTCGCCGTCATTGACGAGGGGGAAGGTATGTTTTTCGGATCGATGAACTGGACGAAATCGGCGTGTTATCGGAATCGGGAGGTGCTCTTCGTCAGCCGCGACCACGATCTTTCTTCTATCTTCGCGTCCTATTTCAACGATATGTGGAGCGCAGTGAGCGGGGGGAAGAGGGATCATTGAGGAAAAACGGAAATACGACCGTTGCTCTTCTCCGTTACCTCTGCAACGAACATCGTTGCCTGCGATTTCGGTATTGCCACAGAGATGCGCACCGCATCTGAGGAATACTCCTGTGAAAGAATGGTCCCCCCTTTATACTGCTTGGTAAGCCGAATGGCTATTCCGACACAGTCGAAGGGCACTTCGAGCAAGAAAACTTTCGTCACGGAGACCTGTGTCACCGGTGCGGAGAAGAGTAGCGCGCGCGCCGCACCACCGAAGGCTCGAGAAAGACCGCCGGTTCCGAGTTTCACTCCGCCAAAGTAACGGACCACTGCGCAAACTACATTGAAAAGAGACGCGTGCACCAGTTCCCGGTAGATGGGGGCTCCTGCCGTGCCCGATGGTTCCCCTCCGTCACTATGGCGTTGGACCCGCTCTTCGCCATCCCCGGCTCGGTATGCCCAAGCGATGTGGGATGCGTCGTGAAAGCGCTTCCTTAGCTCAGAGACGAATCGTTCCGCGTCTTCTTCTGTCGAAACAGGCGCGGCAAAGGCGATGAAACGGGAGCCATGTTCCTTTATTTCATGTGGACCGCAGGGACCTGAGAGCGTGCGATAGGAATCGGTCATAACCCTTTGAGCGCGTCTCGTATGCCAGCCTCAATAACTGGACCGAAAGGAACGAACAAAAGGGGAAAATCAAGGGTTATGGTGAGGAGATTGTCCTCCACGAGTATTTGGGCGCCGACATTCTTCCCTTTGATGGAGAAGGAGCAGTTATTCGCCGATTCGACGATTTGAAACTCTTCGCGGGGAACGCGATGTCTCAGTTCCCGTTCGATATGACTTTCCAGCCACTGCCAGATCTCTTGGCGTTTTTTATCGGTACGGTGCTCTATGCGTAATGATGGCACAGTGTCTCTCCATCTACCCCGAAGTTCACATTTTTATATGATTCAGTTTGCGGATCCGCTGATCAACCTTCTCAAAAAGGCTCCCCTTAGTGAATGCCCCATTTTTTTCACGATGTCCCGCCGGCATTCCGGTGAGGATCTCGATCCCATCGGTGATGTGCTCGATGGCATGGATATGGAATTTCCCCGCTCTGACCGCATCCACCACCTCGTCAGAGAGATTCAAGTGTTCGATGTTCTGGCGGGGGATGATGACGCCCTGCGTCCCGGTGAGGCCGCTCATCTTGCAGATCTCGAAGAACCCTTCCACTTTTTCATTTACGCCACCGATAGGCTGGATCTGCCCCATCTGGTTCACTGATCCGGTGACGGCGATCGATTGTTTGAGAGGAACTTCGGCGAGCGCCGAAAGGAGGGCATAGAGTTCGGTCGAACTAGCGCTGTCGCCCTCTATGCCGCCATAGTTTTGTTCAAAGGTGATCGATGCCGAGAGCGAGAGAGGTTTGTCCTGTGCAAAGATATCGCCGAGGAAGCCGGCAAGGATAAGGGCGCCTTTGTCGTGTATTTGACCTGAAAGCCGAACTTCCCGATCGACATTGATGATGCCGCCGCGACCGGCGAACACGCGGGCCGTGATGCGAGATGGGATGCCGAAACTGAAATCGCCCACACTGTAGACCGCAAGACCGTTAATGACGCCGACCTTTTCCCCCTTTACATCAATAAGAAGAATGCCCCGTTCGATCATCTCGTAGTATTGTTTCTTGATGCCGGCGTGCCGACTCTCCTTGATCGCGATTGCTCGTTTGACCGCTTCTTCATCTACCATTTTGCGTTTTTCCTTGCGTGCCCAGAAGTCGCTTTCAAGGATGATGTCCACTAGTTCGGATGCCGCAACGGAGTATTTCTTTTGGTCTTCCGCTTTGCGAGAACTGTAATGGAGGATACGCCGCATGGCGCCGAGGTCGAAGTCGAGTGCGCAATCCTCTTGAACCACGCGTGCGATGAAACGCATGAGGCCGTCGGTGTTTCGGGAAGAAATGGATGTCGTTGATTCGAAATCGGCCTTTACCCGGAAAATGCGCGTAAAGTCATCGTCATACGCGTAGAGTAGGTGGTAGAGATAATCATCGCCGATCATGATGATCTTAACATTGAGGGGGACCGGTTGAGGTTTGGGAAAGATGTTGACCCGGTAGCGGAAGTCTACATCGATGTCGTCCATTTTGAGGAGTCGGTTGCGCATGGAGCGCTTGAGTGCTGTCCACGCGTAGTAGTTCTTGAGGATGTCGCTTGCCTGTATGATGAGGAATCCACCGTTCGCGTAGTGGAGCGCCCCCGGTTTCATACGGGTAAAATCGGTGAAGATGGAGTTGTGTATCTCTTCGTACTCAAAGTAGCCCATGAGATTCTGAAAGGTGGGATTGGTCTCATAGATTACCGGGGCGCCAGTGAGGTTCTTGTTGTTGACGAGCAAGTTAACTTTGTATTCGTGGAAGTCGGGGATATCGGCGGTTTGAGCCTCTGCTTTGCCTTCCTTGGCATCTCGCGCCGTGAAGAAGTCCTCGAAATTCTCCAGCAAGTGTCTCTCGAGCGAGTCGAGATATTCACCAAGGCCTTGGTGCCCATGATACTTTTTGCGAAGCTCGCCAAGGGGGTCGGCGATGATGAGCCTGACCATACTTTGGCGAAGTTGCGTCATCTTTTCCTTGTATTCTTTCTCGAGCACCCGTTCGCGGTGGAAGAACGCGATGAGCTTTTCTTGAAGTTTCTCCTCGTTCTTGCGTATCTTTTCCTTCTCGTCGTCGGCAAGTTTCTCGAACTCCTCTTTGCCGATCGCCTCTCCACCGACGATGGGGTTCACGACGAACCCTCCCTGCGTGGACTTAATAACGAAGTTGAGCCGCGATGCTTCCGCTTCGATCTCGTGATAGTTGCGTTCACTTTCTTCTTGGTACCAGCGGATAACTTCTCCTTTTTTTATCTCGAACGATTCGCTTTCTAGCTGTCTCGGTATCTGGTAACGAAAGTAATCGAGAAGATCGGCCATTTCTTTGACGAGGACCTCGCCCGTCCCTGCCGGTAACAGGAGCAGTCGCGGTTCGTCCGGAGATTCGAAATTGTACACATAGCAGATGTCGTCGGGGGTCGCCATCTTGGCGGCGATCTTTTCAAGGTACTTCTTAACGCTCGATGTCTTCCCTGTCCCGGGGTCCCCGGAGACGTAGATGTTGAAGCCTTTTTTGTTGATTGAAACGCCGAAATCTATCGCGTCAAACCCTTTTTTTTGGCAAAAGGACTGAGAACCGGCAGGTATTCGGCGCGCCGTAAGCCCTTGGTATCTCTCTAGCGTAGGATAGTAGCGTAACTTTTCTGGCGGCACGATGAACTGGGAAATCCGGTTCGAGGAGAGTTGGGTCGTTCGTTTTTTCTTCATCATGGGGCATGCTCCTTTATTTTTTCCCATATGATGGCATCTTCGGGGGTTATAAGACCGGTTCTGATGAGGCGCGGGATATCGACCTCTTCTCCCGTCTCGAATCGGGCCACGTCGCGGGCCAATGAGACAGTTACGAGAGCGGCCCTTTTACGCAAGACTGTCGTCGGCGATTCTGACGGCGGTTCGATGGCGAGGGTAGCGACGATCATGAGTATGGTGAGCAGAATCGCGATCGCGCGCAACAGAAGAACGAGAGCGAGCTCTCGAGGGGCAATGCCGGAAAGGCCGCGTTCGAGTACCAAGGTGCCCGTTTTGACCATTCCGGCCATCTGAACAAGGAAGTCGAGCAGATCCTTGTCTTGTGCCGTGTAGCTGTAGAACAATGTCTTTCGGTCGAAAGGGAAATTCTTTCGCTCCAAGACCGTTACGGGAGCGAATAGTGACCCGAGAAGTTTCTTGAGCAACCGACGGTCTTGGGCGAAGTAGTCACGAAAACTGTTGAAGCGGGGAAGATCCAGAGGTTTGGCGCCCGCATCTTCCCGCAAATCCTCCTTTACGGCGAACTGACAAAATCCTTTGGTTCGAGCGGAGGCATCGAGGAGGTAAAGGCGCATGAGGGCCGACAGCGTGCGCGAGTAGAGAATGAGGGGGATGTGCCCCTCTTCCATGAGTATCTCGACGCAGCTTTTCATGATCTTCGACTGTTTTTTTATCGCGTCGCGAACCGTTTCGTGCCGCAGTATCCCGCTTTCTAAAAGGAGATCGACGATACGATCCCCGGGCGATATGCCTTGTTTGTTGGCTCCGATGAGCATCCCTCCTCGAAAAAGGAAGTGCCAGCGTTCCTTGCCGGATTCGACCGAAAGGATGCCCGACATCTCTCCCGCGGCGATCTCTTCCCAGATACTTTCGATGGTACCGGGGCGTAGTTCTCCTGACAGCATCCTTCGCCTCCTATTCGTCGGTCCCGGCGGCGCGCCATGAGCGCAACAGGGAGCCGATCCACAAAACTATGGCAAGACCGACGAACGCCATGACGATACCGGTCGGCAGAGCGGAAAACGACTCGGGGGTACCCAAGAAATGGGGCGCTGCGATCGCTGTGGCGGAAAGAGCGAGGAAGGCGCAAGCGAACAGAAAAAAGAACCCTTCGAGGAAATGGCCGCTGTACAGGAGCCCTCCACCGGGGATCACGATCGATAAGAGTACCGACAGGGTGCGCCGTTGCGCTGACCAGCGTTCTCGTTGTTCGACATGATGTTTTTGCTCGGTGGGGCTGAGCAATCCTTTCCCTGCTTTGAGGATGCGACAGACGAGGCAGACGCCCTCTGTCTCTCCACCACATTCTTCGCAAAGGATACCTCCACATTCAACGCATCGCGCCACCGTAGTGCGGGGGCCAACCACTCGCCACAGAAGACCGGCTACCAAGATGAGGAGAATGGTTGCCGAAAGACGGATCAGTAAGGGATCGTGCAACGGATCCGAGGAGGGGGGCGGATCGGAGAGCGGGCGTGCGAACGCATAGGGGAAAGGAAGAACCAAGGCAGGGTAATCCAGGCCGCTTTTCCCGCCCAACGCAACAGATCGCATCTCCACTTCTTCCGCTTCGCGAAGGTTCCCTTCGGCGTAGAACGCACGGCTCAAATTGAAAAGGTATTCGGGACGCTCGTCGTGTTTTACTGCCTCGGTGAACAGTTTCCGGGCCATCTCTCGTTTCCCGTTTTCTCCGGCGATGATGCCGCGAAGGTTGACGATGCGTGCAAGTTCGGTGGAATTTTTTAGGTCGCGACCGCAAGACGCTAAAAGTCGATCGGCCGTTTCCCATTTCTGCTCGTAGAATGACTGCATCCCCCGTGAGAACAGAGAGGCCGGTGTCTTGTCGTCAGGCACCTCCCGGGGAGAGAGGGGGTTGTACACCGTATTGAAGATATCCCAGCGTGCGCCGCTCATGTCAGGAGCAGAGCGAGAGAGCAAGGCGATCGCGGTGTCTGATACAAGATAGCCGCCCAGAAGGAAGATGAGAAGGGCGATCTCCCGGTAGCGGGCCACGCGATAACAGAAAAGTATCCAAAGAAGAAAAAAGATTTCGGGTCCGATAACCTGTTTGAAGGCGAGCAATGCCGCCGTTCCCGCTACCACCACCCCGAGCGTTTTATGAAACAGCGAAAAGGTACCCACATGAGAGTAAAGATGGGCGATCGCGGAGCCGTATTTGAAGGACATGATCACTGCTATGCCGATGAACATCGCCGCAGAGAGAACGAGAACGAAGCGCAACAACCCTCCGATGAAGACATCGCGCTGGACCCACCGCAGGGCCGTTGAGAACCAACGGCCGAACGACGCGGTGACGAGGGAGATGTCGCTCGGCTGCTCCGAGAGGACGGTTACGAGGCGGTTGAGATGTGTCTCGGGAAGATCGGGAGCGAAGCGGGAAGCGTATTCGGCAAGGATCAATCGTTTTGTGGGCGAGGTGTTCGATGCTTGAGACATAAGCCATAGCGAGCATTCAAAACAATTGGGGTAATGGGCGGTCCGCATTTTACCGTGGAGGCTGGTAAGGGTACGGATCAATTTGTCCTCTTCCTCTTCGGCGAGGGCCTCTCCGACCTGTTTCTTAAAGGAATCGGCAGAGAAGGCGAGGGGTGCGGCATGAACAGTTACGGACAAAAGGAACAGCAGAAAGAGGGCGGAAAACCTCGAGAGGGCCCCGGGGCGCTCTTTCATGGTTCCTCTCCTCGAGCCACCGGTGCGTCCGGATAACTTACCCAATCGCTCCAACTTCCCATATACAGTCGTGCTTCGACGCCGATCTCGCGTAACGCAAGGAGGGTGTTGCAAGAGGTGACTCCTGAGCCGCAGTAGACAATGACCGGCCTGTTGTCGAGGTAGGGGGCGTACAGGGAACGGAGTTGTTCGGAAGGCCGTAATCGCTTCCGCTCGTCGAAGTTCTGCTCCCATGGTATGTTTATGGCGCCGGGTATGTGACCGGCCACCGGATCGAGCGGTTCCATCTCGCCACGATAGCGCTCTGGTGCTCGAACATCTATGATGAGCGCATCGCGTGCGGCGGCATGACGACGCATCGTGGCATGATCGACCAAACGGGAAAGGTCCTCGCGGACGGTGACCCGTGTCGGCTGACGGTGGGGAAGTTTCCGATTCACCGGGGCGCCTGCGGCGAGCCATTCGTCGAGATGACCGTCGAGTACCATCGCATGATACCCGATGATATCCAGCAGAACTACGAGACGCGCGGCGTACATACCGTAAGCGATCACCGTCATTTCCTTGGTGAGCCCGTTGGTCCCCATCATCTGTGCGAATTGAGGAAGATCGGGCAACGGATGGCGGCCTCCATGCACTCCTTTCGATCCTGAGAGGGATTCCTCGCCGTCGATAAAGACCGCGCCGGGGATATGATTGTCGAGATACTGCCGGAGACCCCATGAACGGTCAACGAGTTCGCCACGACAATCGGCGACGAGAATGCTAGGGTTATAGAGACGATCGCGCAGCGTTTCGACCGTCACGAACCAACGCATGGGGACCTCCTTGGTTTGCGGCACAAATCTATCGCAGGTGCTCTCCTAAATCAATAAAATTCTCATGCTCCAAGGCCCGATAGATTCGAGAAGCGAAGGTGAGAGCACCTCTCCGTTTTCTTGACTTTTCCCCCCTTGACACTACCGTTCCTGCGAGGATTTTTCGTGAACGATCGACCGATTGGAGACGAGTATGCGATTTCTGACGGACTGGTTGGGTACCGATGCGGTATCAGTGAACGAGCGCCGCACCGGACGCCTCAATAAACTCGACAAGTTGTTTCTGGCGATTGTCGTGGTGGTCGGGGCGATACTCTATATGGTCAAGCTTAACTATTTGCTCGTTGATCCTTGGGAGAGCCACTACTCGCAGGTGTCGTGGGAGACCATCAAACACAACGCCTTCTTTAGGCTCTGGTATCAGGGCAGCAACCGTTTCTGGTCGAAGCCGCCGCTTTTGTTCTGGCTTCAAATGCCGTTCTTTGCCGTGTTCCCCATTACCGAATTCGTTTGTCGTCTTCCCGTGGTGCTTTTCTCTTTGGGGGTCCTTTCGGGATCCTATGTGTTGCTGACGCGGCTTTTTACCCGCAAGATGGCCATCGTGAGCACGCTCGTACTCATGATGTCCCCTATGTACTTCCAGTTATCCCGACAGGTCATGGTCGACTTGCCGTTCATTGGGCTCAACTTTCTTGCGATCCTTTCGATGGCGCTCTATTTCTTTGGCGATCTTGAAGAGGGGGAGACCGTTCGTATCGGCACGCGGAAGGTGAGCATTACGGTGCCGCGTCGTGATTTCTATCTATATCTCTTTTATTTCTTCGAGGGCTGGGCGTTCCTCGCGAAAGGGCTACTTTCTCTCATCATTCCGGGAACAACCTTCTTCATCTATATGCTGATCACCGGGGACTTTGGCTCTTTTTTCGCGTGGCGTAATCTCAAGAAACATCTTCTTGGTTTCGGTGTGTATCTGCTCGTCGCGGGGCCTTGGTTCGTGTATATGTGGATTGATGCCGGCTACCCGTTCGTCAATGAGTTCATCATCTATCACCATTTCAAGCGGGTGCAGGGGGAGATACACAAACCGAACGACCTCTGGACGCTCTATCTCCGTGTCCTCGGGTACGCGCTCTTCCCGTGGTGCGCCTTCATACCTATGGCGATCTACCGTTTCTTCCATGGAGACCGCGAGGGAGGCGCCTTGAGGCTTCGACTCTTTTTGTTTAGCGCATTTGTCGGTCCTTTCTTTTTCTTGGCGTTTTCCTCCACGAAGTTCCATCACTACATAGCACCGGTGGTACCGCCGCTTGCCGTGATAATCGGTTACTATTTGACCGAACTCTGGAACAGCCGCTGGGGGCTCGCCCGGAAGCTGGAGATAGTGGTGGCATTCTTCGTACTCGGCGCCGTGGCCCGCGACATCGGCAACAAGTTCATGGTCTGGATGTACATGGTAACTTTTTATCAAGAGCGGACCGGCCCGAAACTTTCGGCGTTCCGTCCGACGATGGCGGTTATCTTTGTCCTTTTTGGTCTTGTTCTTTTTCTTTCGATGTATTCGGAAAAGTTCAAGAAGTGGGCGCTTGGCGGCGTGTTCGCCCTTCCCGCCGCTTTCATGATTTACTTCTTTGCCGATGCCATGCCGCGTATTGCCGAGTGGTATTCCTACAAACCACTCTGGGATGCCTATGTGAAAGACACGGGGGAGGCACGGGCGCCGATCGCGCAGTATTATAAATGGCTCGAAAAATCGCTGTCGTTCTGGTCGTTCAACGAGATACAGTTCCTCGCTTCGGATAAGGAACAGGCGGTGCTCCGTTTCTATGATCGTCCCGGGGTGCAGTATGCGATCGTCAAGAACCCCGACAAAAACCGTTTCGAAAACCTCATGAGACGGATAAACAAGAAGGTCGAGATCGTCGCAAAGATACCCCAAAATGTCCTTTACAAGGTGTACGGCGGCAATGCGAAGGAGTTTCCCAACAAGGATAGGTATCTCATCAAAGAGATACCCGAAGGGGCCATTAAGGTCGGTGCGATCTTCGATGATGCCGTCGAACTGGTCGCCTACCGCATCCTGCAGGGGAGCACCACGCCGAAGGAGGGAGACACCGTGCGCCTCGAGGTCTACTTCAAGGCGCTTCGGGACAACATCCAGCGAGATTATACCGTCTTCGTGCACAACGAAGGGGATAAGGGAGACAAACGGACGAAAGACGACCAGCCGATGGCGATGGGGGAGTATCCGACCACCTTTTGGAAGAAAGGTGACATGGTTCGTCATCCCATCACGGTGCGGATCCCGGGCGGTAACCGGAACAATTACTACTGGGTCCTCACCGGCATCTATCAGGAAGATTACCGTGCCAACATCACCAATCCCGACAAGGTCAATCACGATGGCGACAATCGTTTGAAACTGGTTCGTCTCGATATTCAACGATGAGCGGTCGGCGAGAGGTTTCGCCGTGACATGGCATCGGCTGGTGCACATCCCGCGTAAGGAGAATGTAGTTTTTCACTACCTCGTCGAGTCGCACGAGAACGCCGGTATCTCCTCGACCATCGGCCGCGAGGGGGATATCCTCGTGATCCAGTGTACGACGACTGTGTCGGCGGCTCCCTTTTTTGACCGCCTCATAGATCGCATCCTTGAAGATATGGAACGCTGGAGAAAGAAGACATGATGCGGTCGATCCCGGCGATGCTGCTTCTTTTCTTTTCGCTTCCCCTGAGCGCTCACCTCGATGGGAGAGTGCCACCGGAAGGGCGCGCGACGGTATCGGCGGAGGCGGGTATCGAACGACAGTTCTTTCTCTACCATGCGCCGCTTCATGAATATATCTCGATAAACTTTGGATATGCGGGGACGCGCTATCTGTTCCACGGCCTCACGGTAGGAACCTCGTTCCAATGGCTCGATGCCGAGAAGGCAGCGGGTATCCTTCGCATCAATTCTCTGTATCTGGTGGACCGAAAGGTGGTGCGGTTTCTTATCGGTGGATGGGGAGAGGCGAATGTCACTGCAGGGAACGAAAAGACCGGCTTTACCGGCGGCGTCGGTGGTCAATACCTGTGGGCGACCTCGCACGACATGTATGCGACGGTCAATCTGCGCGCCGGCATCTACATCGTTCCGCACGAGAAGGCGCGCTTTACCATACAACCGGGAGTGGGGCGCAACTTCTTTACCAACGACACCTTCTTTTTCGATATATCATTCGCCGTCGAGATGTTTCTGTGGAATTGACGACCTCTTTTCTCCGCACGGTTGAGAAGCCGGGACGCTACTTCGCGCCGGTGATCGGTGCTGATACGGGAGACCCCACCAAAGACGTTCCCCGTATCCTTATCGTTTTTCCCGATTTGTTTGAGATAGCGCGCAGTCACGAGGGGATCCGCATCCTCCACCACCTGTTCCGCCGCTCCGGCGCTTTCGTCGATTTTTCTTTCGCTTTCCGGCGCGATATGGAGACGCATTTGAGAGAACGGGGCGGTCTCACCGGCTTTTTCAGCGGTGCCGATTGGCGCTCGTTCGACCTCATCGGCGTTTCATTCCAGTATCAACTGCAATTCCCTACTTTTCTCCGTATGCTCGCTGTCGCCGGTATCCCCCGCTATGCCGAGGATCGGCACGAGAAGGATCCTATCGTCATTGCCGGAGGACCGGTTATGGCGAATCCGGAGCCGATGCGGCCGTTTCTCGACTATGTGTACCTCGGCGAGGCAGAGCCGTGGGTGGGGCGTATTGTCGAGATATTCCGGCGTGAGCGTGACCGTGCACGGCGCATCGCTGCGCTTCGTGCCGAGTTGCCGTCAGGGCGAGCCGTCCTTGCCGATCTCGACGATCTTTCGTTCACGCCCGAAAGTCAGCCGATATTTGGTCTCTCTACTATCCATGATCGCTATACGGTCGAGATACAGCGCGGATGTACGAGGGGATGTCGCTTCTGCTTTGCTGGTAGTGTCTATCGCCCTCACCGCGAACGGAGCGCTTCACGGGTACTCGAATTGCTCGATCGCGACACTCGCCGGGGGGGGCATCGGGAGGCAGGCTTCCTCTCGCTCTCAGCGGGCGATCATCAGCGTATCGAGGAAATGTTACTCGCAGCGTGCGCGTGGGCCGACGAACGATGTTCCTTTTCGTTGCCGTCACTGAGGGTCGAGACACTTTCCGATCCGATGATCCGTGCCGTCGCTTCGGTCCGAAAAGGGGGATTTACCCTTGCTCCTGAGTCGGGGAGCGAACGGCTCAGACGGGTCATCAACAAGGGGAACACGACCGCCGATCTTCTCGCTTCGGTGGAACGCATATTCGACGCAGGATGGCTCCATCTGAAACTTTACTTCATGCTAGGCCTGCCTACCGAGACCGATGCCGACATTGAGGAGACCATCTCTCTTCTGCGAGAGATATCGTTCCGGGCAAAGCGGCGGAGCGGTAGGATCTCACTCACCGCCAGTTTCTCGACCTTTGTTCCACAGCCGTTTACGCCGTTTCAGTGGGAAGGCATGAACTCCCTCGAGGAGATCGGTCGTAAACAACGACTACTCATCGCTGGGCTCAAAAAATGCCGCAATCTCAAACTTTCATGGCACAATCGTTTCGTTAGCCGTGTCGAGGGAATTCTTTCCCGCGGCGATGAGCGGATGGCGAAGGCCATAGAGATCGTTTCCGATAAGATGGAAGACCTTCAGACATGGGATGAGGGCTTTTCCTTTGATCTTTGGAAGGAAGCGTTCGGTGAAGTCGGCATCGATCCTGAGGTGGAGTGTGGACCGCGCGATCCTGCAGTGGCGCTTCCGTATGACCAAGTCCCCGTGGGTGTTTCAAAGGAGTTCCTCCTTATCGAACGAGAAAAGGCGCTTCGGGGCGAAGAGACGCCCGATTGCTGTGATGGCCTTTGTTCACGGTGCGGGGTGTGCGACTTCGAAGGAATTCGTCCGGTGCGGGATGTGGACAAGACGCCGTTGCTACCGATTGCTCCGAAGGAAAAGGAGGAGAAACGGTTCAACCGCGGCAATGCTGCTCCGTGGCTTTTTACCTTTTCGAAAGAAGGTCGCGCTCTTTCGTTGGGGCATCTCGATCTGGTCGAATTCTTCATCAAGGGGTTTACAAGAGAGGGCATAGATATTCTTTATTCGGAAGGATTCAACCCCTCGCCGCGCTTCGCGTTGCTCGATCCATTGCCGGTGGGGGTCGCCTCGGAACGGGAATACGGTGTCGTATGGCTTACGGGCTCCTACACCGACGATGATCTTCTGGGGCGTCTCAATGCCCTCTATGCGGGGACCGGCGTGGTCTTTCTCTCCTTTACGCTGCTTTCCCGCGAGGAGGTCAAGACTGTGCAGCGCTCGATCCTTGCGTCGCCGAGACGCTACCGGTGCGAGTTCGCTTCCTCGGAGGAATGCGATCGTTTTCTTACGCTTCATCCCCTGATGCACGCCGAGCGTGAAGGAAACGCGCTCTTTATTACGCGCCGGCCGGAAGAAGGTTCGGTGCTTCGCCTCTTCGAATACTTCGATCGTCCCTTTCACCTTATCAAGACGGCATGGCCGTGATGCGCAGTCGTTTCGCGCCGACCCCCAGCGGGTACCTCCATATCGGCAACGCGCTTTCGTTCATCGTCACATGGTGCTGGATGAGACGCCTCGGGGGAAAGATACTCCTTCGGATAGACGACCTCGATACCGATCGTACCCGTACCGTTTTTCTCGACGATATCTTCGACAATCTTTCATGGCTTGGCCTCGATTGGGACGAAGGACCGCGCGATCGCACCGATTTTCTTGCGCACTGGTCTCAGCACCGTCGGTTGCCGCTCTACCGTGCCGCCATCGAACAACTCAAGGCGACGCCGGGAGCGCTCTTCGCCTGCACCTGCACGCGAGGGCAACTGGCACGGAGCGGGAGCGCCGATCGGTATCCGGGGACCTGTCGTTCGAAGAGGTTACCGCTCGATATGCCCGGCGCGAAACTGCGCTTTGCGGCGCCCGATGGCCCTACTGGTGATTTCGTCGTATGGAAGAGGGACGATCTTCCTGCCTATCAACTCGCTTCGGTCGTTGACGATGAGCATTTCGGCATCACCCACATCGTGCGCGGTGCCGATCTGCGGGACTCGACCGAGATGCAGCGGCGACTGGCCGAAGCGCTTGGGTATCGTTCTTTTCTCGGCGCCCGTTTTCTGCACCATCCCCTCGTGGTGGATGGCGAAGGTCGTAAGTTCTCTAAATCGGATGATTCTCTTTCTCTCATTGCTCTTCGGAGAGATGGCGTGACCTCTGCCGACATATACCGTTTCGTTGCTGGGGTGCTCGGGGTGGATCGCTCGATAGAGAGCGCCCGGGATCTTCTTGATGCGTGCGATGAGCCGCTCCTTATGGCGCTTGATGTGAGGTATCGCGGTACGGCTCCGATCCCGGCGATCTTCAGGTGAAGAGGATCGGGCCGAAACTTTCTGGACGGTGAAAGTCGGGCTTCTCGGAGATCACGGGGTAATGCGAAAGGTACTGTCGTTCAGGAAGGTCGTCGCCGCACAGATAGAAGTTACCTCGGGCCTCAGTTCCTCTCGTAACGAGGTATCCCTCCGGCGCGAAAAAGGAGAGAGGGATGCGGAGAGAGAGCGACCACCAAAGCGGCCCGTGCGTGAGAGGGCGCGCGTCGGTGCCGAGTGACGATCCCCGTGTTATTGCGGCGAGACGGTCGGAGGGGATGAACCGACGCTCATGACGCGATGGCCCGTATTGGACAAGGATCGTCCCTATAGCGTTGCATTCGATGTTATAGTAGTTTTTCTTGTCGAACGAGACGAACCACTCGACGCACCGATCGCGCCAGACCGGTCCGTTGTCCTCGGTGATCAGTGCCTGTACGGCCGAGTCATGGACCTCGAAGCGGAGGTGTATGGCCGTTTCATCCCACCCGGTGCGCACCAATGCCGTTGAATGGCACGGGAAGAACGGCCAGTTGACTGTGGCGATGGGATGTTCCGTCATGGGAAGTCCGTTCTTGACGAAGGGAACGAGTATCACGGAAAAACGAAGCTCTTTTCGCGAAAGAGCCGAACGCACGCAGAGACGGCGTTCGGGTCAAGTTTACCGGCCGCTGCCATTGCCTCGACATCGGCGAGCACTTCTTTGATCGGAACGGCGGGGCGGTAAGGCCGGTGCGAGGAATGCGCTTCGACGATGTCGGCGACCGACAGAATGCGCGCCTCGAGCATGATCTCGGATCCCTTGAGTCCCCGCGGGTATCCCGAACCATCGAGTTTTTCGTGGTGTTGGCGCACGATCTCGGCTATTGGCTGGTCGAAAGAGACATTCTTGAGTATCTCCCAACCTGCTTCGGCGTGGACCTTGAGGAGCTCTATCTCTTCTTTCCGGAGAAAGCCCGGACGGGAGAGCAGTTCGGCGGGGATGTAGATCTTGCCGATGTCGTGGAGGAGCGCCGCGGTCCGCAAGATGTTGGCAAAGCCCTCTGAATGTCCCATTTCGAGAGCGATCGCTTGAGACAGCGCTGCCACCCGCTTTTCGTGATCGGCGGTGTAGGGATCACGGAAGTTCATCGCTTCGGAGAGCGTCTCTACGAGTTCGTTGAAGGTGCGGTTTATCTGGCGGATGCTCTCCTTGAGCATCGTCTCGGTCTTCACGCGGTCGCTGATGTCCTCGATAGTTCCTTCGTAATAAATGGGATCGCCGTTGGCGTCGCGTACCACACGGCCATACTCGCGGATGAACATGATAGAGCCATCCTTGCGGCGCCAGAGCGACTCGAACCCGCGGACGGTTCCTTTTTCTTCGATTTCTTTCTTGAAGATCTCCCGGTAGTGCTCGACCGCGTAACCGTGCTCAGCGACATTGTGTTTTTTGAGTTCTTCGACGCTGTGGTATCCCATCATCTCGGCAAGCGCCTGATTTGCCATGAGGACCCGTCCGTCGGGCGTGGTGCGGTAGACGCCGATAGGAGATGCCATCACGAGGCTTTCAAAACTTTCGGCTTTTTCACGGAGAGCGGCGAGTTCTGCTTCAAGTTCTTTGATACGCTCAGTCGTGGCGGGGCGTTTTTTGCGAGGGGTATCGGTGCGGCCCATGATGTTCCTCACGATTGGAAACGATTATAGCGATGCTCATTTCATTGAGCAAGAAAAATGGATGCTCATGTAAGGCGTTTGCTTTTCGCGCCGGCGATGGTACATTCATTCCGAAGAACGGTGCACGGAGGTCCCCGGTGGAGCGGCTCAAAGAGGAACTCGCAAAGGTCATGGGGCGGTTCCCGGGGTATGGGTTCCGGTTCCGCTACCTCGATTGGGAGACCGATTTCCTTCGGTTCTACCGCAGTCAGGCCAACTACAACATCTCGAAACGGATGGTGGTGCTTAACGGAACGGTCGAGCGCGAGAAACGGAAGTTCTCGTTTCAGATAGCCGACCCTGACGGCGCGAAGGCCGCCGCGATGGTCGAGCGGGCGGTCGACCTGCTGAACGATCTCCCGCCCGATCCCCATTTTGTGAGTTTCGAGGACGATCCTACGCTCTATTCGTACCGTGCCTTCGACAGAACGATGGATACGGTACCGCTTGCGCGTAAACTCGACATCCTCCAACAGGCGGCCACGGCGGCAGACGAGCGGGGTTTCGATATCTACGGCACTTTCGTTACCGTTGCCTCGGATGGCTTCCTGCTTCAGTCCAACGGACTCGACAAACGGATATTCGTATCGCCGCTCATGCTCGATATGAAGGCGGTGGCACGCGATGAAGGTCGCCGTGCCTTCGGCGCGCGCCCTCTCCCTCCCCGACACTCGTCCGAGGGCATCGCGCCGTCGTCCCGGCAGGCTGTTCCCGGTGTGACGGTCATCAACTCGTTCGGCGGCACCTCGCTGGAGAAATTCTCGACCGCCGCTTTCATTGCCGACCTTGTTCGGAAGATGGAGTGGGCGACGCTCCCAGTCACCGATGTCGAGCCGGGCAACTACACCGTCATCCTCGGTCCGCAGGCGGTCCACACCTTCCTCTCCTACCTTCTGTCGGGAGCCTACGGCGAGGCGCTCGACAACGGCACCAGTTTCTTCGAGGGAAAAGAGGGGAAGCGGATATTTCCCGAAAGCCTCACCGTCGCGTCGCGTCCCGACCATCCGCAACTCATCCCGTTTCCCTACAATGGCGACGGCCACATCGCGCGGCCGCTCTCCTTCATCGACAAGGGGGTGTTCCGCGAGTTTGTGATGAGTCACTACTATGCGAACAAACTGAACCGACCCAAGAACGGGTCGGTCGGCGTGGCGGCGCTCGTGATGGAGCCGGGAGACAATTCGCTGGAACAGATGATCGCGGGTGTTGAGCGCGGCCTCTATATTTCGAACCTCCACTACATGAACTTCATCAACCGCAAGGAGACCTCGGTGACGGGACTGACCCGCGACGGCACCTTCCTGATAGAAAAAGGGAAGGTCGTCAAGGTAGTCAACAATCTCCGCTATACCGTGAAGATAGCGGCGGTCTTCGAGAACCTCGCGGCGGTCGGCAGCGACCAGCAGGTGGTGCCCAACTCCGACAACTACTTCGAGTTCGACATCTCGGCGGGGCTTGTGCCGCACATCCTCACGAAAGGTTTCAAGATCAGTTCCTCCACAAGGACGATATAGCCCCCGCTTTTTTTGATTTCCGTTTCGCTTTTGTTATAATGTCTTGTTCTTTCGGGGTACGATGATGGACCTCGGCGCATACGGACGCGGTTTCACGGCACACGAATTGTTGTCTGTCTGTCTGTCTGTCTAGCAACGAATTTCTCGCGACATTTTTTCGATAACGGCTTATTGTAGGAGGATACGCATGGGAATGGTACGCAGATCGTTGTTCATCGGCATGATCTTCACGGCGCTCATCGCTTTCACGACCGTCGCTTGGGGTCAGGAAGAAGAAGAAGAGGGAATGAAGCCGCGGATCGCGGTGCTCGACTTCGTGCCGTCGAGCGTGCCGAAAGGCATCGCCGCGTCGGTGACCGACATGCTCAGCACCGAACTGGTGAACTCGAAACTGTTCGAGGTCGTCGAGAGGATGCAGGTGGCGAAGATACTCGACGAACTGGGCTTCCAGAAAACGGGGATTACCGACAGCGGAACTGCGGCCGAACTGGGGAAACTGCTCAACATCAAGAAGGTCGTCATCGGCAATGTCGGAAAACTTGGCCAGGATCTGGTCGTCACGATGAAGATAGTGGATGTGCAGAAGGCCGACATCCTCGTCGCCGAGAAAGAGGTCGCCAAAGGGGAGGACGATCTGGTCCGCGCCTGCGAGGTCTTGGCGAAAAAAGTGGTGAAGGGGATAAGCGGCGTTGACTCGAAAGGACTCAAGTCGGGAAGCGGCGACGGCATCAGCACGATGGCGATAGCGGGCTGGTCAACGCTCGGCGCGGGGGCACTCTTCGTCGTTCTGGGCGGCGTAGGCCACTGGCAGATGGACGAGTCAAATAAAGAATGGGAAAAGAGCGGCGCCTCATCGGCGAAGAGCGACTACGACACATGGAAGAGTGTCGCGATATCGGGGTATGTCATCGGTGGCGCGGGACTGTTGACCGGCGCGACCCTGCTCATCCTCGACGCGGTCCTGCCGAAGGACGACGGTTCGCCCCGGGCGGCAGTGATGCCGATGCCGGGCGGCGCGTATGTGGCGTTGGAGTGGAGGTGGTGACATGAGATTGTTTTGTGTGATTTCGGCGTTCCTGCTCGTCGCCTGTTCCGGGTTCACGCAGAAGAACCTCGGCGACTTGGGTGAGGGATGTTTCGGCGATGGGACCTGCAATGGCGACCTTGTGTGCGTGAATAAGGTGTGCGTCGAGGCGACGGTGGACGATGACACGGTGGTGACCGATGAGGAAAAGGACGACAAGGAGATAAGCGACACAAAGGACGAAGAGGCCGACTCGTCCGATACCGGCGATGACGCCGCAAACCCCGACGACGACACCGACACGATTGATGCCGAGGTGTCGGATGTCGTCGTGGACGAAGACACAGTCATCCCGGACGACGATGAATTGATCCCTGACGCCGACACCGACACGATTGATGCCGAGGTGTCGGATGTCGTCGTGGATGAGGACACCGTGATCGTGGACGAAGACACAGTCATCCCGGACGACGATGAATTGATCCCTGACGCCGACACCGACACGAGTCCTTACGACTGCGGTCCGTCGCCGAGCGGCAAAGGCGGACCGATGTGCAAAGTCCCGGCGGGTGATTTCTGGATGGGTTGCAACACCGCCGTGGACAACGAATGCAACAGCGACGGCCGCGAGGCGCCGTACCATAAGGTGACGCTGGACGCTTACCTGATGGACCAGTACGCCGTGACCAACGAGGAGTATCAGGTCTGCGTGGATGCGATGGTCTGCACGGCGAAGCACTACGACGACGGTACCTGCTACATCTACAATGGTACTTCATGGGTGCTGGGAACGGTACCGGCGCAATTTAGAGGAAACACCAACCCGGTGGTCTGCGTGACATGGGACGAGGCGAGGACTTACTGCGAATGGGCGGGAAAGCGATTGCCGACCGAGGCGGAATGGGAAAAAGCGGCGCGTGGAACGGAGGGCTGGAAATACCCGTGGGGCAACCTGCCGTTCGTCACCTGTGAATACGCCGTGATGAACGACCCGAACGCGGGTGGCTACGGCTGTGGCACGAATGGCACCCTGCCGGTGGGGAGCAGGCCGAAAGGGGTTTCACCCTACGGCATCTACGGCATGATGGGCAATGTGTGGGAGTGGGTGAACGACTGGTATGCGGTGGATTATTACACTACGACGCCTTCGATAAACCCGCCGGGGCCCGCAACGGGTGATTCTCGTGTTCTCCGGGGCGGGGCGTGGGACGACCATGCCGCGCTCTTGCGGGCGTCCCACCGGTTCAGCGCTACGCCGGGCGCTACGTACTCGACTCTCGGCTTCCGGTGCGCGAAGTGATCTCCCTTTTGAGCCCAGTTGTTAGTTGTACGGGGGGTCAAGGGGGGCAAACCCCCCTGCGGAAATTATGAAGCATTCTCCGATATTCATCAAGGTGTTCGAGACGACGCTGTGGCTGCTCGATCACACGCGGAAGTTCCCGAAGGATCAGCGTTTCGTCATGGCAAAACGGCTGGAAGAGGCGATGCTCGAACTGAACGACAAAATACTCTATGCGTCGAAGATCAAGAAGAACGACAAGACGCTTTTTGAGGCCGATCATCAACTGGAGCGTCTGCGGCTGTACGGACGATACTGCGAAAAATGAAACTGTTCTCGTTCAAGCAGTACGAGTATCTTTCGGGCGAATTGGAGGAGATCGGCAAACAGTTGGGAGGCTGGATAAAGAGTTCCGTATCGGACGGAAGGGGACGGCCGGATGACGAACGCCGGTGATAATCGTGTTCTCCGGGGCGGGGCGTGGAACAACAATGCAACGAACTTGCGGGCGTCCAACCGAAACAACAATACGCCGGGCAATACGAACACGAATAACGGCTTCCGGTGCGCGAATGTTCTTCCGGTGCGCGTGACGCGGAATGCCGCCGCTCCACGGAGCGCGGCGAGCGCCGCAGGGGAGATCACACCGGTCGTTCCCGGCCCGGCCGTCATGGCGGGGCCGAAAAGGAAAGGGGGGCGGGTCTCCGGTAGGGCGACCGAGGGCGATCCGTCCGCCGTTTCAACGGTGGCATGAAACGGGCCGGAAACCTTTGGGAGTCGCTCATCGCGCCCGAAACGCTCTACCATGCTTTTTACCGTGTTCTGCGGGGAAAACGGTCGCCGGAAACGACCGGCGATATATTCCGCGACCTTGCTTTTTACCGTGTTCTGCGGGGAAAACGGTCGCCGGAAACGACCGGCGATATATTCCGCGACCTTGAAAGCGAATTGGCCCGACTGCACGCCGAACTGGCCGACGGTTCCTACCGGCCGGGCGATTACCGCTCGTTTTGCATCCACAAACCGAAAGAACGGCTGATATCGGCTGCCCCGCTCCGTGACCGCATCGTTCATCACGCGGTGATGGCGGTCTTGGAACCGGTGTTCGAGCGGCGATTCATCCACCATTCGTATGCCTGCCGGACCGGAAAGGGGACGCACAAAGCATTGCGGCAGTTCGTCCGGTGGGGCCGCGAAACGAGATACGCGCTGAAACTCGACATACGGAAATTCTTCCCCTCGATAGATTATGAACTGCTGAAAGAACTTCTTGCGCGGTATATCAAGGACCGCCGCGTGCTTGACCTGTGCGGACTCATCATTGATAATTCAAACCCGCAGGAACCGGTAGATGCCTATTTCCCCGGCGACGACCTTTTCACGCCGGTCGAACGCCGGAAGGGATTGCCCATCGGCAACCTCACCTCGCAGTGGTTCGGGAATCTTTACTTCGATCCGCTCGACCATTTCATCAAGGAGAAACTCCGCGTGCCGCGCTATCTGCGCTATGTGGACGACTTCGCCTGTTTCGCGAACGACAAGAATGAATGCAAAGGATGGCGCGCGGAGATAGCGGCGTTCCTTGAGACGCAACGGTTGAAACTCCATCCCGGAAAAAGCCGCACGCGACAAGTCAAAGAGGGGATCGAATTCCTCGGCTTCGTCATCCTGCCCGACCGGGTGCGGCTGAACGCAAGAAACCTCCGCGCCCTGCGTCGAAGAATGAATTTATGGCGACATCTTGAAGAAAAAGGCCGCCTCGACGAAAAGCGCCGCGATCTTTCGTGGAATGCATGGCTGGCTCACGCCGCGCACGGCGATACGAAGGGGCTGATGGAGGGTATGTCTGTTCGTTATGATATAAAAATGAGGGAAGCAACTGATTCTGTTACATTTCGATGTTTTTCGTTCAAATTTTTATCAAAATATGCTTGACAACTATCAGAATTTATATAAAAAATGACAGTTGGTGGTCGTTTCTTTGAGGTATTAGATGAGTGACATTCCGCGAAGCGTAGAGGAGAACATTGAGAAATGGCTGTTTAAAAGGAAGGTCATCACCATCTTCGGGGCGCGACAGGTGGGCAAGACCACGCTGTCGAGGCGCCTGCTGGCAAGACACGGCGACCCGAAGTACTACTACGACGGCGATATCCTCTCCGTGCAGGAGGTATTCCGGTCGAAGGACCCGGAAATGTATCGCCGGATGTTCGGCGCGTCACGCATGATCGTTCTTGACGAAGCGCAACATGTCCCCGACATCGGGATGGTGCTCAAGATAATCTACGACTCGATCCCCGAGGTGCAGGTCATCGCGACCGGTTCCAGCAGTTTTGAACTTGGGAACCGCACCGGCGAGCCGCTTACGGGACGGGGTCTTTCCTTCACCCTTTACCC
The DNA here is from genome assembly GCA_964415795.1 of uncultured Spirochaetales bacterium. Lineage (GTDB taxonomy): Bacteria > UBP6 > UBA1177 > UBA1177 > JAKLFG01 > CALITV01. Next base: position 55,933 of record CAYQBN010000002.1, on the reverse strand, counting down.
ATTCTCCCTGCGGGAACTGGAGCACCGCCACACGCCGCTCGAGATTCACGCCGCCCTCCCGTTCCATCTCCGGTTCGGTCTGTATCCCGAGATCGTGGACAAGAGCGAGGAGGATGCGCGTGTTCTGCTCGAAGATCTGGTCTCTAAATATCTCTATAAGGATGTACTCGCCTTCGAACAATTGAAGAAGCCCGATCTCCTGCTTCGCCTTCTCAAACTCGTAGCGCTCCAACTGGGAAGCGAGGTCTCTCTCAATGAACTTGCCACGATGCTCGGCGTCGGCCGCGCCACGGTGGAGCGCTATCTTGATCTTTTGGAAAAGTGCTTCGTCATTTTCCGGCTCAAGGCCTTTTCGCGGAACCTGCGCACCGAACTGACACGCAAGGAGAAGATATACTTCTACGATGTCGGGGTGAGGAACGGTCTCATCTCCCGCTTTCAGCCCCTTGATGTGCGCGACGATGTCGGCGCGCTTTGGGAGAACTTCTGTATCGTCGAGCGGATGAAGACGCTCGCGGCGCGCGGAGTGCGACGCAACCACTATTTTTGGCGAACGCATGGTCAGAAGGAATTGGATCTCATCGAGGAGCATGATGGACGGCTCGATGCCTACGAATTCAAATGGAAAGAAGGAAAGGTTCGCTCGGCGGTGATGCGCGAATTCACCGACGCCTACCCGGGGAGCACGATCACGCTCGTCTCTTCCGATTCGTACCATACTTTTTTTGCCGGAGAATGACATGAAGCAAACAGTGCAGAACATACTCAACCGTGTGATGAAGCGCGGGGTGCAGTTCGCCGATGTGCGGCTTACGGTGACCGACAGCGAGAGTTTCTCCTTCGAGCGCGGTTCGCTCAAGGACTACGGTTTCTCGCAGGAGAATGCCTCCATCGGCATCCGGGTGCTCGTCGGCGGGATGTTCGGGTTCGCCGGTACCAACGACCTGTCGGAGAAAAGCATAGATGCGACGATCGCCGCGGCCTTCCGTAACGCGGAGGAGTCGCGCCGGTTCCGCCGCAGCGCGGTAGGATTCCCCGCGCAGAAGCCGGTCGTTGCAAGCCGTGTCATCGTCCCTAAAGAGGATCCCTTCGCGATGTCCTATGCGGACAAAATACACTGGTTTATGCCGATCGTTCAGGGGCTCACTGGTGGTAAGCGGACCATCTACAGCCGGTTCGAGGCCGAATTTCGTCGCCAGTACAAGATATACGCGAACAGCGAAGGAACCTTCGTCGAAACGACCCGGTGGCATGTCAACCCCGAGATGTCGGTGTTCGCCTCCGATGGGAATGCCGTCATGTCGCGCGGCTGGCCCGGCATGATGGGGGCGCGTGCCGGCGGCTTCGAGGTGATGCGCGACTTCGCCTTTCCCGAACATGTCGAGACGATCATCGCCGAGGCCGACCAACTGCTCGACGCTCCGCGCATCGAGGAGGAACGGGCCGACCTCATCATCGGCGGTTCGCAACTTGCGCTCCAACTGCACGAATCGGTGGGGCACGCGACCGAGGCCGACCGCATCTTCGGGATGGAGATCAGTTACGCCGGCAAAACCTTCGTGAGGCCGGAGCATATCGGGAAACTGCGCTACGGATCGCCGCAGGTGACGGTGGTCGCCGATTCGACCGATGAAACGGGCATCGGCTTCAATGTTACTGACGATGACGGTGTTCCGGCGCGAAAGGCATTTGTTATTACCGAAGGTATCCTCACTGACTTGCAGACCTCACGCGAGACGGCGGCGCTCCTCGGGATTGAGCCGAGTTCCAACATGCTCGCCGCCTCGGGGGCCGACATTCCTCTCGTCCGCATGAACAACCTCAACCTTTTGCCGGGAAAGGCGGGAACGCTGAACGACCTCATTGCCGATACGGAGAAGGGCTATCTCATCGATTTCACCAAGACATGGTCCATCGACGACAGCCGCAACAACTTCCAGTTCACCACCGAGATCGGCTGGAAGATAGAGAAAGGAAAGATAACCGGCATCGTGAAGGAGCCGACCTACTACGGCATCACGACCGAGTTCTGGAATTCGTGCGACGCCGTCTGTTCCGAGAGCGAGTGGAAATACTGGGGTACCTTCTTCTGCGGCAAAGGAGAGCCGGGGCAGGCCATGCAACTCTCCCACAAGACCGCCCCGGCCCGCTTCCGCAATGTCGTGGTGAATGTGAAGGCCTAGAGTCCTTACCGCAACAACATCAGGCTCGATAACGGCAAAGTAACGATTCGGGGATCGGGAACAATCGTTTGGTCATTCTGAACGATTAATAGCCCAAAAGGAGCATTATTCGCCTTCTTTTCAAGGAAGGTGCGCAACCCTTCGGTATCGCGTAGTGGGTCTATGCGTGTCTGATATTTTACCTCCACGGGGATGCGAAGTGCGCCGACAATCATGACGAAATCAATCTCCGGCTCATCGTTGCGCGCCGGCAAATGGGCTAATTGGAGCCCGTTTATGGTGGAAAGAACCGCGCCGGTAATGCTTTCGGCCAGGTGTCCCGCGAGACTCGCCCATTCAGGGTGCCCGCTCAGAATATTGGGTACCAAGGGAACCTGCTCCTGTAACCAACTGGCGCGCAGACCGTGATCGACCAAACAGAGTTTTGCATTTCCCTTTTTTTTCTTCAATGCTATCTCAAGGGGTTCCACGAGCCGAATGAGAAGAGTGTCGGCAAGAAATCGCAAATAGGTGCGAATGCGTTGGGTGCCGATATCCGCTTGAAGTGCGCGCTTGGTCTCGCGGGCAAAAAGCGTGACGCTGGGAGATTGTCCGGCATAGCGGCACACCAAACGGAACAGTTCTTCGAGAAGAAGCGGATCACGTTTTCTTCCCACTTCGCCGACCCGAAGGTCATGTTTTATTACGCGCTTTATCACCGTTTCATTCAGTTGATCGGCAATCTGGGGCCACGGAACATTCGCTTTTTTGTGAACGAGAGGGTAACCGCCTCTTTCGGAAAAGAAAGAAAAGACGGTGTCACGAAATTTGGCGTGATCGAGGCCGTAGGTGCGCAGGTCTTGCCAGAAAGCGGCCTTGGTTAATGGTTCCAAGCCGTTGTCCGGCAAAAATGGTTTGGGGTTGGCGATTCCACGGATCATGCCTATTTCGGTAAGAGAGAGTACGCCGGTTTCGATCGAAGAAATGCGCCCCGCGAGACTATCGCGTTCCCGCTCGATGCGTAGGGCGGAACTTCCCGTAACGAAAACTCTGACCGTGGAGGAGTCCACAAGGAATTTCAACTGCGGAGCCCAGTCTTTAAGATTCTGCACCTCATCGAAGAAAAGGTATGCCGGGGTACCATTTGCTGCGGCCTCGTTGAATGTTTTTCCCAGAATGCGTTTTTCGAACCAATCGCAGAGACGAAGAACGGGATCCTTCATGGTTGTTAGTTCTTCGAGTTCATCGAACTGAACGCGCAGTATTCGATGGGGGGCAACGCCACGTTTGAGCAGATCGTCGATGACCTGCATTTGCGCGGTTGTTTTTCCTATCTGCCGTGGTCCCCGGACGACGACGATAGGGGCAAGGTTGAATTCGATGCGGCGGTGTATCTGCGAAACGAGATGCCGACGAGAGGGAGGTTGTTCCGGCATTGGTTTGTTGTTCCACCACGGATTAAGGCGAGCCAAGTCTGCCAGAAGCGCCTCGCTGAACATTGGATCGAATGTAAAAGTAGTTTGAGTCACGGCGAAACCTCCCGTACAGAACAAAAGAATATAATAAGAATGTCCTAAAAAAACAAGGATGTGTTCAGAAATACTTCACCATGAACTGCTCGATGGCGACGGAGACATCGGGTATCGCTACACCGTAGACCCCTTTCATCCCCAATTCCAGTCTCGCCGCTTCGCGGAGCGCCTCGACGATAGTGCGGTTCTTGTACCGCTCGGCGATCTTCATAAAGAAGTGGGGAGGCTCCCGGCGGTCTTTTTCGGGGCGCAGATAGAAGGTCCTGTTGGCAAAGAGCATGGGGGCGATCTGGTCGATCCGCTTCATTTTCATCATGGTCTTTCCTTCGAGGATCACGCGGAAGTGCCGCAGGAACAACATGATGAGGATGGGAAAGAGTTTTGGATCGCCTTCGGAGACGCGCAGATCACGAAAGAGAGAGACGGCCTTTTCTTTCTTGCCGGCGATTAGGTAATCGATGAGGCGGAAGAGGGTTTCGTCCGCCAGCGAAGAAAGAAGCGGTTCTGCCTGCGCAAGCGAAAGGGTTGACAGTCCTTGTGACTCGGCCCAGAGTTTCAGTTTGGTGACCTCGTGCTCGATGAAGAAGAGGTCGCGTTGTTCCTCTTTCAGGAAATAGTCGATGAGCGCCTCATCGGGATGCACTGTTCCAAAAAGTTCCCGAACGAACGCGCGAAGGGTTGCTGGCTTCGGCATCTCCAGTTCGTGGAAGATGCCTTTGCTGTTCATGAGACCGAACAACTTGGTTCGTCGGTCAATCTCGTTGAAGAGGATAACAAGGAGATTCTCAGGATCGGGTTTGGTTATGGCCTCTTCGAGCAGTGTTGCGAGCGATGCCTTTTTTTTGTCTTTGCTTCCCTTTTCGGGAGCGGCTTCCCGTCCGTCGGCGCCTCGTTCTTTGGGCAACAGCGCTTCGGCGTAGTCCAAGACAACGATCTTTCGGGCACCGAAGAAACCGATCTCGCGTGCCGCACTGAACGCATCGCGTGCCTGTCCCGGTTCGCCGGCATCGTAGAGATCGCACGCGATACCCGCCTCTCCGGCGGCGGAGACGGTACTTCGTTTCAGCGAGAGAAGGAGATAGCGGTCGGACGAAAAGAACACCTGTGTTCCTGCCCCGGTGTTCACCTGAAGGAAATCGCCGATGCGCGGAGGGAAAGAGGGATGTCCCGTCATCACCCGACCACATTGAGCAGTTTGTCGGGGACATAGATGATCTTCTTTATCGTCCCCGAGGAGAGGAACTTCGAGAAATCCTTCGCACGGACCGCCGCCTCGACCTCCTCGCGCGTCGCGTTCACCGGAACGACGATCTTGTCGCGCACCTTGCCGTTCACCTGCACGACGATCTCCTTCGTTTCGCCGACAAGCGCCTCGGGGCGAAAGTCAGGGAAGGGACGGACGGCGAGGAACGGTTCGCCTTCGGCGTAGAGGGAATGAAGCTCTTCGGTGATATGGGGCGCGAAGGGGTTGAGCAGTTCGACCACCGTACGGAGCGCGAACGAGAAGACTCGTTTGTCCTCGTCGGTTTCCGGCTTCACCTTGTAGACGGTGTTGACGAGCTCCATGATCGCGGCGATGGCGGTATTGAAGTGGAACCGTTCGATATCCTCGCGTACCTTCTGGATGGTTTGATGCGTTTTCCGGAAGAGGTCGGCGCACGATCCTCCCGTGGCGGGCGTTTCTGTGAACTGGCGAATCAGATCCAGATTCGCATGGACGATGTTCCAGACGCGGACAAGAAAGCGGAACGAGCCCTCGATCCCTTCCGCGGACCACTCGAGATCCTTTTCGGGTGGCGCCGCGAAGAGGATAAAGAGGCGCGCCGTGTCGGCGCCGTACCTCTCGACCATTTTGTCGGGATCTATGACGTTCTTCTTCGATTTCGACATCTTTTCGATGCGTCCGACGGTGACCGGTCTCCCATCCTTTTTGCTGAACGGTTTACCGTCACGCCACTCCACCTCTTCGGGGAAAAGATATTCGTCGCCGGCACGGTAGGATTCCATGCAGACCATGCCTTGGGTCAGGAGATTCTTCACTGGCTCGCGAAACGGGACATACCCGAGGTCGGCGAGCACCTTCGTGAAGAAGCGCGTGTAGAGCAGGTGCATGACCGCGTGTTCGACACCGCCGATGTACTGATCGACCGGCATCGCGTGGGCCACCTCCGCTTTGCTGAACGGCTCGCGGTCGTTGTGGGGGTCGCAGTAGCGCATGTGGTACCACGAGGACTCGACGAAGGTGTCCATCGTGTCGGTCTCGCGCTGTGCCTTTCCTCCGCAGATGGGGCAGATCGTTTCGAGGAACGACGGCATCTCTCTGAGCGGTGAGTTGACGCCGGAGAACTGCACATTCTCCGGCAGTATGACCGGCAGGTCCTCTTTTCGTACCGGGACCACGCCGCACCGGTCGCATATCACCATTGGAATGGGGCAACCCCAATAGCGCTGGCGGGAAATGCCCCAGTCTCGCAGGCGGTAGTTGATGCCGATCGATCCCTTTCCCCGTTCGATGAGCCACTCTGAGACCTTCTTCTTCCCTTCCTCGGAGGGAAGTCCGGTAAAGGGCCCCGAGTTGACCATGATGCCCGGTTCGGTGTACGCCTCGGTGAGCGGGAGTTCGAGTTTCTTGTCCATCGGCTCTATGACCACCTTGATCGGCAGGCCATATTTCTGCGCGAATTCGAAATCGCGCTGATCGTGGGCGGGGACCGCCATGACGACACCGGTGCCGTAGTGGGCGAGCACAAAATTGGCAAGGTAGAGCGGAACCTTCTCGCCGGTGACGGGGTGTATGAGGTGTCGGCCGGTGAAGAACCCCTTCTTTTCATAGTCCTCGTCGCGTACATTGGCCGCGTGGAGAGAGCGAACCTCCTCGATGAACGAACTCATCGCCGTGCGGTCTTTTGTCGTCGCGAGGATTTCCTCGGTGAAGGGATGTTCGACGGCCATCGACACGAAGGTCACTCCCATGAGCGTATCGGGGCGCGTCGTGAAGACCGTCAGTTTCTTGCCATCCTCGGTCAAGAAATCGATGTATGTCCCTTCGCTTCTGCCTATCCAATTCCGTTGCATCTCTTTGACATGTTCGGGCCAACCGGGGAGCCGATCGAGGTCGGCGAGCAGTTCGTCGGCGTAGGCGGTTATCTTGAAGAACCACTGGTCTATCTTGCGGCGTGTCACGATCGAGTCGCACCGCCAGCAACGGCCGTCTTCCACCTGCTCGTTGGCGAGTACCGTCGCGCACTTCTCGCACCAGTTGACCTCGGACTCCTTCTTATAGACGAGACCCTTTTCCCACATCTCGATGAAGAATCGTTGCTCCCAACGGTAGTATTCGGGACGGCAGGTGGTCACCTCGCGGCGCCAGTCGTAGGAGAAGCCAAGCTTTTTAAGCTGCGCCTTCATGTGTTCGATGTTCTTGTAGGTCCACACGGCGGGCGCGGTCTTGTTCTCTATCGCCGCGTTCTCGGCGGGAAGACCGAACGCGTCCCAACCGATCGGGTGAAGGACATCGTACCCGCGTCGGGCATAGTAACGGGCAACGACATCGCCGATCGAATAGTTACGCACATGTCCCATGTGGATGCGACCGGAAGGATAGGGGAACATCTCGAGCATGTAGTACTTGGGGCGTCCGCTTGAAGCGCCGCCGTAGGAGAAGATCCTCTTCTCTTCCCACTTTTTCTGCCATCTTGTCTCGATCTCGGCATACCGGTATTCCATAGGTCCTCCTTGTGGTGGTCAGGCGCCGAAACGCTCGGCGACGATCTGCTCAATGTGTTTTTTGAGTATAGGTTTTGACTTGTCGTAGATGTCCTGCAGTTTCTCTTTTTCTCGAATCGTCCACGGCAGAGAGCGGTCAAGCGACCGGGAAAGAAGATCGAGCGCCTTTTTCTCGCGTCCTTTCACGATGTGCATCTCGGCGAGAAGGAGCACGAGATAGTTGTGATAGATGAGTTTTCCCGGAGAGAGGAATGTTTCGCGTTCGATCAGGTAGTTGACCGCCGCAATGGCGCGGGTGATGTCACCTTGATAGTAAGTCATCTCCGCGGCGAACAGAAGCCCGGGAAAGTAGGAGCGGTCACATTCGAGCAGACCGTCGCGGAGCGCTAGGGTCTTCTGCGTATTGCCGGCTCGACGGAACGCCTCGGCCTTGAGATAGAGAAGCGGCGGGAAGCACTTCTGTTCCAACCCTTGTTCCATCTTCTCGAGCGTTTCACCGACGGCAGAGGCGGTATCATTGTTGAGCCGAGCGTATTCTCCTCGGAATGATCGCCAGAACGCGGTGGAGGGATACTCTTCCTTCCCGGCGACCGCATCTGCCTCCGCAAAGAGGAAGTAGCGGTTATAGAGATCGTAAAGGCGTTCCCTCGCTTCGCGCCGATCCCTGTTCTCTGCGAGCAATGTCGTTGCTCGGAAGATGAGTCCGGCCTGCAAGAAACGGTCGATGACGGTGACGCGGCTCTCAGGCGGCGTGAGGGCGTAGATGCGTTCGAGAACGGAGGTGGTTTCGGTGAAATTATTACCCTTGAGAAGAACGCTGAGGTAGGCATTCAGAATGACCGGATCGTTGGGATTGCGTTCCGCGAGGCTCTTCAGCGCCTGGGCGCTTTGCGTGTCGCGGCGCAGGAGGTAGCGCATCTCGGCGATCTTGGCCTCGACAGCCTGCGTTTTCGATGCGTTCCCCACTTTTTCGTACAGCTCGAGCGCCTCTTCGAAGTAGTTCTCTTTTTCGCAACAGAGCGCGCCGTCGAAGAGGGTCCTTTCGTCAACGCGATCGGGAAAGAATTGCTGCAACTCTTTGAAAGAGAAGTAGCAGTTGCCGTAGTCGCCATCTCGTATCGCCATGCGCATGACGAGGAGCAGATCGTCGCCGGTACGGGCAAGCCCCTTCTTTTCTTTGATGAAGAGCGCCATTCGCTTCGCTTCTTCGGTGAGTCCCTGATCGGCGAAGGTGGTGATCACCGTCGTGCAGAAGGTCTGTCCGGGGCAACCGAGATAGAATCCCTCTTTTTCAAAGGAGAGATCGTTCGTCGATCGGCCGAGAGCGACATAGGCTTCCGAGAGGAAGTACCGTTCTTCGCTGTCAACCCGCCATCGGGAAAGGATGGCGACGAGTTTCTTCACCTCGTCCTCGCTGAGCGTCGATTTCGGATCGGCGGTCGTTTCCCGGCGATCCGCTTTTCGCGCGATCGCGGCGACGCGAAGTTTCTGGGGAAGTTCTGCTTCGGGGAATGCGGCAAGAATGGCGTCGAGCGTCTTGAGAGCCTCGTTCCACCGACCGATTCGATAAAAGAAAAGGGCATCATACCATGCGCTCCGAAGATTTTTCTCGGTCACTGGGGCCGACACCGTCGGAACATCCGACGATCTTTTTCGCGGGTCAGCAAGCATTTCCCGATCGCGCCGGTCTCCTGCGGCAAGCGGGGAGGTGGGGTCGGTGCCTTCGAGGTAGTTGAGAAGCGATGTCATCGCCGCGTCTTTTTCGGTCGTGAGGGTATAGTAGAAACGAACCTGCGTGAGCAATTCCTCCTGTGTGGCGAGGCGATAGTCGAGCAGAGCGAAGGCGGTCAGATAGAAGAGCGCTTTCCGTGGAGCGTTCTCTTCGGGAAAGCGCTCTTCGAGCGCTCGGAGTTCTTCGGCCCGTCGTTCGAACAGAGGGTAATTGATCGGCCAGAGCGTTGCCTCGGGATCGACGAGGAGGCGTTCCGCGCCGCTCGTTCGTTTGCCGATGAACAGGGAGACGATGATTACCGTCGCCGCGATGATGAGGAGCGCCAAGGCGAGCGTACGGCGTCCTGCTTTGCGATAGTGTTCGGTTTCGCTAGTTGGTATGGGGGGCAGTGATATCTGTTTCCCTTCTCTCGGTGTCGCGGGGCACTCTTTCTCTGCTTGGAGAGAGGTGCCGATCTCTTCGAGCTTCTTCCGGGCGCGGAAATGGTGAGGGTTGACGGCGAGGACCGCATTCAATCGTTCGGTCGCTTCACTGGCGCGTCCGACCCCGAGGAGCGCGGAACCGAGATAGAAGTCGATCTCCGGCGTCCGGTCTCCGTTCCACTTTTCGATCGTTTCGACGATGAGCTGATGCTCGTTCTCTTGGTAGGCTTGTTCGAGGTATTCGATGAGACTCGAAAGATCGCGGGTCCGCTCGTAGGCGAGGCGGAGGGTCTCGAGTCGCTTACTCATCTGCGCCTTCTGCGTAGACGCCGCGTCGTTCCGGCGGGAGGCATCGGGCGACGCGACGGCCTATGAAATCCATGATATCCTGTTTTGAGGTTTCTTCCCGTCCATAGCGGCTCCAGAGTTCGCTCGTTGCGATCGGTTCACCGAGAGAGACATCGACGCGCGCTTCGTGGAGCGTGTGGTCATGAATGGGGAGTATCTTTTCTCCACCGAGGACGCCGCCGGGAAGGATAAGGGCGTTCCCGCTTGCCTCGACGAGTTTGAGTACCCCCGGCAGAAAGCGGTTCATGGCGCCGCTGCGGCTTCTCCCGCCCTCGGGAAAGATGAGCAGGATGCGTACCCTTTCCTCGATGTCGGCCATCACCTTCTTTGCCGCACGGGCGATCTCTTTGAGCGGGAGTGCCGCCTCCTGTGTCGCCACTGAAAGCGATTGCGCGATGAGGAGAGAATTGAAATGGAGCGATGAGAACGCTTTGAATTTCTCATTGTAAACCTTTGGCCCGACGACGACCGAGAAGTCGTCTTCGAAACCGTGAGCGACGAGCATCGGCTGGAGAAGGGTGGCGAGCAGGTTGGCGTCGGCATAGCTGAGATGATTGGTCATGATGATGATGCGCTCGACTTTTCCCGATCTCAGCAGAACAAGAGCATCCTCGAGATTTCCGATCCCCCGCATGACGGGGTGGGCGATTATGAAGAGGACATATTTGAGGATACGGCGAACGAGCGGCGCATACGGGTGAAAGCCCCATTCCTTTCCGGCGCTTCGGTATTTTTCGAGAAAGTCTTCGATCTCGAAAAGAGAGGATTCGTATGCTGCCGCCTCGATGACCGGCCATATCTTCCGGGGAACGGTCGTTTCCCAGTCGGGGAAAAGCGAACGCATCTCGCTCACTGCCTGATCGAACGGATTCATGTCATTTCCGGTAGATCTGTTCATAGAGCGCGTTATAGTAAAAAGGTGCGGTGAAATCAAGTTATAGGATGCTCAGGGGCATAGGAAACCACGGGGTTTTCCCTTAGCCGATCTCTTCCTGTGCCGCCGCAAGGATGCGTTCTACCGCCGCCGCACATTTCTCGGCGTCCTCTCCCTCTGCCATGACGCGAAGGACCGGTTCGGTGCCGGAGTAGCGCACCACGAGCCTTCCTCCCGACAGGAGATTTGTTCCCTCGGCGATAGCCTTTTGGGTCTTCGGGAGGCTGTCGAGCGGCGGTTTCCGAGAAACGGTGAGTTTCTTTTGTATTTGCGGGAACAGCGGAATGGCGGCGACAAGTTCCGAGAGTGGCTTCCCCGTCTTTTGCATGATAGCGAGTATTTGGAGCGCCGCAAGGATGCCATCTCCTGTCGGGTTGAACTCGCTGAAGATGATATGCCCCGAGTTCTCTCCGCCGAGGATGGCGCCTGTCCGTGCCATCTCATCGAAGACATAGCGGTCGCCGACCGGCGTCCGGAGAAGAGTGATCCCGTGCTTGGCAAGGTAACGCTCGAGGCCGAGGTTGCTCATGACGGTTGCTACGACGAGATCGCGGGCGAGTTTCCCTTGTTCTTTGAGATGGACCGCCGCGATGCCGAGGATGCGGTCGCCGTCAACGATCTCGCCGCGTTCGTCAACGAGAATGACCCGGTCGCCGTCGCCGTCGAGGGCAATGCCCACATCGGATCCGTCGAGAGGGACCTTGGCAGCGACATGCCCGGGATGGAGGGCGCCGCACTCGTGGTTGATGTTCTCGCCGTTCGGTGCTTTCGCGTAGGTGCGAACGACCGATCCTAACTCGGCGAACACCGTCGGTGCGACGAGATAAGCGGCGCCGTTGGCGCAGTCGAGCGATATCTGGAGCCCATCGAGCGTAAGGTCGCGCGGGAAACTCGCCTTGAGGAACTCGACATAGCGTCCCTGTGCGTCGTTGACGCGGTAGATACGGCCGACTCCCGCTCCGGTGACCAGACCGTCGGTGGAATCCCTGAAGAAGGCCTCCTCTATCTCTCGTTCGGCTTCGTCGCTCAGTTTCGTTCCCTCGCGATTGAAGAATTTGATCCCATTGTCGTGAAAGGGGTTATGGCTTGCTGAAATGACCACCCCCGCGTCGGCGCGCATCGAACGGGTGATGAAACTGATGCCGGGGGTCGGCAAGGGGCCGAGGAGCACCGCATCGGCGCCGGCGGAACATATGCCTGCCGCTATCGCCGCTTCGAGCATGTAGGAAGAAAGACGGGTATCCTTTCCCACCACGATACGGTGTTTTCCCTCGTGAATGAGGCTGTTCTTCTGGAAATAGCGGACGGCGGTTCGTCCGAGAATGAGGGCATTGTCGGCGGTGACCGGAGCGACATTTGCCATGCCGCGCACGCCGTCGGTCCCAAATAGTGTCCGTTTCATGGGTTCTTCTTCCGTATGGTGATTTGTTTTGGTGTTTCCATCTCGATGATCTCTACCTCGGTGGGAAGATCCTTGAAATAGTACCGTGGCACGACATAGAGCCGTGCCGGAAGGTTCTCCACGAACGCCGAAAGGCCGCTTTCGGTGATGCGTTCTATCGCCTCTATCGGCCCTCTTACCCGGACCGCGACCGTCGGAGGAGTTATCTCGGTCGCGACACCGCCATCCACGAGGAGGGGGACCTTGGCAAGGTACAGTTCGCGAATGTCGCGTACCACCGAAACGGTGACCTTTACCGTGGTGTTCTCGGGAACGACACGAACCTGAGAGTGACCGGTCACCGGTCGGACACTCCGCGAGACCTCTGCAGTCGCCCCTGACACATCCACGGGGTCGGTGGCGATGGTCTCGAGAGAGGCAATGACCTCTTCCGGGCCGACCACCGAGACCGTCGCCGGATCCACGGTCACGCGGGACATCCGGTATCCCTTCTTGGGCTGGCCGTTGATGATGGGATCGAGGCGCGTCGTCTTCGACGCTTTCCGTGATATGGTGAAAGCTATCTCACGAGGGACCACCTGTTCTATCTTGAGGTGTCGGGCGAGCGGGATGTCACGCTCGTCAACGAAGTACACCGATATTCCCGGATCACGGTGCCGTACATCCACCACCATCTCCTGCTCTTCCGATCGCGCCTGTGCCGCCGCGAACACACTGCCTTTTGCTTGGACATAGATCTCTTCGACGGGGCGCGGCGTCGTTACGATATGATCAGGACCGGCCTCAAAACGAACCTTCACCGGGAACGAGATGGCCTCTTCACGACTGGCGACAACACCGACCCACACGCCGACCGTGAGCAGAAGTGCTATAATCTTCTCGCGCACATTTTCAGTGAAGAACGAACGAAGAGCCTTCATGCGCTATTCCTTTCCCAAGTGCTTGGTAAGCACTTTCTTTATCATTTCATGCGTCATGTTCCGCGTAATGCGCCCCTCCTTGAGCATCGAGATCTGTCCCGACTCTTCGGAAACGACGAAGACGAGCGCGTCGACGCGTTCCGAGATGCCGTACGCCGCGCGGTGGCGGGTGCCGAAGTTCGGGTCTATCTCGGGGTTGGTCGAAAGTGGCAACACGACGCTCGCGAGCGCGATGCGACCGTCGCGGATGATGACCGCGCCATCGTGGAGCGGGGAGTCCTTGCGGAATATCGAGACGAGCAGTTCCTTGCGCACCTCGGCGTCGAGCGGTACCCCGCCGGTGATGAACGGTTCGGGGTCTCCCTTCTGTGCCACGACGACGATCGCTCCGTCGCGCTCCTGTGCGAGATAGCAGAGCGTCTCGGCAAGTTCCTCAGCGAGCACGAGGCTCTCATAGGTCCGTCCTTCGCCCGAGAGGAGCCGCACGAACTCGAAACTCGAGAGTATGTTGCGGATCTCCTCGCGGAAGAGCACGACGACGATGATGATAAAATACTCGAAGACGCTTCCCAGCAACCAAACCGTCGCGCGCATCCCGATGAGTTTTCCGACGAAGTAGAGAGCGAGTAGGAGGAAGAACCCCGAGAGGATGCGCATCGAGCGGGTTCCTTTAATGAGGAGAAGGAACTTGTAGGTAAAGAACCAAACAAGCGAAATGTCGATGAGGGTGATGAAGAGCGCGAGCGATCCTTCGGCCCACAGCGAGGAAAAGAAGACCGACACCTGCGTCAGAAGCATGGTGCCTCCTTGATGGCGCGACAGAGTGCGATCGTCTCGCGGACCGCCGTCACCTCGTGAACGCGCAGTATGGCGGCTCCTTTTGTGATGGCAAAAACATGCGCCGCCGTGGTACCGGTGAGGCGCTCATCGGGAGTGTTCCTCCTTATTGCCGCGCCAATGAACGATTTGCGGGAAACACCAACGAGAATAGGGAGGCGGTGAATGGAGAAGGCCTCGAGGTGACGGAGCATCGTAAGGTTGTGGAAGACCGTTTTCCCAAAACCGAAGCCGGGGTCTATGATGATCCTCTCGCGGGAAACGCCACTTTCTACGGCGCGGGAAATGGCCTCGTCGAGAAATGCGTTTATCTCGGCGATCACATCGTCATAGACGGGATCCTGCTGCATGGTCTGCGGCGATCCCTTCATATGCATGAGCACCACCGGTACTTTGAATGTGGCGGCCACCTCGCGCATTTTCGGATCAGTAAGCGCCGTGATGTCGTTTATCACATCGGCGCCTGCGGTGAGCGCAGCAAGGGCTACCTCGGGCTTTGCCGTGTCTACCGAGATGACCGCTTGAGAGTGGCTATTACGGAGGATGGTGATGACCGGCAGTACCCGCCGCATCTCTTCTTCGACCGGTACTGGCTCGGCGCCGGGGCGCGATGACTCGCCTCCGATGTCAATGATATCAGCCCCTTCGGCAAGGAGGTGTTCAGCATGGCGCACCGCCGCCTCGGTTGTGCGGTATTTGCCGCCGTCGCTGAAACTGTCGGGAGTCACATTGACGATGCCCATGATCGCGGGCCGGTCATGCGGGATGCGATCGAACGAGAAGTCGTACCACGGTCCCTGCGCCGTCGCGAACCGTTCGATCTCCTCGGCAAGTTCGGGCAGGTGGAACCACTGTTCGCGAAGCCGGGAAACGAGCGCGGGGATGCGGTCTTTCCGGAGCGAAACGAGCACATCGCACGGCGCCCCCTGTCCGGTGATGGCGTGTGCCGGCACCGCCGCCTCGCCACCGAGCGAGAGGAGGTGCTGTTTGAGCGCATTGGCCCCGGCGCACGAGATACCCTTCACGACGAAGGTGAGGCACGAGAATCGCTCGCGCATGATCTCCCTGCCGCGTTCCGAGACGCCGAAGCGCGTCATGAGCGCCACGCTTTCTTTCTCCTCGATGTGAAGCGGAAATACCTGCATCGCATCCCCCTCTTATTGGAGGGCATCCTACGCGAAAAGACCGCCGAAGTCAAACAGCGCGTTCAAGAAAATCGGGGGCCCTGTGCGGGCCCCCGGTGTCTCTTTGAGGTGTAGGGAAAATCACTTGAGCGAGACGGTGGCAAGGCCTTCCCAGCCGCGGGCGATGATGAGGGTATCGCCCTGTTTCACGGCGGTGTTGCTGCTATAGTAATAGTAAGAATCGGCATAGTAGGAGGCCTCGGGGAGCGTGATCTCGGTCATCGTGCCGTCGGGTGCGATGTAGGTGTACTCGCGGCTGTCGCTGCCATAGTAGTAATAGTAGTAGGGGTCGCTCTGGCGGACGACGAGCACGCCGCCGCCGTCAACGCCGCTCATGCCGGCGCCGTCGGGAATTATGTCTTCCATGATCTTGGCGCCAGTCTCGCCGTCGTAGGCCGTGACGGTGGAAGTGTGCTCGATGGTGGTCGAGTAGTAGGAGCACTGCTGTTCTTCCCAGTGATAGACCTGTTTCACGGTGTTGAGGAACACCCGCTTGTCCTGAATGAGGTAACTGCTCCAGAGGTATTCGGAGGTGTTCTCGGTGTAGGTGTACTCTTCGTGATAGGGGATGACCTTCACCAGTTGCAGTTTCTTGCCGTCGGTGCTCTTCTTGAGGATGTTGAGGTAGTAGAGGTACTGGCTCGAGTAGTAGTAATCGCCGCGTTTGCCGTTCTCGTCGGTCTTTATCCAAGTACGCATGAGGGTGTAGAAGATGGTGCCGTCGTCGCTCATGCCGATGAGTTCGCCGGGAATGTTGTACTTCTCGGCGAGTTCGGGTTTGGCTGGGTTGCTCACATCAACGGCCTGCGCGTAGCAGATGAGCAGTTCCCGGCCTTCCTCGTCCCAACCGTGCACCTTGCAGTCGGTGAGCCACAGTTTGTCACCGCGGGCGATGAGCGTGCCCGTGTAGGTGACGCCGCGGAACTCCTTGTCGAGCACGACCGGCGCAACACTTTCTTTCGCCATGTCAGAGAGGTCGTATACGGCGAGGCGGGTCGTGTTGTAGTAATAGTAGTCATCGTACGACACGCCTTCCATCGCGCAGTCTACCATCGCGCCGTCGGCGAGGCAGTAGGAGTGGTAGCGGGTGTTGAGCATGCCAGCCGCGCCGCTCTGCGCCACCGCGAAGGCGCGGTTGTACCAGTACCAGTACTCGTTCTCTTCCTGTGTGGGCAGGGTGAGTTTCACCGAGCCGGCGAATTTCGGGTTCTTGCCAGCGGCAAGGTCGAAACGGGTCGCATAGACATTCTCTTCGTAGTACTCCTTCTGCTCAGTCTCATCGTAGCGGTAGGAACTTTCGTAGGAGAACAGGTGCACTGCCGTCGCGTCGTTCTGCATCGAGTAGAGGTAACTGCCGCGGATGCGGTCGCTCGCCCAGTTCACGGGGTAGTCCTTCGCGGCGTCGTAGGTGACGAGCCGTATCTCGTTGTCGTACCACGCGGCGCCTTTCGTGCCGCAGAGGGCATCGGCGCACTTGAAAAGGTTCTCGACCGCATAGGCAACCGGCAGGTTCGAGATCACCTGCGGATTGTCGCGGTCGCTGTAATCTATCATCATGACTGCCGTGTCGGCGACCGATGCGATGTAGTTGCCCACGACGACACCGCGCCGCACATAGCTCGGGCTCTCGACCGAGCCGCGCTTGGTGAGACCTTTCTCGAGGTCGAAGTCGATGAGGTGCAGTTTGTTTATCTCACGGTAGGTGGTGTAGTTCCATTCGCTCGTCGGAACGAGGATGAGGCCGATCTCATCGTAGATCTTGAAGGCCTTCCAGTCGTTGGTCGCCTCGCTCCATGAATAGCCGTTCTCGGCGCCGCCCAGTTCGACGGTGGTCATCTCGAACGGGTTGGCCGGGTCGTCCACATTGTACATCGAGACCTTCGCGTTCCAGCCGTCCTGATCGTCGATGCCGACGGTGAGGAGTTTGGTGCCGCGTATCTCGATATGGGTGGACCAGCCGGGCACCGCGAGTTGACCGAGTTCCTTCATCTTGGTCGGGTCGGCGATGTCAATGACATGGAGCGGATCCTGTTGGAAGTAGGTGACGGCGTAGAGCCGGTTGCCGTCGAACCGCGCGCCATACAGTTGCTGGTTGGTCATGAAGGTAAGTTCGCCCACTTTTGTCGGCTTCATCGGATCGCTCACATCGAAGGCCTCGACCGCGTTCTCGCCGTTCCACCACTGGCTCGTCGAGGTGACGGCGAAGAAGACGCCATCCTTCTCGTGCATCTTCCAGCGGTCACCGATGTAGCCGCGTGTCTTGATGACGCCTTTTTTCTCTATCGTTCCCGCTGGGTCGCTGATGTCAAAGTAGGTGACCGGAACGCCGTCGGTGTAGTAGCCCTCTTCCCAGTAGGTGTAGTTGGCCTCGGCGACATAGATGCTGTGGTCGGTCACATAGAGCGCGTAGCCGGTGCCGTCGAGGTGCTCTTCATCTGCCTTGTAGATGTTCTCAGGGTCGGCGATGTTAAGCGACATGAGCGTTATCTGGTTCTTGCCGCGCTGTTCGGCCTGATCGCAATAGTACCAGTAGTACTGGTTCTCGGTTGCCGCGACATAGATGATGTCGCCGACCTGCCGCGAGTCGATGATGGTCCCTTCCATCATGTAGCGGCCGAGGATCTTCTGCGTGGCCGGATCGTCCACATCCACGACGATGAGTTCGGAGAAGGTGCGCGATGAGTCGTAGTAACCGCCGTCGGCAACCGCCACCTCGGCGGGGTTGTAGCGAAGGTTCGTCACCATGACATAGGCGCGTCCTTCCTGCACATACATCTCAAACGGGAACCCTTTAAACGACGAACGACCGAGGATCTTGAGGTTCATCGGGTCAGAGACATCGATCGCGACGAGCCCGCGGTACTGGTTGAGCACCCAAAGGATGTCGCCTTGGACCTTGTAAATATCGGCCTCGACGATCTCGCGGGTCGCGTCGTCGCCCTTGTCATCCTCGTTGTTGCCCGCCTCAGGGGCTCCAGTGTCCTCTTCGCCGCCATATTGGCTGTCGCCGGAAGCGTTGCCGGCGGTGATGAACTCGCCCTCATCGGTCACCTCGAGTCCACCGGTGTCGTCGGGGGCCGGGTTGTCGGTCGTTGGCTTTTCGGTGGTGTTGTCGCAGGCGCTAAAGAAGAGCGCCGCAACTACCGACATGATAACATACAGGAAACGGCGAATGCACATGATACCCTCCTTTTTCAACTCACGGACGGCTTTTTAGTATGAGAAGAAAGAAGGATTTATTGCCAAAAGTCTCGGAAATAAGGTTAGATAAAGAAATTCCTATCAAAAACAACTACTTAAAGAAGAATATGCCTAAGAGGTCCTCGGTGGTGGAAATAGGGCCTCCCTTCCGGATGGAGGTTACTTTCCACTGATAGTACATCCCGCTCTGGAGCGCGGGGCCTTCGTAGGTGAGGGTGACAGTCTCTGAGCCGCTTTCCCCTGGCAAGTCCTTTTCCCATACGAGGTCGCCATAGGTGTTGTAGAGTTTGAAGGTGTAGGCGTCCTCGCTCGAATCATCGGCCCACTCGAAGATAGGGATACCGCTCACCTCTTCAGGACCGGTGGCACCGGGTTTTACCACGGCGAGCGCTTCGGTCACCTTGAAAGATTCGAGTTGTTTTGTCGTCTCGGTTGCCGAGATCTCGAAGTGGACGATCTGGGTGCCGGCGATGTTGGGATCAGGATCGCGAACGAGACCGTCGTTCTCGTAAGCGGCGAGCACCACATAGCGCCCTTCGGGAATGCCGGTTATCGAAAAGGAGCCGGTGATGTTCGGCGCGATCGGTGGCTCAGGGGCGCGCAGGCCGGGGGCGATGATGCCGACGACGAGCGTCTCGTGGAAGGTCGATTCCGGAATGAGAACCACCGATGTTTGTGATCCGCCGGGAGCGTTTACGATGTTGACTGATCCGGTAACCGTACCGCCGGCAAAATCAACTGGTCCGAGCGTGATGTCCTTCACATCGCTTGATGCGACCGTTACGCTCTTGCGCTCCCGGTAGAGTCCTTTTCGGTAGGCTGCCACGGTGTAGTCACCCGCGGCGACATTGAAAATGGTGAAACCGCCCTGTTTGTCGGTGTAACCGTAAGGGCAGGGGGGCGTTGCACACTCGGCGACGACGAGCGCGCCACTTCCCGCATCGCTCACGGTACCCGAGATCGAGGGACGATCCTTCTCATTTTCTTTGACTGGCAGGAGGCCGATGTCTGTGAGCGGCGAAGAGAACTGCCACGCACTGTGGGGGTCGTCGGCCGTCTCGGGGTCGAATTGGGTGAGGGTGACCGGTATCGCGGGGCGGAAGGCCGACGGGTAGGGGAGGTAGTTCTTCGCCGAGGCGTAGAGAATGTAGATGGCGCCGGTCGCCGGGTCGCCGTGGCTGTTGCGCGGGACGCGGATCTCGAGTTTCCATGAGCCGTCACTGGCGGTCTTGGCGACGTCGGTGCCGCTTCCGTCGGTGGTGTTCTGGGCCATGACGAGCGCATCCTTCACCGCGGCATCGGTCGTGAGATCGAGCACTTTTCCTTTGAGATACACCTTCGTTACGCAGGCGGTGCGATTCCCCTGATCACTTATCGGTTCGCAGGTGTAACCATCGTCGCACGCGTCGGGAAGTGTCGGATCGCAGGCCGCGACGCAGTAGTAGTCCCCTTTCTCGCGGTCGAAGAGGCAGACGCCGTTATCTTCGCAGGCGAGTTTCGTCGGGTCGCATGGCCCTGTCGACTTTTTCTCCTTTTCGCACGCGGCGAGGAGCAAAAGAGAGATGGCAACGCACAGGATCGCTTTCATGTGAACCTCCCTATTCACCACGGTAATCCGATATAGAAAATACCGCGCAGGTCTTCAGACATCGAGATCGGTTTCCCTGATTTTATCGAGGTGACCCGCCATTGATAGTAACCCGAGAGTTTCGTACCGTCGTAGGCGAGCGAGACCTCTGCGGTTCCTGAGGATCCGGGGATCGTCTTTTCCCATACAATGGTGCCGTAAGCGTCGAAGACCTTGATGTTGTAGTCGGTCTCGCTCGAATCGTCTTCCCAGCGGAACACGAGGTTCTCGTCGTCCACCAGTTCGGGGCCCTCGGCACCGGGATAGATGATCGCGATCGCCTCGGTCACCTTGAAGTTGTCGAGCGAGAGATCCCAGTTGCCGCCGCCGTCAGGTATCGCAAGATGCAGTACTTGGGTGCCGGCGATGCCGGGGTCTGGGTCGCGCACGAGGTAGTCGTTCTCAAAGGCGGCGAGCACCACATAGTTTCCTGCCGGAATGCCGGTGATCGTGTAGGCACCGGTGATGCTCGGCGGCTCGGGTGGCAGGGGTGCCCGGAGGCCGGGGATCATCTCGCCTTTATCGAAGCCGGGGATGAAGGTCTCTTCGGCCATGAGGACGACGCTCGTCTTGGAACCTCCCGGTGCGTTCACGATGTTGACCTGTCCCGATATCGAGCCGAGCGTCGGCTCGGTGATGCGCTCGATGAGAAGGTCAGTGATGTCGCTGTCGGCGACGGTTATCGGTACGGAGGAGAAACTCATGCCACCTTTGAGCGCCGCCATCTCATAGTCGCCCGGTTGCACATTGAAGAGCGCGAAGAATCCTTCGTTATCGGTGTAGGTGTACGGACATGGTGCGGTCGCACATCGGGCGATGACAAGCACACCGCTCAGCGGTTCGGAGAGGTTTCCCGAGACGGTGAACCCTCCCTGTTTCTCCTCGGGAAGCGGGAGAAGACCAATGTCGAGGAAACCACTCGCGACGAAATAGCCGCTCGCCGTTTTCGTGAAAGCATCCATGAGGATCGGAAGCGAGGCGCGAATGGTGCTGGGGTAGGGTTCATAATCTTTCGCGGCGGCGCGCATCGTATAGACCTCGCCGGGGGTCGGCATGCCGGTGCGCTCGCGGGGAAGTGAGATCTCAATGGCGTAGGAGCCGTCGGAAGCGGTGAGGACGACATCGGTTCCCTCGCCCGTCTTGACATCCGTTGCGCTTACCCGTGCCCACTCGATGGGAGGAAATCCCTCTTCGGAGAGGTCAAAGACCCGTCCCGCGATGAAGACGGGGAGGAAACAGCCGTGTTTCGTGTCGCTGGTAACCGCTTCGCATACCATCCCCGGAGGGCACGAGTCGCTCGCCGCCGGATCGCACGCCTCCTCGCAGTAGTAGCCGTTCAGTTCCCAGTCGAAGAGACAGATCTCGGTTTCAGCGCACCCTTCGCCCGTTTCAAGACACGGTGTCTTGGTGATGAGGTCCTCATCGGAGAGGAGGGATTCATCGTCAGGGATCGGAGCGGCATCATCTCCCTCGCCATCGCCGATATCGGAAAGCGGCAGATCGGAAAGAAGTTCGTCGTCGTCGGAAGAGATTATATCATGATCCAATATGTCGCTATCGGCCTCGATATGCCGTTTCGTCTCGTTACACGACACAAGAAACAGCACGATGAGCATACCGAAGAAGGTCGCGGCTTTCATGGACATCTCCTCACTCTTAATTGCTGAAGAACAGGATGATATTATAGAGAGAGGCATCATAAATGCAAACACATTTCTTGATTGTTGGGGGGAGAACACTTACAATGGAAACACCGTCGGCGGGTGTCGAATGAAGGTAAAACGGTCGGTGCGCAATCTTGTTATCTTCGCTATAGTCGGAGGTATGATCCTCTATCTTTTCTTCTCGACATCGCGTCAAGAAACGGATACCGTGAGGGGGCGGCTCGTCATCATCAACTGGGACGATTATCTTGCCCCTGATGTCCTCGCCGATTTCGAGAAGGAGACCGGAATCGGGGTCACGATCATCGAATATCGGACCGTTGATGAGAGTATCTCGCTCATTCAGCAAAACCCGGGGGCCTATGACCTTCTCATTGTCAATGAAAGTCTCGTTGAGTTCCTGAGGGAAGCAGAATTGGTTTCCCCTTTCGAGAAGGAGCACCTTGAAGGGGTTGACCGAATTCTCCCTGCTTTTTCATCGAAGCTTCCGTGGGCGATCCCCTATCTGTGGAGCACCACCGGCTTTGCCGTTGACCGCCGCCAGATACCCGATGATGCCGATTCGATAGCGATCCTTTGGGACCCGCGCTATCGGGGTAGGATCGCCCTGCTGG
The DNA here is from genome assembly GCA_964415795.1 of uncultured Spirochaetales bacterium. Lineage (GTDB taxonomy): Bacteria > UBP6 > UBA1177 > UBA1177 > JAKLFG01 > CALITV01. Next base: position 33,628 of record CAYQBN010000002.1, on the reverse strand, counting down.
ACGATGTTCGTGAATCGGTCTCGCCAGCTCTTATCCGCGCAGGAATATCCATAAACAGTACCGATCCGCGACAGATCGCGGGAATAGAGCCGTTTGCCCGAGAACTTGCAGAGAACGGCATACGCTTCGGGGACACTTGGGACAATATAGAACGGCTCCGTAACGGCGAGGTGTGGATCGCTCATACCTATAACGGTGACTATTTGTACAAACTGAACGGTGACGATCGATTCCGTTTCTTTCTGCCCCGCGAAGGGTTCCCCACCAGTGCCGATTTCTTCATGCTTCCGAAGGGAGCGCAGAATCCTGCGGCGGCGTACCGCTTCGTTTCTTTCTATCTTCGTCCCGAGATCGCGGCGAAAAATTCGAACCGGTACTGCTATGCCAATCTCGTGGTCGGATCAGATCGGTTCCTTCGTCCTGACCTTCGTGATAACCCGACAGTTTTTCCTCCTGTGGAGGTACGTTCTCGCGGCATTGCCTATCGCGAAGTAGGGGTCACCTTCGCTGCCTATCAGCGGATTTTCTCCTTGATGAAACAGTCGGTTCGACAGTAGAGTTCCCATGAAACGACGCCTTATCATCTTTTCGGTGACACTGGTCTCGGTGACCCTGTTCCTGATGGTCGTCATCGCCTTTTTTGCCACGCGGACGAGTGTCCGGAGCCGTACCGCCGAGAACTTCGCGAAACTTGCCGAAGAACTCTACTATAACCTCGATCGGATACACAGCATCGGGTTTCAAAGTATTCAGCTGCTCAGCGAAGAGCCTCTTCTCGGGGAAATGCTAGATGATCCTGAAGGACTGCGGCAGGTGCTCTTGAGATTTCGTCGCAGTATGCCGTTCTATGAAGACATTTCGGTGATCGATGCCGAAGGGGTGGTTCGCGCCTCGACCGATTTCGCCCCACGCGGGGATTGGCGCATCAAACCGCATTTTCAGAAAGCACTCGCGGGAACGCCTGCCATTTCTTCGGTTCACCTTATTACAGAGCTTGCTCAGGCTGTAGTGCAATACACCGCTCCTCTCGTAGTAAACGGGCAGGTAATGGCGGTAGTGGCAGCGACCATCAGTATGCGCGAATTTGAGAACACGGTCTTTCATCTCACCATAGGGAAAAGCGGGCACGCCTTCGTACTCGATGAACAAGGGACCGTGATCGTTCACGCAGACAGAAGTCTCTTGTTCGAACGAATGGGAACGATCCTAAGGGGAAAAGATCGAGGGTTTTTGTTCGATATGCGCGGCCGGTATTGGTTCGGGTCGCGCTTCTCGTTTTCGGATGCGGGAGCGGATAACAATATCGTGCTTCCTCGATGGACCGTGGTCGTTGTCCAAGAAGAGGGCGAAATATACCTTCCTTTCTGGCGCGCCATAAGCGTTCTTGTGCTCATCTTGTTCGTCCTGTTCCTTGCAGCTCGCAAGAGTGCTCTTTTGCTGGCCAAACGAATTACGCATCCTCTCGAGAGGGTCGCCGCCGCTGCAGACGAGGTCGCCCAAGGGAATCTTGATATAACGGTTCTGGTTGAGGGGGACGATGAGGTCGCGCGGCTTGCTGATACCTTTAACCGTATGCTGAGCGCGATAAGAGAAAGCAAACGGCTTCTCGAATCGAACGAGCGGCGTTATCGCGAGATGGCCGATCTCATGCCGCAGACGCTCTTTGAGACCGATGCCTCCGGTTTTATCATTTATTTGAACCGGGCAGGCTACCGGATGATCGGGTATGGACCGGGGGAGGTACTGGGGACTCTCCGCTTTTTTGATTTGGTGCCTCCCGAAGACCGTGAACGGGCATTGGAAAACGCGTCTCGGATCTTTTGCGGAGAACCGGGGCCTGGAAATGAATACCGCATCATGAGGAAAGACGGTACCACTTTTCCTGCCTACATCTATGCGATACCTCGTTTCGAAAACGATCGTATTGCCGGCATTCGGGGCATAGGGGTGGACATCAGCGCGCTGAAGAATGCCGAGGAGGAGTTGCGCCGAAAAGAACAACTCCTCATCCAGGCGCAGAAGGTGGAGGCTATAGGAACGCTCGCCGGAGGACTTGCCCACGACTTCAACAATGTGCTGGGTGCTATCGGGGGGACCGTTTCGACCCTTTCGTATCTTCTCGAGCATGAGAGAGAAAAGACCTCTTCCTCGTTGCTTCTCGACCATCTCGATGCGATCCAGCGGCAGGTGCGTCGTGCCAGCGACATGATCCGTCAGCTTCTTGCCCTTTCTCGCAGACAAGAGTTACAGTTCGTGCCGATGGACCTTGTGCGGGTGATCCATGATGTCGTCGGCATCTGCGAGAAGACGCTCGACAAGAGTGTAAGCCTCGAGATAAGGGCGTTGCCCGATCGAGCGGTCGTCAACGGGGACGCTTCTCTCTTGGAGCAGGCGCTTCTCAATCTCATGGTGAATGCGTGGCATGCGATGACCGTCATGCGTAAGCCGGGGGAACGACAAGGAGGCGTTTGTTCCGTTGTCCTCGAACGCGTGAACATCGCATCCGATTACCCGAATTGGCCCAGCGAATTGCCTTTTGGCGAGTATTGGGCGATCCGGGTGAGCGACACCGGCGTCGGTATCCCTGATGCGGTGATTGGACGCATCTTCGATCCCTTCTATACCACGAAGCAGTCTGTTGGTGGCTCGGGGCTCGGTCTGCCGATGGCCTACACCATCGTCCGTCAGCACCGGGGGCATATCTCGGTGTTCTCGCGCGAGGGGCACGGAAGCGTTTTTACCCTCTTCCTGCCGACGAGCAACGAGGCCCCGGAACCGACTAAACGACCGGGGAGCGTGAAGGTTCCTTCGTTCACGGGAAAAGTGCTTCTTGCCGATGACGATGCCGCGGTTCGTGAGATGGCGGCGACGATGCTCGGCCTTATGGGTTATACGGTCGTCACCGCCGGTGACGGTGAAGAGGCGATCCGTCTATTCGCCGAGCACCGCGGCACGCTTGCCCTTTTGGTTCTCGATTTTCTCATGCCATATCGGTCGGGGGCCGATGTCATCATGGAGATACGAAAAGAATCTCCCGATATGCCGGCACTCCTCATTTCGGGTTATTGCTATGACGAGCGTCTCGCGGAAACAGAATCGCTGCCCAAGGTGGTCGTTCTCCAGAAACCGTTCACGCTCGAGCAGTTCATCGAAGCGCTCAAGCGTCTCGTCGGAGAAACTGAAAAAGAGGGCGGCTCACCGGCACGGGACCGGTGATTCCGCGCAATCGCAGAGGGCGGTGCATTCGCCGAGGTAGCGGTTCCCTTCGCAACACCACGGGCTCAGGTCGGCCGGCGCGCACTCGCAGGATCCGGTGGTGACGGCGTCATCATCGGGGACCTCTTCGATCTCATCGGCGTCGGATCCGTCGTCGTTCGAGGACCCGCATGGCCCTTTCTCCTGAGAGACGCACTGGCCAGTATGATAGTTGATGCAGTTCGCGAAACACTTGTTGAACACCGTCGTGGTCCCGTCGCAGCACACCGGGTCATAGGTCGGCTGATCGCCGCAGCCGCAATCGCTGACCGAGAAGGAAGAGGAGGTGTCGGCGTCACTGACTACCGCGTCTTCATCGGAGGCGGAAACAGCGTCGGCGAGAGCGCTGTCTGTGTCGGTATAGGTACCGGTGCTGTCGGAAGAGTTCTCGCCCCCCCATTCCTCTTCGGCTGCCGGTAATGCAATATCGGTGTCGTTCGTTGCGGCTGCATCGTTGTAGAGACCGTCGGCGGGCGAAGAGTCGGGCCCCTCGGCGATGTTCTCGGCTGGATTGCTTCCTGCCGCTTCGTCGGTTTCCCCCTGCTTGTCGCCGGCACTACCTTCGGCGTTCTCGAGCCCCTTGTCGAGGGCGATGACCCGCTCACAAGAAACGAACACGAGGAACAAGACGGCACACACCGCCGCTTTTGCAATGATCCTACCGTCCATCGCCGTTCTCCAAGATGTCGCGGATCTCGTCTTTCTTATATCCGTCAGGGAAGAGGAGCAAGTATTTTCGACACGCCGGAAGAGTTCCCACATGTTCTTCTACCTCGGCTTTACAGGCTTTGATGAGCAGTTCCTCGCGGTAAGCCGAATCGCCGTCGACGATGGCACGGTGCTCTTTCATGGTCGCGAGGATATCGGCGAACCGCTTTTCCTTCTCATGGATCCGCACGATCTCGAAGAGCGCCTTGTCTTTCTCCGTTCCTTCCGAGATCTCTTTCCGGAACCAGCGCATGGCTTCTTCATCGTCACCGCTCTTGAGCGCGGCGCGTCCCCGCTGGAGGAACGACGGCTCCGTCTGCGTCGCTGGTGCCGGTGCGGTAGGCTGAGAGGCGGTTCTTTCGAGGATCGGCGATCCTGTCGGGCGCGATTCGGTGCCGAAAAGGTGCGCCATGCCGCCCGAGAGCGCCATGGAGCGGTTCGTGGCGCCGTCTATTACCTCGACGAGCCCTTCGATGACCGTCACCTTCAGTTTCGGGCCGTCACTGTCGAGGGTGAATCGGGTGCCGAGGACGCGGACAAGGTAGCGTTCCGCTACGGCGATCCGGAAATCGTCCCCTTTTTCGACCGACAGCTCGATCGTTCCCCGTGCCAAGGTGATGCGGTCCGGTCCCTCCGCCGAGAGGGTGGCGTCACGGCGTACCGTGATGCGTGCCCGCCCATGTTCCACGACGGATCCGCTCACGAACTCCTTCGGCGTCCCAGCGAGGGCCGGTTCGGCATCATGCGCCACCGGGGTGTCTTCGGCAATCCGAGCGCCTTCGTCGGCCGCGAATGTTCCCATCGCGATATAGGCGGCAAGAATGAGGAGCACCGACGCCGTCACGGCAAGCACGATGCGCGGAACGGACAAGAACCGACGCAACGAGAAGCGTTCTTCGGAGGCGAGATGAACGAAACTGCGCTGAGCGATGCGGTCTATCGTGGGGTCATCGGCGAGGGTGTTCGTTGGAAGCATTGCTCCCGCCGCCGCCTGAGTTTCGAAAAATGCGAGGCAACGCGGGCACTTCTCGAGATGAGCGGCGGCCTCTTCGGAAAGAGGCTCGGCGCGCTCGATGAGCGCCGCCAACTGTTCTTTGTTCAGGTGCTTCCCGTTCATAGCGTACCACCCTCTGTGCCGGTAAGTAATCGTGCCATATCCTTCCTTCCGCTGTAGACGCGTGACCACACCGTTTGGAGCGGCACCTTGAGAAGGTCGGCGATCTGTTTGAGCGTGAGTCCCTCCATCTCGAAGAGGACGAGCGCCATCCGCTTCTCGACCGTCAGTTTCGCGAGCGCCCCGAGAACCTGCTCGCGGTTCTCGGCGGCGATGAGTTCCTCCGCCGGCGAGCGATCGGGAGCTCCCGCCGCCGTTTCGATAAGTTCCTCTGCGCCGCCGATGAGGTGCGATTCCTTGTGCCGCTTGATGTAGCGGTACACGGTGTTGACCGAGAGACGGTAGAGAAAGGTCGAAAAGGAGGCGTCGCCTCGGAAGTTCCGCACCGACTTTGCGAGTTCTACGAAGATCTCCTGCACGATATCCTCCGTCTCCGGCCTAAAGCCGTAAATGCGGTGCACCGTCGCGCTCACCTTTCCGTGATAGCGTCGTACGATCTCTCGCCATGCCGCCTCATTCCGGCGAAGCGCCAGATCGAGGAGCGTCTCGTCTTGCAGTTCTCCAAGGACCGGGTGTGTCGTTTGCGTCACAGCCTTCATGCCTCTTTGGTATCTTTTCCCCCTTTTTTTATTGAGATACAATAAGTGAAGCGTGCATAAAAGTAAAATAGTTTATGTAACATATTGATAATAATGATGAAAAAGCCGTCTAACAATAATCTAAAGATTTGCTTGACAACATACAAGGGAGGGGTGTAGTACTAAGCGATATTCGTCCGCAGGGAAAAGCGGGGAATGTCGGGTTACTTACGAATTTCTGTGGAGGATACCATGAACAGCTACATCAGCACGGTGCTCAACGACCTCAAGGCGCGCTATCCGTGGGAAAAAGAGTTTCTTCAGGCAGCCGAAGAGGTGCTCGAATCGCTGACGCCGATCATCGAGCGCGAACCCAAGTACAAGGCCTACAAGATCCTCGAGCGTATCGTGGAACCGGAGCGGGTCGTCATCTTCCGCGTTCCGTGGACCGACGACAAAGGCGAGTTCCATGTGAACCGCGGCTATCGTGTCCAGTTCAACAGCGCGATCGGCCCCTACAAGGGCGGCATCCGTTTCCACCCGAATGTGACGCTCTCCACGCTCAAGTTCCTCGGCTTCGAGCAGATCTTCAAGAACTCGCTCACCGGTCTTCCGATGGGCGGCGGCAAGGGCGGCTCCGACTTCAACCCGAACGGTAAGTCGGAAGGCGAGGTCATGCGTTTCTGTCAGTCGTTCATGACCGAGTTGTTCCGCCATATCGGCCCCGATACCGATGTGCCGGCGGGCGACATCGGCGTGGGTGGCCGCGAGGTCGGCTATATGTTCGGCCAGTACAAGCGACTCGCCAACGAGTTCACCGGTGTGCTGACGGGCAAAGGGCTCAACTGGGGTGGTTCTCTCATCCGTCCCGAGGCGACCGGTTTCGGCGTCGTCTATTTCGCCGAGGAAATGCTCAAGACGAAGGGCGACAGCCTGAAGGGGAAGAAGGTTGCGATCTCCGGCTTCGGCAATGTCGCGTGGGGTGCGGCGCTCAAAGCGAACGATCTGGGCGCGAAGGTGGTCACCATCTCCGGTCCTGACGGCTATGTCTACGACAAGGACGGCGTGAGCGGCGAGAAGGTGGAGTACATGCTCGAGATGCGGGCGAGCGGCCGTGACAAGGTCGAAGACTACGCCAAAAAGTTCAAGGGCGTCGAGTTCCACGCCGGCAAGCGGCCGTGGGAGGTCCCCGTCGATGTGGCGCTTCCGTGCGCGATTCAGAACGAGCTCGACGAGAAGGATGCCGCGACGCTCATCAAGAACGGCTGCAAAGCGGTCGTCGAAGGGTCGAACATGTCCTCGACGCTCGGCGCGGTGAAACTCTTCGTCGAGAAGAAGATCCTCTATGCGCCTGGCAAGGCCTCCAACGCGGGCGGCGTTGCCACGAGCGGTCTTGAGATGAGCCAGAACTCGATGCGTATGGGCTGGCCGCGCGAAGAGGTCGACGCGCGTCTCCGCCAGATCATGGTCAACATCCACAAGGCCTGCGTCACCGCGGCGAAGGAATACGGCTTCGAGGGCAACTATGTGGTCGGCGCGAACATCGCCGGCTTCAAGAAGGTTGCCGACGCGATGATCGATCAGGGCCTCGTGTAACGAACGAAGGTTTCCTCCCTTGTTGTTATTTTCCGGGGAGCCGCACGGCTCCCCGGTTTTTTTGTTTCCTTCAATAAAAAGGGTTGGTTTTTCCTACTAAAGGGCCGAACCCTGTGTGATGGAGGATGTCATGAACCGGTTGTTCGTTTTCGCGGTACTCTTCGGAATGGTTGGTCTTTTTGTCTCCTGCGGCGATGACGATCAGAAGGAGGACCCCGATCTTGCGCTCAAGTACAAGGCGGCCGACGAACACGCTGAACAGGTGAGTTCTGAGGTAGTGGCGGCGAACAACGACTTCGCGGCGCGCATCTTCAAAGTGATGGCGGCGGCGGAGCCGGGGAAGAACCTCATGATATCGCCGCTCTCCATCGAGATGGCGCTCGCGATGACGATGAACGGTGCCTCGGGCGACAACCTCGCCGAGATGCAGGCGGTGCTCGGATTCGACGAGATGACGCTCGCCGAGACCAACGCGCAGTTCTTCCACCTCATCAAGAGCCTTGAGGAGGCCGACAAGGATATGACGCTCGCCATCGCCAACTCGATGTGGATGGATGACCTCTTCGAGCCGCGCGTAAAGGAAGCCTTCCGGAAGGCGCTCGAGGAGTCGTTCGAGGCGGAGCCCTACACCGTGGACATGCAGGATGCGGCCACCGTCGATCTCATCAATCAGTGGGTGAAGGACAACACGAACGGCAAGATAGAGAAGATCATAGACGAGATAAACGCCGACACCGTCATGTTCCTCATCAACGCCCTCTATTTCAAGGCGGCATGGACCACCACCTTCGACGAAGAGAGCACCTACGACGGCCAGTTCGAACTGACCGACGGTTCGCACAAGACGGTCAGGATGATGACCTTCAAGGAGGCACAGGATTTCAAGTTCTTCTCCAGCGGTTACGGGACCGAAGGCGGCTACAGCGCCGTGCGGCTTCCCTACGGCCGCGACAAGTTCGCCTTCTACGGCTTTCTCCCGAACGACGGGACGGTGGACGAATTCATCGCCCGGATGGCCGACGAGGGTATCGACACGTTCTTTTCCAACCTCGTTGAGACGGAGGAGGTGCCGGTGCTTCTGCCGAAGTTCAAGTTCGCCTACGAGAAGTCGCTGAACGAGATACTGCAGGGACTCGGCATGGAGCAGCTCTTCGTCCCGGGCGGCTTGCTGAACATGGCGAGCGAGGGAGAGGACCTCTATGTCTCCGAGGTGAAGCACAAGACCTACATCGAGGTCAACGAGCAGGGGACCGAAGCGGCAGCGGTCACCTCGGTCGAGGTGGGAGAGACCTCGGTGCCGGAGGGGTTCTATGCCACCAAGCCATTCGTCTTCGTCATTCGTGATGATCGTTCAGGAACGATACTCTTCATGGGCAAGGTCGAGGACCCGACGCAGGAATAGGGGACAAAAGCCATGCACGCGATCCTGTTCCTGACCCGCCAGTGCACCCTGAAATGCTCCTACTGCTATGTCGAGAAGCATGAGAAGGCCCATATGCCTCTGGATATCGCGCTCAAGGCGGCCGATCTCGTTCTGGAGAAGTCCGTCGAGGAGAAAAAAGCGCGCATCAGCTTCTTCGGCGGAGAGCCGTTCCTCCGGTTCGATGTCATGCGCGAGGTGACCGACTACGCGATGGCGAAGGCGAAGAAACTGGACCTCGCGCTCAAACTCCATGTCGCTACCAACGGCACCCTCATCACCCCCGAGATCATCGACTGGATCGCGAAGAAGAAACTGACGGTCGAACTCTCGCTCGATGGTGTACCGGCGGCGCAGGACGCGAACCGTCCCTTTAACGACGGGCGCGGCAGTTACGCGGCGGTGACGCGCCATCTGCCGACGCTCTATAAGAAGGCGAAGCATCTCGTCGCGGTGGCGGTCGTCTCTCCCGCGACGGCGCATAGACTCTACGATTCGACGCGCCATGTCATGGACGATCTCGGCATCCGCAACTTCGTCCCGGTCGTGGACTACACCGCGAAGTGGGACGAGGCGGGACTCTATACGCTGAAAGAACAGTATGAGAAACTGGCCGAGTGGTATCTGGAGCGGTCGCGAAAGCGCAAAAAAGACCTATTCTACTTTTCTCTCTTCGATGCCCACATCGCGGCTCACATCAAGGGCGGCTTCCGCCCCGGCGACTTTTGCGATGTAGGGCGTAACATCTTCGCGGTGGCCGAGGACGGCCGGATATTCCCGTGCGTCCGGTTCGCCGGCAAGCCGGAGCGGGCGGCGGGGTTCGTGATGGGCCGTGTCGACACCGGTTTCGTCATGAAGAAATGTCACGAGATAGCCGCCGAGAACCTGAAGCCGCGCAAAAGTTGTCAGGGCTGTTCGCTCGACGGCCGGTGCTTCACCTACTGTCCGTGCCTCAACTGGGACACGACCGGTGAGTTCACGACGGTGCCGGGCGTTTTGTGCGCCAACGAGTCTATGCTGATACCGATCGCCGACCGGCTGGCGCGAGAGCTCATCGCCGAGCAGAATCCCTCGTTCATGCGGAAGCACTACAAGAAGGAAATAGAACCGATAGACATCGTGTGAGGTACTGCCATGAACGCGAACTTTCAAGTGCGCAAGGTGACTGGCTACGATCCCGGCTATCCGCGGGCGCGGCGCCGTCCGGGGCGGCTTGAGGCGCGACCGCTCAAGTTCCTCTTCCTCGTGGTGGGCTTCCTCTTTTTCTTCGTCGGCGTCGGCTGTGAGGAAAAGGTGAAGACCACCGGCGGGCAGATGGTCGACGACGATTCGCTGATGAGCGAGAACGAACAGCCCGATGGCGATGCAGTCCAGCCCGACTTCGGCGATCTGCAGGGAGTGACCGATCCCGATTTCCCGCTGGACGACGCGGTCCCCGACTATAGCGATCAGTTAGGCGGCGTGGATATTAGCCCCGATTACGATATCGAAGTCCCCGACTATGACGATCAACTCGCGGGCGAACTGATGCCTGACGCTGACGAACTGACGAGTGACGAACTGCTTCCCGACGGGGACAACATCGTCTGCCCGATTGACGAAGAGCTATCGGGTGTCGTCGCACCAGACAGTGAACTGCCCGACGAGGATGATCCTCTTGCCGGCGATCCGGTCCCGGTGCGCAATATCAAGCGGTAAGATCAGCGCCGTTCCATTCATTCCTTGATTTCGTTCACGCTTTCGCTAGCATCCTCTTCGACTTGTGTTATGGAGGGTACGATGCGCTTTATTCTTCTCAGTTTTGTTCTCGCGACTCTTTTGCTCATCTCGTGCGACTCTGGTAAAAGTTCCGGGGCCGACACCGGGACGAGCGACGAAGATACGCTCGTCGTCACCGACGAAGGGCTGGAACTTCCCGACAAGGGGCTCCCTGACACCCTGTCCGATGATGAGGATGCTGAGCCGAGCGATGCCCTCATGTCCGATGAAACAGGTGACGATCTGAGTACCGATGAAATGGGGAGTGATGACGATTCGTCAGGTGATGGTGACGCCGACGCCGACGGGATGCCGGACAGCGTCGAGAAACCGGGCGGCGTCGCGGTGGATACCGACAAGGATGGTACGCCTGACTGGGAGGACACCGACAGCGACGATGATGGGATCCCCGATGCGGTCGAGGCGGGCAGCGATCCGGCAACGCCGCGCGACAGCGACGGCGACGGGACGCCCGATTATCGAGATACCGACAGCGATGACGACCATATCGGCGACGAGACCGAGTGCTCCTCTCAGCCGTGCGGCGACAGCGACGACGACGGGACGCCCGACTATCTCGATACCGATAGCGATGGTGACGGAATCCCCGACCTTACCGAGGGAAAGGGAGACCGCGACAGCGACGGGACGCCCGACTACCGCGATACCGACAGCGATGACGACGGCATTGCCGACGATGTCGAGTGCTCGGGAGAGCCGTGTGCCGACAGCGATGGCGACGGGACACCCAACTACCTCGATACCGACAGCGACAGCGACGGTCTCTCCGATGCGCAGGAGACCGAACTTGGCACCGATCCGACCCAAGAGGACACCGACGGCGACGGGGTGAGCGATCTTGCCGAGATCTCCTACGGTTCCGATCCGACCGACGACACGAGCACGATACCGCCCGACGATTTCTACGTGGTCCTGCCCTATGCGCCCGACGAGGAGGTGATCCGCCAACTCGATTTCAGCACCGCGATCCAGAAGGCCGATATCCTCTTTCTGCTCGACCTTTCCGGTTCGATGAGCGGCGAGATGAGCAACATCAAAAGCAATCTTGCTGCAACGATCATCCCCGGCATTGCCACGACGATACCCGACGCGGCGATCGGCCTTGCGACCTTCGATGACTGGCGCGGCATTCATGACGATCCGGAGCACCCTTCATTTGACGATCACATCTATACGCTCGTGCAGACGCCGACCACCGATACCGGCACGATCACCGGAGCCGTTTCTGGGCTTTCGTATCTCTCGAACGGTGGGCAGGAGCCGCAAGTCGAGGCGCTTTATCAGGCGGCGACCGGCGAAGGTTTCTCGGGTAAATTCGATTACTTGTATGTGAGCGCTCCTTACCACTGGGCGGCGACCTTTTATCCGCAGATACCGGCGAAGAACTGTTCCGGCGCGGTGGGCGACATTGGTGGCGCGTGTTTCCGTGAGCAGGCAATGCCCATCTTCATCATGATGACCGACGAGGCCTTCACCGCGGCGGTCACCAATCCGAACTATTTCGTGTGGGATACGACACCGCCGTATCAACTTCCGCACACCCGCGATGAGGCGATCGCGGCGATGAACGCGATGCAGGCGAAGTTCATCGGCATCAGTTCATTCGAGCCTCTCGGGTGGAACTATGATCCGAAGACCGATCTTACCGCGGTTTGTCTGGGCACCGGTTCCACCGATGAGAATGGGGTGCCGTTCTTCTATGAGATCGGAGCCGATGGGTCACAACTCTCGCTCCAGATCGTGAATGCCATTACGGAACTCACCCAGAAGGTGCGCATCGATGTGACCACCGAGCGCCTCTCGCTTCCTAATCCGCAGAATGTGGATGTCACGCAATTCATCAAGGCGGTGAAACCGCTCTCGTCAACCCCGCCGGACGGCTACGACAGCAACGACGACGCGGTCTTCTACGGCGTGAAACCGGGTATCACCGTGACCTTCGAGGTGGTGTTCGAGAACGACTTCTACGAGCCGACCGGCCCCGAAGCGACCCTCTTCCGTGCCCAGATAACGGTCCTCGGTGACGGCGCGCTCCTCGACACCCGCGAGGTGCTCATCATCGTTCCGGGCAAGATAGAGAACAGCGGGGGACAGGAGTAAGGAAGAGATCTTTCAGTTCCCGCCGATCGCGGCGACCGCCGCGGCGACGAGTTTCGCGAGTGCCTTTTCGGCATCTTTGTAGGAACGGTTCAGTGCCTCGCTTTCGCTGATGGCGCTCGTCCGCTGGTTCTCGGTCTTGGTGACGAGCGGCTTGCCCGCTTTGTCGGTGATGGTGAGGGTGAGTGTCCACCGAAGGTTATAGTATTTGTTCTGAAGTTCGGCCTTCTCGGTCGCGAACGAGATGGTGGCCCGCAGAACGCCGTCTTTCTCGACGATCTCCGAGAGCCCCTGCTTCTTGAATGCGCCGTCGGCCGCTGCCTTGAGGCGGTTCTCCTTGTCGCCCTCGATGGCGAGTGATACGATGAGTTTGCGTACCTGCTCCTCGAAGAGGGTGATGACCTCGCTTACCGGCCGCGTCTTGAGCGTCGCAAAGGTCGGCGGATGGATGATGCGGAGCGCCCGCTTGAAGACCTCAGCCTCCTGCGCCTTGACGACCGCCTTCTTGAATCGCGCGAAGGTCTTAACCGGCTCGCCTTCTCCCTTTGCCTTGGCGATTTCCGCCTCTGCTTCGTTCATGAGACCTTGGATCTTTTCGACGTAGAGTGGAGCGGTCTTGCGGCGGTCGAGATAGGCAGCGACATAGACGCGACCCGATTTGTCGGTGCAGTGCTCGCCGAACTGGACATTGATGAGTTGCTGTTCGGTGCGGATGTTCGCCGCGTCGCGCACGAACGAAAGGGTTTCTTCCTTGCCGCCACGGATGGTCGATGACTCGGCCATCGTGAGATCGCCCTTTACCTTCGCCTCGAAGATGTAGGAGAGCGCCGTCATGGCGCGCGCCTGCGCCGCCGAAAGGGTGTCGCCATCGCCGATGGCGGCAAGGTAGTCGGTTTCGGGATAGAGCGCCTTGGGGTCGCTCATGCCCTTTGTGCACTCCGCGGCAGAGAGCGTTGCAGCCAGTGTGCAAAAGAACGCGAAAAGGATCGTTTTCATCGTTGAACCCCCGGATAAAAGGCCTCGACGATGCCGAGGCTGTTTGGTTGTACCATTATTTTTTTCGTCTCGCGGAACACCTCGGCGGAGCCGCGATAGTAGGTGATAGCGACTTCGTGTTCCCCCGGCTCGACTACGAGTTCTCCAGCGTACGCCTCGCCAGGGAAAAAGTAGGACATTCGAAGGTCGGCCTTCTCGGTCGCGCTTGCGAGTGTGCTCGTGCCGAAGCGGGTGAGCGCTCCGACGAGGCCGCCTCCGGCTCGGGCAGCCGCCTCAGATGCGGCGATCGCCGCCGCGAACTTCATGCCGGCACGGATGAGCGTCTTGGCGTAGGCACCGGCCACTTTGCGCGCGAAGGTCACCTCGGCGACGCGCGAGATGTTCTCTATCGGGAAAAGTTCGAGTTCCCGTGTGCCGTCCACCACGACTCGGATCCGATCGGCGACCGGCCGCTTGTGGCGTATCTCGGGAAGTTCGACGGTGAAGTTGTACCCGGGCGGCATCATCGGGATGGGGATGAGGAGATCAGGGTAGTGGAAGAGGGCGCGGACCTCCGAGACGGCACCGTCCTTTTTGTCGTCCACGCGGGAACTGATGCTGATGAAGCCGGCGATCGTGTTGACATTTATCTGACGCGCCACCTTTTCAGGGCCAAGGCCGTTGAACGCGACGACGCTGACGACCGCGCCTCCGTCGGGTATCTCGGTCGGGAGCGCTCCGTCGTCTATCTCGATCGCCTGCTCGGGGTCGGCAAGGCGCAGGTAGATGTCGCGCTGTTTCCGGATGGCAGCCGCTATCTTCTTACGGTCTATCTCCGCCTCGTCCCACTCCTTCTCCATGCGGTAGATCTGCATGCTCAGATAGTGGGCGAGTGCGCTCGAACGGAACACCGGTGGTGCCTTGGCGCGGACATCCTCTTCTTCGATAGGGTACTTGTCCTCGAGTTTGTTGAGTTTCACATGCACCTTGCGCACTTCGACCCCGGCCTCTTCCGACTGCCCCAGAGCGAGATAGTTGAGTGCCTTGAAGACATTGGTGTAAATGTCCTCGTAGTCCTCACCGGCATACTCTTTGGTGTTGTCGTTGAGGGCGAAACTGCCGATCGCACGCGAGACGCTCTCGGTGTAGAGTTCTTCGATCGCCTCTTCGGCCTTGGTGAGGTATTCGTTGCTCTTTTCGTACTCGCCGGCATAGTGGAGGAGGATGCCGAGGTCGAGGTAGTACCAGACGCGGTTCTTCTCGCCGTAGTCCTTTTCTTTCGCTGCGGTGATTTGTTCGATGGCACCGTGGTAATCGCGCCGCGTCAGTTTCTCGTCGATGCCCTTGTATTGCCCCTTGGCTGTCGTGCAAGCGCCGAAGAGAAAGACGGCGCAGCCAAGAAAGGAGAGGAGGAGGCGACGCATTATCCTACCACTTGTGCTTCGCCTGCTCGATGACCTTCTTTATCTTCTTGGTGCCTATCCAGACCTTCTCGTTCGACTCGATGTTGATGAGTTCGAGGTCGACCTGATAGAAGATGACCTTCTGCCCTTCGACCGCGTCGGTGACCGAACTGATGACGCCTTGGAGCATGAAATCGGCGCCAGTCTCCTGTGCGAGCCGCTTGGCGGTGTCCTCGCTCGCGTTCGACTGCTGGTCTTCCTTTTCGGCGCGCACCTCGTCGCGCTGATCCTTGCTGGCCACGAACTTGACGCGTCCGCTGTTGATGAGTTCCCGTTCGAGGTCCTTGATGAAGACATCGGTCGCGATGTGCTCGGAACTCTTGTTCCGGATGCGGCCGACGATGACGACCGGTTTAGCGCCGTCGTGGGTGTTCTGGAAATCGTCTATCCACGGGCGGGTGGTGATGTCGCGGATCATCTCCTCGGCGACGAGTCGTGAGTCGGTGTCGTTCCAGCGCCCCGAAAGGTCTATCTGCTCGTCGGCGGCGGTACGGGTCACCTTGCGGCTCTGTGAGGCGCACGAAACGGCGGCGACCGCCGCAAGACATACCATGAGATACACCATCTTACGCATGCTCTTTTTCCTCCGTATGAGTGTCGTTCTTCATGCCTTGTACCATGCAGGAACACCCTAACAAGATTGCGTAAAAAAGGCAAATTCCTGACCAGCGACGCTTGTCTTTTTTCTGCGGTATCCTTATACTAAGGTCGTACCGCAAGGAGCGAGGATGCGTATGTGGTTGTGGAAAACGTTGCTGATCTCTCTTTTTGTCTTTTCCGGTTGTCTCCCGACCTCCGTGGCGGGTCCCGATGTCCCGGAGGCACCCGACGACGGAACGGTGGTGGTCGAGAGGGAGCGGGACTCCTCTGACGAAAGTGTGGCGGTGAACGATGAGAAAGAGACGGGGACCGATGCGGAAAGCGAAACCAGTGATATCCCGCCTGATGAGTTGACCGACGAGACGCCGGATACCGAACTTCCCGATCTCGATCTTCCCCCTGTCGAGGTGCTTTTCGATGCGGCGATCCGTCCGGCGGTGCTTGCCGAACTGGGGAGGGCACAGGAGGAGGTGCTTTTTACGACCTTCACCTTCAGCGACGGCGATATTCTCGCGAAACTCAATGCGCTGGCAAGTCATGGGGTTGATGTCCGCGGCGTGGTCGGCGCGCCGGTCGAGGCGGGAGAACCGCACTTTCCGGTGCGTTCCTATACCGACGAGGGAAACGGCATCATGCACGAAAAGTTCTTCCTCATCGACGGTGCGACCGCGCTCATCTCGTCGGGAAACATCGCCTATCAGAACATCCGCAACGACCTCATTGTCGTGCGTAACGACCCGGTGCTCGTATCGGCGCTTAAAACCGAGTTCTCTCAACTGGAACAGGAGGGGGTTCGCGGCACGGCGAAGACGAGCGTCTGTCCCCCTCCTGAAGGGTGCGCGATACGCGACGGAAGTCTTTTCTTCTCGCCCGGTGCGTGCGATGTGGTCTCATCGCTCATTGAGAGCATTCCCGCGGGAACGACCGCCTCTCTCCTCATGTACGGCATCACCGACAGCGCGCCGATGTATGATGTTCTCAAGGATCTTCCGGTGCGCGGGGTGACGCTCCGCGTGCTTCTCGATGATTGGGTAGGGGAGGGGGGCACGGTAGCCAACGAGCTGGTATTCGAAGAGCTTGCCGCGGCAGGAGCGACCGTTTCCTACTACGAAGGCGATATGGTGTTCCACCACAAGATCTTCCTTACTTCCGATATCGCCCTGTTCGGTTCGATGAATTGGACCTATGCAGGATGCCTCCTTAATGATGAAGTGCTATTTCTTTCTTCCGATGCGGCGATCCTCGATGCGTTCGATGCGTACACCGAAGAGGTGCTCCCGTGAGGAACCTTCTCGGAACAGGGCTTCTGGTGCTCGTTCCGTTTTGCCTTTTTGCTCAGGTGAAGACCGGTCTCGATGTGCTCGTTTCCCGCGGCTTCGACCTCGTCGCAGGGAAGAAGGTGATTCTCGTCGTCAACCACACCGCCCGCGATCGACAGGGACGCCACCTTGCGGATCTCCTTCTCGACGGCAAGAAGGCGACGATCGTGCGGATCTTCACGCCGGAACACGGATTTTCCGGCGACCGCGAAGGGGAGGTCTCTGACTCGGTCTACCGGGGCATTCCCGTGGTTTCGCTCTATGGCGCGGAGAAAAATCCGAGGCTGGAACTGCTCGCTGATACCGATCTCATACTTTTTGATGTGCAGGATGCCGGTGCACGGTACTACACCTATCTGGCAACGCTCGCCTCTGTGCTCGAATCGGCAAAAAAGGCGAGGAAAAAAGTCATTGTCCTCGACCGGCCCAATCCAACGGGCGGCGTCACCGTTTCCGGGTTCGTACCGCCGATCGATCTTACCGGGAAGTTTACGAGCTTCTATCCCATTCCGACCCGCCACGGGATGACGATCGGTGAACTGGCGCGGCTCTTCAACGAACACTTCGGGATCGGTGCAATGCTCGAGGTCGTACCAATGGAGGGGTGGCGGCGGGAGATGCTCTGGCGCGATACGGGGCTTCCATGGAGAGCGCCGTCACCGAATCTCAAAACGCCCGAAGCAGCGATCGTGTATGCCGAGATGGGGTGGCTGGAGACCACCAATTTGTCGGTCGGGCGCGGTACTGAGGCCCCCTTTTTTATCTACGGTGCCCCTTTCATTGACGGAGAGAGGTGGGCACAGGCCCTTCGAAAAAGCCTTTCCACTTCCGTCACGCTGACCCCTCTCCGTTTTACGCCTACAGACAAGGCGCATCGCCATTACGGGAAAGAATGCGGTGGTATCCGAATGACACTGAGCGATCCAAAAGCCGATCTCTTCGGCGTCGGCCTTACGATGGTGCAGTCACTTCTTACTCTTTTTCCTGACTTCGCGCCAACTGCTGACTTCCCGCTCAGCTTCGGGCGTCGTGGCATTGCCGAACGGCTGAAGGCGGACGAACCGGTCGTGAAGATCCGTGCCGAGGCGCAAGCCGACTGCGAAAAGTTCAAAAAACTCCGGGAAAAGTACCTGCTATACTAAGTGCGTTAAGTGCGTTTCAGAACCGTGCTGCCCCACGAGAGGCCAATGCCGAAACCGCTGATGAAGAAGGTTCGGTAGCGTGTCTCGTGCAGTTCCTTCTCGAGGATGATCGGAATGGAACTCGAGACGGTGTTGCCGTAGTCGCGGCAATCCCACGGCACCTTCTCGATGGGCAGAGCAAGATTCTCGCAAAGGATGCGGTGGATGAAGCGGCTTGCCTGATGGAGGATCCAGCGATCTATCTGCTCCTTCGTGAGGCCATTCTTCTCCAGCGTCAGGAGAATGTTTTCGGGGATGTATTTCGCGACGAACTTGACCACCGCCGCGCCGTTCATGAAGAGCCAGTTGTCGACCAGTTTGATGTCACGCCACTTCTCGCTCAGGTTCCCGAAGACATATTTTCCGGGGACGAGGATGGGGTCGTCGGTGATGTAGGTGGCGGTCGCGGCGTCGCCGAAGAGGAGCGAGGTGTTCTTGTCCTCGGGATTGACGCATTTTGTGTAGGGGTCGGCGGTGATAAGGAGGCCGCGCTTCATGCCATTTTCTTTCATGAAACCAGCGATAACCGATAAACCGTAGAGGTAGCCGGAGCAGCCGAGCGGGATGTCGAAAGAGGCGCAGGTATAGGGAAGTCCAATTTTCTCATGAAGGATCGTGCCGGCATGCGGCATTCGTTCGTCAGGGTTCTGGGTGACGAGAACGAGCACCTCGATTTTCGAGCGGTCAATGTCTATCTTTGAGGCGAGGTGACGAAAAGCCCTAAGTCCCATGTCGGTCGCGTCGTCGTTCGAATCGCGGTAGGCGTGGCGATTGACGCCGATCTTGTCGTGAAGAAAGGCATCATCGATGCCCCATTTCTCCTTTTTGTTGTGATTCGACTCACGACCTTCCGGGATATATACACCGATTTCCTTGATGCCAAGCATAGTTGCACCTCTTTTCTGAACTCAAAGTTCAAGAAACATCGTATGTGCGACTCAACCTACAGGATAGAAGATATTTGTCAAGAAACATAACTCTCCAAAAATGGTTATCTAACAAAAATGGACGCTAGTGTGCAATTTCGCACATAGGCGGGCTGTGAAAAAGTGTTTTTCCGCATTGTTGACGCGAAAGAGAGGGGGAGTAGTCTTCAGGAAGAGAAAAAGGAGACGCCGATGACAGCAATCACCGTCATCGATTTCGAGACGACCGGTCTCGATGTGAACAAAGCGCATCGCATCGTCGAGATCGGGGCACTCAAATGGCACGATCATAACCTCGTCGGTGTCTACGATGCGCTCATCAATCCGGAGCGCGACATACCGGCGGAAGTGACCCGCGTTCACGGGATCACCGACGGCATGGTGGCACACGCAGCGTCCGCCTCGGTCGTCGCTCCTGAACTCACCTCGTTCATCGGCGACGATCTGGTGGTCATGCACAATGTTTCGTTCGACAGCGGCTTTCTCGAACGGGCGCTCACCGATGCCGGCATCGCGTATTCGTTCACCTATTATGACACGCTGCGCGCCGCGCGGAAACGTTATCCGACGGCGCCGAACTATAGGCTTTCGACGCTCAAGAACCTTCTCAACCTTGCGCCGTTCGGTATCATGCACCGGGCGCTCTCCGACGCTTTCGTAACGCTTCAGCTCTATCTCAAACTCGAGAACTTGTGGGCGGTCGATACGAAGAACCGTCTTGAGCGGCAACTGGAGGAACTCCTCCGGAACCGTCCGCCGGACTCGCGGTTTTTAGTGGTCGATCGTTAGAAACCGTTCTGGATCTCGTTGCGAATGGCAGTTCCCTCGGTGAAGACGAACAGTCGCGTCGGCTGATCGTCGCTCAATGATACCGGAACCGTTGCCGTACGGCTGATGGCGTCGAACGAAACGCCCGCAACATCATGGAGCGAGCCGTCGCTTACCTCGAAGTAGTCGTCGATGCCGATATCGGAGGCGATCGGGACGGTAAGAACGGTGTTGACCGTCGAAAAAACCCAGTGTGGATCCGAGATCTGACAGGCCGCTTCGCTGACGGTGTTGTCGGTCTTTATCGCAACGATGACGAGCACGAGCGCTTTTTCGGCGCGGAGCAAAGTGGCGATGAAGTCGGGGCCGCTTACGAGCGGCTGGCCGTAGTCGGCGGTGCGGAGCAGTTCCTTCATCGCCTTCACATCTTTTGCGACCTTGCTTATCTGCTCCCATGTCGCCGGGTTTTCGGTGGCAAGATCCATATTGGTCTGGAACAACATCATCCCCTTGGCGCCCGCCGCGAGGACCATGAACATCGAGACGCGCTGTTCGGCGGCGTTCGGCACCCGCTTCTTGCTGGAGAGCGGCGGGGTACCCCACATCGTGCCGAGCGCCTGCGAATAGAGCCATGTCGGGAGGGGCATGTGGTCCTCCCGCACCGCGTAGAGCATGTCGAAGGTGACACGCGGTGCTGGCCGATTGACCTCCACGACCGTGATGTGCGGTGCGCAGGCGGCGAAGTAGAAGTCGAACCCTTGGATGTCGGTGCATCCGGCGAAGGCGCCGACATTGCGGTGGCGGCTTCCGCCGAGATAGACCGGAATTTCGGGGTAGTGGCTCCATGACCACTCGGTGTGGTTCTTGTACTTGCCCCACGGGACGGTGGCGTAATCCACCACCGGATCTTCGTAGATGTGACCGTCGGCCTCATCGCCCGCGAAGTAGCCGGCGACACGATCAGTGTTCTCGATGAGCGGTACGCCATTCTGTCTCAGGACATCTTCGGTGGCGAGCACATAGAAATCGTTCTCGGCGGCGGTGTTCTCGACGAGCGTCTTCAGAACGACACCGCATTCCCCCGCGTTGCCGCCGTGCAGATAGAAGGTGTCTATCGAGGCGGCGCGATGCTTCTCGTAGTTTTCCTGATTGGACCCGGGCCATGGACAGTCGCTCGTTGATTGCCATGTCTCGATGGGGTAGAACTCGCGGATGACGCGGCCGCCGGCGGTCGAGGGAACGGCGTTCTGCCACTCGATCGTCACCGTCCAGAGCTCGCCGGGGGCGAGCGGCGTGCAGAGGTCGAGCGTCCAGAGCGCCGGTTCGCCCGGCAGGAGCGTCTTGTTCGGTATGCAGGCGGCCTCGGTGACATTGCGTCCGTTCACGAAAAGTTTCGTCATGGTCTGCGCGGTGGTGGATCGGTTGTGGATGTGGATGAGAAATTTCGTATAGTTCGCGGCGGTGGTGACATAGGTGATGGGTACCGCCGGTTTGCTGACTGGGAAAGTTCCATCAAGCGCGACCCCGCCGGTCGTTTCGAGCCGAACGGTGCCCGTAGCGCCTGCCGCATCCCACTTGGTATCCTGTGAGTGGAAGGCGATCCAAACCGGCTGACCGGCAGTTACGGTAAACGGATAGGGATGCGCCCAGACCATCTTCTTTTGTGCGATGAGATCGTCAACAGGTACGCCGTCTATCTTGAGCGCCGTCACCGTGCCACTCACCTCTGCGATGCCGGTGATGTGGAAGCGGCCGCCGTCCACTGGTGCCGGTACCCGCTGGTTCGGGTCGAGCAGATCACCCTCTTCGTATTCGGGATAGTAGAAGTCCTTCCGATAGTTCGCGTAGATGCCGGACGACTTCTCGACCGCGACGCAGTCACTCAACGAGGGGGAACAGACGGTGACCGGATCGAGGTAGGTGTGCGGCGCCGCGGTGTCGGTGTCGGTTGGTTCGTCTGAATCGGTGTCGGGAAGTTCGGTGTCGTTGGCTGGTCCGACTTCGTCCGAGGAGGAATCGGCGTCTGCGGTTTCGTCATTTCCGTCGGTGATGTTCGGCGTATCGGTCCCGTCTGAGGTGTCGTCCATTTCGTCGGTATTGGTATCGTTTCCTTCGCCGGTCTCGTTGGTCCCGTTGGTGGCGTCGTCGGTGATTGTGCCATCGTCGTCAGGTACGATGACCTCGTCGGTCTCCCCGTTCTTCCCTTCGTCGCAGGAAAGGAGGAAAAGAAGCGCGGCCGATGCAGCCAGCAGAAGTTCCAAGCGCCTCATGCTTACCTCACGATCAGAAGCCATGTTCCGCGAGTTTCTTGAGTCGTTCCCAACGGAACTTGACATCCTCCTGCAGAAGCGCGTTGAGCCGCTTCGCTTCGTCGGGGAATTGCTTGAGGAGCGTCTTGAAGCGTACCTCGTTCTCGATGATCTCCTTTACCTCGCGGGTCGGTTCTTTCATGTCGAGCTGGAGCGGGTTCTTCCCTTCGGCGCGCAGGGCGGGGTTATAGCGGTAAAGCGGCCAGAGTCCCGTCTCGACGGCAAGTTTCATCTCCTTCTGCGAGTGGGTCATGTCGATGCCGTGGTTGATGCAGGGGCAGTAGGCGATAACGATGGACGGTCCATCGTGCTTTTCCGCTTCTATCATCGCCTTAAGGGTCTGATTCTGGTTGGCGCCCATGGCGACCGAGGCGACATAGATGTAGCCGTAGGTCATCGAGATAAGGCCAAGGTCCTTCTTGCGGGTCTTCTTGCCGCTCGTCGCGAAGCGGGCGACTTGCCCAAACTGCGACGCCTTCGATGCCTGCCCACCGGTGTTCGAATAGACTTCGGTATCGAGCACGAGCACATTGATGTCCTCGCCCGACGCGAGCACATGGTCGAGTCCGCCGTAACCGATGTCGTAGGCCCAGCCGTCGCCGCCGATGATCCAGATCGACTTTTTGACGAGGTAGTCCTTGAGATCGAGGAGTTCCTCGATGAGCGGGCTGTCGCAGTGTTCACGAATGAGCGCCTCTTCGATCTTCGGGGCGAGTTCGCGCGTCTTGTCGGCATCCTTCTTGTTGGCGATCCACTCGTTGAAGAGCTGTTTCGTCGCCGAGGCGAGTTCGCACCCGCAGGTGCAGTCGCCGCCGTCCTTGCAGCCGCAGTCGCAGTCGTCGTCGCACTCGCACTTGAGTTCGAGCAGTTTCTTCATGAGCATCTCGATGCGATCGCGCTTCTGCCGTATCGCGAGCGCCATGCCGTAGCCGTGCTCGGCGTTGTCCTCGAAGAGCGAGTTGGCCCACGCCGGCCCCATTCCCTCGCTGTTCTTCGTGTAGGGGCAGGTCGGCGCGGTGCCGCCGTAGATCGAGGAGCAGCCGGTCGCGTTCGAGATGACCATGCGGTCGCCGAACAGTTGGGTGAGCAGTTTGATGTACGGTGTCTCGCCGCAGCCGGCGCACGCACCCGAGAACTCGAAGAGCGGCTGGCGGAACTGCGAACCGGTCACCGTGTCGGGCTTCATGACCTCGTCGCGCACGGGGATGGTGATGGAGAAGTCGTTGTTCTCTGCCTCCACCTCGGCGATCTCGTCGAAGAAGACCATCTCGAGTGCCTTCTTCGGGGCGGGGCAGACGTCAGCGCAGTTGCCGCAGCCTTGGCAATCCATTGGATAGACCTGCATGCGGTACTCGTAGCCTTCGAGCGCCTTGTTTTTGGGCTTTATCGTGACGAAGCTCTCGGGTGCCTCGCGCTTCTCTTCGGGGGTCACGAGGACCGGCCGTATCGCGGCATGCGGGCAGACGAAGGAGCACTGGTTGCACGCGATGCAGTTCTCGTGCTTCCACTTAGGCAGTTTTATCGCGACCCCGCGCTTCTCGAATCGGGTCGTCCCGGTCGGGAACGAGCCGTCGGGATTGAAGCAGGACGAGGGCAGGCGATCGCCCTTCATGCGGGCGATGTTGCCGACGACCGTCTCGACGAACCACCGTTCGTGCTCATCATCGTAAGGTTCGTGGACCTTTTTGATGTCTATCTCGGTGTCCACGGCCTCGGCCCACTTTTTGGCGTCGTACTTCACCTCATGGAGTGCCGCTGCCGCCTTGTCTATCGCCGCGTGGTTCATCTTGACGACATTCTCGCCCTTCTTGCCATAGGTCTTCTCGACCGCCTTCTTGAGGAGCGCGATCGCCTTCTCGAACGGCAGGACACCCGAAAGTTTGAAGAAAGCGGTCTGCATGACCATGTTGATGCGGCCACCGAGGCCGACCTCTTCGGCGATCTTGACGGCGTCGATGATGTAGAACTTCGCGTTCTTCTTCGCGATGTCGCGCTTGAGCGAGGCAGGCAGTTTCTCCTCGAGTTCTTTCTCGCTCCAGCGGGTGTTGAGGACGAAGGTACCGCCCGGTTTGAGCCCTTCGGTGAGGTCGTAGAGATAGACATAGGGCTGGCGGTGGCACGCGATGTAGTCGGCGTCGGTGAGGAGATAGGTCGAGCGGATCGGCTGGGGGCCGAAGCGGAGGTGCGACACGGTGACGCCGCCCGATTTCTTCGAGTCGTACTGGAAGTAGCCCTGTGCGTAGAGGTCGGTGTTGTCGCCGATGATCTTGATGGCGTCCTTGTTCGCACCGACGGTGCCGTCGGAGCCGAACCCCCAGAACTTCGCCTGCGTCGTGCCGGCGGGCACGGTATCGAGCGGTTCGTAGGGGAGTGAGGTGAACGACACATCGTCGGTGATGCCGACGGTGAAGTTATGCTTGGGCTGACGGCTCTTGAGGTTGTCGAAGACCGCCTTGACCATGCCGGGGGTGAACTCCTTCGAGGAGAGGCCGTAGCGGCCGCCCACCACGATAAGGTCCTCGCCCTGTTCGTAGAGCGCCGTCGTGACATCCTTGTAGAGCGGTTCGCCCTCGGCGCCCGGCTCCTTGGTGCGGTCGAGGACCGCGATGGCG
The DNA here is from genome assembly GCA_964415795.1 of uncultured Spirochaetales bacterium. GTDB lineage: Bacteria > UBP6 > UBA1177 > UBA1177 > JAKLFG01 > CALITV01. Next base: position 8,928 of record CAYQBN010000002.1, on the reverse strand, counting down.
CGGACGGTGTGGGGGAGCGCCTGCAGGAGGTGTTCCGGGGAGAAGGGGCGGTAGAGGCGCACCTTGATGAGGCCGACCTTTTCTCCCTTTCCCATGAGGTGACAGATCGTCTCCTCGATCGTTTCACAGCCGGATCCCATCGCGATGATGATGCGCTCCGCCTCGGGATGGCCGACATAGTCGAAGAGCCGGTAGCGGCGGCCGGTGATCGAGAAGACCTTGTCCATCTCTTCCTGCACGATCTGCGGTACGGCGTCGTAGTGCGGATTGCAGGTCTCGCGTGCTTGGAAGAAGATGTCGGGGTTCTGCGCCGTCCCCTTCATGATCGGCTGTTCGGGGCGCAGAGCGCGTTCTTTGAACGCCGCGATGGCGTCGTAGTCAACGATCTTCTTGATGTCCTCGTAGTCTATCATCGCGATCTT
>CAYQBN010000002.1:0-8482 GCA_964415795.1 uncultured Spirochaetales bacterium | reverse complement strand
GGCAGGCTCGCGCGGATCGCCGATAGGTGGGCGACGAGCCCGAGGTCCTGCGCCTCCTGCACCGAGTTCGACGAGAGCAGGCACGCGCCGGTCTGGCGGCACGCCATCACATCGCTGTGGTCACCGAAGATGGAAAGGGCATGGCTCGCGACGGTGCGCGCCGAGACATGGAAGACGCCCGGCAAAAGTTCCGCCGCTATCTTGTAGAGGTTCGGTATCATGAGGAGAAGCCCTTGCGACGCGGTGTAGGTGGTGGTGAGCGCGCCGGCCGAGAGCGAGCCGTGGACCGCGCCCGAGGCGCCGCCTTCCGACTGCAGTTCGGTCACGATGACCCGTTCGCCGAAGATGTTCTCGCGTCCGTAGGCCGACCACTCGTCGGCGTATTCGCCCATGTTCGAACTGGGGGTGATGGGGTAGATCGCCGCGACCTCGGTCAGCGCGTAACTCGCGTGGGTCGCTGCCATGTTGCCGTCAATGGCCTTCATGATCTTGGGTGCCATGAGATATCCTCCTGATAAAGTATGGTTTCCGTAACGCCGCCTCATATCATGGAAGGGCAGTGTTGGCAATTTTTTAGACAATTTTAGACAAGTTTAGACAAGATGCTTCGTCATCACGCGAACGGCGGCGCGGAGAAGTTCAGGCGGGAGTTCGGGAGGTGGGGGAAAGAGTGGCGGAAAAAATTGCATCGGGAGAGGAGAATGAGTATATGCAGGAAGCGATGAGGGAGACGGGATGAACGGCGAAACATCCTTTGATTTGGCAACTGTTCGAAAAATTCGAATAGTTCGATGGACGAACGGCAAAGTCAAAAAGACTCAAGCGGCGAAGAAATATCTTAATGTCGGGGATTGCCCCCGACTCCGGAGTTCAAAAAGTGGGTGAAACCGTAAAATGAAGAACTGACCCCGCTAGCAATTTCTAAGGGCCCGAATATATTTATTGCTATGGAGGATAAGATGGTGAAGGACATTGTCAAGAAAGAAAAATCCGAAACGATTAAGGTGACACCAAAAACAGTGAAATTGCTGAAGAACGCAATAAATGCTTCATTAGAGTTCGAGCGTGAGATCGGCAAGCAGCTCAATATTACAAGTATCGTCGGCGAGGTAATAGCCGCGCAAAAGTGTAAGCTTAAACTGATGAGAAATGACATTAATGCAGGCTATGATGCTCTTGACGGAAAAAACAAAAAGATCCAGATCAAAACAAGAAGAATAAAAGATAAAAGATCGATAATGACAGGAAAATTGCTGGATAAGGATTACAATGTTCCTTTTGATTATGCTCTTTTGGTTTTGCTTGATATGCAATATGAGGTGCTTGCTATCTACAAGATACCGAAAAATAAGATTCAAGAATATTTCCACGATATAAACGAAAAAAGGATAAAGAATAAAAAGGAAAGAAGGAAAGACATGCCTGTCAGCACTCTTCAGAGACTAGGCAAGGTGATGTATAAAAAAGAAAATAAATGAAAGAGCCAAACAGCCCCATTCTTTGATAAGGTCCCGGGAAAATAATTCTCCAATGTTGAGGGCGGGGAAGAGTAGGGTTAGTCCTTCATTTTACGGTTTTGCTCTCCTGATTACCATTCCAACATCCGGTTTTGCCCACGGCAGTCGCGCGTCCTTTTCGTCGCGATGGATGATCTCTCCGTGCTCATTGAACCAGAAGGCCTGTCCCGGGGCAGGGACGAGCACGCACCGGAGAGGGTGTTCCTTCTGCACCGCGTGCACGAAGGCGATCATTTCCTCCTCGGTGGTGCTTTCACGCGGCACCGGAATCTGTTGGTAAATTTCGGCGAGAAGTCACCGTCCCTCATGGGGTTTGAACTCTTCATGACATGGGAGCCCCCTTTTATCTCTGGAGGGGACCCGCGCATCCTTCCCCCAACGCGCAGAGGGCATCTACCAAAACGGATACCCCGACCCACGAAGAAGGGGGACTTGACCACCAGCCAAGTTCCAGCGAGAGCGGGTAGGATTCTATCAGCAGGGAATAGGTGGTGCTGTCGAGCCCCATCATTTCGGGCGACACCCCGCTGATGCACAAGCCTTCGAGTAGTTGCCTTATGCGGTCCGCCTCTTGAGGTGGCAGGTCGCGTTTTGTTGTCCGCGGGTCGCGCGACCACTTGCGGATGACCTTTACGCGTCCGCTATCACCGGTGGATCGGAGTTCTACGATAACCTCAAAATGCTCCTCAAAGGATGGTTCAACACGAAGTTTTATCGTCGTTCCACAGTCCATTCAAAACCCCACCTTACGTTTCTCTCCCCGCTTCAGCGACGCCTCCTCGGCGCAGAGCGCCTCAAGCCGTTCGAGGTCAGGTTTGCCGCTGAAGAGGGTGTCCACGATGTAGCGGCGCGCCACATTCTCTATCTCGCCACCGGTGAGCGTATGTTCGGCAAGCGTTCGCGCTTCGGCCTCGGTGAGTTCGGGCAGTTTCGATCGCCAGATGCGGGCGCGGACCTCGGGAGTCGGTTCGGGGAACTTCAGTTTGTAGAGAAACCGGCGGCTGAAGGCGTCGTCGAGCATGCCGGTGAGGTTGGTCGTCGCGATGAGGATGCCCTCGAACTTCTCCATTTCTTCGAGCAGGATGTTCTGCATGGTGTTGTGCATCTGGTCGACCGAATGACGCGCCTCTAGACGGTGCGAGAGGAGCGCATCGGCCTCGTTGAGGAACAGGATCGGCATCACTTTCATCGCCTCGGCGGCGGCGCGGTATTCGGTGAAGATGGCGCGGGTCCGTTTCTCCGACTCGCCGACCCACTTGTCGCGGATAGCCGCCATCTCGACCTGCAGGATGTCGCGCTTCACGCGGCGCGCAAGTTCATGGACCGCCGCCGTCTTGCCGGTGCCGGGCGCGCCGTAGAAGAGCGCGGTGAAGCCGGTCGGCAGGCCGCGCTCCTTGAGCCGCTTCTCGAACAGTCGTCGTCCCTCACCGGAACGGGACAGGGCGCGTGCCACGGTGTCGAGTTCTGCCGAGAGGCGATTGTCGAAAAAGAGTTCGGGGCCCTTGTCGCGCCAGCAGCGGTGCGAGAAGAAAGGCGGGACGGCGATCCGCTTCTTTTGCCCGATTTTCCGGGTGCCGAATATCTGATCCCGCGCCTTCGGGGAGAGGGTGAAGTCGGGCGAGCGCGAGAAAGGGTTGTCATCCTGTTCCTGCAAGATGATGAGTCCTTCGGCGAGCACCGGCAGAACATCTTGCGTCACATCACGCAGAAAGGCGGCGCGGCGGCGGAGTGAGGGAAAGATGGCGTTCGTGAACTCGTGCAGGTCAACCCCTGTGCGCCGCGACTCTATCTGATCGACCGCCGCCACGAGGAGCATCACCTGTTCGGGGAACGAAAATGACCTGATGAGTTCCGCGAGCCGGTTGTCGGGACTCATCTGCGCAATGAGCGATCGGTACTCTGACTCGAACTGTTCGATATCGCGATTCTCGCGGTCCGTGAGTTGCTCCCAGATCGCCGAGAACCGGTCGAGTGCCGCAAAGGGATCGGCAGGGTCGAACGGCTCATCCTCCAGTTCGCCTTTCATGAGCGCCGCGAAGATGTCGGGATGGACGGTGCAGGTGAGCCGCACCGGACGGTGGGGCAGGGAGATGGATCGCAGGAGGCGCTTTTTCGAAAGCGAGAAGTAGTCACGCACCATACCGTGATAGTGTTCCGTGAGGTCGCTCTCGTTGGCGATCCGTGGAATGCTGGTCTCTTCCCCCTCGAGTTGCCGAGAGAGAACGGCCATGAAAAGGGCCGACTCGCTCACCGACAGTCCATAGCGCTTCATCAGGTAGCGCTGTTGAGGGCCGCGCGGCTTTTTCGCCGCGAACAGGCGCTTCAGATTTGCCGTTTCCTCGAAAAATGCAATGAGATCGAAGACTTCAGCCATGTTTACCTCCTTGACTCACCCCCACCATACCACGACTGCGGTGACAGGGAGTGTCCCTGAAGTGGGATTTTTTCGACTATTCCCCGATTATTTTGATGAGCACCCGTTTGCGACGCATTCCGTCGAATTCACCGTAGAATATCTGCTCCCACGGACCGAAGTCGAGTCGTCCGTTCGTTATCGCCACGACGACCTCGCGTCCCATGATCTGGCGTTTGAGATGGGCGTCGGCGTTGTCCTCGGCGCCGTTGTGGCGGTACTGGGAATGGGGTTTTTCGGGCGCCAGTTTCTCGAGCCACTGCTCGAAGTCGTGGTGGAGCCCTTGTTCGTCGTCGTTGATGAAGACACTCGCGGTGATGTGCATCGAGTTGACGAGGACGATCCCCTCTTTGACGCCGCTTTCGACAACCGCGCTCTCCACTTCGGGAGTAATGTTGACGAAGGCACGGCGCGTCGGGGTGTTGAGCACGATCTCTTTGCGATAGTGTTTCATGACAGTTCCTCCAGTCGCCGTTACTGGTTTCTTCCCATTGTCGCAAGAAGATCGGTTTCGGCAAGTTTCTTATGGCCTTTCGGCTTCGGGAAAACTTGAAAAAGAGACTCCGCCGCGCTAGGGTAGTGCGGTTACCCCGATGGAGGCGGCACGATGTACCGGCGCATACTTCTCAAGTTGAGCGGCGAGGCGCTCCTTGCGCCCGACGGCGCGCCCATCGCGCCGCAGTTCCTCTCCTACCTCGCCGGCGAGGTGGAACAGGTGGTGAAGGAAGGGATCCAGACCGCTATCGTCGTGGGGGGCGGCAACATCTTCCGTGGCCTCCAGCAGACCGAACGGACCGGCATAGATCGAGCTACCGGCGACTACATGGGGATGATCGCCACCGTCATCAACGCGCTCGCGCTCCAGTCGGCTTTCGAGAAGCAGGGGATAGCGACCCGCGTCCAATCGGCCATCGAAATGAGCAAGGTCGCTGAACCGTATATCCGTCGCCGGGCGATCCGGCACCTCGAGAAAGGACGGGTGGTCATCTTCGGGGCCGGGACCGGCAATCCGTTCTTCACCACCGACACGGCGGCGGCGCTCCGCGCGGTCGAGATAGGGGCCGACCTGCTCATCAAGGCGACGAAGGTGGATGGTCTCTACGACAAGGACCCGGCGCGCAACCGCGACGCGGTCTTCATCAAGCGCACCACCTTCGCCGAGGCACTGAGGAAAGGGTATCAGGTGATGGATGCCTCGGCGCTCCAGCTGTGTGCCGAGAACAAACTCGCCATCAAGATCGTGAACATCTTCACCCCCGGCGCGATACTCGCGGCGCTCCGGGGTGACGATATCGGCAGTCTCATTACGGTGTAACGATACGGAGGAGGAATACCATGTTTGATCAGAAGGCCTTTTTCGACCGGCTTAAGGACAAATTCCAGAAATCGATCGAGGCGTACCGGGGGGAACTCGCCGCGTTTCGCACCGGTAAGGCGACTCCGGCGATCCTCGACGGTGTTACGGTGAACTACTACGGCCAAAAGACGCCGCTTTCTCAGATGGCTTCCATCACGAGTCCCGATCCGCGAATGCTTGTCGTCCAACCGTGGGACAAGACTCAAATAAAGGAAATAGAGACGGCGATCCGCAACGCGAACCTCGGGCTCAACCCGATAAACGACGGCCACTTCGTCAAGGTACCCATCCCGGCGCTTTCCGAAGAGCGGCGCAAGGAGATCGTCAAGCAGATCCATCAGGTCACCGAGAAGTTCCGTGTGAGTCAACGCCACATCCGCCGCGATGCGATAGACGAGATCAAGAAGGCGCAAAAGGATAAGCTCATCACCGAAGATGATGAGAAGAAGCATACCGAGACGGTCGAGAAGGAACTCAAGAATTTCCTCAAGATGCTCGACGAGATAGCGGCGAAAAAGGAGAAGGAAGTGATGGAGAACTGAGGCGCGATGGCACAACCGGTCCTCGGCATAGACCTTGGCACGACGACGACCATCGTTTCGGTGGTGCGCGACGGCATTCCCGAGGTCATTCCCGTTGAAGAGGACGGTCGCCTGCTCCTTCCCTCGGTCGTTCATTTCGATGAAAAGGGAGATCCGGTGATGGTGGGAAGCGCGGCGAAGAATCTCCGCCTTTGCCATCCCGACCGCACGGTGTGGTCCATCAAGCGCATCATCGGACGCACCTTCTCGCACCCTGACACCGAGGTGGCGATCCTGCGTTTCCCCTATCGTATCGCGGAGGGAAGCAACGATTCGATAGTCGTCCATGTCGGGGATCGAGCCTATGCTCCCCAAGAGATCTCTTCCTTTGTGCTCAAGCGAGCGGTTGAAGCGGCAGTGAAGCACCTCGGGGAGCCGCTCTCCCGTGCCGTCATCACGGTTCCGGCGAACTTCAACGAGGCACAGCGGCGCGCCACGCAGAACGCCGGGAAACTCGCCGGTCTCGAAGTGTTGCGCATCGTCAACGAACCGACGGCGGCGGCGCTTGCCTATGGATTCGGCTCCGCGGCGAACGAGCGGGTCGCGGTCTACGACCTTGGCGGCGGCACTTTCGATATGACGATCCTCGAGACGCGCAACAAGGTGCTCGATGTCCTCGCGACGGGAGGCAACTCGTTCCTCGGTGGCGACGACATGGACAATGCTCTCTTGGAATACTTCGTCTATGATGTCGAGAAGAAGTTCGGGATCCGCGTCATGGATCACCCCGACCTTCTCAATACCTTGGCGGCGCAGGTCGAGGCGATCAAGATAGCGCTCACCGATCGAGAGGAGGTCAAGGTCATCCTCCGTGGCCTCATCCCCGGCGAGCGGCGCGCCGATTACACGCTCGAACTGTCGCGCGATATGTTCGAGCGGCTCGTCGGTCCTGTCGTCGCGAAGACATTCGAGATCTGCGAACGGACTCTGGGCGAGGCGCATCTCAAGGCTAAGGATCTCGACGCGGTCATCCTCGTCGGTGGCGCGACCAAGGTGCCGCTCGTCAAGCGGGAGGTGATACGCTACTTTGGTAAGGAACCGTGCTCAGGCGTACGAGAAGAACTCGTCGTCTCGATGGGGGCGGCGATACTTGCGCAGTCGCTGGAGGAATCTTACCGTAGCGAGGAGTCTCCAGTGCTTCTCGATGTGACGCCGCTTGGGCTCGGCGTTGGGACGGTCGGCGACCACATCGAGGTGCTCATCGACAAGAACGAGACGCTTCCGGTCGAACGGACGAGCATCTTCACGAATGCCTACGACGATCAGGAAGAGGTGAAGGTGCGCATCTATCAGGGAGAGGGGAACAAGAAGAGCGAATCGCTCCTCATGGGAGAACTGACTCTGTCGCACCTGCGCAAGGCACCGCGCGGGATGCTCCGTATCGAGGTTCGCTTCGAACTCGATACCAACGGCGTGCTCCATGTGAGTGCCATTGACAAAGACACGGGCCAACATCAACACATTGAACTCAATATTCTTGGCCTCGACCGCACCGATCAGGAGATCATGATGATCATAGACGAGATAGACCGCGGGGTACCCGCGGTTCCGGAAGGGTGACACTATGACAACGCACGTCCTTGGCATAGACCTCGGCACTTCGACGACGGCGGCGGCATTGGTCATAGATGGCATTCCCCAGACGATTCCCATCACGGGCGAACAGGGATCCATCATGCCGTCGGTCGTCTCTTTCATCGATGGCGGGCGGATGGTTCTCATCGGCGGCGAGGCGAAGCGGAAACTGCCCCAAAACCCCGAAAATACCGTCTACTCGGTCAAACGGCTCGTTGGCCGCCAGTTCTCGAGCCCCGATACGAAGAAATACGCCAAGCTTTTTTCGTATCGAATAGTAGAAGGACCCAATGATTCCGTTGAGATACAGATACACGACAAACGCTATACACCGCAGGACATCTCGGCTTTCATTCTAGGTAAGATCAAAGCGGCTGCCGAGGACTTCGTCGGAGCGCCGATACAAAAAGCGGTGATCACGGTCCCTGCTAACTTCAACGAGGCGCAGCGACGGGTGACCCAGATGGCCGGTGCGGCAGCGGGACTTGATGTCATGCATATCATCAACGAGCCGACGGCGGCGGCGCTCGCCTACGGATTCGGCAACCGTTTCAATGAGCGGATCGCCGTCTATGATTTTGGCGGTGGCACCTTCGATATCACGATCCTTGAGGTGCACGACGATGTCTTTGATGTCCTTGCGAGCGAGGGAGAATCGTTCCTCGGCGGCGACGATATGGATACGGCGCTGTTCGACTTCTTCATTGCCGACATAGAAACGACGCATGGCGTCAAGATGGAGTGCACCAACATCGTACGGTCGCTCCTCACCGCTGAGGCAGAACGGATCAAAAAGGAACTTTCGGTTTCCGAAAGCATCGCGGTCACCATTAAGAATCTCATCCCCATGTCGAGCGGTACGATGCTCGACTATCAAGTGAGGGTAAACCGCCCGCTCTTCGAACAGATCATCGATCCCATCGTTGAGAAATCTTTCGACTGTTGCCGCCGCGCGATGGAGAACGCCCATTTGAAGCCCGAGCAGATAGATGCTCGCGCGATGGAGAACGCCCATTTGAAGCCCGAGCAGATAGATGCT
>CAYQBN010000001.1:186087-279005 GCA_964415795.1 uncultured Spirochaetales bacterium | reverse complement strand
TGTTGCCGGACATGCCGCGGAGGATCCGGTGCAGGTCGCGTTCCCTTCGCAGGAACGGGTACCTACGGCGCACACGGTGTCCGCTTCTTTGAATTTATCTTCAGGACAGGTCGGAGACGATCCGGTGCAGTTCTCAGCGATGTCGCAGTTGCCTGCCGTAGCGCGGCACTCGTAGGTGGGGGGCTGGAACTGGTCAGGTGGGCAATCGGTATCGAGTCCGTTGCACGCTTCAGAAATATCACAAATGTCTGCCGCGGGGCGGCACTCACGCGTCGTCCCCGGCCAGCACTCGGTGAGGTAGAAGAAACGCACCGATTCGAGAAGTGAGGTAGAAGAGTCGTAGATGCCGCCGAGCGATCGTGCAAGAGCACGGATAAATCCCCGCTCACGGAAGGGAAGCGACAGGCCAGTTACCTCCCACCCGGTCGCAGTGCGGTTCCCATAGCCAAGGAACTGCCATGTGCCCGTCCCTGACTCGGGGAGATACCAGAACTCGACCTCCATCACCTCGGGTGACGACTGTCCCCGTTTCCACGAGACTCCCGTGCCATCGTCAGCAACTGAGATGCTCTGAAGCGCCGCACTGTCGGCACTTAACCGCGCAAGGTGGTTCCGCGGGGTACCGACACCGCCGCCCAACGAGGTGAACGCGCCGCCGAGGAGCGCTTTCCCATCAGGGAGAATGGCGACGCTGTGGACGATGTCATTGGCATTGGGGTTGAATGTCGTATCAAGTGCGCCGGTGCTCGAGACCCGTGCTACCCGGTTACGAATGGAACCACCGAGTTGGGTAAAACTTCCACCGATGAGGACCGAGCCGTCGGCGTAGAGAGCCAGCGAATAGACGACATCATTGGCGTTCGGATTGAAGGAATCGAGCGACCCATCGCTGTTGAGCCGTGCGATGTGGTTACGAGTCGTGCCGCCGACCGTCGTGAAGGCGCCGCCGATGAGGATCTTCCCGTCGGGTTGGAGGACGATCGCGCGAACGATGTCGTCAGCGTTCGGGTTGAACGAATCGAGCGAACCGTCGCTGTTGAGCCGTGCGATGTGGTTGCGGGTCATACCACCGACTGAGGTGAAGTTGCCGCCGATGAGAATCTTCCCGTCAGGTTGGACCACGATGGAGCGGACAGTGCTGTTGGCGTTGGGGTTGAAGGAATCGAGCGTACCATCAGAGTTGAGCCGTGCGATGCGGTTGCGGAAGGAAGTGAGTCCTCCCATCGTAATGAAGTCGCCGCCGACGAGGATCTTTCCGTCCCGTTGGACCGTGATGGCGCGCACCGTGTTCCCGGCATTTGGATTGAAGGAATCGAGCGAGCCATCGGCATTGAGCCGTGCGATGCGGTTGCGGGTCGTACCACCGACTGAGGTAAAGGCACCGCCGATGAGTATCTTGCCGTCGGGCTGGACAAAGATGGCGAGGACATCGCTGTTCACATTTGGGTTAAAGGAGGTATCGAGGGTCCCGTCGGGATTGAAACGGGCGATACGGTTGCGCGTCGTCGTGCCGCCGACCGTCGTGAAAGCGCCGCCGATGATAATCTTGCCGTCTGGCTGGACTGCGCTCGAATAAACGATATCGTCGAGGTTCGGGTTGAAGGTGACCTCAACCGCTCCATCGGGATAAAGCCGTCCGATACGGTTGCGGGTGACGCTGTTGAGCGTGGTGAAACTGCCGCCGACGAGGATCTTGTTGTCGGGTTGAACGGCGAGCGCGAAGACAGTATTTCCCGCTGAGGGATTGAAGGTCGTGTCGAGCGTTCCGTCGAGGTTGAACCGTGCGAGGCGGGTGCGTCCCTGCCCGCCGATGTTCGAGAAGTCGCCGCCAAGAAGGATCTTGCCGTCGGGCTGGAGCGCGACACCCCGCACGAAGTTGTTGGGCTGAGGATCGAAGGTGGCATCGAGTGTCCCGTTCTTCTCGAGGCGGGCGACATACGAGCGGCTTCCTCCGGAGAGGGAGGTGAAGTTGCCAACGACGATGATACGTTCGTCGGCTTGGAGGGCAAAAGAGAGAACGACGTTGTCGGCACCGATGGTGAAGGAGGTATCGAGCGAACCGTCGCGGTTGAGTCGAGCGATGTACTTTCGATCTTCGCCATTTACCAGAAGAAAGTTTCCTCCCACGAGGATGCGTTGGTCGCGTTGGATCGCCACACTGTAAACGGTTCCTTCTACTTTTGTGACAAAAGAGGAATCAACCAATCCGTCGCTGTTGATCCGTGCGATGGAAATATGCGGTTCGCCTGAAATAGCATCAAATTGTCCTCCAACGACGATTTTTCCATCCGCTTGGATCGCGAGAGCGCGTACCACACTCGTTGCTCCTTCAACCGACGGAGTGAAGGAGGTATCAAGCGAACCATCAGGGTTTATCCGCGCGATGCGGTTACGCGGTTGACCTTTGATGGAGGTAAAGAGTCCTCCTATCACAATCTTTCCATCAGGTTGCACTGCCGCTGCGAGGACGCTCCCGTTCGCCTGCAAGTCGAACGAAGTGTCCACTGTGCCGTCGGTGTTGAGCCGCGCCGCATAGGAACGCGCTACCCCGCCGATCTGAGTGAACGAGCCGAGCACGATGATCTTGCCGTCAGGCTGAATCGTAAGCGAATAGACATCGTTGTTGGCGTTCGGATTGAATCCGTCGTCCACCGACGCCGCACCGAGCGTCGAAGACAGGATGCCGAGAAATAGAACGCCGAACAAAGACTTCATCCAGCACGATCTGCCACTCATGAGAACCTTCCCTCGCAGAGTAAAAGCCTTTTCATTGTATTACAGAGCCTTTTTTTGTAAAGAGAGAGAAAAAGGATCTGGAGTCTGAATAAGTTGCCAGAAGGGCAGAGTTCGATATACTGCAACGACTTTGACTTTCGCGGAGGTCGTCATGAAATACGGCGCGGTCATCTTTGACCTTTCACTTGCCGACATCATCGTGTATGTGGGGCTCGTTGGGCTTGCGGTCGCCTTCTTCTACATCGTCTGGAGTTATGCGAGAGGGCTCAAGGACTCGCCGCGCGACATGTGGATCCTTTTCCTTTACAAGGTGCTCCAGTACATCGCCTACGCCGCGATGAATCCGATCCTCGTCGTCTGGCTTTCGCGCGAGTGCGGTCTCGGCGACATCGCCGCCGGTAACTACATCATGGCGTGGTCCATCCTCCTCTCGCTCGTCGGGATGGTTTCCGGTGCGCTCGTGGACACCATCGGCATCAAGCGGACGCTCGTCTTCAGCGTCTCGTTCCTCATCGTCGCCCGCTTCTTCATGTCGTTCATCACCAACCCGCTGCTCGTCTTCTTCGTCGGGTTCGTGCCGTTCGCGATCGGCTTCGCGATGGTGGCACCGGTCATCTCGGTCTCGATAAAGCGTTTCACGACCAAAGAGGGAGCGACGCTCGGCTTCGGTCTGTTCTATGTCATCATGAACGCCGCCTACGCGATCGGCGGCTGGCTTCTCGATTTCGTGCGCGACAAGTTCGCCGAACGCGACGCGATGGGCAAGATAATCAACGAGAATGCCGGCGCGACGCTCTACGGCATCCATTTCTCCTCGTATCAACTGCTCTTTCTCATCGCGCTTGTCCTCACCATCATCAGCATCGTCTTCATCTTCTTCATCCGGGACGGCGTCGAGGTCGAGGAGGTGACGGATGAGGAAGGGAAAAAACACGCGCAGATCGTCATCAAACCGAGTCAGGACCACGGCTCCGGCATTGCCGCGATACAGAGCGCCGCGACCACGATGTACCAGCGCATCAAGAACGCCGTCACCGAGAACTACTTCTGGATATTCATCCTCATCCTCACCGTGACGCTCTTCGTCCGCTTCATCTTCTTCCATCTCCACTATACCTTCCCGAAGTATGGCATCCGCGTCCTCGGCGAAGGGGCCAAGATCGGCAACATCTACGGCGTCCTCAACCCCACGCTCATCATCTTCCTCGTGCCGCTCTTCGCCTCGATAACCAAATCGTGGCGCTCCTACACCATGCTCGTGGTCGGCTCGACGATCTCCGCGCTCTCCTGCTTCATCGCGACGATACCGGGCGAATACTTTTCGGGGCTCACCGATTCGGTGCTCGGCGAGATCGTGTTCATCAAATGGCTCGGCATGGCGCCCGACATGCCGACACTGCTCGCCAATCCCCCGACGCCGCAGTACTGGCCGCTCCTCATCTTCTTCACCGTCTTCACGGTGGGCGAGGCGATCTGGTCGCCGCGCCTCATGCAGTTCACCGCCGAAATCGCGCCGAAGGGGAAGGAGGGCACCTACATAGCCCTCTCGGTGCTTCCCTTCTTCCTCGCGAAGTTCGTCGTCGGCCCGATGTCGGGACTTCTCGTCAACGCCTACACCCCGATGGTAGACAAAATAGACCCCGAGACGGGGCAGAAGGTGCTCGACGCCTCGGGCAAGGTGGTTCAGGTGGTCGGCGATCTGTCGCACCACTACATGGTTTGGGTTTGGATCGGCGGCATGGCGATCGTCACCCCGATCGGTCTTCTCATTCTCCGCGGCATCTACAAGAAGCACATGGAAGAGAAGGCCGAGGCGAACGCTTCGCACTAAAAAACACCCGCTGAGCCGATTTCTCTTGTTTCGCCCCCGATTCTCTGCTAGCATCGCCTGACCATAACTTGCACACGGAGGCCGCATGACCCCCGCGCTTGCGTTTCAGTTCCTTACCGCCGCCGTCGCCGTCGTCATCGCCGTCATCGTCGTCGTGTACATCAAGGGACTCCGCTCCTCGCCACGCGACCTCTGGCTCCTCTATGGCACCAAGATCCTCGAGTACTCCGCCTATGCCATGATCAACATGACCATCGTCCTCTATCTCACCAAGAACTTCGGCATGGGCGATGTCGCGGCAGGAACCTACTTTTCCGTGTGGAGTATGCTCATTAACTTCTTCACCCTCATCATCGGCGCGGTGACCGACACCATCGGCATCAAGCGGACGCTCTTGCTCGGTACCATCACCCTTGTTATCACCCGTCTCATTCTCGCACTTTCGGGCGACATCTACACCGCGACGGTCTTCGGCTTCATGCCCTACGCCTTCGGTCTCGCGGTGATGGCGCCGGTCATCTCGGTCGGCGTCAAAAAGATGACCACCAAAGAGACCGCCGCGATGGGCTTCGCGCTCTTCTACACCCTCATGAACCTCGGCTACGCGATCGGCGGCTGGCTCTGGGACAAGATACGGATCGGCGTCGCCGCCGCCGGAGGGACATGGACCGTGCCGGGACTCGGCATCGCGCTTGCCCCGTACGAAAGCATCTTCTTCGCCGGTTTTCTCCTCACCTTGCCGAGCCTCCTTTTTCTCTCGCTCCTCCGTGACGGGGTCGAGCTCGACGAACAGGGGAAGATCGTCTTCAAACCTCAGCCGAAACTGGAAGGGAACCTCTTCGTCGCTCTCAAGAACACCGCCCGCGACGCTCTCATCGGCACGGCGCGGAGCCTCAAAAGCACATGGGGTGACCCGTTCTTCTACAAGTTTCTCCTCATCCTCTTCATCGTCGTCTTCGTGCGGCTCGTCTTCTTTCACCTCAACAGCATGACGCTTCCCAAGTATGGTCTCCGTCTCTTCGGCCCGACCGCCAAGATCGGCGCGCTCTACGGTGTCCTCAACCCGGTCCTCGTCGTGATACTCGTCCCGCTCGTCGGCTACTTCTTCAAGAAGGTCTCCTCCTACCGCATGTTGCTTGTCGGCACCTCGGTCTCGGCGCTCGCCTGCTTCATCGGCGTCATGCCGGGAGCATGGTTCGAAGGGCTCAACGGAACGCTCCTTTCCGGCATCGTCTTCACCGAGTGGCTCGGCGTACAGGGCGATCCGCACCCCGCCTACTGGCCGCTCCTCATCTTCATCTTCGTCTTCACGATCGGGGAGGCGATCTGGTCGCCGCGCCTCATGCAGTTCACCGCCGAACTCGCGCCGAAGGGGAAGGAAGGCACCTACATCTCGCTCTCCATCCTCCCGTTCTTCCTCGCGAAGTTCTTCGTCGGCCCGATGTCGGGCTACCTCCTCGAGACCTATGTACCGGTGGATGCGAACGGTAACGCCCTCCCGAGTTACCCCGAGCACTACATGGTCTGGTTCTGGGTCGGCGTGACCGCCCTCATCTCGCCGATAGGACTCTTCCTTTTCCGGGGATTATTCAAGAAACACGAATAGTTGACAGCGGGAGTTTTTTCCTTACATAAGAGCCGCTTTTTTCTGATTTTGAAAGGGGGTTACTATCCATGAAAATGATGATGCTCATCGCACTTCTTCTCTTCGTTGCCTGCGAGAAGAACGGGTCTCAGAAAGAAACCGATACCGACCTCTCCCCGGATACGGGATCGTTGCCGGCGGAAGAAGACGCCCTTCTCGGTGACGAACCGGCAGTCCCGGAAGACGCAGAAGACGCCACGGTGTCGGACGATGCGGTGCTCGAGGTGGATGCGGACGAGGTCATGACCGAAGAGGTCATACCCGAAGCGGAAGACACGGACGAAATGCTTCCGGTCGACGAAGAAGCGGAACTGCCCGAAGAGGAGGCCGAAAACGACCAAACGCAACCCGACGACGACTTAGTGCCGGGAACCGCCTCGTGCCGGGAGATCCTTACCTGTTCGCAAGCCTGCGGTGCGGATACGACCTGCCAGCAAGCCTGCTATCAGAGCGGCTCTTCGATCGGCAAGACCCGCTATGACGCCGTGACCGGTTGTCTTTCTTCCAACTGTGGTCAACCAAGCGACCCGCACGAGTACCTCTCCTGCGCGGGAGAGCAGTGCCCTGATGAGATAAGCTCCTGTTTTTCAGAGGATTTCTCTCTTCCACCCTACGGCAACTTGAATGCCGGGGAAGAAACCTTTTCTCATATCTACGATGGTGACGGCGATCTCGAGAGCCAGATACAGGACAACCCGAGCGGTGGCGTGATGCAAGCCTTTTTTACCGGCTCCTACGGGTCGCAAAGCGATCCGATACCGTATCCCGGTACGCTCACCGTCGCTATCGCGATGCACTATGCCCCCAACGGCACGGACCCTGCCTCCGTGATCGTGCGGCAGGAGTCGGCACCTCAAACGGGGACGAGGAATTTCGTCGTGCGACTCATCTTTCCCACCGACGCCATAGGCCTCGGTTTTTCCGGGATGAACTCGGCCGTGCCGGGAGAAGTGAAGCTGATGCTTTTCGAGAAACTGGACGAAAACAACGAATGCCTCATGGCCATGAGTTTCGGCGGAGTGACCTTCGTGAGCGATGCCCAGAACACCACCGCCGCCAGCGGCGGCTCGATACGCCTCGGCGTCATCGATGCGCTTCTCTACCATCCGACCGAGACGCCCTATGGCGACCTTTCGGGAGAGGTCGCCGAAATGACCCTTTGTCCTATCGAGTGAACCTCGGCATTTCTTTCTTTACCGAGTCGCTTTTTTGACAACCTTCTGCCACCGCGCAGCTGTAGGTGAGATCCGCTATCCCGGGTCCTCCGCCAGAGGCTCCAGTCCGCAGGCGGACCTTCTCACCTCACCCTTCTGCAACACTTCCCCCCTCTTATTTGTCTGATAACAGGTTGTTTTCTTGCGTTGGAGCGGTGCCTCCTTATAATCGCGCGGTAGTGTCTGTGGCAGGTGCGATGTCCCTTCGGGAAAAGATAGAATCCTTCATCTCGACGCCAACACGCAAGCGTCTCGCGAGCGGCGCCATCTGGGGCAGTGTCGCGGCGGCAGGGTCGCGGGTGCTTACCATCGCGGCATCGTTCTTTCTCGCCCGCATCCTCGGGCAGGTCGGCTTCGGCGAATACGGCATGGTGAACAGCACCGCCGGTATGGTGAGCAGTCTCGCGGGGATGGGGCTAGGCCTCACCGTCACCAAGCATGTGGCGCAGTATCGGAACACCGATCCCGATAAGGCAGGCCGCATCATCGCCCTTTCCTCGATGGTGACCATGGTGAGCGCGGTGGTCTATGGGATCGCATTCGTTCTTCTCGCTCCGTGGCTTGCCGAAAAGACGATTGCGGCTCCGCATCTCGCCCCGATGCTCCAGATAAGCGCCATCACCGTGGCGATGGGGGTGGTGAACGGCGTGCAGACCTGTTCGCTCGATGGGTGCGAGGCATTTCGGACGAAATCGTATATCAGCGTGGGGGCTGGTGCTCTGCAGACGGTGTTGGTGGTCCTCGGTGCGTGGCTGTGGGGGCTCAAAGGGGCGGTTGGTGCGATGGCGGCGGGGATGGTGGTGACGGTCATCGTGACGCGGATCGTGGCGATGCGGGAGTGGCGGCGGTTCAATATCCGGCTCCAGTGGGGGGAGGCGAAAAGGGAGTGGCGGGTGCTCGTGGATTTTAGTTTACCGACCTTCCTGACCCTCCTTTTCATCGGGCCTGTTTACTGGGCCTGCAATGCCTTTCTCGCCAATCAGCCTAATGGTTACGCCGAATTAGGCATGTTCAATGCCGGAACTCAATGGCAGGGGGCAATACAATTCTTGCCGGGGCTTGTCTGTACGGCGATGATACCGGTGATGTCGGAAAAATATGGCACCGGAGATGTTCTGGGTAGTCTAAATATGGTATGGCGCATGATGAGACTCATTGCAGTAGTGGTTGTACCCATAGGTTTACTGCTTTCGGTCCTAAGTCCTTGGATTATGAGAGGTTATGGCGTCACTTTTGCCGAAGGCTATTGGACGATGATCTTTTTAGTTGCGACCGGTACGCTTTATACGATTATGTATCCTATTACCCAATTTGCTGTTGCTGGTGGTTTGATGTGGCAAGGCCTTGTGTTCAATGTGGGATGGATCGTGGTGATGCTGTTTGGCAGTTGGTTCATGGTCCGCTGGGGTTCCGAGGGTCTAGCCGGGGCACGATTGTTGGCTCAAGTTGTTCAAGTGGTCTTCTATGTGAGTTTTGCTTTGATAATACAACGAAAACAAACAAAACTGCAAATATCGAGGATGGTTAGTGGGCAATAACGATTCGGTTAAGTTGCAATCTCAGCCTTGGCTGATAAGTGGCGAAGATCTAACTAGCTGTCCATCGTGTAAAGGAAACATCTTAAAGACCATAGGTTTGCTTCCCGAAGCGTTCTTTTTTCTTATACAACACTTTACTCATCCGATTAACAAGGGAGATCTAGTAGAGTGCCAGTCCTGCGGTCTATTGTTTAGAAACCCATGCCTTTCTCTTGAGACTATGAATGAACTTTACAAGATGAATCCCTTGACGATCGTTTGGGGCGGTAGTGATGAAACGAGAGAAGATTTTCGCCAAGTCACCACTTTCATTTCTTCTTTGCAGGCAACGAATCTTAAGATATTAGATGTTGGTTGTTATAGGGGCTCACTCTTAAACACCATACGAAGAGTATGTGAACATGGTGATGACTATACACTTCATGGCATAGAACCATCTCGTGAAGCGAGGATCGAAGCGGAAAAAAACGGGATTAAGATCGT
The DNA here is from genome assembly GCA_964415795.1 of uncultured Spirochaetales bacterium. Lineage (GTDB taxonomy): Bacteria > UBP6 > UBA1177 > UBA1177 > JAKLFG01 > CALITV01. Next base: position 269,558 of record CAYQBN010000001.1, on the reverse strand, counting down.
GGGAGAGTCCTTGTATGACCTCAAGGGGATTTCTGCTGAAAAATATGATATTATTATCCTGACCGATGTCTTCGAGCACCTTCAAGATAGCAACCTTGCCATGAAATATCTCTCTGAAGCGTTACTGCCTAACGGATACATAGTGATAACCACCGGTGCATACGATAGCAAACCATACCAGTTGGCAAAAAACCTATATTATTATGGGGCGATGCCGGAACATGTATCTTTCCTGTCCAAAAAACATGCGTTATGGCTAGCCCAGAAATACGAACTTGATCTCTCCTATGAGTTTATAAGGCATTCTCGTCGGTCTGCTGGCATTATCAAACTTGTGGTCTTGAGTCTCCTGTTTTTAGTGTTAAGGATGCTCCCGCTCAAGTGGTTCTTTGTCGAATCAAACATTGTGAACAGGTTGGCTGGGTGGAGAGGACGCGGAATACAGAACATATTTAACCAGCCGGATCATGCAATGGCAATATTCCATAAAAAAGACAATTGACGCACAATGACAGCAATGAATCCCACACTAAAAAACTGGTTGGCATTCTTCTTCGGTCTCGGCGCTGTCACCCAGATACGCATCGTGGGAGCAATGGCTCTTACGGAAGCGTTTTGCATAGTGCTTGCTCCTTTCGTTCTGGTGAATATCTGGCCAAGATTCAAAGAGGCGAAGGGCCACAAGATACTACTCCTCCTTTTTTTATGGATGGTGTCGGCTATTATTACCGATCTGTACCGGGAAACAGAAACGAAGGATGCGCTTAAAGGCATTTTTGCACTGCCTTTCCTCGGCGCCGTTTTCATAATCGCATTCGCGCTCCTGTGGGATGACCTCATGCGGGTACGATGGATTGCTTTCGGAATGGCGATCTCAGGTATTATTTCTCTTTATGCGTTTCATGCGCAAAGCGTTATTGGTCGAGCAGAAAGTATGGGGGCAGCTCTTACCGAGGTCATGAATTTCAAAACTTACTATGCAGGAATAGTTTTTCTCGTAATCAGTGCCCTAGTTGCTCTTCTTTTCCATAATTGGCCACGTCTTACAGTGTGGATTCTTCTCGCCTCAAGCACGGTGTTTCTTTACGGCGGCTCGCGGAGTGGCTTTCTGGTTCTCCTTCTTGGCGCCGGCGGCACATGGCTCGCACAAAACCGGTTCCTTTCCCTGCGGGCCATCCAGCGAAACACCGTGATGATCGTGATATTCGCCGCCATCGGCGGACTCATCGCGATGGAAACCTATGCATATGCCGTTAACCGCGGTTGGTTGGGGGAAGAGGAAGAGCGGAAATACGAAGAACAGACTGATTCTGAAATTGGAATCTTGGAAGGACGTGCTGATTTTATAGGAGCGTTGTTGGCGATCAAGGACTCGCCTATTATTGGTTACGGTTCGTGGGCAAAAGACGAACGAAACTATATGGCCCAAACGATGAGGTATATCGGAGACGAGGAGTCTGCCCGAATGGCTTATAGAAGAAGTATGATGAGAAAGGTTGGAATGCCTACTCATTCTCATTTAGGACAGGCATGGGTCTGGCACGGGTTCTTGGGGGGCCTTTTCTGGATATTCATTCTTGTTCTAATGATTCGTTTCTTCAAGTATGCGATTCATCTCTGCCGCCCACTTATTGCCTACTTTATCCTGCTTCTTACAACTTCCGGATGGGACTTATTCTTTTCTCCTTTTTCCCAGAGACCGCGATGGGGTGTCGTGTTTGCTGTTATGATACTTTCCCTTGCAGAAGTGGAACGACGACGCAAAAAAGTATCGTTGACAAGTACTAAATTTGATGAGGGAGAGAGGTGGGACGGAAAATGGGAACGCATATTGACGGAAGGTGAAAAATGAGCACCACCATGAGTAAAGCAGAAACCATGCTTCTTAGAGAACATCTTTCTCGGTGTCGTCGCTATCTTGAGTTCGGAAGCGGCGATAGCACGAAGATGGCAGTAGAGATGCCTACTATCGAGAAGATAGATGTAATTGAGTCGGATCGGAGTTTTGCGGAAAAAACCCTGCTTTCCCTATCTCCCATATCAGCGGCTTGTACAACAGGAAGACTAACTTTTCATTTTATAGATATTGGCCCCATTAGCGCATGGGGACGTCCTTGAGAAAAAGATCGTCGTTATTTGTGGCCTACTTACTCTTTGTTACCCTTTGCTGAGGGGAAAGAGTATGATTTTATTTTAGTGGATGGAATATTTAGAGGGGCATGCGTCTTAGCGGCGTTTCTTTCTGTTCCTCAATGTCCGGTATTGATTCATGATTTTTGGAACAGAACACGGTACCACTTTTTATTAGAGTTCGGAGAGTGCAAAGATCGCGCGGATACGATGGCTCTTTTAGTCAGAAAAAAACATGCGCATGTCAACCGCATGATGAGGGCACTGAACAAACATCAGTACTTACCGGATGATGAGTCTCTTCTTAGCCGCCTTAAGACAAAAGTGGAAAATGTTTTTAGGAGATAGTTGATTGAAAAAACTTCTGTTCCCCTTACCGACCAGTATCGAAGATATTCGTCACGGATCCGGTAGTTTCTCTGAAATATACAAAGCTATGCAAAAGAGATTTGAACTTGTGACTGTCGGTCCACTCAAGTTGGAAAAGAACCCTTTATACGGAGTTCTTAATCGATTGAAAAATCATGGTCTTTTTCCTTGGCGGTTCGCATCTGTTCATTCATGGCGCACGGTTAGAGCATACGCACGTCAAATGCAACCTTTTGTCAATACCTTGGAATACGATGCCATTTTCTCTTGCGATACGGTGATGATAACCGGAGTAAAATCCCGGAAACCGATTTTTACATATGGGGATTTTAGTTTTTACAATGCATTGAACTATTATCCATTTGCAACAGATCTTTTTCCCCCCTCCCAAAAGGAAGCGTTGCTGGTTGATAGGAGCAGTTTCCAATGTGTGACTAAAGCCTTTCTCGCATCGGAATGGGCATGCGATGAGACTGCTCTCGCGTATGGCTTGCCTAGGGAAAAGTTTGTAGCAGTTGGTCGAGGAGCCAACCTTACCTCTGGCTTTACAGAAGAAAAAGTTCTTTCAGTAATTGAGAAGAGAATAACAAACCTCCATAAGAATTTTTTGTTCGTAGGGATTGATTGGGAACGCAAAGGAGGATCTGTGGCTTACGAGATTGTAAAGAAACTTCGTAGACAGGGATTCCCTATAACCTTGACAGTTGTTGGGTGCCGTCCACCGAAAAACATCCATAATAACGATTATGTGCGGATTGAACCTTTTCTTTCTAGAAAAAATCCGGTAGAGCTTTGCCGATTAAAACAGTTGTTTGAAGAGGCAACGCTTTTTGTTTTGCCAACACATGCAGAGGCGATGGGTATTGTTTTCGCAGAGGCGGCCTCTTTTGCGCTTCCTTCTATCGCCTATAATACAGGGGGAGTGAGTGCTGCCGTGGAGGATAAGACTACCGGTTTGCTCTTTCCGCTTAATGCTGCTATCGATGAGATGGTAACAAAAATAAAAGAATTGCTGGAATCGCCTGATACCTATCGTTTGTTTTCTCTAAATGCTTTTAGAAAATACAAAAAATACCTCAATTGGGATGCAATAGCAGAGCGTATAGAACAAGAGATAATGAACTATTTATGACTACCTTTAATCAGGAGAGACCATCTACCGGTGATTTGAAAGATCCTTTTTTTTCGATTGTCATTGCAAACTATAACCACGGGCGATTCTTAGAGGAGGCCATTTTATCGGTTCTCACTCAATCGTGTCAGGATTTTGAACTCATTGTGGTTGACGGCGGCAGTACCGACAACAGTGTCGAGATCATCAAAAAGTATGAACACCGCATCGCATGGTGGTGCTCCGAAAAGGATAGGGGACAAAGTCATGCATTCAATAAAGGATTTTCCCGGGCGCGAGGTAAATTTTTTACTTGGCTGAATGCAGACGATTTGTTGCTGCCTAATACCCTTGCAAGGGTACGAGATTGCCTCGAGAAGAATAGAACATGTCGGTGGGTTGTAGGAAATACCATTTTCTTTTCAAAAGATGGAAAAATCTTGTGGTGCTCTCAAGGACCTTCTTGGATAAAAATTTTCAGCAAAAAGATGCCTCCGTATGTTCATGGTCCAACATCTTTTTTTAGCAGGGATATTTTTGCAATGGCCTCAGGTTTTGATGAAAACCTTCGTTATGCAATGGATGTAGATTTGTGGGGAAAATTTGCAAAACTAAACATACCTTTTCTTCGGTTGAAACATTATTTTTGGGGATTTCGGATACACGAATTCTCTAGAACTTCGCATGCTTTTGACAACGATCCAGAATTTGCTTTTCTTAAAGAAAGAGCATTGTTGTCTGATAGATACCAGTGGAATAATGCTTTCTTCTATGAAAAACTTCTCTTTGTAGTGAAGGTACTTTCGGGTTCTTATCTATGGGCATGGATAGATACTTGGAGATTTAAAGGAAAGCATATAACCGAAGTGTTTAAATACCTGTAGGGAGAAGCCATGTTTGCCGCGGTGTTGGTTCAGGTAGGGATCTGGTTGTTTCCTTGGTTTTTGAGAAGATGGTTAATGAGTCTGTTTTGGGGTTATGATATTGCTCCTACTGCAAAAATAGGAATGAGCATTATTCTTGCAAAGCATTTGAAAATGGCAGAAGGCGCGAGAATTGGACACTTAACTTTTTGCAAAAACATTGATCTTCTAAGTATTGGGAAAAATTCTTTCATTGGATCAAATGTTTATATCACCGGATTTCCTGTGAGAGATGATTTTGATTCGTTCAAACATAGACCAGAAAGAAAATGTGAACTAGTATTAGGAGAATCGGTTAGTATCACAAGTCGGCACTATATAGATTGCAACGGAGGAGTCTATGTCGGTGACTTTACTACAATAGCAGGACTGGGCACACAAATACTAACTCATAGTATTGATATCTATAAGAATCGACAAGATGCAGAATCTGTCATCATCGGGAAATACTGTTTTGTTTCGACTGGCTGCATAATCCTGAAAGGCACAATCCTTCCAAGTTATTCTGTTTTAGCGGCTGGAGCAGTACTAGCCTCTAAGTATACTGAGGAGGGCTGGCTTTATGGTGGTGTTCCTGCAAAGCCAATTAAAACATTTGATAAAAAAGAAGTTGTTTATTTCCACCGCACCGAACGTGAGGTGAAATAATTTTTGTAATATACCTCTAAGGAGAGACATGAACATTCTCTTTTCCATCGGCAGTTATTATCCAAGTCAGCAGGGCGGACCATGCAACTCGGTCCACGACCTAGGGAAAGGACTAGTCAAAAGAGGTCATAGGGTTCAGGTAATAACTACTAATTTCGATATCTCGGATGATGCGGGCATTCCTTTCGACCAATGGATAGATGTTGACGGTGTTCAAGTTTACTACATACGGATGCCCAAAACGAAGCGGCCGTTTGTTCTCGACCTCTTGTTACTTGCACGGCCATTCTTGCTGACCGGTATTCTGAAAGATGTCTCCTGCGATGTTATGAACACCAATATGCTCTATACCATACTTTCTCATATCTCGGCAGGATATGCCAAAGAACATAATATACCGCTTGTTTGGACACCTCACGGGTCGCTTCTCCCTTACACTTTCAGCCGTGGAACACTGAAAAAGAAAATGTTCCTCTCGATGCCATGGGTGAAGAAAGGACTGACCGGATGCCATTTCCATGTCACTTCAGACGAGGAAGAAAGATATGTAAGGGAATTCATAAAGGACTATACTGGCGAATCACTCGACAGAAGAATTCATAACATACCTATTCTCTTTGGTGAAGAAATTTTTGTTCCCGGAGACGAAGATTCGCCGTATCCGTTCCGATACCTTCTTCACCTTGGCCGTATCCATCCGAAAAAGAGGATAGAAAATCTCATAGAAGGATTCGCAAAATTGACACTGCGGGATAACGATCTGAAACTCGTAATCGCGGGATGGACCGGCGAGGTTCCTGAATACACACGGACGTTGAAGGGGCTGGTCGAAAAGTTGAACCTTGGGGACCGCGTTGTCTTTACTGAAAAGCGGGTGGAGGGGCGCGCCAAGGCGACGCTTTACCGCCACGCCGAGGTGTTCGTTCTGCCGTCGGAGTCGGAGAACTTCGGGATGGTGGTGCTCGAATCGCTCGCCCAGGGAGTGCCGGTCATCGCCTCGAACAAAACGCCGTGGCAGGTGCTCGAACAGAAAGGGGCCGGTTACTGGGTGCCGAACGGTCCGGCGTCGCTCGCGCGGGCGTTGGAACGGTTCTTTGCACAGAGCGATACTGAACGAAAAAGTATGAAGGAGAACGCGATAATGCTGGCGCGGGAGTACAGAGGCGAAGCGTTGATAGAAAAGTATGTGAAGATGTATGAAAGGGTGATAAAAAAATGAGCAAACTCCCCATCACCGCCATCGTGATGACGCTCAACGAAGAGCGGAATCTGCCTGCCTGTCTCGATTCGGTGGCTCCGTTCATCGACGAGATCATTGTCGTGGATTGTTTCTCGACCGATAAAACGCTCGAGATCGCGCGACGATACACAGATCGCATATTCCAAAACAAGTGGGTGAATTACGCCACGCAGTACATTTGGGCGATGAACAACACTAACCCACGGAACGAGTGGATCCTTCGTCTCGATGCCGACGAGCGGTGGACACCGGAGGGGTTCGCCGAACTGAAGGAACTCATCGAGTCGGGGAAGTACGACGGCATCTATGTGAAAATGAAGATATTTTTTATGGGACGGTGGATAAAGCACGGCGCATTTTATCCCAATTACTTCCTGCGGGTCTACCGAAAATCGAAGGGGGCGATGGAAGACCGATTCATGGATGAGCATATCCGGGTCGAGGGATCGACGGTGAAGTCGAACATCGATGTCCTCGAGATGAACCATGACCGGATGTATTCGCTCACTGATTTCACGAAGAAACACAACGGTTATTCGTCGCGCGAAGCGGCGGAATACCTCGTTCAGAAGTACGATCTGCTCAGACTCGATTCGGTCGGCTCGATGAGCGGGACCACCACTACCGAGCGAAAACGGTGGCTTAAGGAAAACTTCTACTACCGCCTGCCGCTCTTCCTCCGGGCGTTCATCTACTGGAAGTACCGCTACTTCCTGAAACTCGGTTTCCTCGACGGGATGCCGGGACTCATCTTCCATTTCCTGCAGGGGTTCTGGTACCGCTTCCTCGTGGACGCGAAGATCTACCAGACCGAGAAGTACGCGAAAGAAAAAGGCGTTTCGATGCGGGAGGCGATAAAGGAGGTCCTGGGGATCGAACTCACCCCCGGCCTCTAAAAGTCTTGCCTCTGGATAAAAAAGGAGCATGCTCCTGTTTGGTTGGCCAAATCGGGAGGAGAGTAGAAGGACACTATGATGAAAAATGCGGTCGACCTGTCGAAGTTCAACAACGCGTGGTACCGGCCGGGGTGCTTCCTGCGGCGGCTCCTCTGGTTCATCAAGGGGCGCATCCTTCTTAACACCTACCTGCCGTGGCCGATGTGGGTGAAGCGTTTTGCGCTCCGCTTCTTCGGGGCGAAACTGGGGCGCGGGGTCGTGATAAAGCCGAAGGTGAACATCAAGTACCCGTGGTTCCTCGAGGTGGGCGACCATGTCTGGATCGGCGAGGGGGTCTGGATAGACAACCTCGGGAAGGTGACCATCGGGAGCCATGTGGCGCTCTCGCAGGGGGCGATGCTGCTTTGCGGCAACCACGACTACAAGAAGGAGTCGTTCGACCTCATCGTCGGGCCCATCACGATAGAGGACGGCGCGTGGATCGGAGCCAAGGCGGTGGTGTGCCCGGGGGTGCGGGTGGGGACCCACGCGATCCTCACCGTCGGCTCGGTCGCGACGAAAGACCTCGAACCCTACGGTATCTATCAGGGAAATCCGGCGGTGAAGGTGAGGGAGCGGAAACTCACCCCCGACCCCTCTCGTGGTAAGAGAGGGGAGACGGAGCGTAGCGAAGCGGGGTGAGTTGTTCTCACCGCGGTTTGAAGAGACCCTCTTCGCGGGAGCCGAGGAAGCAGGCTTTCACGAGGTCGGGGTCGGCAGGGGAGAGTCGTGAACGCATCTTTTCGTCCACGATGGCGTGGTGTGGCATCGCCGTGATCCGTTCCCCGATGAAGTTGAGGTCGTCGTCGCTCGTCATCCAGTCGGGGCCGTCGATCTCGTCGAGGTTCACTGATTCTGAGTAAGCGCGGAGCGACTTGAAGCCGTTGGTATTGAAGTAGCAGTCGAAGTAGGACATGACGAGTTCACGCAGGTTCTCGTATACCGGTTCGCGGTAGCGGAGCATCGTCGTGTTCGACTTGGCGACGGCGCCCCAGCGGCCGTCGATGCGGAACGGCGCGATGAGATGGTCGTCGTCGTTCTCTGCGAGGAGGTCGACGACGAGCGGTTTTCCTCCCTGCAGGGCGAATATCGCTGCCGCGAGGTAGGCGCCTTCGGCGCAGTGGGCGCTCTGCTCTTTGAGGACGCGCCACGGCGAGAGGCACGCTTTGTGGGTCGAGTAGGGGAGGTTGTTGAGAAGCCGCTGAATGTCGTGCGGCGAGGTAAGACGCCGCGCAAGTTCTTCGAGGTCTCTTCGTCGGGCGGTGTGGTCGGTCATCAGTTGATCGTGAGGAAGTTGAGTCGCAGGTTGAACGAGAAGAGATTCGGTATCTTGATGTCGTTGTAGAGGTAGTCGAGTATCCAGTCGTAGCGCAGGTCGAGGCCGACGCTGAAGTCGTCCCCGGTGTAGATGTCGGTGCCGAGATCGAAATAGACGCCGGGAGCGAACCGGACGCCGGCGGGACGGTCGCGGCGCGCGGCGAAGGCGTCGTTCGGGTCGTAGGCGTTCACATTGAAGGTGAAACCGACGCCCATATAGGGAAGGATGTTGTAGACATCGAAGAGGAACTTTATCCCGACGCCCGCCTGCGACAGGTGGTACATCATGTTCTCCTCGGTTCCGTCGTAGGTGTCGCTCCAGTAGAGGAAGTTGTAGCGCGCGCCGACCACGAGATTGAGTTCCTCGGTGAGCGGCGGTTCGTAGTGGAGGCCGATGTTGGCGCCCATCGCGTCGGGGAACGGCGAGTAGTAGTAGTGTCCCCACGAGAAGCCGAGATCGAGACCGAGACATCCTTCGCCGCTCTCGGCATCGGCCCACAGCGGGGCGGCGGCGAAGAGGAACGCGGCAATAAGCATCAGTGTTCTCATCGTTTGTCTCCTTCGTTCAGTTGTTCACGCGGACCGCGGTTCCGCCGTGTGGTGAAAAGGATAGCGTGAAAAAAGTTTTATTCAAAAAAAGCCGGTTCATTCGTCGCCGTCTTCGCGGGTAAGCCTCGAAAAGAACGAAGGATCGGCGCGAACGAACTTCGGCTTGCCCTGCGTGACGAGCACCATGCCGGGGGGCATCCCCTTCTTTTTGCGGACGAACTTCCGCTCGGTGAACCAGACCTCACCCTCCATCGCGGTGCGTGCCTTGCTGTAGAAAAGGGCGAGGCAACAGCCGAGGAAGACCTCCTCCTCGGTCGCGACCTCTCCTTTGCCTTTGCGGAGTATCACATGGCTTCCCGCCTGTCCCTGCGCGTGGAACCAGAGGTCGTGCGGCGAGGAGACCTTGAAGGTGAGTTCGTCGTTGTCGCGGGCCGATTTGCCGACGAGGAAGAGGCGTCCGGAGGGGGCGCGGAAGCGGCGGTAGGGAAGATGACGGTGCGCCTCTTTGGCGGAGGTTTCGCGGCGTTCGGCGCGTTCGCGGCGTGGGGCGGGCGGTGGCGTCTCTTCGAGCGCGGAGAGCGCCCGCTCGTTCTCGGCGATGCGCGCCTCGAGGGTCGCGGCGCCGCGCCGGAGCCGTTTCGCCTCGGCGAAGAGGGCGTTCATGTTCTCGGTGATGGTGCGTTCGGGATCGAGGGCGATGGTCTTCTCCGTTTCGTCGCGGTCCACGAGGGTGAGCGAGGCGCGCCGCTCCTGCGCCGGCAGGGTGTAGAGCCATGCCTTGATGAGTTCGGCGTCGGTGCGATGTCTTTCGGCACGCTCGAGCGCCCGCCGCTGTTCGGCGCGCATCTTGGCTATCCGCTCGGCGAGGGTGCGACGCGCCGCCTCGATCCGTTTTCGGTGCTCCTCCTTCCGGCGTTCTTCTTCCTCGGCGAGGAACCGCGATTCCCAGTCGAAGGGGTCGTCGAGTCGCGGCTCCTTGTCGCCGAGCGGCGCGGAAAGCGGCTCGAGCGGCGCATCGGGGTGTTCCTGCCAGAGCAGGACGTCTTCTCCGTCGCGGATGAAGACCGCTTTGCCGGCGAAGAGCGGCACGACGAGCGTTATCGTCCCGAAGCGCACGGTGACCACACGGCCATACGCGGTCTCGACCGTCGTGGCGGCGAGCGGTTTGCCACCGAGGTACTTGCGGAGCGCCGATTCGAGGGTCGTTATCTCCTCGCGCGGGAAGGCGGCGATGTCGCGGACCGGGAAGAAGAGACGCTTCGCCGTCGAGAAGAAGAAACCTTCGAGCGGTTCGCGGGCGCCGTAGAGTTTGACGAGCGTGCCGCCGCAGGAGCGATAGACGGTGTTCACGAGCGCGCCGGTACCGAGGTCGGCGAGCGTTGCGGTGGCGGCAGAGAGTTCCGAGAGGTACATCGCGCGGTGCTAGGGCGACTGGAAGAGCGCCTCGATGCGGAGGTTCCCCGAGGCGTTGCGTGCGCGGCCGCGGGCCCACATCCGGAGTTTCTTTATCTGCTCTTCGTAGGTGACGGCGAGCGGTACGGTGCGGCGGAGCACCTCTTCGAGCGTCTTTTGGGTGAGGTCGCGCCCTTTCGCGTAGTCGGCGACGAGCGCGTCGATGACCACCTGTTCGAGTTCGGCACCCGAGAAGTGTTCGGCGGCTCCGGCGATCTTTGCTGCATCGTAGGCGTTCGGATCGCGGCGGCGGCGCGCAAGATGGATGCGGAGTATCTCGGTCCGCTCCTCGGCGGAGGGAAGGTCCACGAAGAATATCTCGTCGAAGCGCCCTTTGCGCAGAAGTTCGGGCGGCAGTATCTCGACATTGTTCGCTGTGGCGACGAGGAAGACAGGGGCGGTCTTCTCCTGCATCCACGTCATGAGCCAGCCGAGGACGCGGCGCACCTCCGCCGACTGCGCCTCTTGGAAAAGCGCCTTCTCTATCTCGTCTATCCAGAGGACGAGGGGAGCGAACGATTCGGCGGCAGCGATCGCGTCACGCACGAGTTCCTCGACGCTCCGCTCCTGCCGGAAGAGGTTCACGAAGTCGAGCCGGACGAGGGGAAAGCGCCAGATGTTCGCGATGCTCTTGGCGGTGAGGCTCTTGCCGCACCCCTGCACGCCGAGGAGAAGGAGCCCCTTGGGCATCGGGATGCCGAAGGCCCGCGCCTCGGGCGAGAAGTTGCCGCGCCGCTCGATGATCCACTGCTTGAGTTCGGCGAGTCCGCCGATGTCGTCGAGGCCGCTTTCGACGGTGACCGCCTCAAGCACCGTGTTGCGCTTGAGGAGCGCCCGTTTGTGGGAAAGGAGCGTCGGCACCGCTTTCTCTTCGGGTTTTGTCGCCAGTTCGTCGAGAAGCGCCGCGAGGCGCGTCGCGGGGAATCCGCGGAGGTTCTCGGCAATTGCCCGGCGCGTCTCGGGCGAGAAGGGGAGCCGCTCGATGCGGGGCAGGAATTCCTCACGATGGTCGGGTGCCTCTTCGATGAGCGCGTAGCGGAGAAGTACCGGCGGGAGCAAAAGATCACGGCAGTAGAGGACGACCTCGGCGGTCGCGGCAAATGCGGCGTCGAGGAAACGGAGCGCTCGCTCTTCCGTGGTGAAAAGGTGTTCGGCGTAGGGGACGGCGACCGGCTCACCGCGCCGCATCGCGGCGATGACCTTGTCGAGGAGCGCGGATGCGTCGCCGGAGCCCCAGTCGATGCGCCCTCTGACGGCGATGGTGCTGAAGAACGGATCGTCGGTGCGGATGATGCGGAGCATGGCGCCCTCCCTTGAACGGTACTGGGGACATTATAGCGTGGCAAGCCCCGATGGCAACGATTCACCGCATTCCCAAACAAAAAAATCTTGCGCAATGGCCGTTTCCGGCTACAATCGCCCCCTGTTTTTCGCTCCTTGGGCGTAAAGAAGCAACAATCAACCCTAGCGAAAGGTGGTGAACACTGCATGAAGCGTGCGAAGATCATCGGGCCTCTCGAAGTGACCGTGACCGACGACCTCGAACGAGCCATCAAGATCCTCAAGAAGAAGATGGCGCTCGAGGGACTCTTCAAGGAACTCAAGAAACGCCGGCACTATGAGCCGCCGAGCGTCCGCGATCGGCGGAAGCGCGAAGAGGCCGAACGGCGTCGCAGGAAAAATATGCGCAAAAGGCGCGCGTAGTTCCCTCATTTCGTCTCTTCTCTCAGTTACCGGAGGATCGTGGTGCCAATCATCGCGGTGGTGCTCCTCCTTTTCTTCTTCGTTTCCTGTGAAGATGATGTTTCCCGTCAGCGTCCCGAAGGCGTAACCTTCGTCTCGATAGAACGGACGACCGTGCTCCAGTCGGCAGCGCTCCTTCTCGCGGAGGGCGTGGTGACGCGCACCTTCGGACCGACCGACGCTTCGTTCGTGATGCACCCCGACGATCTCGACACGGTGTACGCCGCGCTCGAAGAGACACCGGTTTCCGATGAGTGCCCGATCGCTGATCCGACGAGCGCACCGGTGCTGACGCTTCGGGTCGGGACCACCGAAAAACGGTGCGGCCTGCCGGCGATCAAAGAGGCGCTCGATGCTCTTCTTCTCATTCCGGAGCGGACGATGCGCTGGCCGTTCAAGCCGCAGGACAAAGCGCAGCCGGTCGGGCATACGGTGAACAGTTTTCAGGACTATTCGCCGCTTACGGGCGACGAGTACTTTCATCCGGGCGTGGACATCGTGATGCCGGAGAATTCGAAGGTCTACAACATCCTGCCGGGGCGCGTGGTGAAGTACGACTACTACGATCTGTCGGGCGGGAACGCGCAGGACCGCATGTACTTCGAGGTGGTTCTCGAGACGGTGAACGGGCTTACGCTCCAGTACCATCACATCGATCCCGACAGCGTGAGCGATGCGGTGAAGGAGGCGAAAGAGAGCGGCGAGATCCTGCCCGCCGGCGCCGAGATCGGCTTCATCGTTTCGTGGCCGGTGACCGAGACCGGTTACACGAATGAGCCGTTCCACCACCTCCACCTCAACACCTTCACCCGTGACCTTCTGCCGCTCGACGGGCTTCAACTTCTCCTGCCGCATCCCGACACTACGCCGCCCGAGATCGCCGCAGTGACGCTCGTGGACGCGGCGCGGAGCGCGGCGCTCGATCCGGCGGCGGTGACCGGGGATTTCCGCGTCGTCATCGAGACTTATGACCTCATGGACGACAACCCGTGGCCGCTCCCGCCGCGCCGTTTTGCGGTGACGGTGAAAGACGAGAAAGGGGAAACGATCCTCGAGCGGCCGGGTTACGATTTCGTCGCGGGTCTCTCGTTCGTGAAAGAGGAGTTCGCCTGCGACTACTACCTCTGCGGTGACGCCGGGATGACGAGTGCAGGCGACTACGGACCGCGGCGCTTCTTCATCGAGGTCACTGCCTTTGACGAGGCGGGCGCGAAGGCAGGGCCAATAGCGGTCTCGGAACTTGGCACGGGGAAAAAGACCTTGACCGTGACCGCCTGTGACGAGTACGATAACTGCGCGAATCGCGATCTGGATATGGAGGTCCCGTGAGCAAGCCTCGTTTCGTCGTGAGTCTCGGCGACGTCAATGGCGTCGGGCCGGAGATCCTGTTCAAGTTTCATAAAGCGCATCCCGATATGCCGCTCCTCTGCGTCGGCGACCGGACCGCGCTCCTCTACTGGTCGCGGGAACTCAGTATTCCTGTGAATTTCGAGATGGTTGACCTCAACATTCGCTACCATCCCGAGCCGGGGAAGGTCTCGTCGGTCTCCGGCGAGGCGGCGGCGCAGGCGGTCGAAATCGCCTACGGGGAGGCGAAGCGACGGGGCATCCCGCTCGTGACGCTCCCACTCGCGAAGGAGGCGGTTTCCCTTTCGCGCCCCGGCTTCACGGGGCATACCGAACTGCTCGCGCGGCTCGACGGGAAACGATCCGACGAGGTGGCGATGGTGCTCGGCGGAACGCGGATGATGGTTTTGCCGCTCACGCGCCACATCCCGCTCGCGGCGGTGCCGTCAGCACTCTCCATAGACCTTGTCGTGCGGCAGGTGACGCTCGTTTACGAGTGGCTCCATCGCTGGAAGAAACGGCCGCCGAAGGTGTGGATGGCAGGGCTCAACCCGCACGCGGGCGAGGGGGGAACCATCGGGACGGAAGAGATCGCGATCCTCGTCCCGGCGATCGCTCTGCTCCGGCAGAAGAGAATAACGGTCGAAGGACCGTTTCCTGCCGATACCTTCTTCGCGCAAGGGCTCGCCGCCGGGGTGGACCTCTTCGTCGGATGCTACCACGATCAGGTGCTTGCCCCGTTCAAGATGTTCGCATTTCACGAAGGTATCAATGTAACGGTCGGCCTCTCGATAGTTCGGACATCCCCTGATCACGGGACGGCGTTCGATATCGCCGGTAAAGGGCTCGCCTCTGAAAAGAGTTTCACCACGGCGGTGCAGTGGGCGCTCGAAATGGTGGAAGCGGTACGATGACCAAATTCCTCCTCATGTTCGTCTCGGTCCTCGCGGCGAACCTCCTCACGAATCTCTGCTCGAAAATTATTTTGACGAAGATGCAACACGAATTCTCCCCGGTCACCGCGACAGCGGTCGCCATGGTGGTGCTCGTCGTCGTTCTCGTGCCGCTCTACACCTACCTAGATCGGTGGGCGACGGCGCTCTCGAAGTCCCTTATCCGGGCAGGAGCGAAGTTCCTCGGTCGGCGTGTCGGATTCTTTTTGATGTTCCTCGCGTTCCTTGCCGTGTTGTTCTACGGCTACGGAAAGTTGTGGTTCGATGTGAATGTCTATGCGGTGCTCGCGGCGAAATACCTTTAGCGGACGGAGAGGCTCATGAGCGATGGGGAACGGAAACTGACTCCCGAAGAGGAAGAACAGCGGTGGTTCGAGACGGTCTATCAGGGTGATAAGCCGCAACTGACCCTGCGTGCGGCGGTGACCGGCATCCTCCTCGGCGGGTTCATGTCGCTCACCAATCTCTACATCGGACTCAAGACCGGCTGGGGGTTCGGCGTCGCGATAACGGCGGTGATCCTCTCGTTCGCGATATGGAGCGCCATCTCGAAGGTCTTCCGTACCCGGAACATGACGCTCCTCGAGAACAACATCATGCAGTCGCTCGCCTCGGCCTCGGGCTACACGACCGGCGGGACGCTCGTCTCGGCGATAGCCGCCTACCTTCTCGTGACGGGACACCACCTCAACATCATCGTGCTCGGACTCTGGATCATGCTCATCGCGCTCCTCGGCACCTTCATGGCGATACCGCTCAAGCGACAGATGATCAATGTCGAGAAACTGCCGTTCCCTTCCGGCACCGCGTCGGCGGAGACCCTGAAGAGCCTCTATTCGTCGGGGGCCGAAGGGGTGCGCAACGCGAAGGTGCTGTTCGCGACCGCCGGTATCGGCATCGTCAACAAGATGCTCGGCGAGGATCTCTTGGGCCTTGTCCGCTACGAGTACTTCGTGTTCGGCCAGTGGGCGCAGAGATTCTCGATATCGCTCGAATCGAGCCTGCTGCTCGTCGGCGGCGGCGCGCTCATGGGATGGCGCACCGCGTGGAGCATCCTCTTCGGCGCGATCCTCAACTATGCCGTCATCGCGCCGTGGCTCGCTGCGAAGGGGATCATCCATCCCGGTGAGGATGGTATGTTCTCCTACAGCACCATCGTCAAGTGGAGCCTCTGGTTCGGTGCCTCGGTGATGGTCATGGCAGGGCTCACCGCGTTCGCCTTCCAGTGGCGCGTCATCATGCGGACCTTCGCCGGTTTGGGCGACATCTTCCGCAGGCAGAAGCGGCAACTGACCGCCTACGAGCGGATAGAAGTGCCCGGTTCGTGGTTCGCCGCCGGCATGGCGGTCGTCTCGGCGGGCATCTGCCTCATCATGTACTTCGTCTTCGATGTCGGCGTCCTGATGTCAATCGTCGCCATAGTCCTTTCGTTCCTTCTCGCGATGGTTGCCTGTCGCGCCACCGGTGAGACCGATACGACGCCGGTTGGGGCGATGGGAAAGCTCACCCAACTCGTCTACGGCATCCTCGTGCCGAAGCGGATGGTGCCGAACCTCATGGCCGCCTCGATCACCGCCGATGCCGCCGGTGCCTCGGCCGATCTCCTCACCGGTCTCAAGTGTGGTTATCTCCTCGGCGCCAACCCGCGCAAGCAATTCCTTGCCCAGTTCATCGGTGTCTTCGCCGGCACTTTCGTCGTCGTACCGGTCTTCTATGTCCTCGTCCCGGGGCCTGAGGCGCTTGGCACGCAGATGTTCCCGGCTCCCGCGGCGCAGATATGGGCTTCGGTCGCGAAACTGCTTTCGGAGGGAATCGCGAGCCTCGATGTCTCGATCCGCTGGTCGATCCTCGCCGGCGCGCTCCTCGGTGTCGCGATACCGCTCGTCGAACGCTTTCTGCCCAAGATAGCCCGTTTCACCCCCTCGGCGATGGGGATAGGGCTCGCCTTCACGATACCGTTCTCCTCGTGTCTTGCGATGTTCATCGGCGCCCTCATCGTGCTCATCATCTCGTGGAAGAAGAAGTCGTGGGAGGAACAGATCGTTCCTGCCGCCTCGGGCCTCATCGCCGGCGAGAGCCTCGCGGGGGTCTTCCTCCTCATCTTCGGCACCCTGCGGGGGTAAAGCGTAGTAAACCGAACAATCGAATTTTTTTACGGAAAACTAGGAAAGATAAAGATACGATTGACAGAACTTAGCGGTGTGCTGGGAATGTCTGACAGGGATGATGAGTTCTGGGAAAGGTAAAGAGTCAGGTGGTACGGGAATTCTTGCCTTTCTGCTGTTTCCCGTTAATGCTCACCCAAGTGTTTTTTCGGGATGAGAGGAACGATGAAACGATTTTCCTTTTTTGTCCTTGGAATATTGGTCATCGCCTGTTCGGGCGGCAAACAGGGGCCGGTGGCGTGCGTGACTTCGCTCGATTGTCCCGAGGGAGAGATCTGCACCGAAGAGGGGTGGTGCGCCGATCCGGCGACGGTGGACACCATGCCGAAATCCGACGATGCGGTCGCAACCAGCGATGCCGACAGCGGCGGCGGTGTGCCCGAGAACGAACCGGCGTTCGGAGAAAATGAGACGACGGATGTGCTCCCGGATGAAGAGGACGGAGGAGAGACGGAAGTCCTTCCCGATACGGTGGATGAGGGGGGTCTTCCCGATGCCGATGACCTTGTCTCCGACGAACTCGTCTCCGATACCGATGAACTGGTTTCTCCCTGCGGTAACGGCTACCTCGAGGAGGGTGAAGAGTGCGATGACGGCAACAAGGTGAACGACGACGCCTGCCGCAACGACTGCCAAATGAACCGGTGCGGTGACGGCGTGCGCTTCACCGACCCCGGCGCGGTGCTGCTCCTCCCCTTCAACGAAGGGAAAGGAGACACCGCAAACGACCTCTCAGGGCTCGGCAACCATGGCACGATAAATGGCGCGACATGGGTCCCCGGCCGCTTCGGGAACGGCCTTTCCTTTTCCGGCAGTGAGACCGTAGCGATCGCGGAGCACCCATCGCTCAAACTCACCACCTTCACCGTGGCAGCGTGGGTGAAACTCTCGGCGATGCCGGGAAGTTATGTTGGTATCGTCCAAAAGGACGGAAAACTCGTCCGTAACTACGGCCTTTTCGTTGCCGGTGCCGATAATCCGGGGAACGAAGGGAAGGCGCTCCTGTCGCTCACGAGCAGTATTCCTGAAGATTGGAAGGGGACAATGTCGAACTTTTCCATCGTTGACGGCAAATGGCACCATGTCTTGGGGACTTACGACGGTTCGGTCATGAAACTTTTCATAGACGGTGTGTGGCACAGCGAAGCGCAGGTCGATGTCGTGCCTGCCGATACGAGTGGCGGGGTACTCGTGGGCCTCGGTTTCCACGGCCAGATAGACGATCTCCGCATCTATAACCGAGTGCTCGAGGCGTGGGAGATCGCCGAAATCGCAAGCGCCCGTATTCGCTTATCTTTCGATGAGGGAAGCGGGACCACCGTGGTTGACGGGTCGGGTAACAGCCTCACCGGTTCGCTCATCGGCGTCGAGTGGGGGGAAGGGCGCTTCGGTGCCGCGATCTCGTTCAACGGTGCGGCGGGACAACTCACGGTGCCGCACAGTGAGTGGCTCGACCTCGGCGCGGCGATGACCCTTCAGATGTGGCTGAAAACAGGAACTATTCCCAGCAATTGGGTGCGCATTCTCGGCAAGAGCGACACCTCGTGTGCCAATCGGAACTACGGTCTGTGGATCGAGCCGGGAACGGGAAAGGTCCTCTTTCAGATAGAGGCGGCCGAGTGGCTCAACCTCCTCTCCGACATCGCGGTGACCGATGACCAGTGGCATCGCATCGAGGCGACCTACAACGGGACGACGGCGCAGATCCTCATTGATGGAGTAGTCCATGGTGAGGCGGCTTACAGTCAGGTCCCGCTCCTCTCGAGCGGTCCGCTTACCATCGGCGGCGGATGCGCCGCTTCACCGGTGAAAGGTCTCATTGACGAGGTGCGCATCTACGGCAGGTCACTTTCTCCCGAGCAACTGGCTCTCCTGCCGCTCTACCGCCATGAACTCTGCGACGATGGCAACACCGTGAGTGGTGATGGCTGTTCATCGCTCTGCCAGACCGAAGCGCTTCCGTGAGTCTCATCGTTATCCGCTATTTCTCAGGAACCGGGAACACCGCGTGGCTTGCGACGCGGATCGGCGAGGCGCTCGAACAGCGGGGGAGGAGCATTTCGCTCGCAAACCTCGCTCTGAATGAGGTTTCAGATAGGTTCCCTTCCGAAACGGCGGCGATGGTCCTCTGCTATCCGGTCTATGCACTCGACGCGCCGCCGGCGGTGCAGGCGTGGGCGCGGCGACTTCCTGACGGGAACGGCCGCCCCGCCGTGGTTGTCCGATCGCCGGGCGATCCCTTCTTCGATGGCGGGACAACGCGTACCATGCGGCGCATTCTCGAAGAGCGTGGCTGGCAGGTGCGCCTCGAGCGGATGATCGTGATGCCGCCGAACATCTTCTACCGCGCGAGCGACGACCTTGCTGCGCTCATCATCGCCGCGGCGCGACAGCGTGTCGAGCGTCTGGCTGATGATCTGATAAGCGGCCGGACATCGCTCGAACAGACCGCTCTTTTTTCCCATCTCTTGGCGCGTCTGTGGAATCGTATCCTTGCAGGAGGCGGTTCCCTTTTCGGCCGCGATCTCCGGGTAGGGGACGTCTGTACCCGGTGTGGCCTTTGTGCAGAGGAGTGTCCGATGCGGAACATTATGGTGACAAATGATGGCGTGCAGTTTCATGAGTGCTGTATGGTGTGCCTCCGCTGTATCGCCCATTGTCCCGTCCACGCGATACGACCGCGCTGGTTCCGTGTTTTTCCGGTGAAACCCTACGATCTCGCGGCGCTCGACGCCGCCGGCCCGGAGGGAAAGAGACCGAAAAACTGGTTGGAACGGCGGTATGGAAACTACCTCAACCGGCGATAAAAAGATTTTCTTGCCAAAAAATTCAGCGTCGGTAGCGTTTTTTTAGCGGAACGACAGTGGGAGAGGTCTCATGAAAAAATCTCTTTTTCTTTCTCTTACCGTACTGGCCGTGTTGTTCAATGGGTGTTCTTCCTCGGGCGCCCCGGCTGACGATGGTGATACGCTCCCGATCGGCGATAGGGAAGAAAACGCTCACGGTGACGAGGGTCTCTTCAATGATGCGGGAGACGAACCGATGACGCAGGACAGTGATGTTACCAGCGACGATGACGCCGCCTCGGCCGCTGATGATGACTTCGTCACGCCGCCTACCTGCGGAAACAATTTCACCGACGAAGGGGAGATCTGCGATGGCGATGCGAAAGAGTGCGCCGAGATCGACAGCGGCTATACCGGTGGCATGGCAGTCTGCCGTGAAGACTGCTCCGGGTATGATACCTC
Organism: uncultured Spirochaetales bacterium; assembly: GCA_964415795.1. Taxonomy (GTDB): domain Bacteria; phylum UBP6; class UBA1177; order UBA1177; family JAKLFG01; genus CALITV01. Next base: position 249,428 of record CAYQBN010000001.1, on the reverse strand, counting down.
GATGTGCATAGGGGAGCCCGACGGCGATGAGGTCCCTGACGCCGATGAACCGGCAGGCGATTCTTTGCCCGATGCCGATACGATGCCGTCAGTCGAGTGCGTGTACGATACCGACTGCGGATCGGCGACGCGTATCTGCTACAAAGGCATTTGCCGTGACAAGTGTACACCGTATATCAATCCGTGCGACTGGAAACCCTCGGGTAATGTGTGCACCATCGGCGGGTACTGCGTCGAATGTCAGAAGGACAGCGATTGCCCCGGTACCCGCTACACCTGCGACACCGACAAACTCATCTGCGTGGACAAACCGTTCGATCCGAACAAGACCAAGATCGGCGTGTTCTATCACACATGGCACTGTCCATCGGCGGCCGAGCCGCACGACATCTCGAAGATCCTCGCCGGGCAGGAGTCGTGGCCCGCGTGGCCGACCAACCCGTTCCCGCCGACCTCGTTCTGGTGGGGCGAACCGAACGACGGCTACTACTGTCTCACCAACAACACGGCGCTTCTCGCCAAGCACGCCGAGATGCTCCGAGACATGGGAGCCGATTTCGTCTTCGTTGATGTCACCAACCATCCCTACAACACCGGAACGCTCTGCGACCGTCCCGAAGAAATGATCCTTCAGCCTTTTGCGACGCTCGTCGAGGTGTGGAGCACGGTCCCCGGCGCACCACGCATCGTTCCGTGGGTGCCGGTGACGACCGCCTATAGTTCCGACAAGAACAAGTACATGGTCTATTCTCTTCTCACCATGCTCAACGCCCATCCCGGGCTCCAGTTCGTCTATCAGGGGAAACCGCTCGTCATCATCACCGAGAACGATCAGTGGCCGGTGGACGCCGCGACCGAGGCCGAGCTCGCGGTGAACTACACCGTGCGTCGGATGTGGGCCTTCGAACCGGCCGGCACCGCCAAATGGAGTTACCTCGAACGGTGCCCCGCTTCGCCGCTCGAAAGCGAGCCCTGTTTCGTGCGCATCTCGCAGTACAACGGGGCGCCGGAGCAACTGCCGATCGGTCTCGCCTACGGCGCCGACTACATGAGCCACACGAATACCGCGACGCCGAAACACCATGGCAAGACCTTCCGTAAACAGGTCCAGAACCTCTTCGATAATCCCGAGATCCCGATCGCGCTCATCACCGGTTGGAACGAGTGGGTGGTAGGGCGCCAGCCGTGCGACAAGGTACCTCTCTGTCCCTGTTCCGATCCGCAGAACGCGAATGGTTGTTTCCTCGATCAGTACACCACCGAGTACAACCGCGACATCGAGCCGAACAAGAACGAAGGCGACTTCTACTACAACCTCGTCTCCGCCTGCATCAAACTCTTCCGCGCCGGCGGCCGGTGCAATGCCGCCCATGCGAACGACCCGTGCTGTAAGGAGTAGGGTCCACCACCTATAGGTGGCATATCTCCGAGGCGATGGCTGTTGACAGTCGCCGTTTCCTCAGGTACAACGCGCGCCGAACGATAACGGAGATGCCGACGATGAAGTACATCTTGTTCGTAATTGGGGTTGCGTTTGCTCTGGGTGGACATGCTGCTGAGCCACCTTCCGATGACGATGCGCTCACCGCGAAGCCAGCGGTTCCCGAGAAGATAACCCCCGAACTTTCGCGCGATATCATCGCGAAACTCACCGATAAGTACTCGAAGATGTACGACAAATATGCCGGCTGTCAGTCCACGCGCCACCTCGAGGTGAAGTGGTACAAGCCCGATACGATGGAACTCGTGAAGACCGAGAAGGTGGTCTATACCCGCTGGGACGACTTCTACGAGGACCTCGAATACAAGACGCTTTCCTACGAGGTGGACGGAAAACCGGAGGATCCCGACGACTACGATCCGCACGAATCGAAACCGGGGATACCCATCTTCGACCGTAACGGCGAGAAAGAATACCTCCGCACGGTCGTCGCCGTCGAAACGGTCAAGGGGGTCCCGGCCTACAAAATTCAGGTGATCCCACGCAAGCCGAAGAACGAGCACTTCAAAGGCTTCGTCTGGGCGACGGTCGAGGACCTTGACCTCATCCGGTTCCAAGGTACCGCGGGAAAGTTCCGCATCGGGCTCCATGAACTCGATGTCTTCTTCGACGCGAAGGATTTCGGCGACTACTACTGCTTCACCGCCGGCGAGGCACGCGCCCGCATCGCCTTCTTCATCTTCCAGCCGGAGCGCATCCTCCACTTCAAGTGGTATGCGACCGATTTCAAACCAATGCCGAAAGGGGAGCGTCGGTAAGCGGTCATCCTATAGGTGCGGCCGGTCGAAGGCCGGTCCTTCGTGAGGCGTCACCGCAGGACGACACCCCATTCGAGGACGGCGAAGCCATCGCGGACGAACGGCACGATGACCGGTTCGTCGAGGTGCGCCGCGCAGTCGCCGGTGGGCCGTGTCGCATAGAAAAGGCGCTGGACCGAGTCGGGCGCCGGGGCGATGTCGAGCGTGACGAAGGGGTCTATCTCGGCGCGGGTCTGCGGGTAGATGTCATAGCAGGGACCTTCGTTCAGGCGCGGTATCCACCACGCGATGAAGTCCTCTATCTCGCGTCCCGCGAAGCCGTAAGCGGCGAGGTTGCCGCGGAAGAACTTTTCCAACCCAGCCGTCGCCACGGTCCATCCTTCTTTGTATTGGTAGTGGTCGAACTGCTGCGCCTCGTAGAAAAGATAGCCGTACTGGCCGTCAATGATGCCGTCGGGGGTCACCATCACCTGCCAGCCGTCGCCGTAGTCGGGAATAGAGGTGGTGATGAAGCCGCCCTGCGGGAAGCCGAGCGTGACCGAAACCTCGGTCGTCTCGGTCGGATAGAGGTAGATGTTCGGCTTGGCCATCTGCGCCTGAGCCGGTATCCGCAGGTCGAGGTAGTCGCCGGGGCCGGTGGTCGAGACCGCCTCGTCGTACAGTTGCGTATCCATGTCCTTGAATTGGAACCGGTAGTCACCCGCCGGAAGGTTGATGACGAATCGTCCTTCTCCGTCGGTCGTGAAACAGCCGACGAGCGCATAGGTAGCGTCGGTGACCGTTATCGCGGTGTTCGCGAGCGCGGTCGGCCCGAAGTAGTACTGCACGATGAAGATGTTGCCGTTGATGAGATTGTTCGGCATCACCGGATCGAGGTCTACCGTTATCGTGTCGTCGAACTGCGCGTAGGCGTACTTGGTGAAAAAACCGTTCGCCGTCTCGTAGATGAAGTAAGAGGGCGTCTCTCCGTTATAGGGATTTTCCTCGGGGACCTCCAGTGTGATGGTCCCTTCGGTCTCCATCGTGATGGTGTCGAGCAGGTTCCCCCAGCCATTCGAGTAGACCGCGAGCGATATGCCGGTCGCGACATCGTCAAGGCCATCTTTGTTGTAGCTCGTCCCGAGGTTGAAGCAGTTCTGGTTATCGATGTCGGGTATCTCGTCCAGCTCGACATCGTCGGGACCAGTCTCATCGGCATCAGGTCCGTAATCGCATGAACAAAGATCTTGGTCAATCGAATCGGACTGATTGTCAACGGTCGTGTCGTCGTTCACCGCATCGTCGGTCACCGTGTCATCGGTAATTGTTTCGTCGGTCACCGTGTCGTCGGTGACGGTCGCCTGATCGGCGTCGCTTGCCGGCTTATGCTCTGTCTCGTCGCCGCAGCCCCACAGCAGGAAGGTGATTCCTAGCATGACCCAATCTGTTCTTTTCATTTGTTTTTCCCCCGTTATTCACAATAAACGGATTCGACCGTAATCGCTCTATTTAGTGCCCCTTTGTACCACATATTATTGCTACTTGCCAGAATAAGTGCCCGTGGTGTCAGCGAAGAAAACGCGTTGCGGTCAGCGGGGTGGCGCCGTTAGCGCGGTAGCAAAAGGGAACCCTTTTATCACCACAACATTTGTTCTAGGCGCTTTTTCCTAGTTTCCCAATCGGGCATGATCCGTTCGAGTAAGCGATAGAAAACACGATCGTGTTTCGGGTATTTCAGATGGCAGAGTTCGTGCACGATCACATAGTCAATGCAGTCGCTGGGTGCCTTGATGAGTTCGGTATTGAATGTTATGCGGCCCTGCGGAGAGCAACTACCCCAGCGGGTTTTCATTTTGCGGAAAATAAGCGGGGGGCGTTGGATGCCGGTTCGTTCAAATCGTGGCCAAAGATGTTCGATGCGGCTGCTGATATACGAAATGGTATGCTCCCGATACCATGCGTCGAGCGCCATTTTGATCTTACGCGCATCATGAGGATCGGGAACCGTGATCTCAAAATGATGCCCGATCAGCCGGACCCCCTTTTCTCCTTGTCGGATTTTGAGCCGATACTGCCGTCCCAAGTAGCGGTGCGTTTCTCCGCTGACATAGCGTCGTTCAGGCTGTGGCAATGGAAAATTGGAAAAGAAATCTAATTGCTTGACAATCCAAGACGCCTTTCTGCTAATGATTTTAGATACTTTTTCGACATCGTTTCCTTTCGGGACCCGTGCGACGATTGAGCAGTCGGGATAGACACGCAGAGACAAATGTCTTTTCTCCGAGAATAACACTTGCACCATGAAAGTGCGTGTTCCGAATGAAATCGGCAGAAAAAGCATCATGGTCTCCGCACTTTGGCGGTAGCGATGCACCGTTCCATGATAGCGTCAATCTCGGCAAAGGAAATGGTTATTCCCTGTGCCTTCTGGAAATCGAACAGCGCATCTTCGATAGCGGTACGAATGCGATTCTGGACATCGATATTGTTTGTCCAGTTCACGATGCGTAATCGTTCGATGGTATCGTCGATCAGGAGCGCCATGTCGGCGATGAGTTCGTCGCGCTCTTTGTGTTCGAACACCTGCTCTGGAATCACCTCCTTGATGATGCCGAAGTATGCCTTCGCAATATCGCGGTGGTCGAGTTTGCGTGGCGTTTTGTCGCCTGTTCGGTTCACCACCGATTGCCAGTATTCGCTGACGCGGCGCAGATATTCCGTGTCGCTGATCCTTCCTTCCCGAAAAGCGCGAATGGTATCTTTCAGCAGTTCGGAAAACCGTTTGTAAAAGACCTCGTCCTCTCCCATCCGTTCATGGATCATACGAGAAGTCCGATAGGCGATGGTGTCGGCCTTTGCCGCCGCCCCTTGCACCTTGTCGACCTCTTGGGCGAAAGATTCCTTGTCGAAAATATTGACGAGAGGCGTCAATTTCTCGACCGTTCCCGCCCCTACATAGGTGTCGAGCAGTTTCTGTATCTTGGGCTCGTATTCACCAAAATCGATCACTTCGGCATACCGCCTCCGGATCGCTGTGCGTAATTTTACGAAGAAAGCGAGGTCTTTTTTGTAGCGTTCCATCGTGTCGCGCGGAATTACTTCGTAGGCCGCCTCGCTTGCCAAAGCGATAGCCAATGAACGGGAAAAGACCGAAAGTCGATCGTAGAATTTCTGTCGTTTTTCCTCGTCGGCGAGCAACCGTTCGTACTCCTCTTCGTCGTTTCTGTTCCGAACTTCTTTGAAGGTGTCCCAAAGAATCGTGTGTTTTTCGGGAAGCGAAGCGATTGCCTTGCGTACATCGGTCAACACTTCACCGATGTCGGCCGCATCGAACTCCGGCAAAGCCCGGTACAGATCGAGCGCTTTCCCCAGATTGGAGAGAACGCCGCGGTAATCGATGATGTACCCGAAATCTTTACCCTCCGCTACCCGGTTCACCCGCGCGATGGCCTGCAAAAGGGTGTGGTCTTTCAGTATCCGCGTCAGGTACAGCACGGTGTTCTTGGGCGCGTCGAACCCGGTCAGCAACTTGTCGACCACGATGATGATCTCGGGGTGTTCGGCGGTCTGAAAGGCATTGATGATCTGTTTGTTGTAGGCCCGCTCGGAGCCGAATCGCTGCATCATCGCCTTCCAGAACCGTTGAACTTCCTGCGAATTTCCCTCATAGATGTCGGTTTCCCCTTCCCGTTCGTCGGGGCCCGATATCAGGACCTCCGAGGAAACCATGCCGAACTCATCGAGATAGCGTTTGTACTTGAGCGCCGTTGTCTTGCTCTGCGTTACCAGTTGACCTTTGAAACCGGTTCCCTGCCAGTTATCGCGGAAGTGTTCGCTGATATCCCATGCGATCGCCTTTACCTTTTGATCTGCCGCGTTGAGTTGGTCGGTGGTCGAGAACTTCTTTTTCAGATCGGCCGCCTGTTCTTTGGAGAGGTTCTGCGTGGCCCGTTCGAACCATGCATCTATCCCTTTCTCGTCCACGAACTGGTCGATGTGGCGCCCTTCGTAGAGCAGCGGCACCACCGCCTTGTCGGCGACCGCTTTCTCTATGGTGTAAGTCGGTTCTATAAGCCCCCCGAACTTCCTGACGGTATCCTTGTCCTTTTTCATCACCGGCGTTCCGGTAAAACCGATGTAACAGGCGTTGGGAAGGACCCGCCGCATCTTGGCATGGCGCGGCCCGTACTGCGTCCGGTGCCCTTCGTCAACCAATACGAATATCTCGGTGCTCGGGATCTCCACCTGCTGTTTCGACACCGCCGCTTCGAACTTGTCTATGATTGTCGCGATGATACGGTTCTTTCCTTTCGTCAGCAGTTCGCACAGATGTTTCCCGCTTTCGGCTTGGTCCACTTCTTTTCCGCAATAGGTAAAGGTCTTGTAAATCTGGTCGTCGAGATCGACCCGGTCGGTGACGAGCACGATCCGGTAATCGCCGATTCCTTCGGCAAGCGCCAGCGACTTGGCGAGCATCACCATCGTGAGCGACTTGCCGCTTCCCTGCGTGTGCCACACCAGACCGCCCGTGCGCCGACCCTCGGCGTCGCGCGTCTGAATCCGTTTAAGGATGTTCTTCACGCAGAAATACTGCTGATACCGCGCGATCTTCTTCACCCCCGCATCGTAGAGGATGAAGCGGTAGGTAAGTTCGAGAAGCCGTTCGGGACGGCACAGGGCATAGAGCGCCCGGTCCTGTTCGGTCACCTGTCGTGTCAGCGTTCCGTAGGCGGGGCGTTTCTCGCGGATGAAACCCGCGCCGTACATCTTGTCGATCTGTTCCTCGCTCACCGGCTGCTCGATGAGCGGTTTCAGCGTTTCGTCGAGGTTCTCGTCTTCCTCGCGCCACTGCGCCCAGAACTTGAGCGGCGTTCCGGTCGTGGCGTACATGGCCTCGTTCTTGGACAGGGCAAGGAGCAGTTGTGAATAGATGAACAGTTTCGGTATCTCCTCGTCTTTCTGGTTGCGGATGTGCTGGGAGATCGCTTCCCGCATCGGCTCCTTGATGTGCGGCGACTTGCATTCGATGACGCACAGCGGAATGCCGTTGACGAAAAGAACGATGTCGGGGCGCCGCGTTTCATAACTGCCGGTCTGCTCGACTGCGAACTCTTCGGTGACATGATAGACATTGTTTTCGGGATGTTCCCAGTCTATGTATTTGAGTGTAGTGCTCTTGAGGTCGCCGCTTATCTGCTGTTGCAAACTTTTTCCGAGGCAAAGGAGGTCGTATATCTTCTCGTTGGTGCGGATGAGGCCGTCGAAGGGCGTCTCTTTGAGCGCCTGCACGGCGGTGTAGATGTTATTCTCCGAGAGCGGGTAGTCGGCGCCTTTATACCGGAAGCGGTTGTTTTCACGGAGCCATGGGACGAGGATGCCTTCGAGGAGAACATTGGAGAGTTTGCCGCCGCGCAGGGTGAGCGCTTCGTTGGGGGAGAGGTAGGTGTAACCGAGGTTCTGCAAGAGGAGAAGCGCTGGAATTTTGGAGATATTGTCTTCATCGAAGGCGGGGGCGGCGGTTGGGTTCATGTTCGTCATATTTTCTCCTCCGTTTCGTCCTCTTCTTCATCGCACAAACGCTTGGTACTGTTGTCAAGATCATAGTCTTTGGCCGCCTCCAATATCTTTCCCAAAACAAGATATGGTTCTTCGGCCAGAATATCGAGTTTCATTTCTGTTGCTTCTTGAACGGCTTGGCGCGCTCTTCCGATTCTGGCGAGCATCGGCTCTATTATGGTTTTATCATGGCAGAGGTATTCGTGAATGTCTTCATGAGAAAGCGCCAGTCTATATCCGTCCTTGGAGCCCGAAATAACGACTCCTTCAAATCGCAGTTTTCCAATGATGCGCGAAGTGAATGCCTGTTTCGATATTTTCCCGAAGCCCTCGTTTTCCAACGAAGCGATCAGACTATCAGAAAAAATGGTTTGATCTTCCCTATCCTCGAACTCTCTGGCAAAAAAGAGTCTTTTAAGTGTTGCCGCTTGTATTTGTTCATCTATCTCTGATGAATTCTCATTTTCTTCAATGAAAGAGATCGCCCTTCTTCTTGCCGCTTCTCGTATTTTCTCGTCCCATTGATTGCCTGCCGATTTGCCCACCTCCATGGGCAAAGGAGGCCAACAATCAACCGCAACCTCTAATTTTCTTAATATTTTCCGGAACTCTGTCGCTTTCTCGGATTTTTTTGTTTCATCAAAACAATATCCCAATGTTCCAGCAATCAAGTCAGCCAACTGTATAACGGGCTCATTCTCGCTTTTCACAAATGAATGCTCAAACTGAGTAAATAGGTTGGGATAATCTTTGTCCTTCAAGTAATCATCGAACCCTTCCATATAATCTTGCCCGCCGATTTCATCCGCTTTTACTCGCAGACTTTTTCCGCTAGAAGAGACTAAGTTATAGAGGCGCCGATGTACTGCTTTATAAAAAGTGCGTTTATATTGATAGCCGGAATCGCTGTATACAGCATCTTTGTTAATCACCAAGGCATAATATCTGAAAGGAAGCTTCTCTATTCCTCTTAAAAATTGGAGCCTTCTGTCATGGTTCGAAGCTATTCTGCTGCTCTTTATTTCGGCACCGCTACAAAGCTTCTTGCGGATATCATTGATCGCTGTCGTTACCTCATCCATGTGTTCATCGTCCACGACGACAGCCACACAAATGAAAAGGTTGGAAACCCCTTGTTTTGTGGAATCCAGTTCGTTGGTACCAGATTCATCAACGAAAACATTAACCCAAGAGTTGTTCATTTCACCCGTATCTCACCGGTCAACAACTTCTGCATGAGTCCTTTTTTCTGTTGCTTGAAATGCTCAACGCCTGCATCAAGCAGACCTACTATTTGCTCTATGCTCCTAATGACATGAACGATTTTCTCCTGCTCTCTTTTTGTAGGAACAACTATCTTCTCGTTAAGAAACAGATCGAGGTCGAAGGTCATTTTTTCTATATGCACACCATGGCTTGAGATATATGCCTTGTGGTACATCTTCGGTGTCTGAGCGAGGTAGTTGAAATACTCAATAGAGAGGTCTTCTTTGTTTTTGGGAACAAGAGCTATGTAGCTTCCCGAAATATGCATTCCGTCAAATTCGCTAGGAGTCACGGCCATCGCGCCGTGCAGCACCTGCATCTTTGAGATCAGAAAATCGCCCTGTTTTGTGACGAAGAGATTTTTTGTTGCGATGTCCGAGCCCTTAAGTGTTTGGCGATAAAACGCACCGCCAGAGTTGCGTCGAACACTTATGAGCGGGTAAAAATCGTTGTCGTTAAAATCCACCGGCCGACTTGTTTCTTTTAGTAGGTCGCCTATCTTAACTTGCCTCCACCCTTCCGGCAGTTGGCCTTGTTTGGCCGGTTTGCCGAATTCGGGGAAGCGCATCCGGCCGGTGAGGAGTTGTTGCATCAGCCCTTTCTTGAGTTTCTTTTTCGCCTCGATGAGCGCCCGTACCTGATCGATCGCGCGGTCCCATGTAGAGAGGATGGTTGCGATGCGGCGTTGTTCGGGGAAGGGAGGGTAGGGAATAGTTATTCCTAAAAACTCATCTTTTGTCAGTTTTTTCATACTGCCGCTGGTACCATGAGACCTCGCCATGATTTCCTGACGAAACCTCTTTAGTTGTAACAATATCGCCAGCCATTCCATGTTGGTTGCTTTTTCATTCTTGGGAGAAATTGACCATAGCAAATCTGATAAAAACAAATTGGGAATATCCTCTCTTACGAAACAGACAGCCCCCACAAGTTCTGCGGTATTTGATCTGCTTATGATGATGGTGTTTCTCTTTACTGGGGCAAATAACTTTTCACTATCTTCTGGGATAACCTCTTTATTCTCAAGAGGGTTAAATTTTCCGTCCGAAATGCAACTTAGTTTCAAAACACCTTTGAATTCTGAATGAGGAGCGACGCTATTATCAGTGTTGTTTGCGCTAAAGCCGGACTCAGGATACCGGCACAAATCCGATAATTTTCTTACCTCCCACTCCTCCGGTATCCAGCCGACTTTCGTTTTCTTGTATCCCGGCCGGTTCTCGTTGCGTATGCTCATGCGATCACTCCTTGCATCTCATAGCATCTCATAACACCTCATAGCACCTCATAATCCATCATAGTCTATCGCAACCGTAACATCTTGATATTAATGAGACACCCGCCGAAGTGAGCTTGGCTTTCGCCAGCGCCCGGCGGGTTTGCTAAAATAATCGGTTCGTCAGAATCAAAAGTCATTCTTCACGCCATTCTAGCGTAGTTCGTAACGAGTTCAAAGGACTATTGAACGGAATCTTTTTCTCATGCATCAACCGCCCGACCACTATCGACGGCGCAACCTCGGCCCTTTTCGCAAAGGTCTTTATGGCCTCTGCCGTAAAAACACCTCTTTTGGCAAAAGATCGAAGCAAAACGGAAGGAATCAATGTCTCGGCTGCGAAACGATCCGCCTCTTTCTCGTAATCGTCTTTCTCAACACATTTCTCGAAGGAGACAAAGGTTTCCTTCTTGCTATGCTTCAGTACATGTCCGATTTCATGGAAAAGGCTGAACCAGAAAATGTCGTCTTTCCTTCCTCTCAGCGTCAGGAGAATAAGCGCCCGTTCCGGCGTTAACCACTTTGTCGCGCCATTCACATAGGTTTTCGGCAAGTGTGGTAGATACACTACCGCAACGCCACAAGCGGCGCACAGTTCTTGAATCTTTTTAGAGTACACCTCCGGTTCTTCTCTTGAAAGTTTTTTCAGTTCCGGCAGTGTATTCGTCAATCGGGCCTTATCATACGGGGCTGTCCTGATTTCGCGACCGTACAACTCACCCTTTCTTAACCATGCTGCGATGGCGAGCGGTTCACACTCTTTTTTCTTGTCCTTTCTGAACGCAACCGAAACTACATCCTGCAAGGATCTGAACGAATGAACACCGAAGAACCGTAAGAGTGCTTTTACTTGATCCTGCGGGTCTTTGAAAGATTCAACCCAGCCGAGGTTCACCAAGTCGCGGTAAGGATTGTAGGAAAACTGCTCCAGAACGGCTCGTTCCTCTTCCAGTCGCTTCTGTTCTTCTATGCGGGCAAGATTCTCTCGATAGTTCCGGTCCAAATTCATCCAGAACGAGGCCGGAATGCCGAGAACATTTTCCAACTGAATGGCAGTATCCTGAGTAATGCCGAGCGCGTTTTTGATCAGTTTGTTGATTGTTGCCTCATCGCGCCCCATGCGGAGCGCCAATTCCTTTTGCGAGAGGTTGATCGCCTCTATGGTCTCAAGGATCGTGGCGCCCGGTCCGATCGCATCGTCGGGCTGATAACTTCTTCTGCCCATGTTTCTCCCCTAATGGTAGTCCTTTATATCCCAAATCATCACGGCAACTACCAATGCCGGAATGATCTCCTCCTCCTCGATATCGGTACCATCAGATTTTACTAAGCGGAACAACAAACGAAACGGATGCACCAGATCAACGGCCCACAGGCCCTTGAGATTGCCCGTAAGCGGATGACAGCGAGCAGCGGGGATTTTGCAGAGAATCTCGAGGTTGTCAGCCGCATCAATTTCGCTGAGCCTCTGAAACAATTTTTTCTGGTTGTTCGGTCCATACCGTTTCACAGCCTCTTTTTGTTCCGTACATGCCTTTTCTAGCCCCTTATTCCTATAGAGGATATCCACTTCCACCTCCGTTGTCAAGAATAATTGATAATATCTGCCAATTATTTTTCTGTTGTATTCACAAACCTATTGTATTTCAACGATTTTCATAAAGCCCAAGTTCCTTCAGATACCCGTCCATTTCTTCGCGTGTCTTGGCAAGTTCCGTCTCGAGGCGCTTTATTTCGGCTTGTACCACCGGGATGTCCACATCGGGTTCTTCTTCGAAGGTATCTACATAGCGCGGGATGTTCAGGTTGTACTCCGCCTCTTCGATTTCGTCGAATGACGCTAGGTGCGAGTACTTCGGTATCTCCTTGAACTCGCGGAAGGTGGTCACTATTTTCTCGATATCTTGTGGCCGCAGGCGATTCTGTTTTTTGCCGTCTTCGTACTCGCGACTCGCATCGATGAACAGGATATGCTTGTCGCGCTTCGTCGTCGCGAGGTCACGCGGTTTGCGGCCTTTGTTGAAAATAAGGATCGCCGTCGGGATACCGGTCCCATAAAAGAGTTGTTCCGGCAAACCGATGACCGCCTCAAGGATGTTCTCTTCGATGAATTTTCGCCGGATCGTCCCCTCGGCGCTGCCCCTGAACAAGACACCGTGCGGCACGATGACGCCGACCTTGCCGATTCCTGCCAACGCCACCTCGACCATGTGGCTGATAAAGGCATAGTCGCCCCGGCTTTTGGGCGGCACCCCGCGCCAAAAGCGTTTGAACCGGTCGTGCGACGCATTTTCGTGCCCCCATTTTTCGAGCGAAAAGGGAGGATTGGCGACAACCACATCAAAACGCATGAGTTCGTCGTTTTCTATCAACTTCGGGTTGTTCAGCGTATCTCCCCACTCGATGCGGGCCGAGTCCATTTCGTGCAGGAACATGTTCATGCGACACAGTGACCATGTCGAACCGTTCGATTCCTGCCCGAAGAGGGCGAAGTTTTTGTCGGAGACCTCTTTCGCCACCTTGATCAGGAGCGATCCGGAGCCGCACGCAGGGTCGCAGATGCGGGCGCCCGGTTTTGGGTCAACGAGTTTGGCGAGTAGCGTCGAGACCTCCGGCGGGGTGTAAAACTCTCCCGCTTTCTTGCCAGCGCCTGCCGCGAACTGCGCAATGAGATATTCGTAGGCATCGCCGATGATGTCGCGGTTGCCAAGGTGCGATGGCCGAAGATCGAGGGCCTTGAAATCTTCGAGAAGGTTCTTGAGACGACGGTTCCGCTCTTTGGTTTGCCCTAGAGCCGCTTCACTGTTGAAATCAACATTTCGAAATACATTTTCAAGTTTTGCCTTATTGGTTTCTTCGATTTTTTCTAGAGCAATGTTTATCAGTTCGCCGATATTCGGAGCATCCCGGTGAGCATACAAATAATCAAAGTTGCTCTCGTTCGGTACGACAAAGCGTTCCCGGGAAAGTGCCCGCTCGATGCGTTCCGTGTCGCCGTCATATTTCTTGGCGTACTCTTCACGACGGTCTTTCCACAGATCGCTCATGTATTTTATGAAAAGCATGGTGAGGATGTAGTTCTTATACTCGGCTGGATCGACCGCACCTCGAAAGGTGTCACAGGCCCGCCATACGGTGTCATTGATCTTCTTTTGGTACTCAGCGCCGTTCATTGCTATCTCCCTTGTTCAAGTGCTTTTAAACATTGCTTGTCGACGAGGCGATCGCGCAACCGCGACAGGTGTTGTTCGATGACTCGCTCCTCATCCCGTAACTGAGCAATCTTTACGATGGCTTGTTGTTTTTCAATCGGGATGACCGGAATCGGCAACGCGGCGAGGGCCGGTTTGGAAATATAGGAAATGGTTGCCCCGGCAGCATGTATCTCGTAATGTTCACGCGCCGGTTTTTGGTTCATGTACCATGCGAGAAAGCACGGTAATACGGTCGGCGTTTTTACTCTGACGATGTAGAAGTTGGAAGAAGCAAGCAGGTTCGGGGCAATCTCGGAATCAATGCAAATGGCCTTATGCTCGGTCCCGCGCGCAAGGAAAAGGATATCTCTTGGACGCACCTCATAGAGATTCGCTTTCCGATCGGGAACAATCTGGAGAAAAGGACCCTCCAATTTGCCATCTGGAGAGATGTTTTTACCAAAAACCAAGCGGTGGGTTCCACTCGTATCTCCCCGGAGGGAGGAGCGCGGTTGATAGCCGATTCTTATCTCTGCTACCTTGTCCAATGTGAGAAACATCACAACCTCAATAGTAAGTAGACTATGTAATAACATATTCAAAATCATATGTCAATAGGATAAATAACTACTTTTATATTTTACTTTGATTTTATTTGATTATTTCTACGCTAAAGGTTTCACCGCGGCAGGCGTATCGAGAATGTCGAGCCTTTCCCCAGTTCGCTTTTTACCGATACGGCGCCTTTGTGGGCGAGCACGATGTGCTTGACGATGGCGAGTCCGAGGCCAGTTCCGCCGACGGCACGGCTCCGTGCCTTGTCCACGCGGTAGAAGCGCTCGAACAGGCGCGGCAGGTGTTCCGATGCGATGCCGATGCCGGTGTCGGTGACACTTATCACGATGTCGTTTCCTTCTTCACGGGCGGCAATGGTGATGATGCCGTCGTCGTGCGAGTAGGTGACGGCGTTGTCAACGAGGTTGCCGACCGCCTGCTCGATGAGCGGTGCGTTGAGGGAGGCGGAGAGTGAATCTTCGCAGTGAACTTCAATGGTTATATGCTTCTTTGCGGCTCGTTCGGCGAAGGTCTGCGCCACCGCGAGAAGAACCGGCTTCACCGGAGAGGTCGTTTTGACGATCTCTCCGTGTTCGGCGTCGCGCTCTATCTTCGAGAGGGCGAGCAGGTCTTCGATGATGGCGCCGAGCCGGTTGCTCTGGCGCGCGATGATGTCGAGGAAGTTGCGCGCCGCCGCCGGATCGTCGAGCGCGCCGTCGCGGAGGGTTTCGACATAGCCCTTTATCGCGGTGATGGGGGTGCGCAGTTCGTGCGAGACATTAGCGACGAACTCCTTGCGGATGTTCTCGAGTTTCTTGAGGCGGGTGATGTCGGTGAAAACGAGCAATATGCACGGGCGGTTGGCCACCGGCACGCCGTGCGCGTAGAGCATCTTTCCTTCGCTGTCGTAGAGGTCTATCTCCCGCTCGAGGGTCTCCCGTGCCGTGATGACCTCCCGGGCGAACTCGTAGAGCGCCTTGTTGGCGAGCACCCCGACGAGCGGCTTGCCGGCGGCCTCCGCAGGAGTGGTGTGAAAGAGCCTGCCGGCGGCGGCGTTGACGCGGAGCACCTGCTCGTTTTCATCTACGAGGACCAGCGCTTCGTCGAGGCTCGAGAGGATCGCCTCAAGTTCGTTCTTCTGTGCCGTGATCTCGGAGATTCGTGTCTCGAGTTCTGAGGCCATGGTGTTGAGCGACCGGGCGAGCCGCGCGAATTCTTCGGTTTCAGGTATGGGGAGGCGACTGCTGAGATCTCCGGCCGCGAAGCGCTCGGCTCCGGTCTGGAGCGTCGTTATCGGCCTGCTGATGGCGCGGGCGATGAGAACACTCATGCCGAAGATGCCGCAGAGAATAAGGACGGTGACGAAGAGAAGGTCGGCGGTGAGCGGACGCATGCTTTCTCGAAGCGACGAAATCGTCTTGGAGGCGCGTATCACAAAGCGGGTCTCGGCACCATCGCGGACCCGAAGGGCAACATAGAGTTGTTCAGTTTTGAGAGTAGGGCTGTAGCGCGCGGCGACGCCGACGATCCCGCCGAGCGCGTCGCGGATCTCGGGGCGGTCGCCATGATTGGCCATATGCGATGGATCTTCTTCCGAATCGGCGAGCACCGCTCCGTCGGGAGCGACGACGGTAAAGCGGATGCCAAGCCGCGTCCCGAGGTCGCGTACCGTTTCGCCGAATGAGGCGCCGTGACCGTATGCCTCCTCGATGCGAAGCACCCGCTCGAGGGTGACGAGAGACTCTTTGAGTTCGGTGACGGTCTGCTCGCGGGTGAAGCGGTCAAAGAGACGCCACGAGACGATCGCCGAAAGAATGAGCGCGGTTCCTGCGGCAAGGGTGAGAAAGAAGAAAAGCCTCCAGAAAAGTTTTCGGGTCATTGATGCGGTGCCTCTTTTACCTGGTGCCGCACGATCTCGCCGTCCACGAGGTAGATGACATCCTCGGCGATGTTGGTCGCATGGTCGGCGATCCGTTCGAGGTAACGCGAGAGAGCGATGCCATGGAGAAGGATCTCCGCCTGTCCCGGTCGTTCGCGCAACATCTGCCCCGCCCGCTGGTACATCTCTCGGTGCATGGTATCTATTTCCTCGTCGCGGGCAAGAACTTCGTAGGCGCGGCTCTTGTCGAGGTTCACGAGTGCCTCGATCGAGGCGTGGAGCATGAGGTGCGCCGTGTGGGCCATCCGGCTGAAATCAAAAGGAAGTTCCACCTCGGGATGGGCGGCGAGGGTAATGACCCGTTCGGCCATGTTGACGACGAGATCGCCGATCCGCTCGAGGTCGTTGTTTATCTTGAGCACCGTCACGATGAGCCGCAGATCTCCCGCGACCGGCTGGTTGAGGGCGAGCGTCTTGAGGCACTCCTCCTCGAGGTCCACCTCGGCGAGGTCTATCTCTCGGTCTCCTGCGACGATGGCGCTGGCCATTTGGGTGTTGCGGTCCCGGACGCACTGGACGGCCCGGGCGAAGGTCTCCTCTATCTTGAGCCCCATCTCGAGGAGCCGTGTCTTGAGTTTTGCGATGTCGCGCTGGATACGCATCGGCATGGTAACCTCCCTCTAACCGAACCGTCCGGTGATATATTCCTCGGTCTTCTTGTTTTTCGGGTTGGTGAATATCTGCCTCGTCTCCCCGAACTCGACGATGTAGCCCTTGAAGAAGAAGGCGGTAAAATCGCTGATGCGAGCCGCCTGTTGCATGTTGTGGGTCACGATGACGATGGTGAATCGGCTCTTGAGGCTTTCGACCAGTTCCTCGATCTTCGCCGTCGCGATGGGGTCTATCGCGCTCGTCGGTTCATCCATGAGGAGCACCTCCGGCTCGACCGCGATCGCCCGCGCGATGCAGAGCCGCTGCTGCTGGCCGCCCGAGAGCGCCGTTCCCGGCTTGTGGAGCAGGTCGCGCACCTCCTCCCAGAGCGCCGCGCCCTTGAGCGCCGCCTCGACGCGTCCCTCGAGTTCGCTTTTGGAAACCTCGTAGTGGAGCCGGATGCCATACGCGACATTCTCGAAGACCGACATTGGGAACGGCGTTGGCTTCTGGAAGATCATCCCGACGCGGCGGCGCAGGTCGAGGAGGTTCATGGCGAAGATGTTCTCACCGTTGAGAAAGACCGTGCCGGTGGCCCGTTGGTCGCGGTAGAGTTCAAAGATGCGGTTGTAGACCCGAAGGTGGGTGGACTTGCCGCACCCCGAGGGGCCGATGACCGCGGTCACGCGGTTCGGTGCGATATCGAGATCGTTGTCGAAGAGCGCCTGCTGGGTGCCGTAGAAGAAATTGAGGCCGCGCACCGCTATCGTGGGCGTCGGATCGGCCGGTGTGCCATAGAGAGGAAGAGTCGAAGTGTCGCTCATCGTTTCTTCTCCTTTAACAGAACACGCGCCGCGATGTTCACGCCGAGCACCGCCGCCATGATAAGCAGAGAGGCGCCCCACGCAAGTTGCTTCCAATCGTCGAACGGGCTCATGGCGTAGTTGAATATCGTGACGGTAAGATTGGCCGTCGGCTCGGCGAGACCCTTCATCCAGTAAGGACTGCTCATCGCGGTGAAGAGGAGCGGCGCCGTCTCGCCCGAGACCCGCGCCACGGCGAGCAGGATGCCGGTGAGAAGGCCCGACCGCGCCGCCCGGAAGAGTATCGCGACGATCATGCGCCAGCGCGGCATGCCGATGGCGAGCGCCGATTCGCGGAGCGCATTCGGAACGAGCCCGAGCATGTCCTCGGTCGTCCGTGCGACGACCGGCAGCATGATGATGGCGAGCGCGACCGCGCCGGCATAGGCCGAAAAATGTCCCACCGGCAGGACGAGGATCGTATAGACGAAGAGACCTACGATGATCGAGGGGACTCCCATCGTGATGTTCATTGTGAACCGGACGAGATCGCCGAAACGGGAATGTTTCCCGAACTCGGAGAGATAGACACCGGTGAAAAGACCGAACGGAACGCCCATCAGCGTCGCGAGGAGCGTGATGAGCACCGTGCCGACGATCGCGTTGGCGAGACCGCCTCCTTCGATGCCGGGCGGCGCTGGCAGTTGCGTGAAGAACTCGAGGTCGAACGCCGCGAGACCCTGTCGCGTGACGGTCCAGAGTATCCAGCCGAGGAAGAAGATGCCGACGAGCGCGGCGAGTCCCGAGAGAACGCTTACCGTCCGGTTGAGTGCCTCGCGCCGGCGGATGTTGTCGGCCTTCTTCACAGCCCCGCCCCCATGCTCTTCTTGAGCCGCCGCACCCACCACTGGGCGAGCACCTGAATGACGAAGGTCATCACGAGGAGCACGAGCCCGAGGTAGATGAGCGAATGGAGGTAGATCGGCTCGGATGCCTCGGCGAACTCGTTGGCGAGCGTCGAAGCGATCGAACTGCCGGGATCATAGAGCGAAAGCGAAATGTTGTGGGCGTTGCCGATGACGAAGGTGACCGCCATCGTCTCGCCGATCGCGCGGCCGAGCCCGAGGAAGCAGGCGCCGATGATGCCTTGGATGCCGTAACGGAGCGTCACCTTGCGAGTCACCTCCCATGTCGTCGATCCCATCCCGTAGGCCGACTCCTTGACGACCGAGGGAACCATCGCGAAGACATCGCGCATAACCGCGCTGATGAACGGCAGTATCATGAGCGCGAGGATGAGTCCCGCGGTAAGCATGCCGATCCCCATCGGAGCGCCGGTAAAGAGTTTTCCGATGCCGGGAACCTTCTCGAGGCCGAGCGTTTCTTGCAGAAATGGCTGCACCTTCTCTGCCATGATCGGGGCGAAGACGAAGAGTCCCCACATACCGTAGATGATGCTCGGGATCGCGGCGAGCAGTTCTATCGCGGTGCCGACGATCTTCGCGACAACGGGGTGAGCGAGCTCGACGAGAAAGAGGGCGATGACGACGCTCATCGGGACCGCGATGACCATGGCGATGATGGTCGAGACGAGCGTTCCGTAGATGCTCGAAAGGGCGCCGTACTGATGGGTCGCCGGATCCCACTGGTCGGTCCAGAGGAACGAGATCCCGAAGTGCCCGATGGCGAGCCGCGCGTTCCAGACCAGTTGCAGGAACATCGCCGCCATGATGAGAAGCACGAGCGCGGCACAGCAGATCGTGAACCACTTGAACAGCGACTCGAAATGCTCTGTGAAGTATCGCTTGACGACCTGCACGGTTCCGTATGCTCCTCTTTCAACACTACTCGCAGAGTAGGCGCCGATTGTTAACGAACGGTTAGCAAACCGTTAATTGGCCGACAATTCGTTCTTTGTTTGCCGTATTCTCATACTACCTTCACCGTTTCTTAACAAAGCGGCCATACTTCTCTCACCGACCGGCGCCGGTGCGCCGGAGGGTTTTTGATAACACAACGAGGAGAGGACACTATGAAGAGGTTACTTACGGTACTCGGCGCAACCTTTTTGTTCGCCATGCTTTCGGCGGGCGAGACAATCAACGGCGCAGGGGCGAGTTTCCCGTTCCCCATCTACTCGCAGTGGGCTTACGACTACAACAAGGTCACCGGCATGCAGCTCAACTACCAGTCGATCGGCTCGGGCGGTGGCATCGCGCAGATCAAGGCGAAAACGGTCGATTTCGGCGCATCCGATGAACCGCTCAAGGAGGAGGAGCTCAACGCGGCGGGACTTTTTCAGTTCCCGATGGTCATCGGCGGCGTCGTGCCGGTGGTGAACCTCAAGGGTATCGAGGCGGGGAAACTGCAACTGTCGGGCGAAACGCTCGCACAAATTTTCCTCGGGAACATCCAGAAGTGGAACGACCCGAAGATCGCGGCCGAAAACCCGGGCGTCGCGCTCCCCGACCAGAAGATCGTCGTGGTTCACCGCTCCGACGGTTCCGGCACTACCTGGATCTTCACCAACTACCTGACCAAGGTGAGCGCCGACTGGGCAAGCAAGGTCGGTAACGCGAAGGCGGTCAACTGGCCGACCGGTGTCGGCGGCAAGGGCAACGAGGGCGTTGCCGCGTTCGTCAAGCAGACCGGCGGCTCGATCGGCTATGTCGAGTATGCTTATGCCCTCAAGAACAAGATGACCTACACCAAACTCAAGAACAAGGCGGGCAAGTTCGTCGCCCCCTCCATCGACACCTTCCAGAGCGCCGCGGCGAACGCCGACTGGGCGAACGCAAAGGGCTTCTACATGGTGCTCACCGACCAGCCGGGCGACCAGAGCTGGCCGGTCGTCGGCGCTTCTTACATCCTTATCTATAAGGAAATGCCCGATGTCGCGAAGGCGCAGACGATGCTCAAGTTCTTCGATTGGTGCCTGAAGAATGGCGACAAGGCGGCCAAGGCACTCGACTATGTCCCACTGCCGAAGACGCTCATAGACCTCGTGCAGGCGGCGTGGAAGAAGGAACTTAAGGCAGCCGGCCAGCCGGTGTGGAAGTAGGGGAATCCGGTATCCTTACTCGGTCACGAGCGCGACGAAGGAGCCGTCCTCGTTGACCTTGACGAGTTCGCGCACCACATCGCCGTTCTCGCCGCGCCAGATGCGCCGGTCGGAGTCCCACACGAGCGATGCGCTCTCGCCCTTGCGCGAACCCTCGATGCAGTAGACATCGAAACGGTTCTTGGTGGCTGTTATCCGATAGAGGTCGCCGAGATACTCGACCACCTGCGTCTCGCTCTCGCCATCCTTCATCGCGAGCGGGTCGCTGCCGGTCCAGAACTCCACTGTGTTGAGGATGAAGAGGTCGAGGAACAGAACGACCGAATAGACCTGAAACACCCAGCAGATGATGTGCACGGCGGTCGAACCCCAGCGGCCGTCTATGTCGCCGACCAGTTTGTTCACCTTCTTGAAAAGCGGGTAGGTGCCGTAGCAACTCTGCATAAAGAGCGACGAGAACAGCATGATGCCAGCCATCATGAGCGCCATGAGCGATTTCTTCATGGAAACCTCCTTTCGTTCATCACTGACGGAACGGACAAATCTTCATGATAGGGAGCAAGGGAAAAGAGTCAATTTTCTCAATCTTTTTTTTGAGTTACCTTTTTGGGGGGAGTATGATCTCCTCTGGCCGTTCCCGCCCCTTGATCAACTTTTCACGGAGGGTCCCCCGCATGAGCATGCTCAACGAGTTCAAGGAATTCGCCTCGAAGGGCAACGTCGTGGACATGGCGGTCGGTGTTGTCCTCGGCACTGCCTTCGGCAAGATCGTCACCTCGGTTGTCAACGATGTCATCATGCCGCCCATCGGTCTTCTGCTCGGCGGCACCGACTTCACCAACCTCTCGATAACACTCAAGGCGGCGGAGAACGGCGCGCCGCCGGTCCTGCTGAACTACGGCCGCTTCATCCAGACCGTCGTCGATTTCATGATCGTGGCATGGGCGGTCTTTTTGCTGGTCAAGGGGGTCAACTCGCTCCGGCGCCTGCAGGAACTCAAGATGCCAACGATGCCGGATGTGAAGATCCCGGGCATTTCGAATAAAAAGAAAGAGGAGGCATGACATGAAGCGTTATCTCGTCGTCCTGTTCATCTGTTGCGGTCTTCTGCTCGCCGCCATGGCGCAGGCCGAGGAGGAGACCGACGCCGCCAAGGAAGCGACCGCCGTCCCGACATCGACCGCCGACGCCAAGAAGGGCGACCGGCTCTTCTTCGCGATCGGCACCGGCGTGAACTTCTCGCTCACCGACAACCGCGATGTGGTTGGCCAAACGACCGGCACCTCGTTCCTCATCGGGCTCAATCTTGACACCAAGCTCGAGTACTACAAACTCAACCACGAAGTGCGAACCGCTCTACTCGTCGACGAACAGTTCAGCTACACCCCCGACCTCGAGCGGATGATAAAGAGCGCCGATAAACTGGCGTTCGACGCGATCTACCTCTACAACATCCACGAAAACCTCTGGGGCCCCTTTGCGCGGTTCCACTTCGAGACTCAGCTCTTCGACGGCTTCCTCAACACCCTGCGTCCCGAATACTACATCTTTCCCGACGGCACCACCGTCGCCCCGTTCGACAAACTCAAGATATCAGGCTCGTTCGACCCCATCAAGATGTCGGAATCGGTCGGTCTGTTTGTGAAGCCGCTCACGCGCGACTGGCTCAAGATCGAATTGCGCGCCGGTCTCGGCGGTCTCCATGTCGTCGCCGACGAGGTCTACATCGCCGGCGCTAAGGATGCGGCGACCGGACGGATACCGCTCACGCAGGTGGAGAGCTTCAACCAGCTCGGCGCCGCCTTCGCCGCGATGCTCGGCGGGACCTACACGCTGAAGGCACCCATCACCTACGGCGCGACCGCCGATATCCTCGTGCCGTTCGTCTATGACGACCCGCAGAAACGGAGCGCAGGCGACCTGACCAACTACACCTTCGGTGCGAACCTCGGGGTCGAGGTGGCGCCGTGGCTTTCGGTCGGCTACCGCCTTTCGGTCGTACGCCAGACGCAGGTGAGCGAGGAGTGGCAGATACAGAACAACCTGCTTGTCTCGTTCCGCTACTCGTTCGAGAAGGAGGTGCCCGAGAATCCGCCCGCTCCCGAGACGAAGCCGGCTGAAGCGCCTGCGCCGGCACCAGAGACGAAACCGGCCGAAGCGCCCGCCCCAGCACCCGAGGCGAAGCCGGCCGAGGCGCCAGCCACAGAAGAAAAGCCGGCCGAAGAACCCGTCGCCGAACCGGCATCACAACCGGCTCCCGAAGCGACGCCGACTCCGGAAAAGAAACCAACCGAATAGACCGGGTCAGGAAATCGTTCCGATTTTATTGCATATCACGCCATACTTACTAAGGTGTTCCTTACCAATCAGTCTTCAGGAGTCTCTCATGCGCTTTTTCTCGATGCCCACGCTGACCATCGGTGATTCGACCGCGACGCTTCCCATCGTTCAGGGCGGCATGGGGGTCGGCATATCGCTCTCCGGCCTCGCCTCCGCCGTCGCCAATGAAGGTGGCATCGGCGTCATCGCCGCGAATGCCATTGGCCTCATGGAGCCCGACTATCGTGAGAACGGACGCGAGGCGAACATTCGCGCTCTACGACGCGAGATACGAGCGGCGCGAAAGCGTTCCCAAGGTATCATCGGTGTCAACTTGATGGTGGCGGTCAACGACTTTCAGGATATGCTTCGCGTCATCGTCGAGGAGCGACCCGATGTCGTCTTCCTCGGCGCCGGTCTACCGATAAAGGATATTCCGGTCGCCGCGTTGCGCGCCGCGAAGGTCAAGGTGGTTCCCATCGTCTCGTCGGGACGTGCTGCGAACCTCATCTTCCGTTCATGGGAGAAGCACTACCGCGATATACCCGATGCCGTTGTGGTCGAAGGTCCTAAGGCAGGCGGTCATCTTGGCTTCAAGATAGAACAGATAGACGATCCGGCATACGCGCTGGAGAGGATACTTCCCGAGGTGATCGCTGCGGTGAAGGAGTTCGCGGAACGGTTCGAACGCCCCGTTCCGGTCATAGCGGGCGGCGGCATCTATACCGGCGACGACATTCAGCGCATCCTCCGCCTCGGCGCGGCGGGGGTCCAGATGGCGACCCGCTTCGTCGCTACCGACGAATGCGACGCGGACCGTCGGTTCAAGGAGGCCTATGTCTCCTGTCGCGCGGAAGACATCATCATTATCAAGAGTCCCGTTGGGATGCCGGGTCGTGCCATTCGTAACGATTTCCTTGTCGAGGTCGCACGTGGCGAGCGAAAAGACTTCCGCTGCCCGTGGCGCTGTCTGGAGTCTTGCAATGCGCGGGAGGCCCAGTACTGCATTTCCGAGGCGCTCAATAATGCACGGAAAGGGGAGATGAAGGATGGGTTCGCCTTCTGCGGAAGCAATGCGTGGCGCATAGAGAAGATCGTCCCAGTACGGGAACTCGTCGCTGAGCTCAAGGATCAGTACGAGATGGCCATGGTGACCCTCTATCAGGATGAGTTCGCCAAGTTCAGGGAACGGCTTGCCGCCGCCATCGGTGAACGGAAGACGCTCATCGAGAACCGCATCGCCCAGTGGAAAGAGGAATACGACGCAGCGCTCGCCCGACTCGCCTCCGTGAAGAAGGAGTACGAGACGGTTTATGACCGAAAGATCGCTGAGATAAAGAAAGGCTACGAACAGAAATGGGTCGCCTTCGCCGAGGAATACGAGAAGGCGATCGAGAAGGTCGCCGCGCTCAAGAAGGAATACGCCGATCGGCTCGCCGACCTGCAGGCGGGTGAACCCGCGCCGACGCACTAACCGCTTGTTATTGAAAAATATTTCCCCGCACCTGCTTGACGTATATACATTGTAGAGCAGGGGGATGTGCGTCATGCTACGAATCATGCGTTGGGGCAACAGTTTCGCGTTGAGACTGCCGAAGGTCTTTACTGAAGCGCTCCGGCTGAATGAAGGAAGTATGGTCAAGGTCAAGATCGAGAAGAACCGTCTCATCGTAGAGCCATCCGGCGAAGCGACGCTCGACGAGATGCTCGCCTGCATCACACCCGAAACCTTCACGCGGAGATAAGCACCGGTCCGACGCGGGGTAAAAAGGCATGGTAACGAAGTATGTTCCTCAGCGGGACGACATCGTCTGGCTTAAGTTCACGCCGCAGGCGGGACACGAGCAGGCCGGTATGTGTCCGGCGTTCGTCCTCTCGCACCGTGCACTCCTTGGCGTAGGTTGTTCGCCGCGCGATCGCGTTCTCTGGTGTTGCTTTAAAAGGATCAGGTCAACTCTTTGAACCGGTAGCCGACGCCGCGCACCGTCTCGATGTAGTCGCCCATCTTGCCCAGTTTCTTGCGCAGATTGAGTATCTGGACATCGACCGAGCGGTCGGTCACCGGATAGTCATCGCCCTTGACGCCGGTGATTATTTGACTGCGCGTGAAGACCCAGCCGGGCCGCTTGGCGAGGAAGAGAAGCAGGGAAAATTCGGTCGCGGTGAGGTCTATGTCTTCTTTCCCGATGGTGACCTTATGCTTCGAGGGGTCTATCTTCATGTTCTCGATGACGATGATCTTGACCTCCTTCTCCTCGGCGCTCCGTGTCTTGCGCCGCAGGATGTTGCGGACCCGTGCGATGAGCACCTTAGGGCTGAATGGCTTGGTCATATAGTCCTCGGCGCCGAGCTCCAGACCGGCGACGACATCGCTCTCTTCCCCTTTCGCGGTGAGCATGATGATGGGGATGTCGCTCGTGCGCGTCTCGCCTTTGAGCAGGCGGCAGACATCGAGGCCGTCTATGCCGGGGAGCATGAGATCGAGGATGATGAGGTCGGGATGACGATCGCGGGCGACCTTTATCGCCTCTTCACCGGTGGTCACCGTTTCGATCTGATAGCCTTCCCGCGACAGGTTGTAGCGGATGAGTTCGAGAATGTCCTGCTCATCGTCCACCACAAGGATTCGTTCGCGAGCCATGGGCACCTCCCAAAGGTTTGCTTACCATACGAAAAGTATAGAGGAAGTGTTAGGAAGAATCCAGGACTTGGTCAATTTTCGGTTAAGGGATCAGAACTTGTAGTTGAGATCGAGTTGGAGCAGAAGATCACGGTTGCGCTTGTCGGAGTTGAACTTCTTGTCGAGCGTCCAGAAGTAGTTGAGCGTCGCGGCGAACGAGAAGTTCTTGTAGAGCCCCGCTTTCACATCGAACTTGATGCCCTCGGCGTTCACATTGCCGTCAAAGGGATCAGACTCAATGAGGAACGGTATCCACGATGCGATGCCCAGTTGTCGGTAGGAGAGCGAACTCTGGAAGTCGCCGAGGTCCTTGAGTGCCTTGGTGCCGCCCTTGATGCCTACGAAGAAGGCGACCGTATCGTTGGCCTTCGCACCGAGCGCATCTTTGTTGAGGTCGTAGAGGTTCGCCGTGAGTTCGCCCATGAGCCCTATCTGATACTTATCTTTAATGGTGTAGGAAGCGTCGAGCGCCGCGGCGAGATTCTTCCAATAGTACCCTTGAGAGACATAGTCGCGCATCTTCGATCCTTCGCTCGTGTTCGTCTCGGCGTTCATGAGGTTCATTGGATCGTAGAAGGAAAGGGTCGCGGTGGCGTCGAAGTCACCAACCTTGAGCACCGCGCCCGCCTGCACGACCGCCATCATCGGATCGGTGAGCGATTTTACCTCGTCGAGGATGAAGATACCGGCGTTGGCGAGAAGCGACAGTTCGTCGATCACCGCATACTTGAACTGGAGCGCCGCGCCCTCCGGCGTGATGTCGCCGTCCCAGATGAGTTCCGAGGCGGTATGGAAGGGATTCTTCATCTTGCCGCCCGAAAGCGTCAGCCACGACCACGGCATGAACTCGGCGTAGGCGTAGTCTATCCAGACCGGCTTATGGCTGAAGAAGTCGTCGAAGGTCTGGTTGGTCGAGCGGAGATCCTGCCCGAGCGACGCCTTGATGTCCTTTCCTGACGCCAGTTGGTCGGGCGTTATCTTGCTTTCATAAGATCCCGACGCGAGACCGAAGTTGACCTTCGCCCAGTCGTTGATCTTCGCGTCGAGCCCGAGCCGTGCCCGGTAGCGGAGACGATTGCGCTCGAGCGTATCGTCCTTCACCGCGTCCTCGAAGTTCTGGTACTGATACCGGAACCGGAAGTCGCCCTTGAATTTGAGATTCTTCACCCAGTCGGGCACCGAAGGTTCCTCTTTCTTTACCCCGGCGGAGCCAGAGGCAGAGTCGGGTTCCTTTTTCACATCGACTGGGATTGCCCCGGTGGGAACAGAGGCGGAGTCAGGATCTTCCTTGGCCGGCTCAGTGGCGGGTGCAGATTCGCTGGAGACCGCTGTGCCATCCGCTTTTTGGTCCTCCGGCGATGTCGTTTCCTGTGCTCCCAAGGCAAGAGCGCCGAGCAGAAGCCCCGTTCCCAACAATCGCGTTAGCGTTTCATTCATCTTTTCCTCCGTTTTTAGTCAATCGGTTATCAGAAAACGGTCATAAAACAGTGAGGATTTTGAGCGGCCAAACATTAAGAAACGGTTAGCGAACGGTGTGTATTGGGTCAAAAAAAGGCAATGCGCCTCGTCTTAGCGTAAAACACACCGGGCGCTCATCATTCTTTCATGCGCTTCTGATAGCGAATCCGGCGTGATGTGAAATGGTATGAGGAGGTTTCAATGCTCCTTTTTTGGATGATCGTAGTGTTCGCGCCGTTCGTTCTTCTCTCTTTCTATGCGGTGGGACCGCGTAGCGTGCGCTCGTTAGAAAAGAAGGAACGGTTGAAAGATGACCGTCTGCCGCGAGTGTCGATCCTCAAACCGGTGAAGAACGCCGATGGCCCGTTCGCCGAGAACATCGAGTCGTTCTACAGAAGCGATTACCCGAACTTCGAGGTCCTCTTCGCCGTCGAGACCGAGAACGATCCGGCGGTGCCGGTCATCCGCGAAGTCGCGGTGCGGTATCCGCACATTCGCACGCTCATCCTCGTTACCGGCACCGATAAGCCGCTCAATCCGAAGGTAGATAACCTCGCCAAGATGGAACGGCACGCGACGGGAGACCTCTACTGGATAGCTGATGCCAATGTAAGGGTGTCTCCCGATACGCTTTCGCGTCTTGTGGAGGAGTACCTTCTCAATGGCACTAAACTAGTGTTCTGTCCTATCACGGCGACTGGCGCGCGCACCTTCGGCGCACTCGTCGAGAACGCCTATCTCAACTACTACATCACCGGCAATCTCATCGCCGCGTGGCGCCTGTTCCGCATACCGATCGTCATCGGCAAGTCACTGCTCATCGAGCGGGAAGCGCTCGAGAAACACTTCGGCGGGTTTCGTCCCTTTGAGCCTTATCTTGCCGAGGATTACATGATGGGGCTTCTCTTCCGGAAGAAGAATCTCCGGGTCTCGACCAACTTCACTCCCGCCGAGAACGTGAACCGCGACAGTTCGCTCCGTTCCTTCTACGATCGGATGAGCCGCTGGGCGGTGATGCGGTTTCAGATAAAACCGAAACTGTATCTCTCGGAAGTGCTCATGCACCCGATCGTGTGGTCGCTGGTGTCTGTGCCTTTTCTCGGCAAGAGCGGGATGCTCCTTTTGGTGACCGCGACGGTCGTCAAGATGGTGCTCGAATATATCAACGCGCTCTCTCAGCCCAACGAACGGCCGTCGTGGCGGACACTGCTCGTTTTTCCGATGGTCGTGGTGGTCAAGGATATCCTTTCGTTCATCATCTACCTTTCTCCCTTTGTGACCCGCCGTGTCCGGTGGCGCGGACGTACCATTACCGTTGAAAAGGATTCTCTCATCGCTCTGGTACCCGATGGCGGACTCGAGTACGAAAACTGATACCTCTCCCAAGGCGTGGGTCATCTCGGTCGAGATGGGTCTCGGCCATCTTCGTGCCGCTTACCCCCTCCGTGACCTCGCTGAGGAAGGAAAAACGATCGTCTATGGCGACGAAACGATAACCGATACCGTCGAGGCCCGGGCGTTGCGGCGGACACGTCGGCTCTACTACCTTTTCTCACGGGCACTCGATGTTCCGATCATCGGACCTTGGCTTTTTGCTCTCCTCGATTGGTTGTTCCGTATTCCACCGCGCTACCCCTCGCGTGATCTATCGCGACCAACGATCGGTCTCCGGTATGTTGATTTTCTCATCCGATTCCGGGGGCTTGGTGCAAGCCTCATTCGTCGTATCAGGGAGCGACCGCTCCCCTCGATCCACACCTTCTTTGCTACGGCGCTCGCACAGGATGCACTTGGGAGCCGCGAGCAACCGACCTTCGTGCTCGTCACCGACAGTGACGTCAATCGTGTCTGGGTGCCGCGCGACCCCGCGCGGAGCGCCCTTCACTACTGTGCACCGTGTGCCAATGTGGTACGCCGTCTTAAAAATTATGGCGTCCCCGAGGAACGAATCCATCTCACCGGATTTCCGCTTCCGAAAGAGTGCTTGGGGAGCAAGGAGCATCTCGAGATCCTCCGTGACGACCTCTTTGAGCGCCTGATCCGGCTCGATCCCGACAACCGTTTTTTCCCTCTCCATGAGCGAGAGGTGCGCCATTTTCTCGGAGATCGCGAGATACCGCTCCGACGGCGCGATCATTTGACGCTTCTCTTTGCGGTCGGCGGTTCGGGTACGCAGGCGGCAATGACGCGCGACATCTTGACTGCGCTCATTCCGTTCATTGAAGGAGGCAAGGTACGGCTGCTTCTTTCAGCAGGCGTCAGTAGGTCGGTAAAGCGGCAGTTCGAGTCTTATCTCGTCGAAACGGGGGTATACCGACTCGACAATGCGGTCAGGATCGTTTGGGGCGCCGGCTACGACGAGTACTTCGCCGCATTCAACCGAGTCCTTCGAGAAGTCGATGTTCTCTGGACCAAACCGAGTGAACTGTCGTTCTACTGCGCGCTCGGCATTCCCATCATCTTTTCTCAGCCGGTCGGGTACCACGAGAAACAGAACCGCCGCTGGGTCCGCGAGATGGGGGCCGGTTTCAAGATGCCCGGGCCAGCACGGTACTGTAACGAGTGGCTCTTTGATCTCCGTCGGAAGGGACGGCTTGCCGAAGCGGCGTGGAACGGTTTTCTCAAGGGACGCAAGAAGGGCACCTACTTCATCGAAGAGGTCGTCGCGACGGGAAAGTTTTCGCCCGGAGAACGCCCCCTCGGAGTGTAGCATGCAAATCATGGTCATCTCCGACCTTCACCTCGGTGTTCCGAAGGATGGATCGGACATCTTCGGCTGGCACCCTACCGAGTTCATTGCCACGATGGAATCGGTCATTGCGCAGTACAAGGTGGAGATGATCGTTCTCAACGGCGACATCTATGAACTCTACAAATGGGATTTTACGGAGATAGTCGAACACAACCGTGAACTGCTCGCCTATCTCTACTCGAAAAAGCCGATCTATATCCGGGGCAATCACGATATCTTCAACAATTTCGGCAAAGACCATCTCCTCATTCGTAACGCGGGCGGTCAAACGATCTACATCGAACATGGACACAACGCCGATTTCTTGAACGGCACCCGTATCGGGCGCCTGTTCGGACGGTGGATGTATCTGCTTATCAAGGCAATGTGCCGCTTCAAGTGGTTCAAGAAACTCTATCGTGCGGCGATCGCGTTCGATGACGAGATCCATCGAATACCGCGAAAGTATAATTCGTTCCGATACCTTAACTATGCGCTCGGCCTTTTGAGGAAGTACGATGTGGTGATACTGGGACACACCCACAAGATCGAATACCACAAGACCTATTACCTCAATAAAAAGAAGCGTTACCTCAACTGCGGCTCCTGCTCGATGGGGCGCTTTCAGGGGGTCATTCTCGACACCGAAACGCTCTGGTACGAGACGGTGAAGATACGATGATCCTTCACTTTTCACCGTTTTTCAACACGCCTTTCATCATGCGACAATACGAAGGGACGATGTTTCCTCCGTTATAGAAAGGTAAATGGAGGTGTCTGATGAGCACGACGCTCACGATGAAGAAAGCCCCGTTCTCGATGCCGCTCGTCGGGCAGATCGCCCGCAAATTCGTGGTGTCTCGCATCGATGCGCAACTCGACCGCTACCGGCCGCATGTCCGCTTCTTGCTGGAAAATAAGCGTTACACGGTTAAGATGGCCGAGAACGGCGATGATCTGCGGCAGGTTCTCTTGCTCCGACATGCGGTGTTCTACGAGGAACTGCTCCACATCCGTCACCCGCTCGGACTCGACTTCGACCGATTCGATCTCAAGTGCGATCACCTCATGCTCATAGACCGGGAAAGCGGTGCCTGCGTTGGTACGTACCGGTTCAACTGTTCGCTGTTCACGCGCAACTTCTACACGGCAACCGAATTCAACATCAGAGAGATACTCCAACTGCCGGGAGTCAAGGTCGAGTTGGGACGCGCCTGCGTCCATGCCGATCATCGCACCGGTGCCGCCATTCTTCTGTTGTGGAAGGGGATCGCCGAATATGCCAAACATACTGGTGCGCAATGGCTCTTCGGTTGTTCGAGCATCAAGACGATGGACATGGATGATCTCGTTGCGCTCCACGGTTATTTTTCAGTCTATCATGCGGGAAATGGTGTCGTGCACGCCCAGCCGAACCGGAAATTCCGTATTCGTCAGTTCGATGATTACTATCGCTTCGTCTCCTCGATCGGTGGCATTGACGAGGAACACGCCAAGGCTCTTATACCGCCACTTCTCAAGGCTTATCTTAAAGCAGGAGCCACGGTGCTCGGCGAACCGATAATCGACCGTCACTTCCGCTGTGCCGATTTCCTCACCCTGCTCGACATGGACAAGTTGAACGGTCAAGTCGGTGCGAAATTCGAGGTTTCATCGCCATCGCAGGTGATTCGGGCGGCATAATTTTACCGTCCTTACATTGCATTCTAACGAACGCCTCATCATCGCCACATGATGGGAAGGCACCATGTTCCCGTTTTTCGAGGAGGATTGCCATGAGAACGATACTTTTCGTCGTCGTCAGCATGCTGTTGTTTGGGGCGTGCGATAGAGAAGGAGACCCGTGGGTCGTCGCCGAGAACGATACCGTCGCGGCAACGGACGAGACGATGTCGGTCGATGAGGGAGCGGGAGAAAAGGAAGAGATGGCGGACGATCAGGGGATAACGGACGAAGGTGTGAACGGAGAGGACGATCTTCTTACCGATGAGGACCTCGTCGAGCCAGAGATACCGTTCGTCAGTGGCGTGGCAATGAGTCCCGATTGGGGCGACATCACCGTTTCGTTCATCTTGTCTCCCGAAGACGGTGAACCGCGCGACCTCATGATCTCCTACAGAGGAGGATGCGCCGCCGAGTGGACGCCGATAGATACCCCTTCTTCGCTCAAAGGGCTTGCCGCCGAACCGCAGACGGTCGTCTGGTACAGTTGGGAGCAGGAGGCGGGATGCGCGGGAGAGATATTCTTCCGTTTCGAAAGCGGAAAAGACGCTCCCGTCGAAGCCGGTCCCTTTTACCTCATGAATGTCGAGGAGCACAGCGGATTTGTGGTTCTCCCGCAGGAAAAGCAGGGGATCAATCCCGGCGAGGAGGAACTTTACGCGAAAGCGCTCGATTTCCTTGTCGCCGATCCCGGCACCGACTTCGTTGCGACGCGCATCGGTGAGAACACCTATGAAGTGACCGCCGCGCGCGGCAAGATACGGTTCACTCGGGTCAACACCAACAAAGGGTACCGCTACGATGTCGAGGTCCTCGAAGGGGGCAATCCGATCGAGAATCAAAGCCAGTTCGTTGCCCCGACCTACGCGGAGGAACTGGCGCTGGGATCGAACCCCAACAACGCCACGGTCGAAGGGTATGCCGACGGTGACCCGCGCCTGTCGTTCATAGATCTAAAAGATGAAGTGTATCCGTACGGTTACGAGAGAATTGCCGCCTATTTCGACCATTACGACAGTGCCGATCTCATGGTCAACTGGGCAAATTTCGCCCACTTCGCCGTTGCGCCGGGGGAACACGCGAGTCTCAATCTCATCCAGAGTCGTTCCCCTTTCGTTGCGTGGGGGAAAGGGATCCTGCCGGGCGTCTATGAGGGGCCGCTCCGCCATGTCGATGTCGCGCCGACCGTCATGAAGATGCTCGGTGCGCCGAAGACCGATTGCGTTGACGAGCGCGGCATCTTCAGTCACCACTGCTACCTCCGCTGGCAGGATGGCCATGTCATTGAGGAGATCCTCTCGGGGGAACTAGTGCAAACTGTTATCATCGTGACCTGCGACGGGCTCAACCACACCGAACTGCACCGGCGGATCGACACCGAACCAGAGAAGTATTCGACCATCGCTAAGATGAGGAACGAGGGAATGTGGGCGAAGTATGGCAGTATCACTAACTGGCCGAGCGTCACCTATCCGAGCCACAATGTGCTTGGTTCCGGCGCCTACAGCGGCCATCATGGGCTTGTGGACAACTCCTACTACTACCGCGACACCAAAGAGTCGGCGACCCCGATCGGCGACACCTTCAACACCGAGAAGTATTGGAATCCGGTCATTCCCGAACAGGTCGAATCGCTCCACATGGCGCTCCACCGCGCCTTCGGGCAGTGGGATGAGCCGAACGGCGCCTACACTGCCAGTTTCTTCGACCCGTCGGTCAGCGACGCCGATACCGCCGATCTCGAGTTCCGCGATCGGTCGGGACAAGTGCCGCTCGTTCAAAAGGCACTTTCGTCACTCATTCCGTTCGACGGACTCACCTATCCCAATGTAAGCGTGACCGAAAGTTACAGTATCTTCGGCGAACAGATGACGGAACTCGCCTCGATGACAGAGTTCTACAATCTTTTCGAGAAGGTCCAACCGCGTCCGAAGTTCGTCATCATGAATTTCCCGGCGACCGATGGAACCGGCCACGACCGCGGGCCGCACGGCGATCTCATGGGTAAGGTGCTCGAACACATCGACAACAACCTCAGGGTGATGTTCAACTGGTTCGCCAAATGGGGAATGCTCGAGAACACCGTCGTCATCCTTACGAGCGACCACGGAATGCAACTCGCCGACCCGACCCGCAGCTCCGACCCAATCGCCAACCTGCGTGCCGCGAAGATCGTTGACTTTCAGGAGAAGACCGGACTGGGCGTTTACTTCAAGTAGGAGAACGGCATGAATCATCTCTCCCTTTTTCTGCTCCCGATCCTTTTCTCGTCCTTTCTTTTGGCTCAGGATGAGTTCGTTGACGACGGGGAGATCGCCAGAAACACCGAACGGACCCTCACTGAACAGGAGGTGCGCCGCATCGTGAACGAAGCGGTACGCGATGCGCTCGAAAAAGAACGGGCGGCCCATACGGTGGCCGGCG
Organism: uncultured Spirochaetales bacterium; assembly: GCA_964415795.1. Classification (GTDB taxonomy): domain Bacteria; phylum UBP6; class UBA1177; order UBA1177; family JAKLFG01; genus CALITV01. The sequence continues at coordinate 215,615 of CAYQBN010000001.1, read as the reverse complement.
AAGAAAAGAAGGACGCACCGAAAGAGAAAAAGCCGCTACCGGAGGATAAACTTATTCTCTGGTCGAACGACACCAACGAGAGTTACCTCTATTTCTCGGGGTACCTTCAGAGCCGATTCACCTATCAGAACAACGACGCCAACATGCCGCCGACCTCCCTCGTCGATGTCTTCTCGCTCAACAAGGCGCGGATGGCCTTCGCGGGGAAATTCGCTTCGTGGAGCGGCTTCAAGATGGAACTCGACCTGTGGGACCAGAAGATCGGCGACAGTATCGTCTCCGAAGCGTATGTCAGCTTCCCGATCGTCCGTTACGCCGAGATACGGACAGGACTCATCAAGGCGCCGCTCCTCTACCAGAAGATGATGTCGGGCTCGAAACACCTCTTCGCCGAAGAGGCGATGGCGGTTCGCCAGCGGACCATGAGCATCAAGGGGTTCGATCCCTCGAAGAAAACCGGCGCGTTCCCTGGGAGCGACTTTGGCGCGATGATCCAAGGCGATCTCTTCCCGTGGCCAGAACTCGATGTGTTCAAGGAATGGCCGCAGGGGATCGTCCGCTACTACTTTGCCTACCAGAACGGCTATGATTTCAAATCGGGATCGGGCCGCAACGGCGCATCGATGTATTCGCTTCGCGCCGAGATAAATCCCTTCGGCTACGGGGAGTACAACGAGAGTCACTGGAAATTCAATCCCGACCACTGGCCGACCGACTGGAACTGGCGCGACTTCACCGGCAGTATCGGATTCAACTATGGCAAGAGCATCGATCTCGAGTCGGCCTACGATGTTGACAAAGACGCCTACTTCTATGCGATAGACGGCGTTATCGGATTCGAAGGTCTTTCGCTCGGCGGCGGTTGGGTGCTCCTCCAGAGCGCCGGAAGCAAGAAATATGAGGCGCAGTCGGTATTCGATCCGGCGTGGGAGTCGGAAGGATGGTATCTGCAGGCGGGGCTCTTTGTTCCAATCCCCTACTGGGTCCGGGAACATCTCGAACTCAAGCTCCGCTACGAGGAGTTCGATCCTTACCAGATGATCGGCGGGCACAAGTACTCTGCTGCCGATGCGGATGCCTTCGTACCTCAGGGGATCGGTAAGGTGATGGATCGCAAGATGCGGACGACTACCTTCGGCTTCAACCTCTACTTCAGTCCCGGTGGAAGAAAGAACACGATCAAGATTAGTTTCGATTACCACTTGCGTGACGAGATCGAGAACTTCAATCCGGGTGAAGGTTCTCCCTATCCGCCGAACGCGCAGATACGGAACGATAGTTGGATACTACAAGCACAGTTCGCGTTATAGCGAAGGAGGATACCATGAAGATGCCGTACCTTTTGCTGTTCGTTGGTGTAGTGGCTCTTGTGGCCGCTGCGTGCGATGTCTCGGACAGTTCGCAGTATGTACAGAACGATGCCGCCGGTACTTCCGACCACACCGGCGTGACCGACACCGCTGAACAGACCGACACGACTCCACCGACCGACAGTGGCCAAGTGATCGACACCGAACAGCCCGATACCGGCGGGATGATCGACAATCAACCGACCGATGGCACTCAGTCGAACGATACCGAACCCCAGCCAGATACGACGCCGACCGACAACGGAACCCCGGTGGACAACGAACAGCCCGACGATGGCGGAGAACCGCCGATCATCGACCCAACCTGCGGCACCAATCAGGGTGAAACGGGCAATGCCGCGCTCATCCCGATGCCTGCTGACCCCACGATCGGCGACGCACCGACGCCGCGCTATGTTCACCTCTCGTGGCAGAGCGAACCGGCGATCTCGATGACCTTTACGTGGACCACACTCGATTCCTCGGCCGGCTCGATGACAAAGATGACCTACGCGAAAGCTTGCACCGACGAGGCAATGACGCAGAATTGCGTTGAGACCGGCCCCAGCAACACCGGTTCGATGGAAGGGGCGGCGTGGGTACTTCCCTACGACAGTGCCCGAAAAACGGTTCATGTTGCCGAACTCTGCGGACTTACGCCGGGGACGACCTACTACTATCGGGTCGGTGATCCTGATCACCTCTCGCCGGTATCGCACTTCCGCACGGCCCCCGATCCGCGCAAACCGGCTCCGCCGTTCACCTTCGTCGCGATGGGCGACAGCCGCGGCGCCCCCGACCGGCTCGCCCGGACCATCAGGGCAGCGATCGAGAACGAGGATCCGGTGTTCATTAGTTTCGGTGGTGACTGGGTGAGTGAAGGAACCACCCAGAGTCAGTGGTTCGATGTCTTCGAGCAGGCCGAAGAATGGATGCGCAGCGTGCCGATCCTCTCAGTGGTCGGAAATCATGAACAGTCGGCGGTGAACTATTTCGCCCAGTTCGCGATGCCGGGCAATGAGCACTGGTTCGCTATCCGCTACGGTAACGCGGTGTTCGTCAACATCAACGATTGCTGGAACGGCGCAGGGCTGTGGGGCACCTATGGCACCGCCTGCACCGGCGCCCTCATGAAGGACGGTTCTATCAAGGACCAGCAAACCCAGTTCATGCATCAGGTGTTTAGCCAGTGGTTCCCCGATGCCGTGTGGCGCTTCGTCACGCATCATCGCCCCATCTACAGCGAAACGACCGACCTTACGCACGGCGGCAGTTTCAACAGCGATCTCAAAGCGGTATGGGCACCCGTCTTCGATCAGTATGGCGTCACAATGGTTTTCAATGGTCATGACCACTATTACCAGCGCTCGGTGCCGCTTAAGGGAGATGTGAAGCAGCCGACGGAGGCCGATGGAGTCAACTACATCGTCACCGCCGGTGCCGGTGCGACTCTCTACGATGTGAAGACGACCGACAAGGTCAAGGTGACCAAGGCGGCGATTCACTATGTTGCGGTCACCATCGACGGCGCACACCTCAGCTTCCGGGCGGTGGAACTCAACAGCGATACCGGCGCCTCGATGGGCTTCATCGACACCTTCCAGATACAGAAGTAACACTTCTGTTTTCATGATCGTTTCACCCGCCCTTTACCGTATCCTGACATAACGAAGCCATGATAGGATCGTAGCTCGTGAATGGAGGTTATCATGAAAGTGGCGCTCGGGGCGATCGGAACTGCAGTGGTTTTGTTGATCGTTTTTTTTGTTTCGGTGGGTCAGACCGTGAGGGAGTCGTTCTAGAATCCTTTTTCGTAAGAATTTGCCATCAGCTCGAGAACCTTCTATTCTCTCCGTGTTGTCAGGCTCGTATTAAAGGAGAGGAGTCCATGCTCAACCCCGACGGATGGGACCCGAAGAACCACGCGGCGCTTATCGCCTTTCTCACCGCCGAGGCGAAGCGTCCGGGCCGCAAAGTGGCAGTGTTCGACTGGGACAACACCGTCATCAAGAACGACATCGGCGATGCCGCGTTCATCGGCCTGCTCGACCGCGGGATGATACGAACCCTCGCCGACTGGCGTCGGACCAGTCCCTATCTCACCGAGGCGGCAATACAAGTGCTCAAAAAAGGAGCGACGCCTGCACTCATCTTTCGCCTCTACCACCTCCAGACGACGCCCGACGGCACGCCGGCCTTTGCCGGTCACGACGAGAGGATCACCGAACCGGCTTATGCGTGGCTCGCCCACCTGCTCGCCGGGAACACCCCCGACGAGATACGACAGGCGGCGCGCGAGATATTCGAAGAACAGATGAAAAACCCCATCGGCGCGACGCGTCGCGTCGGTGATGTCGTGGTACCCGATTTCATCCGCATCTATCCACAAATCGCCGATCTCATCAAAGCGCTCGAAAAGAGCGGATTCGAAGTGTGGGTCGTTTCGGCAACGCCCAAGTACATCATCGAACCGTGTGCCGAAAAGGTCGGCATCCCACCCGAGCGGGTCATCGGTATCGAGAATGTCATCGGTCCCGACGGGAAACTCACCTATGACCTTGTCGGCTGCGGTCCGATACGGGACGGTGAGAATCGCGCCATCACCTTCCGCGACGGAAAACGGTGCTGGATAAACAAATTCATCTTTGGCATGGGAGAGGGCGACCCGTTCCTGCCGAACCCCGATCCTGACAAGCGGCCCCGGTTCGGCGCCGGCGATTCCGACGGCGATGTCAGTTTTCTTATGGACACGACCGGCCTGCGGCTCCTCATTGACCGCAAAAAGCCGCTCGTCACTAAGGCGGCGACCGAACACGCCGATGGCCGCTGGGTGGTTCAGGATCCGTTCATACGGTAAAAGCGTTTTTTGTTTTTTTCTGCTATTGCTCTTTTTCCCTAAGGAGGATATCGTAGAGAAGATTAGGCGCGGGAGAAAGGTATGAAACACCTTCTAAAGATTGAAAAACTCATAGTAAAAGGTTTTCGTAGTTTTTCCTCTGCGGTCATAGATTTTGATAACCCTCTTTTTCTGGTGGGGAGGAATGGGGCGGGAAAAACTAATTTTGCAGAAATATTCAGCTTTGTTGCCGATGCGATGAGTTCTCCTTTGCAGGCTGTTTTTGACAGGAGAGGAGGTATCGCCTCCGTGAGAACTCGCAAAGCGCCGCGCAGTTATCCGCCTAATATGGGTTTCTGTTTTGTTTTTGGTCAACTTAATGGATCGGTTCAACGAGCGCAGTTCTCTTTTGAAATAAGAGCATTACCTAATCACGGATTTGAGGTGCTCCGAGAATTTTGCAGGGTGCGTCTTACCGATGGTAGAGACTTTTACTATGATAGGGGCAAAGAATTCAGCGGCAACACCGATCTGAAGCCTTCTGTAGAACCGTCGGCTCTTGTATTGCCGGTTGTCGGGGGAGACGAACGGTTTGCTCCGGTTCTCAAGACATTGCTTTCTATGAGGAGATATTCGATAGAGCCTGCCACCTTACGCACCATGCAAGATCCTGACAGTGGTACATCTCTGAGATCCGACGGAAGCAATGCCGCGAGCGTTTGGCAAGAGTTGTCGAAAAGTTCCAAGGAGACGAGGGAAAAGATTCTTTCGTTTCTCGAAAAGATTGTTCCCTACACGACTGCCGTAAAAACGAAAAGACACGGGAACAAGGTATCGCTGGAATTCACTCAAGAGTGGGAGGAGGGGAAGAAGATCCCTTTCGAAGGGTTCAATATGTCTGATGGAACCTTGCGAGCGTTTGGTCTTCTGATGGCGGTGTTCCAAGTGCCTCCTCCTTCTGTGTTGGTCATTGAAGAGCCTGAAGCGACCATTCATCCCGGTGCATTGGATGCAATTCTCGATGTTATTCGTCGTGCTTCACAAATAATGCAGGTGGTCGTGACGACGCATAGCCCGGAGGTTCTCGATGCTCGTTGGATAAAGGACAGACACCTTCGCATCGTAACTTGGGAAAAAGGCTCTTCGTATATCTCTGCCCTTTCGGAGTCTTCCCGAAAGGCGATGCAAAACCATCTCATGGGGGCAGGAGAACTGTTGAGATCCAATGCGCTTTCTTCGGCTGATTTGTTCCAAGACGAATTGTCTCCGCGACAGACTTCTCTTTTCGATAGTCACATATGAGTACTCTTTATCCGATTGTTGAAGGGCATGGTGAAGTAGAGGCGGTTCCTCTTCTTTTGCGTCGCTTATGTCAAGCGGCGGGGGAGTTTTATCTAAAGATTGGACGGCCATTGCGGAGACACTATTCTGACTTAATGAAAAAAGATGGAGTTGAAAAGGCAGTTCGCCTCGCTTGTCTTCAGCCTGATTGTGGATCAATATTGTTACTCTTTGACTCAGAAGACTATTGCCCTAAAGAACTGGCGCCAACTATACGAACATGGGCACAGGAAGCCGCGGCTCCTATTCCCTGTGAGGTTGTGCTTGCTTATCGTGAATATGAGACTTGGTTTTTATCGGCAATAGAATCTCTTCGGGGGCACTATGGCATCGATGAAAATGCGGTTCCCCCTTTGGATCCTGAAAGTCGCAGAGATGCGAAAAGTGCTTTAGAGGGATATATGCGGCAAGGTTTCTCTTATGATCCGGTCGTTGATCAGCCTCGGTTTACCAGGCAGTTTGATCTTGCGCAGGCCTATCGTCGTTCTCGTTCTTTCCGCAAAATGGTCAAGGCCTTCGGATCTCTGATGAACATCTCTTCGCCGTGGCCGCCGACACATTGGTTGGACTGAAGGTGACTGACTCGATATGATTGGTTAGAGCAATGACGAACCAATCACCGAGGTGGCCGATGTGCCGACCAAAGATATCGACGCCAACGAGGCAATGTGGGAGTTCTTCACCGCTCACGCGCTCCCGTAGATATTTTTTCCTCCAGCGATCACCGCATCACCGCCGGTTCGGCCGGCGTTGCGTCGGGCAAGGCATGAAGCGTCCGGCGTATCGCCTTACATCCCGCCGGTCGGAACGGGGCAAGTCGTGGCGATGGTCGTAAAGTCGCCCGCGATGTTCTCCGGCGACTGGTCGAAGGGGTTTTCCGTGAACACGGCGGTCATCCAGTCGACGAGGTTGATGCCGTTCTGCGCGAGGTCGGGATTCGGCTTGACCGCCGGGATGACCGGCTTCCACGAGCCCGATGCGTTCGTGAACTGCTGAAAGAGCCCGACATTCTGCGCGAGGGTGTGACAGGTGCCGTCTAGGGAGAAATAGCGGTAATTGCCGGGGCTTGCGGCGGCGCGCGCCTCGAAAAGATCCCGCATCCCGTTCTGGAAGGTGGCCGGATCCTGATAGGCGGCCGGCGCGAAACCTCTCTGCATCTCGTCGCTGATGAAACTGAACTGGGCGAACCGGATGAGACGCGCCCCTCCTGTCCCGTCATAGGCGGTTATCGTGTCGAGCGCTGCCTGATCTATCGGGGCCATGCCGACCCCCATGCCTCCTTCGCTGAAGTAGGTTATCGGTATCTGCGGGTCGCTCCACCGCGCATCGACCATCGGCACCGCGCTGAGCGCCGCATAGGATCCGGCGCTCGAACCGAACATGACGATGCGGGCGGGGTTCGGGAAGAGATCCTGTGCCTTGTCGAGGGCGAAGAGCAGGTTGTATTGGCCGTGAAAGTAGGTCGCGATGCTTTCGGGGGCGTCGGCGTCCGCGTCGGCCGGCCGTTCGAGCACCACCATTTCGCTGCGTAATCCCGCGTCGCCGGTGCAGTAGGAGAGGTGCACCTGATCGTAATCGCGGAGCGGATTGAGCGTCTCGTTCAGGGAAAAGATGCCGATCGTCTCCCCTGTCTGGGGCAGTACCGCCGGCGCGGTGTTGAGATCGTTCCCCATCGTCGCGACGCGTCGTCCGCTGCCCCCTTTTCCGTCTTTCCCCCAGCAGGAGAGGTAATCGGTGCAGTAGCCGCCTCCGCGGAAGTAGAGGAGCAGCCCCTGCGAGGTTCCCTTCGCGGGCCGATAGGTGAACTTATACGGCGATCCGTCGCCGCATACCGAGAGAGGATATTTGAGCGGGATGGCGCAGACCTCGATGAATCCGTCACGCGCTGCTACCGCTTCAGGGCTGTTGTTCTCGACGCACTCTTTGACCGCGGCCGTATCGTCGTCGGGAAGGAAAGTGTCCCCTTCGGGAAGTTCGTCGGCGACGATCCCGTCGGGAAGGAACGGTTCGTCCTCGGAGAGATTCCCTTCTTCGGGCGGTTCGTCCCCGTGGTCGCTGAAGTCGTTTTCTTCGATCACCACTTCATCGCCGATGGTTGCCTCATCGCCGGTCGCCGCCGCATCAACGAGTGCTTTCCCGGTCGGCGAAGAGCAGGCGAGGAACATGAAAAATGGCGCAAGGAACATCGTGACCTTCATCTCTCCCTCCGCACGAACGGGCATCGAACTATAGAGTTCTTTTTTCGAAAGACACGGCAAGACAGCCGGCTATTTTTTCTGACCGGCACTCTTCGCGAGATACTCTTTGAGCGAGGCGATGAGCCCAGTATCTATTTTTTCATCGCCGCCGAGGGCGAGAAATTCGGCGAGCGCCTGTTCGAGCGTGAATTTCTCGACTACGACGCGGTAGGCGGCCGAGAGGATGCCACCCCGCTGTTTGCCGCCGAGGCAGTGGACATAGAAGGGGCCGGGCCGTTTCTGCACCTCGGTGAGAAAACGGTCGAACGCCTCGGGCGGGACACCGCTTTTTTCAAAGGGTATCTCGACGAGATCGATACCCGCCTCTTTGAGCACCTTGCGCTCGGTGTCGTCGGGGGTGACCGAAAAGACGGTCTTTATTTCGCGGTGTTTGAGGAACTCGATCGCCTTTTCCGATTCTATCTGTCCGCCGCGGTAGAGGCGTGGATGGTAGCGGACGACGAAGTTGCGGATTCCCCACACCTCGCCGATCACCGTGTAGGTGGCGCCGTCTTTCGGGAGAACGACCGGCGTCTTCTTGGTCGCGCCGCTCACCGCATCGGTTGCCGCGAGGGTGACGGTGCCGGCAAAGAAAAGCACCGCTGTTGCATAGATGCCAATGACGATCCGGTCGTACCACATGTCACACCTCCCCATGCACCTTGATCGTTTTGACGAACTCTTCGACGCCGTCGCGTATCATGTCGCGGACCCGGCGCGTTTTTTCGAGTATCTCCTCCTCGGTTCCCTCGAACGAAGCGGGGTCGGGAAAGTACCAGTGGAGTCGCTTGGCGAAGCCGGGGAAGATCGGGCACTTCTCGGCGATGCTCGGCGAGCAGACGGTGATGACATACGAATAAAGACGTCCCTCCTTGAAGAGGTCGAACACCGACTTGGTCTGGTTCTTCGAGATGTCTATCCCCACCTCGGCCATCACCTTCACGGCGTAGGGATTGAGGGCTCCCGGCTCGAAGCCGGCGCTCTCGGCGATTGCGTAGCCATCAGAAAGATGGTTGAGGAACGCTTCGGCCATCTGACTGCGCGCCGAGTTGTGGGTACAGACGAATAGAACGCGTATCGGATCGACGACCATTGGTTTCTCCCTATTTCTGTTTTTGTTCCGTTTGTGTTTTGTCATCGCGGGTGCCTTTCTGTTTGAGAAAGGCGACAATTTCATCGCGTGCCGCCCGCTCTCCTTCGCCGGTGAGATAGAAGAGCACATGCCGTCCCTCGTTGTCGCGGGCATTCACATCGGCGCCGGCTTTCACGAGGATCTCCGTGCTCCGTTTCCGTATCTTGCCGACGGCATACATGAGCGGAGTGCGTCCCATCGCGTCGCGAGCGTTCACATCGGCGCCTTTTTCGACGAGAAAGTCGACGAGAAGCGGATTGTCCTTCCGCCCGATGTTGCAGGCGAGCATGAGAGGGGTAAGTCCAGACGGCGTTTTGGGGTTTACCGAGGCGCCCCGTTTCACGAGAAGCCGTGCGATGTCGTCCTGTTTGGCGATTATCGCCGCCATGAGCGGTGTTTGACCGTCGCGGTCCATCGCGTCGATTACGGCGCCACGATCGAGGAGCATTTCGACAAGTTCGCGATCGCCTGCCATGGCGGCGTAGGCAAGCACGCTGCGTCCTACCTCATCCCGGGTGTTGACGTCGAATCCGGCTCTAATGAACAGCCGGGCCGCCTCGCCGTTCTTTTCGCGGAGCGATTGCACAAACCCGGCGGGGCTCGGTTCGTACCCCATCTTCTTGAGCGTGCGCAGGTCCGAATTGCCACATCCCCACAGCACGCTCAGCGCGAGGGTAAGGAGAATCCATCGGATCATATCTTTCCTCCTTTTTTCAGTAATCCCATGAAAGGGAGAGCCCTATTTCCCGCCCTTTCGGGTACTTTTCGATGATCTTGTCGCCTTTGGTCACCGTTGCCGGCAGATCGAGGATGTTCTTGAACTTGAGCCCTATCTTGAAACCAAGGTCGAGCTTTTGGGAAGCGACGAGGTCGAGCTGGTGGAACGGTTGTTCGTAGGTGTCAGGACCGCCCGAGTCGCCAACGATGAGGATGCGCTTGCCGAAGACATTGTAGAGGAGCGAGATGCTTGTCCCCCACTCGATGTTGTCGTAGCCGAACAGGAGGTTGATGACAAACGGCGATTGTCCTTGGAGGGGCCGTTTCTTCTGGTTGGAGACGAGGATCGTGCTGTTGATGTAGGAAAGGTTTCCGGAGAAAGAGAGGTCTTCGAGCGCTTCGGCAATGAAGCCAAGGTTCTTGCGCCACTCGAGTTCAAAGCCGTAGTTGCGGGCGCTCCGGGCGTTCTGGAAGGTGCGCGAATCGGCCGAACCGGGAAGGTAGATGGTCTCTATCGGCTTCTTGAAGTGCTTGTAGAAAAAGCCGAGCGAAAGGCTCTCGTCAGAGGAGAGGTACCACTCCCAGCGGAGATCGTAGTTGTAGATGAGCGCCCGCTTGAGATCAGGATTTCCCTGCGTCTCGCCGCTCTGTTCGACCTCGCTCGAGGTGATCGGCGAGAGCTCGCGGAAGTCGGGGCGCGACACCGTGATGCCGAATCCGGTGCGGACCTGCATCGAGTCTATGAGGGGGAGATCCTTGAGGAATTCATAGGTGAGTATCGCGGCGGGAAGGATGTCGTTCTTCGTGTGCAGTTTCGACTCGATGACCTGTGGATTCTCTTTGTAGAGTTCATAGGTTGAAACATGCTGGTACGAGTTTTCGTAGCGGAGTCCCGAAAGCAGTTTCACCTCTTCAATGAGTGGGAGGTCGAAGAGAAAATAGTAGGCCCAGAGGTCTTGTCCCGCCGAGTAGTTGTCCGATTCACGGGTCACCTCGCGCAGAACGAACTGATCTTTCTCGGAGCCGATGCGTTCAGGAGAGAAGAGTTCTTCCGGCGGAAGCGAACGGATCGCCGGGTCTTTCGGTCCCTTGCCGAACTGAAAGCGTCGGGTGTTCACTTCGCGCTCTTTGTGGAAGAACGAGAATCCCTGCTTGAAACGGCCGGTAAGGTCGAGCCAGAGCGGGAACTCGAGACCGATGTCGGCGCCGACTTCGTGGTTGTTGTCGACAAGGTCGCTGTAGAGCCGTTCGTTGCTGAGCGTCGCGGGAGTGAGTATCCAGAGATTGTTGCCTTCTTCGTCTGCAGTATGATCGTAGCGAGTCATGCGGCGGTCAGGCTCGTAACGGGTGCCGATCGAGAAGGTGTAGCGGTACTCAGGGCGCAGTTTCCAGTAGTCCGGCGCGAGCGAGAAGGTATGCGATCCGTGTACCTGTTCGGTAAGGAGCATCTGCTCTACCCAGCCGAGCTGGGTGATGCGGATGTCGTCGGCCGTTTCGCGGTTGAATCCTTCGGCGACGGCAGCATTGTCGTCGGTCGTTCGGATGAGGAGCGTCGTTGATCCGATCTTGTGGGCGTCGCCGATGAAGTAGCCGAGGTCGAGGATGCCGCCCATCTTCACATTCGTGTTGGCGATGTCGTAGCGCAGGCGTCGTTCGAGAACCAGTTCGCCTTCGGCGCCCTGCGCGAAGGATGATTTCGTTTTGGTGACGCTACCGGTGTCATGGGTGTAAGAAAAGGAGGCAAGGACTCCCACGGCATGTTCACCGAACTTGAAGCGGTCGCCGCCCATGAGCGAAAGGCCGACGGTCGGGGGAATGACTTCAGGGCGCACGCCCCAGATGTTGGGCATCGCTTCGCCGAATTTCTCGATGTCCTCGGCGGTGAACCCTTCGGTCTGGAAGGCGGTCTTTTCGACCAGTTTCTTTTCCCCCTGATCGCGGATGATCTTGGGAAGCGCGCGGGTACCATCGTCGAAGCCGAGCCAGTCGGTCGCGCCGCCCCGGTAGAAGTAGCCGTGGGTGAAGGTGTCGCCGACGGCGTAGCCGAGCGATATGCCCGCTTTGAAGAACATCTCGGTGGGGATGCCGCGGGTACGGAGGAGCACCGCGCCGCCGCCGAATTCGGCGGGGAGGTCGGGTGAGAAGGTCTTGGTGATGACCATGCTCTCGAGGATGCCGGTCGGAAAGATGTCGAGCGGAATCACCCGACGCTCGGTCTCGGGCGAGGGAAGGAGCGATCCGTTGAGGAGTGTGCAAGAGTAGCGTTCGCCGAGACCGCGGACATAGACATACTTGCCGCCGACCACCGTGAGGCCAGTGACCCGCTTGAGCGCAGCGGCGGCATCGGAGTCGCCGGACTTCGCCATTTGTTCGGCCCCAATGACATCGGCGACCGTCGAGACCTCCTTCTTTTCCTGCATGAGCGAAGCGATGCCGCCTTCGATGTGGGGCGCGAGGACCACATATTCCTCGAGTTCGAGGGATACCGGCGAGAGTTCTATGATTTGTTCGGTGGTAAGCCCGGGCAGGATCTCGATATTGTCGACGGTCCTCGTCGAGAATTTGGGATGGATCACCGAGATCGAATAGGTTCCCTCGAAGAGTTCTGCAGAGAAGGATCCTTTTTCATCGGTAGCAATATCAAGCGTTGTTCCTCGGACGAAGATACGGGCATTCGGGATGGGCTCCTTTTTCTCTGCCGAGAGCACTCTCCCCGCGAGTTTTCCTTTAGCGCGCGGCCGCTCATCCTGTGTCGCAGAGGAAGAGGCGGCGATCGGCCGGTCGGGCATCTCGGGGAGTTCGAGATCGAGTTCCGGATCGCGCCCGTCGCCGTAGAGCGTTACGATGATCTGCGTTATCCGTTCGGTGACGACGGGGATGGTGAATTCGGCAAGAACCCGGTTCGCGTCGGCGAGTATCTGGATCGTGTGCATCCCTTCGTCGAAGGAGAGATCGATCGCGCCATCGCTGCTCGTTTGAGCGGTGAAGAGACCGTCGATGTGGACGGTAAGACCCTCCACAGGTATGCCGTCGCGGAAGGCGAGAAGCCGCAAGGTTCCCCGGAGATCGGGAGACCTGTCTTCCGGAACGGACATCGTTCCTGATTCCTCGGCTGTGTCGGGATGCTCCTCCGGTGCGGCGGGGAGCGCGGTTATCGGGAGCAGGAACGCGACGACAAGAACGAGGAACGATCTCATATGCATCACTGTTCCGCTCCGTTGCTAACGATTTCCACAGTGCGCCGGCTCGCTTTTGCACCGTTCCATCTCGCGGCGCAGTTCGGCGGCACGGCGAAACACCTCCGGCTTCTGTATCCTCGCCAGTTCCTGTTCGGCGCGCCGGAATGCGCCGGTCTGAAAGTAACCGTAGGCGAGCGCGTAGCGGATCTCATCGTCGTCGAGAAGGCCGACCCGCAGAAGGTCGCTTCCCATCGCGGCGATGAGTTCGTACTGTTCCGTTTCGAGATAGATCGCGAGTTTCTGTTTGAGACGCTCCTTGCGATCGGGAATGAGCGTGTTGAGATGGAGCGCCCGGTAGTGTTTCTTGGCGCGTCGGTAGAGTTCGGCGGCGTCGGCGACGAACTTGGTGTCCCGGTAAGAAGCCTGTTCGAACATCTGTGCCGCGGTGAGCACACTCCCGGTCTCGAGGTAGGTGCGGGCAAGTTCGAGCATCACCGGCTCGTTGTCGGGGAAGCGGACGCGCGCCATTTCGAGGAAGCGAAGCGCCTTGTCGTACTGACGGCTCTGGCGGAGCGCCGCGCCGATGAGCAGGTGGTCACTTACGTCGCCTCCCCGTTTGGCGAGATACCGTTCCCCCTCTTCCGCAGCGCTCTGATAGAGACCGAGTTCCATGAGGTAGAAGAACTTCTGCCGCGTAAGATCACTGTAATTCGGGTGTCGTTTCTCGCCTCGGGAAAGCGCCTGCCAGGCCGCCTCCCGTTCGCCGAGGTTCCAGTGTGCCTGAGCGAGCATCGCATAAGTCGCCGGTAGTTCTTCGGCAGATGCGCCTGCGGCGCGGATCGCCGCGATCGTTGCTTTCCAGTCCTTGAGTCCGTAAGAGGCCTGTGCGATATAGACATGGACGATCGGTTCTTTCTGACCGGCCGCGATGGCGCTCCGAAAACTATCGCGCGCTTCGACGAAGAGCGACTTCTGGAGGAAGACAAGGCCGCGGAGCGTGTGGTAGCGAGCGAGATCTACCCCTTTTTTCGTCGTATCCACATTGCGGAGCACTGTTTCGGCGCGATCGTAGAAGCCGTCCTTGATGAGGAGCGCCGCAAGGGCGACATGATCCACCTCGACCTCTTCCGTTTTTCCTTTCTTCGCGGCGTCGGCGGTACCGCAAACCGCTACGAGAAGGAGAAAGAGCATGAACGGTCGTGTCATCGCCGATTCCTCTAGTTGAGATTGAACGATATCTTTTGCTTGGCCCACACCTTGACGCTCTTTCCCTGATAGACCGCCGGTTCGAATCGCCACTGCCGAATGGAGGCGAGCGCAACCTCGTCGAATACCCCCGGTGGCACCGATTCGAGTATCTGGGCCGATTCCACCTCGCCGGAGGGCGAGATAAGCAGATTGAAGAGGACATAGCCGGTGATCCCCTTCGCCCGGGCACGCGGCGGATATTCGATGGGGGTGCGTGTCGTGGGGCGCGGTGGCGTGTCAACCGCCTCGTCGGTCATCACGATGTTCGACAGATCGCCGAGCAGTTTGTCTCCGACAGTGCGGGAAAGGTCGGCCGTTATCTGGAACTGGGGAATGCCGAAGTCGCTTCCCGACAGTCCGGTCCCGATGGAGGGAAGCGGCGCGAGCGGTGCCCGGGCGGGTGCCTGTCGTTTCTGTTGTGGCGGTCGTTCGACCTTCCGCTCCTTCTTCTTCGGCTCTTTTTTCACCTCCATGACGGTAGCGGACGGAGCGGCCGCTTCCTCTTTCTTGGCGACCGGCTGGTTCATGAGGATGACAACGGTGAAGATGACGGTGCTTCCGACGACCATCCACGCGGCGGCGGTTGCGACATGTCGGTTGCGGAAGAGGTATCGCATCATCGAGATCCCGCTTCCTTGTTGGTAGCGACGCCGACCTCCTTGGCGCCGGCGAGTTTACACTGATCGATCACCTCGATGAGCCGCTCGGAAGGGACGAATCGGTCGGTGATTACGAGCACCGTCGAGGAGACGCCGCTCTTGATGAAGTCGCGGACGCGGTTTTGGATCGTCCAGATGCGGACCGGCTGATCGTCTATGTAGGTATCGCCGTTGCGGTCTATGTAGACGCGGATCGCCTTGGTCGAGGCGTTCTGAGAGCTGGCGGCGCTCGGGCGCTCGATGTCCACCTTCATGTCCTTCGTGAAGGTGGTGCTCACCATGAAGAAGATGAGCAGGATGAAGACCATATCGATGAGAGGCGATATGTCTATCCCTTGCGCCTCTTTCGGTTCCCGGTATCTCATGAGGAGCCTCCCGCCGGTTCGTGGTTCGATTTTTCGGTACCGCAGAGCAGGTCTTTTATCTGGAACAGTTCCCTCCGGATGGTCCGGGCGCGCCGGTCGAGGATGCGCCCCACCACGAGTCCCGGTATCGCGACGACGAGCCCCATCTGGGTCGTGAACAGCGCCTGCGCGATACCGCCGGCGATGCCGCCCGACTGAGAGAAGAGCGACCGGTCGGCGAGCGAATCAAAGGTTTCGATCATGCCGGTCACCGTCCCGAGCAGACCCATGAGCGGCGCGACGATGACGATGGTGTTCACCATCACCGAGAACTTCTTGAGCCGTCGCTCGTAGGGGATGAACGCCTCGTCGAGAAGGTCGCGCGCTTCGCCGGGCCGGCATCGTTCGACGATCTCGATGCCGCGCACGATCGCCTCGTCAACGATACCTTCCGGTTTCCGATCGTAGCCGGCCCGGTAGCGCTCGACGAGCACCCGGACGCTCCGGCGGTTGCCGCGCTGGAGCACCGAATAGCGGTAGCCGAGTCCGTACCAGAGAAAAAAAGTCGAGAGGGCGAGCGGATACATGATGAACCCTCCCTGCTCGATGTAGAAGAGGATACGATCGAGAAGCGTGCCGAGTTCGACCATCGCCGATCACTCCCCCGCCGTGCGGCTTCGGAACAGATTGGTGATGCGGAGCGCCGCCTGTTCCATGTCGTCCTTTATCTCTTCGGCCCAGCCGTTGAGCAGGTTGCCGATGAAGAGCGTCGGGATCGCGACATAGAGGCCGTACTGTGTCGTGATGAGCGCCACCGAGATGCCGCTCGAAAGCATTTTGGGATCGCTATTGCCATATTCGGTGATGACATCGAAGGTCTCGATCATGCCGGTCACCGTCCCGAGCAGTCCGAGCAGCGGTGCGACTGCGGCGAGCACGAGGATGACTTGTCCGAACCGGTCGAGGTAACTGTTCTCGTGGAGTATCGCTTCGGAGATGATGTCCTCGAGGTGCTCCTTCTCCCGTTCGATATTGCGAAGCGCCGCCGCCATCACGCGGGCCGTAGCTCCGGAGCTCTGTTTGCATAGAGAGAGCGCCTCCTCTATCTTCCCCGCCCGTACGAGCGGATCGATCTGTTTCAACAGAGCCGCGGTGCTCGTGGATGAGCGGCGCAGAAAGATGGCGCGAGCGATGCTGAGGAGGAACGCCACGATGCCGACTGCGACGATGACCCATGCGAGCGAGCCGCCGCTTGTGGTGTATTCGGCGAACGACTTCTTCTTTTCCGATTCTACCCGTTTTTCGGTCGTCTCGTAGACGAAGATCCGTATCGGATCCGGTGTTTCACCCCTCAGGATGGCACGGGCCGTGTCGGCGGAGGGAACCGGCCAGAGCGAGAGTTTCCCGTCGCCCGCCGGCGCGAGCATGCCGGCGCCCGCATCAGCGATCCCGTAGGCGGCGATGTTACCCACCCGGACGATGGTCCCCGAGACCTTGGTCCCGTTTTCAAGGAAAAACTCTCCCTGCTCGGGACGCACCGTCGCCAAATCGGCGAGGATCTGGGCGGCGTTCGAGAAGACGAAATCGAGCTGTTCGACAATCGTCACCGTTCCTCCCTCGGTGCGGTCAGGTATCTTGCGATCGAATTTTTCAAGAAGCGCTTCGGACTGCGCGATCGTCGTGTCGAGGCGCTCGAGGTTGTCGCTCTGGGCCGTCTCTTTACGCTCCGCCTCGAAAAGGAGTTCGTTGAGTTTCTCGGCTTGCATGGTGAGTTCGAGCAGTTTGTCCTGCAGCGCGCCTATCTCACGCTCTGCTTCCCCGATGCTTTTTTGCGATTCGTGTTCAAGCTCTTCGAGCCGGCGGGTGAGCGCCTTCTTTTCGGCCTCGAGGAAGGCGAACTCCTTTTTGTAGGCCTGTTCTATCTCGGTGCTTGGCCGGGACTCCTTCTGTTGAGCCGCGAGCGAAAGCGAAAGAAAGGCCAAGGAAAGAAAGATCGCGATCGTCTTCATCTTATTTCTCCAGCGGCGGAAGGACATTCGGCAGTTCGAAATAGCCGGTGCGTATCTGCTTCTTGAGCGCGTCGAAGAGCAGAACGACCCGTTCCCTCTGCTTCTTGTCCTCTTCGATGCGGTACTCCCACTGGTCGCCGTGCCGTACCACGCTGCCGACGGTGCTGTCGGGAAGGCGGAAGTACATCATGACGGTACCCAGACGGGCAATGTCGGCGAGTTTCTCTTCGCCGTTCACCACGATGGATTGTCGGAAGATACCGTTTTCCTTCGTCATACGGTATTCATCCTCGTAGAACGACCAGAGGCGGGCAATCGCCGTAAAAGGGCTGACGGCGCCGGTGGCGACCTGTGTTTTGAGATCGTTCAGTTCGGCGAGCCGCTCCTTTCGTTTAAAGGGAACCCCTTTTTCGACCACTGCGACGGCTCCCGTGATTGCCTTCTCGATAACCGGGATAAGTTTTTGCTGGTCGAAAGACTCTTTCGAAGCTTCTGCCTGTTTCCGGGAGAGCGCTACCTGTGCCTGCTTGATCCGGAGCGTCTCCTTCTGTATCGCCGCTTCGATCTCCGCCTTCTGCATCGCGAGTGTCTTGAGGCGGCTCCGCAGTTCCTGCTTGCGGCTCTCAACCTCGGCGTTCTTCGTTTCCACCTCGGTCCTGAGCCGTATGAGCTCCTCCGCCAACACGGCGAGCGAGTCGGCGTTAAGGGAAAGCACACCGAACACTAGCAGAGAGACGAGGATTGTCCTAACTGCCGTTTTATCGCTTCGTAACACGATCCGCCTCCGCAAAAAAAGGGGGATGCCGCTGGGACATCCCCCGATACTACCTTATGGTCAACGGTTAATTGACCCAGCCTTTGGTCCAGTCGCTTTCCGCGTCTTTCACCGCTCCGATGAAATCGACCTCGGTAAAGAACGCATCGTTTGGCGTCTGGCCGGCGCCGAGGAGCGGACTGCCGCTCTGCGGAATGTACCCGTCCAGTTTCGCATCGCCAGTCAGGTTGCCCTCTTGAGCATCGAACCAGTCGGAAAGATCCCACGGATCGTCGATCGGGTTGCCGTTGGCGTCCTTTTCGTCGTTCTCCTTGACCGGTTTCACGCAATCGAGAAGCGTATGGGTAATCGCCAGTTTCGCCGGATCGGCGGCGGCGTTGGTGAACGCCACATCGTCGAGGTCGAGACAGGCGTCCACGAAACCCTTCACGACGGTGTTGTGGATGAAGCCGCCCGATCCATGGCGGAGGTTGATGCCGATGGTCTTTCCCGCTTCGCCATTGTCGCCGAGGAGGGTGATGTTGCTGAGGATCGGCGTGGAGACCGGCGTGTCGTCGTACTTCTTGTCATTGGTATCGCACTCCATGCCGCGATCGCCCGTCGTGGCGGTCTGCTTCACGATGGCGAACTGTACCTTACCGCTGTAGCCGAAGGTCCAGTCGAGCCCGTCGTCGCCCGCATCTTCCACATAGAGATACTTCGCGTTGACGGTGCCGCCGAAGAACTCGATGCCGTCATCGGAGATGTGGCGAGCCACGACATACTCGATCGTCGTGCCATTGCCGACGCCCTGAAGGGTGAGTCCGTTGAACTCCTTCTCAGAAGTTATTTGGTAGCCGGAATACTCGATGATGACATAGCGGAGGATACCGCTGTTGTCGTCGGCCTTGTCGCCGCCATACCACTCGACGCCTGTTTCGGCCTGCCGCTGGCAGGGGTTGGAAGCGCCGCCGCAGTTGACCGGCGCCCATCCGTTCACCATGAGGCCGCCCCAGTCGCCCGGAGCCGGGTCGTCCTTCACCGAAGTGAAGCGGATCGGTTTTTCCTTGGTCCCGTCCGCGATGATCTTCGACCCGCGGTTGATCACGAGGAAGTCGCGCTGGTCGCCCATGCCACCCATGATGAGGGTTCCCGGCTGGATCGTGAGCGTGGCCGTCTTGATGGTCGCATTCATGTCTTCGCTGTTCTCGCCGATGGTGACACTGCCGTTGAGCACCCAGATCTTGTTGCTCTCGAGCGTGAGGTCGTCAGTGAAAACGCCAGCGATCTCGCAAACTTTCATGCCATCCATCTCGCCGACTTCCGTAATGCCTTCGCGCTCGGGGCAGTTGGGATTCTGTACCGTGTCTTCGTCGGGGATCTCGGTGTCGTCGGTCGGTTCAACCGCATCGTCGGTGGTTTCGACCGCATCGTCGGCCGGTTCGGTCGTGTCGTCGGCCGGCTCGACCGCATCGTCGGTCGGCTCGGTCGAGTCATCGGTGGGTTCGACCGCATCGTCGGCCACGAGCGTGTCGGTGTCGCCGGTGCCAGCGTTGTCGGTCTCCGTCTGGTTGTCGTCCTTGTCGCACGCGACGAGACCCAACAAGGCCGTCAGCGTGATCGCGGTGAGCAAGTGTTTCTTCGTCATGCGGATTTCCTCCTTTGAAAAAAATGGTTGAGCACCTTGTTTCCTTTTTGTGAAAGACCCTCCCGTTCTTCGGGGCGAGCAGGGGCTACCGCCATTCTGTTAGGGGACGATGAAAGGTCGGTGAGTAATCTTTGAACGATTTACGAATAATCAGTTAGAAGCGATGGGCTCCATCCTCTTCACCTTTGGTAGCTCCTGTTCTTTTCTTGAGTTTTGGCCTTCTAACGGCTATCATCATTCTCTGCGGCGCAGGTGTCGAGGTTGTCTTTTCGCATGGCAAAAACGGAAGAGGGACATATCCTTCTCGAGCGGTTCAGGCTCGTGCGCCTTCTTGGAAGCGGCGGAATGGGAGAGGTGTGGCTTGCCGAGGATACCGACCGCGGCGAGACGATAGCGCTCAAGCGGGTAAAGAACCGGCGGATGCTCTCTCGGGCCGAGAAGAAGCGGTTGCGTGCCGAGTTCTCTCTCGCCCGTGCGGTCAAGAGCGAGCAGGTTGTCCGGATGTTCGACTTCTACGAAGAGGGGAAAGAGGCCTTCTTTACGATGGAGTATGTGGAGGGGCGCACCTTCGAGACCCTCAAAGGATCGCGCCTTTCCGATGTGCTCCGGCTGTTCGTGCTCGCTGCGCGCGGTCTGGTCGACATCCATAACTACAACATCGTGCACCGCGACATCAAGCCATCGAACCTCATGGTGACACCGCAGGACACGGTCAAGATACTCGATTTCGGGCTTGCCTCGATCCGGATGATGCACCTCACCGATACCGGTGCGACGGCGCGCTATGCCGCGCCGGAGGTGTTTCAGAGCGGCACCTTCAGCTTTCGGAGCGACCTCTATAGTATGGGCCTTGTATTCTACGAGGTACTCTGCGGAACGCCGCCGTTCTCCGAGCCGCCCGGCATCCTTTCCGCCGAGGCGCTCGATCCGGCGAAGGTACCGTTTCCAGAAGGATTCGATCGCGATATGGCGGGTATCATCCGGCGGCTTCTTGCCCCCAATCCGGAGGAGCGGACGCCCGATGCGCTCACCCTCCTCAACGAACTCGAGGACCTCGAGGCGCGCCTGAAGATCGACCGCACGGTGCGAAAGGGGGAACGGCTCCGCCGCGTCGTCATCCACGATCCCGACTTCATCGGGCGACGCGCCGAGATGACGCGCGTTACCGGCATCGTAGACAACTTCCTCGCAACGAAGATCGACGCCACCATCGTCGTCGAGGGAGAACAGGGTGTCGGCAAGAGCCGGTTCCTCGAGGAGATCCGGTGCCGCATGGCCTTCCGCGAGGTGACGGTCGTCGCCGTCTCGGCGACCGAGACCTACAACCTCGTCGCCGACATGCTCCACGGCCTCTGGGAGGGAATAGACCGGGAGATACGGTATCAGATAGCGATGAAATGGGGTGGTCTCCTCGCCGCCTATTTCCCCGACTTCCGCGCCTACCCCGAGTTCCGGCACGCGACACTTCCGCCGCGGGACGAGAGCGCGGAACCGGCGAGCGACCTTCACCGTATCGTGGCGCTTAGCGGCGACATCCTCGAGATGGCGGCCAAACAGCGACCGATCCTCCTTCTCGTGGACAACTTCCACGAGATAGACAAACGCTCGCTTGCCGTCTTTCAGGAACTCTACGCCCGCACCGAGAGCTATCGTCGCGTATGTACGGTGCTCGCCGTGACCACCGAGAATGGTACGGCGCTCGTCGAATTTCCGGCGAACATCCGCATCACGCTCTCGCCGTTCTCTCCCGCCGAAACGCGCGACTTCATCGAATCGGTGTTCCGGACGCCGCGCAAGGCGATCGACGAAGAGCTCTTTCCGTGGGCCTACCGAACGAGCGGTGGCGTCGTCAAGACGCTTCGATCGATCCTCCATCTTCTGCAGGAAATGGGGCTCATCGCGCAGACCGGCGAACGGATCTCTTTTCGTCACGACATCCTCGCCCACGAGTCGCTCGACTTCCTGTTTCGCCGCAAGGTCGCTTCGCTGAGCGACAAACAGCGGCTCATCCTGAGCGTCGCTTCCATCTATCGCAAATTCACGACCCGCGAGGCGCTTCGTATGGTCATCGGCGACCGGCTTACCGACGACGAGTTCGCCTACAACCTCGACATTCTCAAGATAAACTACCTTCTCCGCGAGTACCGCAACGGAAAGATACGCATCGTCCACCCTCGCCTGCAGACGATGGTCTATCAGGTAATGCCGGCCGACGAGCGGCGGCGTTACCACCGGCGCCACGCCGAGTATCTGCTTACCGCGAACTCTCTTGAAGAGGTGAACACGCACGCCTTCGCCGCCTACCACTTCCTGCGCGGCGGCGATCCGGCGACGGCGCTCCGCTCCTATCTCCGTTCGGCGAGCCGATCCTTCTTCCATCTCAACACCGAACTCACGGCGATGTTCCTCGACGAAGCGCTCGGCATCGTGCGCGACAATCCCTATATCCTTTCGATGAAACAGAAGACGGCGGTAGCGCTCTTCGCCGGACGGATCTTCTATCGCTTGGGCCTCTACGATCGCGCGATACCACTATTGGAGGAGGCGTTCCAGACATGGCGGCACGATCTCATCGTCGATCTCCTCGTGCGGGCGCTCGTCGCGAACGGGGAGGTCCAGCGGGCGCTGTCGTTCGCGGCGAAATTCACGGCGGACACTCCCGATCGCGTCGCGTTTGTTTCGTTCCTGCGCGCCTACATCGCCATCCGGGGCGGAGAGGACTACCACAAGGCGGTGCCGCACCTGCGTCGAGTGCGAAAACTACTTGCCGCAGGCCATGACCGTCTCTTCACGCCCCAGCGGCGCTACCTGCTCCGGGAGCTCGAGTTCGACGAGGCGATGTACGAACGGCGCGATGACTATCCGGCGCTCCTTAAAGCACGCAATGGTCTTATCGAGAGCGCCAAAGGACTGCGGAGCCCTTCCTACCTCATCGACGCGCTCACCGCCTCGTTCCGCTTCCTCCAGCGGTTCCGACAGACGGAGAGAGGCTACCGTATCCTCCAGCAGGCGCTCAAACTCGCGATCGGCTCCTACGACCACTTCCGCATCGCTCGCACTTATCTCAACCTTGCGCTCTGCGCCCAACTGCTCGGCCGGTGGCATGAGGTTTCTTCGTTCCTCGACCGTGCCATGGAGTTCGCGCGCAAAGGATGTGGGACGACGATCCTCAAACTCGCCTACTTCGCGCGCGGCGAATACGCTGTTCAGACCGGCGACTTCTCGCTCGCCGAGAATTTCCTCTTCAATGCCGAGGAACTTTCATTTCGGGAAAAGCACGACAGCGATCTCGTGGGCATCTATGCCGCCCAGATATATCTTTACATCCTCAAGGGCGAGAGCGGATATGCGCGCGAGGCGGGCGGCAAGCTGCGGCGGTTCCTCGATCGACGGCCACTCGACGATCGGCGTCGACTCCGCGGTCTGTGCGCGCTCCTGTTCCTCGAGGCGATGTCCGAAGGCGATCGGGAGTATTTCCTCGATCTTTCCCGACAGATAGAAACAGCTTTTTCCGGAGCACCGGAGACCGGGGACACGTACCGTCTCATTTACCTCACCGCACGAGCCGTTTATGCGGCGAAGAAAGGGTACGAAGAGGACTTTCTCCGCATCGTCGAGCAGATCGAACGGGAAAGGATATCGAGCATCGTTCCGCTCTTTCGGCTCATCCATCGCTACGAAACAGTGCGTCTCCTCGGTGAACGTAAACTCATGCCCGACCTCGCACGCCGGCTTCTCGAAGAGGGACGCACCGAGGCGGCGGTCCTGCAGACACGGCACTTCATGGCGCTCTTCGGCGATCTTTCGTTCTTCGTCGAGAGCGGCGAGTCGGAGAATCTCCTCGCCGAGGTCGAACGGGCGCTGGCCGCGCCGCACGAGGTGCCTTCTCCGGAAGACCTTCTCTCTCGGCTCCGGCTCCGGTTCGAGGAGTCGCGGCACCAAACGGAACTTCTTCGGGCCCGCAACCGCAACTACGCCTATATCATCGACATCGTGAAGACTATCTCGGGCAAGACCGAGGTGAGCCGCATCATGGAGATAGTCGTCAAGCGGATACTTGACCTGCTCGGCGCCGATCTCGTCGCGATAGTGTTCCGATCCGACGACGGCCGGCAGGTGGACTACCTCATCAAGGATGCCGCCCAGCAGGTCTACAAACTCAACGAGATCCGTTTCAAAGGCGATGTCGTTCAGCGGATGCTGAAGACCGCCAAGATAGAGTTCCTCGCTGGTCCCGCGATGTTCACCGATACCGAACTGTCTCCCTTGTCGGGGGAGAACGAGCGCAACACCGTCGTCGCCGTGCCGGTGGTCCTGCAGGGGGAGATACGCGCCTATCTCTACCTCGAGCGGGCGCTCTCGAAAGGATCTTTGATCGAAGAGGAGATACAGTTCCTCGAGATGCTCGCCGACAGCATCGGCGTTATCTTCGAGAATGTGAAACTGGTCGAGATCGCGACGACCGACTCGCTCACGAAGGCTGCCACTCGTCGCCACTTCCTGAGTATCCTGCGCAAAGAGGTCGAGAAGGCGCGCCGCTACGGATTCCCGCTTTCCCTCGTCATCATCGACCTCGATTTCTTCAAGAACATCAACGACACCTACGGACACCTCATGGGCGACGCGGTCTTGCGACAGGTGGGAAAACTGCTCAAGGGCAATGTGCGCGGCTCCGACTACATCGGACGCCTCGGCGGCGAAGAGTTCGCCCTTCTGCTCCCGGGGACGGGAGCCGCCGGCGCGTTCAATACTGCCGAGAAGATACGCGAGAAGTGCGAAAAGACGAGTTTCTCCGGTCTTCAAATGACGCTCTCGGCAGGGATCGCCTCGTTTCACGAAGACGAGGTGAAGAACGAAGAGGACTTCATCGAAAAGGCCGATATGGCGCTTTATGCCGCGAAACGGAAAGGGCGCAACCGAACCATCCTCTATGCCGATAGGGGGGTATGAACCATGGATGACCGACTGACGATCTACCTCGACGAACACTCGATACGGGCAGGAAACATCGAGAAAGTGAAACGCTCGCTCGACCCCATCGTGGACAGCTCGACGATGGTGCGACGCTATGAAGCGCGGGTGTCGCTTGTCTTCGGTGCTCCCGGGGAACGGCGGCTCGGATTCTTCGAGATGGAAAAACGCCTCTCCAGTCCGCTCCACAAGCGCTGGTTCCGTACCCTTGACGCCGAGATATCGGTGCTTCCCTATTTCCTTGCCGATGATGAGGGAAGGAGTTCTCTCCTCCTCTTTCTCATGGGGGTGCTCGATTACCGTATCCAGAAGAACCGTATCGTTTTTGATCCGACCGGTGCCGATCGCTTTTTCAAGGACAAGAAGTCGCTCATCCAGAACTTTTGCCTTTCCCACAACATCGATCCGACGCCGAGCATCAAGCGGCTCGCCGGTATCCTGTGCCCCGGCGGCGATGGAAAGCGGCGAATGATAGAAACTGGCCCCGAGCAGGTGCCGCTGTTCCCGACCAGCGCGCCAGAGGAAACGACCGCTTCTCCTTCCGATGCTTCTCCTACGGCGCCTGCGCCGTCGGATACCGCTTCCGGAACGACGGTGGCCGAAACCCCGAAGGCCGAAGATGCCCATCCGCTCCGGGGACTTCTCGATCGGTTTGGGTCCGTCGCGGTGTTCAAAGAGAACCGGATGACGAAACTCTTTCTCGTTTTCGACGATATTCCCGCCCAGATACACTTTCTCGACAACAAGTTCGTCTATGACCCTTCACGCGGCCAATGGCATTTTCGTACCCGCTTCCGTACCGAAGGCGGCGAGCGCGTGATAGAATCGCTTCTTCTCTACCGCGATGATGAGGTGGCCGACTCCATCAGACGGTACGGCGGCGTCCTCCTCGTGTGTATCCACCGCAACGCCGAGGGAGAATACCAGAAACTCTTTGAACTTGATGAGCCGGTGCCGACAACGATCGTGCAAGAGGTCGCCCCGATGCCTGAACCTGCGGCCGAAGAGCCGCCGCAACCGGCCGCTCCGGCCGCTGAACAGCCCCCGGAGGAGCGACCACCGGTAGCCGAAGCGGCACCCGAACCGGCAGTACCTCGTGTGGAAATGCCCGCGGAAGATCCGCGCGACCGGCGCATCGCCGAACTCGAGGCGGAGGTGGTGCGCCTGAAGAAACTCGTGGAATCCTACGAAGAGTCGCTTGTGAAGAAACAGCGGTTTGGCATCTTCAGGAAGTTCTTCGGATGATGCGCCTTACCCTCCTCGGTACCGGATCTTCGACGGGGACGCCCCAACTGCTCTGCGACTGTCCCGTTTGCACGAGCACTGATCCGCGCAACCGACGCACCCGTTTTGCACTTCTGTTCGAAACGGCGGAGACCACCTTGTTGGTGGATACCCCGTTCGAGATCCGCCTCCAACTGCTCGCCGCCGGCATCCAGAAACTCGACGCCCTCTGGCTCACCCATGCCCACAGCGACCACCTCGCCGGCATAGACGACCTGCGCATCTTCTCGTTCCGTAACCATGCGCCGATCCCCTGCTTTGCGCTCCCCTCGGTGCTTGAGGCGACCCGCACGCGGTTCCGCTACCTCTTTGACGAGAACGAGTACAGCACCGTCAACTTCCTCGATCCGCGGCCGGTCGGCGACGAGGCGGTCCGTTTCCGGGACCTTACGCTCATCCCCGTCCGTCACCGCCACGGAGAGACCGAGGTGGCGAGTTTTCGGGCGGGTGCCTGCGCTTTCCTCGCCGATCTCAGCGCCATCGATCCTGCCGAAGAGGAGAAACTGCGTGGCCTCGACCTCCTCGTAGTCTCGTGCACCGTTCGGCGCGACCACTACAAGCACATGAAACTCGATGATGTCCTCGCGCTCATTGCGCGCCTCGCACCGCGCCGTGCGATCCTCACCCACATGAACCACCGCTTCGAGTACACCGAACTCGCCCGCTCGCTCCCCGCCGGCGTCGAACCGGGCTACGACGGGATGCGGGTGGAGGTAGTGTGACTTTTTGAAGGCGAACGAGCAAAAAACTTGCGCTCTTTTTCCCGGCCGGTAGAACAAACGAGACGAACGGTTTGCACGGAGAACGGCCATGCTCGCGACCATCAGAAAAGATCTCTTCGAGGCGAAGAAGAACCGTGACACGCTGAAGTCGAACCTTCTGTCGGCGCTCCTCGGTGAGGCGACGGCGGTCGGCAAAAACGCCGGTAACCGCGAATCGACCCCCGAAGAGGTGATGCAGGTTGTCCGAAAGTTCATCAAGAACCTTGACGAGACGATCGCACTCCTCGAGAAAGAGGGAAAGCCAACTGACAAGGAGCGGGCTGAGAAGGCGATACTCGAAGGGTACCTGCCCAAACAGATGACGCCGGAAGAACTTAGCAGGGCGATCGACGAGATCGTTGCGGCGCTTCCCGAGAGGTCTCCCAAGATGATGGGGCAGGTGATGGCAAAACTCAAGGAACAGTACGGCGGCCGCTATGACGGCAAGACGGCCAGCCAGATGGTCAAGGAGAAACTCTCCTAGCGCCGCCCTTCTTGCTTCGGCTCCCTAACTCGCGTACAATGGCCGCAGAAGAAAGGTGAGGTCTTCTCATGCCCGAGGTCATCGCCGGCGGCCGCATTCCGATACTCAACTGGTGCCGCGAAATAGAGCCGGGGGCGCGCGAGCAGCTCGCGCACCTCGCCGAGCATCCCTTCGCGTTTCATCACATCGCGGTGATGCCCGACTGTCACGAGGGATACGGCATGCCGATCGGCGGGGTGCTCGCGACCGAGAAGGTGATCATCCCCAATGCGGTCGGCGTGGACATCGGGTGCGGCATGTGCGCGGTGAAGACCTCGCTCGAACGACCGCAGGCGGAGCGCGGAAAACTGGAGCGGTTTCTCGACGCGGTACGCCGCGCGATACCGGTCGGCTTCAACCATCACAAACGGCCGCAGGAGGAGCGCTGGATGCCGCCGCTCGATGACGATATGCCGATCGTCGAGCGGGAGTACAATAGTGCCCGTCATCAAGTTGGAACGCTCGGCGGCGGGAATCACTTCATCGAGGTCCAGTACGACACCGAGGGGTTCATCTGGCTCATGGTCCACTCGGGAAGCCGCAATATCGGTCTCAAGGTCGCCGAACACTACAACAAGGTCGCGGGGCGGGAGAACGAAAAGCACGGCGAACGATTGCCGAAGAACTGGCAACTCGACTTTCTCCGTGTGCACTCCGAAGAGGGGCAGCGCTACTTGCGCGAGATGCGCTACTGCGTTGCGTTCGCCTTCAACAATCGGCGGCTCATGATGGAACGGCTCAAAGAGATATTCACCGACACCTTTGGCGAGATCGGCTTTCTGCCGCTCATCAACATCGCCCACAACTATGCCGAAGAAGAAGAGCACTTCGGCAAAAAGGTGATGGTGCACCGCAAGGGGGCGACCAAGGCGACCGCAGGGCTCATCGGCATCGTCCCGGGGTCGCAAGGCTCGCCGAGCTACATCGCCGAAGGTCTCGGGAATCCCGACAGTTTCCAGTCATGCGCCCACGGAGCGGGACGCAAGATGGGGCGCCGCGAGGCGGTAAAGAAACTCAAGTTCGACGATGAGGTCTATCGTCTCGAACGGCAGGGGATCCTCCACTCGCTCTTTCGCAAAGCCGATCTCGAGGAGGCGATGGGTGCCTACAAGGACATTTCCGAGGTCATGCAGGCACAGGCCGATCTCGTGACGATACGGACCGAACTGAAACCGCTCGCCGTCGTAAAGGGGTAGCCGATGACCGAACCGATCCACATTCCACAAGAACCTGAACACGGGAAAGAGAAACTTTACCGCGTGTTTTTCACGATCCCGGGAACGGCGCCACGCATGGTGGTTGCCGAGTCGCCTGCTGCGGTGCGAAGCCTCCTTGTAGAAGAAGGGGTCGATCTCGCGACGATCGCCGAGATCCGTTTCATCGAGAGTTATTATCCGGCCGATTACAAAACGACGGCGGTCTACGGGGCGCCGCCTGAAGAGGAGTGATACTGTCATGGAACGCGAAATCACGGTGCTCAAAGAGGTGTGGCGGCGGATCGGCGATGCCGCTGTGCGGTCCGGCCGTCGTGCCGACGAGGTGCGCCTTCTCGCCGTTTCGAAGGGACAGCCGATCGAAAAGATGCGCGCTCTCCGGCGCGCCGGAGCGATGCTCTTCGGCGAAAACTATGTGCAGGAATTTCTCGAAAAGTACGAAGCGCTCCGTGACGACGATATCCACTGGCACTTCATCGGGCGGCTCCAGACGAACAAGGTGAAGTATCTCATCGACAAGGTCGAGTGCATCCACTCGGTCGATTCGATCAAACTTGCCGAAGAGATACAAAAGCAGGCCGAGAAGCACCGCATCGCGAAGATGCCGATCCTTTTGCAGGTCAACATCGGGGAAGAGGAGACGAAAGGGGGTGCCGCCGCCGAAGAGGTGATAGCGCTTTACCGATCCGTTACCGCGTTCGATCGGATCGAGGTGCGCGGCCTCATGACGCTCCCGCCGTTCCTCGATCCGGAAGAGGTGCGTCCCTATTTCCGCCGCCTGCGCGAACTGCGCGATCGCATCGTCCGTGAAGAAAAGGCGGACACAGTGCTTTTCCGTGAACTCTCGATGGGGATGTCGCACGACTTCGAGGTCGCCGTCGAAGAAGGGGCCACTATCGTCCGGCTTGGTACGCTCCTCTTCGGCCCGCGCGGCTGAAATTCTTTTGACTCTCCTATTGAGCGGTGTTAGGATACCTTGTTTCGCCGATGAAACGACTCTTGGGTTACGGAGGAATAGGTATGACACGAGTGCTGGTGATCTTCATCGTGATGCTCGGCATTGGACTGAGCGCTCCGCTCTATGGCGCAAAGAAGAAGTTTGCGCCTGACGAGGGAGTGGGGGAAAAGAAGAGCGAAGAAACGGCTCCTGCCGCGGCTCCTGAAAAGGGGAAAAAGGAAAAACCGAAGGAGTCGGTGAAAAAGAAAGAAAAGAAGAAAGGGGAGGAACCACCAGTAACGCAGCCAACCCCGGCGGCATCAGCGCAGCCGGCCTCATCGGCTTCTGCACCGACAGCACCTGCGGCTCCCACCTCCGCCCCTGC
>CAYQBN010000001.1:0-185987 GCA_964415795.1 uncultured Spirochaetales bacterium | reverse complement strand
CGCTCCGGCTCCGGCGAGCAAGCCTGCCTCCGCCCCTGCCGCTCCGGCTCCGGCGAGCAAGCCTGCCTCCGCCCCTGCCGCTCCGGCTCCGGCGGGCAAGCCTGCTACCGCCCCTGCCGCTCCGGCTCCGGCGAGCAAGCCTGCTACCGCCCCTGCCGCTCCGGCTCCGGCGGAAAAGCCTGCTACCGCCCCTACCGCTCCGGCTCCGGCGGAGAAGCCTGCCTCTGTCCCTGCCGCTTCGGCTCCGGCGGAAAAGCCTGCTACCGCCCCTGCCGCTTCGGCTCCGGCGGAAAAGCCTACACCTGTTCAGTCTGCGGAACTGGCCGTCTCTTCGGGACCGGTTGTTCTCAAGGGGGTCGTTGCCGATGCCGACACGCGCAAACCACTCGCTGGAGCGAAGGTGATGACCAATGCCTTCTTCTACCCATCGGTGACTAACAGGGATGGCTCGTTCCGCTACCCCATGCGCCTCAAACCGGGCCGTTATACCCTCACGGTAGAGGCGAACGGGTACAAGGCCTTCTCACAGTCCATAGAGATTCCCAAAGGGGTCACCGAACTGCCGATCAACATCTGGCTCGCGACCGATCAGTCGCCGCTCCGCTCCATGGCGGAGCATCCCGATGGCCGTCCCTTCGAGCCGGCTGGTGTTCAAGGGGCGAAGAAAGTGTTGGGTGAGGGAGAGACGTCACCTGAGAGTGCGGGTTCCCCTGCTGTTCCGGGTACGGCAGCACAGCCGTCAAAGGAGGCCGGGCCGTCCGGTGTTTATGTGATAACCGGCCACCTCAAGAACGCGAAGACGGGAGAACCGGTCTCGGGTGAAATAACGCTCAAGGAGCAGAAATTACCGGTACCGGTGGATGCCGAGGGAAAGTTCATCCTTTCGCTCAAGCCGGGCGACTACACTGTAGCGATCCCCATCGTTGGCTATGTTCCTGAGGAAAAGAAGATAACGGTGAACAGCAACGGTGATGTGACTTGGATGCTCACGCCGATGAGTCGCGAACACTGGTTCTGCGGCTACCACGAGAAGATGGTGAAGAGCGATGCGTTTCGCATGAACGAGGTCCCCGGAGCGATCGCGACCGTTCCTCAGCGACGCTATGGTGGTGGTCTCATGATCGCCGGGTCTGCGGACACCGAGAACGGCTTTTTCATTGATGGCTGGCAGGTGCCGTTCTCCGTACATGCCCTCTCGTATGAGCCGGTGATACATCCGGCGCTCGTCGAGAAAAGCGAGGTGTCCTACGGCGGCTTCTCGCCGTCGCTCTTCGATGCGACCGGCGGAGCGGTCTCGTTTACCTTGCGCGATCCGCGGAGTGACCGGCTCGGCGGCCTCTTCGATGTGTCGCTCTTCGGCATATCGGTCCTCGCCGAAGGGCCGTTCACCGATACCGACCTTTTCGCGGCTACGGTGCGCAAGGGGCTCACCGACATCTTCCCTCGCTTCTTCTACGAGGCGAAGGATGGACTCGTTTACAACGACGAGTACGATATGACGATCATCTATCTCCACAAGTTTCCCGGAAACCACCGGATCCGCGTATATGCCTTCGGCGGTATGGATGGTATCGGTCTGCGGACTACCAATCAACGAGACGGTGTCCCGGAACATACCGATATCCTTGCGGTGGCACAGTCATTTACCCGGCTCGCCGCCGACTATACCTATTCGTTCACCGAACTCGATACCATGATTGCCAATCGTCTGTCGCTTTCCTACGAGAACCGCAGTTACCAGTACGCCTTCTACGCTGGTGGCGACTACGGGCTCATGGTTCATCTCATCGAGGGACTGGACGAGTTCCGTTGGCGCTTTAGCGAACATCACCTGTTCACGATCGGCGGTTCGATGCGACTCGGGCTCTTCCATCCTGACACCGACTATGTCTCTCTGCCGCTCGAGGGTGAGTCGTTCCCGGTCCATGTGGCCGAGAAGATGGGTGATCCCGGGTATCAGCCGTACCTCCATCCGACGCTCTATGCCGTCTACGATCTCACCTATGGCGGTCTGTTGGTGCGTCCTGGATTCGTCTTCGGGATCGATGCGCACAACAAGAAGGAGACACAGTGGTTCCTCGATCCACGGCTCGAGATCTCCTACCGGTTCGACGACACCATGAAACTGGCACTCTCGGGCGGTCTCTACTCTCAGCGGCCCGATTACGAGATCGCGAGCGACCGATGGGGCACCGAGACGCTGGAACCGGCGCATGCGGCGCACGCCGTCCTCTCGTTCGAGAAGATGTTCCTTTCCGCCTACACCGTCGCGGTGAAGGGCTACTACAAGTATCTCTACGATCTCTTCCGCCGCTCGACCGCCGATCCGCTCGAGTTCACCAACTTGGGCTCCGGCTATGTCGCCGGCGGTGCGCTCTCGTTCAAAGTCGACCTCACTGGCACGATCACCGGATCGGTCGGCTACGCCTTCGGCATAAGCGAACGCAAGGACAGTCCCGCTGCCGATTACCGTTCGAGCGATGCCGATCTTCCGCACGCGGTCGTCTTCGCGGCGCGCTGGACGCCGGCGAAGGAGTGGGGTATCTACGGTCGGTTCTCGTTCATTTCGGGGGTGCCCTACTCGGCCTTCTCGGGCGCCGAGTTCGTGGACGACGGCGTCTTCAGCCGCTACGAACCGATCCCGGTACTCGACGACGACGGCCGCGTAGTGCGCAACGGTGAGCGGCACGGATTCATGCACACGCTCGACCTCGGCGGCGAATACACGATGTTCCTCGACCAGATGATCCTCACCCTCTTCGCCGAGATGCGGGGGATTTCCACGCTCTTCGACAAGAACGCGGTAGGGAACCTCTACAGCACCGATTTCTCGCAGCGAGTCGACATCTCGACGACGCCCTTCATGGCGACCGTCGGTATCAGGGGAGAGTTTTAAAAGTGAGGTGTGCCATGAAACGATATGTGGGGACTCTTGTGCTTTTCGCGGTGATCACGATGCTAGGATGTGTCGAGAATGCGATGGTCACGCCCGACTGGCAAGTGACCGCGCCGCGCATCGTGGCGCTCACCGCAGATACGCCGGTCTTCGCGCCCGGCGACACGGTGACCTTCTCGGCGCTCGTCGTGGGCATCGAGATGAGCAAACGTGCATCGGCGCTCGCCGAATGGCGGCTCGGTAACACGCTCCAGAGCGTGCAGCTCGATCGTGCCGCCGCGTTTACTATCCCGGTCGCCGAGGACATCGACCTCTTCTTCGGCGCGGCGATCGAAGGCGACTATATCGCACGCGGCTCCGCGAAGGTGAGCGTTGCGCTTACGGTACGGCTCGCCGACGGGAGCACGCTCTCGGCGCGGAAGGATTTCCTGCTCGCCAAGCCATCGGTGAAGGCGGAACTCGCTTATCGGAATCCCGAGATAGATCGGATTCTCGTCACCATACCGGGAGAGGCGGGACTCTCGCTCGAACCGGGAGAGACCGTCTCCCTGCCGGCAGGTCTCGATGCGGAGCGTATCGGTCTATCGGTCGCGCTCATCAAGAACGACGAGATCTCATGGTATCGGTACCGCTGGTATGTCGAGCCGACGCCGATGGAGGAGGTCTCGCTTTCTGGGAGCGCCGCATCTTCGTCTATCGAGATATCGGTGCCTCGGCTTGCGCCGGTGATGGTGCACCTCGTCGTCGAGGATGCCAGCGAGGAAAACAAGGAAACGCGCTACCACGGCGGTGTCGCGACGCTCTCCTTCATGGTGACGATAGGGAGCGGATCCGACGAGGATGTCCTGCCGACCGACGAGGATGTGCTTCTTTCTGACGAATAGCGTTGCTGTCAAACTGCTCTGACAAATTGACGCCGGTGCGCTGAGCGGGCATCGGCCGATTCGTAACATTCCGAAAACTTTTGTGTTAATAGGCGGCATGGTGCTTGCTTATCCCGCCCGTTTCGTGGTTTGTTGTGGAGAAGCGCGTGAAAAACCGCACCCTGCTTGGCCTTCTGCTTTTCGTTGCCCTCTCGTTGGCCTTTTTCTCGATTTATGCCCTCGTCATCGCGTTCGTTCTGCCGGAGGAATCGATGCCGATCGTCGATACCGGCAAAAAAGCGGTGACCGTCACCGAAACACCTGCCGAGGAGGTGTTGCGTTTCGGTTCCCAGAGCAGTCAAGGCACCTTGCCCAATATCTTCGATGCGACGATGCGCGAGGTGACGCTTCTCGCCGAGGAGAACCCCGAGGCGCTCTCGAAGCCGAAAGAGGTGACCATCGAGGAGATTAACGAGCTACTCGACAATCCCCAGCGTTGCCCGGCGCTTTCGGGCTATGCCTTGTTGGGGACTGGCCTTGCGGTCCCCGAAAGAGAGTCGTTCGTCCTTCTTTCGGGGGCGGTCAAAGGTTCATCGAAAGCGGGAGGCCCGAGCGGGAGCGAACAGCAGGTATTTCTCGTGCGGGTGGACGGTGAACTCGACGGCGGTACCGTCCTCGCGGCGGTGCGGCGCAACCTTGCCGCGTTCAAGACGCCGGCAGGCGTCCGCTGTCTCGGCGAAAATGTCGGAAAAGAGTCGGCGCTGGGGACCGAAGAGAAAAAGGAAATCGCTTCCGCTCCGGGTGATCTGACCGTTCAGCAGACGGGGCCCAACAGCTATCGGCTCAGCCGAGAGGATCTCAACCGCGCGACGGCGAATCTCAACAGCCTCGCCTCCGAGGCACGGATAGTTCCCGATAAGCAGGAGAATGGATTCAAGATATTCTCCATCCGTCCCGGGAGCATCTGGCAGAAGATCGGCATTCAGAACGGCGATGTCATAAAAAGCATCAATGGTATCGAGCTTTCGAGTCCCGACAAGGCGCTCGAGGCGTACGGTCGCCTGCGGAACGCGAGCAAGTTGAGCCTCGACATCGTGCGCCGTGGCAAGCGGGAGACCATGGAATATACGATTGATTGAGAAAGGAGATAGGTGGTATGCGCTATGCAGTATGGGCTTTGCTGTCGTTGTTCACCGTCGTCTCGGCGCAAGAGCCGAACGACATTCAGTTCCCGATCAAGGCGTCGCCGGGGCTCACCGCCCCCTTGCAGGTGAACAAGACGATAGCCTCCCCGTTGAGGAAGAAGGACGACAGGAAAAAGAAAGAGGAAAAGGAAAAGGAAAAGGAAAAGATCAAGGAGAAGGAGCGTCCCCTTGGCGCTCCGGCGCCGGGGACCGGCACCGCGTCCGCTTCTGGCAATCAGCCGGCCACGCCGCCATTACCCTCTGACAGCCCCGAGCGGCCTTCCGGCGCCGACAAGACGGTCACCATCGAGGCGAAGCACGAGCGGCCGATAAGCAAGAACGCCAAGGTACACCTCGATTTCCCCGATACCGACCTTCTCGCCGTCATCAAGTACTTCAGCGAGATAACGGGACGCAACTTCATCCTGCAGGAGCGCCTCGCGAAGGCGAAGGTCACCATCATGTCGCCGGTGCCGGTCACGATAGACGAAGCATGGCGCACTTTCCTGACGCTCCTCTCGGTCAACAACATCTCGGTCGTCGAAAGCGGCAAGTTCCTCCTCGTCATGAACGAAAAGGATACCATCACGCAGGGGATGTCGGTGGTGAAAGAGGAAAACATACCGAATGTCTTCAAGATGGTGGCGACCATTCTCAAGTTCAAGTATGTGCCAGCCTCCGAGATGGACAAGGTGATCCGCATCTTCCGCGACAAGGGAGGCGAGTCGCTCATCTTCGACGAGAAGACCATCATCCTCGTCGATTATGCGGCGAACATCCGCAAGATACTCGAGCTCACCCGCGACCTTGATCAGCCGACGGAGGCCGATACGGCGCGGCTCCATTTCGTCAGACTGTCCTACATTGTGCCGAGCGACGCGAAGAAACTGATCGACGAGATCTTCAAGGATTTCGTCGCCAAGGGAGGAAAACAGCAGAAGAAGGATGCGGGGACCCCGGCGCTCGGCGGCGTCGCGGAGGGACAGCAGCCTGTTCCTCAGCCGGCGCAACCGGAGGGACAGTCCTCTCCTGACGAAGGGAAGGGTGCCGTCTCCTCGATGTATGTGCAGATCGTCGCCGACGACCGCAACGAACAGCTCATCGTGCTTGCGAACAAGACGACCTTTGATCTCGTTCTTCAGGTCATCAAGAAGATAGACCGCGAGATAGAGGGCGAGGGCGAGATCCATGTGTACAAACTCCAGAATGCCAAGGCGAAGGACCTCGTGAACACTCTTACGAGCCTCGTGAAGTCCGGTAAATCACAGCAGAAACAAGGGCAGAAGGGGGCGACCGAGGTCTTCGAGGGCGAGATAAACATATCGGCGAACGAAGCGACCAACTCGCTCGTCATCGTTTCGTCGCTTCGCGACTTCCGCAATCTCAAGAAGGTGATCGAAGAGCTCGATGTCCGCCGCAAGCAGGTATTCGTCGAGGCGGTCATCATGGAGGTGAAGGTCTCGGAGAACCTCGAGTACGGTACCGCTTTCGCGGCGGGCGGTTTCGAAACGAAGATCGGCGGCGAGAAGGTGCCCGTCTTCTTCGGCAAGGCCTTTACGACGCCGACACCGGGGCTTGTCGCCGGTCTCCTCGGCCCCGTGCTGTCGGGGACCGAAACGATGGGCGCCGGGCTGAGCCCCATCGCCGGCATTCCGTCGCTCGGGATCCTCTGGAACGCGCTCAAGAACGATTCGAATGTCAATGTCATGTCGACGCCGCACATCCTCACTACCGACAACGAGGAGGCCGAGATCGTCGTCGGCGACACGATCCCCTTCCCGTCGGGGAACATCATCTCGGGGACGGCAGGAAGCCAAATCACCTACAAGCGCGAAGATGTCGCACTCAAACTCAAGATAAAACCGCAGATCAACGAGAGTGGCTACATGACCTTGCAGGTCGATCAGGAGGTCACCGAACTCGGTCCGATGACCGATTACGGGTTCACCACCTCGAAACGCGCTGCAAAGACCATCATCAACGCCGAGGACCAGCAGACGGTGGTCATCGGCGGTCTCATGAAGGACATTGTGACGGAAGGCGACTCGAAGATACCGATCCTTGGTGACATCCCGGTGCTCGGCACATTGTTCAAGTACACGAAGAACAAGAAGGAAAAGGTCAACCTTCTCATCATCCTCACGCCCCACATCGTCGAGGGTAAAGAAGACTTCGAGCGTATCTACAAACGGAAGATGGAGGAACGTGACGAATTCGCGAAGAAGTTCTATGGTTCCATCAAGGATTACGAGCGGAGCGTGACCCTTGCGAAGAAGCGCGGCGCACTCCTTGCGATGGCGAAACTGCTTGATGACGATCGCCGTCGCGAGGAAGAGGAGATGGAACGTCTCCGAAACCGCCGTGGAGACAAAGGGATCCTCGTAGGTCCCGGTGGCGAGCAGAAGGAGATAGACCTCGACCGCAAAACGCCGCCGGGT
This sequence comes from uncultured Spirochaetales bacterium, assembly GCA_964415795.1. Taxonomy (GTDB): domain Bacteria; phylum UBP6; class UBA1177; order UBA1177; family JAKLFG01; genus CALITV01. The sequence goes on along the minus strand of CAYQBN010000001.1, from coordinate 178,606 downwards.
GTCGCTCCGGAAGAGCCGGTGTCGGCACCGGCACCTGCGCCGGAAGAGCCGCCAGCCCACGAAGATACGCTCGTTCCGCCGGTTGAAGAAGCGGTTCCTCCTCTCGAGGGACAGCCATGAGGAAACTCATCGGAGAGATACTGGCCGCACGCGGCTTCGCGGCGCCGCCGGTGATCGAGGATGCCTTTCGAAAACAGGGGGAGGGAGATAACCGACGAATCGGCGAGATCCTGCGCGCGTCGGGCGTCGTGACGACCGATCAGGTGGGGTTCGCGCTCGCCGAACAGGCGGGGGTCTCGCTCACTGAAAAGGATCTCACTGCACGGCAGGAACTTACACTCCTTTCCCGTTTCCCCATCTTTCTTGCTCGTCGGTTCACCGCGCTTCCTCTCTTTGTCGATAACGAAAAACTGGTGGTCGCCGTCGCGAACCCCGACGATCGAGTGCTGCTCAATCAACTCTTTCTTCTCTACGGGCTCACCGTCGTGCCGGTCATGCTCGAGGAGAAGCGGGTCACCGAACTCATCAATAACGCCTACAGCCGCATAGAGACGACCGAGGGAACGCTCAACGAAGAGGAGTTCCGAGATATGGCCGATGAGGAGGACGGCGCCCTTCCCGACCTCATTGACTCGAACGACGAGGCGCCTCTCATTAGATTCGTCAACGCGATGGTGGCAAAGGCGGTCAAGGAGCGTGCCTCCGACATCCACTTCGAATCGTTCGAAGACGAGATGCTGGTCCGGTTCCGACGCGACGGTAAGCTCTATATCGTTCAGAAGGTTCCCAAGGCGGCGCAGGCGGGACTCATCACCCGCGTCAAGATCATGGCGCGGCTCAACATCGCCGAGAAGCGCCTCCCCCAAGACGGCAACATAAAGATCCGCGTCGCCGGCAACGACATAGACTTCCGCGTCTCGACCCTTCCGTCGGTGCATGGCGAGTCGGTGGTGCTCCGCATCCTCGACAAGACGACGCTCCAGCTCTCGCTCGACAACTGCGGTTTCAATCAGCGCGACCTCAAGATCATGCGCCAGATGATCCGCAAGAAGCACGGCATCTTCCTCGTCACCGGGCCGACCGGTTCGGGAAAGACGACCACGCTCTACTCGGCGCTCACCGAGATAAACTCGCCCGATGTGAAGATCATCACCGAAGAGGATCCGGTCGAGTACCACCTCAAGGGGATAAATCAGATACACATCAATCCCAAGATAGGGCTCACCTTCGCGGCGGGGCTTCGGCACATCCTTCGGCAGGACCCCGACATCATCATGGTGGGCGAGATCCGTGACCGTGAGACGGCCGACATCGCGATACAGGCGTCGCTCACCGGCCACCTCGTCTTTTCGACTCTTCACACCAACGACGCGCCGAGCGCCTTCACGCGACTCATCGACATGGAGGTGGAGCCGTTCCTCATCTCCTCGACCGTCATCGGCGTGCTCGCCCAGCGGCTCGTGCGCAAACTGTGCGTTCACTGCCGCGAGCCCTATCGTCCCGATCCCTCTATTCTCAGGGAACTCGGTCTTGACTCGAACGAATACCGCGATCACCTCTTCTATCAAGCGGTCGGTTGCGAGCGGTGCGCCCACACCGGCTATCAGGGACGGACCGGCATCTTCGAACTGCTCATCGTGGACGACGATATCCGCCGCGCGGTGGTCAACCGTCAGGATGCGTCGGTGCTCAAAAAGATCGCCGCCGCCGCGGGTATGCTCACCCTCCGCGAGGATGGTGCCATGAAAGCGGTGAAAGGGATCACCTCGCCCGACGAGGTCCTTCTCAGGACGCAGGAGGATACCTGATGCCGCTCTACGCATACAAGGTCATAGACCGCTCGGGACGAGAGAAACGAGGCGTCGCCGAGGCCGATTCGCGTGCGGCGCTCAAGACGCGGCTCCAGTCCGAGGGCTGGTTCGTAGTGGACCTTTCCGAAAAGTCCTCGGGGGAACGATTCTCGTCGTTCAAGAAACTGCTCGCCTTGCGCCGCCGGAGGGTGCCGCTCGACGAGATCGCGTCGATGACGCGGCTCCTCGCGACGCTCCAGCGGGCGCAGATACCACTCGTGGAGGCGATCACCGCGGTCGCCCAGCAGCAGGAACACCCGCGGCTCAAGGAGGTGCTTCTTCTCGTCAAGACGAAGATGCAGGAAGGGTACAGCTTCTCGCGGGCGGCACGCGACTTTCCCGATGTCTTCAGCCCGCTCTACTGCAACATGCTCGCGGCGGGAGAGGAATCGGGCGCGACCGAGGCGGTGCTCCAGCGGCTCGCCGATTTTCTCGAAGCGCAGGTCGATCTCTACAACCGCGTTCGGGCGGCGATGACCTATCCCATCATCCTCTTCATCGTCGCGATCCTCGTGGTAAGTCTCCTCTTCACGGTCGTGGTGCCGAAACTGTCTCAGATGTTCGAGGATGTGAACATGGTGCTTCCGCTCCAGACGCGCATTCTCATCGGCATCAGCACGATCGTTCACGATTGGTGGTGGCTTCTCATCGTCTTTGCGGCGGGGGCCTACGTCGGGTTCCGTTACTGGCGCAAGACCGACGCCGGCGATCTGCGCTGGAATCGCATCCTCATCACGATGCCGATTTTCGGTCGCATCAACCGGATGGTGGCTATCGCGCGCTTCGCGAAGACTTTGGCTACGCTCCTCTCCTCCGGTGTGCCGATACTCACCGCGCTCGACATCGTGCGAAAGGTCATCGGCAACCGGGTCATCGAGGAGGCGGTCGCCCTGACGCGCGAGAACATCAAGGAGGGCGAATCGATCGCCGTGCCGCTCAGGCGAAGCGGCGAATTCCCCCCCATCGTGATACAGATGATCGCGATCGGCGAGAAATCGGGGGAGCTCGAAGCGATGCTCGAAACGCTCGCCGGATCGTATGAAAAAGAGGTGAACTATGCCCTTCAGCGGCTTACCGCGATGATCAACCCGATCATGATCGTGTTCCTTGCGCTCGTCGTCGGGTTCATCGTGTTCGCGGTGGTCATGCCGATACTGAAACTCAACGAAGCGGTTGGCTAGCACCATAGAAAGGAGGCACACATGGTACGCGACATCGTAAAAGCGCTCTTCACAGCGCGCGCGGTCCCGGCAGGGTTCTCGCTCCTCGAGATCATGGTCGTCATCACCATCATGGCGATGATCATGGGGGCGATCTCGGTTGGGGTCATGACCTACCTCGACAAGGCGAAGACGAAGCAGGCGGCGATGGACATCAAGACCATCTCGAACGCCCTCGACCTTTACAAGAGCGAGTTCGGCAAGTATCCTGACGGTCTCGACGCGCTCGTCAAGGAGAAGATCCTCAAGGAAAAGAAGGTCCCCAAGGATCCGTGGGGGAACGAGTATGTGTACATCAACCCCGGTTCGAACAACTCCGATGGATTCGATCTCTATTCGTTCGGCAAGGATGGACGCGAAGGGGGCGGCGACGACATCACCAACTGGGAGGAGGAGTAAGAACGGACCATATCCGTCCGCGTGAGAGGAGATGCCGATGCGGCGTGGATTCACGATGATAGAACTTCTGGCAGTGCTCGCGGCGCTGGTGATCGTGCTCGGCGTCTCGATCCCCGCCGTTGCCAACATCGCTCGATCCGAAGCCTCGGCGGAGGCGGGACGATTTTCCACCTTCCTCAGGAAGACCTTCCTCTCGGCGACGCGCGAGGGACACTATCTCCGCATAGCAGTAGATCTCCGGAGCGGTGACTACTGGGCAGAAAAGACCGAAACGCCGTTCTTCCTGATGACCGCCAAGGAGCAAGAGTCTTTCGAGCAGCAGAATGCCGCCCTGCTTGCCGAGTACGAGGAGGCGGAGAAATCGGGATCCTCGCTCAAGACCGGGACCGGAGCGGCGGCACAGAACTTTTTCCAACTCCTTTCGATGCAGGCAAGCGACGAGGCAATGAGCGAGGATCTTTACCACTGGGAGAACTTCGTACCACCGCCACGCAATCTCAAGGAAATACTCAAGCCCGACTTCACGCCGGTTTCAGAGCACCACCGACTCCCGTCGTCGCTCCGGTGGCACCGCTTCTTTTCCTATCACACGCCGGAGATCGTCTCCTCCGAAGAAGATGAGGAGGGAACGAAGGAACGCATCGTATACATTTACCTCTTTCCGCAGGGAAGGGTGTCGCCGTTCTATCTCTCTCTTGGGGGAAAGGAACTAGGGGGTGAGCCGTTGCTTACCCTTTCGTCGGACATGTATCTCGGCGTGAAGGTGGAGCGGGGAGGGTTCGACGAAACGGTGAAGAGTCTCATCGGCGAGATGGAAGAGGATGCGGATGCCGAGGGGAAGTAAGATGGCGCCGATGTTGGATATGCGCGGTTTCTCGCTTCTCGAGGTGATGGCAGCCATCACGATACTCGCGGGGCTGCTCATCGCGGTGACACGCATCGTCTCTCACAGTTACTATTATACCGAGCGTGTCGCATCTATCTACCTCGGTACCGAACTGGCACGGATCAAGATGCACGATGTCGAAGAGATGATAAAGAAGGACGGCATCCCGACCGCCGACAAGGAGGAGGAAGGAGAATTCGAGGAAAAGGCGTATCAGGGTTTCAAGTGGCGCTACAGCATCAAGCGGGTGCACATCCCGCTTCCCGATGTGGGCGGAACGGTCGCGACCGGCGAGGCGGGCGAGACCGATCAGGGACAGGCGGCCGATCTGCTCTCCGGCGCGAAGTCGATGATAGAGGACTTCATCAAGGAAAAGATACGCAAACTGACGATCGAGGTGTGGTGGGGCGAGGGAAAACGCGAGTCGGAGCGGGTGACCTTCGTGCTCTTCATCCCCGCCGATCAGGGGATACGGGAGTTCCAGCAGAGCGGCGGCGCGATCCAGCCGGGCGGTAGCCAGCGACCGGGCGGTCCCCAAAAGTGGTTCAACACGCCGCCGGAGGGAACCCCGGGAACGCCCCACCCTGCCGCGCGTCCGCTGCCGGGTGGCGGCCCCGGTTTCCTCCAACTGCCGGGGGGAGGTTCCCGATGAACCGACGGGGCTTTACCCTCATCGAGGTCCTTACCGCGACGGCGATCCTCGCGTTCCTCATGACGAGCGTCTATTTCTCGTTCTCCAACCTTCTCGAGGGCAGAAGTCGCATCAGGGAACGGAGCGAGCACCTGCGGCGCGTCTATCTTGCGCTCGATCTCATGAGGCGCGACATCCAGAACGCGTATCTCACTCGCAACCGAGGAACGCCTGAGGAAACGCATGTCACGATCTTCCGCGGTCTCGAGGACGCGCCGGTATCCCATCTCACCTTCACAACGCTCAACCATGTGAAGATGCGCGCCTCGGGAAAGGAGTGTGATCAGGCGGAGGTCGAATACTACGGCGATACGAAGGACGGCGAAACGGTGCTCATGCGTCGCGAAAGCGGGTGGGTGGACGGCTTCCCTGAAAAGGGAGGCAATGTGTTCCCGATCCTTTCGGGATTCAAGGCGATCATCTTCGAATACTGGGACGCCGATGACCGCGAGTGGATCCGCGTCTGGGACAGCGAGGCGACCGACCGCGCCGATACCTTGCCGCCGAAGGTGAAGATAACGCTGTTCGTGAACGATGCCGATGGCGATCGTCCCGAAGAGCGGATCGAGACGATCGTCGATATCAAGATGCAGAAACCGTTCACTTTCTAGGGATGGCGATGAAAAGGATGTGCGCCATATTGTCGAACGAGATGCGCCGGCCGCGCGGCGTGGCGCTCCTGCTCGTCGTCGTCATGATCGCCGTCATGCTACCGGTGGTGACTGACATGAACTACGAGGCGCGCACCGAGTTCGAACTCGCGATGAACTATAAACGAAAGGCCGAAGCACAGGCGCTCGCCCGATCGGGCCTCGCCTTCGCGGCGGTCGTCTTCGATCTCCAGAAACAGGTCGAGAACCTCCTCCAGTCGAGCTTTCTCAAGAACCTCGGCATCCAGCGGTTCGAGATATGGGACATCATTCCCTTCGATACCCGGATTTTGCGCGGCTTTACCGCAGGGCCGTTCGTTGATGTCGGTGAGGTCGTCGCAGGAGGCTCTTCGGCAGGCGAAGGAAAAGAAGGTGGGCAAAAAGAGGAGGGCGCCGTCACGCCACTGCTCGAGGAGGGTGATCCGCTCTTCGACTTTCCCGGCGACTTCGCGCTCGAGTTCGAGAACGAAGATACCAAGATAAATGTCAACCTGCTCGATAGCGCCGCCAAACAGGGAGTGGCCCGGATGCTCTGGGGCATCGTCGAGCCGGAGGTGTACGACTTCCTCTTTCTCGAGAACACGAGCCGCCCCGAGTTCGTGACGCGCGAAGAACTCATCGCGAACATCGCCGACTGGGTGGACGGCGACGACGAACGCTATCTCATCGGCGGCGACGAACGCTCGCTCTACGATGATTTTATCCCCAAGTTCGGCGTCAAGAACGCCCGCTTCGACACCATCGAAGAACTGCGAATGGTCTATGGCGTGACCGATGTCGTCTTCCGGCTCCTTGCACCGTATATCACCATCTACTCGAGCGGCCGCATCAACCTCAACAAGGCGCATCCGGTCATCCTCGAGGCGGTCATCCGCAGTTATGCGAAGGACAAGACCCTCGGCATTTTCTACAACGAGGATCTCATGCGGGAACTGCTCGGCAAGGTGCTCGCCCAGCGGGCGAAAGAGGGCTTCTCGAAGGTGGACGACTTTCTCGCCCTCCTTCGGGACGAAGGGGTCGAGCTGGAACCAGGGGCGGCAAGTCAGCTTTCGGTGGATGGCAGTTTCTACCGTATCCGGGTACGCGGCGAGAAGAATGGCGTCGAGGCGTTCATAGAACTGGTGAGCGACAAGAATTTCAACATCTATTTCTATCGAGAAGGGTAACAGAGGATCCCATGCGGTATGCAGTGTGCAGAATTCAGAAAGATCGAGTGATCGCGTGCAGTTACACCAAAGAATACAACCGTGCCGTGGCGCGTCGTTTCACGGTCGTCTCGTTCGAGGAAGCGGCGCGCGAGCTTGCGGCATGCGATCATTTCGATGTCGTGGTGCCGGCCGCCGAGGTGCTTCGTTTCGGCGGGGAATACCCGCCGGTCCGCCGGAGTGATCTCGAAAAGATCATCCGACAGGACATAGAGACGGCCACACCGTTCAAGTCTGACGAGGTGGTGTTCGACACCGGCGCGGCTCTTCCCGACGGCAGGACGCCGGTGTATCTCGCCACCATAGATCGTCTCCGATCCCTCCTTGACCGCGCCGCTGCTTTTTCTGCCGGTCGGGTGAGGGCGCTTTTCCCGGAAACGGCGCTCGCTTCCCCCGAAGGGCAGACACTTTTCCTCGACGATGATACCGTGACCTTTGCCGATGCCGACGGTCAGGTAGTGCGAACCGGCGGGATCACCCAGCTCGTTGCCCAGATGCGCGAGGCGCTCGGTCACGGACGAAGCGACGACGAGGTGCTTCAGATACTCGCTTCGTCGCGAGACCTTTCCGATCCGCCGGCGCTTTCCGAGGACGAGCTCCTTCTTCGCAAAGCGGCGGAGCGTTTTTTCCGCACGCTCCTTGCCGAGTGCGCGCCCTATCTGCGCCGTAGCGAGCCGACGACCCTTTTTGTCGCCGATCGTTTACCGGGCAACGCGGAGAAGATCTTCACGGCGGTACTCCCCGGTGCCGTCGTGGTTCCCGCGGACGCGAGCCTCGATCTCGTGGCCGAACGCACCGAGATGCACGAGAAGCCGAACCTTGCCCGAGGACCGTTCACCTACCGTGGCGGAACCGTTTTCTTGAGACGGCGGATCGCTCTCGTCGCAACGTTTTTCATCCTTGGACTCATTTTCATGATCGCCGCGTTCGAGGTGCGCCTCTGGAAGCTTGATCGGGCCCTCGATGCGCTCGACGAGCGGGGGAGGCAAGTCACCAAAGAGATACTCGGAAAGGAGTACCCCTCTCTTCGACAGGCCTTCTCGACCATGATGAAGACCATTGAAGGAAAAGGGGACGCCAAGAGCGACAAAAAACTGTATCCCTATTCTGCGGTGTTCGTCATGGAGCAGGTTTTTCCCGCCGCCGCATTCGAGGGGAGTTCCATCGAGGTGCGCGAATTCTCGGTCAAAGACGGCAAAGTGCGTCTTTCCGGCGAGGCCGACTCTCTCGAGCACATAAACACGATGCTGGAGAACCTCGAGAACCTCGACTATGTGAGCGAACTCAATAAAGGGCAGATCACGACCCGTGGCGGCAAAAGCTCTTTCGGCGTCGGATTTCTGTTCCAGAAAAAGAGCGTGAAAGAGCAGGCGCGAAAAGAGAAAAAGGAGAAGGAGAAGGAGAAGGAGAAGGAGAAGGAGAAAAAGGACATCTCCGGAGAAACGCCGGGAGAGGGATCCGCCATCGCTTCACCGCCGGCACCATCGGTTCTTCCGAGCGCGAAACCGCCGGTTTCTCCAGTGACACGGCCGCTTCCCGGCGATCGTCATAAAGATACCGTCCCGTGGGAGGAAGAACTATGAAAGAACGCATCGTCGCTTATGTGGAAGGCCTCTCTTCGCGCGAGAAGGGCATACTCGTCGCGTTCGGCTGTCTCGCGGCGCTGTTCCTCTTCGCGGGTGTCTATCTGATCTTCAACAATGCTGTAGGGTCGCGGCGTGCCGATCTCGAAGAACGGGCGAACCTCCTTGCCAAGATAGAGGGGTATCGGGACCATTTCCTCCGAGCCCGCGAGCGCGAGAATCAGTTCTCTCTCGCCGTGCAGATGAATCAGACCAACCTCAACAGCTATCTCAACGGTGTACGGGAAGCGTTCGGCGTCGAGATCTCGACGATAAAGGAACTCAAGGCGGAGAAGAAAGGGGAGTTCCTCAAAGAGATGATCGAGGTCGGCATCCGTGCTATAGACATGCCGACGCTCATGAGTTTCCTTTACGCCCTCGAGAACAAGGCGCGTCTTGTGTTCGTCGAATCCCTTGCCATCAAAAAGCGCTTTGACGGCAAGAACTACGAAGTGACGCTCGTTGTCGCCACGATTAAGGAGGCCTCGGAAAAATGAAAGAGAAACTAGTACATCTCCTCCGGCGCGGCGCGGCGGTCCTCAACCCGCTCGTTTCGTGGTTCCTTGCGGAAGGGCGGATTTCCTCTTTCGTGCGGGGGGCGATCTTCGTCGGTACCGCCTCGATGCTAGGGCTCTATCTTGCGCTCACCTTATTCGTGTCCGACGAGGTGGTGCTGGGAAAGATACGGGGACTTGCCGCCTCGCGCGGATTTACCGTGTCCGCCGGTGGTGTCGGATATTCGCCGTTCGGATCCGTGACGCTTGACGATGTCGTCATAAGTAGCACGGAGGGAAAAGAACTCCTGACCGTTGGGGAGCTGTCGCTGTCACCGCGTCTGTTACCTCTCCTTCGTGGGGTGCTTGCCGCCACGGTCAACCTTGAGGACATCGATGGGACAGATGGCGCCTTGAGATTCTCGTATGATCCGGGAGATGATTTTTGTGCGGAGATCAAAGCCCGCACCGCGCCACTCACGGTTCTCCGTGTCATCTGGCCGGAGGTCGAACTTGAAGGGACACTCGACGGTAAGGCGGAGTTCTGTGAAGAGCAAAAAAAGGCGTCAGCGGCGATTGACCTGCGCGCCGAGGGGGTGAGACTAGGCGGTGTCGTCTACGGTCTCACGCTTGGTAAGCCGGTAAGCCTTGGGGAAGTGGTCATTCGAGCCGAAACGAAGGAAGGCAAGCTCGAGATCGAGGATCTCCGTGCCGAAGGCGATCTTCTTCTCGAAGTGACCGGTAAGGTTACCCTCAACGCTCCGAATTACAAGAGCTCGCGGCTCGAACTATCGGCTCACATCGAGGAAAAACGAAGCGGCGCCTTGAAGGACCTGTCGCTTCTCGAGTTGGCTCTTTCCCGCTTCAAGGGAGCCAACGATACCTATGCCATCAAGATAACGGGCACGGTACAGAATCCCGCCGTTCGCCGGGATACCGCCTCGGTCCGTTCCTCTCGATCCTCGGGGAAAGAACGCGAAAAAGGTGCGGCGCGGAGAAAGGATCGTGACGAAAAGAGAGACGATCGTCCCAGCAGGTCTTTGGGCTCAGAGGCATTTTCGTCGCCGGAACCGCCGAAAGGAAAGGCGTCGAGCGAGGAAAAGGTAAGAACGGAGGAGCCTGACAAAGGCACGGCGAAGGAAGACGCGAAGGAAACGACGAAAGAAGCGCCGACCTCGAAGGAAACGACAGAAACTAGGTCCGCTACGAAAGAAGAAACAGCGAAAGATTCTACCAAAGAAACGGAGGATAATCCATGAAGAGCGCAACCATGCTGCTAGGCGGTCTGTTTATGTTCCTTATTTCATGCGCCACAGCGCCGATACCGGGAACCGACATCCCTGACACGCCGGAGAATCGGGCGGTACTCGAGGTCTTTTTCAAGTATGTTGAGGCGCTCAAGGCGAAGGACGCCGACAAGATCATATCGCTCATCTCGGAGCATTACCTCGATCACAACGGCTCCGATGATGCCAGCGACGATGTGGACTACACTGCCGTTACCCAGTTTCTGCGTTCCAAGAACTACGACGACATCAAGGCGCTCAACCTCGTTTTCATCGTAAAGGACATGATCCTTTCCGATGACGGCCAGACCGCGAAGATACTCTACTACTACGAAGTGCGCCTCAAGACCGATCGTCGAGTCCCACCCGGAGAGACCTCTTCGCTCAACCCTGCCGGCGAGAAGTGGCTCAAGGAGAGCGATGTCAACCAGATGGTGCTTCGCAAGGAGGCCTCGGGCTGGAAGATCGTTTCGGGATTGTAAACGACCGGGAGGGAGGAACCCCTGCGTCTCGTCATCCCCGATCTCACCGTTCGTGCTCCCTTCAAAGAAGCGGCAGGGGACGACTATCTTCGGATGATGACGGCGCTCCGTGAGACGAATGGTGAACCGGAGCGTCTTCCTGAACCGCTCGCGATACGCTACCGGCACAATCTCGCTCAGAACATCGTAAAGGAAAAGGCCTTTTTTTCCGTATCGAATCATCTTAAAGAGAGGGGACTCCACCCGATCCCTATCAAAGGGATGTATCTCGTTCAAACGCTCTACCGCGACCTGCCCGGCATTCGCCCGATGGTGGACATAGATCTTCTGGTATCTCTCGCCGACTTTCGCAAACTCCCCGCTCTCATCAGGGAAAATCCGGCATGGCACCCGGTCATGGAACGCTGGTTGGAGATGCGATCGTTCCTCGCTGCCGATATCGCGTTCGTCACGGAACACACTACGGTCGAGATCAAGCGCAACCTGCTCCTCGTCCCGCTCGTCGACTTCAGGCCGGTGTTCGACGAAGCGGAGACAGTATTTGTCTCCGGGATGCCGGTAGCGGTCCCCCGTTTCGCACATGCCCTCCTTCTCTGTCTCCTGCACCATATCGGCGATCTCCTCCACTATCGCCGCATCGAACCGCGTCATCTGGCCGAGTTCAGCGTCATGCTCGCCTCGTTCGGCGACATCGCGGTCTTTCGAGAAACCTGCCGCGCCTTCCGGGTCGAGCGGTGGTACGATCTCATGCTGTTTCTTCTCTACACCTTCTTCGAACATCCGGTCGTGACTCCAGCCGACTTCATCATCCACCCAGTCTTTTCTCGCATTGAGCGGAAAGGACAGGGTCTCCTCGGCTGTGAACGGACATTCCCTCTCCTTTTCTTTCTCTATCGGAAGAGGGTGTTTCCTCTTCTCTTCCGTAACGCCGCACTATTCTTCCCCAAAAAAATACTTCATCGGTGACAGGTTGTTCTAAAAGATTGTTGCCTCAAGACTTGACAATGGTTTTTTCTTTGTTAGACTCCCTTTTTGGTTATGATGAACCAAGCATCTTTACCAACCGATATCTCAGGAGGATGAGAGATGAAGAATCTTTTTTGGCTTGTTCTTTCGCTCATGTTTGCGCTGGCGTTCGTCGCGTGTGATGGTGGCGATGATGGCGAAGAGACCGATGTGGATCAAGTGACGGATACCACGCCGACCGACGGGGATCAGGTGACGGATGTCGCCGTTGAAGCCGAACCCGATGTGGTCGTAGAAGAAGAACCTGATGAAGAAGCGGTTGCTCCGTGCAAGCTCGAAGACACCTTCTTCGATGCGAAACCGGCGGAGTGGACCTCTTACTTCACTATGAAGATGTCGGGCCTCATCAACGATGTGAACAATCAGGATCCCGACATGGCGTTCCTTGCCAAGGTCAATGCGATGATCGGTGGGACCAACTACAACCTTGCAAGCTCGTACGGTATGTACCTTCTTGACTCCGTGCAGACCACGACGGGAGAAACCATTCCGGCGGTCATCGGCGTCAGCGTGGGCAACCTTAAGTGGCCGGTCACCAATAAGCTTGCTTCGCTTTGGGCTGGCCAGATCTTCTTCGTCGTTGACGATCTGAAGAGCTGGAAGGAACAGGCGACGCTCGAGGGTTACACCGGTGTCAGTGTTGAAGGTACCTATCAAGTTGCTGTATTTGAGGTGTGGATCGAGCTCGACGGCAGCAACCAGTACACTCGTATGGAATGCATTCGCGGCATTTCGGCCATGAATGCGGAGCAGACCGCGTTCGAGGGCGCGATGTTCGTCTGTGTTGACGACAACACCGAGTGGGCGGTTGGCGAAACGATGAAGGCGATGGATTACGCCAAGCTTGTTGACGATCCGGAAGAGCTCCTTCCGCTTCTCAACGAAGGCATCGATCCGAACGATCCCAATTATCGTACCGATGTTTGCCGTTGCTTCGCGCAGGACGAGAGCATCATGGACTGCGACGAGATGATGGCGGAGTTCGGCCTTGGCCCGAAGCCGGATGAAGACACTGTGACACCCGACGAGACAGTCACCGACGAGACAGTTACCGACGAGACAGTCACCGACGATCTTCTTCCCGACAACTAAGTCTCGTTTTTCTCTTTGCTCTTTTCTGGGGCCGGATTTCCGGCCCCTTTTTTTTGGTTGAATTTTTTGCCTTTTCCGGGTGCTCACATATAGTTATCGAAGCGGCTGGCACGGTGTTTTTTCATGAATAAGCGCAAAAAACTCATCAGGCTCTATAACGATATCGCCAGTTTCTGCCGGGAAGAAGGCATCTCTGCGCATCCCCGCACGTTTCTCCTTAATCGTTTCTTTTTCACCGTCTCGGAGAAACGATTTTCGCCTACTCTCGTGGCAGGCTTGTCTCCGGATGATTTCCTGAAAATAAATGAGCGCTTCGGCGATCGGCTCAGGCGTCCCTTTGTCTCTTCGTGGTCTATCAGCTACATTCTCTCTTTGCCACACCCGGCACCCATGGAGGCGACTCCCCACATCTCGGCGGTGCGCCACGATATCCTGTTCCTTTCCGATGCGCTCTACTTGCCCTATCACCTTGAAAAGGGGCATGCACTCCATTTTTCGTATCTCGACGAATCAGCGGTCCTTTCGCCTTTTTCGGAAGTGCATGCCTACCCGCTTTCGAAAGAGCATCCTGTTGAGATCTCGGTACAGGCCACCATTTTCGAGATCCTTTCCGAAGAGAAAAAAAGCATACGCCCCTATCGGTTCCACCTTATCTTGGATGAGGCGATTGCGACGCCACTTCCTCCGGAGGGCTTCTTGAAAAATATCGTCCTCCTTTTACATGATGATGGGGCATATATCCTTCATCTCAAAAGGAATTTCCTCGTTTCCCCTGCCACCAAGAAGGAGAAACGGTTTCTCTACCAACTGTTCTCCTTACGCGAAATAACCAAGGATACTCAGAGGTTGGTGCTCCACTTCGGTAAACGCCGTCCGGCGGAAACGGAGCGCCCCATCACTATTACTGATGCTACCCGTGGTTCTTTGCTTTCCGTTCCCAACGATTTTATTACCTTCAATAATCTGCTAACCTTCAACGACGGCCTTGCGTACGATGAGATAACCCTCTTAAAGAAGATAGAGGATGTTGGCGAGGAGACCTGCGGGGAGCACTTTGATTTCTTCATCGGTATGTTCCCGGCGCACGGGGTCCGTCCTCCGGTCGAGAAATTTCGGCGTAATGCCCGTTACAAACCGTTTATCCGAGGAAAAGAGATCCGTCCGTTCACCGATCCAGTAAACTCGGCGTGGGTATTGCCGGAAAGCGAATTCTTCTTCCAACTGCCTGCTCCCGCACGATTCGAACAACCGAAACTCATTGCCCGCTATCTTTCGGTACGACCGGTCATGTGCATTGATCGGGGCGGTCTCTATTTCTTGAGCGATATCGCGGCGATCGTACCGCGAAGCCCGGACCTTTCGCTTGAATTCGCGGAGGCCTTCTTCAATTCGGCGCTCGTGCAGTTCTATTACCTCCTTAAGTTCCCACATCATAACAAGTTCCTTAAAAAGAACTTTGCGAGTATCCCCTTCATTCTGCCGAAGAGACCGGCGCAGCGTTATATCGTCGAAGCGGTGACCCTCCTCCGGTCGGCCCTCGTCGGGTCCCGTCCTGACTTCAAGATAGTGGAACAGCACCGGCGGACCATAGACCGTTATCTCTACCAACTGTTCCGGCTTACACCCGACGAGATCAAAGTCGTTGAACGATTTCGGGGAGAACGACCGGAGTGATCGTCATTTTCCCGTGAGAACTTCAGAGATCGCGCTGTAATACACGAGAGAAGGATACAATCCCGCGAGCAACGAGTGCATATTTCCGTTCGCGTCGAGGATGACCACCGTCGGGAAAAGCGGGGGCGGCGCGATATCAAGCGAAGGAGGAGCTTTTTCGAGAAGATAGACAGGGTATTGCGGGGGAGCGGGCAACCGTTCGGGAGCGTCTCCCTTCTGGAGGACCATGATGAACTCGATTGCCGAGGTCTGCCCCAACCGTTCGCGAATGGCGTCGAGACGGCCGGGGAGTTCGGCGCACGGGGCGCACCAACTGGCCGAGAGATCGATGACGGCGGGCTTCCCTCCGGTAATGGCGGAAAGCGATTTCACTTCGCCTGAGACGGTGTCGCGGAGGAATAGGTGTTCTGCGACGGAGACAGTTTCGGGGGTAGATGGCGAGGAAGGCGCCTCCGCGGATGTTTCGGAGACCGGTGGCGGAGAAGGAGGCAGGTTCTCCTGATGGTTCACCGGGGCAAGAGGCGTGCACGAAAAGAAAAAGGAGAGGAGGATGAATCCGGGAAGCGCTCCTCGCATCAGAAGGTCTGCTCGCATTCCGGCATGAGACAGATGCCGCCGGGGCCGCAATAGAGTGAGGAGCATTGATAGTATACGCCGCACGGCTCGTCGAGGCGGCTGAAGTAGGTGCAGGTCCCCGAAAGTGGGTTGCAGTAGAACTGCTCCGAGCACTGGAAGGTGCAGGGAGAGCCCTCTCCTGAAGGAAAGGTGCGACAGGTCGTATAGGTATCTCCTTCTTTGGCGCACTCGAGGCGCGAGAAATAGTTGCACATTTTTACCTCGCTGCAGTCGGCGCCCACCGTATTGGGTATCTCGAGTCCCTGACAGAGAGAGTCCACACAGTTGAGGCCGGTGAGACACTCGTTCGGCTGTTCACAACTCTTGCCGATGCCTTTTTTTTCGAAACAAATGCCGGCGAGGTCGCCCTCGGCCTTTTTACAATAAAGGTAACTGAGGCAGTGCTCGTCGGCGGTGCAGGGATCGCCCTTCTCGCCGCGTGACAACTGCGAGCAACCCGACGAGAGGCACGTGTATCCCGGCTCGCACCGGTCGAGATTTTCGTTGCAAGGCTCTCCCTGATGGCGGTAAAGGACGCACCGACCGGGGCAGGAACCTCCGGAAAGATTGCACCAACCGCCGTCGCACTCCTCGTCCTGCATGCAGAAATCGTTAATGATCCTCTTCCCCTTGAATGCCAGCGCGCATTCAGGAATGTCGAGGAGGTGGATGTCAAGGGGGTTGTACGGCTGCATGCGGTTTATGGTGTCGAAACATACCTCGGCCTGATCGGCGTCGAGGGAGAGCCACCCTTCCGTTTCGGCTTGGCGAAGAAGATACACCTTCTGTTTAAAGACGGTGTTGCGGCCTGCGTGAAAGAATGGCCACGCAAAGAGGCTATCCATGATCGCCTTGGGACAGGTCCCCTTGTTCGTCGCGGTTATGATGCCGCTTGTATAGCGGGACGAACTGTCACAGAGCGTCGCTAGATAGGTCTCGAAAAATTGGTCCACCGAGATGGTCCGTCCGTTCTTGTCATCGTTCCCGCAGGCCGAACAGAGGAAGAGGATCGTCATGACAGACATGGCCCGACGAAAGAATCCGTTCCCCATATATGCCTCCGTCATATTGTTCCCCATTTCACCGCCAGCGGCAATCCGCAGACGGGACAAGCAAGCACCGCGCCCGAGAGAGGGTTTCCACAGGCGCGGCAAGCGAACATCCGGTCGCGTCTTCCGACCACCGCCAATAGTTCTCGCAGTTCGCCGGCAGGGGCGCTCTGCGCAGAAAGATAGTAGTATAAGATCGTATTTTTTTCAACTCGTTCCCGGTCAAGGGAGGAGAGTGTTTTATCTTCGCCGGCAACGGCGAGAAACAATGCGGCCAGCGATCCCGGAACGGTACGAAGAACCTCTATTCCTCCGGGAAGATGAAGAAAGAGGTAGCGGAACGTTATCTCTTCGTCGGGCCAGCGATCTTGGCAGACGGAAAAAAGTTCGACCGCGCGGGGGACTTCGCCGGCGCACAGCGCGGCGGCGGCAGAGAGGATCTTACCGAGAGGCCGATCCCCTTGCAGGCGTGACCCCTGTTCGAGCCATCGTTGCGCCTCTCCGGGTTTTTTCTCCGCTAGCGAACGGCTTGCCGCCTCGAGCACAATCCCCAATAGCCCTTCATCCGAATCGGCACCTATCATGCCGTTCATATCGCGACGGTGGAACAAGGCATCTTCGAAAAGCCCTTTCTGACACTCGATCTCGGTGAGTTCCTGAAGCGTTTCGCGGCGTCTCACCGTCGCAAGACTCTGTTTGAGCATGGCAAGCGCCTTTTCATCATCGCCGATCGCTCGGTAGGCACGGCCGAGCGAGAGCAGTATCGCGGCGCGTTCATCGTCGGAGAGCGAGGTCCGGTAAAGAAGGGCACGGAGCAGAAAGGTTGCTTTGAGCGGGCTTCCTTCCCGGCGGAGAAGGTCGGCAGAGAGAATGAGCGCGTTGGTCTCATCCGGATAGCGGCGGGCGACACGCCGTAACCATCGCGCGATATCGTGGTTTTCCCCCTCGAGCATCCGCCCGATCGCGGGGAGGACCGACACCATGTCGAGACGAGCCCGGCGGTTCGCACGACGCGTTGTCCACAGAAGGCGGAGGAAGAGGAGGAGCGCGGCGATCAGCGCCGCCGCCGCCACGATCTCTCGGCTATGGGGAGAGAACAGATCCATCAGGAACGATGCTCGGAGTCAGGATATCCAGTAGAGATTCCGACCGTCTCGGAACGAGTGCGCAACTTCGCGAGTTCCTTGAGGGCGGTTCGATGATTCCAGTAGAGTCCGATGATCGCGAAAACGAAGAGGAGCGAGGAAAGAGCTATCCCGACGAGGAACGATACGATCATGACCGCCCACAGCGGAACGGCGTCGAGGCGGACTATCACCAGATCGATGGGTACCGTTTGATTGTTCTTGAGCGCAAAGAGCAATATCGCGATGAGTACCGTCGTGAAAAGCGCCACAAGAAATATTTGGCGGATCATGATCGCTCCTCCTTTTTCTCCCATTGTGCCAACAACGCTCGGAGCGATTCGTCTTTCGTCCGTGGTCCGAGCAATCGCAACACATATTTACCGATGATGTCGAATTCCAGATTCACCGTTTCTCCGACCGACAGGGCGCTTTCAAACGAAGTGCGCTTGAGCGTCTCCGGCACGAGCGACACGGTCACGCGGTCGCCTTCCAGCCGCGCGACGGTAAGGCTCACCCCGTTCACCGCAAGAGAGCCTTGCTCCACGAGGAGCATCTTGAAATGCGGCGGCACATGAATGCTCACTTCAACGCCGTCACCGATCTTTCGTACCGCCGCGATGCGTCCCACCGTATCCACATGGCCGGTGACGAGATGCCCGTCAAGGCGTCCGCCGAACACGAGTGCCCGTTCAAGATTGACGATCTGGCCCGGTTTGTAGGCGGCAGCGCGGGTTTTCTTCACCGTTTCCGCCGATACGAAGAAGGAAAGGTGTTGGGCGCTCCGTTCGGTGACGGTGAGACAGACGCCGTCCACCGCGATGCTGTCGCCGCACTGTGCTTCACCGCCGAAAGGGTTGCCGATGGTAAGCATCCGTTCAGCACCTGATGCGGTAAGACGTGTGACCGCCGCCGTTTTCTCGATAATGCCGCTGAACAAGGTGTCTCCTCCGCCGGATGGTGACGCGAGACGACTATAACCCAGCGTATGGTCGTTTGCAAGTTCTCGCTCTCTTTGCATTTTTTTCTTTTCTTTGTTATAGTGTTCCATCAGCAAGGGAGATTCGGATGATGGACCAGAAAGAGCGCCTTATAGAGACCTTTGCGACATTTCCGTATGAACTCATTGATGTGGTGCTTTCCAACAAATCATTTATAGACACGAATCGTCTTTCCATCGAAACATATGAGGAAGCGCACAACTACCTCAAGAACTATGGTTATGACCTCGACAATCCCTCGCATGCCGAACAGGTCCGAACGATATTGAACGAAGCGAAATCGTTCATCCAGACCTACCTCCTTGAGGACCCGGAGGGACTTACCCCGACGCTCGTTATGCCGCCTGCCATCATGTTGGAGGACGACGCGCGCAACTTTCTCGTGATGGCTTCCGAGAAGACCCGCTCCATAACTCAGCGCTGGGCCTGCGCGGTGCTCCGGGTGGCCCATACCATCACCCATGCCGAGAACGATCTCTCGAAGTATTTCTTTCAAGGCATAAAAAAACAGATATTCTCTCGCTTCATGGCGCATCTCCATGTCACCAACAAGAACGAGTACTATCTCGGACGCGGCCGCAACCAGATACGGCTCAAACTCTTCGAAATGAAGAGCGAAAAGACCCGCGAGAGCCTCATCATGAAACTGCTGCATAAGAAGGAGAATGTGACGGCCGATGTTTTCGATCGTATCGGCGTACGCATCGTGACCAACGACAAACTCGATGTCCTCCTCGTTCTCAAATATCTTGCTGAAAACCATGTCATCGCCTTCGCCAACATCAAGCCGTCACGAACCCGCAACAACCTCATTGATGTGGAGCGTTTTCTCGAGGGTCTCGTCAAATTCCGCGAGGAGGATATCTCCGGCTGGACCGAAGAGGATGTGCGAAACTTCTTCAAGCCATACCTCGTGTTCGACAAGGAAAAGGCGAAACAGCAGGAGGACCTCATTAGGGAGAACAATCCCTACTCTTCGACGCAGTACACGAGCATCCAACTCACGGCACGGCAACTCATCACCATTCAGGATCCCTTCAACATCAACATCTCCTACAAGTTCTTCTTCCCTTTCGAGATACAGTTGCTCGATCATGACTCGTTCGTGGAGAGCCGTACCGGCCGCGCCAGTCACGATGAGTACAAAAAGAGTCAGATCATCTCGGTGCGTCGACGCGTGCTCGACAATGTGATACGCTATCATGCGCGTAAGAAGTGGCAGGAGGTCCATGTCCTATAGGTGGAGGAGGAGGCCAAGATGAAGGGAACAAAAGGGGGTTGGAGTTTGTTAATGTTGACGGCCGCCGCGGTGCTGATATGCGGTGGAGCAGGAAACGGAGGAATGTCGGCAAAGGAGGGAGCGATGGAGAAGAGACTGAGTGGTAAGAAAATTCTCATGATCGTGGCACCGGAGCGGTTCCGTGACGAAGAGTATCAGGTGCCCTACGGACACCTTACGAAACAGGGGGCGCAGGTAACGGTCGCGAGTACGAAGAAAGGGACGGCGACCGGTATGTTCGGCGCGAAGGCCGAAGCGACGGTAACGGTAGGCGAGGTGAAAGCCGTCGATTATGACGCTGTCGTTTTTGTCGGTGGCGCCGGTGTGCCGATAGTGCGCGCCGATGTCAAGGCGGTGGCGCTTGCGAAGGAGGCGAAGGACCGGCCGGTCCTCGCGGCGATCTGCTGGGCGCCCACAATCCTCGCCAAGGCGGGGGTGCTCGTCGGCAAGAAGGCGACCGTTTGGAAAGGGGATGATGCTGAGTACGGTACCACGACCGACAAGGTGCTTCAGAAGCACGGCGCCTTCTTCACCGGTGACGAGGTCACCGTCGACGGCAACATCGTGACCGCCAATGGCCCCGCCGCCGCCCAGAAGTTCGCCGAAGCGATAGAGAAGCTCCTCGTTCGCTGAACAGTCCTGTACAGGGTTTTCGGAAAATTTGCTCTTTCGTTGCTTTTCTGGTGAGGCATCACTATAATCCCCTTCGGTGAGTTATGATGCGGAGGAGAGATTTCCATGGCCGACGAGATCAAGCGTGATAAGGACGATGTCATTTATAAGTTCCTTCGTAAATCGCCGCGTGTGGACGCGGAGATCGAGGTTTCGTTCGAGGTAAGCGAGGGTGGTCCGCACAACTTTTATACCGGCATTACGCAGGACATCTCGCAGGGGGGGGTTTTCCTTGCGACGCACCGTGTCTTGCCGGTCGGATCGAAGCTTCGTATTACCTTTACCTTGCAGGGGCGTGAAATAACGGCCGATGCCGAGGTGGTGTGGACGCGGACACTCGAGGCGATAGGACCGGGCGTGGAGCCGGGAATGGGGATGAAATTCGTCAACATCTCGAAAGAGGACGAGGCGTTCATCGCCGCCTATGTGGCCGATCGTGAGACCATTTACTACGACGGCGATCAGTAGTTTTTTCCTCTAATAAGAGAATAAAGGCGCGGATCGTGGAACGGCTGACGAAACGCTACAGTGCCTTCGCGTCGCGTCACGCCGGAATGGTCACCTTCTTCTTTGTATCCCTGCTCGTAGTCGAGATAGGGTTCCTTGCGACGCACTTTCGGCTCGATACCGACCTCAAGGCGCTCTTCAGCGGCGAAAACGAGACGGTCAAGGATCTCGAATATCTCGAAAGTCGCATCGGCACCTCGTCGAATGTGCAGGTCGTCGTCCGATCGGATCATTTTGAGAACAATGTAAGATTCCTTTCTGATTTACGGGACCGTATCGTCGGTGACAAGAGGGTCCGTTTCGTGGAACTCGAGCGTGATATTGCCTACCTCGAGGAGCGGGCGCTTCTTCTCGTTCCCCTCAGCGAACTCGAAGAGGCGGAGCAGAAGGTCAGAGAGGCCATCGGAAAAGAGATAGAACGAGGGCTCGCGCTCGATCCCTCAGAAAACGGGGATGAGGAGACCATTTCTTCGGAGAAGGCTCTTGAGGCGGAACTCGACCGCATCATGGATCGGATAGAGGCGAGCAAAAAACGCTATGACATATCGCGCTATTTCACCGCCGAAAAGGGGCGTTATGTCGAGATGAAAGTGCGTCCCGCCGGCCGGGACACCGATCTCGCAACGATCCGTGAGGTTATATCGTTCCTCGACGGCGAGGTCGCGGCGCTACACCCGGAACGCTATGGCGTCGAGGTCGAGGTCGGCGGTTATTATCGTCACCGCATCCGCGAGGTCGAAGAGATACGCGGGAACATAGTTGAAACTATAGGCCTGTGTATCGTATTGCTCGTCGCGCTCATGGTATTCCTTTTCCGTACGCTCCGTGCGGTAATCGTCATTTTCTTCCCCTTGTCGCTGGGCGTGGTCACCGGCATCGTCGCGGTGCAGTACCTCGTGGGCGAGTTCAATCTCATCTCGGCCTTCTCTTTCGCGATGCTCTATGGCCTTGGGATAGACTACGCGATACATACCTTCAGCCGCTACCTGGAACTAAAGAGAGAAGGCCTTTCGCCCCTCGATGCGATGGCCGAGGCATTCAAGAAACTTATGCGTCCGCTCCTTTCGAGCACCCTGACGACCGCTGCGGCGTTTTTTACCCTTTTCTTCATAGAATTCAGGGGATTTTCCGACTTCGGCCTCGTTGCGGGCGTTGGCGTGGTCTGTGCGCTTCTCATGACAGTTCTCGTTCTTCCGCCGCTCGTGTTGTTTCTTGAGCGGATTCGGCCGCTTCCCGTCGATTTGCGGGAGAGCACCTTTCTGGCGACAGTTTATCGTTCTCTTCGAGAGACACGGTGGGTGCTCTTGGTGCCGATGATTCTCACGGTGCTTGGTATGGCGGCGCTCTTCTTCCTGCGATTTGAATACAACCTCGATAATCTTTCTTTCAAGCGCAAATATGACCCTGCAGGTATCATCAATCAGTATACGGAGCTGCTCCGAAGCGAAAATAAAGATACTCTTTCGGTAAGTATGCCGTCGTTTTACCTCACTGATTCGAAAGAGGAGGCATACGCCGTTGCTGAGCGACTCTACCGAATGAAGGAGGAAGGCAAAACCTCGATCCATATCCGAGGCATCTTCGCGTTGTCCAACTTCGTCCCTTCCGATCAGGAGGAAAAGCTACGCGTCATCGCTCGGATCCGCCGCCTCATCGAAAGGAAAAAGGAGTTGTTCCCTGATGTTGCCAAGGAACGCCTCGAGCGGGAGATCATGCCGCTTCTGCAGGTTACCGAACCGATCGTCGAAGAGGATCTCCCCGGCTGGATCCGCGACAAGCTGACCGAGCGTGATGGAAGTGTCGGGAAGTTCGTCATGGTGATGCTCACTGGCAACAAATCGGATATCAGTCGCGTTCTCGACATCAAGCGCGAGTTCGGCGTGGTACAGGGCAAGGAGCGCCCGCACAAACTGTACGGCAGTTACCTGCTTCTTGCCGACGTCAAAGAGGTCCTGCAAAAAGAGGCGCCGCTTGCGGTCTTCCTCGCCTTTTCGGCGGTCTTTTTCCTGCTTCTTCTCACTTTCCGATCGATGAAGGCGGCGGCGATCGTCTATCTGCCGCTTATCGCCGGTATCCTGTGGATGTGTGGCGTGATGGCGCTCTTTGGTATGAAGATCAACCTCTTCAACATGGTCATTCTTCCCACTATTATCGGTATCGGCATAGATGCCGCGATCCATCTATACAGTCGTTTTCGAGAAGAGGGAGCATCGGGGATCGAACGGACGCTGGTGGAAACGGGCAGGGCGATCCTTTACAGTTCCCTTACCACCCTTATCGGTTTTTTGAGTCTTCTCTATGGGGCGCACAAAGGGGTCATCTCGATCGGAATGGTCGCCTCGATCGGCATGGGGTGCGTCACGATCGCAATACTTGTGTTTTTCCCCATCATTTTGTATCGTTGGCATCGAGAACGATAAAACGCGAGGGAGGAAAGGCGATGAAAAGAGGAGCGATTATGATGGTCATTTGTATGGCGCTCGTGGGTGCTTGCCGTCCGGCTGCCGTCGGAGAAGGAACGGCAGGTCCCGAGAGAAGTCGGGCCGATATCCCGGATAAGTACAAATGGGCACCCGCGCACATCTACGCGACGCAAAAGGATTTCGAGGACGACTATGGCATCGCCGAGAAACTCATCACGCAGGTCAAGGGCTTTGCCGGCATGCTCGGATCGAAAGAACAGGCGCGTGTCGCGCTCAAGACCTACTTCGAGGCGATGCGGCTCATCTATAACCTCGACGCCTACGCAGGACGCGTCCGCGACAGCGATATGAACAATCCTGAGGCACAAAAGATGTCCGGGAGAGTCGAGAACCTCTATACGCAGTTTGCCGCGGCCTCGAGTTATCTTGTACCCGAACTTCAAACTCTTCCTGAGGAGACTATAAAGGATTACCTGACCGATCCGGCTTTCAATGACTACCGTCGCTTTGTCGGTGAGGCGCGCCGGTGGAGGGCCCACACCTTGACCTCCGCCGAGGAGAAGGTCCTCGCCGAATTTCTTGGCGTCGGGTACGCTCCCTACGAGTCCTACACTGTTTTTACGACCGCCGATATGGTACGGCCTCTCTTCACCTTCAGCGACGGCACGACGATAACGCTCGATGACTCAATGTATGTCAAATATCGCTCGATGTTCGATGCGGCCGATCGTAAACGGCTTTTCGAGGCCTTCTGGGACAACTATGGAAAGTATCGGAACACCTTCGCGAAGATGCTCACCTACCAGACCAAATACTATTGGACCGATGCGCGGCTCCGCAAGTTCAACTCGTCGCTCGAAAAGAAGCTCTTCGAGAAGGAGCTGCCGCCCGAGTTCTACGATGTTCTCGTCTCCCATATCAGGACGATCCTTCCGGCGCTCCACGAATACATGACTCTCAAGAAAGATATCCTCGGTGTGGACAAGGTCCGTTTCCATGACCTCTATGTGCCGCTTACCACGGTACGGACAAAAGAGACTTATTCGTTTGAAAAGGCGGCTGATATCGTCATGGCAGCCATGGCGCCTATGCCTGATGAATTCAAGGCAGCGATGAAACAGGGCATGACCCCCGGATCGGGATGGATAGATGTCTATCCGGCGAAGGGGAAAGCCGATGGTGGCTACTGCGCCGGTGGCGCCTATGCGGTTCATCCCTATATTCTGCTTAACTGGACCGATGACTACGAGTCGCTCACGACGCTCGCCCACGAGATGGGGCATGCGATGCACTCCTACTTCTCGAACAAGTACCAGCCGTTCCCGACCGCCGACTACAACCTGTTCGTCGCCGAGGTCGCCTCGGTCTTCAACGAACAGCTTCTTTCGGCCTACCTCCTCAAGAACGCGAAAAGCGCCGACGAAAAGATCTTCTTCCTCAATCAGTTCATCGAAACGCTCCGCGGCACGGTCTATCGTCAGACGCTCTTCGCCGAGTTCGAAAAGCGTTTCTACGACATCGTCGAGAAAGGTTCGCCCCTCACCCCCGATGTGCTGAATGCCCTCTACAAGGAGATAAATCTCGAGTACTACGGGGCGGCTAAAGGGCTCTACGAGATGGATGACCGGTATGCCGTCGAGTGGTCGTATATTCCCCATTTCTATTATAATTACTATGTGTTCCAGTATGTTGTCGGGTTCGTCGGGTCGTTGACGCTGGCGACCAAGATCCTCGACGGGGCGCTTCCTTCCCAACAGTATGTCGAGAACCTTCTCATGGCGGGCGGTTCGCGGCCGCCGCTCGAGATACTGCGCGCCGCCGGGGTGGATATGATGAGCGACGAGCCGTACCAACTTACCGAGAAGATGTTCCGCGAACGGCTCAACGAACTGCGCGGCCTGCTCACCGTTCAGAAAAACGCGCAGGGGAAGAAGTGAGCGCATGGTCGCCTCTTCGCCCGAATCGCTCTCGATCATCATACCGGTCTATAACGAGGAAGAGAATCTTTTAGAGCTTCACCGGCGCATCGCCGAGGTGCTGGAGAATCTGCCGCACAAGGCCGAGGTCATCTATGTTGACGACGGGTCCCGCGACGAGAGCTTTTCCTTGCTCAAGCACATTGCGGAGAACGATCCCCGAGTGCGGGTGATCCGCTTTATGCGCAACTATGGTCAAACCGCTGCGTTCGCTGCCGGCATCGCCCATGCACAGGGGACGGTGGCGGTTTTTCTCGACGCCGATCTTCAGAACGATCCCAAGGACATCCCGGCGCTTCTCGCGAAACTCAACGATGGGTACGATGTAGTGAGCGGCTGGCGGAAGCACCGACAAGATACCTTTCTCACGCGCACTGTTCCGTCGCGTCTCGCCAATGCTCTCATTTCGTGGGCGACCGGATGCCGTCTCCACGATTACGGTTGTTCGCTCAAGGCATATCGGCTCGAATTCTTGAGAGGGTTTACCCTCTACGGGGAGATGCACCGTTTCTTGCCGGCCTATGCCTATCAGAACGGTGCGCGGATAACCGAGATGGTGGTGCATCACCACCCACGCATGCGCGGAAAATCGAAATACGGTATAGAACGGACATTCAAAGTGGTCCTTGACCTCATCACGGTGAAGTTCCTTTCCACCTATGCCCATAAGCCGTTGTACCTTTTCGGCATGGTCGGCATGGCGCTCGTCTCATTCGCGGTCTTGATCGTCATATATCTCGTCGCGATGAAGATTTCGACCGGTGCGTCGCTTATCGAGTCGCCGCTTTTGCTCATGTCGGCCATGTTCGTGATCCTCGGCGTGCAGTCGGTTTTTCTTGGTCTCATTGCCGAACTGCTCATGCGCACCTACCACGAATCGCAGGATAAGCCCCCATATCGTATCAAGGAAACGATCGGTGTACCCGCGGAAATAAAATCTTTACACCGGTGAAAGAGACGATATAGTTGGCGCATACAGGCTAAAGGAGCAAGGAACTTTTTGAATAAGGTCGTTATTAGGAGGGCCCCATGAACATGGTCATCCGGAACCTCTTCTTTTTTGCCGCCCTGTCGGCGCTCGTTGTTTCGTGCAAACTCTTCGAGCCTCCGATCGAAAAACAGCTCGACGAGTTCATCCAGAACTACCTCTATGCCATCCGTGATGGCAAGGTGGACGAGGTGTATGACACCATGCTTTCCACGAAAATGAAGGAAGTGTTCACCCGCGACGATTGGCATGAATATGCCTCTCGGGTCTATAAAGGCAAGATCGGCAAAGAACTGCGTACGGCCTACGCCACCATCGTCAAGGAAAAATCTACCGGTGAGTTCATCGAGGCTTCGGGCCGCACCTCCAATATGGGGCGTATGGGAAATGTCATGAATCAGGACGAGACGCTCATCTTCAATGTTCATATCGTCAACGAGAACGGACAGTTCAAAGTCCAGCAGGACGAGGACATGATGGCCATTCAGGAAGACAAGGAGGCTAAACGTCGGCTTGATGAACTTCTTGCCAACTATCAAGGTCTTGTCAAACTCGAAGATGTGCGGGTCGATCCAATGCCTCAACGGCCCGGTTGGGCGATCGTCTCGGGCAACATTCTCAACGCGAGCAGCGATCTCGACATGGTGCGGGTCGGCGTCAAGATAAAGCTCAAGGATGCAGTCGGCGATGTCGTCTATGTGCAGAAATTCTTCCCCGTGCTCGATGTGCGTTACGAAGGGCTTCGTACGAGCGTTCTTCCCGGCGATGCGAAGTTTTTCCAGACTCAGATAAAAGATATTCCGCCCGAGTGGGATCCTCAACAACCTCCCTCTTTTGAGTTTTATCTCATAGATGGAAATGTCATTTCGGAAGAGGACCTCAAGAAGGAGATCGTCGATCGCGAAAAGATGCGGAAACTTATTGAAGAAACGCGAAAGGCCGACGAGGAAGCTCGTCGTCAGCTCAATGAGCTTTGGGACAAGGAAAAGCGGCTTAAGGCGAAGATAAAGGCGATGCAGGAACGGCGCGCCCAGAAGGAAGGCGCTACTCCGGAAAAGAAGTAGCCGCGTTCCAGATAAGTCTTGATAAAACGAATGGTTAGGTGCGCGAAAGGCGCTTTTTGTTGACAGAAACGCGATGGCGTGGTACAAGCGACTCGTTGTGGTAGCTCTTTTACTGGTGAATACGGCAGTTTTCGCCGCCGATCGTGACCTCTACATTGTCTGGCTTCCGGCGAACTCGGTGAAGAAGGGAGAGAAGGTGTACTCGATACCTCTCGACTTCGATACCGCGGTAAAGCGGGTGCGTCAACGGTTTGCGCAGGATTCGATGGTGCGCTCCGACCTTCTCATCAACGAGAATGGGTTTCGGATCTACGCATTCTATACCTTGCGGGAGACGATCGGTTGGCGTAAGCTCCTCATCATAGAAGAAGACGGCAGGATAACGGCGCGTTTCTTCTAGAAGAGGATCCGGGATCATCCAATGGCAGGATAACGGATTCTGACTCCGTCTATCTAGGTTCGAGTCCTAGTCCCGGATCCATTTTTATAGGCGACCCCATCGTCTAGTGGTTAGGACACCGGCCTCTCACGTCGGTAGCACCGGTTCAAATCCGGTTGGGGTCGCCAATTTTTTCAGAACCATTTTTCGAAGACGATCGCCCCGATTTGTGAGCCGTTGGGGGAGAAGCGTATAACGGCGTCGTTGGTGCAGAGGGTGTTCTCACCGCAGGGCGCCAGAAGGATCTTTTCCCGATTGGTTTCTGCAATGAGCCACGGACCGTCCCAGCGTATCTGGAACGCATCGTAACGGGTTCTTGCCGCCAATTTTGCCGACGCGGGGACAGGACGGTAGCCGCCGATGAACGACTTTACGCTGTCGGGGTAAGTAATAGGCGGTGGCCGGTGGAAGACCGAAAGGGGAAAGCCATATTCGTCGAGTTGGACCGAAAGGAGCGCTACGACCGAACGATCGGGGGATTCCTTGAGATCGATGTAGTATTCCTTAATCCAAAAAAAGAGCTTTTGGGCAAGCCGGAACCGTGTTGGGGAGACGGGAACCATAGTGAGCGTCAGCGTACCCCAGTGGACGACCGGTTTGTCTTTTTCGATGGTGACATCCACCATGACGCGGTTACCGACATAGCGCCCTTGGAGAGGGCGTAACCGTTCAATGTCGGCAGGGGTAACCGGGCGCTCCGGCGGTACCGGCGGGGTCGTGATGCCGATCGATTTGCCGAGAAGCGCAAGAATGTGACTTGACGCATTCGGAGCACCGAGGACGAACGATTCGGTATTGCCGAAGATAAGAATGCCGAGCTTATGTCCCGGAAACGCGGCGACAAGGGTGACGAAACCGCCAGCGGTGCCGATGGCGGCGAAGTTCGGAGCAGAGAAGGGAAAATAGTCGTGGTATCCGCCGAAAGTCGGCGAAAAGGCTATATCGCCGGGAAACCGATGAGTCGCGGAGAGCATGCGTGCGACCGATTCGTGTGAGAGAATTCGCCCGGCGCCGGTCCAGCCATCGTTGAAGAGCATCTGCATGAAACGACTCATGTCGTAGATCGTGGAGATGCCGCCGCCGGCGGCGCGCGCACGACAGGGGGGGTCCTCGAATCTCAAGATATCTTTGTCGCCGCTGCGCCACCCCGGTCCTGTTTGGGAATCGCGGCAGTCGCTCCGTGCAAGGTGGCTCCGGTTCATTCCGAGCGGCAAGAACAGCCGTTCTTCGAGGAGCAGATCGAGGCTTTTCCCCGAGAACCGTTCGAGAAGATGACCGATGAGTTCGTAGTCGATGACGCTTCGGAGATGTCGGGTACCCGGCGGCGCAAGGAGCCGCTCTTTACCTAGGATAGTAAGGAGGTTTTTGAGATCGTTTTTCTCGCCGTACCAATCGAGGGGAAGCCCCGAGTGATGGGTGAGGAGGTGGGTGAGGGTGAGTCTCTTTTCGTTTCCGTCGGCGAGCCGCAGGTCGGGAAGATATCGGGTGACCGGAGCGGTAAGGTCGAGTTTTTTCTCATCGGAGAATTGGAGAACCAGCGCAGCGACCCACAATTCGGTGAGGCCGCCGATGCGGTAGGGGCTGTCGAGCGACGCCAGTCTTTTTTCATTTTCGTCGTCGAAACCAAACGCTTTTTGCCAAAGGATGCTCTTCTCGTTGAAGACGGCTGCTGCTGCGCCATGTACCTCATAGGTTCGCATCTCTTTGCGGATGACGGCATCGACCTCGCGAAAGAGTGCCGTATCGAGAGATGCCGCCGAAAGAAGCAGCGGCAAAAGAAGGAGCGATGGGAAAAGAAAGAAGGGTTTCAATCAGTTTGCCGTTATCGTCATGTCGTCGAGGTAGACAAAGCCGCCGGTTGTTGCTCCGGAACCTTTGTACACACGGGTACCGACCCGCACATAGACGGCGCTCGCGTGTGAGCAGGGGAGCGTCATCTCTTGCCATGAGGTCGCATCGGCGGTGTAATCGGTATCGTAGGTCGGGGTAAGGAAGGTCTTATTTGCGTCGTAGAAGTTGCAAACAAGCCGCCCGCTTCCGTCGGGATTGTTGTCGTAGAACCAGCCGCTCACCGTGTAGGAGGTTCCCGGCGTTATCGCGATATAGTCGCTCATGAAGTCGGTCTGCGCATTGTCGTCGATGAGGCGCGTCAATTTCACCGCCGCACTTCCGCCGTGGACGGTGGTTGTCTCCTTCTCGACACCGATACCGTCATCGGCGGTCCAGAGGTCGGGCAGAGCGCCGCTCCACGCCTCAAAGTCGCCGTTCGGAACACCAAAGACGCCCGTTTCGCAGAAGTGGGTCTCGGTGTTACAGACCGGTGTTGGGTCGGTGCAGTCACCCGAGTCGTTGCAGCGGCCGCTCTTGGGAACGCATGCGTCACTTATGCATTCTTCCCACGCGTCGCAGATCTCACTGCCGCACATGACCTCTTTTTTTACCATATCGGTGGCAGATCGTGGCTCAAGTTTCGTGTTGTCGAAGCCGTAGAAGAGCACGCCGGTTATCGTCTCGAATTCATCGTTGACCGCTGGCAATGGGTACGCATAGAGAAGGTCGTCTATGCGCAGATTCCCAGTCACAAGGAACTCGCCGTAGCCGAGAGAGGTGTCGAGCACCGTTACATTCTCGACGGCGACAATGACCGCATTGTAGTCGTCGGCATACTGGCCGCCAGTTGCGATGTCGGCGGGAGAAACGGTTACCGGCGTCGGGAGCGGATTGGCGCTGCTCTCGACGGTCACCGCTGTCACTGAGGATATTTCAAGAAGACCGTAGTAGTCCTGAAGGGTGCCCTGCACCGTGACGAGATCGCCGACTTGCGGAGCGGTGCTCCACCCATAGACATAGATGCCGCTGAAGGTGTAGCCGAGCACCGGATCGTGTTCCTCCTCGAGAACTTGGATGAAAAAGCCAGTCGAACCGACCGCTGTGACCACCCCGCGGGTCTCGACATTGTTTCCCGGCAGGACGGTGCCGTTCTTGAGATCATAGATCGGGATGATGCCGCAGGATCCAAAAAGCGGATTAGGTGTGTTGGGACACGGGTCACAGGCGTTGCCGATGCCGTCACCATCGCTGTCCACTTGGTCGCCGTTCGCAGTGTAGGGACAGGTGTCCTCGCCGTTCGGTATTCCGTCGTTGTCTTTGTCGTTCGGGTCGAATGTGGGGTCAGTGCCGAGCGGTGTCGGATCGCAGACGTCCCCGGTGCCGTCGCCGTCGGCGTCGGATTGAATGCCGTTGTCTACCGGTCGTATCGGATTGAAGACGAGCGGACAGTTGTCGCCCGCGTTCGCGATACCGTCGCCGTCGAGGTCGTCCGTCGTTGGTCCGTTGTAGGGACGCGGGTCGTCGGCGTTCGTGCGGATGGGAACGCAGGTCGGCTCGTTGGTAGGGGTTCCGCAAAAGAAGAGATCATAGGAAGTGCTGTTGGCGGCAGCTAATTCCGTATAGGTCATGCCAGTCTCGCGTTCGATGCATGCCGTTTTGGCAATCCCGCACACGCCGCCCGGTATCGCTTCACAGCCGGTTTGACCGCCCGGAACGGCCGCCATGACGGTGCTGTCGCCGTAGAGCGGAATCCCCCCACGGAGAGTGAGCGCGACATCTTCCACACCGGCGTCCACGATCGCTTGGTAAGGGTCGTCATCGTAGCCGGTGCCGTCGAATATCGCGATGTCGGCGAACTTCCCGACACTGAGAGACCCGATGAGCGCAGCAAGCCGCAGCGCGACCGCGTTGTTTATCGTCGCCATCTGCCAGAGGTCGCGGGCGGTGAAGAAAGAGCCAAAGTGAACCGCGTTGAGGTAGTCGGCGCATTTGAGTTCCCGGAGCATGTGTATCGAGCCGGATGGTGTCCAGTCGGTTCCCATGCCGATGAGTACGCCAAGCGTATGGAAGAGCGTCACCGGTGCGGTGTTTCCGTAGAGGGCGACATTCGAGCGTGGTGACCAGATGTGAGCGGTGCCGTTCGTTGCCAACTCGAGCACATCCTGCGCGGTGAGACCAATGAGGTGGACAAAGGTGCTGTTTTGTTCGGTGAGATCGCGGCCGCCGTTGGCATTGCTCGAAAGGCAGAGGAATTCGTTGCGCGCTTCGGCGTCTATCCCCTCCGATACATGGGGGAAGTAGCAGTCGTTGTTCAGGACGGTTGCTGCGTCGATGTCTGGGTAGGCACAGCCGCTTGCGAGGAGAGTGCCATTACTGTCGCCGAGTGGGAAGGTGTTGTAATAGACATCGGCGAAGGTGAGCCCTTCGGTGTCGAAGAAGTTCTGGTCCACATTGCGGAGGAATCCATCAGCGCCGCCCGATCCGGCGATGATGGTGGTACCGGCCATCACATTGCGTAGTTCTCCCCACTGTTTTTGCGCGGTGGTCGCGCCGCCCGAAGTCGAAATCTTGGTGTGGCCACGGAGCGGTATGCGCCAGTCGTGCCGGTGATCGTAGCGCTCGGTGCCCCAGCTGGCCGGCGCATTGTGGGTCCATCCCATGTGATCGTGAGCGTTGATGAGCGTCGGCGAGATGACCCCCTCGGCACACTCGATGAGGGTGGCGCCGGCGGCCTCCGGTTCGCCCGAGCAGTCACAGCCGACGCACACGATGTCGCCATCCGTGCCGATGAGCACCTCGCCGCCGCGCAGGATGCGGTCGGGGGCGAGCACGATGCCGCGCAGTACCTTGTTGGCGTTTCCCGTTGTAACGGTACAGAGCCCCTCGGCAGGCGGGGTGAGCGTCGCGCAGAAGGTTTCGTTGTACCCGGTCCCGCTGTCGGTGTCGGGCAGTTCAGTATCGCTGTCGGTTGTGGTATCGGTGTCCGTGGTGGTGTCAGTATCGGTTATCGTATCGGGATCAGCGGTGGTGTCGGTTACGATATCCTCGTCGGTCACACCTGCGACGACCATGTCGTCGATCGACCGCGGTTCGAGTTTCGCATTGTCGAACGAGTAGTGCATGATGCCGGTGAGCGTTTCGTAGACCGTGCTGACCGGCGGAAAGGTGTAGGTGAAGAGAAGATCATCCACCCGCAGATCGCCGGTCACAAGAAATTCGCCGTAGCCGAGGGAAGTGTCGAGTACGGTGACATTCTCGACCGTCACGAGTACCCCGTTATAGGCCTTTTCGAGCGTGCCGCCGGTCTTTACCGTTTCGGGCAGGACGACGACCGGTTCGGGGATGACACCGCTTTCGAGCACCGAGATCGCCGTTATCGTCGAAAGTTGCAGGTTACCGTAGTAGTCCTGCACCGTCCCCGACACCTCGACGAGGTCGCCGACGGTCGGCATCGTTACCGTCGCCCCGTTCTGGACATAGACATAGATGCCGCTGTAGGTGTAGGTGAGTTCGGGGTCATGAGCCGCCTCGGGGACCTGCACGAAAAAGACATTGTTGCGCAGACCGGTGACGACGCCTTCTATCGTTGTGGCGGTGTCGACCGGAATTTCGCCGAGTTTTATTCTGTAGATGGTCGCCCGTTCCGCGGTGTCGATGTCGGGCAATTCAGTGTCCGTATCGATCGTCAGATCGGCATCGATCGGCTCGGTGTCGATCGGTTCATCGATGTCGGTCGTCGTCTCCTCGTCGGCAGCGTCAGCGGCGATATCGGCGGTGTCCGGCTGATCGGTCCGATCGGTCCCTTCCGGTTGTTCGGCCTCATCGCTCGCCGTATCGGGCTCTTCGCCGTCATCGCCGGCTTCCGATTCGTCGATGTCCTCGACGAGGGTATCGCCGTCTGTCGCCTCATCGGCATCTTTGTGAATGATCTTCGATCCCTTGTCGCACCCTCCCAAAAAGAGGATGACGAACACCACGCTTACCGCACCGAGCCACCGAGCCATAGCCGTCTCCTTCGCTAATGTTCACGATGTCTCATTGTATCTTCGGAAACGGAAGAAGCAAGAGAGCGTTTTCATGGTAACCGTTTTTTTACTATTTGTTGACAAGGGGGGGAGCGCCGATATAATCGCTCAGTTTTATGAGACTTACCTTTTTGGGGCACCATGTGGATCGATAAGATTTTCTCGTTTTTTACGAGCGACATAGCCATAGATCTCGGTACAGCGAACACACTCATCTATGTCAAAGGGGAGGGAATCGTTGCCAATGAGCCGAGCGTGGTGGCGGTTCAAAAAGACTCACGAGGGGCCAAAGCAGTTCTCGCCGTCGGCAAGGCGGCAAAGGAGATGATCGGTAAGGCACCCATCAACATTGAGGTCATCCGTCCGCTCAAAGACGGGGTCATTGCCGACTTCGATGTGGCGCAACAGATGATCCGGTACTTTATCAAGCACGCCTATAAGAAAGGATCGTTCATCAAACCGCGCATCGCCATAGGGGTCCCGTACGGTATTACTGAAGTGGAAAAACGGACCGTCAAGGAGGCGGCCGCCTCGGCCGGTGCGCGCGAGGTGTTCCTCGTCGAACAACCGATGGCCGCGGCGGTGGGGGCCAACCTGCCGGTGACCGAGCCGACCGGCAATATGATCGTGGACATTGGCGGGGGCACCACCGAGGTCGCGGTCATTTCGCTTGCCGGCATCGTCTGCAGCGCCTCGGTGCGCATCGCGGGAGACAAGATGGACGAGGCCATCACCAACTACATCAAGCGCAAGTACAATCTTCAGATTGGTCAGCGTACCGCTGAGCAGATAAAGTGCACCGTCGGCAACGCCTATCCCGGAGAGAAGAAGGAGTTCGCCGAGGTGAAAGGGCTCGATCTGGTGGCCGGTATCCCCAAGACCATCGAGATGAACTCCGACGAGATACGCGAAAGCCTTTCCGAGTGCACTGCCGGGATTGTACAGGCGGTAAAAGTGGTACTTGAGAAAACCCCGCCGCAGATCGCGGCCGATATCGTGGACCGCGGCATCGTACTCGCGGGGGGTGGTGCCCTCCTTAAGAACCTTGACATCCTCCTCCGTGAAGAGACCAACCTTCCCGTTATTATCGCTGACGATCCGCTACTTTCTGTCGTGCTTGGGATCGGTCGCATCCTCGAAGATTGGGATCTCTTACGAACCGTTTCGCTTTCCTGATGTGCTGAAGCGCCGGCTTCTCATCGCATCGTTTCTTCTTCTTTTTGCCGCGGCGATCCTTTTGCCGCCTCTGGTGAGCGAGTGGTCGTGGCGCCCCGTCTTCATCCGCGAGGCGCGCATCACTGTCGCCGGATTCCTTGAGAAGGTGTCTCGCATGATCACCATCTTGCGCGATTTACACCGTGTCGGTGAACGCAACCTCGTCCTCGAAGAGGAAAATGCGCGGCTCCGGCTCCAGGTCATTCTTACCGAAGGTATTTCCCGTGAAAACGAGGAATTGGCGAATCTGCTCAAGATAAAGGACAAATACAGCAGCTACACCATCGTTCCGGCTCGGTTTCTCGGATACTCTCCGACCAATCCCAACCGCATCGCCGTCTACTTCGACGAAAGCGAAACGAGGAACCTTGCCCAGAACGCCCCGGTCGTCTCCTCGCTCGGTTTGGTCGGTCTGGTAAGGAAGTTCGGCAAGACCTATGCCGATGTCGAACTCATAACCTCACGCGGATTCACCTTGCCGGCGGTCATCGAGGGGCGCGATGAATGCACCGCGATACTCCGCGGCAACGGACAAACGCTTTCGATCCAGTTCCTTGAAAAGGTATGCAATAATCCTCCGGCGCTCGGCAAGAGGCTCCTTTCGGCGAATCTGAGCGAGAACTACAGTCTCCCCTATGTCCCTATCGCGCTCATTGGAAGGCTCTCCGATGATCCGACCAACATGCTCTTCTATGCCGGCGAAGCGGTGCCGCTTTTCAAGAAAGGAAAACTGCACCACCTTTTCATCATCACGGGAGGAGCTCTCGGCAATGAGAACCTTCGCCCTTGAGACATATCTTGGCGTTATTGTCTTGCTGGCTGCCGGCTCCTTCGTTCTCTACCTTTTTGATGTCCCCTTCCACTATGTTCCCCTTCTTCCGTTGTTCTTCGCGATCGTATGTTATGAACGGTTCATCGGCCGCCGTATCATCGCTATCGCCGTCGGCGGTCTCGTTTTCTTTCTGACGGCTCCCGAAGTGCCTCTCTTGTTTCTCATGGTCATGTTTCTCCAACTGTACCTCTTCGTTCGTGTGGCGTTCGAGGTCACCACCTTCGATTTTTTGGTCATCCTCTTTTTTACGATAGTGTTCTCTGCCTTCCTCATAAGCATCGATGTGGCGCTCTACCGAAGCGCCTTCACCGGATCGTTCCCGTTGGTTGACCTAGTCCTCTCTTCGTTGAGTAACCTTATGTGGACGATCCTTTTGTTCTTCTTCTACCGTTCGAAATTGCGGGAACTGTTCGTGCGGAGCATGTGGCTGTGAGGATACTCAACCAGCAGGAAGAGGTCCGTAATATTGCCGGAAAGTCCCGCATCATCATGGCGCTTATCCTCGTTTCTCTACTCGGCATCGTGGCGCGCCTCGTCTATCTTCAAGTGTACCGGGGAGAAGAATTCTTTGAAAAATCGAAACGCAACTATCTCTTGCGCGAGAAGATCTTTCCTCCCCGAGGCGACATCGTGGGCGGCGACGGAGCCCTTCTGGCGACCACGGTGTCTCAGTTCCGCATTCTCATATTTCCCGCTTTTTTCTCGGGAGAGGAGGAGGGGGATGAAGAGGTGCAGCGCCTTGCCTCGGTGCTCTCTCTTCCTGAGACGCAGGTGTCGGAGCTCAAGGAGTTTCTCTCAAACTGCAAAGGGACCTGTCGTTACACCCCGATCCCCGTGAAGGAGGAGATCTCGAAGAATGAGATGTTGCGACTTTCGGCATTTCTTGCCGATCTCCCGGGAACTATCGTGAGTTCTTCATACCGTCGCATATACCCTCACGGTCCGGACACGGCCCATATCACGGGGTATGTTTCCCGCATCGGGCGGGAGGACATGGTGCGCTTTCCGACATATGATCCAGAAAGTTTCGTGGGCAAGGCGGGAATCGAGCGCTCATGGGAGCAGGAGTTACATGGAACCTACGGCGAAATGTGGCATATCATCGATTACATCGGGCGCCGTATAGAGACCTCTCATGCTCTGGCAGGAGATATGCCCGCGCCGATAGCGGCCCAAAAAGGGAGTACCGTCGAGACCGCTATTTTGTCGTATCTTCAGGAAGAAGCATCGGCTGCCTTCGGTGATCGTCCCGGTGCGACGGTCGTGATGAATGTCCATTCGGGCGAGATCCTCGCGCTCCATTCGAGCCCCAGTTACGACCCCAATCTTCTCGCGCGGCGGCGGATACCCACGAGCATATGGCTCGAGTACTCCGGAAGTACGCTCCGGCCTCTCACCAACAAGGCGGTACAGGACTCGTTTTTCCCTGGGTCCACCTTCAAGGTCATACCGGCGCTCGCTGGCCTTGAGTATCGGGTTATCTCGCCGCACACATCGTTTCTCTGCACCGGATGTCTCCTCTTCGAGAGCGAAGTGAAATGCTGTTGGAACAAGTGGGGGCACAATCACACGGCGCTTTACCGTGGCATCAAAGAGTCATGCGATATCTACTTCTATTCGCTTTCCGA
Organism: uncultured Spirochaetales bacterium; assembly: GCA_964415795.1. Classification (GTDB taxonomy): domain Bacteria; phylum UBP6; class UBA1177; order UBA1177; family JAKLFG01; genus CALITV01. The sequence continues at coordinate 141,362 of CAYQBN010000001.1, read as the reverse complement.
ACGGCTCGGACACCGGCGGCTTACCGAGTTTGCGCGACTCTTCAATGTGGGGAGACAGACCGGCATAGATCTCCCCGCCGAAGAGGATGGCATTCTCCCCACCGTGGAATGGTTCTCCCAGAATCATCCCGGTCAGCGGATAAATCCCGGCTACACCATGAACCTTGCCATCGGACAAGGCGATGTTCGAATGACCCCGCTCCAACTTGCCGTCGTGTATGCGGCGTTCGCGAATGGCGGTCGCGTCGTGCGTCCTCGGGTGGTCACCGCCCTCGTGGACGCCAAGGGGGGACGCACGGTCATCGAGCCGGAAACGCTTCGCGTGCTCGACATCTCTGAGAAGAACCGGAGGGAGATTCTCCGTGCCCTATGGGGGGTTACCAACGAAGCGGGAGGTACTGCGTTCGCTTATGCCGATCATACCATCCCCGACGCGGCGGGAAAAACGGGAACGAGTCAGATACTCTCCAAGGAAGAACGCAAACGGATCGATGTCCTCGACGAAGATCGTTACGCCATGACGGCCGATGACGCGTTGTTCGTCGCGCTCTTTCCCTCCCGGTATCCTCAGATCGTCGTCGTCACCGTCGTCCAGAGCGGCGCCCGCGGCGGCGAAGTGGCAGCTCCTATCGCCTACCGTCTCCTCAAGGCGTATCACTACAGGGGGAGGGTGTCCGAATGAACCGTCGCCTTGATCTTACTCTCGTGTTGCCGCTTCTCGTCATCGTGGCGCTAGGTCTCATAACCCTCTCCAGCGCCCTCTCCTACAATCCGGACAAGTTCTTCGTGCAGATCGTGTGGGTGCTCGTTGCCGCGACGGTCTTTCTCGTCGTAACCTACCGTCCACACCGTTTCTGGGAAAACCTTTCGATCCCCCTCTTTTTTGCGACACTCGTCCTTCTTTTTCTGGTGCTCGTTATCGGTAAGAAGGCTGGGGGCTCCTACCGCTGGCTCGACCTCGGTTTCATGAACTTTCAGCCTTCCGAACTCGCCAAGGTCTCTCTCGTTCTTTTCATCGCCTATCGTCTCAACCAGAAACCGACCCTGCAGGATGGCTACAAACTGTACGACATCCTTCCCGAGGCGACGGCGGTCGCATTTACCATGCTTCTCGTATACGCCGAGCCCGATCTCGGCACGGCGCTTCTCCTCGGTACCGTTTCGTTCATCGTCATCTTCTCCACCAAGATACACCGCAAGCGACTCATCGCTCTCGCAGTGATCCTCGTGATAAGCGCTCCGATCCTATGGCAGTTCGTTCTTGCCGATTACCAGAAAAGACGCATCATCGCTCTTGTGACCATGCTGTGGAGCGATGCCCCTGAGATGTCGCGAGCCGATCGCTATCAAACGACCCAGTCGGTCATCGCGGTCGGGGCGGGTCGTCTCGGCGGGAAAGGATATCGTTCCGGGACACAGAACCTTTTGCGATTCATCCCGGAACACCACACCGATTTCGCCTTTTCGGTCTACGCCGAGGAGTTCGGCTTCGGGGGGAGCCTTCTGCTTATCGGACTCTATTTTCTTCTGCTCTACCGCATCATCGCTATCATCCCCGTTGTGCACAACAAGTATATGGCACTCGTTACCATAGGCACCGCTTCGCTCATCTGGCTCGAGGTCGTTATCAACATCGGCATGGTCACCGGGATGCTGCCGGTGGTCGGGATCCCGCTTCCCTTCTTTTCCTACGGGGGATCGGCGCTTGTGGCGCATGCCATCCTGCTTGGTCTCGTTCATAATTTCAGCATTCACCGGTATCGGCAGCAGCGATACGACTAAAAGGTCGTGAGCCTCCTCGTCTCTCCTGTTACGAGGTAGATCTGGAGGGCATAGCGCTCTTTCATGCGTCGAATATAGGCGCTGTCGCGCCAACCAACGGACAACGCGGTAGCAAGCGCATCGGCGGTAGTACAGTCGGGCGCGATGACGGTGACCGAATGAGCGCCCTCGACCGGCATGCCGGTAGAAGGATCGACGATATGGGAATAACGTCGTCCGTTTTTCTCGAGATAACGCTCGTAGTCTCCCGAAGTGGAGACATTGAGACAGCCCTTGGGCGGGACATCGAGCGTTTCGATGAGGCGTTCTTTCTGGAACGGATCGCGTACCCCGATCCGCCACGATGTGCCGTACTTCGTGCCACAGGCGATGATCTCGCCGGTATAGTTGATGAGAAAGTCATGGATGCCCGCCTGCTCTAGGATGCGGCGTGTTTCGTCGGCGGCGTATCCTGCAGCAATGCCGCCGAAGTCGAGTCGTACCCCTTTCTTCTTGAACGCAATGGTGTTGTCTGAGCAATCTATCACGAGATTCTCTACGCCGATGAGCGGCAAGTAGCGGCGCACCTCGGCGATATCGGGGATGTCGTTACGGTGTATGTCCCAAAGAAAACCTTCGCTCTTGTAGGTGATGTCGAACTTCCCTTCGGTTTCGCGCGTAAAAGTAACGGCCCGTTCCAAGAGACGGCAGAACCATGGTGGTACCGGAACGGGACCGTTATGCGCCTTCTCGTTCAACTGGGTGACGAGACTGTCGGGAGCGTAGTAATTGAGCACGCGCGACATCTCGGTCACCATCGTCACGATGTTCTTTTCCGCTTCTTCGTTGCGCGCTCCCGTATAGGTAATGGTAAGGTCGCCGCCAAGGCCACGGAAGGAAAAGGAGTTGAGCGGTTTTTCCGTGCAACCGACCGAGAAGCAGAACAAAAAGGAGACGAACAGGATCGTCGCTTTCACTACTTACTCCACAACGATACGAGGAAGATGCGGCGCGATGCGCGTCACGATCTCGTAATTGATGGTGCCGACGAGTGCGGCGAGATGATCCGCCGTTATTTCCTGATCGCCGCATCGGCCGAGAAGGGTCACTTCGTCTTCGAGGCGCGCTTCGGGTATGTCGGTGACCTCCACGGCGGTCAGGTTCATCGCTACGCGGCCCCGAACCGGTGCGCGGCGACCGCGGATGAGCGCATAACCGCTGTTCGAGAGCTTTCGGTCGTAGCCGTCTGAATACCCTATCGGCAGTATTCCGATGCGAGTGGTACGAGTCGTTTGGTGGGTGCAGCCGTAGCCGATGAACGATCCCGCGGGAACCTCTTTTATCTGAGAAATACGCGTTCGCCACGAAAGGACCGGATGGAGAAGATGCTCAGCGCCGTTCCCGTATGCGGTTCGGTAGGACAGGAAGGTTTCCTTGGATGGCCAGAGGCCGTATTGGGCAATACCGACGCGCACCATGTCAAAATGGGTCTCGGGGAACAGTATCGCCGCCGCCGAAGAGGCAAGGTGGCGCTCGAATCCGGAGAAGCCGGCCCGCACGATCCGATCGCATATCTCGTGGAACCGTGCCATCTGGGCGAGAGCGTAGGAATGATCGGTCGTATCTTCGATGTTAGCGAAATGACTGTAGACGGCGGCAAGATACAGGTGTGATGAACGGGAGAGTATCGAAAGCACTTTCTCGAGATGTTCCTCTGAAACCCCTTGCCGATTGGTCCCCGTCTCCACTTTCAGGTGAATGCCGATACGTTTACCGTGAACACTGGCCGCCTGCTCAAGTGCCGCAACATGCGCCTCATCGTAGGCGATGCTCATGATGTCGTCGAATGACGCTACCGCGGAGGAGCGGGCAATCGGGACCGGTCCCAAGAGCAGTATCGGCTCGCGGAGACCGGCACGCCGGATCACCGCAGCCTCTTCAATGGAATGAACGCAGAACAGATCGATGCCGCTTTCATGCGCAAGTCGGGCTATCTCCGGAAGCCCATGGCCATATGCGTTCGCCTTGACCACCACGGCGAGGCGCACCTTGTTGCCGAGGCGGCGCCGAAAGAAGGCTATGTTCGCCGCATAGGCTTTCCGCGACAGTTCCACCCAACTGTGTAATTCCGTAAAAGCCATCTTTTCTTCACCTCGCTCTCAAGGTCATTCCATCGAGGAACCCCATGTCCTGCAGGACCGTTATAACTTCGGCGAGCGGAAGCCCTACCACATTCGACACCGAGCCGTGTACGGCGCTGACGAAGGCGCCTCCGGCTCCTTGCACGGCGTAGGCGCCGGCTTTGTCCATCGGCTCTCCAAGGGCGATGTAATCGGCGATTTCCTTTTCGGAAAGGAGACGAAAAACCACCCGGCTCGTCACCGAGAAGATCTTTTCTGTTCCGCGCCACCCGATCGCGACACCAGTGACCACATGATGGCTACGCCCCGAAAGGAGACGCAACATTCGCCGCGCATCCTGTTCATCATGCGGCTTACCCAAGATCTCTTCCCCGGCGATCACTATCGTGTCTGCGGCGAGCACCGGGCATGCGTCCCCACGGCGGGCCACCACCGATCTCATTTTGTCCCGTGCGAGGCGCTCCGCCGTTTTGGTGAAAGGTTCCCCCGGGACAAGCGACTCTTTGACGTCGGGAGGAACGACCTCTATCTCGAAGGAAAATTGCCCGAGCATTTCCCGCCGCCGGGGACTTGCGCTCGCGAGGATGAGATTCATGATCCTTGCCTCTCCACCATGTGCCACTGCCGTTTTACAAGATCGACCTTCTCTTTGCTTACCAAAACGATATCGCTCGCCCGTGTCGCCGCGATCGCCGCGTGGCGGTGCCATTCCGAGGCATGGAAAACTATGTGGCGAAGCAAGAAGAGCTCGTCGCGCGGCGGTGCGTCATCGAGCGCAACGAGTACCATGAGCGGAAAATCCTCTTTGAGCATCGTCCCAGGCTTAATGAATCCTGCGGCACGGGTCCCTTCGAATGGCTCGGCTAACCAGAGAAACGGTTTCGGGACCAACGACTCGAGCGTCCACTTGTCGAGTCCGATGACGAGCGGGCGCGACATCGCCGCGATATCAGGCATCTCCGTCAGGATCACCTGTTTTTCTTCCCGCGTATCCATGATGCCATCTTCGAGAACAGGTTATGGCGCCCCCGGAGGAGCTCGATGAACTCATAGAGGAGCAGAACTCCCGTCACCGAAAAAAGCAGGTAGTCGAATCCGGTCATCGTTACCTCCTCCGCCATCCTAGCAAGCGGCGAGGAAAAAGCAAAAATGGCGTCTTTTTGATTGCTTTTTGACGGGGAGTGTGCTTTATTTGCGCCGTCGGCTCGTCGTCATAGGTTTCCTGCGGGAGGTTCTCATGAAGAACCCGCTTCTTGCTCAAGAACTGCGCGAGATGTTGCGCGGCGGGCACTATGACGACCTCCGTGCCTACTGCCAATCCAACACGCCACAGGTCATTGCGAGCTTCCTTGAGGCGCTTTCTCCGGAGGAGATCAAGGAAGTGTTCACCGTTATCGGCCGTGAAACGGCGGCGGCGATCTTCCATCACTTCGAGGACGAGGTTAAAGAAGCGCTTCAGAACATCCTTTCGGAACAGGAGTACTCGGAGCTCCTTTACGAGCTACCGGACGAGGTCCAGCAAGAACTCATCGAGGAGCTTCCGGACGACGAACGAAAGAAGGTCGAATCCTATATCGACCTTTACGAAAAGGTCGAAGAGGAGGAAAAACGACGCATCGAGGAAGATGCGCGCAAAGAGCGCCAGATTCTCATCTATGATAAGGACGGAGAGATCCTTGAGAACATCGCCATCTACAGATCTGCACCCGAGGGGTTGAAGAAGATCGGGGCCATAGAACCGGGATGCTGGATCAATGTGGTGGAGCCTTCTTCCGAAGAAGTGGACTTTCTCGCCGAACATTTCAAGATACCGCACGATTTCCTTGCTTCAGCCCTCGATATGGATGAACGAGCCCGCATCGAGAGGGATGACAACGCGACGCTCATCATCGTGCGTATGCCCCATTACGACGAAACGAGCAAAACGCTCATGTATACCACCAACGCGGTCGGCATCGTCCTCGTTCCCGACGCTATCATCACCGTTTCTCCTCGCCGTAATGTCGTTCTTGAAGAGTTCATCGAAGGAGAAGTGCGCCACTTCACGACGATCGACCGCGATCTCTTCATCCTGCAGATCCTGCTTCGCACCACGCTCCTGTACCTCCTCTACCTCAAGCAGATAAACAACATCACGACGGTCATCCAGCATAAGATCATCGAATCGTCTCACAATAGGCACCTTGTCAAACTGCTTGAGCTTGAAAAGTCGCTCGTCTATTTCGCCACATCGCTCAAGTCGAACGAGTTCATGATGATGCGGCTCAAACGCATGCGGCTCATTCGCGATGACGAAGCGATGGAGGACCTGTGGGAAGACCTCGAGATCGAGCACAAGCAGGCGGTCGAGATGGCGCAGGTCTACTCGAACATCATGACGAGCCTCATGGACGCCTTCGGTTCGATCATCGGCAACAACCTCAATGTCATCGTTCAGATACTTACCTCGTTCACCATCGTCCTTACCATCCCGGTCATTTTCGCCTCGTTCTATGGGATGAATGTACCGAACGGTCTTGAGGACAACCCCTATGCTTTCGCCGCCGTCGTCATCTTCTCGGTACTCGTTTCCGGTATCGTTTTCTTCTACTTCCGGAAACGACGCTGGTTGTGATATTGGTAGCTGCGCTCAGAGACCGGCATTCGTGATCATCGCACGAACGGCGTCGGGAAAGGCGATGCCGATAACTAAAAGTATAAGGAGGAGGAGCGCCTGCGGAAGCCACTCTACCGGACGGGAAAACGCAGAGGTGACGGAAGCAGGGGGGGTACCAGCGTACATCCGCGACACGGTGCGCACCATGCCATAGAGCACCAAGGTAACCAGCGTGAGAAACAGGACGAGCATCCCGAAACGCACTTGAAGCACCATCTCTCGAGCGATCAGTGCCTCCGAGAAAAACAGCGGGAACGGCGGGAATCCGGCGATGGCGAAGATCCCTAAACCCCACAGGATGCCGATAGGTCGATCGACCTCGTTCAATGCGTTCACCTCCCCGATCTCTTTGGAGCCGAAGCGGGCAGCGATAGCGCCCGATGTGATGAACAGCGCTCCCTTGGTAAGCGCGTGTGCCGCGAGATGAAGCAATGCTGCGAATGTCGCCGTACCACCGAGCGCTATCCCGATAAGGATAATGCCCATGTTTTCAATGGAACTATAGGCAAGGAGTCTCTTGTAGTTAGTGGCACCACTTATGTAGATCGCCCCGATGAAAAGCGAAGCTATTCCGCAGACGAAGAAGAGCGTTGATGCCTCATGCCGAAGCCCCGCTTCTTCGAGGATTCGGAATATCCGGAAAAGACCATAAAACGCCGAGTTGAGAAGCATGCCCGAGAGGAATGCCGAAACCGGAGACGGGGCTTCCGAGTGAGCGTCCGGCAGCCAAGAGTGCATGGGCGCGACACCGGCCTTGGTGCCGAAACCGACCAGCAAAAAGGGGAACGAGAAAAGGAGCCAGAAGCGGGTAAGGCGCGATGCGTTCGTAATGAGTTCATCGTAGAACAGCAGGGAGACGCCCTTCGCCGAAAGCGCGAGGAACAAAATGCCGATGAAGGCGATCGCAATACCGACGGAGCAGATGAATACATACTTCCATGCCGCCTCGAGAGACGAGTCTCTTCGTTCGAAATAGATGAAGGGAGCGGACGCGAGGGTGGTTGCTTCGATGAAGACCCAGAACAGCCCCACATTGGTGGCAAGGATCGCACCGGTCATCGCAAACACGAATAGTGCCATTGCTGCAGCATAGATACGATGCCACAGATCGGAGACCCTGTGGTTGTCGAGATAATGGAAGCTCGCAGGAACTACGGCGAGGTAGAGAAGAGCGATAAGGGAAAGGAACAGAAGGTTACCGGAATTACTTCGGAAGTAACCGAGGAAATCTTCCGTTCCCGTCAGCCACCAATAGATAACGGAAATGGTGGAAAGGGCCGCATGCAAGAGAAGGACGGTGCGCTCGAAACGACGGGATCGAAACAGGAACATGAGCCCTGTCGCGATGAGGGGAAAGATCAGAACGAGCGACATCATCATGGCTGATCCTTCAAACTCGTCAGTTTTTCACGAGAGATTTCCTCGTAAGCGGAGCGAAGCTTTCCCAAGAAGAGGAGAAAGACGAAGAGGAGAGTGAAGATGTCGAGGAGAACGCCGAGATTCACCAGAAGGGGCAATTCCACTGCCATCGCGATCATCAGCAGGAAGACCGCGTTCTCGAGGAGCATGTACCCCATCACATGCGTGATGAGTTTCCGGCGGGTGAGAATGATGAAAAAAGCGACAATGAGCGTCGAGACCGCTACTCCGAAGGAGAGAGCGTTCACGGAAGGGTCGATACGGGAAACCCAATCGGTGACGATGAATCCGGAAAGAAAGATCAGCGTACCGATCACGATCGACCCGAACTGAGGGATGTGCGGGTCGGCTTCGCGAGCGACCAACGTCTTCTCGACGATGCGCCACAACATGAGCGGTACGACGATCGTTTTGAACACGAGCGTTTCGAAGGCTAAGAAGAAAAAGGTGAACCAATCGATCTTGCCGACATCTTGGAGAATGAGCAAAAACAGGATGAATCCCTGCAGGGAGATCACCTGAATATAGGTGCGCATGCGACTGGTCAAGGCAAGGTAGAGAATGCCGACGCCAAAGAGTATGGTGAGCAGTTGACTCATATTCCGATCCCCCGAAAATAGATTGCCGCCGCAAGGGCAATGAGACCTAACGATACGGCGAGAAAAAGGAACTGGGGCACATGCGATATGCGAAAACGCGCGACGAAGGACTCGACTATCCCGACCATTACGGCGCAAAGCAATATCATCGCCGTCCACAAGATCGCTTGGTATGCCAGCGGCAGGTCCGTGGGAAGAACGAGCGTGGCGATAAGCGCGGCGAACAGGTACATCTTGAGGGCGGCGGCATACTGGAGAAAAGCGAGATCGGGCCCCGAATGGTCGAGGATCATCACCTCATGCACCATCGTCAATTCGAGGTGTGTGTTGGGATCGTCCACCGGAATACGACATCCTTCCGCAATGAGAAGGAGAAACAGCAGGAGCGTTCCGGTGGACATGGCGACCGGTGCCCATTCTCCGCTCTGCGAAAGGGCAAAGAGGTCGCCGAAGGAACTTTTTCCCGTGACGAGTGCGAGCGTCCCGACGAACAAAAAGATAGCCGGCTCGAGTATCGTTGAAAAGAGCGCTTCGCGGCTTGCCCCCATCCCCTCAAAACTGCTTCCGGTATCGAGCGCGGCAAGAAGCTGAAAGAATTTGGCGAGCCCCAACAGATAGAAACAGAGGACCACATCTCCGTCGAAGGCGATGGTCTGTTGCCGTCCGATGCCGGGGACAAGAAGAAGCGCCGTTACTGTCGCCGCAAGAACCACCGAAGGGGTCACCGTGAACACCCACGAGGTCACTCGGCTTATCACGCTGCCTTTTCGGAGCAGCTTGAGCATATCAAACAGTGGTTGAAGGAGCGGTGGTCCATAACGGCCACCCATAACGGATTTTACCCGGTTGATTGTGTCGAGCATAAGAAGCGGCAGTGCCAAAAAGAAAACTATGGTCAATAACGCTGCACCCATGTCATATCCTCCCCAATACCCAGACGAGAGCCAGCATCAGGAACAGGACGCCATAGAGGAGATATTGGGCCATGTCACCGCTTTGTACCCACCGGAATAGAGAAAAGAGATAGCGTATCGTTTTTCCCATAGGCGCGAGCAGGTAAGTATCGACGATATCGTAGGAATGTGAAGAGAAGGCTACGGATGAAGGAAAAAGTCCTTGGGGAGGAATGAGGTGCTCACGCAATCCGATCGGTCGCCCTATCAACACCATGAGGGGAGAAGCGTAGGAAGACGCAGTATACTGCATACGCGCCGTCGGGAAACGGTACCCGCATCCCCAAGTGTTTCCTCGGGAGATGCCATACTGCTTAAGAAGGTGATGGCGCACCGCATACAATATCCCGAACAAAAGCACGAAGAGCACCGATACCCGAGAAACATGCCACAGGATGGTCTTGGTTTCCGTCATCTTTGCCATGGTGTCGGCAGAAAGAGGGTATTGCGATACCACTGACTCAACGAGCGACAGGAACGGAACAGGAACGAGGCCGATGAGAGCGATCATTATCGCGAGCATCATCATCCCGGCGATCATCGGCCATCCCGGATCATGAGCCTGTTCGACTGCGGTACTGCGTGGTACACCGAGGAGTACGACGCCGCACGCCTTGGTAAAACAGTAGAGGGCAAGGATACCGGTCAGGGAAAGAGAACCGATGGTGATCACCACCAAGGCACCGTCGATTCCCGAAAAAGCCCACGCATCAAAGAACATGGCGAGATACAGAAGAAATTCGCTGATGAATCCATTGAGCGGAGGAAGGCCGGCTATGGCGATCGACCCTACGATGAACAAAAATGCCGTTAGAGGCATTCTTCCCATGATTCCACCGAGCTTCTCGATGTTGCGCACCCCGGTCGACTGGTATATCGCCCCCGCACCATAGAAAAGAAGTCCTTTGAAGATCGCGTGATTGAGCACATGGAGGAGGGCGCCGGCCAAACCGAGCATACAGAGGGAATCTTTTCCGCTTCGTATGCCAAGCATGGCAAGACCGATACCGATGCCGATGATGCCTATGTTCTCGACGCTGTGGTAAGCGAGGAGGCGCTTGAGATCGTGTTGGGCAAGCGCATAGAGGACCCCCGCTACTGCAGAAAGAATGGCGATGGACAACACGATGATCGCGGATCGAGTGCTTGGTACCCCCACGATGAGCAGAAAGCGCAGGATCCCATATATCCCTGTCTTTATCATGATGCCTGACATGATGCCAGAGACATGGCTCGGTGCTGCCGGATGAGCCTGAGGAAGCCAGCTGTGAAATGGAACGAAGCCTGCTTTGATGGCGAAACCGGTAAAGAGGATGAGGATCGCCGCTTCGCTGAAAGAGGGGTCGGCGGTCGCCGCGACAAATGAGGAAAATTCACCGGATCCGCTTCGTCCTGAAAAGAGGAACAGCCCTACGAGAACGCAGGCAAAAGCGACATGCATCGCAACGAAATAGGTGATAAGGGCTTCGCGAACCTCTTCCGTTTTTCGTTCGAAAAAGATGAGAATGAGCGAAGAGAGCGACATGAGTTCCCATGCGAACAGGAACGGAACGGTCGAATGACAGGTCACGACCAGAAGCATCGAAATAAAGAATACCCCCCATGCCGCCAGATGGCCGCGAAGGGATCGTTCTCGGTAGTGCGCAAGATACCCGGCCCCGTAAAGGATGCCGGCGATACCGGCAAGAGAGATGACCATCACGAAAAATGATGATAAGGGATCGAGGACCAGCGTCGCTTGTTCGAAAGGAAAGAGAAGCGAAAGGCTTTCCCTTCCCCCCAACATTGTCGTCAACGCCGCTGCGCCGGAAAGAAAAAGACCAGAGATTGCCAAGGCGCTAAAGAGCGAAAGACGCACGGCGCGCGGAGCCATCAACGATATGAGAACGGCCAGTACGAGAAAAGAGAGACCACCGAGAAAGAGCGTCATTTATTCTCTCCTCCCTAGGTAATCGAGAATGGCGTTTGTCACCGCAAGGGGATGAGGTGGGCACCCGGGAATGTAAAGATGGGGAGTTACCTTTTCGAGAAAGCGACGATCGAGCGCGGGCGAGGAAGAGAACACGCCGCCGGAAATGGCACATGTCCCCATGAGGATGAGCACCTTCGGTGACGGTGTTGCGTTCCATGTTTCCTCGAGCGCGACAGCCATGTTGGCGCTTATGGGGCCGGTAATGACGATGGCGTCGGCATGGCGCGGCGAAGCGACGATGTCGATGCCATAGCGTACCATATCGAAATTGGGGTTGGTCGTTGCCGAGAGTTCCATCTCGCAGGCGTTGCACCCGCCAGCCGAGACCGAGCGAATTTTGAGCGATCGACCGAGAATGCTCCTTATTTTTTCTGGTCCGCGCTCGAAACGCCTTCGGTATTCTTCGAACGATGTGCCGGCGGCAACGACGAGCGACTCGCGTCGCGTTTGGGCAAGGAGATGACGATTCGAGAACCGTATCGGGGAACCGGCAATGCGAGAGCATGCGCCACAGAAATGGCACTTTCCCAAGTCAATGGAGATCGGTTTTGCGGAAAGCGCGCCGGAAGGGCACGATGAGACCATCTCGGGTGTTACTTCCCCCTGAGAGGAGATCTCCGGAAAGCCTCGGTACATTGGAGAGACCGGAGCGGACACCGGATCCGGAATGGCCTGCCATCCGTGACGCCACCGTGCTTTAAGTAGACGAAACACCATGAAGTTGTTCCTTACTTACAGATCGAATCCGCAATAGGAAAGATTAAAACTCTTGTTGCACAGGGGAAAATCGCTGACGCCGTTGTCGCGTACCGCAAGCGCAAGTCCGAACCAATTGTGAAAGGAGGCGTCCTTTATATAGTAACGGTACACGTTCCCCTCCGTATCTGTTGCCACGGCATGAAGTGTCTCGCCACGCCAACTTTCGACCAGAGAGAGAGCGAGCATGTCGGGACGAGGGGCGGGACAGCGAACGGCAAGTTCAGGAGACTCGTGTTCCAGAAGAGGTAACAGTTCCTTTATATACCGAAGAGAATCTTGGATCTCCTGATGACGAATGAAGGCCCGCGCATATACATCGCCGCTCGTCGCGGCTTTTCCTTCCCCATTTCGAAGGATCGCTTTGGTAAACGGTGCAAAGGCATACGCGTCAGTCGGATGAGAAATGCGAACGTCGCAGGAAAGTCCCGAAGCCCGTGCCGCGGGGCCGACCAGCCCGATTTGACGCGCTGTTTCCGCATCAATCGTCCCGGTTTTCTCGAATCGAGCGAGGACGCTTTGGTTGTCAAAAATCGACTCAGCCAGAAGAGCTGCATTGTCGCGAATGCGGGAAACGATGGTGGATATCCGCTCGTACTTCTCCGCATCGATGTCATACTGTACGCCTCCCGGCGTGACCAAGCCGCGTCCGAAGCGGCTTCCGCAAAGAGCAAGAGAGGTGTTGATGATATCGGTTCTCATAACCGCGAACATCTGCGTCCCCGGAAGGTATCCGATGTCGTTGCAGAGAGCGGCAAGATCTCCCAAATGGATCCCGGATCTCTCAAGCTCGAGTCCTATCGCTCGAATAATGGCGGCGCGCCGGGGAATGACGACGGATCCTAACGCTTCTACGAGCCCCGCATACGCCGTAGCGTGTGCTACTGCCGCATCGCCGGCCACCGATTCGGCAAGGACCTGTTTGTTGAGTAGAGACCCCTCGCAAAACAACCGTTCTACACCACGGTGCTGGTACCCGAGCTGTATCTCGAGATGATCGACCCTTTCTCCGTCGCAGAGGAACCGAAAGTGTCCTGGTTCAATGACTCCGGCATGAACTGGCCCTACCGCCACCTCATGCATCTCTTCACTGGTCGTCGCGAGGTAAGGATAGTATTCTTCAATGGAAGACATCTTCCACGCATCGTGAGGATAGCGTACTGGTTTGAGCCACGGATGGCCTACGAACTCCACCCCGAAACGCTCCCAGATCTCTCGCTCGAACAAGTGGGCTGCGGGAAGGTGCGGAGTAAGGGAAGATTCCTGCCCTCCACATACGACGGGGCTTCCCGCGACAAGCAAGGCCCCCGGAACTTTTTCGTCGACGATCGTTGCGACTAACAGAATCTCTTGTGAACCGCGATGTTCAGGAATCGCAAACAAACACACGAGGCGCCCGTTGGCGTGTTCCACATGTTCTCTGATCTCTTCACACAAGCTAGAATAGGAAAGTCGGGGGATCTCTCGCTTGGAGAACGCGGTTCTATTTTGTACCTTTATCATTTTCATGGGCAGTCACTATAACCCTGATTGGCCGTCTGTCAACAAGGGATAGGAAAGAGAAAATCTTTCTTAGAAAAATTAGGAACTTTTAAGAAGAGTCTTTTTTTGTCGGGAAAGATGGCACATTTTTTGATGCCGTAATTTTTTGACCTTATTTCATTCTAAACTCCCTCGAAGCGTTGATGACTGGACATTTTTTACAAATTAGAGAGGTCATTTTGACAACCTATTGATAAAAAAAAGGAAAAATATCGAAAAAAAGTTGCAATAAATGTGAAGATGCTTACAAAAAGAAGTGTAGTAGGTGAGGGGACGCCTCTCACAGGTTCATCTCTGAAACGAAAGAAGAGAGGTGCCGTGATGAAGAAGATTATTCGATCGAACGAGGAAGAAGTACCGCTCCCTAGCGGGGCCGGCAGTGCTCCTGTCGTCCCCCTCGAGTCATTCGTTTCTCCCAGACAGGTTCTTTTACCTTCTCTTGCGCCTCGGGTGCGCGAGTTCCTCCGTGAACATTTTCCCGGTGCCGATGAGAAGGAATGGTTCAATTGGAAGTGGCAGCTATCGCATAGTATCACAAATGCTGCCCAACTCGGTCGCATCGTGGATCTTACCGACGACGAACTGCGGGCGGTCTCGGGAGAGGGGGGGATTCTGCCTCTTCGCATCACGCCCTACTATGCAAGTCTCCTCTCTAAGGACAACCCGAACCAGCCGCTTCGTCGTTGCGTGGTACCGGTGACCGCCGAACATCGGCGCTGTTTCGGGGAGGATGCGGATCCTCTTCACGAGGAGCATGATAGTCCCGTGCCGGGGCTTGTGCATCGGTATCCTGATCGGGTTCTGTTCCTTGCTACGGGGTTCTGTTCGACCTACTGTCGTTACTGTACCCGTTCGCGAATGGTCGGCGATGCGAACCGTATGCATCAGTTCTCGACAACGGTGTGGGATGAAGCGATCGCCTACATTGAACAAAAAACGACGATCCGTGATGTGCTCGTCTCGGGTGGAGACCCGCTTACGATGCCTGACTCGAAGATCGAATATCTCCTGTCGCGTCTTCGGGGGATACCGCATGTCGAAATCGTCCGCATCGGCACAAAGGTTCCCGTAGTTCTTCCTCAACGCATTACGCCGAAGCTTGTCAATATGCTGAAAAAATATCATCCGCTCCTGATGAGCATCCACTTTACCCATCCGGAAGAACTTACTCCTGAAGTCGCTCAAGCCTGTATCCGGCTCGCTGACGCCGGCATTCCTCTGGGGTCACAGACGGTGCTCCTCAAGGGCATCAATGATGATGTGCCGACGATGACGGCGCTTTTCCATGGTCTTCTCAAGATCCGCGTTCGGCCTTACTACCTTTACCAATGTGATCCCATTCTTGGTTCCGGTCACTTCCGCACCACGATCGAGAAGGGACTCGAGATCATCCGCGGTTTGCGCGGCCACACCTCGGGGTATGCGGTCCCACAGTTCGTTGTTGATGCACCCGGTGGCGGCGGAAAGATACCGCTCCTCCCTGACTACTGGCAGGGTAAAGATGCCGAGTATGTCTATGTGAAGAATTACGAGGACCGGGTATTCCGCTATCCTAACATCCAACACGAAGTTTCCCGTTAGGCGGCGCATGCGCGTCGGGTTCACCTACGATCTTAAGGACGATTATCTGAAGGCCGGTTTCAGCGAGGAAGAAGCGGCCGAGTTCGACGCCGTGGAAACGATAGAAGGCATCGAAGCGGCACTTACTTCGCTTGGCTACCGCGTTGATCGGATAGGAAATGTCCTTCGCCTCGCGGAGCGACTGGTTGCCGGAGAACGCTGGGACATCGTCTTCAATATCGCCGAAGGAGTTCGGGGGATTGGCCGAGAAGCGCAGGTTCCGGCGCTACTTGATGCGTACGGTGTTCCCTATGTTTTTTCTGATCCGATGGTCCTAGCCCTTTGTCTTCACAAAGGACTCACCAAACGGGTGGTGCGTGATGCAGGAATACCGACGGCTCCCTTCCACCTCGTTGAAGACGAGCATGACATCGGGGATCTGCGTTTGCATTATCCTCTCTTCGCCAAACCGGTCGCCGAAGGAACGGGAAAAGGGATCGGAGCGCTTTCGAAAATATCGGATGAGGCAACTCTGCGCGATCGGTGTCGTGACCTGCTCGCCCGTTTTCGTCAGCCGGTGCTCATCGAGGAGTTTTTGCCGGGACGCGAATGCACTGTTGGCATCGTAGGAACTGGTCGTGCCGCGCGCATCGTGGGCGTCATGGAAGTACTTTTCAAGCCGAATGCCGAGAAAGATGCCTATGGGTTGCATAACAAAAAACACTACCGAGAGATCGTCGAATATGTCGTCCCCGAAAAGGGACTCTTCGATGCCTGCAGTGTGGTGGCACTTGCTGCGTGGCGCGCCCTCGGATGCCGTGACGGCGGCCGGGTTGATGTCCGCTGTGATGCCCGTGGTGTTCCTAACTTCATCGAGGTCAATCCGCTTGCCGGGCTTCATCCGATAGATTCGGATCTTCCCATCCTTGCTCGGCTTAACGGGACCGATTATCGAACGCTCATTGCCGCCATCATGGAGTCCGCCCTTTCCCGCAAAGAGAACACCTGCCGATGACACCGGGGCGTCTCGCGGTTATTCTTCACAACCCTGTTTTTCCCGATGCTCGTCCGGATGATGCCGATCTGCTTGACGAGATGGGTGCGGTGGAAGAGGCGCTGGAACAACTTGGTTGGCGTTTCGCACGGGTCCCCTTCGATGAGGACATCGCTCTCGTCAAACGCAGACTTGAAGAATTGTCTCCGACGCTCGTCTGCAACCTCGTCGAAGCGTTCGGCGGGAAGGGGGCTTACCAGTATCTTGCTCCTGCCTTTCTTTCCCTTTGGGGATACCGTTACACCGGAGGAAGCGCGGATGCCCTCTTTATCACTACGGACAAAATCCTCGCCAAAGAGATCTTGGCTTCTCATGGGATCCCAACACCACCCTATTTCGCCCTCGGGCGAAGCGAGGGGATAACGCGAGGTGCTCGCTATATCGTCAAACCGATCGACGAAGATGCTTCTCTCGGTATCGGACCTGACAGCGTTATCGTGCCGACGCACGCGGAAGAGATAGTAACGCTCATTACGCAAAAGGAGCGTGAGTATGGTGTGCGGCATTTTGCCGAACGCTACATTGAGGGGCGAGAGTTCAATCTTACGATACTCGGTAAACGCGGGGAACCGGAAGTGTTGCCGCCTGCCGAGATACGGTTTGTGGACTTTGACGAAAAACGCCCCAAGATAGTTGACTATCGCGCCAAATGGGACGAAGGATCTTTTGAATATCAGAACACCCGGCGCTCATTTGATTTTTCTTCTACGGATCGCCCCCTTCTCGAGAACCTTTCCGACATAGCGATACGCTGTTGGCGGTCTCTCCGGCTTTCAGGCTATGCCCGTGTTGATATGCGTGTCGACGAGAGCGGTGTACCCTGGGTCATTGAGGTCAATGTGAATCCCTGTATCTCCCCGTCAGGTGGTGTTGCGTCGGCCTGCGCGCGAGGGGGTATATCCTACAGCGCGTTCGTCGAACGGATCATTGCCGAAGCGCTCCTATAGGATTTTTGCCCAAGATGCTTTTCTTGCGCTCGTTTGATGCTATACTATTCATGGTGTTCGTTTGACGGAGCCCTATGGTAAACTTTCTCTATGCGATCCTTCTCTTAGGTCTGGTCATCTTCGTCCACGAATGGGGTCACTTCATCGTTGCCCGTCGCTTCGGAGTGAGGATCCTCGTCTTCTCGCTCGGGTTCGGTCCCTCGCTTATCTCGTGGCGACGCGGCGAAACCGAGTATCGCGTCTCAGCGGTACCGCTCGGCGGTTATGTCAAAATGCTTGGTGAGCAGATGGGCGAGGAGGATCTTCCGCCGGAGGAGATCCCGCGCAGTTTTGCGGCCAAGCTCTGGTGGGAGAAAACGCTCATCGTCCTTGCGGGACCCGCCATGAATTTCCTGTTCGCAGGTTTTGTTTACCTTGTGGTCTCGTTTTTCAACTATACGAGCGATGCCGCTTTTGTGGAATATGTGACATCGAAAGGACCGGCTATGCGCGCCGGCATTAGAGAGGGAGACCGTATTCTTTCCATCAACGGGAAGGAAACGGCAGTATGGGAGGATATCCAGAACGCTCTCCCCCGCCCTGATGGCGACCGTTGTCTTCCTGTCCAAGTGGTACTTGCCCGTTTCCCTGATGGACGGCCCGAAGCGGTCGTTGTGGAGCCGGAAAAAAAATGGTTCTCCGATGTCTTTGGTGCCGAGACGACGCGGTGTATCATGGGTGTCGCGGCGCTTCCTCGCGATACTCGCTTAGCCCTCGTCGAGTCGCTCGATCCCTTGAGAAGCGGCGATATCGTCCGATCCGTGGACAAGAAACCGGTGAGTCGCTGGTATGAGTTCCTTGCGCAGATCACGGATGGCCCTCATGAAATAACGGTTGATCGGGATGGCACGGCGATCGCTGTGACGCTCGATCGGGAAACGATCGAGCGTTTGCGACGCGTGGCGCGCCATGGCGGTATGCTCGTTGCTTCGGTAGAACCGGATTCGGTGGCGGCGAAGACCGGTATTCGCTCGGGGGATCTCATCACCGCGGTCAATGGTGTCCCTGTCGATGCTCCCCATGAGTTCGTCCACGAAATGAAAAAGGCGCAAGAAGGAGAAACGGTGACGATCGCCCTTTTCCGTGACGGGCAGGAACTGTCTAAAGAGATTCGCATCTCTTTCGATACTACCGACAATCGCTATACCGGAATGAAAGAGACTTCGGTCCGATGGGGCGCCCGCTTTTTCTTTGACTATACTCTTGAACCGAGCAAGGCCCGCCGCGCTGCGCCGTTTCTCTATTCTCTCCGCTACATGGTTACCGAAACCGTGCAGATCTCGGTGCTTACCGTCAAAGGGATCGCATATCTCCTCACGGGAAAGCTTTCTGCGAAGTCGATCGGTGGCCCGCTTCTCGTGTTCGACATTTCGCAGAAGGCAGCGGAACGGGGGGTAAAAACCTTTCTTTCGGTCATGGCTATGATCAGCATCAATCTCGGTATTCTCAATCTCTTTCCCGTTCCGGTACTTGATGGAGGTCACGCGGCACTGTACGCCTATGAGGGGATTACTCGTCGCACGGTGCCTCCCCGGGTGAAGGAATGGTCGCTCCGCGTCGGAGTCGCGCTCCTCATGGCGCTCATGGTCTTTGCGATGTTCAATGATATCAGTCGCTACTTTGCCATCTTTCAGGGCGGATAAGATGAGCGAGACGATCCTCGTGTTCGACAGCTCTGGAGACGAGATTTTTCTGTGGGTGCACGAGAGTGGCGGTGAGCGCGTCTTCTGTGAACACCTGCCGCGTCGCTCATTGCTGACAGTACTGCCCGAGCGGTTTGCCGCATTCCTGCGCGACACGCCGATCGGGGAGGGAACTAAAGTGTATCTCGGCGTCGGCCCGGGATCGTTCACCGGGATCAAGAGCGGGGTGTCGCTTGTAGGCGCCTTTCTCTATGCCCGTGGCGTGTTTGAGTTTCGCTGTGTTTCGTCGCTCAATCTTCTCGTTGCGCGGGCGTCGGTGCCCCTCGGGAGCGTTTGTCTCGCGGTCACACCTTTTCGTGAAAAAGAACTGTTTGCTGCGGTCGTCCGATGGGAACGACCGACGCCGATCACTGTCGTTCCGCCGAGCGTGGTATCCGTAGATGAACTCGGTTCGTTCGTCTCCCGGATCACGGTCCCACCCGATATCGTGGTCGTCAACGGGGATCTTGCGCCGGAAGCAAGGACGGTACTTGAGAGCGTTTGTCCTTCCATACCCCGGAAAAAGCCGGGCGCACATCTCATAACGACACTTCTCTTCCTCATCCCTCCTGTTGCGATCGTCGATGTGCGGCGCGATATGCTCCGGCTGCGCTATCTCGTTGCTCCTGCGATGTTGCCGGAAGATGACACGACACAATATGTTTTCGCTGACTGAGATAAAGGAGGTGCGTCATGCAGGATTACAAGGTCGTCTCGGCTCCGGAAGAGATCGAGCGTCGGCTCCAGAAAGCCATTCAGGAACACGCCGCCCTCAACGCCCGAGTCGACGAGCTGGGAAAGAAAGAAGCCATAACCCCTGAAGAAGAAGTGGAACTTAAGCGGCTTCGTAAGATGAAGTTGTTCAAGAAGGATATGATCTCCTATCTACAGGAAATGCTGAAAAGCCTGAAACGCTGAGAGAGGGTCGTTTTAAACCTTCGGCACAGGCCGATCTACCGGTGCGCCGGTTCGTGGTATCGGATTTCGCCATCGGGACCGACGGCTGACTCGAAGGGGGCCGTGGGATAGAATTCCGATTTTCCGACGACTGCTTGATCGCAGGTAAGGGAAAAATCCCCTTTGTAGGTCAAATCCCAAACGCCGGCGGGATCGTTAGTAAAATACCCATTTTCGCCGTAACCATTTATGATGATCACATGATCCTCCGGAGTGAACCATGTGTGAGCGATGACCGGTTTCCCTTGGTCAATGAGGGCTTTTATCTCAGCGAATGTCCCGTTAAGATGTGTCACTAGGATCATGCCGGTCGTCTCGGAATAGCTGTTGAATATCTCAGCCAGTCCATCGGTAGTTTGGGCTTTATCCTTGCCCCATGTATTCGTGAGATCGTCAGGCGTGCCGACCCATCCATAATGATAGAGCAGCATGGCGAGACTGGTGTTCCCTGAAGTTGATTCTGGGTATAAGGTATTTTTGAACTGGCAAAAATAGGGAACGCTTATCGGATTAGTGAGGGGGGGAGAGTCAGTGTCTTCATCAGGAACGATGTCTGTCTCTAGATTGTCCCAATCATCGTTTGCCGGTGCATCCTCGTCAAGACCGATATCGTCACCTGTCTCGGTCTCGTTTTCAGGGGTCTCCTCCTCTTCAAGAGTCTCCTCATCCGGCTCTTCCGCCATTTCGTCCTCATCGGCAGGGATGGCTTCGTTTAGTTCATCGGGAGCGACGATGTCTTCGTCATACTTCCTATTCTTGTGCGAAGAACAGGCAATCGTAGCCATGATCGCGCAACAAAGAATCGTCAAGAAAAAAGAAGCTCTTATCATTCTTGCCTCCTTATGCCAAGTATGGAGAATTATACCGCTCTTCGTTGAAAAAAGCAAGACGGAACGAGCTCTTAGGGGAGAAGGGTAAAGGCCGGGGAAACTGCAACACAGCGGTGCTCCGGTACCGTTGCTTCCTTTCGGACCTGGCGGGGTTCGCGGGACCTCTTGCGCAGGCCCCGGCCACACTATGAAAAATGGCGGAGAGGGAGAGATTCGAACCCTCGGTGACGGTTTGAGCCGCCACACACGATTTCCAATCGTGCTCCTTCGGCCAACTCGGACACCTCTCCGCATCGGGAACGACGAAAAATATGGAGGAGAGATAGGGATTCGAACCCTAGGTACCCCTCGCGGGGCACACTTGATTTCGAGTCAAGCTCCTTCGACCACTCGGACATCTCTCCTCATTCATTGTCGGTCGGTTTTCCGGCGGCGCGTATGCGGCGAAAAAAGTCGCTGAGCACTGCTCCGCATTTTTCCGCGAGCACTCCCTCGACCACTTCGCATCGGTGGTTGAGACGCGGGTCGGAAAGAAGGGAATAGAGCGAGGTGGCGCCTCCTCCCTTCGGATCGCGTGCTCCGAAGACCACCCGCCGTATGCGTGCCTGCACAATGGCGCCACAACACATGATGCATGGTTCGAGGGTCACGAACAGCTCACATTTCTCGATGCGCCAGTACCCGATCGTCGCGCAAGCGTCTTCTATTGCGACGATTTCGGCGTGGGCAAGTGGTGACTGGATGCTCTCGCGCCGGTTATAACCGAAACCGACGATTCGATTGTCAAGGACCACTACGGCGCCGACCGGCACCTCGCCGCGTCGCGCCGCCTCCTCGGCGAGCGCGAGCGCTCTCTGCATGAACCTCTCGTCGCGTTCCATGACCGGTCGTACCCGTTGCAGCGAAGGGCAGTATATCGTGAAGATGCCGCTTGTCAACTTGTGGATTGTCTTCAGGAAACGGCATTTGTTTGAAATAGCGCCAAAACATGGTATTGTGACGCCGTTCACCGGCTTGATGACATGAGCGAGAGGAGTCGCGTATGAAGGAAAAACTCGAGCAGATACGGCAACAGTTCACCGTGCAGCTTGCCGCCGCCCAAACGCCTGAAGAGGTCGAAAAGGTGCGAGTCGCTTTTCTGGGAAAGAAAGGCTTTCTTACCGAAGTGCTCAAAGGCATGAAAGATCTCTCGACAGAGGAACGGCGCGAGATCGGCGCTCTTTCCAATCGTCTCAAGGACGACTTTGAACGGTCGATCGCGGCACGCGGTACACTGCTCGAAAAGGAGGCGATAGAGAAAAGGCTTGCCGCCGAGTGGGAAGACGTCTCGTGGCCGACCGGTCTTGTCCGTGGGTCGGCGCACCCTATCGCGATTGTGCGGCGCCAGGTCAAAGAGGTCTTCATCGCCATGGGATTCGAGGTGCTTGACGGCCCCGAGATGGAAGAAGAGGAGAACAACTTCGATAAATTGAATATTCCTCCCGATCACCCGGCGCGTGATGCGCAGGATACCTTCTGGCTTGACAATGGGAAACTCCTGCGCACCCATACCTCGCCAGTACAGGTGCGTGGCATGCTCTCGCACAAGCCGCCCTTCAAATTCATCGCTCCCGGCAAGGTCTATCGCAACGAGGCGGTCGACGCGAGCCACGAACACACCTTTCATCAGATCGAGGGAATGGTGGTTGATCGCGGCATATCGGTCGCCAACCTCATCTACACGATGAAAACGCTGCTTTCTGGCATTTTTGAAAAAGAGGTGACCGTTCGTCTCCGCCCCGGATTTTTCCCCTTCGTCGAACCAGGTTTCGAGCTCGATATCCGCTGCCTCATCTGCGGCGGCAAAGGATGTTCGGTCTGCAAACAACGCGGCTGGCTCGAACTGATGCCTTGCGGTATGGTTCATCCGAATGTGCTCCGTAACGGCGGCATCGATCCCAATGAGTTCTCCGGATTCGCTTTCGGTCTCGGTCTCGAACGGCTTGTCATGATGCGGTATGGGATAGACGACATCCGTCTCTTCCATGGGGCGGATCTCCGTTTCTTTACGCAATTCTCGGGGAGGTAAGTCATGCTACTTTCGCTTTCATGGATAATGGAATATGTGGACCTTGAAGGGATTGCCCCTGAGGAAGTGGCCAAGCGTTTGTCGCTTTCGACCGCCGAGGTCGAATCCGCTCGCTGGGTCGGGCGCCATTTCGCGCAGGTAAAAGCGGCGCGCATCGAAAAGATAGAAAAGCATCCGAACGCTGACAAGATACGGCTTGCGACGATATTCGACGGTACCGAGCGGGCGACGGTCGTCTGTGGAGCGCCGAACATCGAGGAGGGGCAGGTCGTTCCCTATGCGCCGCTCGGGACGATGCTCCCCGGCGATTTCGAGATAAAGCCGGTAAAGATTAGGGGCATCGAAAGCCGCGGGATGCTCTGTTCACCGCGGGAACTGGGACTCGGCGACGACCATAGCGGGATTCTCCAGCTCGACCGTTGCGTGGCACCGGGAACGCCACTAGCCAGCATTTTCGGCCCTGCCGATTTCATCATCGAGATCGAGAATAAAACGGTGAACCACCGCCCCGACCTGTGGGGTCACTACGGCTACGCGCGGGAGTTGCGTGTCATTTTCAACCGAGCATGGAAAAAGCGGCTCGAACGGCGCGGCATCTCACCCGATCGAAAAGATGAACGATTCACGATCGAGTTTACGACCGACAAGGCGCTCCACTATATCGGCGTCAAGATGTCAGGTATCCATGTAGGACCCTCTCCCGAGTGGCTCCGGCGACGGCTCGAGGCGATCGGCCAGCGCCCCATTAACAACATCGTGGACATCACCAACTTCGTCATGTTCGAGACGGGACATCCTATTCATGCCTTTGACCGTAAGAAACTTTCCGGCACAAAGATCATCGTGCGGAACGCCCGCGACGGAGAGGTATTCACCACGCTCGATGGAGTCGAGCGCCGTCTCCTTCCGAGCGATATCATCATCGCCGACGAACAGAAGGCCGTCGCCTTGGGCGGCGTGATGGGGGGTCTTCACAGCGAGGTCGATGAGACGACCACCGAGATACTCATCGAATCGGCACTTTTCGATCCGGCGACGATCCGCCGGACGGCGAATCGACTCGACCTGCGTACCGAGGCGGCGCAGCGCTTCGAGAAGGCGATGTGGGCTGAGAATTCGTGGCTTGCTGCCGAACGCTGCGTCGAGCTTATCAAAGAGATCGTTCCCGGCGCGATGGTCACCTGTGAGCCGGCGTTCCGTGACGCCACTGAGCACTACGGCTTCCGCGGTGATATTGTCACGAGCCACGACCGGATCCGGTCTCTTCTCGGGGTACGGCGCGACGATCTGCCCGATGCGAAGATAGAGGGGTTTCTTTCGATGCTCGAGTTCGAGGTTCACCGAGAAGGAGAGAAACTGAAGGTCACTGTTCCGCCGCACCGAGCGAGCAAGGATGTCTCGATAGAAGCCGATCTCGTCGAAGAGGTGGGGAGGCTTCACGGCTACGACAACATCGTACCGCGCGCCCCTCTTTTCCCAATGGTACCGGCGCCGCGTAACCGTTCATTGGAACGCGAGGAGCGGATTCGTGACATGCTGGTGAAAAGTTTTGCGGCCCACGAGATCATGACCTATTCCTTTGTGAGCGAGAACGATCGTTCGCTCTTTTCTCTTGCCGATGAACAGGTGGTCCGCGTGAAAGGGCTTGCTGAAACGCCTTACCTGCGCTATACGATGGCGCCCGGCCTTTTAAGGGCGCTCGCAGCAAATCATCGCCAGTACGAGTCGTTCGTCCTTTTCGAGTTCGGCCGCGTGTTCTTCCCTGATCACGAGGAGCGGCGATTGGTACTCGTTGTGCGCGACCAAGATAGGATCTTTGACACAGTGCGCCGGATCGCCGAGGCGCTCCTGCGAGAACTCGGCGTGCCGCAGTTCTCATTCGAACGGCCGAACGAAAAGGCGCCGTTCTTCGCCTCGACCCTTCTCCATCCGGGGCGCAGCATGGTGGTCGAAGCGGCGAAAAAGAAGGTGGCGATCGCCGGAGAGATACATCCGGCGCTCCTCGCATCTCTTGACATAAAAGGGCGCGCTGGCTATCTCGAATGGTCACTCGATCTGCTGGATTCCCTCCCGGATCGGACACTGAAATATGCGCCGATCCCTCGGTTTCCCTCGACCTTCTTCGAACTGACCGTACTCGTCCCGGAGCGAACGGAGGCACGCGATCTCGAAACGGTCGTCGCGAAGACGGTGCCCAAAGAGATCTTCAAAGAATGTTCGTTCGTGAGTTCCTACCGCGGAGCCGGCGTACCTGAAGGAAAAGTGAGTCTCTCTCTTCGTGTTACTCTTTCGGCTCTCGATCGAACGCTTACCGGCGAGGAAATGAAAGATGCCCAAGAAAAGCTCATCGCCGCATTCGAAAAACGCGGTTGGCCACTCAAGGGGGCGTGATGGCACGCGACCGTATCATTCTGAAGACCCCTGATCAGATAGAGAAGATCGCTCGTGCCGGAGCGATCGTTGCGCGCCTTCTCGACGAACTCGAACAATACATTAGGCCGGGCGTCACGACGCTTCAAATAGAGAACTTCGCCGACCGCTTCATCAAGAAAGCGGGCGGACGAGCTACCTTCAAATCGGTGCCGAACTATCATCACGCTACCTGTGTCTCCCTGAACAACGAAGTGGTCCATGCGATTCCCCGCAAAGATCGGATCATCCAGCGTGGCGACCTCGTTAAAGTGGACTGCGGCGTCACGCTCGATGGCTACATCGGTGACAGCACGCGCACCTATGTCATGCCGGGTGCTTCGGAAACGGCTCAACGACTTGTCGCCGTGACCCGTCGGTGCCTCGAACTCGCCATCGAACAGGCCGTCATCGGTAACCGGCTCGGCGACATCGGCGCCGCGATTCAACGATATGCCGAAGCGAACGGATTCTCGGTCGTCCGTGAATATGTCGGTCATGGCACCGGCATCGAATTGCACGAGGACCCGCCGGTCCCGCACTACGGTAATCCGGGAGAAGGTGAACTGCTCCGCGAGGGGATGGTGATCGCCATTGAGCCCATGATAAACGAGAAAGGATACGCGTGCCGCGTACTTGACGACGGCTGGACAGTAGTGACCGTCGACGGCGGTCTTTCGGCTCAGTTCGAACATACCGTTGCGATAACGGCGACCGGCCCGCGCATACTGACGGAGGTGTGATATGGCCAAGAAAGGGGGCGCAGGCGGTGTCCTGCTCAAGGTGTTCCTTATCCTTCTTTTCATCGTGCTTCTTGCTAACTTCCACTGGGACGGTAAGCCGCTCTATAAGGTGCTTTTCCCGAGCCTCGATTCGACGGTGAAGCAGACGGTCGAGAAAGTGGAGGAAACAACGAAGAGCGGCCTCGAGAAGGCGAAAGAGGGTATAGTGGAAACCACACAGGACATCAAGGAAAAGGTGGCTGGCGAGGGCGCGACCAAGTCGGAGTTTCCGAAGGAAGATCGTGAAAAACTCGATCGCATCATCAAGGATGCCGAAAAGAAAAAGTAGTGTCGCTCTTCTCTTTACGCGGCTTCGTCGCTGGGCCGCATCGCTTGACTATGCGCCCATCATAGATCTCATGGCGTCACAGGGAGAAACGCCGTGGCAGATCCTTGCCGCGACGATGCTCTCGGCGCGTACCAAGGATGAGACGACCGCGGCGGCAGCACGGCGGCTCTTTGCGGTCGCCGGAACACCGGAGAAGACGCTGAATGTTCCACTGGCGAAACTTGAGCGTCTCATCTTTCCGGTCGGGTTCTACAAGGTCAAGGCGCGTACTCTTCATAGCCTCGCCCGTGTGATCATCGAACGACACGGCGGTGCGGTTCCTCGAACGCTCGAGGAACTCACTGCGCTCCCCGGCATTGGCATCAAGACGGCGACGCTCGTCCAGATAAAGGCCTTCGGCATCGACGAAATATGCGTGGATACCCATGTCCACCGCATCGCGAATTTGTGGGGCATCGTAAGGACACGGCGCCCCGAAGAGACCCGCATGGCGCTCAAGAAGGTGGTGCCGAAAAGATACTGGCGAACGATAAATCAAGACCTCGTAACGCTCGGTCAGACCATATGCAAGCCGCAGAAACATTACTGCGACCGCTGTCCGGTAAACGACCTTTGTCCGGTCGCGTTTCGGCGATCTTAACGGAAATTGGCCCGCACTTCGTCTCTGATGAAGGGGTAAAGGTGCCGGTTTGCCGCGATGATAGAACCACCGACGATGTAGTCGTCGCCGCCGTCGAAATCGGTGACAATGCCGCCCGCCTCCTTCACGATGAGGCTCGGCGCCGCGACATCCCACGGCGAAAGACCGTATTCCCAGAAAATATCGAAACTGCCGCGCGCAACATAGAGCAGGTCGGCGACCGCCGAGCCGAGGCGACGGAGCGCACGCGTCTTACGGACGACGCTGGTGAAGACGCCGAGCGTATCTTTCGGAAGCCCTTTGGTGATGTCGGCGAACCCGACCGCGCCGACAGCATGAAGCGGATCGCTCGTTTCGCTTGCCCGTATCGGGGCTCCGTTCAGGAATGCCCCTTTCCCTTCCTCGGCGTAGTAGAGCTCTTGCGCCGGTGGGATGAAGCAAACGGCAAGATCGATAGATCGCCCGGTCCAATGTGCCACGGCGACGCTGTAGAACGGGATCCCCGCAACAAAGTTGGTCGTGCCGTCAAGAGGATCTATGATCCAGAGTGGTCCTGAAGAAAGTGCGGTACGAGGGTGGTATTCTTCACTGAGGAATGGGATGTTGTCGAGTCTTGCAAGTTCCGCCATGAGAAACCGCTCGGCGTGCCGGTCTGCTTCGCTTACGAGGTCTCGTGGCGATTTGAACTCGTGACAGAGGGACGCATTTCGAAAATATCCGGCGAGGATAGCACCGGTCTCGCGGACCGCCCGCTCAACCGCGCGCCGCATCGGATGCGTCGCTCTCGTCGTCGGCATGTGCGGCGATCGCCTTCTCGGCGTTTTCTATCATCGATGCGAGGAGCCCCGCCTCTTTCTCGGTGAGATTGCCGCGGCACTTCTCCTGCAGAAGACGTAGGAGCCCAAGGTTGAAGCGGGCGAGGGAGATATCCGCCGGCGCATCGGGGACTCCGCGCAGTTTGAGTTCTCCGAGATTGTACATCACCGCCGAATAAAGCGAGGCGACAAGCCGTTCGAAAGAGGGGCCTATGACCTCGTCAACAGTGAGGTGCTCTCGTCCCGAATCGTTCATCGCTCTGATCGGCTTTTGGAGAGCACGGCGGCGATGGCGGTTTCGTCTATCTCAACGTATTCGGTGCTCTCAGGAAGAGACTCCAACATCGCCTCATATTCTTCCCGGGAGATCTCGCCCTTTCGTAATTTTCGCTCAAGAAGGCGAATGTCCATTTCCATAAGAGGGTGTTTTGTCGTCTTGGGGGTGTTCACCATCTCCTTTCTCCTTTTTTTTAACATTACGGGGTGAATTCAACGGTCATCGTAGCACCTGAAGAACTTTTCCCTCCGAGGTAAAGAGGAGATCCTGGTATTGCAAGGAGGCATCCTGTCGTCACTCCGCCTGCCACGACGGTCCCGATGATGGTCCAGAACCACCACGCTGTTACTATGGATCCCTCATCTTTCTTGCGGTCGAGAGAGAGAGAGCCCGATACGATGGAGGAAACCGGGTTGAAACCGAACTCGTCGGCGAAGAGGTTGTCGAACGAATGGCGAAGATCTTCAACGCGGGTGAAATCGCCGCTTGACGGAAGCGGGAACGAGAGGTTTTCCTCTTTGTACGATGCCTTGGGGACATTGAGGAGACGGAGCTGTACCTTCACTTCTGCTCCCGTGTCTCCTTCTCCCACCGAGGTGTGAACCGCAAAAACGCGATCGACCTTGGCCGCCTTTCCAACGGTGATCGCCTGTTGCATCATTGCGGAACCACCGAATTCTGCGACAGCCAATTTTTCGAACTGGGCCACCGGTTCGGCACCGTCACCCGCCTTGAGCAGTTCATCTATCTTCTCAGGCTCTCCGTCCCGTACCGTCACGACGCCGCCGACATCGCGGTAGCCGCTCTTATGGATGCGCCAGTAATGCTTGCCCGATACGAGACCCTCCACCGTCATCGGGGTGGCTCCCACGATCCGGCCGTCGATGTAAATGGTCGCACCGGAGGGTTCACTTGTCACCTTGAGATCGCCGAGCGGTTGCATCATCATCTTGCTCTTGAGCTTATCGAAGAAGTCCATCGTATCTTCGTCGGTCCCTTCCTCTGCCTCGTAGTCGGGATTAATGACCAACACCTTCTTGAAGAAACCCGAGGCCTTGTCCTCTTCTTCGAGGAGTTTCCAAGTTGCCCCCGTGTAGAAGAGCGCTTTCGTGAGCAGTTTGTAGTCGTAGAGGACATCTATCCGTTTCTCAAGGAGATCGACCGCCGCGTTGAATTTGCTGATGGCTTCCTCTGCTTCCCCGTCATCGAGCAGTTTCTTGCCTTCGTCGAGATATTTCTGGGCCTTTTCGCTGTCTTCGGTCAGTTTCTCGAACGAGAAATCGTTGAATATACGCGCGTCACTCTCGAGGAAACGATAGTTCGATAGTTCGCTCAAGTAGGTTCCCATGGTGCGCACGAGGTCCCGAGCCTTTTTCTCGGCATTGCTGTCTGCGAAGAAGTAGAAAACGGCGAGACCTTTCGACCCGCCAGAATCTTCTTCGTCGAGATCGTCACGCGAAGTGGCAGATTCTTTCTTGTCGGAGGGCGTTTCTTCGAAATCCTCTTCCTCTCCCTCTTCATCAAGAGACGGTTTCTCCTTCTCTTTCTCCTCCATTACCGGCTCTTCCTTCTTAGCCGGCTCTTCCTCGAACTCTTCTTCGTCTTCGAGGTCAAAGCTGGCCCCGTACACGATCGGAGAGAAAGACCACTGTCCCATACCGGTAAGAGAAGAGAAGAAAAAAATCCCCGCAACGAGCGTCGAAACAGTCTTGATCATAACGCACCCCGTCTCCGTGTCTTTTTCATGCCAAACGACACTAGTTCGGAAAGGCGCGAATGTCAAATTTTACTTTGTTTTTCATATCGTTGCAAAAGAGACCCGTGCCGGTATAATGGGGATCGTTACTGATGCACCAGCGAGGTTTCCGATGGGAGCCGACACCATTAAGACGCCCGAAGAAGCGCGCCGGTTTGCCCGGGTGGTCATTTCCGACATCGCGGCATACAATGGGCCCAAGATCGAGAAAGGATTGCGCGAGGATTCGCTCTTCGAGGAACTGCGCGACGAACTCTACGATGCCGAACTTTTCTATCGCTCAAGGGTCGACAAGGTTCTCTGCGATGCGACCAACTTCTTCAATGCGGCGGTCATAGACCTTCTCATCAAGGCGAAACGGCATCTCGACTCTCCATTATGGTAGGCGGAGGCGGTCCTCGCATGTTCTCGTTGGTGTGTGACTGCTCCGAGCGTGCCGATCGTCTTCTGGCCGATCTGCTTGGATTCTCGCGCACCCGTATCCAACGCAACATCGAGCGAGAGAACATCCTGCGTAACGGAACGGTGCTTTCCAAGAACTCGTTTGCGTGCTTCCATGCTCGCGACCTCATCGAGGCGGAAATAGAACCGCTCGAAGAACTGTCTCTGGAACCAGAGGCGATACCGATCGCCCTTGTGCATGAGAATGATGACTTCTTGGTGGTTGACAAGCCGGCCGGTCTTGTCGTTCACCCAGCGCCGGGGCATCCGCGGGGGACCCTCATGAACGGTATCATCCATCATTTGGGGGTGCGCGGAGGAAAGGATCTCAGGCCGGGGCTCGTGCACCGCATCGACAAGGATACCTCCGGTCTTCTCGTCGTTGCCTGTTCGTCCGCCGCCTTCGGTGAACTGTCGGCACGCTTTGCGCGACACGACATCGACCGGAGTTACCTTGCGCTCGCGTGGGGGCGCTTCGCCGAACCGCGCGGGACCATCAAAACGGGGCATGCCCGCGATCCGCACGATCGGCGCCGCTTTTACCCGGCCATCGCCGGAAGACTCGCGATTACTCACTATGAAGTGCTCGAACAGTATGCGAAGGTGGCGCTTCTAAGGCTTACTCTCGAGACCGGGAGGACCCACCAGATACGCATGCATCTCAGGCATCTCGGTCATCCGATCGTGAATGACGAACTTTACGGTGGCGTGCGAAAGACCGGGGTCCCGGCGATCGACAGAGTGCTCCTTTCCTGTCCCCGCCAAATGCTCCATGCCGCCGAACTGGGTTTCGTCTGCGGCGGTGAGCGGTGGCGTTTCTCGTCGCCGTTGCCCGAGGATATGGAGATGGTGCGTTGGACATTCGCAGAAAAGGGATAGGGTAGTACAAGGAAATTAGGGAGGATAAAGTGGAACGGAAAAAAGTGCTCATATTCGAGACGACAAAGACGCTCATGCGTGCCTATGAACTGGCGCTTCGAGGATCGCCGTGGGTCGTGATGAAAATACAGCAGGAAGGGCGCCTTTTCCCCGCGATAGAGTCGTCCTCTCCCGATGCGGTGATAGTAGAACACCGCGCGCTCTCCGGCGAGGTGCGCGACGCGTTGGGGATGCTTCCACTCCCTGTCGTCTTCTGCGCAAAAGAAAAAGATGGTCTGCCCGCGGGGCGGATCCATCTGCCGCGTCCCTTTTCGTGTGACGAACTGATCGGAGCGCTCAACGCCTCGCTCGAGTGGAATCCGGATCTCGTCGGGAGCGAGGCGGCGGTCGCCGAGGAAGGGGGGGAAGAAGAGCCCTTCGTTCTTACCGAGCCGGAAGAAGAGATCTTGCCGTCGGTCGTTCCGATGGATCCGGAGGAAGAGAAGTTCGTTCCTGACGAATCGCCGCTGTCCGAGCCGGCACCGTCGTTCGTATCCGAGACAGTTGAACTTCTCGTGAACCCCGAGGTTGCGTCACAAGAAAGCCCGATGCTCGAAGAAAAATCTCAGCCTCTGAAAGAGGTGACGCTCGCTGGTTCCGAAGAAATTCCCGCTGAAGTTAAGGAAACCCCCGAGGTATCATTACCACCGGCTGACGAATCACCGGCGATGTCGTTTACTGACCAAATAGCGGAGCGGATCGAGGAACGGGTTGTTGAAGAACTTGTTCCCTCCGGTGTCGAGATCCCCGAAGGGGCGGCGCTTCCCGAGATGATCCGGGCTCTGGTGCGTCGCGAGCTCCGCGAAGTGATGAAGGAGTACTTCTGGGAGGAGGCACCGATCCTCATGCGACAGGTGATCGAAGAGGAGCTCCGTAATCTTGCGACAAAACAATGACTGTCGGCCGTATCGTCGCTCTTGATATCGGTGTCAAGACCGTCGGTGTTGCGGTAAGCGATCCGCTCGGGATCATCGCGATCCCGCTGGGAATGGTAAAACGCGGTCAATCCATCGAAGACGACATCGCGGGGCTTCGCAGTTTGTTGAAGAACTATGAGATCGCACGATTTGTCGTCGGCTGGCCGCTCAAACGAGACGGCACCGAAAGCGAAACGATGCCGATCGTCCGCGGCTTCGAACGGCGTCTGAAAAAAGAATTTCCTGATGTCCCGGTAGACCGTGAAAACGAACTTCTCTCCACCCGTACTGCACGCGAGAAGATCGCGCACGCGCCCCGCGGTCGTGCCGACAAGAAAAGCGGGCGGCTCGATGCGGCGGCTGCGGCGGTGATACTCGAAGGATATCTGGAGAAACTTCGGGGAAAAACAGAGGTTATCGGATGCCCGAGGTGATGTTGAGCCGTTTGATGTCGTTCTCTATCTTCTCGGGATCTTTTGCGTAGAGTTCGGCAATATCGCGGATAACGCGGAATGCGGCGATGTCCATGCCGGTGAACTGGACGCCGATACCATCGCCGTCTTTGCGACTCACGATCCCTTTGAGTGCGGCCGCAAGGCTTTTACGATCGTTCCGCACGGTGATGACGATGTCTATATCCTCGTAGGGCTCGAAACCGTTGTGAATGGCGATGAAGGCACCATTCACCGACAAATCGCGGAGGGCACCTTTCCCCTTCTTTTGTCCGTGAGAGATCTCCGCTTCGCCGCTCAGTTTGAATCGGGTGCTGCGCCGTCGTTCGTCCAAGAGATCCTCCAGCCGGAACACCAAATCAGATCGCGGTCCCCTTTTCCCCGTACTGTGCATAGTAGTCTCCTATCCTTTGATACATTGTATCGTCCACCCACACCCTTCCGTTCATCTCGCGGTTGCGGAGATAGGCCACGATCTCCTTCATGGTCACGATGGCGAACGCCGGCATTCCGTAGCGTTCGCGTATCTCCGCAAGCGCCGTTCTCTCTCCGGTGCCGCGTTCCTGCCGGTCCACCGATACGACCAGTCCGGAGAGGGTTACCGGAGCCGCCTTGAGAAGGATGGGCACCGTCTCCGCAACCGAGGTGCCGGCGGTGACCACATCCTCGACGATGAGTACGCGATCGCCGGGCCGTGGCTGATGCCCGATGAGGAGGCCGCCTTCGCCGTGATCCTTCGCCTCTTTCCGATTGAAACAAAAAGCGACATCGCAATGGTGTTCACTGTGGAGCGCCGCGGCGGTCGTTACGACGAGCGGAATTCCCTTGTAGGCGGGACCGAAGAGAACATCCATCTTCCCGCCGAGGTGTTCCATGATGGCAGCCGCATAGAATCTGCCAAGCCGGGCTATTTGGGATCCGGTGCGGTACTTGCCGGTGTTGATGAAGAACGGGGTCTTGCGGCCGCTCTTGGTGACGAAGTCACCGAAGAGGAGGACCTCAGACTCCAGCATGAACTTGATGAACTCTTCTTTGTAGAGAGGCATGATCCGCGTCCCTCCGGCGACCGCTCCATGGTTCAGCGCCGCTCCCTTATACCGTTTCCTCCGACGATGTGAAGTTTATTTGACGACATCGA
Source organism: uncultured Spirochaetales bacterium (assembly GCA_964415795.1). Taxonomy (GTDB): domain Bacteria; phylum UBP6; class UBA1177; order UBA1177; family JAKLFG01; genus CALITV01. Next base: position 107,592 of record CAYQBN010000001.1, on the reverse strand, counting down.
ATCCGTTTTTTGCAAGCATTTAGTTTGACTGAAATTTTTTTGACGCTACACTGCAGCGAACAGGCGGACTGTCGCTGGTTGTATGAGAGACGCTCTATCCTGAGGTATGCTGATGAGAAACCCGCTTGCATTTGCAGCGTTTCTTCTTTCCTTCTATGCGGTCTTCACGATCTTTCACTGGTTCTTCTGGCGCGGCCTGACCTCGGCTTTTTCCCTTTCGTCGCGGATGCGATGGACCATTCTTCTGTTCTTCGCGCTCATGTACCTTTTTCCTGTGATGAACCACCTGTGCACTGCCTTTGCCGGCGCCCTTCCGGTGCGCGGTTTTGCGTGGGTCGGCTACCTCTGGTTCGCTTTTCTTTTTTATTACCTGTTCATCGGAGGTCTTCTGCTCGCCGGCGCGTTCGCGGCGGAACGCTTTTGGGGAGAGATTGTGCCGCGGAGACCGCTCTTTGTCGTTGCTTCTCTTCTTTGCCTTGCCGTGATTGTCTACGGATTCTTCGAGGCGGCCAATCTTCGCGTCCGTCGGGTCACCCTGACCTCTCCCGATCTGCCCGAGTTCGTATCAACCATACGGATCGTCCATATCTCGGACACCCACTTCACCCACCTCAATGGTTTGCGTTTCGCAAAGAAATTGACCGATCTCATAAAGGCGGAGCATCCCGATCTGATCGCGCATACGGGGGACTTCCTTGACCGAGGTTTCGTTGACGAGGAACAAATCGCTGCTCTCTGGCGTGAGATACCGGCACCTCTCGGTAAATATGCGGTCACCGGAAACCACGAGTTCTACAATGGTGTCTCCTACACGAGCGCCGAACTGGAGCGGGCGGGTTTTACCCTCCTGCGCAATCGTTCGGAGGAAAGGGCTGGCACCCTCGTCATAGCGGGAGTCGACGATCCGACGGCACCCCGCTTCGGCGAACCGGAGCCAAACCCCTCCGCGGTGCTTTCGGCGATTCCTCGCGAAAAGTTCGTCCTTTTTCTCCGGCATCAACCTGAACGCGACAATTCGACGGAAGGATTGTTCGATCTGCAGCTTTCGGGGCATACCCATAACGGGCAATTGTGGCCGTTCTCTTTCTTCGTTTCCCTCGTTTACCCGATGCGCGGCGGCGTCTATAGGCAGGAAAACGGGTCAACGGTGATCGTCTCGAGCGGTGCCGGAACTTGGGGGCCGCCGATCCGGGTCTTTGCACCGCCTGAAATCGTGGTCATCGAGGTGATCCGCCGGATCCGATAAGTGCGGTCACAGCAGCGTCAGCGGCCACTCACGAAGTTTGCGATCGAGCGTCCGTGCATCGCTCCCAACGAGGCTGTCGAGGAGTCGCCAGAAACGGGGGCCGTGGCTGCGGTATCGGAGATGGGCAAGTTCATGGAGGATCACATAATCGCGGAGATCGTCGGGGAGTCGCGCCGTTTTCATGTTGAGATTGATGCGACCACTGGGTGAACAGGAGCCCCACACCGTTCGTTGCCGTCGCACGGTGACGGCATTCGGCGTAAGGCGACTCCGCGCGGCGAGTTCTGCAACGCGTGAGACGAGAAGGGTCTTTGCCTCATCGAAAGAGAAGACCGGCGGTTCGTACGGCAATGTGGGCGGTGGTGTCGTGCGACGACGCTCCCGTTCGCGAAGGATCCACGGACGGCGTTCCCTAATGAATGCCAAGGCCTCTTCGATGAGGGAACGGTGCGGCACGGTGACCACGACCTCGTCCTCGTCGCCGAGGCGGAGGATGATACGGCGTGCGCGCCGGTTCACCCGCACTCTCACTACGCCAATGTCGGGGACGACGATCATGTGCTCGATATTTTCCTCAAAAAGGCAAATAAGTTGACATTTGCCGATGCGCACGATTAGATAGATAGCATGTTTTACTTTGGTAATCAAACATACCCTTTCCCTTAATTTGTAGGAGGTTCGCATGCGAAACCTCACGATAGTGCTCGTGGTGTTCCTGATGGGAACGGCGGTGCTCTACGGCGCGCTTGAGGCTCCGGGAAGCGTCGAAGAGGTCCCGGTACCTACCTTCATCGATCTCGAGAAGGCAGATTTCTCTCAAGCACCCGACGAGCACGAAGTGGTGCCGGGAGACACGCTCTGGGACCTTTCCGAGAAATATCTCAAGAGTCCGTGGTATTGGCCGAAGGTGTGGTCGATTAACCCGCAGATAAAGAACCCGCACCTCATCTATCCAGGAGACAAGGTCTACTTCAAAGGGACTGGAGAACTCATGATGCCGTCCACCACCGAAGGGGCGCTTACCGTGGGAGAGGGAAGTGAGACCTCGGAGGATATTGAGACCGACGATACGGCGCGCACCGGCAAGACGCTCGACGACAAGCCGGAGAACTATAAGGACTATGTGAAACTTGGTGGGAAATATCGCATAGACCGTTTTCGACAAGTCGAAGATACGCTATTCGATGTGCCTCACCGTACCTATGTCTCCGATGAGACGCTCAAAGATGCGGGCGGGATCGTTGCCGCGTTCGATCAGAAAGAACTGCTCTCCACTGACGACTCCTGTTATGTCCAACTCAAGAACAAGAAGAATTTCGCGGTGGGGGACTTCTTAGAGTTCTTTCGTGTCGTGGAACCGCTGAAGCATCCGAAGACCGATGCGGTGGTCGGGAACAAGGTCGAGATAACCGGCAAAGGAAAGATCATGGATATCAACGATGCCGGTATCGCGACGGTTCGTATCGTCAAGGCGTTCACTGCCGTCGAACGCGGCGACAAGGCGCGTCGCTTCCCCGAACGCAAAGAGACGGTCCGTCTTTCCCCGACCGACCGCAAACTGCAGGTAGTGGTGATTGCTGGCTACGATCCGGTCGTCTACAGCGGTGAGAACTATCTCGTGTACCTCGACAAGGGCGAAAAGGAAGGGGTTCGTGAGGGGAACATGTTCACCGTCATGCGGCGGCAGGACGGACTCAACACGCTCGACGAGGAAGATCTCTCGAAACTCCCGCTCGAGATGGTAGGGGAGATCGTGGTGATCAGCGTCGAGGCGCACACCTCCGTTGGCATTATCACCAAGAGCCTCGTGGGCATAGAGCGCGGTGACATCGCAACGGCAAGCCGCTTTGATTAGTCGCACTTTCCCCATTCTCTTCGTGGGGCTTTTGATCGTCGCCGGCATCGGTTACTATCTCCTCAATGAGCTGTTTCTTTCAGCATATCGGACCCCGGTGCGCGTTCCGGCGACGGTGTACGCGGTCGAGATGACCGGGTATCTTGAGACATTGCAAGATCTTCTGGCCACGGGGGACGGCGGAGGGCGGGAGGCCGCTCAACGGATCAAGGATCGGTACCAAGAGCGCGCCACGGCGCTCGCCTCTTTTCTCGATCCCCTTTTGAACAGCAGGATGTCCGGTTATCATGAACGCCTTTGGCCGATCGTGGAGCGATGGATGACGGGAGAGACGCTTTCCGAGTCGGAACGCTCGCAGGCGCGAGGCGATCTCGCCGCGCTTCGTAAGATTATCGTTCTTGCGGGACAGAGGGTCGAGAAAGAGGCACTCGATGAGCGACGTGCCGCGGCCGGTCTCTATGCGCGGGGCGTCGCGGTCCTCTTTGCGTTGCCGCTCCTTGCTGCTTTCGTGTTCCCGTTGGTGGTTCGGAGGTGGCGGAAAGAGGCCGAGAATGGACCTTCTTCGGACGCGGTTCCCGGGAATGGGGGTGACTCGGAAAAGGTGTCCGGAGAGAGAGAACGAGAACAGGCGCGGGAACAGGTCCTTGTCAAACGGTACCGCGATATGCTTGACTCTTTGCCAGCAGCGATCGTAGCCGCTGATACGGTCTCAGGGCGGATACTGTTCATGAATGCGGCCTTTCGTGCGTGGTTCGCGATACCCGATAATCTTATTGGTGAAGAGATAGCGACGGTTACTACACGGATTAGCGTGGCACTCACCGAACAAGGCAAGATGACATTTGGCGATAAAACGTTTTGGCGTGACACGGTACGAGTCGGTGAGACCGATATTTATTTTATTCGCGACATCAGCGAGCAGGAGCGCCTCGCGACCCGGCTCGTCAACTCTGAGCGGCTCATTTCGATCGGCGAAATGGCGTCGAAAGTGACGCACGAGATACGCAATCCGCTCTCGACGGTCAAAATGAACGCCGAATACATCGCCGATCACGCGGCATCGCTGAGCCCCGACGCGCTCTCGACCGCCATCGGTCGCATCGTGCGCGAAGTGGCGCGCCTCGAAGAGATAACCAGCCGGTACATGGACATGGTGCGATATCGTGCCGAGGAAGAACCCACATCTCTTACCGAGGTTCACTCTGCCCTCGAGGACATCGCGAAGTTTCATGCTGGTGAGTTTTCCCGTCGAACGATCACCTTTGAGATGGAGTCTCTCCCGGATGCGAAGGTCCCTCTTTCGCTTAATTCGTTCCGTGAGGTGATGCTCAACTTGCTCAAAAACGCGTGGGAGGAATTGGGTTCGGGGGGCAAGGTGCGCGTGAGGGTAGAGGCGGATGCGCATACGGTCCGCATCATCGTCGAAGACAGCGGTCGCGGGGTGCCGGCGACCGAGCGGGAGAAGATATTTCGCAATTTTTACACGACCAAACCGGGAGGCACCGGCATCGGGTTGTCACATTCGCTCAAGTTGGTGACCGAGGTGCGGGGAACCATTACGGTTGACGATTCTCCGCTCGGTGGTGCCCGTTTTACGGTGACTCTGCCGCGGGTCGCCGGCGTTTCTTAGGGATAGATATTGATCTGGTTCACGAGCCACTGCTCGTCGAAGAGCACCTCGAGCGTGAAATCGAAGCGCTCCATGTCGCTGTAGATGAAGACATTGGCGAACGGCTTGCCGAACCCGACCTCGGATGCCTTGAGCGTGCGGTTCGGTTTCCCGACAGCCATTTCGACCTGCTCGCGGCTCATGCCCATGGTGAGGTTGAATACCTTCTCGGCATAGTTGACGAGGAACCGTATCTCGACCACCAGTCCGTTGCGTACAAAGAAAAGGATGTCGCGATCGGCGTAGTCGAAGACAACATAGTCGTCTGTCGGCGTTTGGCCGCGTTGAGGGTAGACCGTCATGGTCCCGTACCCCATGTACTTGAGTACATAGTTCACCCGTTTCCCGAGATATTCTCCCCAATTGAAGATGATTCCGGGCGTTCCCATGACCTCATCGTGTTTTTGTGCCATCGCGTGCTCCCTCTTTACGGTCGAGGCTGCTTTCGCCGCTCGACGGAAGCGCACCTTAGCATAGAAATGGCAGGAAAACAAGAGTAAAGACCTATCTTTCCCGAGGGCGGGCGGCGGCGTTGTTTTGATCGACCGGAGGAAGCATTCGAGGTTGCTGTTTGAGTAACATGTTGTTGACGGTACTTTCCGGAAAAGTACGCAAGGCCCGATTGTAGGCGATGGCTGCGCTTCGATAGCGGTCCCGTGCTGTCGTCGTTGCTTCGTAGGCTTCATCGAGGTTCCGTATCGCGTTGGCGAAATCAGCGTTCTCAGCCGCCTCGCGATGGTCGCGTACGATCCTCGCAAGGGAGGGCCGTTGGGCTCCCAGAACACGGTGCCAGCGATCAAGTATCTGCACAGCGCGACCGTCTCGGGGGTCGGCTTGTTGGCAACCTTGCATTATCTCCCGGGCTGTCTGTTCGATCGTCGCGATGACAAGGTGTTCGGCGGGCACGATGACACGGAGTCGTTCCACGAGGGCGCGCGCTGCGGTTGCTTCGGTTCGATAGGTGGCGAGAAGATCGTTCCAAGCCCGTTCCGCCGTCTCGTCTGCTTCCGCTATATGCGGTGCCGCGCACGCAGAAAAGAGGGATGCCGAGAAAACGGAAAGGAGAAGAAATGCGCGAAGTATCATCGATATCTCTCCTCATTGGAGCCACAGTGGAACTATTGTACCGATACGGTGGAAGAAGCAAAAATAAAAGTTGAGTTTCCTCCCTCGAACGGATAAGATACATCGTATTCATGAACGACCATAATCCATGTAAGGGAGGATTGATTATGCGGACGGTGCTCGTATCAACGATTGGTGCGTTCTTGTTCCTTCTCGCCGCGTGCGGCGAAGAGGGGGTTTCCGGCAAGGATTCGCTCGTCAAGGTCTCCGATGTGGAGCCGGGCGATCTCTGTGCCGAGGGCGGCATCAAGATCGAAAGTGGACTTGACGAGAACCGCAACGGGACGCTCGACCCCGAGGAGGTAAAGACATGGCAGGTCATCTGCAACGGCGCGTCCGGCGCGGGGTGTACCGTCACCGAGGAAGGTGCCACAAAGATCATCTCCTGTGATGACGGCTCGAGCGTCACGGTGCGCGACGGGGAGGATGGAGAAGGGTGCACGGTGGCCGACAACCACGACGGGACGCACACCATTTCGTGCGGCGGTGTCGAGATCGTGGTCTCTGACGGAGCGGATGGCTCGAACGGCCACGATAGTCTCATCGTTATTGAAGAAGCGCCGGAAGGAACCTGTCCAAACGGCGGGCAGAAGGTGACAGTGGGCATTGACCTTGACGGTGACGGAACGCTCGACGCTGAAGAAGTTACGACGACCAAATATGTGTGTGACGGCGCGAACGGCCACGATTCTCTCGTCACGGTCGATCCGGTGACCCCCGGAAGCGACTGCGCCGCGGGTGGTTACGAGATAAAGAGTGGCGTGGACACCGACGATGACGGGGCGCTCGACATGAACGAGGTGCTCAGCGATGTCTTCGTCTGCAACGGCGAAAACGGTGCCGACGGGCATCACGCGCTGACCGAGATCGTCCCGCTCGGCGCGGGGGAAGGCGGCTGCGCGGCGGGCGGCTACCTCTTCCGCATGGGTGTTGATGATAACGGCAACGGTGTGCTCGATGCCGGCGAATACGACGAAGCGACCGTCTGCAACGGCGAGAAAGGAGAGCCGGGCGAAGACGGCGTCTGCGCCGGCAACAATCCACCGGTCATTGAGGACATCGTGCTCGATCCGCCCGACGGGATGGGCGGTACCTATAAAATAGATGTTCCGTACTCCCTCGTGGTAACGGCGAACGATGACGACGGCGATCCGCTGTCTTACCAGATCGTCGGCGGTTACGCCTCGATAGAACCGGGGGTGGTACCCGGCACCTTCACGGTGACGCCGCGCGCCGAAGGGGGGCCTTTCTCGTTCGCCGTCATCGTGAACGACGGTTGTCAGGTGACGATGGGCGACTTCGTCATCGAAGAGGTCTCTTCCGACGGCTCGGCTCCGAGGTTCGATGACCAGAACCTCTACTTCAGCGATCTTTCCGATAATGGTTTCCGCGTCAGTTGGTTCCCAGCGTCCGACAACTGGACGGCGCAGGAAGATCTCGAATACAAGGTAGTCTATGCCTTCACGCTCGATGAGATAGACACCATTGAAGAGATCGAGGCGGGCAATGGCACCGTTGCGGCCGATTGGACGAAGAATCTGACGACAATTCTGCTCAGCGGTCTTGAACAGGGGGTGACCTATTGGGTCGTCGTGCTCGTCCGCGATGGGTACCACCTCATCTCGATGTACAACCCCGGTTCTCAGTTGGTACCTGACACGGTACCGCCGGCAAGCAGCGCCCAAGTCGTGATAAGCAACATCGCCGATGAGGGGTTCGACATTGCGTGGGACCCGGCAAGCGACAACCTGACGCCGGACGATCTTCTTGAGTACCGGGTAGTGGTATCGAGCGATCCGACCACGATAGACACCGCGCAGGAGGTTGCCGATCTCTTGAGCGGGGATGTGCTCGTTGACTGGCAAACGATGACCTTCTCGACCTCGGCGAGCGGTCTCCTTTCAGGTGTGAAATACTATGTCGCGGTGGTTGTGCGCGACGCCGAAGGGAACATGCTTCTTTATCCGCTCGCTTCGGTTGTGACGAGCGGCGACACGACGCCACCCGAGCCGGTAAGCAATGTCTACGCGATCCCGCTCGACCAGCGGGTGGTGTTCCGGTGGGACGATCCTGATCCTTCCGATCTCACCCTCGACCATGTCGAGATCACTTGGACCCCAAATGCGCCTGCCGAGCCGGTCGTTGTTCCGTTCGGCGCCATCGTGCGGGCCGTCGACGGTCTTACAAACGGCACAGAATACACCTTTAGCATCACGGTAGTTGACCATACCGGGAACCGCTCGTCGGAAGAAACGATCACGGTAACTCCCGCCGATCCGGGGATGGCATGGGCGATAACCGGATCCAATTATGCAGAAACAAGACTCTATCGGCTCAATCCGAGTACCGCTCAGATGACGCTCATCGGTGACACCGGTCTTACCCACGGCACCGGGCTGGCCATTCATCCCGAGACCGGCGCGTTATATCTGGTGACATCTGCGCAACTTTACACGCTCGACGGGGACGACGCCACTGCGACGCTTATCGGCGACATAGGGAGCGATCTCCAGAACGTACCCGATCTCGCCTTCGCTGCCAATGGAATCCTCTACGGCTGGTCGGAGAGCGAAGACGATCTCGTCGTCTTCGACCTTACCACCGGCGACGCAACATGGGTCGGAGACAGCAATGTGAGCACATGGTCAACCGGTCTTGCGTTCGATACGAGTGGTACCCTCTGGGTAAAGCCAGGGAATGAACTCTGGACCGTGGATACGGGAACCGGTATGGGGACTTTTGTTGCATACATCGATTGGCCCGGCGCCGCACTTATCCCCGATGACCCTTACGATGAGATGCGTAATGTGCTCGACTTTTCACCGCTCACCGATGTCGGATTCTCGGTCGTTCGCACCGACACGACGAGTTATCTCATAGCCTTCACCCTCGATGACCTTGTCGCGATACCGGTTGGTGACCTCACAGGGAAGAATGTGAGCGCAGTCGAGTTCCAGCATCCCTACGTTCCGTTCGACCAGCAGTTCTCTGGGATCAAACGCAATCTGCCGCAGGCTCTCCTGACCGATTGGACCGTTTGCTATACCGATACCTATCAAAATACCGGAACATCGCTGAACGATATCCTGACCACTTGCAGCGGAAGCAACCTCATGCTCGCCTGTCGTCCGGTCGGTTCATCGCTTCTCACCCTCGCCGCGTGGGCGATGCGCACCGATGTTACCTTTGATACCGGTGCCGATGCAACAACCGTTCACAACGCGAATGGGGTTGACTGGTATTTCAATGACGGTTGGTCGTGGGGCTTTGCTCCCGAAGGGGTAGGCGTGAACAAAAATCCGTGCGATGACAACGACGGCGTGCTGGGCCAGCAGGAATCTCGTCTTTGTTGGCATACCTCCGGTGGCGCTATTGATTCTGGTTATCGGTGCGGCGACAATGATCTGAATGGCGACAGCGGGTGGGAACGGGTCATCCTGCAAGCGAATTTCTGATCGGATCCTTACCGGGGGGACGAAAGTTCCCCCTTCTTGAATTCCTCGACGAACTTCACCACTTCAGCAATCGGTAGTTCCTTCTTCTCGCCGGTACGCCGTATCTTCACCTCGACCATGCCTTTTTCGAGCGATTTGCCGCCGATGACCACCTGCACCGGGTAGCCGATGAGATCGGCGTCGTTGAACTTGAATCCCGCCCGTTCGTCACGGTCGTCGAGGATCGTCTCGATGCCGGCGGCCGTGAGTTCGGCATAGAGTTTCTCTCCCGCCTCGACCACCTCTTTCTTATTCATCTGGAGCGGCAGGACGACTGCTTCGTAGGGTGCTATCGCCATCGGCCAGACGATGCCGTATTCGTCGTGATTTTGCTCGATCGCCGCCGACATCGTGCGTCCGACCCCGATGCCGTAACAACCCATAATCGCCGGTCGCTCTTTCCCATCGGCGTCTATGAAGCAGCAGTTCATCTTCTCGCTGTATTTGGTGCCGAGGAAGAAGACCTGCCCTACCTCGATGCCCCGGTATGCTTCGAGCACGCCATCGCACTTGGGACACGGTTCGCCGGCGCGGGTCTTGATGAAGTCACCGACCACATCGGGGGTGAAGTCACGTCCTGCATTGAGGTTGAGCACATGGTGATCGGTGAGACAGGCGCCGGTCACCCCGTTGGTCGTCCCCATCACACCGTAGTCGGCGACCATCTTTATCTTCCGCTTGAGTCCTACCGGTCCCGCGAAGCCGACCTTCGCGCCGGTCACCTCTTCGACGAGCGCGTCGGGGGCGAGTTCGACCTTGTTGGCATGAAGGTGCGCCTGTATCTTCGCTTCGTTGACCTCGCGGTCGCCGCGCACCATCACGAGCACCGGCTCGTCGTCCACGAGGTAGATCATCGATTTGATGAACCGTTCTACCGGCAGGTTGAGGAAGGCCGCCACCTCTTCCACCGACTTTTTGTCGGGGGTATGGACCTTTTCGAGCGGTTTGAAGCATGCAGGGTCGTTCTTCACTTCAGGAACCTTTGTCCGCGCTTTCTCTTCGTTCGCGGCGTAGTCGCACTTCGAGCAAGAGAGGATGAGGTCCTCGCCCGATTCGGCGAGCACTTGGAACTCGTGGCTCTTATCGCCGCCGATGGCGCCGGTTGCCGCGTCAACCGCCTTGAACCTGAGCCCGCAACGGGTGAAGATCGCCGTATAGGCCTCATACATGAGTTGATAGGTCTTAAGTGCTGACTCTTCATCGACATCGAATGAGTAACCATCTTTCATCGTGAACTCCCTGCCGCGCATGAGACCGAAGCGGGGGCGTATCTCGTCACGGAACTTGGTCTGTATCTGGTAGAGGTTCCACGGAAGTTGCTTGTAGGAGCGGAGATTGCGGCGCACCATGTCGGTGATGACCTCTTCGTGCGTCGGCCCGAGACAGAAGTCGCCCCCCTTGCGATCCTTGAATCGGAGCAGTTCGGGACCGTAGTAATTCCACCGGCCGCTCTCCTGCCACAGTTCTGCCGGCTGAACGACCGGCATGAGCACCTCTTGACAGCCGCGCTTGTCGAGCTCCTCGCGGATGATGCGCTCGATCTTGCGGAGCGAACGGAGCGCAAGCGGAAGATAGGTGTAGATGCCGCTCGCGAGTTTCTGGATCATGCCAGCGCGGTAGAGGAGGATGTGGCTTGCAATCTGCGCCTCTTTGGGCACCTCTTTGAGGGTCTGGACAAACAGACGACTTGCTCTCATGGTCGAAACCTTTTCCTGTGATCGTCAAAAAACAGGCGTCACTTTACTGGGAAACAGACAAAAAGCAACTGAGATCGAGGGTGAAGGAAATGTTGGCGTCAGCGAACTGCCGGCTTGAGCGAGGACTCGACGATGCGGTAGATCTTCGCCCGGACCTTCTCCTTGTCGGTCGCCTCGGCGATCGAGAGCTCGGTGGCGAGCATCTCTTCGGCATCGTGGAGAAGTTTTTCTTCCCCGTAAGAAAGCCCCTTGCGTTTCTTGAGCGACAGGAGATCGGAAATGACCATGGCTACATCGGTCGCCTTTCCGGTCTTCATCTTCTCTTGGAAGTAACGGAAGCGCTTGTTCCAATTCATCTTGGCAAGGAGCGGATTGCGTTCGCGAAGACTCGAGTAGATCTCGGCAGTTGTCGATGGTTCGACAATGTTGCGGAGCCCCATGCGGGTCGCCGAGTCGACCGGCACGAAGACCTTCGACCCGGTGTGCATCATGTTGACCACATAACATTTTACCGTGTCGGCGCCAAGAGACTTCTCCTCGATGGAGACGATCTTGCCAACGCCATGATTCGGATAAACCGCCAAATCGCCTTTCTTGAACTGAGCCACGAGAACCTCCCTTGACAAGAGACTCGTATGAGCACCTATCCCATATAACGGAAACAAGGGAAGGAGTCAAGAAAATTTAGAAAAAAACCGTGATTTTTCAAAAGGTTGTCTTTTTTGTGGGATGGTCTGTTCTATAAAAAAACACCTTCGGAAACGGTATAAGAGAGAATAGTTCTTGAAATTAACACATGATAACAAAAGGTTATCTCGTATTTTGGACTTATTGGTTTCCTTTAAGGGGAAACGGGGACTACCGGTTCACCGTAAGAAAGTCCTTCCGTTTCATGGATGCGGATACGGTAATTTGCTGCTATGTCATTGAAAGTACTAGTTGAACCTTCTTTGTTGGGCCACTGGACAGTGATCTCTTCGACGACGCAGTGTTCCCCGATGCCGATGATGAGAACAGGATCGTTCTGGAAGCCGAAGAGCCCGTAACCTCCCTGTACCTCTCTGATAAAGGTCTTTCCTCCTGCTTTCACCGTGACGCGGGCACCGATCGCCATACGGTTCGCGCCGCCGGGAGTCCCCGTTCCTTCGAGAGACAGAATGAGACGATTGGCGTTCTGTCCGGTGTCGTTGCGGAGCACCGTGACCCACGGCTGGGACGGTGCCGGCGGATTGTCACTGCTGCTCCAGCGCATGAGCGACGAGCCGACGATGAGGTCGTAGTCGCCGTCGCGGTCGTAATCTATCAGCGTTCCGCCATGAGCCCGAATGATGCGGGCACCGGAATCCTTGCCTACCTCCGAAAAGGTACCATCCTCTTGTTGCTGGAACAGGAGTGCGTAGGTCCCGGGATAATCGGAACTGAGGATATAGAGGTCTATTCGGCCGTCGTTGTCGAGATCATCGGCAAGTGCCCCCAGGTCGCCTTCGTCCCAATTTGCCGCAGGGTGGGAGCGATAGAGACCGGTTTCTTCGCGTCCGGGCCGTACGAAGGGTTTTTCGGGGAAACCATCGTTGCGGAGTATTTCAGTCTTATCGGATGCTTGCCCGATGTGCCAGTGGGCGAGTTCCACGCCGAGGAGATCTATATCACCGTCGTTATCAAAGTCGGCACAAACGGTTGCCGAACTATTCCCGCCGAGGCGTGAGGGATGATCGCTTACCCCCGGTTCCCACACGTTTTCAAGGCCGGAGCATGAGATCATTGGGCTTGCGGCGTCAGCGCAGTAATCGCCTGCATCAGGATGAGTGGCGCAGTAGCAAAGATACCACTGATCATCGGAGTAGTCGAGGTTGTCATCAGCGGCGAACTTTGAAGAAAGCGAAAGATCTTCAAAGGTTCCGTCCCCCTTGTTACGCCAGAACATGTTAAACCCGCGTCCGTAGGTGGTGCTCATGAGATCGGTCCAGCCGTCACCATCCACATCACAGGCGGTGATTCCCCATGTCGGTTTGTGATTGGTTCCCGCTTTTATCGTTTCCTCGTTCGCCTTCTGCGTCGTCAAGTTCGCGGCATCGGTCACATTGGTGAATTTTCCTTTTCCGTTGCCGCGGTGAAGCGTGTCCTGCTCAGCGGTCGAAGGATAGCCGTACTTGCCGTAGTGGTGTCCGACATAGATGTCGAGATTGCCGTCGCGGTCGTAGTCAAGGAACGAGGCACCGGCGACTGGGTCGAGATAGATGGCGAAGAACTCGTGTTCCGGCGCGATGGTAAATGTCCCGTCCCCTTTGTTGAGGAATACCGAGCTGCGATCGCCGGTGTCTTCGGTGTCGGTGTCGTAGTAGGCGGCGTTGAAGGCATCCACGAATCCGTCATTGTTGACATCGCCCCAGATCACGAACGACGAAACGCGCCCCTCGGTCCCTTCGCGAGTCTTGAAGAGCCCCGAGGACCATGTCACCTCAGAGAATCCCTTTCCCTCATTGTTCAGGAAGAGGCGGTAGCGTCCCTCCGGGTTTGCCCGATCCTCGCGCAGTCGTTCCCCTTTCGAGACATAGAGGTCAGGCCAGCCATCTCGATTGATGTCGGCGGTCGAGACGGTGGTGCCGGCAACGGCAAGGTCGTTCTCCCCGAATCCCAGTTCCTCGGTCACATCGGTGAAAACGAGCGGGTAGGGACCATTACCCGGCGAAAGACAGATGGGAGTCGGACCGGCGTCGGCGTCGGCATCGGTGAGAAGCGCGTCTTCGTCTGCCTCGGTTTCGGCGGGGCGGGAATCTTTACACCCGATGAGGATGAGAAGGCACATGCCCCCGAAGATACCTGCCACTTTCATGGTTTCTCCCCCCTTGTTTCCTCTGCTTTACTACAATGTACGAAGTACACGAGCTATACGCTCTAATCCATCTCCGATTGCCTCTTCGTCCACATCGAGGAATGGGCGGAAACGGACCGATCTTTCGCCGCATGGCAGGAGGATGAGGTGCTCTTTTTCCTGACACCGCTTGAGAAACTCGTTGCGTTTCTCGTGATTAGCGAAATCGAATGCGCAGAAGAGTCCCCGACCACGTACATTGGTCACGATTCCGTAGCGTTTGGCGAGTTCGGCAAGTCCCTTCTGAAGCGCTTTTCCCATACGGGCGGCATTTCCGACGAGGTCTTCCTCGCGGATGATCTTCAGGTACTGGGAGCAGCGTACCATGTCGGTAAGGTTCCCGCCCCATGTCGAGTTGATGCGCGATTCTTCTTCGAAGACATTCTTTGGCACCGAGAATATCCGGTCTCCCACCATGATGCCACAAGTCTGGAACTTCTTTCCAAAACAGAGGATGTCGGGCGTCACGCCGAAATGCTCGTGTGCCCACATCTTTCCAGTGATGCCGCACCCGGTCTGTATCTCGTCAAAAACAAGGAGAAAATCATATCTGTCGGCGAGACGGCGAAGCTCCTTCAGAAATTCGGCGCGGAAATGGTTGTCGCCCCCTTCGGCTTGGATCGGTTCGATGATGAGCGCCGCGATGTCGTCTCCCTCCCGCTTACAAAGCGCTTCGATTTCCTTCACCACCTTCGCTTCACGTTCTGCGACCTCCGCGAGCACCGCCGGCGTCATCGGGAACGAGAGTTTCGGGTTGTCGAAACGGGGCCAGTCGAACTTGGGGAAGTACATCGTCTTGCGCGGATCGGCGGTGTTGGTGAGCGAGAGCGTATAGCCCGAACGGCCATGGAATGCCTGCCGAAAGTGAATGACTTTCGTACCGATCTCTTTTTTGGATCCTTTGACGAAGTTCTTGCGGATCTTCCAGTCGAAGGCGGTCTTGAGCGCGTTCTCGACCGCGAGCGCGCCGCCGTCGATAAAGAACATCTTCTTCGCCCAGCGCGGCATGGCCACTTCAGCCATCGTCTGCACGAACTCGGCGTACGCGACGGTGTAGAAGTCGCTGTTCGAGGGCTTGTGCACCGCCGCGAAGAAAAGGTCTTTCACGAACTTACCCTTGAGCATGCGCGGGTGGTTGTAGCCGATCGGCATCGAGGCGAAGAACGAGAAGAAGTCGAGATAATACCGGCGGCTCCGGGCATCGTACATATACGAACCGCGGCTTTTGACCGTATCGACGACCATCGGATATCCGTCCGCAAGAATGTATCGTCCGAGTATCTCATGGACGGTGCGCGGGGTCACGGTGATCTTGCTGCGAGACGACATAGGAACCTCCTTATGCGTGGTTTTCGGTTTCGATGACTTGACGGATCGCCTGTTCGAGCCGCGCCGCAAGCTCCTTGCGGTCGGTAGCGGGCGCCACCTCCACCGGTGGGAGAATGGTAACCTCCACCGGTCCCGGCCTGGGGATAACTTTCCCCTTGGGAAGAACTTTTCCGGTACCTTGGATGGCGATTGGAAGGATCGGTGCGCCGGTATCCGTTGCGAGCGAGAGCCCTGCCGTTTTGAATGTGTGCACCTTTCCGTCGGTGCTCCGGGTCCCTTCGGGAAAGATGACGAGGGTGCGGCGTGCAAGCAACTTCTTCGCCCGCGCGAGCGCCTCGACCGCTCCCCGCGCATCGGCACGGTTGACGATCACATTGCCGTAGAGCACCATGATGATCCCAATGAACGGAAGCCATACGAGTTCCCGTTTCGCGAAGAATCTCGTATCCATCGGCAGGGCGGCCATGCAGGCGGGGATATCGAAGAAGCTCTGATGGTTGGCGACGACCACATAGCGGCGCGACGGGACGACCTGCTCGATCCCCTTTACCGTGAAGGAGACGCCGCTCAATGAGAACAAAAGACGGGAAAATGCCCGAAAGAAGTGGTATGAGGCCGCTTCTCCCACTACGAGGTAAAATGGAAAGAGCACGAGGCCGATGCTTCCCCACACCGCAATATGGCAGGCAACCATGATCAGCCGTATCATGGAGCCTTTTCCTCCGTTTTGTTGGTCGCCGCTTCGGATCCCTCCTTCTTTTCTTCTTTGAACAGGTCGCGTGCTGGCAAAAAGCCCTTGGTCTTTACTCCGACGAAGACCTCGCCAGCACCTGAAAGCACTCCCTCTCTCGAGAATTGGACCGGCCGGTTCCCAACGAGCGAAACAAACGGAGAGGTCGATATCGCCGCGACGAAGGGGGCTATCTCTCCTTTTCCTGCCTTTTCCCGTGTTGCCACAAGGAACGCCGCGATCTCGGCGAGTGGCTGTTCGACCGCGTAGGGCGCACGCTGGAACTTCGCCGTGAACGCCGTCGTGAATGCCTTCCATGCCTCGTTCGTTTCGCCGAGATCCTGCCACTGTGCCGCCGCCACTGCGCCGTCTATGAGCTTATCCACCCGTTTCTCGAAGGCAGCGTCCCCCTTCACCTCCGAAGGAAGCGCCACCGCGATCGTGTTGATGGGCCACGAGAGATTGAAATCATCTTTAAGCGCTTTCTGATTTTCTTTTACCCGGTTCTTTTCTGAGGTCGAATAGTAATCGAACTCGACATTCTTATAGGGGAACGCCGGCAGAAGCATCGCCGCCTGCTCGGGAGAACCGATGACGATGAGCGCCTCGAAATCGGCCTGCATCGGCGTCACCTTCGCGATTCGATCAAGCGCCCGTTTCATGAGCGATGGCGTGGCATACTTTTGGGCGTTGTCCTCTTTGAATCGGTAGAGGGTGCCATGATACCCTTCCGGCAACGAGAGGAGATTCTCCACATCGTCGAGGAGCGCTTTGTCTCCCGGCCCGAAGGCGAGCGCGTCGGAAACGACGCCGCCTGCCGTCTCGACGGTCTGCCAGTAGAGGTCACGGAGTCGTCGCCCCCGCAGATCGTCGGGGTAGGCGATCGCGAAGCGTTTCTTCCCCCTGCCGATGAGCCATGCGACGACATCGGCCGCTTCCTGATTTCGCACATACTTGAAATTGAAGAGGAGCCCCGGATCCTTCCCATACCACGGGGTATAGGCAAAGAGTGGAAGTGGTGTCACACGCGACAACCGTGCGAACTCGTCGGCCGCTATCTCGCTAAAGAGCGGGCCGATGCCGGCGAAACAGCCTTGGGCGCGTGCCGTCGAGAAGAGCGCTGGGAGATCGTCGGCGGTAAGGTAGCGTAAGGTCGTTATTTCGATGCCGCTCTTCGAATGCTCTTTGAAGAACCATTCGAAAAAGAGAACGATGACCTCGTTGACCTTGCGCCATTTCTCCTCTTCCGAAAGGAACAGGCACACGCGGTTCCAATCGGGACGGTAGGTTCCGTCGAACGCCGGTTGCGTCTCGGCGGGCACCATGCCGGGGAGCGCCTCTTCGACCGGAGCTGGAGCCGGTGTTTCCTCGGCGGTTTTTTCTGTCTCCGCCGGTTGCTCGAGCCGGCGTACCGCCTCCTCGAATTGCTGTTTTGACTCGGGACGGGTCCCGAAGAAAACGGTGAGGTCGGGTTCGGAAAGGCGCCGCTTCTCCTCGTTCAGTTTCGAGTACCAGAGTGCCGCCTTCTCGGTGTCGCCGCGGTGGAGGTAGGACAAGAGCACGATGCGCGACATCGGTTTCTTATCGTCGGGGGAAAGCGAAAGATAGACGAGGAACGCGAGATCGAGCGCCTTCTCGTAGTCGCCAATCGCGAACGCCGACTCGGCGGCAAGGCGGCGCGCTTCGCGCAGGTAGGGAGCCTTCGCGGGAAGTGTCTCGAGGAGTGCGAGAACACGGTCATGCTTCGTCTGCTTGGCGAGAAACCGGAGCAGGAAGTAGCGGAGCTCTGCCTCCTCGTCAGGAGTGCGCGGTGTCTTGAGATACGAACGGGTCCGCTCCTCGCACACCGCTGGCACCTCGCGCATCTCGCAGGCCGAGAGGTCGCCGCGAACCTCGTCGAACGAGGGGACCCGGACGGAAGCGGTACGCTGGATCATGCCGCACGACCCTGCCAGAAGGAGCACTGCGATCCCAAGCCCACCCGCGCATAAAAACCGCATGCGCCGACCTCCGTTTGAATCGGCGATATCCTAGTCAGAAGAAGCAGATAGGCAAGGAAAGCGGCAAATAAGTTGACAACGCGCCCGTTTTCATCAACATAAGGAGCCGGTTCGAGGTTCGATCTTTCACAACGGAGGAGTGTCCGAGTGGTTTAAGGAGGCGGTCTTGAAAACCGTTGAGGGTCGCGAGGCTCTCCGTGGGTTCGAATCCTACCTCCTCCGCCATTCGATAGCGGGGAGAGGTGTCCGAGTTGGCCGAAGGTACTCGCCTGCTAAGCGGGTGTAGGACTAAAATCCTACCGAGGGTTCAAATCCCTCCCTCTCCGCCACTTACGCGCCCGTAGCTCAATTGGATAGAGCATCTGACTACGGATCAGAAGGCTAGAGATTCGAGTTCTCTCGGGCGCGCCAGCTTTCAACGGGGGTTGGTCCCAGAGCGGACTGACCCCCATTCTTTATTTACTCGCTATTTACTCACAGAGGCAGCATTTCGTCGGTGAAGGTTGGCACCTTCCGGGCAGTGGTTTTAGTTACTGTTTTTTCTCGCCCGATATTCTCTTGGGATGATTTCGCCGGTGGTCGGGTCAGTAGCCGAATCTGGCGCAAGTAGTCTTCCCTCACGCGCCCTTATAATAATTCTCATCGTAGATAGTACAGTGGTTTTGTGCGTGCGTAGAGATGAGGAAAACTATCTTTAGTCGTGCTACCGGAAAAAATCAACCGTCCCTTAGGGTGCGGTGAAAGAAAACGAGGCCGATCTAGTAGCCGTCAAGCCCCTCATAATAAAGGGCGGTTACCTCTAGATCCGAAAGTACCTTTTTGAATATCATAACATCATCAATGTGGGAATAATACGAATAATGATTGGGCGTAAGGTAAATCATGCCTATAATGAACTGTTTTACCTCTGTGAACACCGGCATATGTTCTGCTGTAGTAATGTCCTTTTCGTAGACTAATTGTCCGTCAACATAAACCTTAAAAATGTTATTTATATCATATGTCACCGCGTAGTGATACCAGACCCCAGCTGCAAAATCCGGTTGATTTATATGTTGCCATTGCCCAGCCGCGCCAAAGGGTGTCATTACTCTTATTGTGTAACTGTCTATAATAATCGCATTCGTGTCATTTCCCGGTTCCCCATCTGTCCAAGTAAGGACCGCGCTGTTAGTGGCATCTGTATACTTAACCCATGCGGAAATAGAGAATCCATACTCCATATCTAAAAAGAAATTTATGTCTATAGAATAATTTGCAACGCCATTTGCCGAATACCCTGCATTCGGATCGCGCACATCTTCATAGTAGGTAAGCCCAGTGCCAGTAAAAGTGTCTTTTGTACCTATTGAGTCAAGTCCGCTGTTGTCGAGTTTCCACCAAGCATATAGGTCACTGTTTGTATAAGTGGAGTCAACATCGGGGCCAATGTTATCGTCCTCGGCTACGGTATCGTCCTCGGCTTCTATCTCTTCGCAAGTAACGGTGTTCCATCCCGAGCAATCATTTTTACAAATCGCCTTTCCCGAGGCATATAGCGTAGCGTCTATTGTCGTGCAGTCTTTGGTGTCGTTTGGTTCGCACACCTCCGCAACATCTACTACACCATTACCACACGAGGCAACAACATCGGTGTCGGGTACAACATCGTTGTCTTTCTCGGATATGACTTTGGCACCACACCCGACGACAAGCAACTCCGTAAGTGCGAAGACGACGAAGAAGAATTTCATGGCATCATCCTTCCCCAGTGAACGGTAGTATCAGGGTACTGCTTTACCGGAGAAAGTCAACGGTCCCTTGAAGGTCGGCAAGCACCTTGTGCCCCTCGGCGGTGATAGTGAGGATCATGGCGCGTTTGTCTTCCTTCTTGATTTGCCGGAGTATAAGGTTCTAGTTTCCCAAATTAGCCGAGAATCGACTTGTTTTGAGACTAGATAAAGTACATCCCTCCGTGGTCAGCGGCGGCGAGGTCCTTGAGCGTCCTTTTTTCGAGTACGGCGCGGATCGCCGCTCCCAGTTCGCGCCAGAGGGTTATGGTGGCGCAATCTTCGGCGTAGGCGCACTGGGAAGGGTGCTCGGCGCAGGAGATAAGTTCGAGTTCGCCGTCGAGGGCAGCGTAGATGTCGAGTGCAGTGATCTTGTCGGCGGGGCGGGCGAGCCGGTAGCCACCGCGGGCGCCCCGCTCGCTCGTAACGAGCCCCGCGGTGCGAAGGTGGGTGAAGAGATGTTCGAGGTACTTTTCGGGAAGGTGCTGTCTCTCGGCGATGGTGCGCAAAAGGACCGGTTCGCCGTTCGACTGCCGCGCGAGTTCGACCATCGCGCGCATCCCGTAGCGGACTTTCGTCGAGAGCCGCATCAGTTCTCCTCAAAGATGTGGTGTAGAAAGGTAGCGTTCGCCGGTGTCGGGAATGAGGACGACGATGAGTTTTCCTTTATTTTCAGGCCGTGAGGCGATCCGCTGCGCCGCCGACAGTGCCGCACCGGAGGAGATGCCGCAGAAGATGCCCTCCTCTTTCGCCGCCCTGCGCGCTTCGGCGAAGGATTCGTCGGTCGTCACGGTGAGGATCTCGTCGATGATGGTCCGGTCGAGCACCTTGGGAACGAATCCGGCGCCGATTCCCTGTATCTTGTGTGGCCCCGGTTTTCCCCCCGAGAGGACGGGGCTGTCGGCCGGTTCGACCGCGACGATCTTCACCGAGGGCTTGCGTTCTTTGAGCACCGTGCCGACGCCGGTGATCGTGCCGCCGGTGCCGACACCGGCAACGAAGATGTCCACCATGCCGGCGGTGTCGCGCCAGATCTCCTCGGCGGTCGTGCGGCGGTGAAAGGCCGGATTCGCCGGGTTCTCGAACTGCTGGAGCATCACGGTTCCGGGGCGCTCCTTGACGAGTTGCTCGGCCCGCTCGACCGCTCCGCGCATCCCTTTCTCGCCCGGAGTGAGGACGAGTTCGGCGCCGAAGACCTTGAGCAGTTTGCGCCGCTCGACGGACATTGTCTCGGGCATCGTGAGTACCAGTTTGTAGCCCTTGACCGCCGCGACGAAGGCGAGCCCGATGCCGGTGTTGCCGCTCGTCGGCTCGACGAGGGTGTCGCCCGGCTTGATGCGCCCCTCGCGCTCCGCCGCTTCGATCATCCCGAGTGCGATGCGGTCCTTGACCGAGTGGAGCGGGTTGAATGCCTCGATCTTGGCGACGACCGTGGCGCCGGTCTCTTCGCTCATCTTCCGTAACTTGACAAGCGGCGTCGCGCCGATAAGGTCAAGGATGGATTCATGGATGCGGGGTGCTCCCGTGCCTTTGTGCTCTGCCATCTCAGCCTCCTCCGACAATGGTGAGAATGTCTATGTGGTCTCCTTCGGCAAGCGGGGTGGCCTCCCATTCGGTCCGCTTGACGATGGCACCATTGCGCGACACGGCGAGGAACTGCTCACGGTCAATGGTAAGTCCTGCGAGAAGTTCCGTCACATTCCTCGCTGTCGTCTGGTGCTCGGTGCCGTTGAGGATGATGCGCATGAAAAATCTCCCGCAAACTTGACTATTCATACAAGAATAGTATGAAATGAAAAGCGAAGTCAACTTTTTTGAGAGGATACCCCGATGTTTTCGCGTAATGTTCCCGGAATGACCGAGATCTTGAGTCGCGCGACCGTCGGGGTCGCCGGCTGTGGGGGGCTTGGTTCGAATGCCGCGATGTTGCTTACCCGGGCGGGTGTCGGCAGGCTTGTCCTCGTCGATTTTGATCGTGTCGAGGCGTCGAATCTCAATCGGCAGTTTTTTTTCCAAAGCGACATCGGCAAACCGAAAGCCTCTGCCCTCGCGGCTCATCTGAAGGCGATACATCCGGCGGTGAACCTCGTAGTGCATGAGGTGAAGCTCACGCGGGACACGGTCGCTTCGTTCTTCGCTCCGTGCGACCTTCTCGTCGAGGCGTTCGATCGCGCCGATGCGAAGGAGTGGCTCATCGAGGCGTGGTGCGCCGCCTACCCCGATCGGCCGATCGTCTGTGCGAGCGGTCTTGCCGGCTACGGGAAAAGCGAGGCGATACAGGTGCGGCGGTCAGGCAACATCGTCATGGTCGGCGATGGGGTGTCGGACATGGGGGAGGGGCTCTGTGCGGCGCGTGTCATGCTTGCCGCGGCGCTCGAGGCGAACGAGGCGATAGCGTTGCTTATGGCGAAAGGAGGTTCTCGATGATAACGGTCAACAACCGCGACAAACTCGACTGGAAAGAGGGCATGACGGTGCGCGATGTCCTCACCGCGATGAACTACACTTACAAACTCATCACGGTGACGGTGAACGGGACGCTCGTGCCGAAGGAACAGTACGAGACCTTCACGATCCCCGACGGGGCACAGGTGACGGTGTTCCACCTGTCGCACGGGGGGTAGAATGCTCGCGACGATAACGGAGAAGGCGCTCCGCACCGAGCCTCTGAGCCGCGAGGATGCGCAGGTGGTGCTCTCGTTGCCGCGCGAGTCGCTGCCTGATCTTGTGCAGGCCGCTTCCCGGGTGCGACGCCGCTTCAAGGGCGACACGGCGGTGCTCTGCGCCATCGTGAACGCCAAGAGCGGTCGCTGTCCCGAGGACTGCATCTTCTGTGCCCAGTCGGCGCACCATGCGACGACGATTGCCGAGTGGCCGCTCAAGGAGCCGACGGAACTCGTTGCGGCCGCCCGAAAAGATGCCTCGGTCGCCGCGTTCTTCGGCATCGTTACCTCGGGGCGGGCGCTGACGGGTGAAGAGGTTGACCGCGTCGCCAAGACGCTCCAGCGGTTTGCCGAGGAGAAGGTACCGGTGAAGCGGTGCGCCTCACTCGGCATCCTCGGCACGGAAGACCTTCTGCGACTCAAGGCGGCGGGACTGCGGCGCTACCATCACAACCTCGAGGTGTCGCGTCGCTTCTTCCCGAAACTCTGCTCGACCCACACCTACGATGAGCGCGTCGCGACGGTGCGCGCCGCGAAAGAGGTAGGACTCGAAATCTGCGTCGGCGGGATCTTTGGCGTTGGGGAGTCTCCCGACGATCGGATAGACCTTTTGTTCGAGATACGGGAACTTTCTCCTGCCTCGGTACCGCTCAACTTCCTCGTGCCGATTCCCGGAACGCCGGTCGGCCATTTGCCGCCGTTCGATCTCTGGGAGGCGATGAAACTGATCGCCCTCGCCCGGTTCGTTCTCCCGGATAAGGATATCAAGGTGGGTGGCGGCCGGCTCGAGGTCTTCGGTGGCGATCAGGCGCTCGTTTTTCTTTCGGGGGCCAATTCGGTGATCACCGGTGATCTCCTCACCGTCAAGGGGCGCCGTCCCGACGATGACCTCAAACTGCTCGCGAACCTCGGTCTGAGGCCGGTTCCAGAATAGGAGAAGAGACCGATGTTCTCGCGGATAGTCTCATTCCTCGGTCTCCGGCGGAGCATGGCGGGTCTCCTCCTCATGGCGATCCTCGTCGGGCTCGGCGAGAAGATGGGGGAACGATTCCTCCCGCTCTACCTCATCGCGCTCGGCGCCTCGCCGCTCATTCCCGGATTCCTGAACGGCCTCGACAACCTCCTCTCGGCGCTCTACTCATATCCCGGCGGCTGGCTCACCGACCGACTCGGCTACAAACGGGCGCTTGCGCTCTTCAACCTCGTCGCGATGTTCGGGTTCCTCATAGTAATCGTCTTCCCTTACTGGGTGGCCGTCATCGTCGGCTCGCTCTTCTTCATTTCGTGGACGGCGCTGTCGCTTCCTGCCACGATGGAGGTCGTCTCGACGGTGCTCCCCAAGAACAAGCGCACGATGGGGGTGTCGCTCCACTCGCTCGTCCGGCGGATCCCGATGGCGCTCGGGCCGGTGCTTGGCGGGGTGCTCATCGACCTTTACGGCGTGACGACCGGGGTGCGTCTTTCGTTTACCGTCGCGTTTCTCCTTGCGGCGCTCGCGCTCGTGCTCCAACAGGCATTGATCGAAGAGCAAAAGAAAGAAAAAGATCCCTCTTCGGAGGGCTTCTGGGTGCTCGTGAACGGTATGCCTAAGGAACTCAAGGCGCTTCTCGTTTCCGACATCCTCGTGCGTTTTTGCGAACAGATACCCTATGCTTACCTTGCCATCTGGGCGATGCAGCATCCTGCCGGCGCCCGGGTCAGCGGCACCGAGTTCGGCATCCTCACGGCGATAGAGATGGTGACGGCGCTCCTCATCTACATTCCCGTCGCCTACCTCGCCGACAAGGGAGAAAAGAAGCCGCTCGTCGTGATAACCTTCTTCAACTTCACGATGTTCCCCGTGATCCTCTATTTCTCGACCGGCTTCGGGATGCTCGTCGTCGCCTTCATCGTGCGCGGTCTCAAGGAGTTCGGCGAACCGACCCGCAAGGCGCTCATCATGGACCTCGCCCCCGAAGGGAAGAAGGCGACCACCTTCGGCAGTTACTACCTCGTCCGCGACACCGTCGTCTCGCTCTCGGCCTTCGCCGGTGCCTTCCTCTGGCAGGTATCTCCCGAAGCGAACCTCTTCACCGCCGCCGCCTTCGGCGCGCTCGGCACCCTCTGGTTCGCGGTGAAGGGACGCAGTCGGTCCGGCTCTTTCTGACAACTTCTTGCCAGCGGGGGCCATTTCCGCTATGGTGGCGCGGTTTGTGACGGAGGTATCGTGCTCTCCTTCTTCGTGACGCTTCTCTTGTTCAGTTCGATGGAGGTGGCGAGCAAGCCGCTCATGGGGACGGTGGATCCATTCCAACTCACCTTTCATCGGTTCTGCATCGGGTTCTTGTTCCTGCTGGTGGTACTCGTCGTGCAGGGAAAACTGCGCGAGTTATTTGTGATAGCGCGTCGAGATCTTATTTCGCTTTCGCTCCTCGGAGTGCTCAACACCTTCCTCGCGATGTCGCTTCTGCAACTGGCAGTACGCGAGGGGAACGCCGCGACCGCTGCGACCATCGTGAGCACCAATCCGCTCTTCGTCTATCTCTTTGCGCTCGTTACGAGAGAAGAGTCGTTCTCGTGGCGGCGGATTGTCGGCATCGTCATCGGCCTTGGCGGCATCGCGCTCACGATGGTCGGTTGCGATTTTTGTCTCAATATCGGTGCCTTCTATGCGCTCGGAGCGGCGATCCTGTTCGCCATTTACACGCTTTTCAACAAGCCGATCGGGCAACGGGTACCGCCGATCCCGGCTAATGTCGTTTCTTTTCTTGCCGGACTCGTCGTCTCGGCGATATTTCTTTTGGTATCAGGTACCGGTCTCCTGCCCCCGCATGCGGTGTTTGCTTCGATGTCCCTTCTGTTTCCCTTCTTCTATGTGGGCGTTGCGGTTACCGGCATAGGATACTTCACCTTTTTGAGCACAGTGAAAGATCTCGGGCCGTTCGCCGCATCGGTGATGTTCCTCTTAAAACCGCTCCTCGCGACAGGGCTTGCGCTCGTGTTCCTCGGAGAGGAGTTGTCGCCTCTGTTCCTGCCCGGACTTGTTCTGGTGACCGGCGGAAGTGCCCTTATTTTGCGGCGGCGGATCCCGCGGGACGATAACCCTTGAGAACGGTCGTCGTTTGGCGGACCGGCGATCCCCCTTGGCCGTCCTCGGTGAACGTCTCTATTTTGACGATACCGGTCTTTGGCGCGAAGTAGTGGTAGGACTTCAAGATGCGGTCGGGAGCAGCCTTAATCGTCGTTTCGACGACGGCGACGCCCGTGAATTTCCCGGCGGGCGTCTCGACCGAAGCATCGGTGGCGGCTATGGTGCGCGTTTCGTGCTCCGATGGAGAAAGGAACGAAACCCAGTTGCTTCCCTGCCGCAGGGGGAAGGTGAGCAGATACCGATCGCGATCGCGGATCCCGCGCCGGTCGTGCGAGAGCATGCCGCCGCGGTTATCCACGAACCAGTCGCCTTCCTGTCGTACGATCTCGATCGTCATTTCTCCTTTTTGGCCGAGATAATCGACTTCATAAACCCATTGGGAGCCGACGGCGAGCGGGAGATAGGTCGCGGCCGCTTCACGGTAGTCGGGGGCCGGTTTCGGGGCCGGTGCGCTCGTGGCGCAGGCGACGGCAAGCAAGGCCGCCGCGTAAGCGATGATTCTAAGGATCATAACGGAAACTCCTTGATGTTGTCCGATCCGTATCGTTCGGCGAGCATCGTAAGAATGTGACGGGAGCACTCCTCCGGTGAGGGAGCGATACCGCGTTCCCGCTTGAGAGAAGTGACGCCGCCGTCGGTGATGCCACACGGAACGATGCCAGCGAACGCGGTAAGATCGGGGTCGAGATTGATCGCGAATCCATGGGCGGTGACGCCGTGCCTGACATGGAGCCCGACAGCGGCGATCTTGTTATGTCCTA
The DNA here is from genome assembly GCA_964415795.1 of uncultured Spirochaetales bacterium. Lineage (GTDB taxonomy): Bacteria > UBP6 > UBA1177 > UBA1177 > JAKLFG01 > CALITV01. The sequence continues at coordinate 81,252 of CAYQBN010000001.1, read as the reverse complement.
CCCATACGCCGGTTTTCTTCTCTTCCCATCGCGCCGGTATGTCGTAGCGGCGGGACAAGATGCCCGCGATGCCCGTTCCCCACCAGACGACGAACTCTTTCACCGACCCGAACCGGCAGCGGCGCACATCGAGAATGGGGTAGATGACCAGTTGACCAGGGCCGTGGTAGGTGACATCGCCTCCGCGCCGCGTCCGGTAGAGGGCGATACCGCGCCGCTCGCGCTCCTCCGGAGGCAAGAGTATATGGTGCTCGACGCCGCGAATGCCCAGCGTATAGACCGGCCGGTGTTCGAGGAAGAGAACGATCCCCTCCTCCCACCGCCCCGAAGACACCTCATCGCGGAGGCGTTCCTGCAGGAGGAGCATCTCGCCGTATTCCTGCGGCTCGCGGAAGAGACGCCAGTACATTCAACGGCCCTCCAAGAGGCGATCGGCGAAGGTGCGCGGCAACTTCTGCTTCCGTATTTGGTCGACCGTTTTCTCTACATCGTAGGAGACACGGTGAAAGTGGACCGCCATCGTATCGGTATCGAAGGTGACGAACCCGGCCCGCGGATCGCCGTCACGGGGTTGTCCGACCGATCCGACGATGCACACCGAGGGGTAGGGGAAATCAATGTTGATGCTTCCTGATTCGAGATCGAGTTCGACCACCTTGCCGCCGCCGGTGAGGACGAAGTATCCGAAAAAGTGAGAGTGGCCGACGAAGGTGATGCGCCGGAGAAACGGCTCGACCGCGTATAAATCGGCGACCGTCTCTTTGCTGTAGAGATAGTCGAACCGCTCGGGATCACGCGGCGATCCGTGAGAACAGAGTATCAGCTCAGTGTCATCGACAAAGAGATGTTTGAGATTTCGAAGAAACGATTTCTGTTCTTCGGTCATCCGTTCGCGCGACCAGTCGAGGACATAGCGAACAGCGTCATAGTAGTTCGACACATCGGTGCGGCTCACGACGCCGGCATCGTGGTTACCGAGGACGCCGGCATGGACATTGCGGCGGATGATCTCGGCACACTCGGCCGGCCATGGCCCGTAGCCGACGGCGTCGCCGAGGAAGTAGAGTCGGTCGGGCCGTATCTCGGCGATGCGACGGATGACCGCCTCGAGCGCCGGGAGGTTGCTGTGTATGTCGGCGATGAGCGCAATGAGCATCGTTCCCTACAAGAGCTCCGCTGCGGCGTTCGCAAGCGCCGAACGCTCTCCCTTTTCGAGCATCATGTGTCCCGCGAGGTCGAGATCCTTGAATCGGTCGACGATGTAGGAAAGGCCGTTGTTCGATTCGTTCATGTATGGGTTGTCTATCTGGAAGGGGTCGCCGGTCAGCACGATCTTGGTGTTCTCGCCGACACGGGAAACGATCGTCTTAACCTCGTGCGGAGTGAGGTTCTGCGCCTCGTCCACGATGATGAACTGTTCGGGGATGCTCCGGCCGCGGATGTAGGTGAGCGCCTCGACCTCGATGACGCCTGAGTTGAGGAGATCGTTCATCTTGCCGAAGTTGGTCGAGTCATAGCCGGCGAGCAGGTATTCGAGGTTATCGTAAACCGGCTGCATCCACGGCTTCAGTTTTTCCTGCACCGTGCCGGGGAGGTACCCGATGTCGCGCCCCATCGGATAGATCGGCCGCGCTACGAGCATGCGGGTGTACACCCCTTCGTCGAGACACTTGACGAGCCCTGCGGCGATGGCGAGCAGCGTCTTGCCGGTACCGGCGATGCCGATAAGCGATACCAGTTTTATCCGGTCGTCGAGAAGAAGATCGAGAGCCATTTTTTGCCCGACATTGCGTGCCGAGATACCCCAGACCGACTTATACTGTTTCAGTGGCACGACTGTCTTCTCAAACGGGTCTATCCGCACGATCGACTGATGTTGTTCGTTCGCCGCGTTTTTGAGCAGGAAGAATTGATTGGCGAACCCTTTCCGGAACGGCTCGGCGATCGGGTCGTCGAGGGGCAATTTCTTCGTCTGGTGGATGCGGTCTATTAGTTCCCCCGTTACCTCGAGCGGTTCGAAACCCTTGTGGAGGTTGCTGAAGTTCACCGTTTCGTTTTTGTATGTCTCGGCCTGTATCCCGAGCGCATCGGCCTTGATGCGCATGTTGATGTCCTTGGTGACAAGTACGACCGGTACCCCGGGATGTTCCTTCATGACGCGGTAGGCGCTCGAGAGGATGATGTTGTCGGAAACCGGGCCGCCAAGGTCAAGATTCGGGAGATCCATCTTCGAGGCGATGTCTATCCGGATGGTGCCCCCTTCTTTGAGTTGCACCCCGGTGAGCAGACTTCCCCGCTTGCGGATGCTGTCTATGTAGCGGGCGAAGGCGCGGGCCGCAAGGCCGATCTGGTTCATGTCCTTCTTGAACTTGTCGAGTTCCTCGATCACGACGAGCGGAATGACGATGTCGTTTTCCTCGAAGTTGAAGATAGCCTTCGGATCGGAAAGGATGACATTGGTGTCGAGCACGAAGATCTTTTTCGACATAAAATCTCCCCCTTGCGCCTCAGGGCGCCTGTTTGAGGTCTATGTTCACCGTCATGTCGCGGTCGAGCGATATCGCCATGGGACGGATGTCGAAATCGTCCTTTTGGAAGCCGAGCACCATGATTCTTTTGGCGTCGCGCGGCAGTTTGGTCTTGCATGGCGTCGCGCAGAGCACCTTCCCTGTTTCGTTATCGAGCACGGTGACGCCCGGCACATTCGAGTTGACGGTAAGGTTTATCGTCTTACGCGATGAGGCGGCTACCTTTCCCTGCTTCACCTGAGGAGCCTGCGCCGCCGGTTTCGACTTTGCCGAGGTCACGCGCTTTTCTTCGACTTCCTTCTGCGCCGCACTCTGTTTCGCTTCGGTCGTGCGCTCGGCTACGAGAAGAGCGTCTTTTTTCGTGAACGCGCGGTAGGCGAGGATACCGGCGAGGAGGACCAAGAGCACGATAACGGCTGTCGTCACCAGTGTCGCCTTGCGACGCGGCGCGGCGATGGTGTCGGTCCACTGTTTGCGCGGCGCGGCGATCGTCCCCTGATTGAGCATGAGGAGCATGTCGCGCTCCGAAGGGGCCGGTTCGGGAGTGGTTGCCGTCTCGTCGCCTTCAGCGCGCACCACCACCGTCGTGTTGAGAAGAAAGGCGAGGCTGAGTTTCTTTTCAAGTCCGTATTTGGCGTAGACTTTTTTTAGATCGCCTACCAGTTCGAGCATCGTCTGGTATCGGTTCGCCGCGTTCTTTTCGAGACAGCGCATGACGATGGCGTCCATCTCGGAAGGCACGCTCGGCTTCTTCGAGGAGGGGAGGTCGGGTATCTCGTACTGGTGCTTGTGGAGCACCTTCATGTAGTTCTGGTCGGTGAAGGGGAGCTTGCCGGTGAGCATCTCGTACATCATGATGCCGAGCGAATAGATGTCGGTCCGCGTGTCCACCTGCTGGCCGCCCGCCTGCTCGGGCGACATGTACTCCGGCGTGCCGAAGATGGCGCCCGCTTTGGTAAGCGTCCGTTCTTTTCGTGCGGTGACGCTGGTTCCGATGATCTTCGAGATGCCGAAGTCCACGATCTTCACGAATGGCGATATCTCATCCTTCGAGGTGATGAGGATGTTCTCCGGCTTCATGTCGCGGTGGACGATGCCCTTGCTATGGGCGCTGTAGAGTGCGAGCGCGATCTGCGCCGTGATTGCTACCACATGGTGAAGGGGAAGAGGGGCCCGTTTCTTGATGATATCGGCGAGCGACTCGCCTTCCACGTACTCCATGACGAAGAAGGCGTTCCCCTGTTCGGTATAGCCGAAGTCGGTCACATCCACGATGTTCGATTGGCCGATGTTCGATGCTGCTATCGCCTCGCGTTTGAACCGTTCAAGCGTGTCCTTGTTCTTCGAGAGTTCGAAGTGAAGGATCTTGATGGCGACCTTCTTCTTGAGGAGGATGTGTTCGGCAAGGTAGACATTTCCCATGCCGCCCGAACCGATGAGGCTGACGATAAGGTAGCGCTCATTGATGGTCTGTCCGAGGAATGGGTCTTTCTTTTCCTTGAGCTCTATCTCGCGGGAGGCGGTCTCGGGTATCGTCATCGGCCGGTTGCGTGCCTCGCTTCTGTACGAAATGACCCTATCATGAGGTGGGAAGTTTGTCAACCTTGCCGGCCTATCGAAACACACGGACAAATCGGGGAATGCTGTTCTGTTTTTTTGCTTTTTCCGTCTTTTCGAATACTATTTTCCCGTTGTTGACTATCGATCATGCTTCCTGTGGAGAGGAGGTCCTAATGGAAAGAAAGGGTCTGTTTTGTGTCGTCGTTGGAGCGGTATGGTGTGTTATGGCCCTTCCGATGATGCTGTATGGAGGAGAGGCGGGGGAGCGCGAGCGGATCGCGGTACTCGACTTTGCGCCGTCGAATGTGCCGGAGGGGATCGCGGCGTCGGTGACCGACATGCTGAGCACCGAACTGGTGAACACGCGTCTGTTCGAGGTTATCGAACGGATGCAGGTGAAGAAGATACTCAACGAACAGGGGCTTCAGAAGACCGGCATCACCGAGAGCGAGACGGCGGTGGAGATCGGCAAGATGCTCAACATCAAGCGGGTGGTGATAGGGAATGTAGGGAAGTTGGGACAGAGTCTTGTGGTGACGATGAAGCTGGTGAGCGTCGAGAAGGCGAACATCCTCATAGCGGAGAAGGAGGTTGCGAAGAACGAGGACGATCTCGTGCGGGTGTGCGAGGTGCTGGTCACGAAACTGGTAAAGGCGCTTGGTGCGGCGGCTCCTGCGCCCGCCGCGGTATCGACGGCGCCGGCGGCTCCTGCGGCGCCCTCGGCGCAACCGGTGCGAGAGCCGGTCAAGGCTCAGCCGACGGCGCCTTCCGCGCCGGCGAAGGCGGCGGAGCGGAGAGATACTGGGATGAGAACGGCGGCTCCTTCGAAGCCGATGAGCCCGCTCGCGATCGGGGGCTGGGCATCGCTTGGGGCCGGTGCGGTGCTCGTGGTGCTCGGCGGTGTGGGGCACTGGCAGATGGTAGAAGCGAAGGACGATTACGAGAAGACGGGCAGTGCGGCGGCGAAGGATGACTATACCCTGTGGAAAGGGGTTGCCATTGCCGGCTACGCGGTAGGCGGTGCGGGGATTGCGGTGGGAGTGACCCTGCTCGTTCTCGATCAGGTGTGGGGGGCGGAGAAGGATGCTCCCCGGGTGACTGCCGCGCCGATGCCGGGAGGCTTTGTGGTGAGTGTTGCAGGGAGGTGGTGATATGGTGCGCATGATCCTTTTCTGGGTGGCAAGCGTTCTCTTCATCGCGGCGTGCGATGACTTCGAACTGCCGAAGATGGGCGGTCTTGGGGAGCCGTGTTTCAAGAGCGGGTTATGCGAGGGGGGTCTCGTGTGCGTGGAGGGGACCTGCGTCGCCGCGACCGGGGATGTTGATGTGTTCCCCGAGGCGGACGTGCCCTTTTCCGATGAGGACCTGCTCGTCGGTGACGGAGAAGAAGAGGAAACGGATGACGCGGCGATGACCGACGGGGAGGAACCGGAAAGTGATTTCCCTGACGAGATTGCGGACGACGGAACGCTTCCTTCCGATTTCGATATGATTGACGCCGACATGACCGACACTGATACTCCTGACACCGATGTCACGCTACCATTATGCGGTAACGGGGTGATCGAGGGAGACGAGGAGTGCGACGATAACAACACCGCCGATGGTGATGGCTGTTCACATGTGTGCACTATCGAGCCGCCCGATGCGATCATCGACCTTGTGGCGCTGTATAGTGGACAGAAAGACAAGGTTCTTTTGCAATGGACGGCTCCCGGGCCGCAGGGCTACTGTTACGATGTTTACCGTGTTTGCGTCGATTCGGACTGTGTTGATTTAAGTAAAACCGGCGACCCCGGTACGATAGTGACATACTATGCTGATGTTCTCTGGTACAGCGGCACTCACGAGGTGACGGTCCAACCGATGCGCAGCTCCGGTGCTTCCGGGAGCGTGGCCTCCATTCAGGTAAATACCAATGCGCAGGTTGACATTCAACCAACGGTGGTGGCCTTTGGTACCATAGGTTACAATTCTGTGAAAGGTGAAACGGTGACTATTACCAACATCTCGCCGCTCGTCGATCTCGAGATCAATGAGATCAACCTCCCGATGAACTGCGGTGGAAAGGTGAGCATCGTTTCTGGCGGTGCCGCGCCGGGCGACTTCGTGAAGCTCGTCCCCGGCGCGACGCGTGAGGTGCTCCTGCGCTACGCGCCGACCGAGATCTCCTCCTGCGTTTCGGGCGATCGCCTGTTCATCCAGTGGATAACCCACGGCAATCCCTACTACGAATCGCTCGAGATTCCCATTAGCGGCAACTCGGTCAACACGCCGCCGGTCATAACCAAGATCGAATTTTCGAAGAATCCGCTCAAGGCGAGCGAAGGATCAACCCGTATGCGCGTCTATGTACGGGACGAGAACTTCGTTTTCCTCACGCTTACTGACGGGATAATCGGTGTCGGCGATTTCCGTGATATCAACGGCGATCCCCGTGAACTCCTCACCAATTGGACAGGAACCGCCGATGATCACGAGTGGTTCTGGTGGCGTGACATCAATGTGGCATCCTTCGGAGATGGCATCTATGTGATACCGATAACGGTAACCGACGCGGGGGGAAATGTCGCGACGGCGAATGCGACCTTTGCCGTCTATTCGGGAAGTATCCTCGAGGTGGGGAGCGGGAAGCTCTATTCTTCTTTGGGGGCTGCTCTCCCCAACTACAATGAAGGGGACATTGTAGTTGTTTATCCCGGCACCTATGCTGGCACCGCGAACACTACGATTAGCGGTAATGGCACAGATTTGCTTGTTTATGGTATCGCTGGCCCCGAAGAGACCATCATCGATCTTTCCTTAACCCCCAACAATGTTGCCTTTGATATGTCCGGGGGAGAGAGCGCTTCGGTCATCGGCGGATTTACGGTGAGAGGCGGGAGTAATAGAGCGGCGCTGGTGATAGGGCAACCCAATCCAGAAACGTTTCTTCTCACTAACTGCTCGTTCGAAAATAACGGGAGCAATGCTCACGGAGGTGCCATATTTGTCAGTGGTAATGCAGCACAACTCACCGTACGACATAGCCGGTTCATTGAGAATAGCGTTCCTTCCCCGTATTATGGGGGCGCGATTTATGCACAGAACGGGGCGAAAGTTGCGCTCTTCGATGTCTCTTTTGTAGAGAACGATGCGCAAATGGGCGGCGCTATAGCCATTTCTACCGATATGGTGGATATTCAGATAGAAAAAAGTGTCTTTTGGGGTAACCGGTCTTCTGTTGGCGGCGGTGCGCTCCATGCGTTTGTTAATGAGGGAGGCATTGATATTATCAACAGTATTTTTGCAAGTAACTGGAGCGGAGGTCACGGTGGTGCTCTTTTCTTTGATGGTTCGAGTGGCGTGACGACCGCCTCCTTTTCCATATATAACAGCACTATTGTAGAAAATGAGTGTGCCAGTGAGGGGGGAGGTATTATCGTAACGGCGGCGGGAACATTCATCTTGAAAGACTCCATAGTGTTTTTTAATCAAGCAGGGGACAATCTTGTTTCTCAGCTAAAGATCTTCGATGACGGATCGGGATCGCCCGAAGTAGCCACGGCAACCGTTTCGTTCTGCACCATCGGCGGCGCGCCCAACCCCATAAGTGACAACGGCAACCGGATCAACGCCCCCTACGGGTTCGTCCCCGGTTCGAACGGTAACCTCAACAGCGATCCGCTCTTCCTCGGGACCGGCAGCGGCGTGCTGAAATATCGTCTTGTTGCCGCCTCACCCTGCGTCGACGCCTCCTCCGACGGTTCGACCGTGCCTCAGTATGATTTTTTTGGCTATTCGCGACAGGACATCTCGGGTAAAGGCGACGGCTCCGGCACGGAGGCCGACATGGGAGCCCTCGAATACATCCCGTGACCGGATGAGTCTCCTCAAGGCGCCACTCCCGGCGAACCTCACCTGTTCGATTTCCTACCACGAGGAACGGTTCTTTTCCGAGGCGCTTGTCGCTCTGACCGAGCGCTACGGTCCCCTCGAAGCCACGAGCGAGGCCTATGATTTCTCGGCGATATCGTCCCACTACGATGCCGAGATGGGCTCGCCGGTCATGAAGCGCATCGTGTCGTTCGAGCGGCTTTTGCCGCGAGAGGAGTTCGCGGCGGTGAAGGTGTTCGCCGTCGAGCTGGAGAAGCGATTTTCTCGTGATGGCAAAAGGCAGATCAACCTCGATCCCGGCCTGCTCACGATGGAGAACTTCGTCCTTGCGACCGGAAAGAACTACAGTCACCGCCTCTACCTTGGCGAAGGGGTGTTCGCCGAGGTGACACTTCTTTTCACCAAGCAGGGGACGATACAGGCCCTTCCGTGGACCTACCGCGATTACCTCCGTGACCCCGCCGCCTCTTTTTTACTTTCTCTCCGTCCGCGGTATAAGGAAAAGGTAGAGCCGCTCAAGAGGAAGTAGCATGCGTCTTTTCATTGCGCTCGACTTAAAGCCTGCTGACAAACATGCCATTTATGAAGCGGCGCACCGGGCGCTCGTCGGATTGCCCGTGCGCTACAAGGCGGTAGAGGAAGAGAACCTTCACTTCACCCTGCGGTTCATCGGCGAGGCTTCTCCCGCTGAAGCGGAGCGTATCGGCAGTGCGCTTCGAGGCGTTGAGGCGTGGCGGGAGGAGATCGTCGTCGGCCGCCAGAGCGCCTGTTTTTTGCGCCCTCGCGCGAGCATCCCGCTCTTTCTGTCGATCGAAAAGGGAGAGGAGTATCTGCGGGCGCTCCATGAACGCGTCACGGCGAAGTGTCACTTCGCGCCGGAACGGTTCACCGCTCACCTCACCGTCGCACGGATAAAGGCGGAGCCCGGGAGACTCGTTCGTTCGCCGCTTCCGGTGCTCGACCGTGATTTTGTCATCACTCCCGAGCGGATCGTTCTGTTCAACTCCGATCTTACCTCCGAGGGACCGCGCTACACGCCGCTTGCCGAGGTGCCGCTGTGATGCTCGTGGTATTCGCTACGCCACAGGAGAACCCGTTCCCGGTTCACCTGGAGAGGGGACGAGAGTGCTCTTATGAGGGGATGCTTCTTCTCCTTGGGGGTATCGGCAAACGCTCTGCGGAGCGTCTCGAACAGACACTTGTCCGACATCCCGAGATTGCGCAGGTGGTCGAGTACGGCGGTGCGGCGACCGTTCACGGAGCCGAGATCAGGAGTTGTTACACGGTGACGCGCACTTTCGATCGGAATGGTGTCATGCGTGAGGTGTTTCCTGCCGTTCCGGGATTTGTTTCTGCTGCTGCCGTTTCCGATGACACGCTCTACCGGGGAGAGTCATTTTCGTGGGCCGGAGCAGTGGGACTGCCTCTTCTTTATACCATGGAAACAACCTTCCTTGCCTCGGTGTGCCGTCAGCGTCACACTCCCTTCTACAGTATCCGTCGCGCCACCGATGATGGCCATGGCGAGGTGCGAGACCGCTATGAGCAGGTGCTTGCCGATTTTCGTACTGAAACGCTCGAAATGCTTCTTGGGCTCAAGGAAGGATTTACCCGATGAAAGGTGCTTTTTTCCTGTGGTTCGGTGTTGTTCTGTTCTTCGGCTGTGCCGAAACACCGCGCGGCGACTTCGCGCGGGCACAGGCATACTTTGCGGAAGGCCGTTATCGAGAAGCGATCCCACTGCTCGAACGCGATCTTCTGCGCCATCCCGAGCATTACGAATCACAGGCCTTCATCGCCTATGCGTACGAGAAACTGGGCGAAGCCGACAAAGCGATCGAGGCCTATCGAAAGACGCTTTCGCTCAACCCGGTCAATAGCATGGCTTTTCTCGGGATCGCGCGCATCCTTGCGGCGCAAGAACGCTGGAGCGAGGCGTGGGAGCATCTCTCGAAAGCACGCGGAAAGGAGGCGAACGATGTCCTTCTTTCCCTCTACCCGCGTTTTCGATCCGCCTTTGAGACGGGGTCATTCACGCCGGTTTCTTCGCAGGAGGTCCCTGCGGAGAAAGAGGGGGCATCGGTGACGGTGCAGGTGTCGATCGTACCCGGTTCCGTCAAGGTACGCGAACGAATAACGGTCGCCGCGTCATCGTCGTGGTCCTGCGATCCGCTTGATGCTTTGTTCGTGCAGGCAATTGCAACGACGGCAGAGGACGGTATCGCCCGTTGTTACGCTCGTTTCTTCGCACGCGGTCTGCCCGTGGCGCTCGATGCCCGATATACGCTCGAACTGACGGCCGACGGCTCTGTGGTGGCGCCGAAAAGGGAAGACACGGAGCCGTCTGATCTCCGTTCGTGTGTAGAAAAGGAGCTTCGCTCGCTCCGTTTTATGGCGCCGCCACCGGCTTCTCGATCCGATACAAAGTGAATTCCTGTCCCCGGTAGAGCGGTGTGAGTCGTTCCTTCGCTGCCGCGTAGGCGGCCATGTCGCAGGTCTCGGGGCCCATCGGCCAGTGGCGGCAGAAGAGCATGAGGAGGAACATGTTGTCGCTCATGAGATAGTCGTTGCGGTAGAGGCATTCTTCCGCTCTGCCGGTGCAGTGGAGCCAATCGGTTGGGTCGAGCGTGAGGGTAATTCCCCCTTTTTCGGCGAGATACTCGGCTTTTCGGGGGAGCGTAAGACCGATGCGGGCATCCGGTTTTTCGCGCGCAACGATGGAAAACGCTTCGCGATAGTCGTTTTCCTCGGTGCGATCGCTCAAGCGGACGAGTGTCGGAACGGCAAAGAGGAGCACGAGCGCGCCGTAGAACGCCGCGAAACGGTGTCGGTCGGCAAGATACCTTCCGATGAAGAAAGCGGCGAAGAGATACACCGGCAGAAGGTAGTAGGGGAACTTCTTGGGGAACAGGATGAAGAAGGGGACATAGATGAGAAGAAAGCCTGCCGCCATCTGAAGGATGAAGTTTCGGCGCCACTCCTCGCGCGGTACCGAACGGATGGCGAGGGTGAGCACCACAAGGGTGAAAACGCTGAAGGCGTTTCCCCATCCCTGCCACGGAGCGAGTGCCGTTCCCTGTATGACGCCCCAGTTGGCGATGAGCGGGTCGAGCGAGAAGTTGTTCCAGAGGATGAGAGGCGTCGTTATCTCGTAAAAGAGATCGTACTGGTGCGGCAGGAACGATTGCGCCGCAAGGGGGAGAAAGCCGAGAAAGGCAATGGCGCTCCACACCACGGCAATCCGTCGTCGTGGCCAGAGCGTCCAGAGGAAGAGCGGCACGGTTCCTAGGATCGTCTCTTTTATCCAGAGGCCGGCAAGAAAGAGGATCGCCGAGATCACCACGTCGCGGGCGTGCCCTTCTTCGCGGGCGCGGTGAGCAAACAGGAGCGCCGCGAGAAAACAGGCGATCCACGGCGTCTCGACCATGCCGACGACCGAAAGATGCCACCCCCACGGGAGAAAGAACCAGAGCGCCACGGCGATGAGCGCCGGTCGCGTCGAAAGCCCCGAACGCACGGCGAGGAGGTAGATGAGCGGCGGGATTGTCGAGGAAAAGAGGATGGTGACCGCACGCACTGCAGAGAGCCGATCTATGCCGAGTTTGATGGCGAGAGCCGCAAGATAGTTGTAGAGCGGTGGAAAGAAGAAGAGATCGTCGCTTCCGTAGAGGTCGAGCCATCCTCCTTTGGTAGCGAGATTGTTCGCGGTCCACGCGTAGGCCGCCTCGTCGTAGGGTATCTCCATGAACGGCAGCGTGATGAGCCGTGCGACGAGGGTGACCGCAAAGAGGATGAAGGCCGTTCGCCGCATGACATGTGCCTCAGTAGATGAAGGGGATGATGCGCCGCCGTTCGGGCGGATAGTCGGAAAAGGTGCGTCGGTACCACGCGCGATGGGCGTGGGCGCGCGGCACGAGGTTCGCCGCGGTGAAGACCGCGAACGCAAGGCCCGGGAGCGACCACGTGAGGATCGCCCAGCCGGTCCACTCGAGCAGTTCGCCGAAGTAGTTGGGGCTCGCGACGAGGCGATGGAGACCCCGCATCGGGATCTTGTACCCTGTTTCGCCCGGTTTACGGAGCGTGCGGAGAATGTGATCACTATGGAGGTTGATGACGAAGCCGATGAGGAAAATGAGAGCACCGATGATGAAGCGCGGATCGGAGAACCACGAGACATCGTAACTCGTCCGGTGGTAGAGCCACCAGCCGTTGATGAATCCGTTCATCGTATTAAACATGATCGAAAAGATCGCGATGAGGAGCGGCATGCCGCGGTCGCCGCGCATGAGGAAGGGGAACACGAAGGTGCGTTGGAGGTAATGAAGTTGCCAGATGCAGAGAAAGACGGTGCCGACCGCATAGCGGTTGCCGGTCGCCCAGAGAAACGCGATGACGACCACCGCCGGCAGTTCCATGACGATCCAGCCGAGTCGCGCCGGGATAAGCGGCCCCCAGCCGGTGTGCGCATGACGACCGTAGGGGGCGGTGATGAAGTAGAGGGCGATCCATACGAATGACGCGGACGCAAACTGAGCGAGAAGGAGCAGGTCGTAGAGACTATCGAAGTTCATGGGTTTTCCTCCTTGAACGCCTTCGTGCCCGGGAACACGGTTCGACTATACGCGTCGGAGACGGCTTTGCAACTTCTCTTTCGGCCTCGGGATCCTCGAAAACTTGAGTCTCTCCTGAAGCGCGCTATCATCGCCCCCATTGAGTTTTGCCAAAGGAGGAGACACGATGAGCCGGTGGACGAGCGACAGCGTACGGGAAACCTTTCTGCGGTATTTCAAAGAGCAGGGGCACGAGATCGTGCCCAGTTCGCCGCTCCTTCCCGCGGAGGACAAAACGCTCCTTTTCACCAACGCCGGGATGAACCAGTTCAAGGATCTCTTCCTCGGCAAGGAGAAACGCTCCTACACCCGTGCCGCGACGGCGCAGAAGTGTGTCCGGGCCGGCGGTAAGCACAACGACCTCGAACAGGTCGGCTTCACTGCGCGCCACCATACCTTCTTCGAGATGCTCGGCAACTTCTCGTTCGGCGACTACTTCAAGAAGGAGGCGATCCACTACGCGTGGGAACTGGTAACGAGTCCACGCTGGTTCGCGATCCCGAAAGAACGGCTCTATGTCACCATCTACAAGGATGACGACGAGGCGTTCGAGATATGGAACAAGCAAGAGAAAGTTCCCGCCGAGCGCATCTTCCGGCTCGGCGAGAAGGACAATTTCTGGGCGATGGGCGACACCGGTCCGTGCGGCCCGTGCAGCGAAATACACTACGACCTCTGGCCCGACCTCTCGTCGCGCGAGCACTTCCGTGGCAACGAGCCAGATTGGGACAGCGGACGGTTCGTCGAGATCTGGAACCTCGTCTTCATGCAGTACGAGCGCGACGAGAAGGGGACACTGACACCGCTTCCCAAGCCTTCGATAGACACCGGGATGGGACTCGAACGGGCGACTGCGGCGCTCAACGGGTTTACCGCGAACTATGACATAGACATCTTCCGATCGCTCATAAACTTCTTGAAGGAATTGCGGGGCGGCCCGGTCGACCCGCGGATCGAGACGAGTTTCCGCGTCATTGCCGACCATGCGCGCGCCACCGCCTTTCTCATCGCCGACACCATCACTCCGTCCAACGAGGGGCGCGGCTATGTCCTACGCCGCATCATGCGCCGCGCGATCCGGCACGGCCACAAGATAGGGTTCCGCGATCTCTTCTTCCATCGCGCTTGCGAGAAGGTCATCGAACTCATGGGCCATCACTACCGTGAACTGCACGCCCAACGCGAGATGATCGTCACGATCGCCGCCGAGGAGGAGCGCCGTTTTCGGCAGACGCTTGACAAGGGACTCGAACTGCTTGCGGAGGGTATCGCCGCGGTGCGCGCCAGCGGCGCGAAGATGCTCCCGGGCGACCTCGTGTTTCGCCTTTACGATACTTATGGATTCCCGCCCGATCTTACCCGAACGATCCTCGACGAGGAGGGGCTTTCCTATGATGAGGTGGGCTACGAAACGGCCATGCGCGAACAACAGGAACGCGGCAAGGCCTCGTGGGTTGGCGACAGCGCCGTGGGACGCTCGCGGGCGGCCAAGGAACTCCGCGAGAAAGGCGTTTCTGAGAATCGCTTCGTCGGCTATGAGCATGAACGGCATGACGGGAAGATCGTGGCGCTTTTCGACGCGTCGCTCTTGTCGGTGAGCACCCTTCCCGCGAACGCGTCGGGCTTTGCGCTTCTCGATCCGACACCCTTCTATGCCGAGTCGGGCGGACAGGTAGGCGACCACGGCCTTCTCAAGAAGGAAGGAACAGTGGTTGCCCGCGTAACCGATTGCGTCAAGGGCGACGAGTACCGCTTTGCGGTGGTCGAGACCACGGCACCGCTCACGGTCGGGGAGAAGGTGGCGCAGCAAGTTGACCACGAGCGGCGGAGCGCCATCCGGCGCAACCATTCGGCGACGCACCTGCTCCATCTCGCGCTCAAGAAACGGCTCGGCACTCACGCCAACCAGTCGGGTTCTCTCGTCACGCCGGAGCGGCTCCGGTTCGATTTCACCCATTTCAAGGCGCTCGCCGCCGATGAGATCCGCGACATCGAGACCGAGGTGAACCGGCGCATCCTTGCCAACCAGCCGGTCTCCACCGAGGAGACCTCCATCGAGGCGGCGAAGAAAAGCGGCGCGACGGCGCTTTTCGGTGAGAAGTACGGCGAGCGGGTACGGGTCGTCGCGATGGACGAGTCGAAGGAACTCTGTGGCGGCACCCATGTGGCGCGTACCGGCGACATCGGACTCTTCAAGATAGTCAAGGAGGAGGGCATCGCGGCGGGGGTGCGGCGTATCGAGGCGGTGACCGGACTCGGAGCGCTCGCCGTTGTGCAGGAGAACGAATCGCTTTTGATGCAGGCCGCTGCCGCGCTGGGGACCGAACGGGCAAGTCTCGTCATGGCCATTGAAAAACAGCGCGAGGAACGAAAAGCGCTCCAGAAAAAACTGGAAGAACTCGAGGCAAAGATCGCTTCGATCGAGGCGAAAGAGACGAAGCCGACACTCGTAAGTGATGGTATTCCGGTCTATATCCTCGACACCGGCAAGCGGCGCGCCGAGGTGATACAACTCTCCGACAGTCTCAAGGCGTCGGTCGCTGATGGGCTCTTTATCCTTGTGGGGAGGGAAAACGATGCGGCGGTCATCGTCGTATCGGCCTCCGGCAAGGCGAAGGAACGCTACGACTGCGGCAAACTGCTCAAGGATCTGGTGACCCCCTTCGGCGGCCGCGGCGGCGGCAAGCGCGACATGGCCCAAGGCGGCGCCCCGGAGATAGACTTCGGCCGATTCTCTGAAGCGGCAAAGAGGCTGATAGGAACTCGCTAACCTTTCACCGGCACCCGCATTGCTATCCTGACAAAGTCGTCTTTCTCATAGATCTCCCGTGTGATCCCGTTCTGTTCGAGCGTCCGGTTGAGTGTGAGGATGTTGACGCGCGGGATATGCTGTTTCACCTCGCCGTCGAGCAGTTTCCGAAGTGTCTCTGCCGTCACGCCGCCCGAGATGCCGATCTCGAAGCGAACCCCCTCCTCGTGGGGACGCGTCTTGAAAAGGATGCGCCGCGGATCCTCGTTCTTGAGGAAGTGCATCGCGAGGTTGATGTGGGCGTCCACGAGGTAACTGAAGTCGCGGTAAACACCATGGACGACCGGCAGGTTCTCGCCGAGGTCGAGTTCTTTCTCATAGCTGTTCTTGAACTCGATGTCGGCGTTAAGGAAGATGAGTTCCGAACGGATGAGTTCGTTGATGTCAAGGTAGTCGGCCTTCTCCACCTTGTCGAGCGCCGCTTTCTTCGTAATGTTCGACACGATAGCGTCTATCGTTTCGGTCTCGCGGCGTATCTGCTCCATTGTACGACGCAGGCGCGGTACGAGCATGTCGTCGGGATAGCGCGACGAGAGGCCGTTGAGCGCCGTTTCGATGAGCTCGTGGCTTCGCATGATGGTGCTGAGCGGTACGGTGATGTTCTTCGCGATACCCTCGGTGAGGTGGGTGATCGACATCATCTTCTCCTGCTCGGAGAGAAGGTCGTTGAACGATTGCTCGCGATCGATGAGTTCGCTCCGCTCGAGGTAGACCGCCACGAGCGAGAAGAACATCTCGAGGAGCGTGAGGTTCTTTACAATGAGCCCCGAATCGCGCCGGGTTGCGATGAAAGCGGCACCGCGCAGTTCCTTATGAAATCGTATGGGGAATCCAAAACAGTCGGCACCGTGCCCGCACGAAAGGAATTCTGCGATCGGCTGGGGGATGAGGGGCCGCTCGAGCCGTACGAACCGCTCGGAAGAGATGAGGCCGACGAACTGGCGGGTGAAGGCGGTCTGCCCGAACATCTTCTTGAGCGGCGCGCGCTGTTCCTCGGTGGCCACCGAGGTCCCGATGAGCGTGACGACACCTTTTTCGTCGTGAATGACGACCACGGCCCGATCGCCGCCGACCGCCTTGAGCGATTCCTCGGTGATGAGTTCGATGACGGCGAGCGGAGAATCGAGGAACCACACCGTCTTGTTGAGTTCGAGTATGTTTTCATAGTTGCGCCACAGTTTTTCGAGGTCGGCGTTGACCTTTTTCTGTGCGTCGAACGCCTCTTCGAGTTTCTTGTGCTTTGCAATGAGAATCTCCTTCTCGCGGGCGAGCAGGGCGTCCTTGGTCGTCACCTCGGCCTGCAGGCGCTGGATGATCGCCGGCAGGTCGCGCGCTTGTTTTTCGAGCTCCGCCTTTTCGAGATAGACCGTGCGCGCCGCTACGATGAGCATGATGGCGACGAGGAGCGCGAATCCGCCTGTCGCGATGGTGACGATCGTCGGGATAGCGCCCGCCGAGGCACGATCGAAGTAAAGAACGGTGATCACCGCCGCCGCGGCGAAGGCGATGAACGCCGGCCAGAAGAGCGCGAGCAGGAAATTTCTGGACTTCATAGTTTCGTCCCCCTACGATACATGGCCGTATCGTAGTCAAACGGCGGAGCGATGCAACTAAACGCGATTTTGTTGTATCTTGCAATGACCGGTGCGGCGCTTGCCATGAATCTGACGCGGTGGGAGTATCGTCACCTTGTGTTTCCCCTCGTCCTTTTCCTTTTGCCGTTCGCCGCGGCGCGTCCCGGTGTACTTTTGAAACGCATGTCTCTCTCCGAGACCGGTTGGCATGAGTTGAAATGGCTTATGGCGGCCATTCTCCTTTTCTTTCCTCCCGCGTTCTTTTTCTACCACCTTGTCTGGATGAACGCCTCGTTCGTTCTGCCCGATCCTCAGAGCCTTCAGGAAGCGTTCAATAAGGCGGTGCTCCTTGCCCTCACCGCCGCCGTTCCCGAAGAGTTCTTCTTCCGCGGCTGGCTCCAAGAGACGGCGCTCGCGCATCATGCAAAGCCGGCATTCCTCTTCGTCTCGCGCAAGAACCTTCTCGCCGCGGCGCTCTTCGGCATCGCCCATGCGATCGCCTTCCTCAACCCGCTCGCGGCGGCGACCTTTTTTCCCTCGCTCCTTTTCGGCTGGCTTACCGAACGGAGCGGCGGCTCGGTCGTTCCCGCGATAGTGCTTCACGCCGTCGCCAACCTCGTGCTCTTCCTCCTCTTCTGTTTTATTGGCTGATTTCTTTGCAAAAGGCGCTCCTTTCTGATAGGGTCGCTTCCGTTATCAACTTTTCGAGGACATCCTCATGAAAACGATCGCGATGGTGGTAATGCTGGGCGCTGTGGCTTTGTTAGGTTGTCAGAAGGGCGGTGAAGCGGCTCCGAAGGAGCTTTCCAAAGAGGACCTCAAGAGCCAGATGGACAAGGTCTCCTACGGCATAGGTCTCGACATGGGAAAGAACTTCAAGCGGAGCGAGATGGAAGTGAATGTGAAACTCTTCATGAAAGGGCTCGAGGATGGGCTTGCTGGGAAGGATTATCTTATGAGCGATGAAGAGTTCCGGCAGGTCATGCAGGAGTTCCAGATGAGCATTATGAAGAAGATGCAGGAAGCGAACGCGAAGAAGGCGGCGGAGAACCGCGAGAAGGGGAAGAAATTCCTCGATGATAACGCCAAACGGCCCGGCGTCAAGGTGACGGCGAGCGGTCTGCAGTACGAGGTCATCAAAGAGGGGAACGGCCCTCAGCCGAAACCTGAAGATACGGTCACGGTCCACTATGTCGGCACGCTCACCGACGGGACCGAGTTCGACAGTTCGATAAAGCGCGGTGAGCCGGCGAAATTCCAACTTAACCGCGTTATCCCGGGGTGGACCGAAGGACTGCAACTCATGAAGGTCGGCTCGAAATATCGGTTCGTGATTCCCGATAACCTTGCGTACGGCGAGCGTCAGATGGGCGATAAGATCGTTCCCGGATCGGTCCTCATATTCGAGGTCGAACTTCTTGGGATCGAGAAGGGTGACAACGCCGCGAAGCCGAAGAAGTGACTCTCAGGTGCCGGCATATCCACGGATGCCGGTGAAACTCTCGACCGTATCCTCTTTCTGACCGGTCATCGTCGTTTTCTTGCCTTTTCGGAGACAGAAGGCTACTACTTCTTTGTTTTTGGTCACTTATTGTCGGAGGAGCCGTCATGATAACCGCATCGAAACGGGGCGCGGCGATGCCGCCCTCTCCCATTCGCAAACTGAAGCCCTATGCCGACAAGGCGATAGCGGCGGGAAAGACAATCTACCAACTGAACATCGGTCAGCCCGACATCGAGACGCCGGCCGTCATGCTCGACATCGCCAAACATCTCCCGACGAAAGTGGTTGCCTACGGTCCGTCGCAGGGGCTTCCCGAGTATCAGGATGCGCTTATCCGGTACTACAAGCGCTACGGCATAGAACTGTCCCGCGAAAACATCATCGTAACGAGCGGCGGCAGCGAGGCGATCATCATGGGCATGACCGTCTGCTGCGATCCGGGCGACGAGATCCTTGTCCCCGAGCCGTTCTACACCAACTACAACGGGTTCGCGACGCAGTCGTCGGTCGTGATCCGTCCCATCACCACACGGCTCGAGGACGACTGGGAGCTGCCCGACATCTCGGTCATCGAGCGGCTCATCACCCCGAAGACCAAGGCTTTCATGATCTGCAACCCGAACAATCCGACGGGCAAACTCTACGGTGAGGACGAATTGCGCAAACTCGCCTACCTTGCCAAGAAGCACAACCTCTTCCTCTTCGGTGACGAGGTGTACCGTGAATTCATCTTCAGCGGCGAAAAGCACACTTCGCTCCTCGAGTTTCGCGACATCGACGAGCATGTCGTCGTGATGGACAGCATCTCGAAACGCTTCTCGGCCTGCGGCGCCCGCATCGGCGCCTTCATCAGCCGCAACAAGGCGGTCATGCAGGCGGCACTCTGTTTCGGGCAGGCGCGGCTCTGCCCGCCGACGATAGAACAGCTCATGGCGGTGCCGACCGCCGACCTCGGCAAAGAGTACTTCGACGAAATGGTCGGCGAATACAAACGGCGTCGTGACACGGTCCTCGAAGGGCTCGCGAAGATACCGGGCGTCGAGTACAAGGTGCCGAAGGGAGCGTTCTACATCATCGTGCGCCTGCCGGTCGCCGACGCCGAGGACTTCGTGATCTGGATGCTCACCGATTTCCATGTGAACAACGAAACGGTCATGCTCGCGCCCGCCGAAGGCTTCTACGCCACCCCCGGCCTCGGCCGCAACGAGGCGCGCATCGCGTTTGTCCTCAATGTCGAGAAGACCAAGAGGGCGATGGAGATACTCCGCCTCGCGCTCGAGGCGTATCGGAAAAGGAAGTGATCGGGATTACTGTGTCACGATCTGTTCGATCGGATAGGCGCCGGCACCGCCGATGATGGCGATACTGCCGCCGTCGCTGAGGGTGAGGATACGGTCGTCTCCCGAGTTCGCATCGCTCGTCACCGAACAGACGCCGCTCGTCGTCAAGAGAACGATGGTGTCGGTGCCCCAGAGGTCGAATATCGTGTCATTTCCCGGCTCGTTGAAGCACTCGTAGTAGTAGGTGTCGTCGTTGCCGCCGCCCTCAATGCGGTCGTCCCCTTTGTTGCCGTAGAGGAGGTCGTTCCCGTCGTCGCCCATGATGGTGTCGTTGTCCTGTCCGCCGTAGAGGGTGTCGTTGCCGGTGCTTCCACGGACAAAGTCGTCACCTTTATTCCCCCAGATGGCATCGTCACCGGCGCCGCCGAAGAGCAGGTCGTTGCCGTCAGAGCCAAGAATCGTATCGTTGCCAGCGTTGCCGTAAAGTTCATCGGCACCTGTGGTTCCGTTCAAGGTGTCGTTCCCATCGTTGCCATAGAGTTTGTCGCCGGTGAGGGTGTCGTCGCCTGTCGTACCAGTGATAAAGGGATCGGCGTTCACATCGAGGTCCTCGAGACATTGGATCTTCGTCCACGGCGCCGCGAGGTTATTGCAGTGCTCACTGTGTCCGGTAGTGGTTCCCACCGCGGTTGCAATACCGGTCGTCGTGTCGAGCTGGTACAGCGTCGTAGCACCGGTACATCCGTAGAGAATGAGATCATCGGGATGCATCTCCATGCCGACCGCGGGAAAGGTCGCCCCCGTGATGCCGGTGATGAGGGTCGCCGCGCCGGTCGCCTTCTCTATCGCGTAGAGTGCGTTGTCGGCGCCGTTGATGGCATAGATGTAGGGGGTCGCCATGTCGGCAGGGAGCGTCGCGCCGCTCGTGCCGAAGTCTTTGCCGAGTGGGCCGATGATCTCGGTCTGTCCCGTCGATTCATTGATCTTCAAAAGGTTGTCGTTGACCGTTTCCACTCCATAGAGGTAGCCATCGAGGTAACTCGCGGTGATGCCGGGGGTATGTCCCGCGTTGTGCGGCGGGAACTCTTGAATAAACTGGCAGGTGCACGGATCGATGACCTCGTAGCGCAGTTTGGTGTTGTTGGAAAGCCAGAGAGCGCCGTTCCGCGAAAAGGTCGATGAGTTGTAGTGATCTCCGACGACCGACTGCGGCAGTTTGCACACTTCGCGCCCCTTGCCGGTCTTCGCATCTATCTTCATGAGGCGCGGCCAGATGCCGTACCCGTCGATGCTCACGAGGTAGACCTGCGGTGCGACGATATCGAGATCGGGAGCCGCGCTGTCTTCATCTACCGGTGACGCATCGTCGGCGAGAGCGTCGGTCTCGGTCGCTGCATCGGCATCGTCTTCCACATCAACCGGCACATCTGCGGTCTCGTCAGGTACCGTGGCATCGTCGCCGAGCGGTGTTCCGTCGTCGGCAGGTTCGAACTCGCTCGTTTCATCGTTCCCGATCGGAGCATCGTTCTGCGCCTCGTCACTGGCGAGGCTGTCCTCTTCCACCGGTTCCTCGTCGCCCGTCAGCGTATCCCCATCCTCTGCTGGCTCCTCGTCGGTAACCAGAGGAACATCTCCCTCTTCGGTCGGCGTCTCATCGGCGCCCACGAGATCGTCGGTCAGTGCGGCATCAGTGCCACTATCGGAAAGTGCCTGATCGATCTCTGGCAGAGAGGCCTCGGCATCGACCGGTATGCCGGTGTCGCTGCCGATCTCGTCATCCTTGGAAGAAGCGTTTTTCCCGCCGCAGGAAGTTAGGACCACAAAGAACGCGATTCCCAAAATCGACACGACAAGTCTGTCCATCAACTTTCTCCTTTAACTCCTGTGTGTTCGTTCAGTGAACTTTTCCGAGCACCACCTCGAGTTCGTCTATCTGCTCGGCATGTGGGCGTATCGTTCGCGCTATCTCGAGCCATCGGCGTCCGTAGAGGAGACACCGGCGCGCCATTTCGGGCTCGGCACCATGGGCGAGATTGATGTTGGCGACCGCCGCGACGAGCGGTATCTCCATGATGTTTCCCAGTTCTTCGTAGAGCGTCTTCGCGACAAGCGACGCCTTTTCCCACTGCCCATTGAGCACCGCGAAAAAGAGGAGAATGTTGTTTATCGTCGTATCGAGTACCGAGAGCGAGAGGGCGGTCTCGAGTATCGCGGCGAGCTCGCTCATCGAACAGCCGGTCAGATCCTTGAGAAAGTTCCCCTCCATGAAAAAGGGACGCGCGCCCCAGTTGATGTACTGCAGTTCGTAGAGGGGTACCGGTTGGGCTATTCCCTTGAGTTCCACATTGCCGGTGAAACGGAAAAAGTAGTGTTGCGGCAAACATATCTCACGGCCATTCACCGGCAGGTGCATCGCGATGCGGCTCTCGGTCACAAAACGGTCAAGTGTGACTCGCGAGGTTTTATGGAGCATGATCTTGCTCACCGAACCGAAACGCGAATGTGTCTCTATCCGCTTGGTGAGGTTGATGCCGAATCCCTCGAGTTTTCCGTCGTCTTTGACATAGAGGTATCCCGAGTTTATACCGACGCCGAGATCCTCGGGTGCCTTGTTCTGTCTGATACGCGCCCGGTTGAATGCGCCGCTTATCCACGCGATCTTGATGAGCACCGCGAGGTCGAGCGCCGCTTGCACATCGCGCCCCGGGTTGTCGGAGAAGAGGAACACGCGTCCCTCGTCGCCCACTACCTCGACCGAATGGTTCCCTTCGTGGTAGACGCCACCGGGATAGCGGCTGAAGTAGAGATGGGCGGCGCGTCGAACGGTCTCGTTGTATTCGCGGAGAAAGGTTTCGTAGTAGTCGCGCACCGAAAGGACATTCGCGTACTCCGATGAGTTCATGATATCGAGCAACATCACCGTGGCGAATGTCTCGTTGCGCGTCATGACCTTTCCTCGCTCAAAAGCGGCGCATCATACCGTTCCTGATACCCCTCTGTCAAGTTGAGCGAAATCGTTGCTCCCCGCTCAGAGCGCGCTATAGTGAGGCGGCGATAACGGCACCGGCAAAGGAGGAGTGCCGTGCAGAAAAAGGTACAGGAAAAGGCGGCGGCGAAATTGAGGCGGCTCGCGCTCGAATCACGGACGCTTCCGCTCAAAGGGGCGCCGCTTCCGCGAAAACTGCTCGCCCTTCTCTACAAACTCCTCGGCAGACGGCTTCTCGCCCGTCTCATGGTCACCACTGCCGACTGTGTCCAATGTCGCCACTGCGAGACGGTTTGCCCGCACCACGCCATCGTCTTCCGCTTCGGCCTACCGTTCCGTACCCGGCGCTGCCGCGGCTGTCTCTGGTGCGTCTATCAGTGCCCCGAACGGGCGTTCGTTCTTCCACTCTCGGTCCTCATCGGCGCCTTCGTGCTCCTCTGGCTTCCCTACGACGAATATCTTGCCCCGCTCTTCTCCGTCGTCATCTTCCCCGCCCGTCGTGACCTCGCGGGGATCGGGCTTTCGCTTCTCCTGTGGACCATCGGCTATGCCGTGGCGATATTCCTTCTTACCCGTCTGTCTCTCCTCGTGAGCGTTATCCCTGTCGTGAGGAGAGTCCGCACCCGACCGCTTCTCCTCGCCATCGCCCGCGCGATACATCCGGCCACCATCTTTCCTATTTTAGTGCCTCCCGAAGCACGCAAGAAAACACGGTAATCGACCCTGAATTTAGGCGAGCGAAGCGGCGTGTACGGAAGACGCGGCGACCTTATTAGACTGAGGCGACATCCTCCTCGCTGAAGACTTCGGCTTGAAATGTTTGGAAACGGCAGGCAGGATCCCGCCACGCATCGGGAGACAGCCCCGCCTTTTGAGAAAGGTAGGAAAGAGTCGTTGGAAGGTCCCAGCCCTGCTCGGGGGCTACCTGCGGAAGGAAAAGTGCCTGCCGTCCGCGGCACGAAAGGATCATGCCATCGCGCCCGATGACAATATCCTGCCATCCGGCCACCGGTGCCGGGGGGGTAAGTATCGAGATCTCAACGGTGATGAGCGGCAGTTCCTCCTTCTCGAGCGGGTAGAACCGCGGGTCGAAGAACGCCGACTGGATCGCCATCGCCCGCACCGCCTCTCCGAGTGGTCGCTCTGCCGCCACTGTTCCAATACACCCACGGAGATCCCCCTCTTTTTTGAGCGTCACGAACACTCCGCGTTTCTCGGCGAACGCCGGATCGTGTTTCACCTGCTCCCACGTGACCGATGGTTTCCCGAGAAGTTTCTCTTCGATCCGTTCTCGCGCCACCTTGAGCAAGGTTTTCCGTTGCTCGTGGGTAAAGGTCATTGTCGCCTCCCTCATTCATGGTAAAGTATCGTTGCATAGCACACGAAGTCACCGCTCGGGCCGATCACATCGCACGATGTATAGTAACTCGCGAAAGTTCCCCGCAAGCCCCGCCGCTCCGTGAGGGCGGAAAGCAGAAGCGCCGGATCGAGCCCGCAGATGCTCGGCTGATCCTTCTCGCGTTCGGCAAGGACCTTCGCTCGCTCGTGACGGGCGAGCAGATCGGCGTACTTCCGGTCGAGCGCCGCTGTCTTCGAAAGAACATCCCCAATATCCCGCGTTCCGAACGGTGTGAAATCGAAACGATCGCCATAGTGGGTAAAGTCACTCGAGGCGATGAAAAGCACTCGACGGGGGTCAAAGGAACTGAGCGCCTTTTCGACCGCGTCGGCAAACCGGGTAATGTGTCCTTCGTTCTTGATTCGTGGCACCAAGAGGATCGTCGTAACGACCTGTGGTAAGAAACGCTTGATGAACGGGAGAAACATCTCGGCGCTGTGTTCCACAGCGATCGCCTTGTCCATCGGCACGAACACTTCCTTTCCCTCGAACGGCTTCGAAAAGGCGGTCACCGGCCCCAGCGGCGTCTCGTATTCGGTGAACGAGGCATAGCCAAGATTACCCACCGGCACGAAGGTGTAGTGGCTCGGCGCCAAGATGCAGAGGTGGGTCGCCCCACGCGCCGCGTTCCTGAAGAACGGTGCGATACCCTGCCCCGAAAAGGCGTGTCCCGCATGAGGAAGCACCGCCCCATAGGCGGGCAGGGTTGTTTGTTCTGCCTTTTCAACGAGTTGGTCGAGCTGTGCCGACAGCCGCGTCGGAGACGCCTCGTACCAACTTCCCGCAAATCGTGTCGGACGAATGTGGTTCATAGCATCCCCCCTTTCGACCATCTTCGCTTATCACTAAACTCCTTTTTTCCCGAAAGACAACCCTGCACCTATTCATTTGACGCACTGCCCGTTTTGACTATACTCGACCCGTTTTCGTAACGATACGGAGGTCTTCATGCGGTATCTCGTCACCTCGGCGCTTCCCTACGCGAATGGTCCGATCCATCTCGGACATATCGCTGGCGCCTACCTTCCCGCCGACATTTATGTCCGTTACCTGCGCAACAAGAAGCGGGAGGTGATCTACATCTGCGGCACCGATGAACATGGCGTTCCCATCACGATAAACGCCGAACAGAAGGGGAAGACTCCTCCTGAGGTCGTTGCCGAGAATCATCGGATCATCGAAGAAGCTTTTCGCCGACTCGACATGAGTTTCGATATCTTTTCGGGAACAAGTACTTGTCCCGAACATGCAAAACTCTCACAGGAATTCTTTCTCAATTTGCGTAAAAATGGCTTCGTTTCGGAGCGCGAAGTCGATCAGTTCTACTGCGACCACGATGCCATGTTTCTCCCCGATCGCTATGTCGAAGGGACCTGTCCCCACTGCGGAAAGGGAGCGCGGGGCGATCAGTGCGACTACTGCGGCAATGCCCTCAACGCGCTCGACCTCAAAGAGCCAAAATGCAAACTGTGCGGCCGCCCGCCGAGGGTCAAAAGTTCGCGTCACTGGTTCCTCGATCTCGACAAATTTCAGAAGGATCTCGAACAGTGGCTTGCGCGAAAGCCGCACTGGAAAGCCAATGTCAAGGCATTTTGCGAACAGTGGTTCCAGCGGGGACTCGAACCGCGCGGCATCACCCGCGACCTCTCGTGGGGCGTGCCGGTGCCGCTCGACGAGGCGAAGGGAAAGGTCCTCTATGTGTGGTTCGACGCGCCGATCGGCTACATCTCCTTCACCATCGAGCTGTTCCGCAAGATGGGAAAGCCCGAGGAATGGAAACGCTGGTGGCAGGGGGGCGACGAGGTGAGACTCGTTCACTTCATAGGAAAGGACAACATCGTCTTCCATGCCATCATCTGGCCGGCGATGCTTATGGGACAGAGAACGGGATGGAAACTTCCCGACGAGATACCGGCCAACGAATTCCTCAACCTCGAGGGTGACAAGTTCTCTACCTCGAAGAACTACGCGATATGGCTCCACGAATTCCTTGAGGATTTTCCGAGCGATGTCGTGCGATACTACCTCGCGCAGATCGCACCCGAAACGAAAGACGCCGATTTCTCCCTCAAGGGTTTTCAGTTTGCCAACAACTCGGAACTTGCCGACATCTATGGTAACTTCGTGAACCGGATGCTCTCCTTTACCCGCAAGTTCTTCGACGGAAAACTCGACGGCGAGATGACCTTCACCGATATTGAGAAGAAACTATGGGAAGAGGTCCGGCGAGAGGCATCCGTCATCGAAGAATGCTACGAAACCTTCCGGGTGCGCGACGCCGTGTTCCACCTCATGGAGATAGGGCGCATCGCAAACAAATATGTGGACACCACCGCGCCGTGGGCGCTTCGCAAGAGCGATGAAAAACGGTGCAAGGCGGTGCTCCTCACCTGTCTTAACCTCATGGACACCCTCGCTATCCTTTTTGAACCCATCACACCGGCAACCTCGCGTACCGTGAAGAGGATGCTCAACCTTCCCGAGAACTTCGATTTTTCCACGATCGCCACGCAACCGATACGCCAGGGGCATGTCATCGGTGAGACACAGGTCCTCTATCCGAAAATAGAGGACGCGGCTCTCGATAAGTGGCGTGCAAAACTCGGGAGGACCGGTACCAATTCTTGACAGAGTTCGTTTTGCGGTTATAGTCGGCAATCGTTCTTTTGACCGAGGGATACGTGTTTCTCTATCTGCCTGATATTACAGAGCACGAACGCTCGATGATGGTCGAGCCGCTCTTCATTGGCGAGAATATCGGCGGTGGTTCGCTCTTATCGGAGCACCGACTCATAGCGCACTACTACCGCGCTGCCGAGACGATCGTGCTGACCATCGAAGGGACCTTCGCCGTGAAGACCGCTTGTCATCGGTGTGGTGATCCCGTCGAGGTGACCGTGGAAATGAACGAACAATTCGTCTTGTTCCCGGAACAGGAAGGTGCCGACTTCGATTATACCTACGACGGGGAAGAGATCTTGCTCGATCCGTTCGTTCACGAGGCGCTCGTGCTCAACATCCCTGCCAAGATCGTGTGCGACGAGGAGTGTAAGGGGCTTTGTCCCATATGTGGTGTTAATCGTAACCGCGTCGCCTGTTCCTGTATACCCGACGAATCTGACCGATAACGGAGGAACCCATGGCTACAGTAAAACGGAAGCATTCACGAGCTCGCGGCAGAACGCGCCGTGCCGGACATCGAAAACTCACGAAGCCGACGACGCGCACTTGTCCCAAGTGCGGAGAACTCATGATGTCGCACCGCATCTGTCCTTCGTGTGGGGCATACCGAGGTAAGGCTATCGCCAGTAAAGAAGAGGCGTGACCGAATACATGTACGAGGCCGCCGTCATCGTTGACGCAATGGGCGGCGACCACGCCCCCACTGTTCCGGTTGCTGCCGCTATTCAGGTGTGCCGGGAACATCGTCTGCTGCGGGTAATACTCGTCGGTGACGAGCGGAGCATTCACGATGCGGTTCCGCCGCGGTTATCACTTCCGCGCAATCTCGAAATAGTCCACGCTCCTGACCATATCTCTATGGATGAGCCGGCGGCGGCGGCGGCTCGCGTGAAAACGCGCTCTTCGATGCATGTCGGCATGCGGCTTCTTGTCGAAGGGAAAGGCGATGCCTTTTTTACCATCGGCAACACTGGTGCGGCGGTGGCCATCTCTCATTTCGTGTCAGGACCGCTCTCCGGCATATCGAGGCCTGCGCTCGCCATTGTCTTCCCGACGATGAAACAAGAGAAGTTGGTGCTCCTTGATCTCGGCGCGACCACCGATGTGCGAAGCGAGACGCTGTTCCAATTCGCTCTTTTGGGACAGGCTTTTTCTCACTGCATCACCGGTATCGCCGAGCCGCGGGTGAAGATCCTCAGCGTCGGCGAAGAGGGAACGAAAGGAAAAACGACGGTCATCAAAGCGGCCGAGTGGGCGCAACGAACCCTCAACTATCATGGGTTTGTCGAAGGGAATCTTCTTTTTCGCGATCCGGGAGCCGATGTCGTCGTGACCGACGGATTCACCGGAAACATCTCGCTCAAGGTCATCGAGGGGCTCTCAGAAACTCTCTATGAACTCATTCGTGCCAAAATAGCTCCGCATCCTTACTGGATGAAGGTGTCCGGTCTCTTCTTCAAGGTAATGTTCGGTTCCGCGTTTCAGCGCTTCGACTACACCCGTTACGGAAGCGCGGTTCTTCTGGGTATCAACCATTTAGTAGGTATCGGGCACGGGCGCTCGAATGTCGCCGCGTTCCGGACCGGCATCCTCACTCTTGCTCGCTATGCGGAGGAAAACTTGCAGAAAAAGTTCGTCCGCCGCGTAGAACGCGACCTCACGCGTGCTCAGCGTCAGAGGTAGTTCTTTACGACCTCCCAGACATAATCGAGACTGGAGAACGGCTTGAGCAGGTAGTCGCTCGCGCCATTCTGAAGAGAAGAAACGGTATTCTCTATCGAAAGCATGCCGGTCATCACGATGACCGGAATACCGGGATGCTGTTGCTTAATGCGCTTGAGGAGCTCTATACCGCTGATTCCGGGCATGATGACATCTGTGATGACGAGAGCGACCTCCTTTTCCTTTTCAAGGATATTCAGCGCCTCTTCCCCAGTGAACGCGGTAAGTGCATCAACCCCCTTGAACTGCAAGAAATTCTTCATCGAATTGACGAGCGAAACCTCGTCATCCACGATCAGCACACGCTTCATGACTCCCCCCAATCGGAGCAGGCCGTATCCGAGCCGATGATAGTGGAGAGGGCACCCTTGTCAAGTTTCTTTCCTTATGAGATGAGCAACGAGTTCGATCCGGTGAGTAAAGGGAAACTGATCCACAATCGTGAGCGACCGGAGCGAGAAACGGCCGCGCCGTTCCAGTCGCCCAATATCGCGTACGAAGGTGGCGGCGTCACACGAAACATAACACAGATGATGCGCTGATCCTCGCGAGATAGCTTCGGCAAGTGAAGCGGCCATACCGGCGCGCGGCGGGTCGACGATAATGAGATCGGCGGCGGGGACCGTCGCTACCCGCGAGAGATCGAGGGAGAAGAATCGTCCCTGCGGCACATTGAAGGCAAAATCTTCTGCGGATGCAATATCGGCTCCCGTGACACTGCATCCTTCTTTTGCGGCGAACCGTGAGAAAAGGCCAACGCCGCAGAATAGGTCGAGCACCGTTGATGGCTTTACTTCCTTGATGATCCCCTGTACGAGGAGGGCAAGCGCTGCCGCTCCTTCTTCCGATGCCTGGAAAAACGAAGCACGCGAGATGCGGAACTCCTCTCCGGCGACCACTTTCACGATAGCGGGGTCACGGGGCGTCCAGCTTCCATCCCTCGGTGCGTACTCGTATCGGAGCGGGCCGTCTTCCCGTCGTAGGGCATCCTCTCGGATAACTGCAACGAGTCCGGGATGCAGGAGCGGGCAATCATCGAAGGGAACGAGCTCGTGATCGGCGCGCCGGTTGAATGAGGGACGGCCGTTGATGATGTGCACCTTGGCTCGGCTCCGTATCCGGAATGTTCCCACACTTACCCATCGGGGCTCGATCGTAAGGGAAACTCCCTGTTGGCGAAAGGTCTCTTTGAGAATGTCCCGCTTAATGTCGCTCTGGAGCGGGTAGGGGATGTGAAGGAACGAACATCCGCCGCACCGGCCAAAAAGAGGGCAAACCGGTTTCTGCCGAAGAGGACTTGGTTCGACCACCCGGAAAACCGTCGCCGAGAGAGCGCGGCGCAAGGGGACCGTCTCGAAGACCTCTACCGTTTCTCCGGGGATGACCTGCGGGATGAAATAGGTGTTGCCGTCTCCCCAGCCGATGCCATCGCCCGAGGAGATGATCTTCTGGATGGTGATGAGCATGGAAAAAGAGTGCTGAAGGCGCTACTTTTTCGGAGGAACGCCCTTGTTTTCCGGCTCCGCCGGTTTTTCGGGACGCGGATAGCCGACGAACATTCCTTTTTCATCGAAGAGTTCCGGATACTTTGTGAGGAAAGTATCCTTCCATTCTTTGAGCGGAAAACGACCTTCGTTGTGAAAGAGGGTGATATACATGAGGCGATCCTTTTCGGTGATAACCTGATAGCGAATGAAGAGTTTGTTGAGCAGGCCGAGCAGCTCTTCGTCGTTGAGTTGACGGGCACCGGCATCTATCGCCTTTTGCGTCGCTTTCTGGATCCACTCCTTGACCATGTCGCGGTTGAAGTTTTCGATCTCTTTGATGCGGATCATCGCCTTGATCCACTCTTGATAGTCATTCTTCGCTTCGGCTTCTTTCCAGATGTCGGCATACTTCTGCTCGGCGATCTTAGTGTCGCAAAGGTGCTCCATTTCCAAGAGCTGCTGGTCGTTCGGGTAGTTGCTCCGAAGGGCAATGAGCATCTGCTTGGCAGGGCCGTATTGTCCCTGTTCGATGAGTTTCTGGACCTCTGCGCGGCGATCGGTCTCCTTTTCTCCTGAGCAGGCGGGAACTGCCGCCACCCCGATAAAGACAAAAAGGACCATCATCACTACTGCGTTCCGCATACCACACCTCCTCGCTCGGTTGCTAAAACCTTTTGTTTTTTATATTAATTGTTCTCCGATTCGGTTGTCAACAAAAAAAAGGCCCGGATACCAAATCCGGGCCAGAGAGACCATAGTATCGGATCTGGTAGCTAGAATTCGGCGCCGCCCTGAATGCCGAAGTTGTAGAAGCCGTAGTTGAAGACATCGCTACCGGAGCCGGTTTTATTGATGATCTGCGACTGCGGCTGCATGAGGAAGGAGATGCCGAAGAACGACTTCACTGAGTCAAGTTCCTTTGCGAAAAGGTTGATACCGAAGCCGAACCGCATCGCCATCGCGTCCGGCTTGAAGTAGTAAAGTTTATTTACTCCGGTTCCCGTATACCATGTTAGGTAAGTGCCGTCAGCTGCTTCCTTGTTGTATACGCCGAGGTCAAGATCGAAGCGAACGCCGAACTGCAGTTTGTCTATGAAGCCATAGTCTATCGAGAGGTTGTAGGCGGGCATAAGCGAGAGGTTCATTCCACCGACGCTTCCGTTCTTCATCGCTCCTGACACCGATTCGTAGAGAAGGCCCATCATCGTGTAGTCGAAGGTAAGCCATGTCTCGAAGCCGGCGTAGGAAAATATCGCGCCGAGGCCGAACCCGATGATAGGCACCTGTTTCTTCGCGGTGCCATCGTAGTCGGTGCGGTACTGGAAGCCGAGCAGAGCGGTGATCATTTCGGAGCGGTACCCGCCTTTGAAGTACATGCCCATCGTCTTCTGCGAGTGCCAGAACGATGAAATGGAAGGGATGACGCCGGTTCCCATCATAAGTTCGGCCACGATGCCCGAATCGTCGCCGAAATCGTAATCGAACCCGAGGGCGACCCCAGCGTCGGTCTCGGGAATGAAGCCTTCCACCGCAAGGAGCGGCCGGGTTCCGTAGGGAGTGCCGATTGCGACGCCGAGGTGCTGGTACTTGTCGAGAATGCTATAGGCGGGTATCATCTTACCGGCGCGGAGCGTTACCATATCGAAGAGTTTCATGCCTCCATACACTTCATAAGGCATGCCGTTCACGATACTGTTGACCCAGTAGTTGTCATCCATGAGCGGGTTGTACTGAACCGCTGAACCATCATTGGCCGCCAAAAGGGTCGGATTGTTGGTACGCACATTAATGGTCGCTTTCGCAAAGATGGCGTTCCCTCTGAACTCGGCGCCGAGGATCCCCTCATCGACCGCGCCGTACATGAGCCCCTGTTTGAAATTCTTTGCATACGAGCCGAAGTTGAACGAGCCTTTGACCATTGCGACCGGCTTGATGCCGCTTGCCGGTTTCGGCGCCGGTTTCTTTTCTTCCTTTTTCTTGGTGCCGAGGAGGTCTTCTACCGATTCTTTCTTCTTTTCCGTCTCTGCCTTCTTCGTTGGAGAAGGAGTTTCCTCCTCCTCTTCTTCTTCCTCCCCTTTTTCTTCTTCTTCCCCTTCGTCTGCCTCGTCCTCCTCTATCGTTCCTTTATCCTCTTCCGCCGTGGATGGAGAGTCTCCCAGCAGGTCCTTTATCGCTTGGTCGCTTTCAGCCTTGTTTTGTTTTTCTTTCTCGGCAGCCGATTTTTCCGCATCAAAGTCGTCTTCGAAGTCGTCCGCTGCACAGATCACGAAAGGGAACAACATCATTGAAACGACGAGCGCTACTTTCACTACCTTGCCTACCATCATAAACCTCCGTTTGCCCTATGGTCTTTCAAACACCGCTCGTTCACCCTACGGAAGGAAAAGCAAAATTTCAAGTTTTTTGTATCCGCTCTTGACTAACGAAAGTTGAAACAGAAATTTCTTTGTGGTAGAGTGCTTCGCTTTGCAGGGACCGGTGCACCGTGATACGGAGGAGTATGACCCGATGCGATATGTTGTCTTTCGGGAAACAATGTTCTCGGCGGCTCATCATTTGCGCGATTACCAAGGGAAGTGCGAGAACTTCCATGGGCATAATTGGAGAGTTCGCGTTACCGTTTCCCGCAATGAACTTACGCGGGAGGGTTTTGTGATGGACTTCAAGGACCTCGATGTCCTCATAGGAGGTGTTCTGGAACATCTTGACCACCACGATCTGAACGCGGTATCTCCGTTCGATTCCATCAACCCCACCGCTGAGCACATCGCCTGCTACATTTTCGAGAGGTTGTCTCCACTTGTTACTGCGCATGATGCTGCCTGTCGAGTCGAGCAGGTCGCTGTGTGGGAATCGGAGAAGTCATGTGCCATCGTCGAGAGGGACCGATGACGATCCGGCGCAATGTGGCCCTCGTGATCATGAACGATGTCGGACATATCCTCATCGGCGAACGAAGCGACATCCCTGGCGCATGGCAACTCCCGCAGGGAGGCATTGACGCCGGCGAAGATGCGGAAACCGCCGGTTGGCGAGAGTTGGCCGAGGAAACGGGGCTTGGCCCGGATGCGGTGACGCTTATTGCAAAGGCGGGCCCCTTTACCTACCATCTTCCTCCCGGCATCGTCTCGGATCGTGGATTCTCCGGGCAAGAGCAAATGTACCTTTTGTTTCGTCTTACCAATGGGGCGGTGGTTCTTCACCCCAACGAAGAGTTCCGCTCCTTCCGGTGGGCCCCAAGAAGCGAGGTTCTCTCTTGTGCTGTTTCGTTCAAGCGTCCCTGCTACGAGGCGGCGTTCCGCGTTTTTTTTGGTAATGAGCCATGAAACGGAAGCGACGGTCATTCTCCCTTCTTCTCTGGGGCGCTGTGGGAGTAGGGGTTGGTGTCCTTCTTTTTCTGGTCGTTGGATATCACATCATCAAGAGCCAAATCCCCCGCATCGAAACAGTGGCTGATTACAAGCCGGCGCAGGGGACCAAGGTCTATGCCTTTGACGGACAGCTCATCGCCGAATTTTATCAGGATAACCGTCGGAATATCGTACCGTACGACAAGATACCGCGCCTTCTTGCGCTCGCCTTTGTCGCTGGTGAGGACGCCGAGTTCTTCAAACACAAGGGCATCGATCCTATCGCCATGATTCGCGCCGCCTTCAAGTATGCGACGACCGGTGTCAAGCAGGGAGGTTCCACCATCACCCAGCAACTTGCCAAATCCTTTGTCGGTACGGAACGCACCATTACGCGAAAGATCAAAGATATGCTCCTTGCCATCGAACTCGAGCGTCACTTGACCAAGGAAGAGATACTCTACCTTTACCTCAACGAGATCTTCCTCGGAAGCGGCGCTTATGGGGTCGAGTCGGCGGCGCTTACTTACTTTTCGAAGCATGTGTGGGAGCTCGATCTTCCCGAGATGGCGACGCTCGCCGGCTTGCCCAAGTACCCTTCCGAAGCCTCGCCGAAGGTGAATCCCGAGAAGGCGAAGAAGCGGCGTGACTATGTTCTACGCCGCATGTTCGAAGAGCGCTACATTACCAAGGAGCAGTATGAGGAGGCACGCAATACTCCTCTGAGAGTTAATCCAATGCGAGAGATCTTTCTCGACAAGATTCCTTACTTTAGCGAGAAGGTTCGTCGTCATCTTCAGCAAACCTATGGCAACGAGAAGTTGTATCAGGAAGGACTCGTCGTTTCGACAACCGCCGATCTGCGTGCCGGCCAGATGCTCGACGAGTCGCTCTACACTGGCCTTCGTGCTCTTTCGCGACGGCAAGGTTATGCCGGGCCGCTTTACCGGATAGATATTGCCAAAGATCTCGATCGCTATCTTGCGCGGCACCGGAAGGAGTTCGGCGATATTCATCCCGAAACGATGAAACGCGGTGTTCTTTACCAAGGTGTGGTACTCTCGGCGGAAAAGAACGAGGCGCTCGTACAGGTTGGCACCGTCAAGCGTCCCATCTACCTCAAGCATCTCCAATGGGCGCGCCCGTACAACCCGGCCGGTGGTTGGGCAGCCATCTCTTCGACCGCGCAGGTGCTAAAACCGGGCGATGTGATTCTCGTTCGGGCGACCGACACTGCCGGCGCCAGCGACGAACTCGATCACCGTGCCTTCGATAAGCCGCTTCCTCCCGATTTCTTCTTTTCGCTCGAACAACTTCCCATTCCGCAGGGTGCCGCGATCGTGAAGGATCCCTACTCCGGTTATATTCGTGCCATCATGGGGGGCTACGATTTCGGCAAGAGCGAATTCGATCGCACCTCTCAAGCCTGCCGCCAGCCGGGATCGGCAATGAAGCCGCTCTTCTACGCCGCGGCACTCGAACTGAAAGACGAAGAAAAAAAACCGAAGTACACCGCGGCGACGATGCTTCTCGATGCGCCGGTCGCCGTCACCGATCTCAACTTCAAGCCGGAGAACTACGAACAGACCTTCCGCGGCGAGGTGACGCTCTGGGAAGCG
Organism: uncultured Spirochaetales bacterium; assembly: GCA_964415795.1. Classification (GTDB taxonomy): domain Bacteria; phylum UBP6; class UBA1177; order UBA1177; family JAKLFG01; genus CALITV01. The sequence continues at coordinate 46,266 of CAYQBN010000001.1, read as the reverse complement.
ATCGTCGAATCGCTCAACGCGCCGGCTGTTCGCATGTTCAGTGATATCGGCATCGCGTACGGTCTCGATTTCGTGAAGAATCTCGGCATCCAAAGCCCGCTTCGCCCCGAATTCGGCACGGTGCTCGGAGCCTCGTGTCTTACACTCGACGAGCTCACCGATGCTTTTTCCCATTTCCCGAACCAAGGGAAAAAGCCTCATACCACCTATATCCGCAAGGTGATGGACCGTGACGGCAACATTCTCGAAAACAATACCGTTTTCTATGACCCGTGGCTCTCTATGGCCGAAAAGATAGATCGCCTCCTCTATTTCGCCAAGCGCCCCGAAGAACAGAACATGAGCCCGCAAACTGCCTACATCATGACCCGTATCCTGCAGGATGTCACGATCTACGGCACCGCGGCACGCGCCGCATCGCTTGGCCGTGTGGTCGGCGGCAAGACCGGCACCACCAACGACAGTTTCGACGCGTGGTTCATCGGCTTCTCCCCCGAGTTCATAGCGGGTGTTTGGGTAGGCAACGATGAACACGGCGTTACCCTCGGTCCCAACGAATCGGGATCGAAGGCGGCACTTCCGATATGGATGGATTTCATGGGACGCTACCTTGCCAATTTCCCCAAGAGCGATTTCAAACAGCCGCCCGGCATCGTCGCGGTCACCATAGATCGAAAGACAGGGCTCGTGAGCGAGACGGGGCGCACGATGTACTTCGTGCAGGGGACCGAACCGACTCGAACGGTCGAAGAGAAAGAGATCATAGATCCCTCACAGATGCAGATGCCGTGAACACGAGGGGAATCGTCCGGCATAGCCTGAAACTCATCATTCTCACTGCGGGAAGCCGTATCATGGGGCTCATCCGCGAAATGGTGCGCGCTGCCTACCTCGGGACGAGCGCTTTCGCCGACGCCTTCACGATAGGATTTCTCCTTCCGAACCTCATGCGGAAGCTTTTTGCCGAAGGAAGTATCGCCGTCGCTTTCGTGCCGACCTTCAAAGGCTATCTCATCGAGAACGACCGCGAGAAGATCCGTGCGTTCCTCTCGGCGTTCCTTACGGTGCTTTCGTTTCTCGTGACGACCGTGGTACTCCTCGGCGTTCTCGGTGCAGGCCCGATCATCCGTATCTTTTACGGCGACCTTGATCCGGAGACGCAGGTCGAGACGATACTTCTTACCCGCTGGATGTTCCCCTACCTTGCGTTCATCTCGATGGCCGCCTTCTTCCAAGGCATTTTGAACAGCGTGAACATCTTCGGCCCCGCTGGGTTCGTTCCCATCGTGTTCAATGGATGCATCATCGCGGCGACGATCCTGCTCTCATCCTACACCGCCAACCCGGCGCGCGCTATGGCTGTCGGCGTCATCGTCGGTGGTTTTCTGCAGGCGGTGTTTCAGTTCCCGTATGTTCTGAGGGCAGGATTTCGGTTTGCCTTCATGCCGCTCTTCTCTGCCTTTCGTGATCGCGGCGTGCACAAGATCTTTCTTCTCGTGGCGCCTACCATCATTGGTATGGCCGCCTACGAGGTCAATGTCCTCGTCTCCTCGGTCATCGCCACAAGTGCCGGCACCGGCGTCGTTTCGGCGCTCCAGTTCAGTAACCGGCTCCTCGAATTGTTGCTCGGCGTTTTCGCCGTCTCGATCGGCACGGTGGTGCTCACCGAACTTTCTGAGAACGCCAAACGCAACGAGTGGGAGAAGTTCACCGGTCATCTCCTCTTCAGCCTCAACGCGATAGCGCTACTCACGATACCGGCGACCATCCTTGCCATGATGAACCACCGCGAGATCGTGGCGCTCGTGTTCAAGGCGCGCGCCTTCGATACCGCCTCGGTCGCGCTCACCGCCGGTATCTTTCTTTTGCACATCGCCGGGCTTTACTTCATTGCGCTCAACCGGGTACTTTCCCCCGCCTTTTATGCGCAAGAGGACACCATAACGCCAACCATTGCCGGCATTGCCTCGTTCGTGGCGAACATTGCCATCTGCCTCGCCCTCGTCGGACCGCTCAAAGGTCCCGGCATCGCGCTCGCGGCAACGCTTGCCGCGCTGGTAAATACGCTGTTCCTCGTGATCCCTCTCATCCGCAAGAAGCGCGATCTGTTCGGCGCGATGACCCTGCGCGCTACTCTCTATGCGGGACGCATTATGCTCCTTTCGGTGCTCATAGCCGTTCCGCTTTTCCTGATCAAACCCCATATCTACGCGTTGTTCACCGCAAGCGACTGGCGTATCGTTGCGCTCGGCATACCGTTTGTCATAATGACGGCACTTTTCGGTCTAACCTTTTTTATCTTTCTTCTTCTTATTCGTGATGAACAAGCATCGACGCTTGCGCGAAAGGTGAAGATTCGTCTTACGAAAAAATAAGAGATGGCGACCCCGGCAGGAATTGAACCTGCGGCAGACGCGGATTAGGAATCCGCCGCTCTATCCTACTGAGCTACGGGGCCGCACGAGGAAGGAACCGCATCGGATCCTGCGGTTTGGCGCCAATGCGCACCTCGAAGTGGAGATGAGGGCCCGACGACCGACCGGTGCTTCCTGAAAGGGCTATCTTCTCTCCTGCTTTGACCGTTTGCCCCTCCTGCACGAGGAGTTTGCTGTTGTGGGCATAGACGGTGAAGTAGTTATCGGCATGCTGGATGATCACCACATTGCCGTAGGCGCCATGATCGGCGGCGAAGATCACCTTGCCATCGCCTGCCGCGACGACCGGCGTTCCTTCGGGGACGCTGATGTCTATTCCTTCATGGGGTGATCCGTCACGCATGCCGAACAGAGAGGTGACCACTCCGCGCACCGGCCAAATGAACTGAGAATCGCCGGTTGCGGAAAGATCTTTTCCTGACGTGCCATGGGTCGTTGCGAGCGCCGCTTTGCCGGTCTTTACCGGAGCGCTCTCCGGTTTCTTCGACTGAGAAGGAGCGGGGACAGCCGTTTCCTCGTAGGGAGCCTTGACTCCGGGGATGAAGAGGTAATCGCCCGGCCGTACCTCGTCGGCAGATCCCAGCGTATTGGCGTCGCGCAGTTTGTCAATATCGACATGGTAGCGCACCGAAAGGCTCTGAAGCGTCTCTCCTTCGCGGACGCGGTGGTAGATGCCGTAAGGATCGGCACACGAGACGAGAAACGCCAACGCGGCAAGGAGTATCCCAATCCGCATGTCATTCCTCGATCGATCCGATGAGGTGGTCGAGCGTCTCCCCGCGTGCGGTGAGCCATGCATCGAGTCCCTCCACGAGATCCTGCGCGATGCCGGGGTTAACGAAGTTCGCCGATCCGACCTGCACTGCCCGGGCGCCGACGATGAGAAAGTCAAGCACATCGCCGAGCGTCGTGATGCCGCCGATCCCAATGACCGGTATCTTCACCGCCTTCGCCGTTTGCCACACCATGCGGAGCGCCACCGGTCTTATCGCCGGCCCCGAGAGACCTCCCACCTTGTTGCCGAGGACGAACCGTCGCCGTTCGCGATCTATCGCCGTTCCGATGAGCGTGTTGATGAGCGACACCGCATCGGCACCGCCCGCCTCGGCCGCGCGAGCGATAGCGGTAATGTCGGTGACATTCGGGGAGAGCTTTACGATGAGCGTCTTGTCGGTCGCCCTTCGGACCGCGCTGGTGAGTGTTTCGACAAGGCGCGGATCGGCGCCGAACAGCGCCCCTCCCTGCGCCACATTGGGACAGGAGATGTTCATCTCGAGAGCGTCGATGCGGTCGCTTTCCGACAGACGAGATGCCAGTTTCACGAAATCATCGACGGTGTACGCGTAGAAGTTCACGACGATGGCGGTATCGAAGTGACTGATGGTGGGCAGTATCTCGCGGAGGAACGCTTCGACGCCGCAGTTCTCGAGGCCGATGGCGTTGAGCATTCCCGCCGGCGTCTCCACGATGCGGATGCCGGTATTCCCGGTGCGCGGTTCGAGCGATATCCCTTTGGTGCAGAAGCCGCCAAGCGTATGAAGATTGAGGTAAGGTTCGAACTCTTTGCCGTATCCGAAGGTGCCCGATGCCGTAATGATCGGGTTCTTGAGCGTCACCTTGCCGATGCGCACGCGCAGGTCGGTCATCGCTTTTCCTCGAAGAGGGAACCGTCGAACACTGGCCCTTCCTTGCACACGAGCACCGAACCGCCCGGCAGATCGAGGCGGCATCCGAGGCAGGCGCCGATACCGCACCCCATGCGCGCCTCGAGCGAGACGACATCGCGGATGCCATGACGCCGAGCGACCTCGTGGGTAGCGCGCATCATTGTTTCCGGACCACAGGAGACGATCATGTCGGGGCGTTCTCCTCCAGCGATAAGCGCCTGAAGTTTTTCATGAGGGAACATTTTTTCGCCGAGCGAACCGTCGTCGCTTACCATGTGCGCTGGCGCGACCTGAGAGAACTCTTCGGTAAGGTAACTCTGTTCGGCGGAGCGGAAGCCGAGTATGAACGACTTTTCGCGAGCTTGAGAACGCTTTGCGGCATAGTAAAGCGGTGCGATACCGATGCCGCCGCCAACGAAGACGACCTTCCCTGCATGGTCGGGAAATGCGTTTCCGAGGGGACCGGTAATGCGCAGGACCGCACCCGGCTTCAAATTCCCCATGATCGCTGTCCCGCGTCCGACGACTTTGACGAGAAGCGTAAGCATCTTTTCTTCCCAGTCGAAGATCGAAAGAGGGCGGGGGAGGAACGGATCGTTCCGTCCGTCGCCGAACGAGAGCATGACGAATTGACCCGGCTCCGGTTCCGGCTCGAACGGCAAAGCGATGAGGAATGCGTCCGACGCTATCGGCATGAGGTCGGCGACGACGCTCAGTTGGGTGCGTGACTGCACGGATCCTCCATCGAAAGTTTCATCACGAGCGCATCCTCTTCGGGTGCACTATAATACATTTTTCGTCGCCCTACAACAACAAACCCCATTTTTTCATAGAGACGCTGCGCCGCGAGATTGCTTTCCCGTACCTCGAGGTAACAATGGGAAGCTCCGTTGTCGCGGGCGCAGGAAAGCGCCTCTTTCAAAAGTGTGGCGGCGATGCCTCGACGACGGAGAGATGGCCGGACCGCCACCGTAACGATCTCGGCCTCGTCCGCCGCGAGCGAAAGAAGGAGGTATCCGACGATCGCTTCGCACTCGTCGCGAAACACGAAGTAGCGCATATGAGTCGCCGCCTCGTCATACACCGACGAGAAGATGTTGCCGTTCTTGGGATCGGGGAAGCTTTCCCGTTCAAGGGCAAGCAATTCCTCGATGTGTTCTCGCATGAAGCGGCGATCGGTCTGCATCGGGTGGGGACCGTCTTGGGAAGACGGCTACTTGAGATTCTCCGGATTGAGGCCTTTCAATTCCTTTGCCACGAAAAGGCCGTCCTTTCGAATCAGTTTGCCGTCGAAGTAGATCTCTCCTCCGCCGTATTCGGGGGTCTGGATCATGACGAGATCCCAGTGGACGGCGCTGTGGTTGCCGTTCGGCGCCTCGTCGTAAGAATTGCCCGGAGTGAAGTGAATGGATCCGGCGATCTTCTCGTCGAAGAGGATGTCTATCATCGGACGCGTGATGTAAGGATTGACGCCGATCGCGAATTCGCCGACATAGCGCGCACCCTCATCGGTGTTGAATATCTCTTCGAGTTTTGCGACATTGTCGCCCTCGATCTTTACTATCTTGCCCTTCTTGAAGGTGAGGATGATCTTTTCGAACTTCTTTCCGAGATAAACGGTCGGCGTGTTATATTCGATGACCCCGTTCACCGAATCCTTGACCGGAGCGGTGAATATCTCGCCGTCGGGTATGTTCATCTGCCCGGCGCATTTGATGACCGGGATCCCCTTTATCGAGAAGGTCAGGTCGGTGCGACCGGGGCCCTTCAGATGCACCTTGTCCGTTTTCTTCATGAGTTTCACCAGTGGGTCCATCGCCTTGTCCATTTTGGCGTAATCGAGAGTGGTCACATTGAAGAAGAAGTCTTCGAACGCCTCGGTGGACATGTTAGATGCTTGCGCATACGAGGGATTCGGGTAGGCGAGGATGCACCACTTGGTGTGTTTGACGCGCTGCTCGAAGTGGACCGGATGAGCGTACTTCGCCATGTAGTTCTTCATCTGCGGTCCCGGTACATCGGAGAACTCGTAGGAGTTGTTCCGTGCGTTGATGCCTATAAATGCCTGCATCTTCTTCATCTTGAGGAGGTCGACCTCCGCCATGATGGAGAACCAGTCTTCAGATGCTCCTGCGATGAGTTTGCGCATGATACGCTGGTCGTAGAGGTTCACGAACGGCGTTGCGCCGACCGCTTGTACCTCTTCGATGATCGCCTCGACCAGTGGTTTTGCCGCCTCATCCTTCACCTCGATGAGCACATGTTCTCCCTTCTTTACCTTGCAAGAGAAGCGCACGAGGTTCTTTGCCAGTTTCGCGATACGCGGGTCTTTCATTGTCGTCTCCTTTGTTAGGTTCGCCGTCCGATGGAAGGATGATGACCTCAAAGAAGGAATGAGTCAAGTTTAGGTCAAGATAAAGAGAGGACCGAGGGGCAGGGCAGGTTTGAAAGAAAGGATCAGCATGACCGTGGCATGTGCCACAAGGAAACCACTTCGCCCCTTGTAGGCCCCTCGTTTAAAGTGGCGGGGAATGTGTGATTTCATCATACGCCGGTTCCGATGGAAAGTCAATCCCGTATCGAAAATTTGAGGTGCGAACGATACGACTGTCTTCTTTTTGAGAACATCGTCGAGAAGAGACTCCTTTCTGAGAAGAGCCTAAATTTTCTTTGCAAATGCCAAAGAGCGATATAACATGAAGTCCCTTGTGGAACCGAAAGATATGCGTGAGGCACACGATCACAAAGAATCGTCCTCGTTTCAGACGAGCGATATCAGAGAGTTGCGGAAACTCGTCGTTCAGTCGCTCAACACCATAAATATGGTGGACGCGAGCCTGCGGCAGGTGGCATCAAAGATAAGTCAAAAGGATCGGTCGGAACTGAACAAGTCTTTCTTTTTGCTGGTTCTTCTCGCCGTCGTCATCGTGCTCGCCTTTTTCTTCTATTTTCGCGCCGAGGTGCGTCATGTCTCGGACAACCTCATGAATTCCCAGAAGCAAAACGAGAATCTCCAAAAGGAGATACGGGAGCTCAAGGACAAGATCATCGCGGCGGAGAACACCGATGTGAAGGCGTTCAACCTCTATTTGGCCTTCAAGGAGGGGGACCCTGATCAAGCGATAAAGATGTACAGCGAGTTCAACCTTTCGGCCCTTTCGCGTCTTGAGCGGTACATCATCGAAAGCGAGGTCAACCTTATCAAACAGAAGGCGGCGCTCAAGAAGTATGAGGAGGGGATGACGCTCTTCGACCGGAAGAGTTATCGCGCCGCGGTCGAGCATTTCGAAGAGAGCCTCAAGATATCGGGCGTGGGGAAACATGTCCCATCGCTCTTCTACTACCTCTCGCTTGCCCACTATCGGAGCGGCGATATCGAGAAGGCGGCCATCGCCTTCGAACGGTTCCTTTTCGTCAACACCGAAAAAGGGCTTACCAAGGACAAGGCGGAACTCTTCCTCGGCGTCTGCTATGAGCGCATGAAACAGTACGATCGGGCGATAAACTTCTATCGGCAGGTTCTCCAGACGAACAAATACTCGCGCTACGGTCCGACGATACGCGAGCGGCTTCGGGCGCTCCAGAAGAAGCTCGAGAAGCAGAACAACGCACGCCAAACAGGCTGACACCGGAGAGTCCCGTGAACACGCGTCCCCTGACGGTCCTTTTCCTGTGGCACATGCACCAGCCGTTCTACAAGGACGGGCAGAACGGCACCTATGTCATGCCGTGGGTCCGTCTCCATGCGACGAAAGGATACTACGATATGCCACAGGTCATGGAGCGCTGGGGTATAAAGGGGTGCATCAACATGGTGCCGTCGCTCATTGAGCAGATAGAGGATCATGTGAAGAACGCGGTGACCGACCGCTGGAGGGTCCTTACCCTCAAACGCCCCGAAGAGATGGACGAAGAAGAAAAAGCTTTTGTCATCCGTAACTTCTTCATGTTGTGCTGGGATCGTCTCGTAAAGACCTCGCCGCGCTACTGGGAGATACTCTCCAAACGGGAACGCTTCGTCGGCAAACTGTCGTGGATCGAGATGACGCGTTTCTTCACCAACGACGAGATACTCGATCTACAGGTGCTATTCAACCTCAAGTGGTTCGGTTTCATGGCGCGGGAGCGCTATCCTTTCTTGCGATACCTCGACGAAAAGGACCGACGCTTCACTCACGAAGAGAAGCACGAGATGATGCGGATACAGGAAAAGATCCTTCAGGAGATCATACCGTTGTATCGGCGTCTTGCGGCATCCGGGGCCCTGGAACTGTCGTTCACTCCTTTTTATCATCCTGTTCTGCCTCTTATTTACGATAGCGATATCGCGCGCCGATCCTCTCCCGCGGCACCGTTGCCCGCGCGCTTCTCATGGCCGGACGATGCCCGGTGGCACCTCGCGGAGGGGAAGCGGTACGCCGAATCGGTGTGGGGGATGCCGCTCAGAGGCATGTGGCCTGCGGAAGGCGGTGTTGCACCTGAGATCATGCCGCTTGCCGCCGAAAGCGGCGTGAAATGGCTCGCTACCGATGAGGGGATACTCTTCCGTTCGGTGAGTTGCGCCGAGAAGAAACAGGTCCTCTATCGTCCGTGGAGAGCGGCGGATACGCCCGATGCACCGGTGGTCTTCTTCCGCGACAAGTTCCTCTCCGATCTTATCGGGTTCTCATTCGCGCATACCGAGACCGACCGTGCGGTCGAATCGTTCATGGGGCACCTGCGCGGTATCCGCCACGCGCTCCCCGATGAGGGACCGGCATCGGCGGTCACCGTGGCGCTCGATGGCGAGAACGCATGGGAGAACTATCCGGACAATGGCGGTGCCTTCCTCAATCATTTCTTCAAGACACTTGCCGAGGCGTCCGACTTCGCCACCGACACTTTTACCGGATTCCTCGAAAAGAACGCTCCGGTATCGTATCCGGTCTTGCCGGTGCTCCACAGTGGTTCGTGGATAGAAAGCGATTTTATGATCTGGATAGGGAACGAAGAAGACAACACGGCGTGGGAGCATCTCCGTCGTGCGCGTCTTTTTCTCGACGACCAGCTCAAACAGCATCCCGAGATCGCTCCGGAGAAGAAGGAAGAGGCATTCCGCGCCATATACCGAGCCGAAGGGAGCGATTGGTTCTGGTGGTATGGACCGCAATTCCAGACTGAGAACGACTATCTGTTCGACCGCCTGTTCCGACGCCATCTCCGACGCATGTATGCGGCGCTCGGCCAACCCCATCCGACGATACTGGACCTGCCGATAAAGCAAACCGCGGCGGCTGCGGCGGCGATCATCTCTCCCTCCTCGCTCATCAGTCCGCGGATCACCGGGCGTGCCGATTCGTTCTACGATTGGGCGGGTGCCGGCATCTTCGACAACACGCGTCGTCCCGGCGGCGCGATGTATCACGGGAGCCGTCTCATTCGCGAGATGCGCTATGGTTTCGATGCAAAGAACCTCTACTTCCGCGTGGTGCTCATAGATTCGCCCTCGCTTCATGAACACAAACAGGCGACGATCCGGTGTTATCTGGTGGATGGGGTCAGCATAGACTTCCATCTGCCGATGCTTCGCTTCGAATTGACGCCGTTTCCTGTGACCGTGCGTTCCGAAAAGGGAGAGGAGGAGGTGCTTGCCGCCGGAGAGGCGGCTTTTACCGAGGTTCTCGATGTGCGTCTTTCCATCGGCAAGATAGGAGCGCGACGCGGCGCTACACTTGCCTGTCATTTCAAGGTTGTTCTCGGAGACGGTACCGAACTGGAGCGGATACCCGAAGTGGGGGCGCTTACGATACCGGTGCCGACCGACAAGACCGTGCTTCGCTTCTGGGACATCTGACAGGGGGACATCATGCAGGGCGCCATTCGACGCGATCCCGTTTCTCACCGTTGGGTCACTTTTGCACCCGAGAAGGCTCCGGTCATTATTCGACAGTCGTCGGAGTACGGTGCGGCTTCGGACACGGCCTGTCCCTTTTGCCCGGGGAACGAAGAAGCGACGCCGCGGGAGATCCAGCGATTCAACAACTTTCCGCACCTCAATGCGCAATGGTCGCTCCGCGTGTTCCCGGCGCGCAATCCGCTCCTCCGGATCGAGGAGGATCCGCGGCCGCGCGGAAAAGGCGTTTATGACACGATGCAGCGGCTTGGGGCGCATGAGGTCATCGTCGAAACGGCGCGTCATGGTGGAAGATTCGACGAGATGAGCCCCGAAGAGGTGCGCGACATCTTGTTGGCATGGCGTGAACGTGCCGCCGACTTGCAGGGAGACCGGCGCTTCAAGTATCTTCTTATCTGCAAGAATCGTGGGCACGAGGCAGGGGGGACCGTGGACCATCACTATTCGGAGATAATCGCGTTTCCCTTCGTTCCCGCCTTCGTTGAATGGCGGTTCGGCCATGCCGCCGACTATCACGGCTTCCGGCGCCGTTGTGTCTTCTGCGACATCCTTGCGCAAGAGATAGAAGACAAAGAGCGTGTCGTCGAGGAGAACGAGGAGTTCCTTGCCTTTTGTCCTTATGCCTCCCGCTTCCCGTTCGAGGTGTGGATACTTCCCAAGCGGCACCTGCTTCACTTCAGCGATATCCCTTACGAGGCGGTTCTGCCGCTCGCCCGTATCTATCGGAGCATCTTGAGCCGCATCGGGCGCGCTCTTGGTGACCCGGCTTACAATATCGTTGTCTATAATGGGCCGACCTCCTATGACGACTTTTCGAAGAACCCGCTTTTGTTCTTCCACTGGCATCTCGAGATCATTCCGCGTATTTTCAGCATGAATGCGGTAGCTTTAGGAGGAGGCGGCTACGTCAATCCGACGCTTCCCGAAGAGGCGGCCGCCTTCCTGCGCAAGGCGGGAGAAGGGGCGCGGTAGAGCCTACCGCACGCAGCGTACGCCGCCGGGATTCGGTTTGTACATCGAATAACGCGCCCCCGTCATGCCGTTGATGACATAGGCCGTGTCGGGGGAATAGCTGGCGGTCGTGGATGTCCACTGTTCCGCCTGCCAATCGCCGGGGAATTCGGTCCCGCTGAAGTCGCCCACCGACAGGTCATAGATGGTCCGCAGTTCGTTCACCGTCGGCAGACGCCAGTCATCATAGCCGGCGTAGGTGGAGGAAAGACACTGGGCGAGAGCATTTTCCCATGTCGCCATAGTACCGGATACCGGCATCCACATCAGACCGGTCACCTCGTCGTACCAGACCGGCTGGTTATTGCGCTGATAGGCGACCGCCTGCATCTTCGGCTGATAGTAGGTGCTATTCACGCACAGCACTTTGTTGACGGTGGTCTTCTGATAAGGTTCAAGAATGCCAGAACGGGTTTGTACCGTAAAAGCCTGTGTCGTGTCCCCCGGAACCTCGATGCTCGTCCAGAGAGCATGATCGGTCGGTGTGTTCTGAAAGAAGCTGGGATTGAGCATCGGAAGCAAGTTGAAATTCAATATGGTGTCGAGTTCGCGATCGGTCGGAAGGCGCCACCCGCTCGCCCCTTCCCAGTTCTGTCCTGCGCAGAACGCCTGTGCCTCGGCCCATGTGCAACCGTCGACCGATGCGCAGTAACCGCCGGTCGTGTAGTCGCTCACAAAAGTCTTTTGCCAAGAGAGTCCGGTCATCTGGTCGTAGATCGATTCGGGGTAGGTCGCGAGCATCTTGGCCTTCCCGCCGAAATACTGGGCATCCTGCCCCGCGAAGGGCTGTGCCACAAGCGGGCAAGAGATAGGACCGGTCGCATCGTAACACTGGGTCTGCTCAGTTGGCGGTACGCCGGTTCCTTGCCGGATACACAGGTTGAAAGTCGCGGAATAGATATAAAAGGAACTGCTGCCGTAGCAGGCGCCATCCAGTATGCAGCGGTTGGGATCCCATGTGCAGGTAACGGCGTCACAAAAGGCGGTGCCAGTTGATCCGCCTACGAGGTCGGCGCAGTTAGAGCTCTGGCTGTCGCACACCTCGGTGCCCTCCACCGTTCCGTTGCCGCAGGTGATCTGGGGAGTGTCATCATCGGGCTGGACCGTATCCTCGTCGGAGACCGGCCGTGTGCCGCCGGTGAGGGTGCGATTTCCCATCGGTGCCTCGGCGGTGATGACCACATTGACGGTGTTAGGGTCGGTCAGGGTGAACTCGACGGTCATCGCCCCGGTCTTCTCGGTCTGCGACCCTTCGTCCCAATAAGCATATTCACCGGTATAGACATAGCCTGTGAAAGTGCCGCTATGGGAGTAATAGAACTCGTTGGTGCCATAGAAACCGATGTCAAGCATATACCCGTCAGGGTCTCCCTTCATCACCGAGATGTGCGCTTGCTCGTTCGTGAATTCCCACTCGCCCAACAGATCGTCAGGGTTCTTCACTGTATCGGCGTCGGGAGCGATATCTTCGTCGGACGCGATGTCGTCGTCGGGATTCAGCGTGACACCGCAGGCGGCGAGCTCTGCGGAACAGTTCTCTATGGCGCAGGCATCGCAGGCGGATGGGTCACCTTCACTGCATGTCGCGTCACAGTTCGCCACCCAGCAGTCCACCAAGGCTTGGAATAGCGGTTGCGCGTTGACGCTTCCCTGCGCCTTGCAGGTATCCATGCACTGGAAGTCGTTGTCGCACGGCACCGCGCAGTCGTATATCTCTTTACAATTCAGTCCGATATCGTTCTTGAACCGCGCATAGACCGCGAAGTCGGAGAAATGGCCGACCTGCGACATGATGGGATCTCCCGCCATGATGGGATCGCCGGCCATGATGGGATCGCCGGCCATGATGGGATCGCCAGCCATGATGGGATCGCCGGCCGCATAGACGCCGTCCCATCCCTTCGAGTTCCACTTCTCGCCACGGAAGACGGCGATGACGGCCACCTCGTCCTGCACCGTATCGCGGTCGAGTTTCAGCGTCATCGTGATCGGTTTGAGGAAGGTGAGTCCGTCGGGACCGAAGTGCCAAACCTGACTGGCGAGTTTCTCCGATTCGGGATAATCGGCCTTGTTCTTCTTCTCGATCGTGATCTCGGTGTCCTCGGGGAGCGCTCCCGCCTCTATCACGACCTTCGCCTCGCCACCCGGTGTCTCGATGGTGCCACCTTCGGACGCCTTGATGGTCTTGGATACCGAAACCGGGACGAAGTCGCTGTCGGTCGCCTCATCGCTGTCGGTGCTTCCTGACTTTTTTCCATCGCATGCGACGAGCGCCAAAAGACAAAGCGGGACCACTAACATGTTCAAGAATGCTTTCATGATTTCCCCCTAAGAAAAATCTATAAGTTTCTGGATTCGGGGCAATAGAGTATACCACGGCAGAGAAAGAAGGCAAAAAAAGAGTTATCGTTTCGAGGCGGATGCGCGGATAAGAGCCGCAATCTCGTGAGCGCCTATCTCTTCCGCGAGCATAATCGCGGTACGGCCGTTGTTGTCGGCGATCGAGGTGTCCACGCCGTGTTCCAGCGCGTAGCGGGCGAGCGAGAGATTCCGGTTCTGGACCGCCTTGTGGAGGATGGTCTCGTTCCAGAACGAGTGCCGGGTGTTGATGTCGATATTTTTCTCTTCCACGAAGTGGCGAATGGTATCAAGACACCCGCTCATCGCCGCATTGAGGAAGGCCGATTTCCATACCGGATTCCCCGAAGAAACCTCTATGTCGGGGTCGAACCCTTTCTTCTCGATGAGTCGCACCGTTTCGGTCAGGCACGATTTGGCGGCAAGAACATAGGGTGTATAGTTGGTTCCCTGCTGGCGAGCATTCGTGTCGGCGCCTTGTTCGATGAGGGAACGAGCGCGAACTTCGTCCTTTTGCTCGAGCGCGGCGACGAGTTGAGCGCCGAGCGCCGGATCGGGTTGCGCCAGATCCTGCGAGGAGCAAGTGCAGGCAGTAATGAAAAAAGCTACGATACCTATCGCAAAGAACATCTTGCTTAAACTCCCAGCCACGCGATATCTCCGATGCGGTCCGTTACTAATGTCACTATCTCGCGGATGAGCGCGATGCGATTGCCGCGTACTACCGGGTCTTCATCCATTACGAGCACTTTGTCGAAGAAGCGGTCAATGGAGGGTTTGAGCGAGATGATCGCGTGTGCCGCCGCGAGGTCGTTCTTTGCTTGGGCGACCTCCTTCTTCACCTTGGCGAGCGCCGCGAAGAGTTCCTTCTCTTCCGGTGCCGACAGTTTCTTTTCGTCGAGATGCGTTCCCTCATGGTCGGGTACGCCTTTCAGGATGTTCCCCGAACGCTTGTAGAGTTGCACCATGGTGAAGATGTCTTTTTCCTCAACGAGTTTCGCGATGAGGTCGGCACGTCGTTTGACCGCCGCCGGGATGCGCCAGCCCGCTTCGACCGCCGATTTGACGACCGGCGTCTCGTAGGGGAATATCGCGTAGTAGCGCTGTTTCATGAAGTCGGCGAGGTCGGAGAGGTCCAAGGTCAGTTTGTGGTTATGTTTTGTGATAAGCTCGGCGGCGTGGGCAAAAAGTTCCTCGAGATCGAGTGCGATGCCCCGTTCGGCCGCGGTCTGGAGAAGGCCGATGGCGTTGCGTCGTATCGCGAACTTGTCCTTGGTGCCGCTCGGTTTCATACCGGCCATGAAGCCGCCCACTATCGTGTCGGTCTTGTCGGCGAGGGCGACGATCGCGCCGCGCACCGTGGCGGGGAGCCGGTCGCCGGAGAATCGCGGCAGGTAATGTTCCTCGATGGCGATGGCAGTTGCCTCGTCGAGCCCGGCGTTCTGCGCATAGTAGCGCCCCATGGTCCCCTGCAGTTCAGGGAACTCGAAGACGACGCCGGTGATAAGGTCATTTTTGACAAAGCGGGCGGTTCGGGCGATTGCTTCACTTTCCTCTCTGCCAAGCCCGAAGTACCGCTCGGCGATGAAGCGGGCGAGCAGAGCGACGCGCTCCACCTTGTCGCGATAGGAGCCGAGATCTTTCTGAAACATCATGCCGGCAAGTTTCTCGGTGAGCGCGGCGAACTCTTTCCGCTTGTCCTCTTCGTAGTAGAACGCTGCGTCGGAAAGGCGTGCCGCAACGACCTTTTCGCACCCTTTCACTACAAGGGCAGGATCGGAGGGGGCGTTGTTGAGGAAGGCGATGAAATGGGGAAGTAGGCTTTTGCGATCGGCAGTGTAAATGGTGAAGTAGCGCTGGTTCTCCTTGAGGACGAGCGTGATGAGTTCTGGCGGCAGGGTACGATACTGCACCGGGATGGTTCCCACCACGGCGATCGGCCACTCGGTCATGTCGGTCACCTCGTCGAGGAGTTCCTCGTCGAGCGCATCTATCCCGCCAAACTCTTTGGCGATACGACGCACCTCGGCGGCGATGAATGCGCGGCGGGCGGCACGATCGGCTCGGACGAATGTCTTTTCAAGGTCAGCAGCATAGGTTTCGGGAGTTACCGGTATTGCCTGTGGCGCGATAAACCGGTGGCCGAACGAGGTCGGTGTATAGGAAATGCCGTGAAAGGAACGGAGGACCGGCTTGTTGTCAATGAGGAGGAGTATCCAGCGGATCGGGCGGGCGAAGGCGATCTCCTTGTCGCTCCAGCGCATCGTCTTGGGGAACGGTATCGCGGTAAGCGTCTCTTCGATGAGGGGAATGACGATCTCATCGAGCGGCTTTCCCGGCTCGCTTCGCCACGCGGTGATGAGGTCTCCCTTTCCGTCGGGAGATGGCTCGAAGAAGTAGTCGGTCACGCCATATTTTTTGAGGAATGCATCGCCTGCCTTGGTGAGTGATCCGTCAGCGGCAAGCGCCACCTTCTTCGGCGCCCCCTGCACCTTTTCGCGGAGATCAGGCTGGCGGCCGGGCAAGCCGCTGATTCTCAGCGCGATGCGCGAACAGGTACTGAAGAGGGCGATCTCTTCAGGAGGGATGCGCGCCGCGGTGAGTTGCTCCTTCAACCGGTCTCGTAAGAACTCGGCCGCCGGCACGATGAAGGAAGGGGGGAATTCTTCAAAGCCGATCTCAAAGAGTAGCTGAGCCATGAGCACCTCTCATGCAGGATTGGGTTTAAGGTGTGGTTTCTTCCAGACGCGAATGACGATGAGCGTCGTCGCGACGATTATCGCGATCCACTGTGATGTGGAGAATATCCAAAAACTGCCGCGGTTGTCTATGCGGAGAAACTCGATGCAAAAACGGGCGATGGCGTGGAACAGAAGCGCATGCCACGCGTAGTAGCCGACCCAGAGCCGTTTTGCTGCCGGCAGACGAACGAGGAGAAAGATGAAGATGGAGCCGCTCGTGCAAACCTCGATGAGTTGGGTCGGGATGAGCGGCGGGGTGGGCAGGTAAGGCGATTCGAGGAGCCCCTGCCGGGCAAGTCCGAACGCAGCGGCCGAGCGGGGTGGAAAGACGAGCCCGAAAGTTTCGCTGATGGCACCGTAGCAGCATCCCTGCAGGAAACAGCCGACGCGGCCCACCGCCGACATCATGTAGAAGGTGAAGACCACGATGTCATAGGTGCGCACGATGTTGAGCCACCGGTCGCGTCCCCGATAGAGAAACCAGCCGAGGAGCGTGCCGCCCGCAAGGCCGGTGAGGATGCCGCCGTAGAAGACCTGTCCTCCCTTCCATGGCAGAAGGAACTCCTGTTTGAGGAGCGCCATGATCCCCATCGTCTTCACCAGTGAGAGGTACTGATCGAGCTTTTCGTCGAAGAGGATGTGGAAGAGTTTCGAGCCGAGGATGCCGGTGTAGAACATCCAGACCTGATTGAGGTACATCTTGCGCAGGTCAATGGGAATGAACCTCGTGACGAGATAGGTGATGGGAAAGGAAAGGACGAACGGTATCCACTCGAAGACCGAATAGGCATCCCATCCCTTGATACCGAGAAGGTCCCACAGTGGCTGAAAGAATTGCGGATTCATCGTTCCATGCTCCGTGCTGGGGCGATGATACGGTCAGGTGCGATGATGTCAAGGAAGGCCGAAAACTTGCAAAGGTGTCTCCGGCCGTTATCATGGCGCTGTTTCTCGTCCAATGGAGAAGACGATGTTCGATATCCACCTCATTGTGAAGGAAAAAGAACGGGTCCTTGTCGCGATGCGCAAGCGGGCATTCAAGGATATTCACCTTATCGACAAGGCTCTCGAACTCCATGAGAAGCGGCGACGGTTCATCACCGAGGCCGAGACGCTTCGCGCCGAGCAGAACCGGCGCTCGAAGGAGATGCCACAGGTGATGAAGAGCGGTACCCCCGACGAGAAGAAGGCAATTCAAGAAGAGCTGAAAGCGCTCGCCGAAAAAGTCAAAGGATATCAGCCGCTCGTGAAGGCGGTCGAGGAGGAACTCGAACAGGTACTCCTTGCGATACCGAACATGCTTCCTGACGACGCGCCGGAAGGAGGCGAGGAAAACGCTGTGTTCATCAAAGAGTGGGGAACAAAGCCCTCATTCGACTTCACCCCGAAAGAGCACGATGATCTCTGTGCCCGCCATTTCGACTTCGGGCGCGGGGCGACGCTTGCGGGAAGTCGCTTCACCGTTCTCTGGGGGCCGCTCGCACACCTTGAGCGGGCGCTCATCAACTTCATGCTCGACATCCAGACCCGGGAGCGCGGCTACACCGAGGTTCTGCCGCCATTCCTTGTCAATCGGACAACAATGACGGCAACCGGTCAACTGCCGAAGTTCGAAGAAGATCTTTTCAGGACCAGCGATGATCTCTTCCTCATCCCGACCGCCGAAGTGCCGCTCACCAATCTGCACCGCGGCGAGATCTTGAGCGAGGAGGTTCTGCCGCTCTCTTACTGCGCCTATACCCCCTGTTTTCGGCGCGAGGCAGGCAACTACGGAAAGGACACCAAAGGGTACATCCGTCAGCACCAATTCAACAAGATAGAACTCGTCAAGTTCACGCGACCCGAGGATTCCGAGGCGGAACTCCTCAAACTTCTCGACGACGCCGAGGAGATATTGCGACGCCTCGGGCTTCACTATCGCGTCGTGCGGCTCGCGGCGCAGGATCAGGGATTTTCGTCGGCCAAGACCTACGACATCGAGGTGTGGCTTCCGGGGCAAGGGCGTTACCGCGAGATATCGTCGTGTAGTACCTTCACCGACTATCAGGCACGCCGCGGCGATATTCGTTTCAAACGCAAGGGGGCCAAGGCGACCGAGTTCGTTCACACCTTGAACGGGTCTGGTCTTGCCGTGGGGCGCACGCTCATCGCGATACTCGAGAACTATCAGCAATCTGATGGGTCGGTGACGATCCCGCCGGTACTGCGTCCCTACCTCGGCGGCCGCGAGAAGATCGAGCCGGCATGAAGCGGATGCTCCGGAATCCCTACAATCTCGCCTATCTCTTTCTTCTAGCCGTTGCTCTCTGGTCGCTCTTCGCGTTTTTCACTTACCATATTGTTCCGCTTCCGGAGCGGATGCCGGAAGCGTTCACTGCGATCCTCGATAAAGAGCTGCGCCCCGGAGAACCGCTGTTTCTCACCGACCAGCGCTACGATGCGTTCGTGTGGAACCACCCGCAGTACAACATCTTTCCCGGTGGTGGACGCCGCGGGGCACAGGCGGCAGCACAGGGACGGTTCTTCGTGGTCGGTGCGTCCGATCTGCCGGGGGAGTTCGCAGCACTGAAAAAGGAGTTCTCGGTAACGGCGGTGGCGCGTGAGAATGGCATGACGCTTTGGCGTTTCGTGCGCCGCGAAGGCATGCCGGCGGAGTTTCGTCTCTCCGATTCATTTCCTACCGGTATCACGGTGCGTTCTTCCGTGTTCCCCAATGGCGCGGTGTGGGAGAATGGCGAGTTCACCGTCGGTCGCGCGGTCTGGGAGAAGGTGCAGGTCAAAAGCGGCGAGTTCGGCGGAGAGCGGCGCTCGGCCATCTCGGTGCATCCGCTCAACGGCGACGACCAGTGGATCGAACTCACCGTTGATCCGGCACCGTGGCACGCCGAAACGCTCGCCTTCGGCTACGGGGTCGCCGCATCGGGAGACTGCAAGGGTTCGTGTCCCTCGGTGAACATTGTCGTCACACAGGGGGAGCGGAGCGTTGCGTTCGAGAGTGCCGACAACCGCTGGCAGCGGAGCGATCTTGCCGGGTTCGATGCGACCCGGCCGCTCACTATCCGCATGAGCGTCTCGAAGGCGGGACGACGGCATTTCTTCTGCGATCTCTTCTTTATCGTGCCGCCGGCGAAGGAGGAAGGTCTATGAACCGGACTCTTCTCTGGCGCATCGTGGCCGCCCTGACGCCGCTTCTCCTTGCCGGATTCTACCTGTTCCTCCTCGTCTATCAGGCCGAGCGGGTTGCTATCACCGACGATGCCCGCTTTTACATGGATGCCGCCCAGAGTTATGCGAACTATCTTGAAAGGGGATGGAACGGATTCAAATATTTCGACAAACGGTTCATAGACACCTACTGGCACAACAATCATGAACATCCTTCCTTCGCAAAACTCCTCATGGCGTCGGGGTATCTCGTCCACAAGAAGTTCGGCGTCATGCGCGAGACGGTCTCCTACCGCGTTGGCATCAGTGTCCTCGCGGCGGTGACGCTCCTGTTCCTCTTCAGTTTCGTCCACCGTGCCTTTTCGTTCCGCGCAGCGATATTCGCCTCGCTCTTCTTCATCTTCCTGCCCCGCACCTTCTTTCATGCTCGCGTTGCGACGCTCGATTTCACCGTCGGAGCGACCTGTTTCATCTTCGTGTACTGTTACTGGCGCGGTCTTTCCTCGCGTTTTTGGGCATGGATGACCGGCGTCGCCTTCGGACTTGCGCTTGCCTCGAAGCTCAACGCGCCGTTCATGGTGGCGCCGGTGCTCGTCCATTATTTTTTCGTAAAGCGCCATGATCTTCTCCGGCGTCCCGTGAGAACGGTCTTCGCGCCGCAGTTCGTTTCGATGCTCCTTTTCTCGATACCGCTCTTCTTCGCGCTCTGGCCGTGGCTGTGGCACGACACCATCGCGCGGTTCAAGGAATATGTCGCCTTCCATGTGAATCACTACGGCATCAGTATGTACTACCTGCGCGACATCTACTCGACGCCGCGGCCGCCATGGTCAGCGCCCTTCGTGATGGCGCTCGTAACCACACCGCTTCTTACGATGCTCTGCGCCGTGTTCGGGCTTTTCTTCTACCGGTGGCATGAGGAGATGAGGGGGAATGCGCCGATGATGCTCGTTGTGCTTTCTGCTTTTGTTGCCATTGGTACGGTCATGTTCCTGCCGGCGCCCTTCTACAGTGGTGTGAAACTTTTCCAACCTTTTTTCCCGTTCCTTGCCATCCTTGCCGGCGTCGGGCTTTGGCAGGTGCTCGATCGGGCGACGATCCTGCCGATGCGGCTCCGCTATGCCTTGTTCTTTCTTGTGTACCTTCCCGCCATCGTAGCGATGATAGACCTGCGGCACGATCATCTCTCCTACTACAGCGAACTCATCGGCGGGACCAAGGGGGCGGCGAAGTATGGCTTCGAGACGCATTACTACGACCTCTTCTACTATGACCTTGTCCAGTTCTTCAACCGGGAACTCAAGAACTACACTGCCGTCGCCTTCGATCCGAACGGTAAGGAGTATCCGTTCACCTCCAACTACCTCAAGCGAGCGAAACTGCTGACGCCAAAGTTCGCCTACACCGATGACAAAGATGCGTCTTACTATGTAATCACCCACGAGTACCGCTGGCGCGAGTATCCTGACCTCCTCCGCAAGCACAAGTGGCGCCGTCCGGTCTATATCCTGCGTCGGCAGGGAATTCCACTCGTGACTGTGTATCGGCGGGGGGAAGAAACTTCCACCGAGACCACGATCCGTCCTTTCGTGCCGATACGACCGATTCGGGTTCCCGAGATACTGCGCAACGCCCCGAAAGAGCCGTAGAGAAGAAACCGTGCGATTCCGCACGATGACTCATGCTTGAATTTCTTGATTTGTTCTCGGTTTTACCGTTTAGTGGCTGAGGAGATTGGTCCATTCGACAAGTTAGGGAGGTTCCAATGAAAAAACTGGTGTTCGTTCTTTCGCTCTGTGTGACGGCGATGCTCTTCGCTGAGATCAACCAGCCGGCCTACAACACCGGCTACCGTAGTTACACGCTCTTTGGCAACACGCCGATCCTGCCGCTCTTCGTTGACTACGAGAACGCACAGTGGCTGCCGTCGGTCCTTCCGGAACTCGGCAAGGGATGGGTCTATATCGACAACAACGGTCAGTTGGGCGGCGTCGTGTTCCCGCTCCTCGATCGGAAGCTGTTCATGCAGGTCTTCGTCGAGTACGACCCGAACGAGGCGAACTACATCAAGAACAGCCCCCGACAGATCGTCGCGATAACCCGCGGAACGGTGTTCGACACGATCGGCGACGACGCGTACATCGCCCCGCTCTCGAACATCTTCGGGTTCGGCTTCTCGGGAGACGCCGGGTTGCTTACGTGGGGCGTCAACCTGAAACTCTACGCCGACCAGTATCACCGCGAGACCAAGGCGGGCGGCACGACGACAACCCTTTCGAACGCCACCTACCGGCTTGAACTTACCCCATCCATTTCGACGAAGGGAAGTGGCTGGCGTGCCGATGCGGGACTCAACTTCCTTTACCAGTGGATATCGAACGAGACGAGTACCGACGGCTATGAGTACCCCTACAACTACAGCGGCAACGCCGAGTTCGCTCTCTATGGCCGCGCGATGTACGACCTCACGAAGTACACGACGCTCATGGGCAACCTTTCGTTCGGCTATGCCGGTGCTTCCGATAACCTTGAGGACGACAAAGTGTCGCTCAACAATACCTATCTCGCCCTCAAGTTCGGTGCGCTCATCAAGCCGATAGAACGGCTTACCTTGGGGAGCAACTTTCTGTTCTACCATGCGTGGGGCGGTGTGGAGCGCAAGGTGACCGTCGGCGGCGCGACGACCAAGACGACCACGAACGGCAACGAACTTTGCTTCAATTTCACCCAGACCGTTGACTTTGCGGTGACCGAGTGGTTCACCCTCAAGGCGGGCATCGGCAAGGACATCATCGCCGACATAGGCGACACCAAGACGACCGTCGCGGGCACCTCGGCCACGAGCGAAAGTTACGACAACCGGTTCGACATCGGCAAGTTCATCGGCGTCTCGTTCTTCTACAAAGAGATGACGCTCACCATGCTACTCAACTTCGACTTCCTCACCCGCGGCCCGAACTTCATCAGTGGCGGCGGTGCGTGGGTCGATCCGATGGCCTTCGTCGCCACCCTCAACTACCGCTGGTAGTCGTTCAGAGCATCTTCCCCGGATTCATCAGCCCGTAAGGGTCGAAGACTTTCTTCAGTTCCCGCATGAGCGCAAGCGTCTCCGGCTCGACAAAGAGCGGGAGCCACTCGCGGCGCGCCCGGCCGATGCCGTGCTCTCCCGAGATGAGACCACCGAGATGTCGCGTCTGAACGACGATGTCCCGCTGGATGAGGTGCGCTTCGACCGACGCTTCCGGGGGATACATGAGGTTCACATGGAGATTGCCGTCGCCGAGGTGGCCGAAGGTGAAGAGTTCGAGTCCCTTGGGAAGCGTCGTGCGCCGCCGTGCAAGCCATGTGAGAAAGTCGGGGATCCGCGCGAAAGGGAGGACGATGTCGAGTCCTGCCTTACGCTCGCCGAGTTTGTAAGAAAGCGGCGAGAGCGACTCACGCACCGCCCAGATCTCTTTTTTGTCACGCCCCATCCGGTAGAAGCGTCCGAGTTGCGACAACTTGGCGGCAACGCGTTTCTCCTGAGCGGTAAGTTCGGCATCGGTCGCGGCGTCGAGGCGGAGGAGAAGGTAGCTCTGGCGGGCACCGGTCACCAGTTCACCGGCCCGTTCGTCGAGGAACTCCATCGCCGCCGGCGCAAAGAGTCGGATGAGCGGGAAGTCACTCGGTTCTGGCGCGACAATCTCGACATACGAGGAGAAAGGGGGAAGCGGCACGAGGCGAAGCCACGCGCGAGTTATGACGCCGAGAGTCCCCTCGCTGCCACAGAGGAGTGCCGGCAGAAAGTAGCCGGCGGCATATTTGTGAACCGTGGCGCCCGCCTCATGGACTTTTCCCGTTCCATCCACGAAACGTATCTTGCGCACATAGTCGCGGGTGGTGCCGTAGCGGAGCGAGGTAGGGCCACCAGCGTTGGTGGCGATGGTGCCGCCGATCGTCGCGTATTCGTGGCTCGCCGGGTCAGGGGGATAGGCAAGTCCCTGTTTTTCGGCCTCGCGTTTGATGTCGCCGACGAAGACGCCGGGTTCGACCTCAGCGATGTGGTTTTCCGCATCGATGCGGCACCCCGTCAATCGACCGGTGAATACGACGACGCTCCCCTCGGGGAACGCGGCGCCGGTGGTGCCGGTGCCGCTCCCGCGCGGTGTCATCGGAATGCGATATTCGACGAGGAAGCGGACCGCCGCAATGAGTTCCTCTTCGTCTTTGGGAACGACCACGAACAGCGGTGACGGTTTCTGAAACGAGGCATCGGCACCGTAAAGGAAGGCCGTCGCATCGTCGCCGCGGATGATGAAGATGCCAGACCGTTCAAGCGCCGTGAGCGCTGCCGCCGTCTGCATGGAGCGTCTCCGAAGAAGGGGCTCTCGAACCTTCCGGCTCGGCAGGAAGCACGATGAGGAGGGCACCGACGATAAGTGTGAGTACGGCGATTATCTGTGATGTCGAGATCATGCCGTTGAAGAAGAGACCTCGGTCGTCGTCGCGGAATATCTCGATGATCGCCCGAACTATCGCATACCCGATGAGCCAGAGCCCCATGAGCGTTCCCGGCTTCACGATACGACGCCGAAGGAAAAAGAGAATAAGAAAGAGAACGAACCCGAGCGCCGCTTCGATAAGTTGTGTCGCAATGACCGGGTAAGGGGTCTCCCGGAGCGAGGCGAGCATCGTGTCGGTGAACTGCTTCTTGGCCGAAAGGCCGTTCTTGATGAAAGTCACGGCGAGCGGCCCCGCCGATATCTTGCCGAAACAACAGCCGTTGAGAAAACAGCCGATCCGTCCGAGGACGAGCCCGAGCGCGATCGGGAGCGTGAAGAGATCGAGATAGCGGGCGATGGGTTTCTCCTTCATCGAAAGGTAGATGACCACCGCCGCCATCCCGAAGACCACAGCGCCGTAGAAAGCGAGGCCTCCTTTCCAGAAGTAGAGCATGGCGATCGGTTTTTGCAGGTATATCTCGAAGAACCCGTCGAAGATGATGTGCTGGATGCGGGCGCCGAGGTAGCCGAAGATCGCGGCGTACACGCCGGCGCCGAAGGCGATCCGCCGGTTGAGCCCCGTGCGCACCGCTTCGCGGTCGAGGATGAAGAATCCGACGATGACGCCGATCATCGCCATCGTGTAGTAGCTCGAGAGGGAGAACCAGCCGAGATCGAGAAGCGTCGGTTTCATGCGCCCGTTCCCTGCTTTCTCGTCAGGATCATGTCGAGTATTACGAGCCCGATCGCGGCGACGATCGCGGCGTCGGCGATGTTGAAGGTCGGGTGGTGATAAAGGGCGCCGAGACGCCAGTCGATGAAATCTATCACGTAGCCGTAGGCGAAGCGGTCGATGAGGTTGCCAATGGCGCCGGCAATGATGAGCGCATACACGGCGAGATGCCGCCGGTTGTCGGTCTTCACGAAGAGGAGTCCGATGACGATGAGCGTGATGAGGGCCGAGAAGATGCGAAAGATGACGAGTCGAGCGTGGGCCGAGAATTCGCTCCCGAGTCCCCAGAGCGCGCCACGGTTCTCGACGTAGACGAAATCCCAGAAGTTCGGGATGACGGTTATTGCATCGCTTTCCTTGAGCACCGCGGCGGCCCATCGTTTGGTAACTTGATCGATGAGAACAAGCGGCGCGGTGAGCCAGAGGATCCAGAGCCCCTGTTTGGGGGCCAATTCAGGGAGTTTCATCGGATCGTCTCCCAGCAGGCGTCGCAGATGCGGGTTATCTCGGTGGTCCGGTCGGCGAGCGGCCGGTGTTTCCAGCAGCGTTCACAGCGTTCTCCTTCGGCGGGCTCGACCTTCGCGAACACTGCGGGCATCTCCGGCAGGGGAGTAAGACCTTCGCTCTGCGTTTTCCGCTCGACCGACGAGACGATGAAGAGCGATTCGAGATTCGGGAACTCTTCGTCGAGGAGAGAGTTCTCTTTCCAGAACAGGCTCACCTTCGCGTCGAGCGAGTGGCCGATCTTCTTGGCGGCGCGCAACTCTTCGAGCATCTTCTGAATGCCCGACCGAACCGCCATGAGCAGTTCCCACCGCTCGAGGAACTTTTTATCATCGGCTGAGAACGGGCGGACGGGAAAGTCGGCGAGAAAGACCGAGTCCTTCTTTTTCCCCGGAAGATAGCCGTAGGCCTCCTCGGCGGTGAAACTGAGGATCGGGGCGAGCGTGACGGTGAGATCGGAGAGCATCTCGTAGACCGCGCGCTGGCTCTTGCGGCGACGAGGATCGTCCGCCTTCATGACATAGCGATCCTTGATGACATCGAGGTAGATAGCCGAAAGGTCAACGGTGAGAAAATTGAGAATCGCATGATAGATACGATGGAATTCATAGCGATCGTAGGCGGCGGTCACCTGCGTGAGCACCTCCTTCCAGCGGAGGAACGCCCAGCGGTCGATCGAGGTAAGATCGTCCACCATGTACCGACACGCAGCGGGATCGAAATCGCCGATGAAACCGAACATGAAGCGCATCGTGTTGCGGATCTTCCGATAGCCGGTGGCGACGGCGTTGATGATGTCGTTCGATATGCGGATGTCGTCGCGGTAGTCCTCGGCGGCGGTCCAGAGGCGGAGGATCTCGGCGCCGAACTGTGCGATCGTCTCCTCTGGGGGAATGAAGTTCCCCTTCGACTTCGATATCTTTTCGCCTTTTCCGTCCACGACATAGCCGTGGGTGAGCACCTGCCGGTAGGGCGCCTTGCCGCGGGTCACCGAGCAGGCGAGGAGCGACGACTGGAACCAGCCGCGGTGTTGATCGGAGCCCTCGAGGTAGAGGTCGGCAGGGAACTCGAGCCCTTTCGAGCCGTCGAGCACCGCCGCCCACGTCACTCCCGAGTCGAACCAGACATCGAGGATGTCGCGTTCCTTTTCGATGTTCTTCGATCCGCACTTCGGGCAGGAGAATCCCTTCGGCAGGAAGAATGATGCCTCCTTCTCGTACCAGATATCGGCGGTATGTTCGCGGAAGAGATCGGCGGTCCGGTGCGCGATGCCAGCGTCCACGATCTGCTCGTTGCAGTCCTTGCAGTAAAAGGCGATGATGGGGCTTCCCCAGAGGCGCTGGCGTGAGATGCACCAGTTGGGACGGTTCTCCACCATGCCGGTAAGCCGCTCCTTGCCCCACGAGGGGATGAATTCAATGTCGCGGAGATTGGCGATCGCCGTCGAGCGCAGGCCGGTCTTGTCCATCGAGACGAACCACTGCGGCGTCGCCCGGAAGATGATGGGTGAATGACACCGCCAGCAGTGCGGATAACTGTGGGCGACCGTTTCTCCCGGCTTATTGAGGAGGAACCCTTTCTCGGCAAGGAACGCAACAATACGGGGATTCGCCTCGGTGACCGTGAGTCCTGCCCAGAAGGGGATCTCTTCGGTGAAACGGCCATTGGCGGTAACCGGGGCATAGGGCTCGAGACCGTGTTTGATGCCGATCTCGTAGTCCTCTTCGCCATGGCCCGGTGCGGTGTGGACACAACCGGTTCCCGCCTCGAGGGTGACATGGTCGCCGAAGAGGATGATTGAGTCGCGGTTCATAAAGGGGTGCCGAGCCTTCATCCCGGTAAAACGCTCCGCCGGGAAGGTCTTCAGCGTTTCGCCGTCCTTTTCGCCGATTGCCATGAGGAATTGGTTCTTGAGGTCGTCGGCGACGATGAATACCTCACCGCGCGCTTTCACCGCCGCGTAGGTGAACTGCGGGTTGAGCGCGATGGCAAGGTTCGCGGGAAGCGTCCACGGGGTGGTCGTCCAGATAACGAAACTCACCTTCTCTCCCTGCAGTTCGGGCAGTCCTTCCGGTACCGGGAATTTCACGTAGATCGAAGGGGATGTGTGCTCCTCGTACTCGACCTCGGCCTCGGCGAGCGCCGTTTCGCAGGAGGCGCACCAGTAGACCGGTTTCTTCGCTTTGGTGAGCGCGCCCGATTCGATGACCTTGGCGAACTCGTGGGCGATAACCGACTCGAACTCGTGCGACATGGTGATATACGGTTTCTCCCACTCGGCGAAGACTCCGAGCCGCTTGAACTCGCTTCGCTGGATATCGATGAACTCCTGCGCATAGGCGCGACAGGCGCGGCGGAATTCGGCGGGCGTCATCTGATTCTTCTTCGCGCCGATTCGTTCCCCTGCCTTGAGTTCTATCGGAAGTCCGTGGCAGTCCCAGCCGGGAACGAAGGTAGCGTAGAACCCGCGGAGATTCTTGTACTTGACGACGATGTCCTTGAGTATCTTGTTGAGGACCGTTCCTTGGTGAATGTGGCCGTTCGCGTAGGGTGGACCGTCGTGCATGACGAAACTGGTGGCGGTGCGGTTCTTGTCGAGCACGCGGTGGTAAATGTTCAACTTCTCCCACTTCTTGAGGATTTCCTGTTCCTTCACCGGCAGGTTCGCCTTCATCGGGAAATCGGTCTGCGGGAGGTTGAGCGTTTTGCTGTAGTCCATGTGGATCTCCTCGCCTATTCAAAAGCAGGCGCGATTGTAGTAGGTGGGGGGGAGAGTGTCAAGTTATGGTACCTTTTCAGAGCGTCTCCCGTACCACCTTCCGCCCGGCGCAGTGGTAGCGGATGGAGCGCAATTCGCGTTCGGGGCTCTCGCCTTCGTTCTCGGGCTTTTTGAGGACGATCTCGGTCGTATCGAGTGTCACTTCGTCACCCCAGAGGAACTCAAGGCCGACGAGGACATCGGGGATGAACTCCTTGACGAGTTGCTTCCCTTCGAAGGCATGGACGAGGGCGAGGCATTTGTCGTTCGTGCGCGATTCGTCAACGGTGATGACGGGCGGGTGGTAGAGGTGCTCGAGGAGCATCTGTTTGTAGTCCTCCGCTTTGCGCGATTTGATGTAGTACTGCCAAACGCCGCGCTTTTCGTCGAGCCGTTTGCCGACGACGAAGAGATGGTGCCGATCGACGAACTCTTGGTCCACGAAGGTGTTGATAAGCATGAAGTCGCTAAAGTAAGTGCGCAGGGTAAAAATCGCCTCTTTGCCCTTGCCGGTCTTGGCGTTGAAGTTCTCGCGGGCGACCGCGTCGGTAAGTTGCTGGAAGCGGCGCGACATCCTGCCGCGCTCAGCGAGCTCTTCGACATAGCGGATGAGGCGCAGTCCGATCGCATAGGGGTTGAGGCCGACACGGCTGATGCTCGTGACGCCGGCGTTCACCTTCGCATAGTCCGACTCGTGACCGATGATTCGTTCGTCACGGAGAAAGAGTTCCTCGTGCCAGTAACTCGCCCAGCCTTCGTTGAGTATCTTGGTCCGTATCTGGGGCTGGAAGTAGAGCGCGGTGTTGCGGACGATCTGGAGCACCGACCGCATCCACTGGTTCTCCTCCTTGCGCAAGAATGGCGAATGGTCGTGAACGAACTGGAGAAGATCGCGGAACCGCGGCTTTTCCTGCTCTCGTTTCTGATGCCGTTCCCACTTAGCCTGGAACTCGGGATAGCGGTCGCGCACCTCGGCGAAGAACGCCTCTTCGGCCTTCTCGCCCTTTTCGTCGAGGAGGTGATTGTAGCGCTCCACCTCTTTGCAGTAATCGCTCGTCGGCAGTTTGACGATCTCTTGGAGGAACTCACCGAAGTAAAAGGCGAGGCGCTCTGAAGGATCGAGGATGCCGGCGTACTCGCGCTCGGCCATTTCCGAGAAGTAGCCGGTGATGTTGTCTATGCTCCGCGCGAACTCGATCACATAGTCCACCCAGCGGCCGTATTCGCTGCGGAGCGATGCGATGAGCCGCTTGTCGGCGAGCGCCTGTCCGACGAAGTCGTCGTTCCATGTGTGCCTGAAGAGGATGTTATTCTGGAAGACATCGATGTGGGCGAGAACATGGTAGAAGATCATCACATTGAGCCAGTCGGGGTTGTTGTCGTTATAGAAGGAGATCGCAGGTCGCGAGTTGATCACCGTTTCGTAGGGGTTGGTGGGGTAGAGTTTGTATTTGCCCTGCTCCTTGAGGACCTCGACATCGTGGACCCAGTAGTCGTAGAGAGTCGGTATCATAACCTTCGGCGCGAGTTCGAGCAGGTCGCGGTTGGTGACGATGTACTCGAGCGTTTCCTCACTGAAGCGAAGCCCTGCCGCACGGGCGCGCCGCTTGCACTCCTCCATGATGCCTTTCACATGCTGGCTGATGAGTTCCATCGCGTGCCCCGTCAGATGGTTCGATTCAGCATAGCAGTCGTTTGACATAAAAGCAAATCGTTGCATTCGTGACCGGTTCAGATATGGTCAAGGGACATTGACGAAGGAGGTCGCCATGAACAAAGTCGCGCTCGTTACCGGCGCGTCGAGCGGCATCGGCCGCGCGCTCCTTGACTGCTTCGCCGCCGACGGGATAGACCTCGTCATCACGGCGCGCGACGAGGCGGCGCTTACCAAAGCGGCAGAGGAGATCACCAAAAAGTATGGTGTATCGGTCACGACGATCCCCGCTGATCTCTCGGAGCCGGGCGCGGCGCGGTGGCTTTTCGACGAAGTGGAACGGCGCGGTCTCGTCGTCGAATATCTCGTCAACAACGCCGGTTTCGGCCACTACGGCTTCTTCCATGAGGCCGACGCCAAGAAAATGGACGACATGGTACAGGTCAATGTCGCGGCGCTCGTCACGCTCACGCGACTCTTTCTTCCGGGGATGGTCGCGCGCAGAAGCGGCCGTATCCTGCAGGTCTCCTCGCTCGCCGGATTCCAGCCGGGGCCGCTCATGGCGGTCTACTATGCCACCAAGGCGTTCGTCACCTCGTTCTCCGAGGCGATCGCCGAGGAACTTTCCGGTACCGGCGTCACGGTGACCTGTCTCTGTCCCGGACCCGTCCACACCCAGTTCGCCGCGCGGGCCGAGTTCAACCACTCGCGCATCTTCCAGAAGAGCCACATTGCGACCGCCGAAGAGGTTGCCGCGTATGGGTACCGTGCCATGATGGCGGGAAAGGTGCTCGCGGTGCACGGGTTCAACAACCGACTGCTCGCCTTCATCGGCCGCTTCATCCCGCGCCGAATACTCGTCAAACTGGTCCGCTGGATGCAGGAGAAGCGGGAGGGGAGCACAGATCGTTGTTCCTGAAACTTGCAAAAGGTGAAGCCTTCTCTATAACATCCCTTTGTGCTTTTCTAAAGGAGTTCCGATGACCTTCGCGGAGATCATGGAAAAAGGCGGGGTGCTCATGTACCCCATCCTCGTCTGCTCCATCATCAGCGTCGCGGTGCTCTTCGAGCGGTTGTGGGCGCTCCGCTCGTCGCGCATCGCGCCAAGCCTCGAACTCTACCTCCACATTGCGGCGAAACAGCGGCGTGACGAAATGCTCGCCGAGGCACGGAAGCGCAACGACCTCCTGTCAGAGCTCATTCAAAAAGTTCTCTCGGACGAACAGGTCTTCGATACGGCGCGGATGACCGGCATTCATGCGAAACATCTAGGATTGTCTCTTTATCGCTTTGTGTCGATACCCGGCGTCATGGCGACCGTTTCCCCGCTTCTCGGTCTTCTGGGCACAGTGCTCGGCATGATAAAGATATTTACCCGCTTCTCTGATATGGGTGGCAATCCGCTCATCCTCGCCTCGGGCATCTGGGAGGCGCTCCTCACTACCGCGGCAGGCCTCTCGGTCGCGATACCGAGCCTCATCATCTACCGCTACCTCCTCTACCGTGCCGATACCACCGCTGGAGAACTCGAATTCGCCGTTGAACGGCTTCTCGCCTATCTTGCGCCGACCGCGTCAGCGGACCGATCACAGGAAACATCCCCAGCAGATGGCCTCGATCCTCGGTAGCGGTTTTTTTACCGGGCGTCGTGAAGGAGACATGAAGAAGAACACTTCCCATCTTGCCTAATCCAATCGACATTGGTTGCTTTGTGTAAAAGTATCTCTTGCAATTCGTGTTTGTTTTGTCTAGCCTTGTTTCATCAAGAGACACTAATGGGGAAAAACCAATGCTTGCGCAGAGAATGTGTGGTGTATTTGCCGGCGGGGTTTTGCTTTTTCTTCTTCTCTCCGCCTGTTCGTCGTCGAAGTCTTCCAGCGATGCCGATGGAGATGAGAGGGGGGAGAATCCTGACACCGAGCCGGTGGGAGTGGTCGAAGAGGAGACCGTCACCTCTGACGAGGCGGAGCCGGTTACTGACGATGTGACGGTACTTCCCGATGCCGATGGGGACACCTACGATCCCGATTGTCCGCCGCTCCTCGAGGCGCAGTTTCCGTACTACCGGGAAGACGGGACGATCCACTTTTGCCGGAAGTGCGACACGCCGACCGAGAAAGACCCGCAGTGTGTGCAGAACCTCTGGAAGGAGACAAACAAAAAACTAACGGATGCCTTCCCTGATCTTGACTGTTACCCCTACCCGTGCCCGATGGAAGGTCTCTACCCGAGGACAAAGGAACAATTCTACACGGAAGAACCATTGACTTCTCAGTATGTCCCTATGCACGACTGTGACTTGAACCTGACGAACTATGGCTGGGACCCCGGTTCCAGTCAGATCAAGCACTGGAACCTGAGTGGCGGGAAAATAGGGTTCTTGATGGGTGAGAGGATGGAAATAGATATAACCCAGTATTCCATAGCGGACAAATTCTTCCTCTATGATACCTCATCCTTAAAATATTTTGCGATAAGCCCCAGCGAAAAGGGTTTCGTTTATCAAAATGGGAAAGCCCTTCTTTATTTCAGAGACAGCCGAAGTTTTGAACTGGGTTTTCCCTACATATATGTTGGTTATTTCGGCACAGACGGCACCTACCGGGTGGTATTCGACAAGCCGATCTACTCGATACTCTACACGCCTGCTTTGAACGAGAAGTGGGCGTTTGCGAACATCAATTTCGTGAAGAACGGTACCTCGACGATGTACTACGCGAAGGTGGGCGAATGGAAGTGGACGGCGCTGGGGCAGGGAGTGGGGGGCCATCCCGATCTGTTTGGTGATCTCCTTGGGTTCTACGATGACACTGCCAACGGGTATGTGTGCGACCTGAGCAAGAATCCGAAGTCATTGGAAGAGTGCATGTTGGTGAACCGCGGCAACGAAGAGGTGCGGAACATACAGTTTGACCGAGATCATCCGGGGATTTTCTACTATTCGTCCGACTTCAATCGTGCGATAACGAAGGTGGACATGAACAGCGGCCGTGGTGGGTGGGTATACGAGGATGTGATAACAGATTTTTCGGATGCGACAAAGGGGGTAGCCTACTCGCTGGTAGTAGAACAGGTGAAGAACAATGTGGTGATGTATTTGGAGATAGAGGATTTTGGCGGTTCCGAGGGTGGCGGGCTTGCCTGTTTCTACCGGATCGACACGAAGAAGCGGTATTGCATGAAGAAGATGGAGAATGATCCGCAGTACGGCGAGTGGGTTGATTTTCCGTATGGCCACTCGGAGTTTGAAGGGAAATGGTTTTTGTATCAGAAGCACGCGAACTCCCCGCTCATCCTGCGCGACATGGACTGCTACTGCGAGAAGGAAGGGGTCTGCCCGTTCGAGGGGTTGAAGAAGTAAAAGAAGGAGATTCCTCTCCTTTACAAAAAGAAAGTTTCTCAAAAGGTTTTCTTTGGAGAGGATCTACGGGAAAACCACGGATTACCTCTTGACTTTGACGGCGTAGCGTGACACCATTGCCTTTGGATAGCTTCTTGTTCGGGAGGAAAGTCATGGTGCGTGCACTGCTCATCGTAAGTGTGCTTCTTTTTACCCTGCCGCTCTTTGCCGGGGCCGCCTTTGCCGAGGCGATAGACAAGGAGGGCAACTGTTCCACGTGGACCTTCTTCCAGAAAGACAAAGCGAGCGCAAGCGCCGCTGCCGCGGAGGCGATCAAGAAACTCAAAGAGCAGGTCAAAGAGCAGAATCTTGGTAATGTGAAGTTCTCATCACCGGCGAGCACCGCGATGGACCACGGTGTTTATGTTGTCATTTTTGCTGCCTATGAACATAAAGGAGAGGCGCGCTGGAGCCACGGGTTCGGTTTCCACAAAAATTCCCAGAAGGAGGCCGAGAAGGCGGCGGTGTCTAATCTGAAGAAAAAAGACAAGTTTTGGAAACCCGATTACGGGTACGATATCAAAGAATCAAAAAGTTTCTGAACGGAACAACTTTTTCAACAGACTTTCAACATCGTCGCTTTCTCCGTTTTTTGTTTCATTTTTGTGAAAAAGCCTTTGGCGGTTTTTTCCGCCACCTTGCGTGAACCACCGGTGCGAACGATATGTCGCGCATATCATCCAACGAAGAACAAGTCCTTGAAGTTCTTGACGGGAAATTCACAAAAACGGTGACGGATCGGCAAGCGGTGCAAAAATGTTGAAACTTCCGGGAGCGGTACAAAGTTCTATGTTTCGAGAGACTTGCCGTTCGCAATGAAAAGAAATTGCGTCCTAACCCATTGACAGGACTTCTTCTCGTCGTTATGGTAACGGTGCTTTCAGGAGAGGAGCGCCGAGCAGGTAGGCGGGCCGAGGGGCGGTTCCCCGGCGAAGCCCGCTGAGGGGTATCGGCGCCGAAACGATGTGGCGGACCGCCGTCACAGGCGTTGGACGATGGGGCTGAATCCCCGCGGCTGTCACGAGTGTTCGTGGAGAGCTTCTGAAGGGTTCTGGTGCCCAGCCGAATCTTTCCCTTTCACTCGTCCCTCTCATGATGATGGTAAAATGACGAGGGAGAGTGTCACATGGCCACTGTGCTCAAATTTGGAGGAACATCAGTGAGTTCTGCCGATGCGATACGGCAGGTCTCCCGCATTGTGCGGAAAACGGAAGGTATGCGGCTCGTCGTCGTGTCGGCCTTCGCGGGGGTAACCAATGGACTGGTTGAAATCATTGAGTCTCTTAAAAGGGGAGACGAAAGGAGCGCTCTCGCGGCGCTCGCGGGCGTGGACGGGAAATGCGCTTCGATTATCAATGACTTATCGCTCGATGGAGCGGCGAAGGAGCGGTGTGAGGAGGAAATGATCCGGCTTGGCGCGCTCATTCCTGCCATTCTTACCCTTGGCGAGGTGACGCCACGAGCCGCTGACGCGATCCTAGCGACGGGGGAGATCGTTTCATCTTTTGTCGTTGCCTCGGTTCTCGGTGCACCACATCTCGATGCGCGAACGATCATGATCACCGACGATTCGTTCGGTCAGGCTCAACCCGACGAGGCGGCGATTGCCGTAGCAGTGCACGAAAAGGTCCTTCCTCTGCTCTGCGAGTATTCTCTCGTCGTAACGGGAGGGTATATCGGCGCAACCAAGAACGGTGTCACGACCACGCTAGGGCGCGGCGGTTCCGATTATTCGGCGGCACTCTTCGCGGCGGCGCTCGGTGCCGATCGGTGCGAGATTTGGACCGATGTGAACGGCCTCATGTCGAGCGATCCTCGACTGATACCGACGGCACGCACGGTGCCGTTGCTCAGTTACGATGAGGCAGCGGAACTTGCCTTCTTCGGCGCGAAGGTGCTCCATCCGCTCACCATCCAACCGGCGGTGCGGTGCGGCATTCCGGTGATCATTCGCAACACCTTCGATCCCGAGGGGCCTGCCACTCGCATTATCGCGGGAGCCTCAGGGGGCGGCATGAAGGCGGTTGCCTGCCAGCGCGGCATCGTGGTCATTCATGTGCGGAGCAACCGGATGCTCGGTGCCTACGGTTTTCTCGCGGCACTGTTCGATGTGTTCCGGAGACACCGGGTGATCGTAGATGTCGTCACTACCTCGGAGGTGAGCGTTTCGGTGACGGTGGACGAGTCTCCGCGGCTCGATGCGCTCATCGCCGATCTCGCGGCGCTCGGTGAAGTACACCTCGAACACGGCTGTGCCCAGATAGCGCTCGTCGGAGAAGGGATGCGCCGTCAACCGGGCATCGGGGCGCGCTTCTTTTCAGTCCTTTGCGACATCAACATTCTCATGGTGAGCATGGGGGCGAGTGACACGAACCTGTCGGTGGTCCTTGCCGAAAAGGATCTTCCCGAAGCGCTTCGGCGCGTTCATGCGGCGTTCTTTGAAGAGGGGAGGGAACAATGAAAAACCTTACGACTATCGGCGGTTGTGCTGTTACCGACCTTGTGCAGGTGTTCGGAACGCCGTTCTATTGCTATGATGCCGATCGGATAGGGGGCAGTGCGCGCCGTATCGCGACATCCTTTCAGCGCGAGTGGCCACATACCGAGGCGTTCTATGCGGTGAAGGCGAACCCTCATCCCCGCCTCGTTGCGCTCGTTGCCGCGGAAGGTCTCGGTGCCGACTGTGCGGCGCCGCTCGAGGTGCTCATCGCCGAACGGGCGGGGATTCCTCGGGAACGCCGGATGTACACCGGCAACTATGAATCGCGCGACGATCTCCAAGCCGCGACGCGGTGCGGGGCGATCAACCTCGACGATATCGGGTCGCTCGATCGTCTGCCTGCCGGCTATGACGGGGTCATTTCGTTCCGCATCAACCCCGGTAAGGGGAAGGGGAGTTATCCGGGTATCGTGACCGGCGGCCCC
Source organism: uncultured Spirochaetales bacterium (assembly GCA_964415795.1). Lineage (GTDB taxonomy): Bacteria > UBP6 > UBA1177 > UBA1177 > JAKLFG01 > CALITV01. The sequence goes on along the minus strand of CAYQBN010000001.1, from coordinate 10,541 downwards.
GACGCGAAATTCGGTATTCCGCTCGCTGTAGCGAAAGAGGCATACCGCCGCGCCTCCGAGCGCGGGTTTCGTCGTTTTGGGATCCACCTCATGGCCGGGTCGAACAATCGCGATGCCTCGTTCTTCGCCGAGATGGCCCGCTTTCTCTGCGGCGCGGTGGAAGAGGCGATCCTGCCGCTCGGTGTGGCGCCAGAGTACCTCGATATCGGCGGCGGCTTCGGGATCCCTTACCGGGACGAGGAAGAACCGCTCGATCTCGAACGGACGGCGTTCCTTGTGGCGGAAGAGATTCGTAATTGCTCGTCCCGGCACGGCATCGAAAAACTCGTGTTGCGCATCGAGCCGGGGAGGTTCGTCGTAGGAGATGCTGGATACTTGGTGACGCGGGTTACTGCGGTGAAGAAAGGGGAACGCCGCTTCGTCGGTCTCGATACCGGCATGAACACTCTTCTGCGACCGGCGCTCTACGGGGCGTTCCATCGTGTCAGCGTCGTCGGCAAAGAAAGCCCGGTTGGTCTTGCTTCGCTCTGCGGCCGCCTGTGCGAGAACACCGATATTTTTGTGAATGACATTCCCTTTCCCGCAGTTGCTGAAGGCGATATCGTCGTTTTCCATGACTGCGGCGCCTACTGCGCGACGAAGGCGTTCGCCTACAACGGCCGTCTCCGCCCCGCCGAGGTGCTCTGTGACAAAGGGATGGCACACCTCATCAGCCGCGCCGAAAGCGTCGAGGAGTACCTCGCGCGGTTTAGTTAACATTCTTTACTACCGTGACAGCCGGTGTCCCTGCCTTGGGGTATAATACAAAGCAAGGTCACCGCTTCCTTGACAGCGGAGCGCGGTGGCCGGTATGATGAAGTCTCTGTCAGAGCGGAGGATTTCGTGCAGGAACGAAGGGAACGACTCGGTGCGCTGGGGCGGTTGTGTGCCGCCTTGAAGCCGCATCATCCCGACTATACGGCCTTCACGGTTGTTTCGATGAGCGGAGCGGGCCGCGACAGTGCCCACTATCTTCTTCATCGGGAGCTCGGTGGTCTCATGCCCGCCGTTCTCGAATTCGATGACTACAAAAGCCGGCGCATTGCCGAGAAGACCGGCCGTGTCCCGATCTCCGAAGACGAGGCGTTCGTTCGCTTTCATGCGATGCATCGGGAGTACAGAAAAGAAAAGAAACTCCCGCCCCCGCCCCCGACGGATACCGAGCGGCTCCTGCAGTTTTTGTCTCTCATCGCCCGTTTCTCGGTGACCGAGGAAGAGTTGGGGCGCCTTGACCGTATCGGCCCCGAACAGCGGGAACGCATAGCCCAGTTTTTTGCGATAATGGCGGCATTCAGGGAATCGCTTGCAGCAGAGGGCCGTTTTTACGCGCCGTTCGAGGAACAAGTATTCGCGGAACTCTCGCCGCGCGAGAGCGAACTTTTCGTCGGATTGCCGACCATGACGCTGGCACATGAGCGGTTCTTTTCCCGCATCCCGGAGGGGTCTCGGTTCATCGATGCGCCGCTCTTCGGCCCCGCCATGCCGGAGGAATCGCCCGATTACGACTCGGCGCTTTCCCTTGTCCGCCGCCTCGGGGTCCCCGAAGAACGGGCCGCGGCGGGGCGGGTGTCGTTCTCCGAACTGGAGGATCGTCCGGCGGTGGCGGCGTTCGTCTCCCGTGAGATAGAGCAGTTCCTTGGCCGTAAAGGGGAGGGGGAGCAACTCTTTATCGTAGTGCTCGACGAAACCCTTTCCTTCTACCTGTGGCAGATGCTGTTCCGTCCGCTTGGCGATGCCGTCAACTTCGTCCCATGGGTACCGTTCTCTCCCTTCACGGCGGCTCACCGGTTGATGACGGCGATAGAAGAACACCGGTCACTGGGTACGGTGCGACGCGAGCTCACGGCCGAACTCGCCGACCGGTGGCACGACCTTGATGACGCGGAGCGGAGCGCCTTTGAAGCGGCGGTCTCGCTCATCGACGAGATAGAGCACCTCAAACCGCTCATGGGAAATGAATGGGAACCGCTCGCCAGACACTTCGTCGCGGCGAAGAAACTGCATCTTCCGGGAAAGCGGACCGCGCCAGTGCAGGTGGTCGGCCTCGGGAACGCCATCGGCATCCCGTATGAGCGCGCGATCATCCTGCCAATGGACCGCGACATCTTCCCGCGAAAGCCGTTCACCGGCCCGTTCCTCAACCTCGTCCATCTGCCGCGTATCTACAAGGCGCAGTTCGAGGCCGACGATCTTTTGCTTCGACAGTTCCTCTCCTTCGGGCATAGCGCCCATATCGCCGCCCGTTACGACAAAGTGGCGGGTGAGGCGCCGTCGCCCCATTTCGCCTTCCTTTCGGTCGAGTTCGGAGAGAAACCGGTGAAACGGACGATGCGGGCAACCCCCTTCGTGCCGCCGTCGGGAGCGCCTTCCATCGAGAACAACGATGACCTGCGCCAGAAATTGGAGCATTACGAGTGGTCGTTCTCGAGCCTGCCGCTTTTTCTTTCGTGTCCGTTCCGCTTCGTTATCGAGGAGATAGAGAGACTCGAACCGCCTGCCTGTTTCGAGGATGAGGATTCCGTCAATATGGCTATCGGGCTGTTCTTGCATGGATTTTTCGCCGCCTTGAAAGGTAGTGACAACCCGCTCGACTGTTGGGGACCGGTGTTCGACGAGCGCTGGGAGAGCGATCCCGAGATCGCCCGGAAAGTACCTGACCGCATGGTCCGAAAGGCGATCATCCGGAGCTATCTCGACGAGATCGCCGGCTGGGAGCGGGAAAGCGGCGATCCGGTGCTTTTTTCGAAGTCGGTGACCGAAACCGAGTTGTCGTTGAAAGCGATGTTCGGAGGCACATATCGCCTCACCGGCCGGATCGATCGTCTGCAGGAGCGGGGCGGGCGGAAACTGGTCGCCGACCTCAAGTACAAAGATGCCGTGGACTCGATCAAAAAGGAGGGACTTATCGCGGAAGTCGAAGACCCGAACGGTCTCAACGATCATTTTCAACTGCTCTTCTATGTCCATCTCCTCATCGAGAACGGCCGTGCGAAAGAGGGCGATCTCGATGCCGCCTACATCCTCCTCCGGAACGGCGACCGGGGAAAGTATGTCGTCGAACTTCCGGCCGTGGAGATCGAACGGCGACGTGATACGCTGGATGCCCTTGCCCGACGGCTCGACCACACGATAGCGCTCGATCGCTTCACGCCGAACTACCGCGCCGCCGCCTGTACTTTCTGCCCCTACAAGGCGCTCTGCCTGCGGCCCGACCTCTACCGTATCGGGAGGCCGAAATGAGAACGAGTTACCTCATGACCGCCTCGGCAGGGGCGGGAAAGACCCATCAACTCACCGCGGTGGTGCGCGAACTCATCGCGGGCGATCCGGCGCTCATCGTCGCCATTACCTTCACCAACGCGGCGGCGGCCGAGATGGAAAAGCGGATACTCGACAACATAACGGCGGAAGAAAGCGATCCGGCGGTGAAATTGCGCCTTCTCATGCGGGCAGCGCAGGTCCGCTACTCGACGATAGACTCTCTGTTCCACCAGATTCTCGCTACCGAAGAGTATGTGCCGCAGATGGCAGACGAACATGAAAAGAAGATCATCGAGAAACTCGCCGGTGAGCGGTTCTTCACCCATCCGGCGGTCGTCGCCGACACCGAGCGGATACTCATCGCGTCGCGCATCCTGAAGATCATGCCCGAGGAACTCCTACGCGAACTCGACGAGAACCGCGATGCGCTCGCGGCGTGGGAGTGCCCGTCTGACCTTGTGGATGAGCTCCGGGCGAAGCAGGAACGCATCAGGGCGGCATACGACAAACTGCGCGAGGAGGTTGCATCGGTGGCAGAGGAGACAAAGGGCAATCTCCGTAAACAGGTAGTAACGCCTTTATCGCGATCGCTCGATGAGGTTGATCTTTCAAAAGCGCTATTCCTCAAAACCGATGTGGAACAGGTAGATGTCGCTGCTTCTGACCGGAAGACCGCCGCCTACGCGAAACTGAGGGAACTTTATCCGCCCATGAGGCGGCTCCTCGCCGAGTATCTTATCAACACCGCGCGGCTCCGGAGCGCGCTCCTCAAACACTTCAGCGAACTGCGTATGGCGACGGTCGAAGCAGTCAAACGGGAACTCGATCGTCGCTTCTTCGACGATGTGCCGCGCGAACTTTTGGCCCTCGACGGCGATAATGTCACCGACCGCCCTGAATTGATGGCTCGCATCTACGAACGGGGCTACCACCGGACGGCGCACCTTCTGCTTGATGAGTTTCAGGACACCTCGGCGATGCAGATGGACCTTCTGAAACCGCTTTTGGAGGATATTGCCGCCGACATCGGTGAAACGGGAAGGGGAGCGCGATCGCTCTTTTTCGTCGGTGACTGGAAACAGTCGATCTACCGCTGGCGTGGTGCCGACCCTGACCGGCTGCAGCGGTGGCTTGCACCGCTTGTTCGTTCGGGACAACTTCACACCGACCGACTCAAATATAACTGGCGTTCAACCCCGCTCCTCATTGCCTTTTTCAACAACCTCACCAAGAGACTGTTCGCCGGCACCGAAAGCGCTGGTGACAGACAAGAGGCGCCGCCGGCCGATAAGCGGAAAGAGCCGTACGCTGGCCTTTCCTCGGTCGCGGTGATACCGGTCGCCTGTTCCGGAAGCGCCGACGGACCGCTCTATGAAACGCTCGTTGCGGAGATACGGAAACGGCAGGCCGAGACGAACTGCGCGTGGGGCGACATCACCGTCCTGTGCCGTACACACAGGCACCTTGTACAGGCGGCGAAGAAACTGTCCGAACCGGGAGCGAACGGCGAACCACCGATCGGCACGTCTGACCTTACGGGACGCGAACTGCTCTCGCTACGCGAAGGGACGGCGCTCTACCTCGCGCTCGCGGCGATATTCGGCGGCGGGGAGGAGTTCGTGGGACGGGCGCTCGCGGAACTTGGCTATGGCGATCTCATCGAGGTCGTACGCCGTTTGACCGCCGAGATGGCCCGTCGTGCACAACCGCATCGCTTCGCCGTTATCGCCGCGGCGATCAGCGAACTTGCGCCGCATTTCCCGCGATCGGTCGTCGAAACGCTGTGGAACGAAGGGGAACTTTATTTCGACCGCCCCGGTGCCCAAAGTGCCGCTGATTTCCTGAAATACCTCCGGACGGTAGGGAACCTCGTCACCGTGCCGGAAGGGGAGCATTCCGACCGGGTGAAACTGGCGACGATGCACGGTGCCAAGGGGCTCGAGTTCCCCCATGTCTTCGTGCTGTGGAAAGAAAAAGAAAAGGACGAGGGACTCGCCGATCCGCGCGACAACTGTCCGCTCGATCTGTCGCCGATGAAACTCGATTTCCTTGGGACGGCGCCGATCGCCGAGGCACGCGCCATCGCCCGGGCTGCCGAGGAGGGAGCAGGCAGAAAAAGCGCCGAAACGGCGAACCTGCTCTATGTCGCTGCGACCCGTGCCAAACAGAGCCTTACCATTCTCGTGAGGGCGAACAAGGATGGAGAGGTGAAAGGGTTCGGAGAGATGATGGTCGACGCCGCACGGGAACCGATCTCCGGTTTCGCAAAGACCGAGTTCGGTCACCGGCATGATTATGGCGCTGTATCGAAAAAGCCGGAAGATCGTGAGGACCTCTCCCCGGCGACGCTTACCCCCGTCGCAAAGTCATCGAGCACCGACGAGATGGATCCAGCCTTCCGTTCGGCCGAGATCGAGGCGGGCATCGAACGCGGCATCAGGATACACGCGGCGTTGGCTAAACTTTCGCCGAAACTCGATTTGCCGAAAACGATCGATCTTACCGACGAGGAACTGAAGGTGCTCGCCCGATTTCTGCGTGACGCCACAGTTCGTACGATACTCTCGCGTCCCGGGAAGGTGCTCTCCGAACAGCACCTGTCGAACCGCGAGACATTCGGTATCGTCGACCGCCTCATCATCGCGGATGACCGCATCACGCTCATTGACTACAAAACTGGCCATCGGAGCGGGACACTTCTCGAGAAGTACCGTGACCAAATGAAAAAGTATCGAAAGATGCTCGTGGATCTCTTCCCCGGGCGTCCTGTCGAAGCCTATCTTTTGTTTGTGGACGATGAGAAAAACCCGGTAGAACAGGTATAGGGAGGAGATAATGGAACTGATCGCCATCATCGTCGCCATGGTCATCGGTTTTGGCGCCGGATGGTTCGTCGCCTCGCGTATCGCCGCGGCGCGCCTTGCCGCCGAGACGGCAGAGATCCGTGCCCGGGCTGCCGCACAGGAGGAGTTGTTCAACCGCCAGATCGCCGATCTCAGAGAACAGGAAGAGCGGCGCATCGCGACGCTCAAGGAGTCGTTCAAAGCGCTGTCGGCCGACCAGATAAAGGAACAGGCACCCGCGGTCGTGAACCTCGCAAAGGAGGAGTTCGAGAAGGTGCGTCTTGCGGCGCTCAAACCGCTCGAAGAGCAGTTGAAGATCTACCAACAGCGGCTCCAGCAGAGCGAACACCAGCAACAGAGTGCGCTCGGTGAGGTAAAAAAACAACTTGAGGACTTGAGCAAACGGAGTCAGGAACTCACCGACGCGACGCAAAAGTTCCGACAGGTTCTTTCGGCGGGACAGGCGCGCGGCAAGTGGGGCGAGGAGACCCTGCGGCGGGTCGTCGAGGCGGCCGGCATGAGCGCTCACTGCGATTTCGTCGAACAGGTAAGCGGTGATGAGGGGCGTCCCGATCTCATCGTTCACCTCCCGGGGAACCGCGTCATCATCGTTGATGCAAAAGTCCCCGATCTTGAATTCCTTTCCGCGGTGAACGAGAGCGATCTCGAAAAACGCCAGCGGCTTCTTTCCGAACACGCCCGAAAACTCAAGGCGACCATCGATGCGCTCGCGAAGCGCGATTACCCTCGTCAGTTCCCCAACGCGCTCGACCATGTCGTTCTCTTCCTTCCCGCCGAGTCGCTCTTCAGCGCGGCGCTCGAGGCCGACCGCGATCTCATCGTGTGGGCCGCGTCGAAGAAGATACTCCTCGCGACACCTGCCTCGCTCATTGCGCTTCTCCGCTCGGTGAGCGTCAGTTGGCAGCAGTCGGAACAAGCAGAGAACGCGCGCGCCATCGGCGAGGCGGCCCAAGAACTCTACCGGCGGGTCGCCACCTTCACCGAGCACCTTGACAAGATGGGGAACGCGCTCCGCTCAATGAACGAGCACTACGACAAGGCGGTCGGCAGTTACGAGCGGCAGGTGCGTCCGCAAGGCGAGCGGCTTCTCTCACTCGGACTGGGCGATCCGCAAAAGAAAATGGCGGAACTCGACGAGATGGGCCGCGACCCGCGGCGCTTGCAAGGGCCGAGTTCCGAGCCTTGACAATCATCCGTTCGTGGCGTACCATCATTTTGTTCATCAACGATCGGGGAAAGACAAGATGAAAAGATTTATGGGCATCTCTGCGACGATGTTGCTTGCGCTCTTGTGCGCCTGTAACGGCACGAAAAGCAGCGGTAACGACACCGACATCGTGTTCGACGGCCCTGTGCCGAACGATGCCGATACCGTGGTCACCGACGAGTCCGTGACCGATGAAGCGGCGACCGACACCGCCGTCACCGACGAGGTCGTCACTGACGAAACGGTCACTGACGAAACGGCGACCGACACCGATGCCGTGGCCGGCGGCGGCATGGTCATCGGCCATACGAACACCGATTTGTCTGCGATCCCCTCGGAATGGATAACCGCGGCGAAGAACAACCTCCACATCGCCTATCAACACACCTCCCACGGCAGTCAACTCATTTCTGGCATGAATGCGCTCATGGCTCATGGTCCTTTCGGGACGACCTATCAGTGGAGCGACGATGGCTCGGCAGGACTCGATCTTGACGACTACGGCATTCCCGGTGAGGCGGCTGACCTCAGTCAAGGCGACTGGGTGGATGAGAACGGCGATACTCCGTGGGTCGTTCAGACCCGTGCGCTTCTTGACGATCCGAACAACTACCATATCAATGTCGTCATGTGGTCATGGTGCTCGATAAACGGCCACGATGCCCAGCGGTATGTCGACAACATGGAGAAACTCATCGCCGAATACGGTCCCGGCGGCACCGAACCGCGTGCGGCGGATCATCCGGTGATCTTCGTGTTCATGACGGGGCATTCAGAGGGAACCGGCGAGGACATGACCGAGAACGGCATCCACTACAACAACACGCTCATCCGCCAGCACTGCGCCGAGCACGAGCGGATACTGTTCGATTTCGCCGACATCGAGGCGCATGACCCCGACGGGAATTATTTCTGGGATCAGGGCATGTATGACAATCTCGATTACGACGACGGCAACTGGGCGGTCGAATGGATCTCCGAGAATCCCGATTCGGAACTCGCGACGCTTACCGGTCTCTGCACCGAATGCGCCCATTCCGACAGCCCCGAACAGGCGAAGCTCAACTGTGTGCTGAAGGGGCGCGCCGCATGGTGGCTCTTCGCCCGCATTGCCGGCTGGGACGGCAACTGATCTGCCCCGGGCGTGTCCGCGCCCCTACCAATAATAATGGAAGACCGGCTGGACCTCGTCACAGGGACGGCACATGGATGAGGGCAGACCGGTGTTGCGCCGCGTGCGTCCTGCCACCGCTTTGAAGACTGCGCCCGATTTCTCCTCGTCGCAGAGCAAGCAGTCGTTGAGCGATCCGTCGGGGTTGTGATAGGGCTTGTCGAGCGCCGCCATGCAGACCGAGAAGCACTCCTTCTGCGTGTTCTGGGTGTTGTAGTACCAGATCTGGGCGCACGGCAGGGTAAAGCCGAGTTCTTGGAGGCAGGCGATGTTCCCGTCTTTGTTGCCGAGGTTGTTGATGCCGCACTGGCGTACCGGATCGGTGAGATCGGGGTGGCGCATGTAGACGACGAGGTCGGCGAGCGTCGAGCAGACGCCGCAGGCGTCCCAGTGGGTGAGATACGCACCCGCCGCGAGTGCCGCTTGTTCGCTTGCGAAGGTTTCGAGCCGGTAGCCGTTGAAAACGCTGTCGTCGCGAATAAGTCCGCAGACCGTTCCCGGTATCGGCTGATGTTCCTCGGGCTTTTCGTAGGGGTTTTCGGTCAACTCCGCGGGGGGATTGACCGGCACCATCGCGAGGAGCGCTGTGATGTCCTCCTCGGTGTAGGCCGGCGGCTCGAAAAACTTACCCTCGCAGTTGCACCGTGGCTGACACTGCTCGGCGGTGAGCCCCGTTTTTTCGTTCGGACTCCCGAAGAGCACGGTGCACGGTTCCCCACTCGCCGCGTCGGTATCTTCGTCGGAGAGTGCGATCTCGTCAGGATCGAAGGTTACCACGTCCTCATCCGTAGTGCCAGAGTCTTCTTCGGTGATATTATCGAATCCTTCATCGGTTCCGCTGTCGGCGTCAGGGAGATTCTCGGCGCCGTCGGGTTGCAGGAGCGTATCGGCATCGAAAGAAGGTTTTGTCTCGCTTCCGCCGGAACATGCGGCGAGGGTGACGAAACAAACAAGGGCAAAGCAAAATCTCATCAGCATGATTCTCTCCGTATGAAGAACGATAGATAAGTGTCCCCATAGCGCTTTTCTTTTTTCTGCCACCCTTCTACATCATCCGGCAGAGGACAATCACTCTCGATAATGAGAACGCCTTCAGGTGCCACGATTTGTTCCCGGATACACTGTGCGGCGAGCGGCATGAGTCGTTCTCTCTCGGCATAAGGAGGATCAATGAAAACGATATCGGCAGGGCGGGGAAGGATTTCCTTTATCCGCGATGAAAAGGCGTCGGCGCAGACCACCCGAGCGCGATCGGCAATGCCGAGCGCCGAGAGTCGTTCATCCAAAAAACGGACCCGTTTCCGGTCACGTTCAGTGAAAACGACCTCTGCGGCACCACGGCTTATCGCCTCGATGCCCACTGCGCCGCTTCCGGCGAACAGGTCGTAGAAAAGAGCACCGTCGAGGTCACGGAGCGCAAAGAGCGTATTGAAGAGCGCCGCGCGCACCTTCTCCTCAGTGGGACGGATCGCCTCGTCGGCGAGAGGTATCTTGCGTCCTCTGAGGAATCCAGCGGTAATCCGGAGGAACATGAGTGCCCCTCAGGGGCAGTCGGCGGTCAGTTGCTCGACTTGTGCGCGGTCGGGAGCGTCAGGCACCATCGCGAGGTACTTCTTGTAATGTTCGCATGCCTTGGCAGCGTTACCCATCGAAGCATAGGCGATGCCAAGGTATTTATGAACTTTTCCGGCACGCGGGTTGAGTTTGAGTGCATCCTTGTAAGAGTGAATGGCGTCGTTGAAACGCTGTTCGGCAATCGCCTGATTGCCTTCGGCCACCAATTTCTCGAAGGAGGCTCCTGCAGGTTTTACGGTAGGATTCGATTTCGGTTGTAATGCCGGTTTGGCAGAGGGCGTCGGTTTCTGTTTGGGGACAGGTGCGGGCGCAGGCGCCGGCTCCGGTTTCGCTTCGGGCGCGGGCGCCGGCTCCGGTTTCGCTTCGGGTGCGGGCGCCGGCTCCGGTTTCGCTTCGGGTGCGGGCGCCGGCTCCGGTTTCGCTT